>NZ_JAGDYT010000007.1:368-24488 GCF_049116555.1 Maricaulis maris | reverse complement strand
GTGGCGCCCGAGGCGGTGTTGAGGAGCGCATTGAGGAGCGGCCAGTCGGCGACGGCGTCGGAGCCGTCCATCATGGCTTCGGTTTCGCGATTGGGGCTGGCGACCGAGCCTGAATCGAGATGGTCGCGACCGATCACGACGGGGGCGGAGAGCTCGCCGTTCTTCACCATCTCGTTGAAGGCGAGGCCCAGCTTGTGGCGTTCGCCCAGGCCAACCCAGCAGATGCGGGCCGGCAGGCCCTGGAAGTGGATACGCTCGCGGGCCATGTCGAGCCAGCGGTGAAGATGCGGATTGTCCGGGATCAGCTCTTTGACCTTGGCGTCGGTCTTGTAGATGTNNCGGGCGGATATAGGCCGGAACAAAGCCCGGGAAGTCGAAGGCGTTGGTGACGCCCTCATCATGCGCCATCTGGCGGATATTATTGCCATAATCGAGCGTCGGGATGCCCTGCTCCCAGAATGCCAGCATGGCCCTGACCTGCAGCGCCATCGAGGCTTTCGCGGCGGCCTCGACAGCGGCGGGGTTGCTTTCGCGTTTTTCATCCCACTCGGCCAGTGTCCAGCCGGCGGGCAGATAGCCATTGGCCGGGTCATGGGCTGAGGTCTGGTCGGTGACCATGTCCGGCTTCTCGCCGCGCCTGACCAGTTCCGGGAAAACCTCGGCCGCATTGCCCAAGAGGCCGACCGAGACCGCCTCGCCCCTGGCGCAGGCGGCATTGATGATTTCGAGCGCCTCGTCCAGCGTGCTGGCGCTCTTGTCGAGATAGCCGGTCTTCAGCCGCATCTCGATCCGGCTGGGCTGACACTCGACGGCCAGCATGGAGGCACCGGCCATGGTCGCGGCAAGCGGCTGGGCGCCGCCCATGCCGCCAAGTCCGCCGGTCAGGATCCACTTGCCGGTGAGATCGCCGTCATAATGCTGGCGACCGGCTTCGACGAAGGTCTCGTAGGTACCCTGAACGATGCCCTGGGAGCCGATATAGATCCACGAGCCAGCCGTCATCTGGCCGTACATCATCAGACCCTTCTTATCGAGCTCGCGGAAATGATCCCAATTGGCCCAGTTGGGCACGAGATTGGAATTGGCGATCAGGACGCGCGGCGCGTCCTTGTGGGTGCGGAACACGCCAACCGGCTTGCCGGACTGGACCAGCAGGGTCTCGTCTTCCTTCAGGCGCTTCAGCGTCGCGACGATGCGGTCATAACTCTCCCAGTCACGGGCCGCCCGGCCGATACCGCCATAGACGACCAGCTCTTCCGGCTTTTCAGCCACGTCCGGGTCGAGATTGTTCATCAACATCCGCAAGGGCGCTTCGGCGGCCCAATGGGTGGCGTCGAGGTCTGAGCCATGCTTGGCGCGGATGATGCGGGAATTGTCGCGACGGGTCTGGGTCATTTACTTCACCTCTCCGGAATACAAGTTTCTGGCCGCATCCAGGGCGGCCTGGATGACGTCCTTGAGAGCAGCGCGCAGCTGATCGGCCTTGTCGTTATCGACCGCCCAGGGCGGCGCCTCGGTCATATAGGCGGACTGGGCGAGTTCCATTTGCAACGCATGAATGTTCTGGCTTGGACGGCCAAAGGCGCGCGTGATGAAACCACCCTTGAAACGGCCATTGACGATGGAGGCGTAGTCCTCGTGATCCATCATCGCCTTGACCGCCCAGCGCTCGATCATCCGGTCGCAGCTCTCGCCGCCATTCGTGCCCAGATTGAGATCCGGCAACACGCCCTCGAACAGGCGCGGCACTTCGGAGGCAATCGAGTGCGCATCCCAGAGCAAGGCATGGCCATGCTCCATCCGGGTCGCCATCAGTGTCTCGGTCAGGGCGCGATGATAGGGATCATAATAATCGGTCCGGCGTTGCTCGATCTCGTCATCATCCGGCGCCTCGCCATCGCGGTAGATCGGCGTTCCATCGAACAGGGTCGTCGGCACCAGCTCGGTTGTCGCCTGGCCCGGATAGAGCGAGGAACCTGTCGGGTCGCGATTGAGGTCGATGACATAGCGCGAGTAATTGGCGCGGATGATCGTCGCGTCCATCGCGTCGAGGAAATCGTAGAGTTCCGGGATATGCCAATCGGTATCCGGCAATCCGCGCGCCGTTTCGGTCAAGCGTTCCGCCTGCCCGGGCGCCAGTGCGGTACCGGAATGCGGCATGGAAACAATGAGCGGCGCAGCGCCGCGCTTGAGCGTGAAAACGTCCATCAGGCAATCCCGGGAAGCATGCCCGCATCCGCAACAAGCTCCCTGCCCGTCACGAGATCGCGCGCATTGGCGATATCGTCGGCAAAGTAGCGGTCATCGCCATAGGCCGGAACCGCCGACCGCAAGCGAGCCTTGGCCGCTTCCAGCGTCGGGGAAGATGTCAGCCCGATGTGGAAGTCGGTGCCCTGCGCCCCGCACAGGAGTTCAATGCCAACCACCGCGTGAAGGTTCTCCGCCATTTTCAGCAAGCGGAAAGCGCCATGGGTGGCCATGGAGACATGATCTTCCTGATTGGCTGAGGTCGGGATGCTGTCGACCGAGGCCGGATAGGCTTTCTGCTTGTTTTCCGAGACCAGCGCCGCCGCCGTCACATGGGCGATCATGAAGCCGGAATTGATGCCCGGATTGGGCGTCAGGAAGGCTGGCAGGCCAGAGACCGCCGGGTCGGTGAGGAGCGCAATCCGGCGCTCGCAGATGGAGCCGATCTCACAAGCGGCCATGGCAATCTGGTCGGCTGCGAAGGCGACGGGCTCAGCGTGGAAATTACCGCCGGAAATCGCTTCGTCCGTGTCGGTGAAAATGAGCGGATTGTCCGTGACCGCGTTGGCTTCACGTTCCAGAACCGCGCCGGCCTGGCGCAGCAGGTCGAGCACCGCGCCCATGACTTGCGGCTGACAGCGCAGGCAGTACGGGTCCTGGATTTTCTCGCAGCCTTCATGGCTCTTCAGGATATTCGACCCGTCCAGGAGTGTCCGCAACGACGCCGCAACATCGATCTGGCCGGGATGGCCGCGCAGGCTGTGAATACGCGGATCAAAGGGCGCAACAGAGCCCTTGGCGGCATCAACGCTCAAGGCGCCAGACACCAGAGCCGCCCGGAAGCCGGCCTCGATTTCAAACAGGCCGGCCAGCGCCAGGGCGGTCGAGGTCTGGGTTCCGTTGAGCAGGGCCAACCCCTCTTTCGGGCCGAGCTGGACCGGCGACAGACCGGCCTTGGCCAGGCCGTCACGCGCCGGCATCCGCTCGCCCTTGAACATGACATCACCCGCCCCGATCAGCGCGGCCGACATATGGGCCAGCGGCGCCAGATCACCGGACGCACCGACCGAGCCCTGGGACGGGATCACCGGCAGGACATCCGCATCGAGCATGGCCTGCATGGCCTCAATCGTGGTCCAGCGAATGCCCGACGCACCGCGACCCAGACTGGCCAGTTTGAGCGCCATGATCAGGCGCACGATGCGCGTATCCAGCGGATCGCCAATCCCGGCTGCATGGGAGAGGACCAGGCGCTCCTGCAAGATCGCCAATTCATCATCCGCGATCCGGGTCTGGGCCAATTTTCCGAAACCGGTATTGAGGCCATAGACGGCTCGGCCTGACGCAATCAGGCGATCAACGGTCGCGGCAGCGGCGTCAACATCCGCCTTGGCCGCAGGATCGATGCGCAGGTCCGCACCGAGCCAGATTTTCGCCCAGTCGGACAGCGCCATGGCGCCCGGTTTGATGGTCACAGTTGTCACTGCCACTCTCCTGCGAGGATGCGACCATGCAGCGGTCGGCGTCCGATCCATTGAATGATTTCCGCGGGCCGTTCGACGTCCCAGATGGCGATATCCGCCGCCTTGCCGACCTCGAGCGTCCCGATTTGCTCCTGCAGGCCCAGGGCCCGCGCTGCATGCCGGGTCATGCCGGCAAACGCCTCTGGCACGGTGAGGCCGAACAGGATGCACGCCATGTTGGCCGCGGTAAGCAGGGAAACCATTGGCGAGGTGCCCGGATTGGCGTCGGTCGCGACGGCCATCGGCACACCGGCGGCGCGCATTGCGGCCACCGGCGGCACTTTTGTTTCGCCAATGGAATAGAAGGCCCCAGGGAGCAAAACGCCGACCGTGCCCGCCTTGGCCATGGCTTCGATCCCGTCGGCATTGGTGTATTCGATATGGTCCGCGGACAGGCCACCGAATTCGGCCACCAGCTTGGCCCCGCCGGTATCCGAAAGCTGATCAGCATGCAGTTTGACCGGCAGGCCCGCCGCCTTGGCAGCAATGAAGAGACGCCGCGTCTCCTCCGGCGAAAACCCGATCCCCTCGCAATAGGCATCGACCGCTACCGCGAGGCCCTCGCGCGCCGCTTCGCGGATCAGCGGGATGCAAATCTCGTCGATATAGCGGCCACTCTCGCCCTTGTATTCCGGTGGAATGGCGTGGGCCGCGAGCAGTGTGGCCGAGACCCGCATGCCGGAGGCCCGCTCAACCCCTCGTGCTGCCCGCAACAGGGTCCGTTCGCTCTCCAGAGTGAGCCCGTAGCCGGACTTGATCTCGACGGTGCCCACACCCTCCTGAGCCAGGGAGTCAAGGCGGGCAAGCGCGCCGCCAGCCAGCTCGGCCACCCCCGCTTGCCGGGTCGCGGCAACCGTGCGGGCAATACCGCCGCCAGAGCGGGCAATACGCTCATAGCTTTCGCCGCCAAGGCGCCGCTCGAACTCATCGGATCGATCGCCGGCGAAAACGAGATGCGTGTGGCAATCGATCAGGGCTGGCGTCACCCATCGACTGGCCAGCCGGTCGACTTGGTCGGCCTCACCCGGCACCCCATCCATCAGCCCGATCCAGGCGATCCGGCCATCCTTGATGCCAAGTGCCGCCTTCTCGATCACGCCATAACCATCATCACCCGCAACCATGGTCGCGAGGCGGGCTTCGGTGAGCAAGCGGTCGAAATGCATGCGGACGATCTCCGGTCAGGGTCTTTGCAAGCGCCTATTTGTCTATACAATAAGGATGCGTTTTCGAGTCTGTCCAGCCGGGAGACACCGTGTCCACTGAATTTCATTGCGCGCAGGCCTTGCTGCCCGACGGTTGGGCCGACCAGATCCGGATTCGGGTCGACACGGCCGGCATGATCGACTCCATCGATGTCGACCAGCCTGCCAACCCTGAGGCGATATCGCTTGGAAGCGTTGTGCCGGGCATGGCCAACCTGCATTCCCATGCCTTCCAGCGCGCCATGGCAGGACTGGCCGAACGGCGTGGCCCCGGACCGGACAGCTTCTGGTCCTGGCGGGAGGTCATGTACCGATTCCTCGACCGACTGACGCCGGACGCGGTCGAAGCCATCGCCGCCCTAGTCCAGATCGAGATGTTGGAGGCGGGCTATACCGCCATAGGCGAGTTCCACTATCTCCATCATGACACGCGCGGTGCGGCTTATGACGACCCGGCGGAGATGGCATCGCGGATCTGTGCCGCCGCGGACAAGACGGGCATTGCCCTCACCCTGCTGCCCGTTTTCTATCGCCATGCCGGCTTCAATGAAGCGCCCGCCCACCATGGTCAGCGACGCTTTCTCAACGACCCGGACAGCTTCGCCGTCCTGGTCGAGTCGGCACGGCGCCACCTGACCGGGCTGGCGCACGCAGAACTGGGGATCGCACCGCACTCCCTGCGCGCCGCTTCAATGGACGACATCGCGATGATCCTCCCGCTCGCGGGCAGCGGCCCCATCCATATCCACATTGCTGAACAGACTGCCGAGGTCGAGGCCTGCCTCGAGGCCACCGGCCAGCGACCGGTTCGGTATCTGCTGGACCATCAACAGGTCGATGAGCGCTGGTGCCTTGTTCACGCCACCCATATGGACCTTGACGAAACCCGGGCGCTCGCCGCCTCGGGTGCGGTGGCGGGTCTTTGCCCGCTGACCGAAGCCAGTCTCGGTGATGGCCTGTTTCCCGCAATCGACTATCTCGCCGCCAAGGGACGTATTGGTATTGGCTCGGACAGTCATATCCGCATCGATCTGGCCGAGGAAATCCGGCTGCTTGAATACGGCCAGCGACTGTCACGCCGTAAGCGAAATGTTCTGGCCAGCGCGGGTGCCAGTACCGGACGGACCCTCTTCGACGCCTGCCTGACCGGTGGCGCGCAAGCCCTGGCCCAGCCCATGGGCCGTTTGGCCATCGGGCAGCGTGCGGATCTGGTCGAGCTGGACACGCGGCACCCCGTACTAGCCGGGCGCAGCGGTGACAGCTTGCTGGACAGCTGGCTTTTTTCCGGCGATGCCCGGCAGGTTCGCAGCGTGCATGTTGGCGGACAGTGCCGGGTCAGGGATGGGCAATCCCTCGCCCGACCGGCGGTCGAAGCAGCCTACGAGACAAGCCTTCGCAGCTTCCTGGAGGGCCCGGTGGCATGACCGATTGGCGCGATCAGATCACCCTCGACGATGACGGTCCGATCTACGATCAGATCCGCCGCGCGATTCTCGATCAGATCCGCAACGGCAGCTGGACGCCCGGCTATCGCCTACCGTCCGAGGCGGATCTTTGCGACCATTTCGGCACCGCGCGGATGACCGTCAGCCGGGCTCTGCGTTCCCTCACCGAGGACGGGCTGGTGATCCGGAAACGCCGCGCCGGCAGTTTCGTGGCCCAGCCTGACGCGCCCGCCGCAATGCTGGAGATCGTTGACATGGCCCGTGCCATCCCGGCCCGCGGTCAGCGCTATGGCTATCGCTGTATCGTCAATGAGACCGTGCCGGCGGATGACGATGTCGCCCGGCAGATGCGCCTGCTGCACGGGGCCCGTGTTCAGCACGTGCGTTGCCTCCACACGGCGGACGATGCGGTCGTCGAATATGAAGAGCGCTGGATCAATCTCGCCCTCCTGCCCGATGCCGCCAAGGCTGATTTCAACCAGGAAGGCCCGGGCAGCTGGCTCTTGCGCAAGACGCCCTGGACGGAAGCGGAGCACACCGTCTCCGCGATCAATGCCAGTGAAGGTCTGGCCACCTCACTTGGGGTGGCGGCCGGAACAGCCTGCCTGCTCCTGGAGCGACGGACTTTTCTGGGCGAAGATGTTGTTACGCTCGCCCGCCTCACCCACCCGGGCGACCGCCACGTAATGAGCGAGCGTTTTGCGCCTTAGCGTCAACGACCGACAGCCCGCCAAGGGCGCCCCCATACTGACCTCGTGACATGGTCCGGCACGGTCGATCCGCCGGTCAGCCGGCGGCCTCTGCGTCAGAGTCGGGGGCGCGTGGCGTTCAGGTCAGGACCTAGTCCCGAGCATCCATGATGGCCGTGTGAGCGACTTTCCATTGGCCGGACTGCCGAACCAGGACGAGATGAAAATGGGTTCGGCGCAGCTCGCGGCCCTCAACGGCCGAGGGCCCCCGATTGCCGTCCGTGTAGAGGTGCAGAACGGCCGCATCTTCACTGAGCGCACGCATGGAGATCAATTCCATGTTGTCTGCTTCCGTCCGCGAGACCCCGGGACCGAAAGCCGGGAAGAGCCGGTTCTCAAGGAATTCGGCAAGAGACGGGGCATCGGTGAACATTCGGGCATAGGCATTGATCCACTCTGTGTCGTCAGTGTGAAGCGCAATGAAAGCATCGGTATCCTCTTCACTCCACGCGTCCCGAAAAGTGCGCAGGAAGTCCAGCAGGGCCTGGCGTTGCTCAGAGCCAGTTTCGAAACCGATCTCCCGATAGGCGGGAACGTCGCGCCTTTCCTGTGCTTGCGCCTCGGTCGCGAGCGTGGGCAGGGCGATGGCCAGGGCGATCATGGAGAGGGTGTTTCGCATGTTTGATGTCCTTTGATGGTGTGGGTTAGATTTGCCGCCGTCTCGGCAGCTGATGCCTGCTTGCCCCGGCACGCCCGTTCGCAGCTAGGATATCGTCGCGAAATGTCGCTTATTGACGCGAATGGTCCCGCACAGACCGCCACGCCAACAGGTCTCTGGCATCGCGATGCCGGGCTGCTTTGCGGGGTTTGGCTGTTCATGACGTCGACCTTCGTCGTCGGCGGTGCCTATGACACGGACGAGTTTTCCTTGCCGCACCGCGTCGCTTTCTGGCTGCTCGCAGCCGCCTTGGTGGTTTTCCAGCCGGTCATTCTGGAGCGTGCGTTCAGCCGCTTCACACCCGCCACCCTGGTCGGCGCCTGGCTGGCGGCCGTGAGCGCTGTCCTGGTGGCGATCCCGGTCGTGGCGATCGAGATACACTTGCTGAAGTCGACGCCATTATTGCCGCGGGCCGCCGACCCGTGGGTCCAATTCCTCCCCTTTGTCGGCGCTCCTGTTGTGATCGTTGCCGGGTTCGTCCTGTTTCTGCGCTTTGCGTGGGAGCGGCGACACCTGGACAGCGAAGCCCTGCCCGAGAAGGCTGCCGACCAGCCGACATCGGCACGCGGACCAATCGGACCGGAAACACTCTATGTCCGGTCTCAGGATCATTATCTCGAGATCACCACCGATGGTGGGCGGCGTTTCATACGGGGCCGTCTCGCAGACTTGAAGGCCGGCAGTGAAGTCTTCGGCTTCACGCCCCATCGGTCCTGGTGGGTCGCGGATCGAGCCATCGAAGCCTGCCGGCGCAACGGCCGTGACCTGCGACTGGTCCTGAACGATGGCACTGATGTGCCAGTCAGTCGATCACGCCGCGAGCTGGTTCGAGCACGAGGCTTGATCTGAGCCGGAGCGCTGCTGCGTCAGAACCCGACCCGCACCCCGACGGTCGCGCCGCGCCCCTCGCCCGGGAAATAGCGATCCGAACCGAAGGCATAATCAGCGCGTTCAGCGTAGCGAGTGTCGAGCAGATTGCGGATGGAAGCGAAGACTTCCACGTCCTCGCGCCATTGGTATCGGGCGCGCAGGTGAACAAGGTCATGACCGTCGTAGGCGTGAAGGTTCCCCGCATCGGTGAAGTAGCGACCCATGTGGGACCATTCCAGCTCGCCCGTGACGCGCGTGGTGGGCTGCCATCGGGCGCGGGCATTCCACAGCCATCGCGGGGCGGTGTCGATCTCGGCGCCGGCGCGGATGGTTTCGCTGGCGGTGGCGACCGGCTGGTCGAAATCGTAGAGGTGACGGGCCCAACTGCCCGCCAGGCTCAGTGTCACGTTTGCCGAGGCTTGCCATTCAAGCGCCAATTCCAGCCCGCGATGCCGGGTCTTGCCGCCGGTCACGTTGAACCCGTCGGCGTCGCGGAAGAACACGTTGCGTTTTCGCATGACAAAGGCCGTCAGGGACCATTCGAGGCGCGCGCTTGCCCGCCGGTATCCGAGCTCGAAACTATCCAGTGTTTCCGGCTCGATGCCGTCAATCACCTGCCCGGGCTGGAGCCGGTAGAGCTCGGCGGTCTGCGGCGCCCGCGCTCCTCGGGCCAGGCGGGCCACGAGATGACTGGACGGGTCGATCTGCCAGCTGGCCCCGAGGTGCGGCAGCACAAGATCATACTCATCGCTTCGGTCGGCGACGCGCCGATAGCGGCCAACAGTGTTGTCGGCCAGATGATTGTCATAATCATACCGGATACGTTCCAGCCGCAATCCTGCTTGCAGCCGCAGAGCGTCGGACAGACTCCAGTGCCCCTGCCCGTAAAGGGCGGTCAGGGCGCTATCGACGGCGTAGTCATAATGCGCTCCCTGGATGAAGGAAAAGATTGTCGGTCGACTCTGGGTCTCGCGCAGCGTGCCCGTGCTGGCCTCGATATCGGCGCCAAGAGCCCACTCCCCCCACCCGGTTTGTCGGGTGATCGCGCTTTGCACGCCGAGGCTTGAATGGCCGCTTTCCTCCAGCGCCTCGGACGGCACGAAATGCATGAGGAAATCCATCTCGTTGGCGCGCACATACGGCGTGACCTGCCAGTGGGTGCGGGCGTCGACCTGACCGTTCAGATTAAGCGCCAGCCGCAGCGCCTGCGCGTCGCGAAACGCTTCCGGGTCACCATTGCTGCGGGCCATGTCCAGATCGCGATAGGCGTCAGGTCCCCGCACAAACCCGGCCGTTTCCTGTTGCAAGGTCACCAGGGCCCCTGTGGCGCGCCAGTGGAAGCGCGGGGCCTCGCCGTCAATCCTGACCAAGGCTTCAACCCGGTCGAGCCCCGCCTCGTCGCGCCACCCATCTTCGTGCTGGCCGGCAATCGAAACCAAGGCCGACGCCGCGTCACCGGGACGTGTCATGACCATCCGACCACGTCGTCTCCCGAAGGATCCCAGTTCGGCCTCAAACCCATCAGCAGTGTCGGCGGGGCGCGGGGTCAGGAAATTGACGACGCCATGAAGTCCGTTCGACCCCTGCAGCGCCGATCCGGGGCCGCGCACAACCTCAACTCCACCGGACGATCCGTTCAGGGCCTCAAACAACCCGTTCACATTCGCAAAGCCGGCCGCGCGCAATGGAATGCCGTCCTCGAGAAAAAGGAAGGCTCCGGCGCCCGCGCCGCCAGTCAACACCGGCGACCGGATCGCGGTCAGATGCTCGGCCCCGTTGCCGCGATGCAGCCGCACGCCGGGCACCCGTGCGAGAAGCTCGGATGGATGATGGGCGGCCGTCTGGAGCAGTGTTTCGGCGCCTATCCGGGTGACCGGCAGAATGGTGGCATCGACCGCCTCGCCGCTGCGGGTCCCGGTGACGACAACAACGTCATCCGCATCGCCATCGGGCTGGGCTGCCACACCTCCGGCCAGGACCAGACTGGCCGCTAGCCCGGCCAAGCCTGTGACAGCCAGGCGCGTCAAGCTGGCTTCGATGCCCGGACAGCGTGGCGGCTCCGCAGGATGTCGACAACGTTCTCGAGACCCAGCTCACGCGACTCCAGGAGCACCATCAGGTGGAACAGCAAGTCCGCGGCTTCGCCTGCGAGCGCTTCCTTGCTCTCCGATACCGCGGCCATCGCCACTTCCACGCCCTCCTCGCCCACCTTCTGGGCCGGGCGCTTGGGGGCTTTTGCCATCAGGCTGCCGACATAGGAGCCCTTGGTCTTGTCCTTCTTGCGTTTGCGAATGATCGCCCGCAAATGGGCCAGAAACCCCAGTCCGGGTCCCGGGTCGTCGCCAAAGCAGCTGACCGTACCGGTATGGCAGGCCGCGCCCTTCGGCTTGACCTCAACCAGCAGCGCATCGCTGTCGCAGTCCGCTGCCAGATTGACCAGTTTGAACGTATTGCCGGACGTCTCGCCCTTCTTCCACAGACGCTGTTTGGAGCGCGAGAAGAAATGGACCTTGCCGCTCGCGATTGTCGCGGCGAGCGCCTCGGCATTCATGTATCCCAGCATGAGAACCTGGCGGGTCGCCACGTCCTGCACGATCGCCGGGATCAGGCCGCCGCCTTTTTTCCAGTCGAGCGCATTCGTATCAATCATGGTCTGACCCTGATTCCTTCACCACCGAGCCAGGCCTTCAACTGCCCGATCTCGATGACCCCTTTGTGAAACACGCTGGCGGCCAGCGCGCCATCGACCTTGGCAAGTTCGAACACAGATTTGAAGTGCTCTTTTTGTCCCGCCCCGCCGGATGCGATCAAAGGTGTGGAGCACACCGCCCTCGCCGCCTGCAATTGCTCGATATCATAGCCGTCGCGCACACCATCCTGGTCCATGCAGTTGAGCACGACCTCGCCGGCTCCGCGATCAACGCCCTCGGCGATCCAGTCCAGCGTGCGACGATGGCCAATCACGGTCTTGTCCGGATCACCCGTATACTGGTGGACGCGCCAGGCGCCTTCGATCACGCGGCTGTCAACGCCCAACACAACGCACTGGCTGCCAAATTCCGCTGCCAGCTGGTCAATGATCGCAGGATTTTCCAGCGCCGGCGTGTTGACCGAGATCTTGTCGGCGCCGGCAAACAGGCGCGCCCGTGCATCATCCACCGAGCGAATACCGCCGGCGACGCAAAAGGGAATATCAAGCTCGCGGGCAACGGCGCTGACCCATTCCGGCTCGACCGTTCGACCGCGGGCGCTCGCGGCAATGTCGTAGAAGACCAGCTCGTCTGCCCCTTCGCGGGCATAACGTCGGGCGAGGTCGACAATATCCCCGACATCTTCGTGGTCGCGGAAACGGACGCCCTTGACCACTCGCCCGTCGCGTACGTCGAGACAGGGAATTATGCGTCGCGCAAGCATGCCAGTGCCTCCGCAATCGTGAACCGGTTTTCATAGAGCGCCTTGCCGGAAATCGCGCCGGCCGCGCCGGCCGCCCTGGCGGCGCGAAGATCATTCAGCGAGGCCACGCCGCCGGACGCCTGCCAGGCGATGCCGGGATAGTTCCGCGCCAGACGTTCATAGAGAGCGATATTCGGGCCTGACAAATCCCCATCCCGACCAATATCCGTAACCAGGGCATGGGCCAGTCCGCTGCCCTCATACGCCGCAACCACATCCTCGAGCGTAGTGTCGGTGGTGTCGGTCCATCCTTTCAGGGCCGGCCGGTATTGTCCGCCAATCCGGCGCACATCGAGGGCCAGCGTGATATGCTCGCCTCCATAGCGCTGCAGCCAGTCTCGCACGCGAGCCGGATCGGTCACCGCCAGCGAACCGACAATCACGCGTTCGACGCCGGCTGCGAACAGATCCTCGACATCTTCCGAGCTTCGCACCCCCCCACCCGTCTGCACGCGCAAGCCGGTCTCGCAGATGACCCGGATGGTCTCGCCCTGCCGACGTGCCCCATCACGCGCGCCACTGAGGTCGACGACATGGATCCAGGTCGCGCCGGCCTCACCGAATTGTTCAGCGACCGCACGCGGATCCCCGCCATAATCAGTGACGGCGTCAAACTCGCCCTTGTGGAGACGCACAACACGGCCACCGAGAAGGTCAATTGCCGGATAAAAAATCATACCGAACTCACTGCAAAATTTGCCAAAATTCTCGCTCCTGCGACACCGGACCTTTCCGGGTGAAACTGGCAGCCGGCGACATGGCCCCGCCGCACCAAAGCGGAGACCGGGCGACCATAGGAACAGGTTGCGGCCGTCACAGGTCCTGGGGGCGCGTAGAAGCCATGCACGAAATACACGTGAGACCCGGCCTGGATACCCGCCAGCAGGGGCTCGTCGGGATCGAGATTCTCCAGGGCATTCCAGCCCATATGGGGCCAGACACCATCGTCCGCGGCTGGCAGTTTTTCGATCGCGCCCGGGATCAGGCCGAGGCAATCAACATCCCCCTCGGCGGAGCGCTCGAACAGCATCTGCATGCCGAGGCAAATCCCCAGGAGCGGACGGCTGTCCGCCTTGAGAGCCACGTCCCATCCGGCCGCGCGCAAGCGCACCATGGCCGGACCGGCAGCCCCCACACCGGGCAGGATGAAACGGTCACACCCCTCCATCTGGAGCGGCGCGGAGATCACACGATAGTTCAGCCCGGCCCGCTCGAGCGCAAAACGGACCGAGGCAAGATTGGCGCACCCGGTATCAATCAGGCCGATCATCATGCCAACACACCTTTGGTCGACGGCAGGGCATCGCCTTCGATGCGCAACGCCTGGCGAAGGGCGCGCCCGAAGGCCTTGAAACAGCTTTCCACCATGTGGTGGGCATTCTCGCCCTCGACCTTCACGTGAATGGCGGCTCCGAGGCTCTCGGCAATGGAGCGGAAGCAGTGCGCGGTCATCTCGACCGGGAACTCGCCGACGCTCTCGCCGGGAATCTCTCCGTCAAAGCGCGCGAATGGCCGCCCGGACAGGTCGATCCAGACTGCCGCACGGCTTTCATCCATGGGCAGCTCAAAGCCGAAACGGCCGAGACCACGCTTGTCGCCGAGCGCATCGCGCAGCGCTTCGCCAAAGGTCAGGCAGACATCCTCGATCGTGTGGTGCCCATCAATCTCCAGGTCGCCCTCCACCGAGACGTCCAGCGAAAAACCGCCATGTCGGGCAATTTGATCCAGCATGTGGTCGAAATAGCCGATCCCGGTAGAGATGCGGATCGGGCCGTCTCGATCGAGGTCCACCGTTACGGTGACATCCGTCTCCTTGGTCTTGCGGCGCTTGGTGCCGGCGCGCGGTTGATCGCCCGCCTCCGGACCGACCAGACCAGCCTTCTGGCGTCTCAAGCGCATGGCAAGGGCGTGAGCATCGAGCTGTTCCAGCGCGGCAAGCCGCTCCACGGTAGGCGCCATGGCCACCGCCCCATCCCGGCTGGCGCGCAGGATGGTGGTCGTCTTCTGGAAGCTCTCCACGGTCACACCGCCATGGGCTTTCGCGGCTCCGGCGGTCGGCAGGGTGTGGTTGGGGCCGGCGGCATAATCACCCGCCGCTTCGGGCGTCCAAGCGCCAACAAAAATGGAACCGGCATGCCGCACTCCCGCGAGAAGGCGCTCGCTCGCCTCGGCCTGCAGGATCAAATGTTCCGGCGCGTAACGATTGGCGATGTCGATCGCATCATCGACCGAATTGCAGACCAGGGCGCGCGAGGCCGACAGGGCCTTGCGGGCAATGTCAGCGCGCGAAAGCTCGGTTATCAGCCGTTCAACGGCATCCGTGACACGAGTCGCGGTGGCATCATCGAAACAGACCAGCATGACCTGTGCCGATGGATCGTGTTCGGCCTGGCTGAGAAGGTCACTGGCAACCAGGTCAGGATCGGCCTGATCATCGGCGATTACCATGACTTCGCTGGGCCCCGCCGGCAGATCAACCGCCGGGCCGCCCGGCAAACTGCTGACATAGGCCTTGGCGGCGGCGACATAGGCATTGCCCGGGCCGAAAATCTTGTCTGCACGCGGAAGACCGGCCACACCGCCGGCCAGCGCGGCCACGGCCTGGGCTCCACCCAGTGCGTAAACCTCGTCAAGGCCGAGCAGGTCTGCGGCGGCCAGGAGCGCCGGATTGACGCCGCCCTCTCCACGCGGCGGCGCCACCACCACGATCCGCGGAACACCGGCCAGCTGGGCAGGCACAGCGAGCATGACGAGGGTGGAAACGAGCGGCGCAGATCCGGCGGGCACATAGAGTGCCGCGGTATCGATCGGTGTCGCCCGCCGCGAGGCGGTCACGCCCGGCCAGGTCTCGACCGAGTAATTGCGATACCCCTGGCGTATGTGGAACCGCCTCACCGCATCCGCGGCAGCCTTGATGGCTTCGGCATCCGCCGGATCCATTGCCGCTCGGGCATCGCGGATGGCGCCTGGCGGCACCCGGAAGCTCTCAGGCGCATAGCCGTCCAGGCGCTGGGCATAAGCCCGCACGCCCGCCTCGCCCTGATCACGGATGGCATCGACGATGTCGCGCGCGGCGGCGTCTGCCGTGTTAAGGCCAACCGGTCGGGCGAGTGCCGCGGCGCGGGTCTCTTCGGAGGCGACGGTCCAATTGAGAATATCCATCATTGTTTTGATCCCGAGCTCGCCGATCAGGCGAGCATTTTTTCGATCGGCAGGACGAGAATGGCGCGCGCGCCTTCTTTTTCGAGGGCTTCCAGGGTTTCCCAGAAAACCCGTTCCCGACACACGGCATGGACCGCCACGACATCCTCACGCCCGGCGACCTTGGCGATGGTCGGGGCATCAGCACCCGGCAGCAGAGCCCGGATCGCGTCGAGGCGGTCGGTTGGCGCATTGAGCATGATGTATTTGGTCTGGGCAGAGGCGATGACGCCGCCAGCACGGCGCATCAGGACATTGGCAATAGCATCCATGTCCTCGGCCCGGTCCGCCTTGCGGCGGATCATCACGGCTTCACTCCGGAGAACGGTCTCGAAGGCTGTCAGACCGTTCGCCTGCAGGGTTGCGCCAGAGGAGACCAGATCACAGATCGCGTCGGCGATGCGCAGACGCGGCGCAACTTCCACCGACCCGCGCATCTCGACAATTTCGGCCTCGATGCCGCGATCCTTCAGGTATTTGGCCGTCAGGGCCGGATAGGAGGTCGCGACCGCCTTGCCCGCCAGATCCGCGACCGAACGGATATCGCCCTCTTGGGGTGCTGCGAGCTTGAGCGTGCAACCAGCAAAGCCAAGCCGCAGTGCGACCTCCAGCTCGCGTGCCCGACCGCCAGCGGCCTGTTCCTCGGCCAGCACATTCTCACCGACAATGCCGTAATCACAGGCCCCGCTACCGACGAAATTGGGGATATCATCATCGCGGACGAGCATTAGATCGACCGGCATGTTTTCGGCGCGCTGGTGCAGCTTGTCACGCCCATAGGCGAAACGCAGGCCACAGCGCTTGAGGAGGTCCATGCCTCCTTCGGCCAGACGGCCCTTGCTTTGAACGGCAATACGCAGACGAGCGGTCAAGACTGGCTCTCCTTGAGACGATTGAGAATGGTGCGGTAGCCCTGCCAGGGCTCCTGGCTGAGAAAACGGGCCACCCGCGTCACGGTCGTGGTGCTGGCCCCGGTCATCTCGGAAATTTCACGATAGGAATGTCCGCCCTCATTGAGCAGACCGGCAACACGCCAGCGTTCGGTCAATGTCTTCATCTCGCCGGGCGTCATGAGATCGCGCAAAAAGCGTTCGGCCTCGCCCGCATCGCGCAGGGCAAGGATCGCCTCGCTGAGAGGTTGAAGGTCAATACCAGCAGCGCTGGGAGGCTGGGTTGTTTCGGTCATGGATGGCTCCTTGACCGTCGATATAGCGTGTTAGCGCGCTAACACAATGACAAAATCGGACACGATGCAGTCGAGGCCCGCTTGGCGGCAGGGCAGATGCGACCTATATACTTGCAGAGCTACGCAACTAATGAGTTCCGGCATGCAATATGATGAAATGAAGCCTATGGCTGAGACGGTGGCCGATCTCATGAAGACACTCGCCCACCCCAATCGGCTCCTCGCCCTGTGCGCCATGATGGAGAGCGAGCGCTCGGTCGGCGAGCTCGCGGAGGCGTTGGGCATGCGTGACCAGGCGATGTCGCAGCAATTGGCGATCCTGAGGAATAAGGGCCTGGTCAGCACCCGGCGCGACGGCCAGACCATTTACTATGGCCTGGCCGATGCCCGGATCACGTCCGTCATGTCAGCCCTGTACGCGACCTATTGCGCGCCGGGCGATACCGCCACGGATTAGCCAGGACGGAAGCCAAGGCGGGCAAAGATCGAGCTCGCCGGGCAGAATCCGGTAAAGCTTGCCTGCAGCAACATGCCGCTGACACCAGCGCCAAGCACCAGCCACCACGGCGAGAAGACAACGCCCAGTCCGACCGAGACCAGCATCAGCAACGAGGCCATCGCCATCACGGCCTGCTGGATGGTCATGCCGGTCGGAGCATTCTCGGCGCGATCCGTAGCCAGCTGGCAGGTCTTCCAGTTGAGAATTCCGCCTTTCACGTGACCGGCGACATCAATACCGGCGTCACGGCACATCTGCAGCGCCCGCCCTGAGCGTCCACCCGACTTGCAGTGCAGGACGATCTCGCGATCATCACCGCGGGGCAGTGTCTTGGGATTGAAAGCGGATAACGGTGCGAGGATGGCTCCGGGAATGCGTTCCTCGGCAAATTCACCCGGCTCCCGGACATCGATCAGGATGTAACGCCCGGACTCCAGACCAGCCTGCACGTCCTGCGGTTCAAAATCCTTGTGGTCTGTCATAGTAGATTTCCATTCATAGCGAGGCCCGGCTCCGGGCTGTTGGGCTTCATATAATCGTACTTGCATAGTTTTGCAAATAACCTATATATAGTCCACACAATGAAATTGATCGGCAGACGGAAAGGCCGGGCCATGACACAGAAACCCCACATCCAAGCCTTCTTCGATGAAGACACATTCACGGTCAGCTACGTGGTCTCCGATCCCGCGACCAAACGCGCCGCAATCATTGATTCCGTGCTGGATTTCGACCCTGCCTCCGGCCGCACAGCGACGCGCTCGGCCGATATTCTGCTGGAACATGTCCGCCGCGAGGGCCTCACAATCGACTGGGTGCTGGAGACCCATGTGCATGCAGACCACCTCTCCGCCGCGCCCTATCTGGCGCGCGAAACGGGTGGCCAGATCGGCATCGGGTCGCATGTCACCCATGTTCAGGCCGTGTTCGGAGACCTGTTTGACGCGGAGCCCGATTTCGCGCGCGACGGCTCGCAGTTCGGGCATTTGTTCAAGGACGGCGAGCGCTTCAAGATCGGTACGATTGAAGCCGAAGCCATCTACACGCCAGGCCACACACCTGCCTGCATGGTCTATCATGTCGGTGATGCGGCTTTCGTCGGCGACACGCTCTTCATGCCCGATTTCGGCACCGCCCGCTGTGACTTCCCCGGTGGCGACGCCCGCGCGCTCTATGCCTCGATCCAGCGCATATTCGAACTGCCGGCGGAGACCCGTCTCTTCATGTGTCACGATTACAAGGCACCGGGCCGGGATCATTTCGCCTGGGAAACGACCGTGGCGGAGCAGAAGGCCAGGAATATTCACGTCCATGCCGGCATCAGCGAGGACGAATTCGTCGCCATGCGCACGAAGCGGGATGCCGAACTCGCCATGCCACGCCTGATCCTGCCCTCGGTCCAGGTCAATATGCGCGCCGGCAATCTGCCGCCAGCCGCGGAGAACGGTACACGCTACCTCAAAATCCCGCTGGATGCGGTTTAGAACCATGGACGCGCTCACACGCTTCTTGCCGGGACTGGCCTGGTTCAAGGATTACAATCGCACCCTGCTGACACGGGACGGGCTCGCCAGTCTCGTCACGGCCGTTCTGCTGATCCCGCAAAGCCTGGCATACGCCCTGCTGGCCGGTCTGCCGCCCCAGGCCGGCCTTTACGCCTCCATCGCACCCTTGGTGGCCTACGCCGTATTCGGATCAAGCCGCGTGCTCGCGGTGGGCCCTGTCGCTGTCGTCTCGCTGATGACCGCCGCCGCAATCGGCTCGCTTGGTCTTACCGACCCGGCGGAAATCATGGCTGCCGCTGGCGCCCTCGCCCTGCTCTCCAGCCTGCTGCTGGTCCTGTTCGGTATTTTCCGACTCGGCAGTGTCGCCAATTTCCTGTCCCGGCCTGTCGTGGAAGCCTTTATCACCGCCTCCACTGTCCTGATCATTGCCAGCCAGTTGCGCCATTTCCTGGGCGTCGACATGCATGGCGCGACCTTGCCGGAACTCGTCGTTTCGCTCTTCGCGACCGGAAGCCCGCTGGCCGACCTGAACCTGACAGCCCTGGTTGTCGGCGTCGCCAGCCTCGCCTTCCTGCTCGCGGCCCGGTCTGCCCTGCCAGATCTGCTCACGCGGCTGAAGCTGTCGGAGAGCCTGGTTGGCGGAATCACACGCGCTGCCCCCGCCGTGCTGGTCGCGGTGACAGCCTTGAGCGCCTGGTTGCTGGGTCTCAATGCCAATACAGGTCTCGCCATCGTCGGCGAGCTGCCGTCTGGCCTGCCGCCCTTCGCCTTCCCACTTGTGCCGCTGGAGACCTGGCGGGCCCTGATCGGTCCTGCGGCGCTCATCTCGCTGGTCGGGTTTGTGGAGAGCGTCTCCGTCGGTCAGTCGCTGGCCGCACGTCGCCGCGAGACGATCGAACCCAATCGCGAACTTCTCGGCCTGGGCGCCGCGAATGCTGCCGCGGCCTTCACCGGTGGATATCCGGTAACCGGCGGTTTCGCCCGGTCGGTCGTCAATGAATCAGCGGGCGCGGAAACGCCCCTGGCCGGCGTATTCACAGCGGTGATCATCCTGCTGGTCGCCGCCTTCCTGACGCCGCTCTTCTATCACTTGCCGAAGGCCGCCCTCGCCGCCACGATCCTCGCCGCAATCTGGCGCATGGCCAATTTCAAGGATGCCTGGCACGCTTGGAAATACTCCCATGCCGATGGCGCCGCGGCATTCCTGACCCTGGTCGGCGTCTTGTTCCTCGGTGTCGAAATCGGGCTGACCCTTGGGGTCACGCTCTCTGTCGGGCTGGTCCTGCAGCGTACGATGCAGCCGCACTGGGCCGAAGTTGGCCAGGTGCCGCGGACCCATCATTTCCGCAATATTGACCGGCATGACGTGATTTGCTCACCGCATGTGGTCTCGCTGCGGATTGACGAGGCGCTCTACTTCGCCAATGCCCGATTCCTCGAGGCCCTGGCCGGCGACATTCTCGCCCGGGAGAGCCGGCCCACCGATCTCGTCCTCCTGTTCCCGGCGGTCAATTTCGTCGATGCCAGCGCGCTGAGCAGCCTGCGCACGATCAATACGCGACTGCTGGATGGCGGCGTGCGGCTCCACCTGTCAGAGGTCAAGGGACCGGTGGCGGACAAATTGATCGAGGCCGGCTTCTTTGAGGACTTGTCCGGCGAGGTCTTCCTGTCCCACTACGCCGCGATGCGCACCCTCGACCCGCAGACAACGCTCCGGGCCGAGGGGGTCGAATCCGACTAGCTCAGAAGGTCCAGCTGAGACGTCCAAAGCCCCGACTGCTGGTTTCGCCGCCAAGATCGCGTGCCTCGATGCCAAGTCGCAAACCGACCCGCAGATCCGGGTTTTCGAGGCTGAGATAGCCGGACGCCAATGTCCCGTTTCCGCCGGTTTCCGGGCCCAGCGCCTCAAAGACCGTCCCGCTACCCGGGAAGCGCGCGAGCACGCTGGCCGATTGCTCGCCGAAACTGCGGATCAGACCGGCATTGCCGCCAAATCCGATCACATGCCCGGAGCTTCCGGCCTGGAATTGATGATCGAGGAAGCATGTCGCGACGACTTCACGGTCACTGAAACTATCGCCCCGGATATCAAGATCGAAGGCGGCTCCACCGCGTTGGCTGAAATCGTCCAGCTCGGCATCGGTATAGGTGTAGCTGACATAGGCGCCGGCCTGGGTTTCGCCGGTCAGGAAGGTCGCCCGCGCATCGATGCGCGCGAAGCTGGCCGAACTCCCGCCCTGGCCGCGTGACACGCCCATCGGGGTATTGCGGGCAACAGAGACATCGCCATCACTGATACCGGCAAGACCGGCCCGCACACCGGACTGCGTACCAGTATGGATCACACTGCCGGTGACATCACCGAACAAATAGACCAAGGCGCTGCCCAGATAGTAGCTCTGGATTATTGTCGTCCCGCTATTGTTGAAATCGCCGCCGATTTCAGTGTGAAACGTTCATCCGTAGCCCGGTGCCAGGATGGTGCCGGTGTTGATCGCATCGCCGGTTATGTCACCGAGGACCAAGGATGGTCCAACTCTCCGTCACCGTAGCGGCTATCCATGAGATGTCGAAAAATCTCCAGATAAATTTTTCCGGGCTGCCAGACGCGGGAGTGCTCCGATTGCCTGCCGCTGCTGAATCGTTATCGTTCCATCGCACGAGTTTGCAGACCCATCGCGGAGCCCGAACCATGTCTCATACCGATCCGAACGCCGTATTTCCGGTAACCGAAGATTGGGCGGCACGTGCCGGAATCAATGCCGCGCGTTATGCCGAAATGCATCATCGCTCGATCAATGAGCCGGACGCGTTCTGGCGCGAGGAAGCCAGGCGGATCGACTGGATGGTACCCTTCACAGAGGTTTCGGACGTCAGCTGGGACACGGATGACCTGCATATTCGCTGGTTCGCCGACGGCACGCTGAACGCCGCGGTGAATTGTATCGACCGGCATCTGCCCGAGCGTGCGAATGATCCCGCCATCATCTGGGAAGGCGACGACCCGACGGTCGATGCCCACATCACCTATGCCCAGCTGCATGACCATGTCGGCCGCTTTGCAAACGGGCTGAAATCGATCGGTGTGAAAAAAGGCGACCGGGTCACCATCTACATGCCGATGATCCCGGAAGCCGCCTATGCCATGCTGGCTTGCGCCCGCATCGGTGCGGTCCATTCCGTCGTCTTCGGCGGCTTCTCACCGGACGCGCTCGCGGGTCGGATCACGGATTGCCAGAGCCGTTTTGTCATCACCGCTGACGAAGGCGTGCGCGGCGGAAAACATATTCCGCTCAAGGCCAATGTCGACAAGGCGATCACCAAAGCCGGCGGGGTCGAAAAAGTCGTCGTCGTCAAGCGCACAGGCGGCGATGTCGACTGGGATGAGTCGCGCGATGTCGCTTATGACCGGCTGATTGGCGACGCCAGCCCGAACTGTCCGCCGGAGCCCATGAATGCCGAGGATCCGCTCTTCATCCTCTATACGTCCGGCTCTACGGGCAAACCCAAGGGCGTGCTGCACACCACTGGCGGCTACATGGTCTGGGCGTCGATGACGCATGAATACGTCTTCGACTACAAGCCGGGCGAGATTTACTGGTGCACCGCCGATGTCGGCTGGGTGACCGGCCACACCTATATCGTCTATGGCCCACTCGCCAATGGTGCCACCACGCTGATGTTCGAAGGCGTGCCGACCTGGCCGGGTCCCGACCGGATGTGGGCCGTTGTCGACAAGCACAAGGTCAACACATTCTACACGGCTCCGACTGCCATCCGCGCCCTGATGCGCGAAGGCGACGCGCCGGTCAAAAAGCACTCCCGCGCCTCGCTGCGCCTTCTGGGCACGGTCGGCGAGCCGATCAACCCGGAAGCCTGGAACTGGTATTACAGGACGGTTGGCGATGAGCGCTGCCCGATCGTCGACACCTGGTGGCAGACGGAGACGGGCGGCGCTCTCATCACCCCTCTTCCCGGTGCGACCGCTCTGAAGCCCGGCTCGGCAACGACGCCGATGTTCGGGGTCGAGCCGGCCCTCATGGACGCGGAAGGTCAACGCCTCAGCGATACCGGAGCCGCCAACGGCAATCTCGTGATCTGTCGCTCCTGGCCGGGCCAGATGCGGACCGTCTATGGCGATCACGCGCGCTTCATCGAAACCTATTTCACGACCTATCCAGGCTATTATTTCACCGGTGATGGCGCCCGCCGTGACGCCGATGGCTATTGGTGGATCACCGGGCGTGTGGACGATGTGCTGAATGTCTCCGGTCATCGCCTCGGCACAGCCGAGATCGAGAGTGCCCTGGTGGCCCATGACGATGTCGCCGAGGCCGCCGTGGTCGGGTACCCGCATGACGTGAAGGGTCAGGGCATTTATTGCTATGTCACGCTAATGGGCGGTCGCGATCCGGCCGATGAGGATGTCGACGCGCTGAAGCGATGGGTGCGTCAGGAAATCGGGCCCGTGGCCACACCCGACCTGATCCAGTTTGCCCCCTCCCTGCCCAAGACCCGCTCGGGCAAGATCATGCGCCGCATCCTGCGCAAGATCGCCTCAGACGGCAAGGAGATCGACCTCGAGGTGCTCGGCGACACCTCCACGCTCGCCGACCCCTCGGTCGTCAACCAGCTGATCGAGTCGGCCGTCTGAGATTGGTCTGAGATTCGTCTGAGATTCGTCTGAGATTCGTCTGAGATTCGTCTGAGATTCGTCTGAGATTCGTCTGCGATTCGTCTGAGAAGCCGCTCTTGAGCAGAGTTTAGCACGCGGCCGAGCCGCCGTCGCTGCTCACCCCGGCCCCCCAAGCTCTGACAGTGTGAAAGAGCGCGCGGGTGTGATGATTGAGGAGTCGGCGCTCCCCCCCGCCGGCTTATGGGCTGCAATCGGACGACCAGGCAGTGCTAGGCAGCCCGGGTCAGCGGGAGCGGTCCCGCAAATACTGCATTCGATATTCGATATCCTGAATATATACTGTGTGAATGGTGGGCGCGAAAGTCTGTCCGTAACCTACGCGTTTTTGCTCGGTTTCGTCACTACTCTAAATGAATAATATATTCCATCGAATAGTCCTAGTTCCTTGTAAACATTCGAAATTGGAAGCTGGACAAAAGTCCTCAAAAGTCCGTCCGGTGTGCATGCATTCAAAATCACAGTGAATTTTACTTGATGTAGGGTTCCTATTAGGAACCTAGTTCCCAACACGCTTGCATTCTGCACGGAAAAATACTCTTATTCTTGACGGCGGAAGCTGGTCAAAGGTCCGTGGCGTCCAGTGTGTATCTCATTCCCTTGACGGAAAAAATCTGTTATTCCTGATACGGCGGAAGCTGGACAATCGTCCGTTCAGTGTGTGAGCCATTCCTTTGCAAAATGGTTAAAAATGGTAGGCATATTGCCGTCGAACGATCGCTTTGCCCTCTGCCTCGTCGCGTCTTGGTAGGAACTCGAGTCTCTTGTTATCGTACACCGCGTTGCTAGCACGCAACTGTAACGCAACTGATGCTTCGAGACGACGAGCCAGAAAAGGACACCAAAAAAGCCTAAGGAGAGCGCATGCATGCGCCAACCCCATCTG
>NZ_JAGDYT010000007.1:0-352 GCF_049116555.1 Maricaulis maris | reverse complement strand
CTCCTTCTCCTCTACCCCCCCCCTACTTTCTGTAACACAACTTTACGCAAGCGTAAACTAGCCTCGTCGCGTTTTTTGCTATGCTCGATGGGTATGCTTAGGTATGTTGAACTCAAGCGCCCAGGCAAGCCGCCAGCACCCGATCAGCAAGTAAGCAATGGAACGTTGCATATGCTTTACGAAGCGCGGCGTATGCAAAGGCGCTGCAACGGGGGGAGATCGATTACCTACAGCCGTGGCAGCAGCGTAAAGAGAGGCAAAACAAGCAGAAACGTGTCGAGCGGCTGAAGACTCTTCGAAACCGTAACGCTGAGGCTGCAGCAGCTGGAGAAGCTGTCTCTTATACACATCT
>NZ_JAGDYT010000006.1:0-610692 GCF_049116555.1 Maricaulis maris | reverse complement strand
TCGCGCTTGCAAACCCTCGGGGTTTGAATTCCATCCCGCGAGGTGCGCCATTTTTCCTTCCGCACCGCTGTACTTGACTGTGTTTGCGACCGGCACGGCCTCTCGCACAGACCCGGGCCAAGGCGCCTGAGCTTTCAGGACAGCGCCGGTCTGGCCGGCGAGTTGGATCGCGCTATGTTTCCTCAAAAGACCAGCCTGCGTCGGCGCGATTGAAATCGCGCGAGTGGCGAGGCAGAATGATAACGTTATCATAAATGTGGGTCGGAGGAGGCCGAGCGTTATGGATAAGACAGACAAGCGAGTATGGACTTTTGCGGCGACCGTCATTGCCGTGTTGACCGGGTTGAGCCTGGCCATTCCGGGCGTGGCGACCGCCACCACGACAGAACCGCTCAATGATCAGTTTTCTGTCCGCTGGGATACTGAAGGGGGCGGCTTGCGTCGCAGCATTGTGGAATCGCCGACCGCGCCGGGTGGCGCTGCGTTGGAGGTGTCCATGCGCCGCCGTCTCGATGAGCCGTGGCGCTCCCGGGTGACCGTGCCGCTGGTCAGCGATATCCGGCAGGGCGACGTCATTGAACTGCGGGTGTGGATACGCGCGGAATCGCCGATTGGCTCCCAGGAGACCGGCAATCTCGACTTGCAGATTGTCCGTACCAGCGAGCCCTATGACAATATCTTCAGCGAGAATATCCGCCCGACCGACGAGGGCCAGTTCTATGTGGTCCGCGGCGTCGCCGGGGCAGACTTTGATGCTGATGACGTCGTTTTTGGTGCCAATCTTGGCTATGGACGCCAGACCATCCAGTTCGGTCCGATCTTCATCAACCGGGTCTCGTCTGCGGACTGAGACAGGGCCGGTGCCGGGAGGGTCGGATGTTGACCTCGACATCCTGAAAGCGACCCGCCCGGCCTGTCCGGTCATGCCCCCAAGACAGGCGGGCTTATAAAATATGATGTTCTGGGTGGCGACTGATGGCGTCGAGACAGGGCGTGGTTAACCTTAGGGGTGCTTGTTGAGGCCAGATAGTCTGGAAGAAACCTCACGAGCCCCTCCCCATGTCCGATCGCCTCCACGCCCTGTCACTGAAAGTCCGCCTCTCCCTTCTCGCCTTTGTCTCGGTTGGCCTGCTTCTGGCCTATGTCGTGACCAATGGCCTGCTTCGAAACGCGGTAACCGAGATCGATGAGACCGCGCGCCACGCGACGCATTCGCTGATGGCTGCGAACACGCTCGAAAAAGACCTGACGTCGCTCCTGCGCGATACCTATCTGATGGCCGCCGAGCCGGCGCCCGACCGGATCGAGGCCGCGCTCGGCAATCTGGTCGATTTCGAAATATCGTTGGCCGAGGCGGAAGAGACCGTCACAAGCGAAGCGTCCCTGTCGGCGCTCGGCGCCGTGCGTGCGGATTATTCCGGACTGAATGCCCTGATCAGTGAGGCGGCAATCGGCGTGGCGGGCATGGATGCCAGTGCGGTCTCCACCTTTGTCGACGCCCTGGCCGGGTTTGATGACCGGATGGACACTCAGATCGAAACCGTGCGGGACAGTGCGCGGGCCGACCTCGATGCCGCCTGGCTTGAGCTCGATCGCATGGCAGGGACGACTTTCTGGGCCGGTGTGGTGGCGATTATCGTCGCCTCGGCGGGCTTGTTTGTCCTGACCCGATTGATCGGCGGCACTATCCGTCAGTCGGTCGCGAGCACGCGGGACATTGTCGGGGCGCTGGCTGAGGGGCGCCGGGATGTTGCCATCCGCGGCACTGAGCGTTCGGACGAGTTCGGTGATCTGGCTCGCGCGACCTCAACGCTGCAGGATGCGCTGGGCGCGGCAGATGCGGTTCGCGATCGGGAACACGCGGAGGCCGAGGAAAAAGCACGCCGGCACCAGGCCCGCGAAGACGCTGTTATCAAGTTCGAACAGGCCTCGAGCGAGCTCCTTGCAAGCGTCATGTCCGCGTCCGAGCAATTGTCGGCTTCGGCCAACCAGATGCAGTCCACATCCGGCGAAGCGGCCAATCTCTCCGATTCAGCCCGCGGGGCCGCGTCCAACGCAGCCTCCAGCGTGCAGGCGGTTGCGGCCGCTTCGGAAGAGCTGGCGGCCTCGATCAGCGAAGTGTCGACCCAGGTCACACGCACCAGCGAATTGTCGCAGGTCGCTGGTAACGAGACCGGGAGCAGTGCTGAAGTGATCGGCCAGCTTGCCGAGTCTGCCGAAGCCATTGGCGCCATTGTCGACCTCATCGACACGATCGCGTCACAGACCAATCTCCTCGCGCTCAACGCGACGATCGAGGCAGCGCGCGCCGGTGAGGCTGGCAAGGGCTTTGCCGTCGTCGCATCGGAAGTGAAGGCCCTGGCCGAGCAGACGACGGGGGCGACCCAGCAGATTGCCGAGAAGATCAACAATATCCAGTCCTCTGCCGAGGCCTGTACGACCTCCTCTGCAAAGGCCCTCGAGGCGGTTGCCCAGCTTGGAGAGCTCGCAGTCGCATCGGCCTCGGCCATTGAACAGCAACGCGTGGCGACCAGCGAGATTGCCCAGTCCGCTCAGCGCGCCCAGGACGGCACCAGCAGTGCTTCCCATGATGTCGACAAGGTCGCGGACTTCACGCGCCAAACCGATGAAGTGTCGCGCTCGGTCCTCAGTGCCTCCAATGAAATGGCGACGCGCCATGAGGCCTGGAAGGCGGAGTTCGACGAGTTCCTTTCCAAAATTCGCGCGGCGTAAGCAGGAGATCGACCGATGATGAGAACCAATTTCCTGAAAACGGGGATGTTGACCGCCGGATTCCTTGTCTCGCCGGCAGTGCAGGCTGACGATGCAGCCGGCACCTTGATCCTGGATGTCCGGGCGCGCCATGAAGCGGTCGAGCAAGCCGGCAAGCTGGATGCGACCGCGACGACGATCCGGACCCGCCTCGGCTGGCAATCTGCGCCCTGGCGCGGTCTCACCTTTCTTGTCGAAGGCGAGAATGTCGTCGCCCTGGGTTCGGGGGACTATAATTCCGGCCTCAATGGACGCACCGCCTATGCGACCATCAAGGATGATGACATTACCGAGCTCAACCGCCTTCAGTTGAGCTGGGCGGCCAGCGAGCAGGTCCGGGTCACGGTCGGGCGGCAGCTCCTGTCCTTCAATGGCAATCGCTTCATTGGCTCGCCAGCCTGGCGTCAGGACCGGAATACCCACGACGCGGTCCGGATTGATGTCGCGGATGCAGCCTGGTCGGCCAGCTATGTGTATCATGACCGTGTACTGCGGGGGCCCGGCGATGATTTCGACTGGCAAAGTGACAGCCATCTTCTCAATCTCGGCTATCGGGTGAGCGACGCGGCCTCCCTGGAAGGCTTTGCCTATTTTATCGACCTGACAGATCCGTCTGCGCCGCAGGACCGTTCGAACATGACTCTGGGCGGGCGTCTCACAGGTGCCGTGCCCCTCGGCGAGGCGCGGTTGAGCTATTCGGCGATGTTGGCGCGGCAAACGGATTATGGGTCGTCGACGGCCGACTTCTCGCTCGATTTTGCCAGCTTCGAAGCCCGGGTCAGCCGGTCAGGCGCCAGTTTGATGATCGGCTATGATGTGCTGGAAGGCGATGGCGCGAACACGATCGCCACGCCGCTTGGCTCGGGTCATGGCAATCATGGCTGGGCTGATGCTTTCAGTGGCGGTGGCGCGCAGTCAACGGCGGATGGTCTGGAAGATTTGCGTTTTGGCGGCACCTATGGGGCCGAAACCGGCCATGCCTTCGTGACGGGTTGGGAAGTGGGTGCCGTGCATCGCCACTTCACGGCCCAGCGCACGGGCGATGGTCTGGGCCGGGAATGGGACGCCTGGGTCAATCTCGACCTGCCGCGCAATGTCGGGCTGTCTTTCCAGTTTGCCGACTTCCAGGGGTCGGGCAATCCGCTCTCCCCGGCTGACCGGACCAAGCAATGGGTGGTGCTCACCTATCGTCGCTGACCGGACCGGTCCCGGTGATATCTGACACAAAAGAGGCCGGATGCATGCATCCGGCCTCTTTCATTTCAACCGCGATATAACCGGTCAGGCTGGCATGGCTTCGCGCGCCATGCGGCCGGCGACGGCATCGATGATTTTCCAGTCGCTGTCATCATCGTCATTGGCATAGAGATGGCCGTCGATCAGGGCTGCCGACGTGGTGTCGGACTGGCTGCCAGCTCCGGCAATGGCCGCAACGATGCCGGCACTGCCACGAAGGGCAATGACCGGCTTGCCCTTGTCGGCGAAGCGCCTGGACAGAGCGGTCGCATGCTCCGGCTGCGTTGAGGCGTCCTCGAGCAGGACGAGGGCGTCATACCCGCTCTCGTCCAGGTCGGTGACGGTTTCCGCGACGGCGAAATTGATCTCCGCAGTGCCATTCTTGCCGCGCAGCAGGGATTGTTGTCCGGACACGAGGACGGCCCGGCGATTGTGGCGGGCGAGAGCGTCCGTCGCGGTCTGCAATTGCAGCACATTGACGGACTCGGCGACAAAAGCCGCGACGCGGCTGGGACGGTGACCATGTTTCATCAAGCGGAATTTCTCCATTGTTGCGGGCGCAGTTCATCCGGCGCCAAAAAATTGGGTGGTAGAGGAATAGTGATCGCAGCCCCGGAATCAAGTGCCGACGCTGTCATAAAAATATATCGTCTGTATAAACCAGCCCGAAGTTCAAAAAATATTTAGTAGCAAAGCAATTTTATTTGCTGGTTTTTTCCAATCATCAAACCGGCTCAGTTTCAATTACTCAAAGTGCAGATTCAATAAAAGTTCCAATACTGCCGTTATCGCGGCTCGATGTGAGATGTGTGCTTGGCGAGGCGCAGGTTGGGGACCCCTCAATCTCGCCAGTCCAGGTCCTCAAACTCAGCGTCCTGGCTGTCTGACCAGCCCGCATCCTCTTCGGCATGATCGGTGAGTTCGATCACCGAGACCGAAGTTGTGGCCGTTGGCTCGAAATCGCTCTTGTCTTCCTCGCGGACCGGGGCCGTCCCGGTCCGGCGGATAAGCATCGACCCGGTCAGGGCGAAGAGGGTGATGGCCGCGAAGTAGAAGAGGCCGGATGGGCCCGCCACACTCATCACGGTCGACGCAATCAGCGGGCCGATCATGGAGCCGAGCGCCCACACCATGAGTATCCCCGACATTGTGCCGGTCGCCTGGCCTTCCGGTGCACGGTCCGCCGCATGGGCGACGGCCACACCATAATAGGAGAGCGCGCCGGCTCCCCAGAGCGTGGCGGTGACAAATATGCCCAGGCGCGGCATGAGGCCGCCGAAGAGCGCGAGCACCAATGCAGCCGCGCCCGCTGCGAGGGCAAGGCCTGCGATTACCAGGCGGCGATCAATCCGGTCGGACAGGATGCCGGCGGGCCAGGTGGCGATCACCGATCCGCCGATCATCGCAGCGTTGAAGAGGGCGGCGGTCCGCGGAACGCTCTCGGCGGCAAAACCCTGCACATAAACGGCATAGAGCTGAAGCACCGCGCCCGACACCATGCCGGAAATGGCAGCCGCGATAATCGCGGAAGGCGCGAAATGCCAGATTCGCAGCGGGCTGAAAGGCGTGGTGGTCGGCGCGGCCGGCTCAGCGCGCCGTGTGGCGCAAACCGGGATCAAGCTCGCCGTCAGCAGGGCGGCAATAATGAGGAAGCCGGTCGCTGTGCCCGATGGCGCGCCAGCGACCAGGAAGGGGCCCACCATGAAGCCGAGTTTCGACGTGACCAGGTAGAAACCCAAAATGGCGCCGCGGTGCTGACTGGGTGCGGCATCGGCAATCCAGCTCTCGCCCGAGGCCAGAAAGCCGGCGACCGAAACCCCGATGATGAACTGGATAAGCATCCACCACGCCATGGCGCCGCTGACATAGAGCGCCGCGGCTCCGAGTGAGGCTGCGGCGGCAAAGCCGGCGATCGAGCGGATATGCCCGACCTGCATGATCTCGCGGGGCGCCAGTCGCGCTCCGAGCAGGAAGCCCAGCGCATAGGAGGATACAATCGCGCCGATCTTGAGCGGCCCGGCACCCTGGGAAACCAGGGTCAGCGGACCGACAACCGAAAGCGCTCCGGTGGCGGTTTGCAGGATCGCGAGCGCGATGACGATCGCCGCGACATTGCGGTAGCTGTCGGTACCGGACGGGGTGGGTGTTTGCATGGACATGATGGCTCGTCTGCTCGGCGGTGTCGGTCGGTGCGCGCGTCCCAGCTATGCGGCGCAGGCCCCAGGATGCAAGGGCGAAGCGGTGCAATTCGCCTCAAACCGGCAATTCGGTGGTGTTCTTGATCGCTTCCATGGCGAAGCTGGCACTGACATCGGACAGGGGGGCAATCGCGATCAGCTTCTTGTAGGCCTCGTCATAGGCGCGCACATCAGGCAGGCAGAGCTTGATCAGGTAGTCGATATCACCGCTCAGCCGGTAGAATTCGACCACTTCGGGCATCCGCGCCACGCCTTCGGCGAAACGTTTCAGCCAGGCTGCGTCATGATGGCTGGTGCGGACTGTGACGAAGAGGGTCGCCTGCAAGTCCAGGGCTTCCGGGTCCAGCAGGGCAACATGTTTGCGGATCACCCCGGCTTCCGCGAGGCGTTTCAGGCGCCGCGCTGTCGGGGTCGGGCTGAGACCGATCAGGTCGGCCAATTCCTGCACCGTTCGATCGGAATCCTTCTGTACGGCGCGCAGGAGGCGGCGATCATGATCGTCAAACACCATATTTGTGACCCTTGTTGGCGAAAATCGCTACCAAACAGCTGTATCACGGTCTAAGATTGGTGAAAATACCTCCTTGAGCGATGTTTTTATGGCGCATTCGTTTCCGGAGGCCTGCATGCCCAAATCGTCCAACCCGTCCGCTCGTCTTGCCGCCATCCGTGACGGGCTGGTCGGGGCTGACCGGATGTTGACGACGCCGTTTGGCCGCAAACCCTTTCTCTATGCCGATTACACCGCGTCTGGGCGCGCGCTCAGCCAGGTCGAGCGCCAGATCGATCGCCTGATGTCCGACTATGCCAATCCGCACAGCGAGGACAGCGCCACCGGGCGAGCCAGCAATCGCTGGATGCGCGAAGCCGAAGCGATGATCCGCAAGGCGGTCAATGCCGCGCCTGATGATTGCCTTTTGCCCTGCGCCGCCGGTGCGACCGGTGCCATCCACAAATTGCAGGAAATCCTTGGCCTGGCTGTGGCGCCGGCCAGTCGCGACGCCCTTGGCGTCGACGCAGGACCGGCCGTGAAGACCGTCGTGTTTGTGGGCCCTTATGAACACCACTCCAATGAGCTGAGCTGGCGCGACAGCCTGGCCGAGGTGGTGTCCATCGGGCTCAACCCGGCCGGCGGGATCGACATGGCGGCGCTTGAAGCGGCGTTGACGGACCCGCGTTTCAATGGCTGGCGCAAGATCGGGGCCTTCTCCGCTGCGTCGAACGTTACCGGCGTGCGCACGGATATCGCCGGCCTGGCGCATTGTCTGCACGCCCATGACGCCATCCTTTGCCTCGACTGCGCCGCCAGCGCGCCCTATCAGCGTATCGACATGCATCCCGAGCTGGATCCGGATGCATCGATTGATGCGGTCTATTTCTCACCGCACAAATTTCTCGGCGGACCGGGCGCGTGTGGTGTTCTGGTTTTCAATGAACGCCTTTATCGCCGCGATCTCGCGCCGACCCAGAGTGCCGGCGGGACGGTGCGCTATGTCTGGCAGGACGGCCATGATTTTCTCGAGGGCATCGAAGCGCGCGAGCGGGCCGGTACGCCGGGTCTGCCGCAATTGGTGCGCGCCGCCCTGGCGCTGCAGATCCAGGCCGAGATGGGTAGCGAGGTGATTTCCGAACGCGAGCATGTCGCTCTCGAAAAGGCTTTCGCGCGTTGGTGTCACCACCCGCGTATTGACGTGCTTGGCCCGCAAGGTCCGGCTGACCGGCTCGGCATTGTTGCCTTCAATCTTCGGAATGAGGCAGGTGACATCATCGAGCCGCGCCTGGTGACGATGCTGCTCAACGACCTTTTCGGCATCCAGTCGCGGGCAGGCTGTTCCTGCGCAGGGCCCTATGGGCACCATTTGCTGGGAATTGATGACGGTACGACCCGGGACATCCGCTCACGCGTGCTGGCCGGCGATGTCGGCGCCCGCCCGGGGTGGTGCCGGGTCAGTCTCCACTGGGTGATGTCGGAGGCCGAGATCAGCTATCTGATCGATGCCGTTTGCTTCCTCGCGGAGAATGCCGAGTTTTTTGCGGGATTCTATGATCGCGATGCGGGCACGGGCGCGTGGCAATGGGCTGGTGACCCGGTCGATGCGGATCCGGTCTGGCCGGGCAGTCTGCTTGAGGCGCCGGGGGGCGCCATGCCGGTGCGGGACGACGCGGCGGAGATCGATCCGGAAGATCGGTTCGACGCGCCCTTCCGGACGGCGCGCGAGATGGTGCGGGTGTTTCGCGGCGCGCAGTCCGACCCCTGGGACGTTCAGCTCCTGGACGCTTGAGCACGGTCAGGCCGGTTGACGGAATTTCAGCACGCCGCACGTCTCGAGCAGGGTGTCCACACGGGTCCGGTCCTCGGTCGAAAGCGGTGTACGGCGTGGATAGAGCGGCGCGTGGCTGTCGCGATCATTGATCCACGGGGCATCCCATAATTCCGTTGCCTGGATAAACGCCCTGGCGCGCGCCTCGCCGCCGGTCTCGAGGCAGCCGGACAGACAGGTATCGACATAGGTTTGCGGAATCGGGTGATCGCGATCGGCGCGGACCTGTTCGCGATTGACGACAATCCAGTAGCGCCCCGCAGGCAGCGCTGCCCGGCTCCCATCATCGGGATGGACACTGCCCGGGTCTACCTGCGTGAAGACATAGCCGCGTTCGCGGTGGCGCAGCTCCGGCGTGATCTCGGTCGGAACGAGGGCGGCGTGGAGATGGTGGCCGGGCGCATGGCGCACACCGGCATAGGTCGCCGCTTCGTCGCCATAACGAACCGTCCAGCCGCGGCGCCAGCCCGTGGCGACTACCGGACGAACGTCGGCGTCGATCCCGGAATAGGTGCGGCGACTATAGCTGCTGAGGAGACTGCCATAGCCAATCATGAAATCCGGCACGATCTCTCCCTGCGCGGTGCATACAAAAACGGCGCGGATTGCTCCGCGCCGTTTCATTGTGGCGGGGCTGGGCCCGCTGTCCAGTCAGCCTGTTAGCGATTGCGGCGCGCGCTGTGACGCGAGCTTTGACGCGAGCTGCTCGAGGATGAGTGGCTGTAGGACGCCTGGGCGACCGGCACTTCCTCGGAATAGGCATTGTTGTCGGCCGGCATGTCGGTCCCGTAGAGATAGGTATTACCCTGGCTCGAAGGGGCCGTCTGGCGCGAGGCGACCGGCGGGATTTCCGTGCTGGTCGGCGGGTTGTAGCCCGGCAGATTGATCTCTTCACAATCCACGAGGCGCCATTCCCAACGCTCTTCCGAGCGCAGCGAGTAGCGGGTCACGGTCTGGGTCTCGACCGGGATGACGTGGCTGTCGACCGTGGCATGCTGATCGACGACCTGGATGCGATAGCTGTCGCGTTCCTCGGCGATCGGGATTTCCTCGATGCGCGCTTCCTGGACCAAAACATCGCGCGTGATCTGGGCGTATTCCGCCGGATGGCTGACCTCGCGGATATTGGCCGGCTGGACCACGATGTTGCGGGTCACGGTCTGATATTCGCCGGCTTCTTCCACCAGGCACCAGACTTCACCGGTCTCGCTGTCGAACCGTGTCATCGACGCGCCGGGAACATAGCCGCGACGCCACACCATGCGCGGCTCGCGCACGAGGATGGTCTCGGTCACCGAGTCATGCACGGCCGGCACGACTTCATACTCAACATAGGCCGGGCGGATCTGAACCGTCTCGGTCACGCTCTCATAGACCGGCTCGTGCACGATGTAGCGCATGCCGGCTTCACGGGAGATGTATTCGCGATACTCCTCGCGCAGGCGCGGCGGCGCGACATCGTAGCGCTCATAGGAGTCCTGGGTCGTGACCTGCTCGGAATAGATGTCGTATTCCGGCGCGATGCGGACGCGGGCATAACACTCGCCGGTCGCCGCGGTCGCAGGCGGATCCGGCGGATACCATTCCTGATCGCCCGCATAAGCGGTGGCGGCCGTGAGCAGTGCGACGGCACTGGCGCACAGGAGTTGATGTTTCATCTCGGATCCCCCCTTGGAAACGTCTGTGGGCACGCGTCGCGACGCACCCGGATTAATTAAGGTTAACGTAAGCAGAGGGTGTCGTTAAGGAATAATCGGCCCGTGAAGTCGCTTTCAACCCATGGGGGAAATGCTTCATTCGGCTTCGCTTTTCAGGCTGGGTCGCCGCGGCTGTCGGCGACCGGCGCGTTCACTGCACGGTCTCAGGCCGCTGCTTGATCGGCCAGGAAATGGGCGATCTCTCGGCAATCGGTTTATGGATGGGTTTGCGCCTGGGCGCGGGGTGGAGGGGCGCTCGTTACAAACGGTAGGTGTCCCTGTTTGGTGTCCTGCGTTGGTGGCAGTGAACTGACCCTGTGGCCGGATTAATAGGTGCCTGCCACCATTTTTGTTGAAGGCCCATGACGGTGGCGTCATTGCTGAAAAGCGGTGCGATTTCGGCGTCCATGTCTGTCCCCTCGATGAGTGTCCCGACCGGATCGGACGGGGTCGGGCCGCACAATGCAAGACGCGCCATGCAAAACGGCCCGACGTCTCCGCCGGGCCGTTTCATCATGGGATCAGGCTGTTGCCTACCAGATGGAGACGCGGTCCTCCGGCGGCAGGTAGAGGTCGTGGTCCTCGGTGACACCGAAGGCCTCATACCAGGCGTCCATATTCCGCACGACGCCATTGGCGCGATACTGGCCGGGACTGTGTGGGTCGGAAAGGAGCTGGCTGCGCGCGGCATCGTCCAGCTGGATCACGCGCCAGACCTGGGCCCAGGACATGAAGAAGCGCTGGTCACCGGTAAAGTCGCTCGCATCGGCCGCCGCTTCACCATGGTCGGCGAGATACATCTGATAGGCTCGATAGGCCATCGAGAGCCCGCCGATATCGCCGATATTCTCGCCCAGGGTCAGCTGGCCATTCACATTCATGCCCTCGATCGGGGAGAATTGCTCATACTGGGCGACAATCTGGTCGGTGCGGGCATCGAACTGCTCGCGGCTGGCCTCGGTCCACCAATTGCGCAGCACGCCGTCACCGTCGGACTGGCTGCCCTGGTCGTCGAAACCATGGCCGATCTCGTGACCGATCACGGCACCGATGCCGCCGAAATTGACGGCCGGGTCGGCATTCGGGTCGAAGAAGGGCGGCTGCAGGATTGCCGCCGGGAAGACGATCTGATTGCCGGTGGAGTTGTAATAGGCGTTCACCGTCTGCGGTGACATGCCCCATTCCCAGTCGCGGATCGGTCCGCGCAGGCGGGCCCGGCTGTCGGCGCGGAACCAGGCATTGATGCGCCCGGCATTGCCGAACAGGTCATCAGCCCGGACCTCGATGTCGGAATAGTCCGGCCAGACGTCCGGATAGCCGATCTTCGGCAGGAATTTGTCGAGCTTGTCGAGGGCTTCAGCCCGGGTCTCGTCATCCATCCATTCCAGCGTCTCGATCCGCTCGGCGAGGGCGCGGCGCAGATAATCGACGAGTTCTTCCATCTGGGCCTTGTGGTCCGCCGGGAAGTATTGATCGACATAGATCTGGCCGATGGCCTGGCCCAGATTGCCATTGACGAACTGGATGGCGCGGCGATCGCGCGGCCGCGGCTCCTGGGCCCCGCCCAGCGTCCGGCCCCAGAAGTCGAAGGAGCGGTTATAGACGTCCTCGGAGAGGAGATTGGCATTCGAATTGACGTAGCTGAAAGTCAGGTAATCGCGCCAGGTCTCGACCGGTGTGTCGGCAAAGACGGCCGCGAGGCCTTCGATGGCCGAGGTTTGGGAGACGATGAAATTCTCCTGGTCGGCATAGTCAGCGGTCTCGAAGAAGGCGTCCCAGTCAAAGCCGGCGCCCAGTGTGCGGACCGCTTCCAGCGTTGCCGGATTATAGGTGGCAACGCGGTCGCGGCTCTCGGCCGGGGTCCAGTGGACATCGGCCATGGCCGTCTCGAGCGCGATGATGCGGTCGGCGCGGGCCTCGCCATCCTCGAGGCCGAGAAAGCCGAACACGTCGGCGATATAGGCGCGGTAAGCCTCGCGATATTCCACGAAGCGCTCATCCTCGAGCAGGTAGTAATCGCGCGTCGGCAGATGCAGGCCACCCTGGTTGAGATAGACGATGTAATGGCTGGGATCGCCTTCATCGCGCTGGATGGAGGTGCCGAAGATGGAGGCATAGCCCATCATGCCCATTACCGAGGCGATGTCGGCATGCGTATTGGCATCGACGATAGGCGCCAGACCCGGACGCACCGGGTCAATTCCGGCGGCATTGATGGCATCGACATTCATGTAGGACGCGTAGAGATCGCCAACCTGTTGCGCCAGTGTGCCGGCCGGTGCATTGGCGGCGGCGCTGTCGCGGATAATGCCCTCAATACGTTCTTCCGACTGAAGGTAGAGCTCGTGAAAAGCGGTGTAGGACGAGAATCCGGCCGGGATCTCGGTCGTGTCGAGCCACCCCTCATTGACGTAGCGGAAGAAGTCGTCGCCCGGCGCCAGCGTTTCGCTGACATGCTGGGTCTCGACGCCCCAGTCACCCAGGAGGGCATCCTGGGCCAGGGCGGGTGAGACGGTGGCGATGGACAAGGCGAGGCCAGCGACGCCGGCGCGCAAGATGGATTTCATGGTGAACCCCCGTTGTTGCGATTTCAGACGCCGCAAACTGGAATCCGCCGGTCATCGCCGCGATGAGGGATTGATTAAGCTTGTGCAATGCAAAACGGCCCGACGTTTCCGCCGGGCCGCTGCATCAGTTTGGGTTAAACCCTACCAGATGGAAACGCGGTCTTCCGGTGCCAGGTAGAGTTCGTGGTCCTCGGTCACGCCGAAGGCCTCGTACCAGGCATCCTGATTGCGCAGGGCACCATTGATCCGGTATTGAGCCGGAGAGTGCGGCCCCTGGCGCAGCTGACGGACGAGCGCCTGCTCGGTGTAAAGATTCCGCCAGACCTGACCCCAGGCCATGTAGAAGCGCTGATCACCGGTGAACCCGTCGAGCACCGGTGCATCGCCACCATGGTCGGCGAGATAGAGCTGATAGGCGCGATAGGCCATCGACAGACCACCGACATCGCCGATGTTCTCGCCCAGCGACAGGCGACCATTCACGAATTCGCCCTCGACCGGGGAAAACTCGCTGTACTGGGCAGCCAGCGCGTCGGTGCGCTCGTCGAAATTCCCGCGGCTCAGTTCCGACCACCAGTCACGGAGCACGCCATCGCCGTCAGAGCGGCTGCCCTGGTCGTCGAAGCCATGACCCATTTCGTGACCGATCACGGCACCGATACCGCCGAAATTGACGGCAGCGTCGGCATAAGGATCAAAGAAGGGACCCTGAAGGATGGCGGCCGGGAAGACGATCTCATTCGCGGTGGGGGAGTAATAGGCGTTCACCGTTTGCGGCGACATGCCCCATTCCCAATCGCGGATCGGGCCCCGCAGGCGGGCGCGGCTGTCGGCACGGGCCCAGGCTGCAATGCGCTCGGAATTGCCGAACAGGTCATCGGGACGGATCTCGATCGAGGAATAATCCGGCCACTGGTCGGGGTAACCGATCTTGGGCGTGAAATTCTCGAACTTGTCGATCGCGCCGGCCCGGGTCTCTTCGTCCATCCATTCGAGCGTTTCCAGGCGCTCGCGAAGGGCCATGCCGAGATAATCGACGAGGACCTCCATCTGCTCCTTGTATTCCGGTGGGAAGTAACGCTCGACATAGATCTGGCCGAGCGCCATGCCCATCGAGCCGTTGACATACTGGATGGCTCGCGACTCGAGCGGACGCGGCTCTTCAACGCCGGACAGGGTGCGATTGTAGAAGTCGAAGGAGCGCTCGTAGAATTCCGGTGTCAGCGAACCGCGATTACTCGACAGGTAGCGGAAGGTCAGCCAGTCCTGCCAGGTCTCCACCGGCACTTCGGAGAACAGGGTTGCCAGGGACTGGATAGCGGTATCCTGACGGATCACGACTTCGGTCTGGTCCGCGAAATCGAGCGCTTCCATGAAGGCGGTCCAGTCGAAGCCCGGTGCGCTTGCTGCCAGCTCTTCCGTCGTCATGAGATTATAGGTGCGGGTCCGGTCGCGGCTGTCCTCTCGGGTCCAATGGACCTCGGCGAAGGCGGTTTCCAGGTCGAGGATGCGTTGCGCGCGCTCGGCTCCGCCATCGACACCGATGAAGCCGAAAGCATCGGCGATGTATGCGACATAGGCATCGCGGAAGGCCTGGTAGCGGTCGGTCTCTTCGAGATAATAATCACGGGTCGGCAGGCCGAGACCGCTCTGGCTCACGCCGACAATATAGCGGTCGGGATTGCCTTGGTCGCGGGTCACGCCGGCACCGAAGATCGAGGCCGTGCCCGGGCTGCCCATGAGCGTCGCGATGTCGGTATGGCTACCGGCCGCCGCGATGCGGTCAATCATCGGCTGGACCGGATCGAAACCGCGCGCTTCAAGCGTTTCCTGGTCCATATAGGCTGCGTAGAGATCGCCGATCTGCTGCAGCGGTTCGCCGGCAGCGGCGTCAGCGGCGCCGGCTTCCTCGATGATGCCGTTGATGCGCTCTTCCGAGAGGAGATACAGCTCGGTGAAGGATCCGAAGCGGGAGAAACCCTGCGGCATCTCGACCGAGTCGAGCCAACCCCCATTCACATAACGGTTGAAGTCATCACCCGGATGAACGGTTGCATCGACATGCTGGGTCTCAATACCCCAGGTGCCGAGGCGCGGGTCTCCGGCGGACGGATCACCGACGACGGTTGCGGAGGCTTCGGTCGTGGACGTCTGCACATCGCTAGCTGCGGATTCGTTCGGTGTCGTTGTGTCGGTATCCGGCGTTTCGCCGCTCGGCGAGCAGGCCGCCATCAGTGCCACGCAGGCGCTGGTCAGCAGAAGCTTTTTCATCGTGTTTCCCCTAGGAGCAAATTCATTGGCGCAAACACTAGTGCGCTGAGGCCGGGGCGCAATACACGGGGGGTGTCTCTTACAGCCCTGTAATGAAAACGGCCCGACATTGCTGCCGGGCCGCTTCTTCAGTTGGACGGTGAATCCTACCAGATGGAGACGCGCTCCTCCGGCGGCAGGTAGAGGTCATTGTCCTCGGTCACACCGAAGGCCTCGTACCAGGCATCCAGATTCCGCACGACACCATTGGTCCGGTATTGGGACGGGCTGTGCGGGTCGGTTGCGAGACGGTTGATCAGATTGTCTTCGCGGTAGAGGCGACGCCAGACCTGGGCCCAGGCCAGGAAGAAGCGTTGCTCACCGGTGAAGCCGTCAATGACCGGCGCCTGGCCGTCACAGCAGGCATCGAGATGGTGCTGGTAGGCGGTGAAGGCCATCTGCAGGCCACCGAGATCACCGATATTCTCACCCATCGTGAATTCACCATTCACGAAACGCCCTTCGACCGGCGAATAGCCGGAATACTGGGCGCCAAGCCGGTCAGCTCGGGATTCGAAACGCTCATTGGTCTCTTCGGTCCACCAGTCGCGGATCGACCCGTCATAATCGAAGCGGCGGCCCTGATCGTCAAAGCCGTGACCGATTTCGTGACCGATCACCGCGCCGATGGCGCCGTAATTGATCGCCGCATCGGCATGCGGATCGAAGAAGGGAGCCTGCAGGATGCCGGCCGGGAAGGTGATTTGGTTCATCAGCGGATTGTAGGACGCATTGACCGTCTGCGGCGGGTAAGGCCAGGCGGTACGATCAACCGGGCCTTCCAGGTCGGCGAGTTGTTCGGCCCACTGGAATTCCGCGATGCGGGTCATATTGCCGAACAGATCGTCCGAGCGAACCTCGAGGGCGGAATAGTCCTGCCACTCGTCCGGATAACCGATGCGCGGTTCGAAGGTGGACAGCTTCTGCAGTGCATTGGCGCGGGTGTCGTCATCCATCCACTCGAGCGCGGTCAGGCGGCCCTCGAAGGCGGTGACCAGATTGGCCACAAGCTCTTCCATCGCGGTCTTGGATTCGGGCGGGAAGTGACGGTCGACATAGACCTGGCCAACGGCTTCACCGAGTTGTCCACCGACGAGATTGACGCCGCGACGGTCGCGCGGACGTTGCTCCTCGATACCGTTCAGCGTCGTGCCGAACATGGCGAAATTCGCGGCATCGAAAGCTTCCGGCAGGGCACCGGCATTGGTGCGGATGAAGTGGAAGGTCATATAGTCCTGCCAGACCTCGACCGGCGTCTCCGCGAAAATCTGGCCGGCGGCTTCGATCGCGCTCGGCTGGGCGACGAGATAGGTCGCTACGCCGTCGAGACCGAGCTGCTCCATGCCCGCATCAAAGCGCAGCTCCGGCGCCAGGGCGGCGAGCTGGTCCATGGGCATGGGGTTGTAGATCTTCTGGATGTCGCGGCTGTCTTGCTGACTCCAGTGAGTCTCGGCAATCCGCATTTCCAGGTCGAAAATGGCCTGGGCCTTCTCGGCGCCGCCTTCCATGTCGGCCAGATCGAAGATCTGCTCGATGAAGGCCAGATAGGCGTCGCGATAACGCTCATTGTCTTCTTCCAGGTAGAAATCGCGATCCGGCAGGCCGAGACCGGCCTGGCCGACGAAGACGGTGTAGCGCGTGGTGTCGGCCGGATCGGGGATGATGCCGACGCCATAGGGCGACTGGTGGTAGATGGTCGCGAACAGCGCGTTGATGTCGTCATGCGTCTCGGCGGCTGCGATCTCGTCGAGATAGGGCTGGGCCGGGGCGAGGCCGAGCTGGTCGATGGTCGACGTGTCCATCCAGCTGCCGTAGAGATCGCCGACCTTCTGCTCGATCGTGCCATCGGCGGCGTCCTGGGCGGCGAGCTCGAGAATGATGTCCTGGACCTGTTCCTCGGCCTCGATCGCCAGCGCGGTGAACATGCCGTAATTGGAGCGGTCAGACGGGATCACCGTATTGTCGAGCCAGGTACCATTCGCATAGCGGTAGAAGTCATCACCGGCGACGATTGCGGCATCCATGCCCTCAAGGTCGAAACCCCAGGTGCCGATATCCGCGCTGCCGGTCATCGCGGCGGTTTCGGTTACGGTCTGGGTCGTTTCATCGGGTGCTTCCGCCGGTTGGCAGGCCGCGGTCAACGCCAGGACGGCGGTGCTCAGCAAGAGCTTTTTCATTCTGTGATCCCCTTGTTTTTAGGTCCAAGACGTAAAAACGCCCCGCGCTAGATACAACGCGGGGCGTTTTGACGCCAATTATTCGGCAGGCGAGTGGTCGAGATGACCGGCCTGCTCGCCATGGGCGAAGTCGGTGTCGGCGTAGTGCTCACCCAGGCCGGGCTGCTTCTTGCCTGTCCACACCATCCGGAAGAAGCGGGCGATGTCGACCCCGATCGCATACATGGCCGGAACCATGATCAGCGTCAGGAAGAGGGCGAAGATAACGGCGAAGCCCAGGGCGACGACCATCGGCTTGAGGAATTCCGCCTGTGTCGAACGCTCGGCCATCATCGGGAAGATCCCGAGGAAAGTGGTGACCGAGGTCAGCAGGATCGGGCGGAAACGCTGCACACCGGCATCAACCAGGGCCTGGAAGGCCCCGACACCATTGGCGCGCAACCGGTTCACGAAGTCGATCAGCACCAGGTTGTCATTGATGACGACGCCTGCCGCAGCTCCGACCCCGAAATAGGAGAAGAGGGCAATCGGCATGTCGAACAGATAATGTCCGAAAATGGCGCCGGTCAGTGAGAACGGGATGGCGATCATGATCACGATCGGCTGGAAGTAGGAGCGGAAGGCGATCGCCAGCAGCAGGTACATCGAGATCAGGGCGAAGGCGAGCAGGACCATGACTTCCGCCATGAATTCGCGCTGACCCTCGGCCTGGCCGATCTCGTCCCGTGAAACGTGCGGGAAGCGAGCCTCGAAAGCCTGCCAGTAGTCTTCGCTCAGCGCCGTATCGATATCGCCGCGGGCTGCCGGGTCCGACAGTTCCGCGCTGACCGTGATGGTGCGCATACCATTGCGGCGATTGATCCGGTTCAGGCCCGGAGCGAAATCAGCCTCGGCGACTGCCGCCAGCGGAACTTCACGTCCGTCCGTGGTGCGGATGCGGATATCGCGGAAGGTATCCAGCGACCGACGCGAGGCGGCATCCAGGCGGATCATGACCCGTACATCCTGACCGTCACGCGGCAGGCGCTGGGCTTCGACGCCGTAGAAGGACTGACGCACCTGATTGGTGACATCGGCGAGGGTCAGACCGAGCGCCTGGGCGTTCGGACGCAGGCGGACCTGCAATTCCTCGGTCGAGGTCTGCATGCTGTCGACGACATCATACAGGGTGTCATAGCTGCGCAGCTGTTCCTTCAGATCATCGGCAGCCGCCCGCAATTCGTCCAGATTCTGGCCGGACAGGGCGAAGCGCATGCCATTGCCACCATTATTGATGGTCGAGTCGAGACGGATTTCCTCGGCATCCGGAATCGGCCCCAGGAATTCACGGATCTGGGCAGCGACTTCCGAGGTCGGAAGATTGCCCGGACGGTCTTCCGGATCGGCCAGGGTGATCCAGGCGCGGATACGACCATCCGTTGCCAGGGTCGAGCGGCTCTCGATCATGTCGACTTCACCCGGGAATTGCTCGCGGTAATAGCTGAGCGCTTCGTCCTGGGCGCGATCGAGCTGCTGACGCACCTGCTCGGTCCGGCCCCATGGGGTGCCCTCGGCGAGGGTGATCGACGTCTGGATCGTCTCGTTTTCGATCTGCGGCATGAAGACCGACCCAACGCGGTTGGTCATCATCAGGGAGATGGAGATAACGAAGATCAGCAGGAAGCCGAAGAAGGTCGCATAACGATTGCGAATACACGCCTTGGCGACCGGGCGATAAACGCCGCGGGCAAAGCTGAGAAGCGTACCGGCAATGGCGCGCTGAAACGCGATCAGCGGGCCGAAGAAGCCTTTGCTGGACTGCGGCTTCATGTGCGACAGGTGGGCCGGCAGGATGAGCAGGGATTCGATCAGCGAGAAGGCCAGCGCCGCGATCACGACCAGCGAGATCTGGCGGGTGAACTGAACTTCCGGCCCCGTCAGCAGCATCCAGGGCGAGAACATCATGATCGTGGTGATGACGGCGAAGATGACCGGCTTGGCCACCATTTGCGTGCCAACGATCGAGGCTGTCAGACCCGGTTCCCCGCGTTCGACCCTGTCGTAGATATTCTCACCTACCACGATCGCATCATCGACGACGATGCCGATCACCAGGAGGAAGGCGAACAGCGACAGCATGTTCAGCGTGACGCCCATCATGGGCAACAGCAGGAAGGCGCCGCCGAAGGCAACGAAGATGCCGATGGTCACCCAGAAGGCGACGATGGGGCGCAGGAAGAGGAAGAGCACGATCAGGACCAGCACACCCCCGAACAGGGCGGAGTTGGCGATCGTTTCCATGCGGCCCGTATACATCTCCGAATTGTCCCACCACAAAGAGAGGTGAACACCATCGGGCAGTTCCAGGCGCTTGCGGTCGATATAGTCGCGCACCTGCCGCGAGGTGTCGACAACGTCGATATTCGGCGAGGTTTCCACAACGACCAGCACCATGGACTCGCCATTATAGGTCGCTTCGAGATTGAAGTCGGAGAAGCCGTCGGTGACCTGGGCCACATCGCGGACGCGCAGCGTGCCGCCATCCGACGTCTGACGGATGATGATTTCCTCGAATTCCGGCGCGGTATCGGCCAGCTGGCGCGAGGTGATGCTCACATCACCCAGCTCCGTGCGGACGCTGCCGGCCGAGGCATTGAGCGAGCTCGAGCGCACGGCGCGCACGATCTCGTCAAAGGTCAGGTCATAGCGACGCAGGTTTTCCTCGGAGACCTCGATCGAGACCTCTTCGCCCCGGGTCGCCCACATATTGACGATGGAGGCACCCGGCAGCTGGGCGACTTCGTCACGGATCTCGCGGCCAATGGCCTGCAAGTCCCGCCGGTCGGCGCTGCCGTGGACGGCAAAGCCGACGACCTGGTCCTGTGAGCGCCAGGGCGTCACGACCGGTCGGAAGGCGGATTGCGGCAGGTTGTTGACCGAGTCCACTTCCAGCTTGATGGCGTCGATGAACTCGCCGACATCAACCGAGCGCTTGCCCTCGATATTGATATTGCCGCCGCCTTCACGGGCGGTGGAGGTGATCGTCTCGATGCCGTCCATGTCGGACAGCGCTTCCTCGATCCGCACGATGATCTGTTCTTCGACCTCCTGCGGGGAGGCGCCGGGCCAGGCCACCGAGACGCTGGCACCGTTCACCGAGACGGTCGGGAAGACCTCGCGGTTGAGCGAGTTGTAGCCGATGAAACCGCCGACAACGGCGATGATCATGACCAGGTTGGCGGCGACGGTATTCCGCGCCCACCAGCCGACAATGCCGCCCCGCGGGGCTTCTTCATGAGTGGTGTTGGGATCGGTCATCGCCGTTGTCCTCCGTGTGGTTCCGTCGCTTAGCCAGCGCTCGCGACAGCGTCGCTATCTGCTTCGCCTGTCTCGGTTTCTGCCAGGCCTTCTTCGGCCGGTTCATCGTCATAGGTCGCGGAATAGGCCGCGATCAGTTCGCCATCATCCCCGAAGGTCTGGATGCGCATGCCGTCGCTGGCACCGCGGATCGGGGAGGTGACCACCATCTCGCCGCCGCGTACGCCGGACGAAACAATGACTTCCTGTGCGTTCGAGTCGATTACCTCGACCGTACGGACCGAGAGCGTCCCGCCTTCTTCGGCGACATAGACATTGCTCTGGCCACGCAGCGCTGAGCGCGGCAGGACGTAGGCATTCTCGACATCGCGACCGGTGATATTGGCGGTCACGAAGAGGCCGACTGCCAGCGGCGTTCCATCAGAGGCGCCGTCGCCGTACGGATCGGTGACTTCGGCAATCGCGTAAAGCACGCGGGTCTGCGGGTCGATGGCGCTGTCTGTGCGGATGATATGGCCCTGCCAGGTGAGCTGGCGACCAGCCAGGGTTGCGTTGAGCTCGACCGGCATGCCGGCACCGCCAGCGGCGTTGTAGGCAATCGGAATACCCAGCAGACCCAGCTCGTGATCGGTCAGAGGCAGGCGCACCAGCACGGCATCCGTCGAGAAAACCTCACCCAGCGGGGTGCCCGGGGCCACATACTGGCCGAGATCGGCATTCTTGGCCCGTACACGGCCGCTGAAAGGCGCCGAGATGCGGGTCCGTGCCATGTCCAGGCGAGCGGATTGCAAGGAAGCATTGGCGGCGGCCAGCTGGGCGCGGGCTTCGGCCATTTGCGGTTCGCGCAGGGTCAGGGAGGAGGCTTCGCCGTCTCCCAATTCTTCCCATTCGCTCGCCGCCAGTTCGGATTCAGCGCGCTCGCGGGCGAGGGCCTGCTCTGCCTGGGCGACCTGGGCCGAGGCGCGGGTCACCGCGAGGCGATAGTCGGCATCGTCGATCTGGACGAGGGTTTCGCCGGCTTCGAAGAAACCGCCTTCGATAAAGTTCGGATTCACATAGGTGATGCGACCGGCAACCTGCGGCACCAGACTGATCTGGGTGCGAGGGCGGGCTTCACCCTGGGATGTGACCTGAAGGGCCACCGAGTCCAACCGGGCCTCGTCAACAAAAACAGCGACCGGGCGTGGCGCGGCGTTGGCGCGCTCCGGCTCTTCCTGCGTCATGAACTGGGAGGCGATGACGCCGACGCCGACGATGCCGACGACAACAAAGATCAAAAAGCGTCCGATAAACTTGCCCATGATTATTCTCCTGTGTACGCGGCCGGGTCTGCGGACTGGGCCGCGGAGAAATCGCCGGCGAGGGCGAGATAAAGATCGACACGATTGGTCGCGCGCTCGCGACGTGCCGAGATGTACTGACTTTCAGCGCTGATGCGCCGGGATTGCGCGGTCAGCAGTTCGAAGATGGTGGATACGCCGCGGGCGTATTCGCGGACCACAAGGTCCTCGGCGGCGGCGGCTTCTTCATAGGCCTGCTGCAGGTTCTCGACCCGCTGGGCGAGAATGCCATCGGCATGAATGGCGTTCTCCGACTCCTGCCATGCGGTCAGAACGGTCGCGATATAGCTGGCCACCAGACCTTCGGCATTGGCATAGACCTGGTCGCGCTGTGCGATCAGGCGTCCACCGTCAAAAATCGGGGCGACCAGCGAAGCCGTGACGCTGGAGACCAGGGTGTCGAGATCGAGAAGATCGGAGACATCGACCCCGCCCGTGCCCGACGAACCGCGCAAGGAGAGGCTGGGAATGAGCGCCTTGGCGGCCGCTTCGGCCTGGAAGCCGGCGGCGGTCAGGCGGTTCTCGGCAGCCCGGACGTCGGGCCGACGTGTCAGCATGTCGATCGGCGTGCCGAGGCCGCCAATCGCGCCGAATTCCGGGAAGTCAGCCTCTGGTGCAAGCGAGGCAGCCGGGTAGCGACCGAGCAGGGTTTCAAGGCTGCGCGCCGAAGCGGATTCGGACCGCTGGCGCGAGGCCAGTGCGGCTTGCGAAGACGCCAGGGCGCTGCGCGCGGTGCGGACGTCGGAGCTGCGGACAAGTCCACGAGCGAAGCGGCGTTCGGTGAGGTTCAGCGAGTTCTGGCGCGTGGCGACATCGCGTTCGGCCAGTTCCGTCTGGAGGCGGGCCTCGATCAGCGAGAACCAGCCCTTGGCGACCAGCCCGGCGACCGACAGCTGGCTCGCCCGGACGTCTTCCGCAGCGGCCTCGGCATTGAGCCCGCCGGCACGTGCATTATCCCGCAGGGCGCCCCAGAGATCGGTCTCCCAGGAGGCCGAGAGGCCGAGCCCGAAACTGTCCGATCCCGAGCCGACATTCGGCTGGGAGCGTTGATAGGTCACACTGCCATCGAGCGATGGCAGGTAGCGCGCCCCGTCAATACGGGCTGCCGCGACCGCGCCGTGATAGCGCGCCAGCGACTGGGCCAACGACGGATTGCCGTCGAAAGCTTCGTCGATCAGCGCCGAAAGGCGCTCATCCTGTAAGGAGGCAACCCAGTCACGGGCGAGTTCTGCTCCGGCTTCACCATTACCTGCAGACCAGGACGACGGTGCCGAGGGGAGAACCCCTTCGGAACCGAATTCCCGCGTCTCGAAGGCCTGCAGCGAGCTGCAGGAGGCGGTGGCCAGTGCTGTGGCGATTACTAGCAAACGTTTTGCCATGCGTTGTCCCCGCACGTCTTGATCCTGATTAGACCGGCATCCTAGAAAGGGCATAGCGAAAGTCAACAGATTTTTATCGAAAAACACTAAATGATTAGCGAATGGCATGAAAACTCTCTCGAAATTCGTGATGTACCGGGCCTGTCATCACGGTTTAGATGCCGCAGGCTCGTCATTTGGATGCAAATCGGGCTAGATGGCGTGTAGCTGAGACACTGGCCCCGGCCCGGTTGGCGGCTTCATGACCCAAGATCGGCCTGAAAGCGACTAAAACTTGAGCAATAAAAGGGCTTCCGACGCGCCGTTGATCCGCATCCGGCGACGTGACACTGCCGCCGTTGCGGCACTGGGCAGCATGGTGCTCGTGCTGTTCTGGCTGTTTGGCGAGCTGGGCTTCCTGGAAACGGTCGTGGCCATTGCGACGATCGCTGCCCTGTCCACATTCTATTACCTGACCGTCAGCACTACGCTCAATCCTGCTTCTGGAAACCAGGCACTGCTGGCGCGCGACAGCGAAGAGGCAGATGAGGCGCAACGCGCCAAGGTGATGCTCGAAAACCTGCCCATTCCCGTGCTCCTGGTCGGTGCGGGCGGGCGGATCGAGATTGCCAATCCGGCCGCGCGCGAGTTTCTCGGTCTTGACGCGGTGACCGGACATTTGTCAGCGGTCCTGCGCCAGCCGCTGGTTCTGGAGGCGGTCAGTGCAGCCCTGCGCGGTCAGACCGTGGCCCCGGTCGAATACTCGATAATGTCGCCGGTCGAGAGTCATGTCCGCGCCCATGTTGCACCGCTGGCCTCGCAGCGGGATCCATCCATGCCCTGGCGCGCCATGCTGGTCCTGTCCGACGAGACGTCAATCAAGCGCGCGGATCGCATGCGGGCCGACTTCCTCGCCAATGCCAGCCATGAGCTGCGGACACCGCTGGCCTCGCTCGCCGGCTTTATCGAAACGCTGCGCGGGCACGCCAAGGACGACCCGGACGCACGCGCTCGCTTCCTGGCGATCATGTTCGATCAGACCGAGCGCATGCAACGTCTGATCAATGATCTCCTCTCGCTGTCGCGGGTCGAGATGGACGAACATGTCCCGCCCAACAGTACGGCAGACCTGGGCGCGATCATTGATGATGTGGTGGATGTCCTGCGACCACAGATCAGCGAGAAATCGATCGAGCTCGACTTGCAGATCGAACCGGCCCTCGCGATTGGTGACCGTGACCAATTGCTCGAAGTCGTGATGAATCTGGTCGAGAATGCGATCAAGTATTCCGGTGCCGGGTCGACGGTCGAGATCCGCTTGTCAGGCCATCTCGGTCGTGACCAGGCGGAGCGTCCCGGCCTGACGCTCGGCCCCGAGGCCAGTCGCCTGACCCTCGCGGCGCCGGCCTCCGAGCCTGGCGACCACTTTGTGGCCGTCCGAATTCGTGACGGTGGCCAGGGCATTGAGCGCCGCAATTTGCCGCGCCTGTCCGAACGCTTCTACCGCGTGGATGGTCAGAAGAGCGGCCCCCGGGAGGGAACCGGCCTCGGTCTCGCCATCGTCAAGCATATCATCACCCGGCATCGCGGCGGTTTCACCGTCGAGAGCCTCCCGGGCGCGGGTTCAATCTTCAGTGTATATCTGCCCATGCCGGAATCTTCTCGAAAAAATACCGATTAATCAGAGGGTTGCCCAGGCATGTCGATATTCCCTGCAGGCAAGCCGGTCGTTGTCACAAAACTGTAGCCCGCTTGTCATAAACGGGGCTCGCAGCGGGCATCGGAAACGACTCGGTGCATAGGGAAACGGACCACCGATCGGCGAGCCGAGGGGAATTGCATGTCCATTATCGCCATAGTCGCACTTGCGATCATCGTGATGCTGGCCGGCGGCTTCTATGTCGGTCGGTCACGGGCGATTTCCGCCGTGTCCGGGGCGACCGCACGTCTGCACTCCCTGCCGAATTATCACGGATATTATGTCGCCATCTGGACCGGCCTGCCGGCTTTCATCCTGCTCGCGTTTTTCGGCATCTTCGGCACCAGCCTGATCGATCGCCTGACCGCATCGGAATTGCGCCGTGATGCTGCCGAACTGACCGCGAGTTTCGAGGAGGCGCTGGCCGCCGATCCCGAGACCCTGGCCGTGTTGGAGGCCCTCGCCGTGCTGCGCGAGCGATCCGACAGTGCCGCGGAGAACATGGCCGATTTGCGCAGCGCCAGAGGCAGTGACCGGGACCCGGCGCGCCTGGAGGCGCTGCAAAGCGAATACACCGATCTGGTCAATCAGCTGGCGACCGCTGAAGAAGTTCGCCTCGATCGGCGCACTATCCTGCGCGATGCCGTTCTGGACGAAGCGGTCGCGTCCGCAGCGCCGATCCGGGCGCTGGCCGGATTCGAACTCATGCATTCGCCGCGCGAGCGGCGTCAGCTCTTCCTGGCAGATGCCCGCCGGATCGCGACGGATGGGCTCGCCAGCCGCGCCAGTCCCGAACTGGATGCGGCGGCTTCGATCATGCGCCGTCATGCCAGCCAGCTGCGCAATCTGGTCGCCGGAATCGCCATTGTCATCGCCCTGGGCGGGCTGATCCGGACCCGGAGCCAGATCGCTGCCGCCTTCCGCGCGCGCAATCATGTCGAGAGCCTGGTCACGGCCATGCTCTTCCTGTCCTCGGTTATCGCCATCATGACCACGGTCGGGATCGTTTTCTCCCTGCTCTTCGAGAGCCTGCGCTTCTTCTCGACCGTGCCGCTGACCGACTTCCTGTTCGGCCTGCAATGGTCGCCGCAGATTGCCCTGCGTGCCGACCAGGTTGGTCAATCCGGCGCCTTTGGCGCTGTGCCGCTCTTCGCCGGAACGGCGATGATCACCGTGATTGCGATGATTGTTGCGGTTCCGATCGGCCTGCTGTCGGCCATCTATCTGTCGGAGTACGCCGGCCCCCGTTTCCGCCTGACCGCCAAGCCGGTCCTGGAAATTCTCGCGGGTGTGCCGACCGTGGTCTACGGCTTCTTTGCCCTGCTCACCGTCGGCCCGGCCATTCGCGGCTTCTTCGCCATGATCGGAATTGAAGACGTCGTGACCCAGAGTGCGCTGTCGGCGGGTCTGGTCATGGGCGTGATGATCATCCCCTTCATCTCCTCGCTCAGTGATGACGTGATCAATTCCGTGCCGCAATCCCTGCGCGACGGGTCCTACGCCATGGGCGCGACCAAGTCGGAGACAATCGGGCGCGTCATTATTCCGGCCGCCTTGCCGGGTATTGTCGGTTCCATCCTGCTGGCCGTGTCACGCGCTGTCGGCGAGACCATGATCGTTGTCATGGCAGCCGGGCAGGGCGCCAACCTGACCGCCAATCCGCTGGAATCGGTCACCACGATCACGGTTCAGATCGTGATGCTGCTGACCGGCGACCAGGAATTCGACAGTCCCAAGACCCTGTCCGCCTTCGCGCTGGGCCTGGTCCTCTTCGTCATCACCCTGGTGATGAACGTCATCGCCCTGCGCGTTGTGCAAAGATACCGGGAAAAATATGACTGATACGCCCGACATCTCGCCGATCCGGATCGCCGTCAGCAAGAATCTCGGCTCGCGCTATCGTGCGGAGTCGCGCTTCCGCGCCGCAGGCCTGGCCGCCGTCGCCGCGGCCGTCGGCATTCTGATCCTTCTGCTGAGCTCCATTGTCAGCGGGGGCCTGCCGGCCTTTTCGGCCAACCAGCTGCACCTGACCGTGGATCTCGACGAGGCGCTTGTTGATCCGTCGGGCGAGCGCAGCGAGGAGTCTTTGCGTCGGGGCAGCTATAGCCGGATCCTGCAAAACGCTGTCCGTACCGAATTCCCGGAGGTGACGGGCCGTCGCGATCTCCGCAATCTGTTCAGCCTTTATACCGCGCTTAACGCCACCCGACTGATGGATGAGGTGCTCGAGGATCCGACCCTGATCGGGACGCAGCACCGTTTCACCATGCCGCTGGCCGATGATCTCGATCTCTATCTCAAGGGAATGCTGGTCGACGAGCGCAGTTTCGAGCCGCAAGGCACGCTCAGCCTGGACGTTTCGGACGATGGCGTCATCGTCCGTTCCAGCGCCACTGATTTCCGCGACCTGGCGTCGGAAGTCGCCCGCACACTTCGCGCGCGCGCCACCTTGCTGGAAGTCGACGCGGACATGCTGGCCGAACGGGCGGAAGGGCTGAGCGGCACCCAAGCTGAAGACATGCTCTATGACGCCGAGCTCAACCGGCGCCAGGCCGCTGACATCCGCGCCAGGCTCGAGACGGAGGCCGGGCCGATTGAGCTCGATGGCAGCCTGCCGAGCATTCTGGTTGAAAGCGATGGCCGCACGGTCCTCCTGACCGATCTGGCGCGCAATGGCGCGGGCGGCACGGGGCGCTTCCTGCTCGGCAGTGAAGCCATTGAGGGCGAAAGCAATTGGTCGCTCCAGGTGATCGATACGCCGGCCGAACGTCGCCGCGTGTCTGATCAGTTGATTGTCTGGACGCGGGCCCTGGAAGCACGCGGGGCGATCAGTGCGGCCTTCAATACCTATCTTTTCGCCAATGCCGACAGCCGGGAACCCGAGCTGGCCGGTGTGAAAGGTGCGCTGTACGGCTCCATCCTGACGATGATCATCACCATCATCATCTCGGTGCCGATCGGTGTCTTCACCGCGCTCTACCTTGAAGAATATGCCCCGAAGAACCGGTTTACCGCGCTGATCGAGGTCAATATCAACAATCTCGCCGCCGTGCCGTCGATTGTCTTCGGCCTGCTTGGTCTCGCGGTTTTCATCAATGCTTTCGGCCTGCCGCGCTCGGCACCGCTGGTCGGGGGTCTTGTCCTGTCGCTGATGACGCTGCCAACGGTGATCATCGCCACACGCGCGGCGCTCAAGGCGGTGCCGCAATCCATCCGCGAGGCGGCGCTGGCTGTCGGGGCCTCACGGACGCAGACCGTTTTCCATCACGTCCTGCCGCTCGCTGCCCCGGGTATCCTGACCGGTGCCATTATCGGCCTGGCCCAGGCCATGGGTGAGACAGCGCCGCTGCTGATGATCGGCATGGTGGCCTTCATTGCCGATGCGCCGACGCTGGGGCTGGAAGGCTTTACCGAGCCGGCAACCGTGATGCCGGTCCAGATTTTCCTGTGGTCGGATGGTGCTGAACGGGCGTTCCAGGCTCGCACCGCCGCCGCAATCCTTGTTCTTCTCGCGCTGATGATCGGCTTCAATGCCCTGGCCATCTATCTGCGCCGTCGCTTCGAGCGGAGATGGTAGTTTCATGACCGATACCCCTCTCAATCCACCCGCTGATCTGCCGATCAAGGTCACCGCACGCAAGGTGACGGTGAGCTATTCCGGCAAACAGGCGCTGCATGATGTCTCGATCGACATTCCGGACCGTTCGGTCACGGCCTTCATTGGCCCGTCGGGCTGCGGCAAGTCGACCTTCCTGCGCTGCCTCAACCGGATGAATGACACGATTGATGGCGCCGTCGTCGGTGGTTCCCTGACAATCGATGGTCAGGAAATCAACGACAAGACGATCGACCCGGTGGTGCTGCGCGCCAGCGTCGGGATGGTGTTCCAGAAACCCAATCCCTTCCCCAAGTCGATCTATGACAATGTCGCCTATGGCCCGCGCATTCATGGCCTCGCCCTGACGCGTCCGGAGCTGGACGAGATTGTCGAAAACGCCCTGCGCAAGGCGGGGCTCTGGGACGAGGTATCCGACCGGCTCAACCACCCCGGCACCGGTCTGTCCGGTGGCCAGCAGCAACGCCTCGTGATCGCCCGTGCCATCGCGGTCAATCCGGAAGTCATCCTGATGGATGAGCCGTGTTCGGCCCTGGATCCGATCGCGACCGCGCGGATCGAGGAGCTGATCGACGAGCTGCGCGAGAATTACTGCATCATCATTGTAACCCACTCGATGCAGCAGGCGGCCCGGGTTTCGCAGCACACGGCCTTCTTCCACATGGGCCATCTGGTCGAATACGGGTCGACCGAAGACATCTTCACCAATCCGCGCGACACCCGCACGCAGGACTACATCACCGGACGCTTCGGCTAGGCCATCGCGTTTATCGAGAGGAGGGCCAGTCAATGGCGCTTTCCAGAACTGCCCACATCGTCACCGCCTATGGCGAGGAACTCGATCAGCTCTCCGACGATCTGGCCCGGATGGGCGGACTCGTCGAGACGCAGCTCGAGAAGTCGATCTCGGCGGTTGTCAGGCGTGATGCCAGCATGAAGGCCGACATCAAGGCGCGCGAAGCCCAGGTCAATGCGCTGCAGGTCGATATCGAGAAGCGTGTCCTGCGCCTTTTCGCCCTGCGCCAGCCGCTGGCGACGGATCTGCGCATGACCATCTCCGCACTCAAGATCGCCACCGATCTCGAGCGGGTCGGGGATCTGGCCAAGAATATTGCCTATCGGGCCGGCGACCTTGCGGGGTATGCGCCGATGCCGCTGACCCAGCAGGTCGAACGTCTGGGCGCCATTGTGATCAAGCAATTGAGTGAGGTCCTCGACGCCCTGTCCTCGGCCGATGTCGAGCCCGCCGTCCGGGTCTGGCATTCTGATGACGAGGTCGATGAGCGCTACAATACGCTGGTGCGCGAGATGCTGATGTCGATGACCGAGGATTCCGGTCTTGTCGGACCGGGTGTCCACATCCTCTTCGTGGCCAAGAATCTCGAACGCATCGGCGACCACGCGACCAATATTGCCGAAGCCGTTCATTTCATGGTGACCGCCTCTCCGCTGGTGGAAGACGGACCGCACTGACTCTGTTTGTGATCGATAGCCCGGAGCCAATCGATGAATCCGCAAGTCCTTGTCGTTGAAGATGAAGATGCCCTGGCCACCCTGCTTCAGTACAATCTGGAGAAGGAGGGGTATTCGGTTTCGGTTGCCCGCGATGGCGAAGAGGCCCTGATACAGGCTGAGGAGTCGACACCGGATCTGGTCCTGGTCGACTGGATGCTGCCGAAAGTCTCCGGCATCGAAGTCTGTCGCCGTCTGCGCGGCCGCCAGGAAACCGCCAATGTGCCGATCATCATGCTGACCGCACGGGGTGAGGAAACCGATCGTGTCCGCGGCCTGGATACCGGCGCAGACGACTATGTCGTCAAACCCTTTTCCATGACCGAGCTTTTCGCCCGCATCCGTGCCGTCCTGCGCCGAATCCGGCCGGGGCTTGCGGGGGACGTCATCGAGGCTGGCGACATCAGCATGGACCGGGTCGCTCACCGGGTCCGGCGCGCGGACCGGGAAATTCACCTCGGACCGACCGAGTTCCGGCTGCTGGACTATCTCATGCAGCATCCCGGTCGCGTCTTCTCACGCGAGCAATTGCTCGACGCGGTCTGGGGGTCTGACGTTTATGTCGAGGCGCGGACCGTCGACGTCCATGTGGGACGTTTGCGCAAGGCGCTCAACACCAAGGAAGAGCGTGATCCGATCCGTACTGTCCGCTCCGCCGGCTATGCCTTCGACGTGAATGCGTGATGTCCTTGGCGGCCTGACCATATTTGTGTGACAGGTCCGCGATCGCGCTCTAGGGTTTACCACAGAGATCAGCTCTGGGGGGAATCATGATCAAGATCAACAGTCTGCAATTTGTGTCCGCGAGCGTGCTTGCGGTGGCGGTCGGAGCGTCTGCTGTCGCCGAGGACTGGAGCGATGTGTTCGCATGGCGCGACATCCGCTCCGATGTAGCGTCCCAGTTCAATGAGGCTGGCGGCGAACGCACGCCGGCCCATTTTCGGGCCAGCGCGGCGCTCGATCTGGCATTGTTCAGTGCTGCCAATGCGGTAGAGGAACGCTACACACCCTATTTTGATGACCTGCCAGAGGCTTCGGGCGACCCGGACCTCGCCGCTCACTTCGCCGCGGCGGCCTTGCTGCAGCGTTTGTATGGCAGCAGTGCTGATGACGCGATCGAGGCGCGCCTGAATGCAGTCAGCGAAGGCCATAGCGAAGCGGCGGTGATGGCCGCACACCAGATTGCCGACGCGGTGGTCGACCGGGTCATGATCCAGGCCGGAGCGACGACAGGTGAGGTTCCGCCCTATCGCCCCTTTACGACGGCTGGCCGATGGGTGCCGACCGAACTGCCCTACTTCCGGGGCGGGCTGAACGTTCAACCCTGGCTGATGGAGGCGTCCACCGACCTGCGTCCGGACGGGCCGCCCGCCCTGGACAGCCAGGCGTGGGCCGACAATTTCAACGAAGTCATGACTCTGGGCGCGCGCGACAGCGAAATCCGCACGCCCGAGCAGAGTGCCGAGGCCCGTTTCTGGGTGTCGAAGGACTGGGAACCGCTCGTCATGCAGCTCGCCGAGCGCAGGGAACTCGACATGCTGGATACCGCGCGCGTGATGGCGCTGATGTCGCTGGCGACGTCGGATGCAGGCCTCGCGACCGGTGAGGCGAAGGATCATTTCCAGTTCTGGCGCCCGCTGACGGCCATCCGCAATGCGGATCTGGATGGTCGCGATGACACGGAAATCGAGGCCGGATGGATGCCGCTTCTGAATACGCCGCGGCACCCGGAATACCCGTGCGCACACTGTTCTTACGGCGCCGCCGTTTCGGCGGTCCTGTCTGCGACCTTCACGCTTGAGGACGGCGAGACGGTGGATGTCTATGCCGAGGACGCGCCGGATCTGGTCGAAGCCATCGCCGATCTCGACGCCTTCAGTCTTCGTATGTCGATGTCACGCCTGTATGGCGGCGTGCATTACCGCTTTTCAAACGAGGATGCCGAAGCCATCGGACGCGCCGCGGCTGACCTGGCCCTGGAGCGTTTCGGGCAAGAGGTCGAGTCTGACTAGTTTGCGGACAGGGCTGAGCGCGCGGCCGTGCGGAGAACGTTTGCGAGCTGTGTGAAGCCATCGTGGAGGGGCGAGCCCTGTCGCCACACCAGGGCGATATCGCGCTCCGCAATCGGGGCGTCGATCCGCCGGTAGACGAGAATATCGTCCCGGCGGGCCTCGCAGGTGACATAGAGTTGAGGCAAGATGGCCACGCCGGCACCCAGCGCCGACATGTGCCGGATCGCATCGAGACTCGTGCCCTCATAATCGGTCGATACAAAGGCGCCCGCCGCATGGGCGAGTTCCGACACCAGCGATGTCAGTCGGTGGCCCATGCCGAGTGTCAGCAAGGGGCGTCCCGTCAACTCGGAGAGCTTGATCGGCGCGGAATCCCCGGCCAGAGCATCGTCGGCCGGAACGGCAACCCAGAGGGTTTCCCGAAAGAGATGCTCGGAGGCGGTCGGGGTATGGTCTTCCGGCGTCGAGATCAGGACGTCCATCTGCCCATCGGTCAGTTTCTCCTGGAGCTGGACTGTCGATTCCTCGCGGATGGAGAGCCGAAGGTCGGGAAACTCCCGGTGCAGTGCGCCCGTCGCCCGCGGCAGGAGATATGGTCCGATCGTGGGCAGGACGCCCATCCGGACGCGGCCATATAGCCCGAGCCCGCCGCTTTTCGCGATGGATTGCATGTCTTCCATCTGGCGCAGGACATAACGGGCTCGGCGCACGATTTCGGCGCCGAGTGGCGTCACTCTCGCGCCATGTCGTCCTCGCTCGAACACGATTGCTCCCAGATGGGACTCGGCCTCGGCGATCTGCGCCGACAGGCTTGGCTGACTGACATGAAGCCGTTCGGCCGCGTCCGAGAAACGGCCGGTATCGGCAGTTGCAACGAGGTATTGTAATTGGCGGAGCGTCGGGCGCATCTATAGCTTTTTCCTACTTCGAAGATCGGTTTCTTATTATTTAGCTATCTAATTGGTGGAGGTAAACACGCCCTGCCTGATCGTCCCTGTTGTGATCGAGGCGTAGCAAGGCCGGTGATCGGCAACATTCGGGCATGCCTCGCAAATGCCCGTCCGAGACCGGCAGGCCCGGCCAGTTTTGCGTGTCCCCGCAAGTCTCTGGCCGGGCCTCTTCTTGTGTGAGAAGCCCGCAACGCGATCCCAGGAGTATGAAATGGATTGGCTAAGCCTCGCCGGAACGACCCTGTTCTCACCGGCTGTACTCTTTTTCGTCCTTGGATTGCTGGCTGCCATTGTCCGGTCCGACCTGGCCATCCCGGAAGCCATAGCCAAGGGCTTGTCGCTCTATCTCGTGATGGCGATCGGTTTCAAGGGCGGTGCCGAGATGGCGATGGCCGATCCGTCATCCCTGATGCTACTGCTTTGTGCCGGGATCATCCTGTCCGCCGGCTTGCCCCTGATCGGCTTCGGCCTTCTGAGGGCGACAACAGGCGTGTCCCGGATCGACGCTGCCGCGATCGCCGCTCACTATGGCTCAATCTCCATTGTCACCTTCATCGCGGCCAATGATGCCGGCGCGGCACTGGGCCAGGCCGGAGGCGGCTATATGGTTGCGGTTGCGGCGGCCATGGAAGCGCCGGCCATCCTGACGGGACTCATTCTGGCAGGGCGAGCCTTGGCAAAGTCCGGCGGATCCGGATCCGCCCTCTCATCATCGGTCATCCGCGATGCCTTCACCAATGGCTCGATCCTGCTGCTGCTGGGCGCCTTCGCGATTGGCTGGATCAGCGGGCCGGCCGGCATGGCGACGGTGGAGCCCTTCTTTGTGGACATTTTCCGCGGCGTGCTCTGCCTCTTCCTGCTCGACATGGGCCTCATAGCCGGGCGGGGATTGATCCAGCATCGGAATTTGCTGCGCCTCCCGCTGATCGGGTTCGGTCTGTACATGCCGGTCATCGGTGCCGCGATCGCACTGTTTGCCGGCTGGCTGATCGGCCTGTCGCCCGGAGATGGGGCGCTGTTGATGACCTTGTCTGCGTCGGCGTCCTATATCGCGGTCCCCGCGGCCATGCGTCTCGCCTTGCCACAGGCCAAGGCGGCGCTTTCGCTGACGCTGTCACTTGGCGTCACCTTCCCGTTCAACCTGATCGTCGGCATACCGGTCTATGCTTGGCTCGCCGGCCGTATTCTGGAGGTTTGATCATGCAAAACTGGCAATCGAAGGTTCGCGTGGAAATCCTCGCTGACGAGGTCCACATGCCGAAATTCGAGACCTGTCTGGCCGCGGCTGACGTGACGCACTGGACCGTGCGCCCCTTGGCGCGGGGTCGGCAGGGTGAGGACCACTGGAACCGCAGCGGGCATATTGTGGATGCCGGGAGGCAGGCAGCCCTTGTCTTTTTCGTCGCCGGGTCAGCGTTCGACGCCCTCCTGACGCGGCTGGACCCCTTGCTGGAGGACTTCTCCGCCGATCTCTATTGCCAGAAAGACTGGCTGCGACGGCAGGTAGCGGGCCCCGATGCTCGCAAGGACTAGCGCGAACAAGGGCGACTGACCGGTCGGTCATGCCAGGGTCATTGCCGCTGAGCTGGATGTCCGCGTTCGAAATCAGTGCGGGACGGGGCGTGTTGACCCCAACCCCGTTGAACAGGTGCCTGAAGGGTCAAAAAAAACGGCCGCCTCGAGAACGAGGCGGCCATGGTCTGTCCCGGAACCTGGGTGAGGGTCGGGTCAGAAATTATAGCGGCGCGTGGCAGCAATCGCGTCGAGTGCAGCGGAGGCGTCGGAATTGCGACGGCGACGTTTCTGGCTGGGCTGGTAGGCCATGTCAGAGTGGGCGTTGCAATAGGCCTGGCCCGTGTCCGCCTTGCGTCCGCAGAAACGGAATTCCGATTGGGCCGGATCGCCGATCGGCCATTTGCACATGCTTTCGCGAAGGGTCAGCACGGTGGCAAATTCACCGGAGGGAAGGACGGCTGGCTCCACCGGCGCCGGCGCGGCGGCCGGGGGCGCTGAGGGGGCGGGGCGCGCGACAGTTCGGGCCGGCGCGGTGGAAGCCGTTGTTGCGCGAGGCCGGGAAGGTTTGGCGGTCCGGCGGGCCGGACGTGACGGTGTCGCACGACCTGACAAACCCAGACGGTGGACCTTGCCAATAACGGCATTGCGAGTCACACCACCGAGCTGTTTTGCAATCTGACTCGCGCTCAGGCCTTCCGACCAGAGTTTCTTGAGTTCTTCTACGCGTTCGTCAGTCCAAGCCATCGCCCTTGTCTCCCGTCTGGGATGCGCTTGCCTACCTTGTTGAGGGTAAACTGCGCATTGCTCAATGCATGTTTGATTACACTAGATATTGTACCTACGCGAGCTGATGCCACAAGATCGAGTTCTGGTCATACCTGTGGAAAGCTCACTTGCAGCCCCAATCGTTAACGCAGATGGTTACCGGGGTATTAAGGGTAATTCGATATGAGTAACGCCGCCTTAACTGATTTTCCACAGCCCAAGAAGTTCGGCCTTTTCAATGCCTTGGGTTTATGGACCCTGTACAAGAAGGAAGTGCGCCGATTCTTGAAGGTCGGCATGCAGACCGTGCTCGCCCCGGTCGCCACGACGCTGCTTTACATGACCGTCTTTGCTGTCGCGATCGGTGCGCGACGCGGGGATGTTGGCGGAATTCCCTTCGCGGAATTCCTGGCGCCGGGCCTGATCCTGATGGGATTGCTCAACAACGCGTTTGCCAATTCCGGCTCGTCCATCCTCGTGTCCAAGGTCCAGGGCAATACGGTTGATTTCCTGATGCCACCGCTCTCGGCGCTGGAATTGTTCATCGCCTTTACCGGCGGCGCGATGACCCGCGGCGTCCTGGTGGCCGCTGTCACCGCGCTGACGTTGATCCCCTTCATCGATGTCGTGCCCGACCATTGGTGGGCGGTCGTCTATTTCGGCTTCAGCGCTGCGGCGATGCTGGCGATGATCGGGATTATTGGCGGCCTGTGGGCGGAGAAATTCGATCACATGGCGGCGGTCACGACCTTCGTGATCACGCCGCTGACCTTCCTGTCGGGAACGTTCTACTCGATCACCAACCTGCCCGGACCCTTGGCGACGATCAGTCATTTCAATCCTTTCTTCTACATGATTGACGGCTTCCGCTACGGCTTTACCGGCCATGCCGATGGCAATCTTGTGATCGGTGTCATTCTGGTGGCGGTGATCAACCTTGCGCTGGGGGCGCTCAGCTACGGGCTGCTGCATGCAGGCTGGCGCTTGAAGAGCTGAACGGGGCGGCCTAGAGGAGAAGAAAGGCCCGCATCCAGACAGGGCCGGACAATCCAGCCGGACACTCCAGGAGGAAACGATATGCCCGCACCGATGATGGATACCTACGCCCCGCCGGATCTGGTCTTTGACCATGGCAAGGGACCGCGCCTCTACACCGCGGATGGCGATGGGTATCTCGACTTCATTTCGGGGATCGCCGTGAACTGCCTGGGCCATGCCCATCCCAAAGCCGTGGCTGCGCTCACCGAACAGGCCGGCAAGCTCTGGCACCTGTCCAACATGTTCAAGGTGCCGGCCGGTGTCGACCTCGCCGACAAGCTGACCAAGGCGACGTTCGCCGACCGCGTCTTCTTCACCAATTCCGGTGCCGAGGCGATGGAGTGCGCGCTCAAGACCGCGCGTCGCTATCACTATGTGAACGGCAATCCGCAGCGTTATCGCATCATCACCTTCACCGGGGCGTTTCACGGTCGCACCTATGGCGCGATCAATGCCGGCGGCAATCCGAAATATCTCGAGGGCTTCGGTCCGGCGATGGAAGGGTTCGACCAGGTCGAGTTCGGCGATCATGAGGCGCTCAAGGCTGCCATCTCCGACGAGACCGCCGCGATCTGCATCGAGCCGGTTCAGGGTGAGGGCGGCGTCCGGGCTGTTCCCGAGCAATGCCTGCGCGGTCTGCGCGATCTGTGTGATGAGCACGGCCTGATGCTGATTTATGATGAAGTCCAGTCCGGCGCGGGCCGGACGGGAAAGCTCTTCGCCCACCAGTGGGTCGAGGGCGCGGAGCCCGATATCATGGCGGCTGCCAAGGGTATTGGCGGCGGTTTCCCGATGGGCGCCTGCCTCGCCACCGAAGCTGCAGCCGAAGGCATGGTCGTCGGCACGCACGGCTCGACCTATGGCGGCGGACCGCTGGCCATGGCCGTGGGCAATGTTGTTTTCGACGAGCTGACGTCTGACGGTTTCATGGAGCAGGTGGTTGATGTGTCCAACTATCTGACCCAGCAGCTGCACGGGTTGATGGATCGCCATGGTGACAAGATCGAGCAAGTGCGCGGCAAGGGATTGCTGATCGGTGTCAAGCTGAAGCCGGGATATGACCCCAAGAAGCTTGCAGGCCTGGCCCGCGATCGCCATCTCCTGATCGGCGCTGCCGGCGATAATGTCTCGCGCATGGCGCCGCCGCTGATCATCACCAAGCAAGATGCCAGCGAGGCGGTCTCGGTGCTTGACGACGCACTGGCTGCCCTGGAAAAGACCGCCTGATTCCAGGCCAGACAGAGAACGAGGACCAGAGCTGTGGGTGATCCGCTCGGAGAACACGACAATATCGTTGCGGGCTTTCAGATCGAAGGCCGCACGGTGCGTGGGCGGGTCACCCGGCTCGGCTCGGTCCTCGATGACATCCTGTCCGCGCATGACTATCCCGAGCCGGTTGCCCGCTTGCTCGGTGAGGCGGTGCTGGTCACCACGCTGGTCGGCGATGCGCTGAAGTTTGACGGTCGCCTGATCGTTCAGGCTCAGGGCGACGGTCCGGTGCGTTTCCTGGTCGCCGAATATGTGACCGGTGAGGGCGTCCGCGGTTTCGCCTCGATGGATCGCGCCGCGGTGGACGCGGTCCTGGTCGACAGGCCGGCGCCCGACGCGATGATGACCAGCCTGCTGGGGCGCGGCTCATTCGCCATGACGATCGATCACGGCCCGGACATGGACCAGTATCAGGGCGTTGTGGCGCTCGAGGGCGAAAGCCTGAGCCAGGTCGCCGAAACCTATTTTCGCCAGTCCGAACAGACCCCGACCCGGCTGCGCTGCGCGATCGGCGAAATCTGGACGGGTGATGAGGCCCGGCAATGGCGAGGCGGCGGTTCGCTGCTGCAATCAGTTGCCGGCGACGAGGCCCGCGGCTCGGCCGAGGACGACTGGGATCATGCCAGGGCCCTGTTCGAAACCGTCGAGGACGGCGAGCTGCTCGACCCCGACCTGTCTGCCGGCGCGCTCCTCTATCGCCTGTTCAATGAGGACGGTGTGCGCCTGCTCGAGCCGACGGGCGTCACCAAGCGCTGTTCCTGCGAACGCGAGCGCCTGCGCCGTATCATCGCGTCTTTCCCGGCCGATGACCGGGCGGAGATGGAGGCGGACGGCGCCATCGTCATGACCTGCGAATATTGCAATCGCGACTGGAAGTTCGACCCTCGGGATGTCGACGGGGCGACCAGCTGAGCCTGGGCGAAATCGGCCAAATGACGTTGCAGTGCAACATAACTTCTCGGCTCATGACAACGCTCCAGTAACGCCTGACGTAGACAGTCTCGCCCAATTGGGAAGGCAAGCATCCGGCGTCATGGATTCCAAAACGCTCATTCTGGCTATTGTGCCAGTCATTCTGGCGGGCGTGTTCATCCATGCGGTGAATGCGGCGATCCAGCAAAACAAGGATGGCCCGCGCTGGTGGCTGGCCGGGACCGCCACGCATGGTATCGGACTGGGGCTGATCTCCCTGCGCGGCGTGGTTCCGGATGTCTTCGGCATCGTGCTGGGCGACATTATGGCCGCTGGCGGTTTCCTCATCATGCTCGAGGGCGCCGCGCGCTTTGCCGGGCTCAATGTGCCCCGCTGGCAATTGGGCGGCCTGGCGGGTGTCGTGGTGATCGGGTTTCCTGCCTTCACCTGGGTTGTGGACAGCGCGGCCCTTCGATTTGCTGTCTTCGGCGTGGCGGTGATCATCCCCAACCTGCTGATGCTGTCCTATCTCTCCGTGATCGGGCAGCGCGACGGCAAACCGGGTGTGCGCCTGCTGCGCTACACAATCTATTACTTCGTGGGGTCACTCGCGGTCATCTCTGTCGGCGTTGTATTGTTCGACCCGGACATGCCCAGCGTGCTGGCACCGAACCAGCTGGTTGCGTTCGGCATTCTCTCGCTGATCGTCGTCGAGACCAATCTGGTGTTCGGCTTTGTCCTGCTTTCCGCCGGGCATTCAGCCGCTGTCCTGCGCAAGGCCGCGTTGACCGATCACCTTACAGGCCTGCCCAATCGCCGCGCCTTCGAAGCCATGGTCCATCGCGAGTTCGGGGTTATGGAGTCTGCGGACCGGCAGTCAGCGCTCGCAGTGTTCGATGTCGATCATTTCAAGCAGGTCAACGACACTTACGGGCATGATGTCGGTGACGCGGTGCTGCAGCACATTGCGGACGTGCTCAAACGCGCCATCCGTGACACCGACCATGTCGCCCGCCTTGGCGGCGAGGAATTTGTGGCGCTGATCCATGCGGGCGGGCCTGCCAGTGTCGGCGAGATCGCCGAACGGGTCCGGCAGACTGTCGAGGACACGCCATTCGAGCGGGATGGCAAGGTGATCGCCATCACCATTTCGGCCGGACTGGTTGAAGTGACGGGCGATGAGCCCTGCCTGACGCGCCTGTTCAAGCAGGCGGATATGGCGCTTTACGAGGCCAAGGATGCCGGCCGCAACCGGGTCATTCTCGCCGCCGCCTAGGCGCGCCAGAAGCGTGGGCTGAGCAGGATCAGCACAGCCAGGACTTCCAGCCGACCAATGAACATGTTCGCCGTCAGCACCCATTTGACCGGGTCTGAAAGGGGTTCAAACGTCCCGGACGGCCCGATGATGGAGCCGAGACCCGGACCGACATTGGTCAGAGTTGCCGCGGCGCCTGACAGGGCGGTGATCAGATCCAGGCCCATCGCCGACAGGACCGCCGCCGAGACCGCATAGACCGCAAAGAAGACGAAGAAGAAGCCCAGCACCGAGTGCAGGATGCCGTCCGAGACCGGTCGCCCGTTATAGAACATCGGGATCACGGCATTGGGCTGAAGCAGGCGGGCGAGATAGCGGCGAATGGCCGTGCCGGCGACCTGGAAGCGGAAGATCTTGATCGAGCATGTGGTCGATCCGGCGCACCCCCCTATGAACATGAAGACGAAGAAGCTGGCCTGGGCGAGCGGCCCCCACTGGCCGTAATCCGTCGTCGCAAACCCGGTGCCCGTGATGATGGAGACGGCGTTGAAGCTGGCATGGCGCCAGGCTTCGCCATTGGCATTCTCCGCACCCTGAGACAGCAGAAGGGCGGTCAGTCCGAGGGCCGAAACGAGGATGACCAGGATGAAACCGCGAACTTGCGCGTCGCGCCAGAAGCCGTGGAGGCGGCCCCGGGCGGCGAGCAGATAGGCGCCAAATGGCAGGGAGGCGAGGATGATGAAAATCGAGCCGATCATGTCGGCCCCGAGCCCGAAATAGGTCCCCATCGACCCGTCTGAGGTCGAGAAGCCGCCGGTCGAGACCGTTGACATGGCGTGACAAAGGGCATCCAGCCAAGGCATGCCCACCGCCATGTAAGCGACCAGACAGGCCACGGTCAGCGTGACATAGATCACCGTGATGCCGGCTGCGATCTGGGTCGCACGCGGCAGGACCTTGTCGGACTTGTCGCCGGTTTCCAGCTGGAAGAGCTGCATGCCGCCAATGCCCAGCATGGGCCAGAAGGCCATGGCGGTGACAATGATGCCGATCCCGCCAATCCATTGCAGGATGGCGCGCCACAGCAACAGGCCCGGCGGGCGGAAATCGAGCCCGGTGATCACGGTGGCACCCGTCGTCGTCAGGCCGGAGATCGACTCGAAGATCGCGTCGGTCCAGCTCAAGTCCTGGCCGGACAATCTCAGCGGCAGGGCGGCACACAATGCCAGGCCCAGCCAGGCGCCGACAATGAGCACGAAGGCACCGCGCGGCGGCATGTCACCGACCGGGCCGCGCGTTCCAAGCGCCACGGCTCCGCCGATAAAGACGCCAATCACTGCCGACAGGATAAAGGCGGTGGCACTCTCGTGCTCGCCGGCGCTGAAATCCACCAGGGCCGGGGCCAGCATGGTCGTCGCGAGGACGGTGACCATCATGCCGATCATGAAGAGAACTTGCCGCAGGGCCTGGGTCACGAGCGCATGATTTCCTGAGTTAGGTCCGTCATTTGTGCGCGGTTACGCGATCAGTGCAACCAGAGACGGTCAGAGGGGCGGTCCAGCGAGAAGCCGGGAATGGTGGCGGCGAAACTCTCGCCATCACCGCGACGCATCTCGTAACTGCCGCTCATGAAGCCGGACGGGGTCGGAAGCGGCGCACCGGAGGTATAGCGGAAACGTTCGCCGGGTTCGATCACCGGCTGCTCGCCGATCACGCCCATACCCTGGACGTGTTCGGTCCGACCATTGGCATCGGTGATGACCCATTTGCGCGCGATCAGCTGAACCGGCTGCTCACCCGTATTCTCGATCTCGATCGTATAGGCCCAGACATAGCGCCCATCCTCCGGCGTGCTCTCGTCTTCGAGATAATCCGGACTGACACTGATCCGCACGCCGCGGCTTTCGTGCTCATACATGAGATGCCCCTGTGGCCAGCGCTCCAGGTCTGAGCTCGGGTCTGACCGTCCATTCAAGGTCGCCATCATCAACCTGCGCGCAGGGCGGCTCAACCCCCACGGTCAGCATCGCTGGACAGGGCGCGCGGGATGTTGGACATCTGCCTATCCCAGACAGGCTGATCGTGACCTATGGCTGACACCGGAATCCTCCCAGATCATCATCTCGCCGCCCTTCTCGGGCGCGGCATCCTCACAGCGGACGCGCCGCTGGCTGAAGGACAGGTCCAGCCTGCCAGCATTGATTTGCGGCTTGGCAGCGAAGCCTGGCGCCTGCGTGCGAGCTTCCTCCCGGGGCCGGAGCGGACTGTCGCTGAGCGTCTTGATGATGATCTCGTCATGCATACGGTCGATCTTCGGGCCGGTGCAGTGTTGGAGACGGGATGCGTTTACCTCGCGCCCTTGCAGGAAGGCCTCAAATTGCCGGCCGGCCTGTCGGCGGCGATGAATCCGAAAAGCTCGACCGGGCGGATTGATGTCTTCACCCGTGTCATCACGGACCGGGGTGTCGCCTTCGATCAGGCGCCCGTTGGTTATGACGGTCCGCTCTATGCGGAAATCTCGCCCTGTACCTTTTCCGTCCTCGCGCGCGAGGGTGACCGCCTGAGCCAGGTCCGCTTCCGTCAGGGTGAGCACAAGACGTTGCGCGAAGTGACGGTAAGTATCGATCTCGCCGGTTTCGGTGACGGGATTGTCGGCTATCGCGCCCGGCGTCATTCCGGACTGGTTGACCTGGCGAAAATCGGTGGCCATGCCGCGAGCCGGTTCTGGGAGCCGCTGCGCGCTCCTGACCGCCGTCTGATCCTCGATCCGGGCGAGTTCTACATTCTCGCCTCGCAGGAGGCGGTCGAAATCGGGCGGGGCGAAGCGGCAGAGATGGCCCCCATCGCCACCGAGATCGGTGAGTTTCGCGCCCACTACGCCGGCTTCTTCGATCCGGGCTTCGGTACAGCCGAAGCCGGCGGTGTCGGCGCCCGCGCCGTGCTTGAAGTGCGCGGGCGCGATGTGCCCTTCATCCTGGAGCACGGCCAGCCGATTGCGCGTCTGGTCTATGAACCCATGCTGGCCATGCCGGAGACGGCCTATGGCCAGGTCGCATCGAATTACCAAGCCCAGAGTTTGAAGCTGTCGAAATTCTTCACAAGCGAATAGCCGGGTTTTCTGGCTTTTCCCCTTGATTGTGGCGTCGCAAATCTAAATCTTACTTCTCAGTTACCCTTTGGTGGGGTTTTCGTAAGGGAGGGGAGTATGGCCCGTTTGTTAGGCCTCGTGACGCTACTGCTTTTTGCGGGTGGGACCGCGCAAGCTCAGGCGCCTGTGCCATCAATCGATGATTATGCCGCGATGGCCAACATGTCGTCGGTCAGCATCTCGCCGAATGGTGAGCGCATTGTTTTCATTTCCGGCGAGAGCCGCGCCGAGCGCTCCATCGTCGTTTATTCGCTGACGGGTGCAGCGCCGCAGGTCATTGATGGCGGCGACGACCAGGTCCTGGCGGCGGTCTCCTGGGCGAATGACGACAATCTGCTCGCGACCTATTCGGAACGCCGCGACATGGCGTCGGTCGGTGAGCGGGTCGATGTCTTCCGCACCTATGTCATCCGTGCCGATGGCAGCCGGAACTGGGAGCTCAGCCAGTACAAATCCCTCGCCAACCGGGACATCACTGACCCCGACTCGATGCTGGTCTGGCAGCCTGTGCTCCAGGACAATCGCGGGTCGCGCTCCGCGGGTGATGGTGTGGAGCGGGCGGTCGGCCTGTTCCGTCAGGAATTCTCGCGTGACCGATCCGCTCGCCGGGTCTTCATCGGTGAGGGTGGGTTCAACTATGTGCTCAATGCCGAGAATGAACCTGTTGTGCGCTACACGACGGATGATGGCGAATTCGAGCTCTGGGCCAATCTGGACGATTCCGGCTGGGATCGCGTCTACAATGAGAACCTGACCCGCGAACGCTTCCGCTTCGGTGCCCGCCGATCGGACCGGTGGACCGGGCGCATGACCAATATGGCAGGTCTCGATGCAACAGGTCAGTACGGCTATTTCACATCCCGCGTGAATGACGACCGTTCGGCCGTGTTCCGCTTCAACTTCGAGACCAATGAGATCGAAGGACCGGTCGTCCAGTCTGATCTGGCTGATGTCGGCAGCTTTATCCGTGACTGGCGCACGAACGCCATCATCGGTGTGCGCTGGACTGAAGAGCGCCAGCGCGTCGAGTATTTCGACCAGACCTTTGCCGGCATCCAGTCCCAACTGGAAGGCTTCTTCCCCGATTCCAACGTTTCAATCTCGAGCTGGGATCAGGATTTCCGCCGTGTCATCATTTCCATCGGTGGCGGGCAGACCAGCCAGAGCTATTATCTGCTGGATCGTCAAAGTGGCGAAATGGCCTTCCTGGCTGGCGCCTATGACCGGATCCCCGATGAGTCGGTGGCGTCCGTCGAGATCGTTCACTTCGAGGCTCGCGACGGCGTCGAATTGTTCGGCTACCTCACCCTGCCGCCGGGCCGCGAAGCTCGCGACCTGCCTTTGGTGATGCTTCCGCATGGTGGACCGCAGGCTCGCGATTTCTATGGGTTCGACCCCTGGGCTCAATTCCTGGCCTCGCGCGGCTATGCGGTGTTCCAACCACAATTCCGCGGATCCGAAGGCTTCGGCCGTGACTTCATCACCATGGCGCATGGTGAGTGGGGCCGGGCCATGCAGGATGATGTCTCCGATGCCGTGAACCATCTGGTCGAGAGTGGCGTGGCAGCGTCTGACCGTGTTTGCCTGTTCGGCTGGTCCTATGGTGGCTATGCGGCCCTGGCCGGAGCGACCCTGACACCGGAGCTGTATCGTTGCATCATCGCGGGGGCCCCGGTTTCGGACATTTTCGCCATGATGAATTACGAGACGGGTCGTTTCGGCGGCGCGTCCGTGACCTATTGGGCCGAGTATATTGGTGACTGGCGCAGCGAGACGGAGAATATTTCCCGCATCTCGCCCGCTCTGAATGCCGATAACGTCCAGACGCCGCTGATGCTGGTTCATGGTACGGACGATCTCATCGTGCCGTTCGAGCAGGCGGAAATCATGGCGGAAGCCATGGATGCCGCCGGCAAGCCCTACGAGCTGGTCGCGATCGAGGATGGCCCGCACCAGTCCTACCGGATGACGGTGGACAATGTGCGTGAGCTCTACACCAATCTCGAGCGCTTCCTGTTCGAGCACAATCCGCCGGACGCGAACTGATCACGTCTGTTCCGGACTGCAACCAACGAGAAAGGGCCGGCCTCACGCCGGCCCTTTTTTGTGTCCGGCGACTGCAAATGCGCGCTTCCGCGCAGCACACCGCTCCGTGTAGGATGCGGCGCAGGCGGGTGTAGCTCAATGGTAGAGCAGAAGCTTCCCAAGCTTACGACGAGGGTTCGATTCCCTTCACCCGCTCCAATCTCCAGACATCGAGTGTGCCAGACCCCGAAAAGCCCGGCGCTAGAAGCGTCGCGGTCGCAGGGCCGCTGGGTCCATGCCGGCGAGTTCGACCAGGTGGACGAGCAGGGCGATGAAGACGGCCGCTATGACTATCGCGATCAGCGTCCAGGGGATGAGGCGCGGGCCTTTTTCCGGACGGACAGGCTGGCCGGCCCGCCAACGGGCGAGCAGGAAGAGACCGACGCACAGGGCGAGTCCGACAAGGGTCGAGGTGAGGCCGAGATACATGATGGTCCGGTCAGGGCGCTGACGCCGTGCTCCGTCTTCTCCCAGTAATGCGGATCGAAGATGAGTTGGCGCAGCGCACGCAGGGCTGCAAGTGTCTGTAGCAGCCAATAGCCGGGCATGGCGATGAGGTCGCGCCGCCTCAAAGGCAGGCCGGCGCGGCGCATGGCGACCGCAGCACAGGCAATCGCGCTGGCGTATCCTGCCGCCATGAAGGCGAGTGCCGGCAGGCCGGTCCAAGCGCTGGACGGGTTCAGCAGGAAAGCTGTCAGGCAGATCAGGCTGAGCGGCGCATGCAGCAGGGCCGAGAATGCAGCGCCACCGAGTACAAGCACGCCGGGCCAGACCCGCCGCCAGGGCGTTCGCGGATTGGCGAGCAGGACCGCGATTGTCTGCGAATAGCCCTTGATCCAGCGTGTGCGCTGTTTGACCCAGGGCGACAGGCGCAGGGGCGCTTCCTCTTCGGTCAGGGGCTCGATCAGGCCACAATGATAGCCCGCGGCATGCAGGCGCAGGCCGAGATCCGCATCCTCGGTGACATTCCAGGCATCCCAACCGCCCAGGGCCAGCAGGGCCTCCCGGCGGAAATGATTGCTCGTACCGCCCAGCGGCAGCGGCCAGCCCAAGCGCTGATAGAGGGGCAGGAGGGCGTGGAAATGGGCCGCGTATTCCAGCGCGAACTGGCGCGTCAGCCAGGTCTCGTGACGGTTATACCAGTTCAGCGGTGCCTGAAGGCAGGCGAGGCGGGGATCGGCAATCCGGAAGACTTCCGCAGCCCGGCGCAATTGGTCGGGATGGGGGTGGTCCTCGGCGTCATGCACGGTGACGAGCTCGCTGCGACACAGACGCAGGGCGTAATTGAGGGCGCGCGGCTTGGTACGCGGTTCGCCGGGCGGAACAATGACAATCTCGAAGCGATCGTCCAACGCCAGTCCACGCGCGGTGTCGATGGTCGCCCTGTCATCCGCTTCCAGGACCAGTTTGAAGGCGATGCGGTCTGGCGGATAGTCGATGGCGGCGAGGGAGGCCGCGAGTTGCGGCAGGACAGCGGCTTCCCGGTAGAGCGCGACCATTATGGTGGCAGTCGGGAGCGCCTGATCCGCGCAGTCGGGGCCCCGCATCCATTGCGGGCGAACGCTGATCGCGCCAATGCGAAGCGCAATGAGGGCCGCAAACAGGCTGCAGCTGGCAAGACTGGCCAGAGCGAGCGCAGGGCCTGGCAGCAGGACGCCGATCGTCACCGCCAGAGCCAGCGCCATCAGCCCGATACGTCCAGCCCGGCGGGAGACCGGCCCGAAGGCGCTCATCTCCGGCGCGCGTCGGGGCAGGCCGAGGGCGGCCGTCTCGCTCCAAAGGTTGGCAAGACGGGGTGGCGGCTTTGCGACCCGTGTGGGGCGAAAGACCTGCCCGCCGCGCGGTCGCCAGCGGGGCGCTGTCGCGCCGTCTGCCTCTCTCACGGGCCCCATATCGCTGTCCAGCAGGGCCATGGCACACCTCTCCCTCACCCGCTATCCGGGTAGGAGAGCATAAATGCACTCATAAGGCGAGTCGGGTCGGTCTACGCCCTGGGATTGACGCAGGTCACGAAGCTGGGCTGGCCGAGATCACAGTCGGCCAGTTCGAAGACGCAGGCGGTCGCGGTCGGATAGCCCGCGGGCAATTGGCGCGTCGCCCCGCACAATTGGGCGAGCTTGTGGGCAAAGCCGCCAATGCCCGGATTATGCCCGACCAGAAGAAGCGTGCGCTTTGGCGACAGTACATCGCGCGTGGCGCGTTCCAGCATGTCGGTGGAGGCGTGATAGAGGACCATCGGGTCCTCCAATTGCGGCGCACCGAGTTGCGGCAGCAATTGGTCATAGGTTTGCCGGGTCCGCCATGCCGGAGAAACCAGGGCGATATCCGCCTTCAGCCCCGCCGCGCAGAGGGCATCGGCAGCGTCGGCAGCATCACTGCGTCCCCGCGCCGTCAGGCCACGCTGGAAATCGTCTTCGGCCTCGAGCCGGTCCACAGCCTTGGCATGTCGCATCAGAATGAGTGTGGCAGTCATGGCGTCCGTTCTCCGGATCCTTGGCCGGCTGTTTCACAGTCAGGTGCACCGGTCGCGGAGGGCTTGAACTCCCGGCTGACAAGGCGCACCTACTCCTAAGCCAGTTTCATCGCGTTTTGAACCGAGGAGAAAGACATGGGTCTGCTGTTGGGCGATATCGCCCCGAATTTCCAAGCCGAGACAAGTGACGGTCCGATCAGTTTTCACGACTGGATCGGTGATGATTGGGTGATTTTCTTCTCCCATCCTGCTGACTACACGCCGGTCTGCACGACCGAGCTGGGCTTTACCGCCAAGCTGAAGGACGAATTTGCCAAGCGCGGTGCCAAGGCGATCGCGCTCTCGGTGGATAGCGTCGAGGACCACAAGGGCTGGATCAAGGACATCGAAGAAACCCAGAATGTCCGTATGAACTTCCCGATCATCGCCGATACGGATCGTTCCGTGTCCGAGCTCTACTCGATGATCCACCCCAATGCCGATCCCAAGCTGACGGTCCGTTCGGTCTACATCATCGACCCGAACAAGAAGATCCGCGCCACCTTCACCTATCCGCCCAGCGCCGGCCGGAACTTCAATGAGGTCCTGCGCCTGATCGACAGCCTGCAGCTGACCGATGGCTACAAGGTGGCGACACCGGTCAATTGGGAAGACGGCCAGGACGTGATTGTGGTGCCGTCGATCACCGACGCCGAGGCCGATGCGCTCTTCCCGGCCGGCTACAACAAGATCAAGCCCTATCTGCGGGTCACCAAACAGCCGAACAAGGTGGATGAGCCTGCCGAGTAGGCGCATCCGACACGGTTATGGAGAGGCGTCCGGGGCAACCGGGCGCCTTTCTTTTGGGTTCGGTTGTAAAGCACGCTTGACGACAAGTTTCCTTTACTCCATATAGTCAAGGTCACTTTACAGATCTGAAGGAGGTTTTCATGACAATGCGTGAGTGGATAAAGGATTTTGGCGACGCCGGTGAGCCGCCCAGCCTGGCGTCTCTGGCGCTGTTTGCGGTGGTTTTCCTGCCAACGCTCTTCCTGGCCGGCATCATAGGCCCATCGCTCGACCTGGTGCGGGATGTCATTGGTGGCCTGTCCACGGAAATGAAAATCGCCGGCCTGACCGTCTTCATCCTCGGTCTGATGGCGATTGCCCGGATCTTCACGCTGCTGATCGGCGGCCGCGAAAAGGACGTGTCATGAGCACGGCTGAAAAACAGGCGTCGGTAACCCGTCGCTATTTCTGGCGTACATTCGTGGCGATGATCGCCTTCACGGCGATCCTCGTTGCGATCGACAAGATCGTGAATCCGTCCTTGAACGGCTGGGACGCGATCTCCGCCTGGCCGCTGGTCGCCCTGACCTGCCTGCCCTTGCTTGGCTATGGCTATGAGGTGGTCCGCTATGTGCGCTCGATCGACGAGATGCTGGCCCGCATGCAGGTCCGCGCCGCGGCGATTGCGATGCTGGCGATGCTTCTGTTCAGCGCGATCTTCGGGGTGGCCGAGATCTACGGCATCATGGAACCGCTCAACATGACCATGCTGTTTCCATTGGCCGCCGTCGTGCATTCGCTGGCTGCCGCCGTCCAGCAGGTGCAGGTGCGATGAAGAATCGGCTCAAGGAATTGCGAGGCGAGAAGGGGTGGAGTCAGCAGGCGCTGGCAGAACGCCTCGACGTCTCGCGCCAGACAGTGAACGCCCTGGAGACCGGCAAGTATGACCCGTCCCTGCCGCTGGCCTTCAAGCTCGGGCGTCTGTTCGGCGAACCGATCGAAAGTATTTTCGATGATGAAGGGGCGGGATGAGACCGTCCCCTCAATCGAGCGTCTGCCGATAGCGCAGCATGGCCACCGTCGCGATGACCGCGAAGATCACCATCAGCGGCCATATTTGCGGCCAGACATGGTCCAGCCCGGCGCCTTTCAGCATGATCGCCCGCACCGTCCGGATGAAATGGGTGGCGGGTATCGCCTGACCGAGCAGTCAGTAACAAGATGTATCCCCGAGCGTGACGAATCGGGTTGATCTCGTCAGATCAAAGCGAGGTCGAGACATGTACGATACGATGTTTACAGTCCTGAATGTCTCGGTCGTTCCGGCCTGGCTCCTGCTCATCCTCGCGCCCGGTTGGACGTGGACGCAGCGGCTGGTGCACACGGCGCTGATCCCGCTTGTCCTGTCGGCCATTTATCTGGCCTTTCTGACGCTGGGGATTGGTTTTGGTCAGTCAGACCCGGAGGCCGGCATGTCCAGCCTGGCGGCTGTGCAGGCCCTGTTCTCGCATCCGGTCGGACTGTTGACCGGTTGGGTGCATTTCCTGGCCTTTGACCTTTTCGTCGGTGCCTGGATTGCGCGGGATGCCCGGCGCATCGGACTGAGTCGATGGATCGTGACGCCGGCCCTCATCCTGACCTTCCTGTTCGGACCTGTCGGTCTGCTCATCCATCTCCTTGCCCGCAAGTTCAGCGGCAAGGCTGGCTGGTCACTGGCCGAGCCCGAAAGCTAGCGTCGCCGCACAGGCTTGCCATCGCGTCGCGGGCTTTCGCCGCGCTTGAGCTTCCAGCGTTTCAACAGGCCATCGCGCGGGTGGATGTAGAGCTCGCCGACACGCGGCTGCAAGCCCAGATAGCGCGGGGTGTTCCAGACCCATTCGCCGTCGCGACCGATGCGTGGCCGCTTGACGAAATCGAACAAATGCTCGCGCACATGCTGTTTCACCGTGTGGTCGGGCGACAGGTTTTCGCAGATTTCGGCATACACCTTGTCCCAGGGGCGGCCGACCTGTTTGTCGAGAAAGCGCTTCAACGGCGCGAGATTTTCATTCAGCCATTTGGATTGGGTGCGGTTTTCCTGTCGCTGACGCTTCAGACCCTGCTTCTTTGGAAGAGTGTCGCCAGCCTGGTTGAGCTTGCCACGGCGTAGCTTCTGGCTGCGCCAGCCCGATCGGGGCCGTTCGACGATTACCTTGAACATGTCTTCTCGCATCCTCACCTCCCTTGGTGCAGCGGGCGGCACCGAAGTCCCGCCCGCTTCACTCAGCCTTTCACACACACGACCTGTTTGAGGGTGTGGACCACTTCCACCAGGTCGGACTGCGCCGCCATGACATGGTCGATGTCCTTGTAGGCCATCGGTGTTTCGTCGATGACGCGGGCATCCTTCCGGCACTCCACTCCGTCGGTCGCTTTGCGGTGATCGGAGAGGGTGAAGCTCTGCTTGGCCCTGAACCGGGACATGGTCCGCCCGGCCCCGTGCGAGCAGGAGCAGAAGCTGTCCGCTGCGCCCTTGCCGCGCACAATGAAGGATTTCGCCCCCATCGAGCCGGGAATGATGCCGAGCTCGTCCAGCCGCGCCGAGACCGCGCCCTTCCGGGTCAGCCAGACATCGGCGCCGAAATGGTGTTCCTGCTCCACATAATTGTGGTGACAATTCACCGCGGCCTTGTCGGTCTTGAACCGGCCCAGCGTCGACCGCAGGGCGTGGAGTACCCGCTCCATCATCGCCTCACGGTTTTCCCGGGCATAGTCCTGGGCCCAGCCAACCGCTTCGACATAGTCGTCGAACAGGGGCTCGCCCTCGAGGAAGAAGGCGAGATCCTTGTCCGGCACATGGAAGCCCAGCACCCGCCGGGCGAGCTCTTCGCGGGCCCGCTCGATGAAATAGGTGCCGATCATGTTGCCAGTGCCGCGCGAGCCCGAGTGCAGCATCACCCACACCGAACCGGCCTCGTCGAGACAGAGTTCGATGAAGTGATTGCCGCCGCCCAGCGTGCCGATCTGGCCGTCCACCTTGTGCGTGCCGATCTTCCTGTGCTTGCCCTTGATCACGGCGAGCCGCTCCACGAGGCCAGAGGTTTCAAGCCGTGAATTGACCGAGGCCGGATTGATCCGGTGGTCGCCGCCCTTGCCATTCCCGACCGGCACGGCCCGCTCGATTGCGTCCCGTGTGGCCTTCAGGCTGTCAGGTAGCTGGTGGGCCTTGAGGCTGGTCCGCATCGCCATCATGCCGCAGCCGATATCAACCCCGACCGCTGCCGGGATGATCGCGCCCTTGGTCGGGATGACCGAACCAACCGTCGCGCCGCGTCCGAAATGAATATCCGGCATGGCCGCGACATGGCTGTGCACGAAGGGCAGGCCGGCGACATTGCGCAGCTGTTCGATCGCGGCATTCTCGACCGGAACGCCCTTCACCCAGGCCTTGATCAGGCCGGATGATGTCTCGATGGCTTCATACTGGGTCGACATGGGTGTCTTCTCCGCGCCGGGCGCAGAGCCTTTCTTTCTGTTCAATCGGTCATGCCAAGGAGTTCATGAACCCTTGCGGGAGGGAGCGCGTCGGGGGTCGCACTCCCTCCCTGGGATTTGTATTCCGGCCACCTTTCGGGGGGCGGGGCGGCGCAGAACACAAAAAACCCTCCTCGAGCGGGCGCTCGGGAGGGCCAACAACCGGGACTGTGGGGCCAGTCTACCGGGTGAAAGCGTCATCCTCCGCGCGCACAACCGCCGCCGGCCAATAGACCGGGCGGGAGAGGCGATATCGGGTCTGAACTGAGTTCATGATCGTCTCTTCGTGTGCGCAGGACCGGGAGAGCCGGTCCGGGGCGGGGTTAACGGGAGGCGGCTTATGACCGCCCTGGACTTCGCGTGCAAGGCGAAATCGATCCGGTGGGGTTGGATGGAACAGGGGTGTTGCCTTTCAGTAACGGTGTGGTCGTCAAGCATCGCCCGAGCTCCGTCTCCCGTGGTAGGCGGAGCCTGAGGGGCGGATGAGGGGGTTCAGATCGCCGCCACCGGGATATCCGTATCGCCCGGGCGCGTTCCAGGGGGAGAGAGAAAGGGCGCCACCAAGCCCGGCTTGCTTGACCATCTGGCGCTTCCCCTCTACCTCGCGAGCATCTGTCCTCCTGTCTGAGAAAGTTGCCCGGGATGTCTGTTTCCGATCTTGCCCAAAACGCGAAAGCCTGGCCGTTTGAACAAGCGCGCCTGCTCAAGAAGCGTCTGGACAAGCTGGGACGAAAATCCGGGCCGGTCGTGTTCGAGACCGGCTATGGCCCGTCGGGGCTTCCGCACATGGGCACGTTCGGCGAGGTGGTGCGCACCACCATGGTGCTGCGCGCCTTCGATGCGCTGACCGGCGGGGCCTATGAGCCGCAACTGATCTGTGTCTCCGATGACATGGACGGCATGCGCAAGGTGCCCGACAACCTGCCGCAGCAGGACATGCTGAACCAGCACCTGCAGGAGCCGCTGACCGTGGTGCCCGATCCGTTCGGCACACATGAGAGTTTCGGTGCGCACATGAATGCGCGCCTGCGCGGCTTTCTCGACGGCTTCGGCTTCACCTATACCTTCCAGTCGGCGACTGAGCTCTACAAGACAGGCGCCTATGACGCGATGCTCAAGCGGGCGGCCGAGCGCTATGAAGACATCATGGCGGTGATGCTGCCGACGCTGGGGGCGGAGCGCCAGGCGACCTATTCGCCCTTCCTGCCGATCTCGCCGAAGACGGGCCGGGTCCTCTATGTGCCGATGAAGGCGGTCGATGCTGAAGCGGGCACGATCACCTTTGATGACGAGGACGGCAGCGAGACCACACTGCCGGTGACCGGCGGTCATGTGAAGCTTCAGTGGAAGCCGGATTTCGGCATGCGCTGGGCGGCCCTGGGGGTCGATTTCGAGATGTTCGGCAAGGACCATCAGACCAATGCGCCAATCTATTCGCGCATCTGCAAGATCCTCGGTGCCGAGCCGCCAACGCAGTTCGTCTACGAGCTCTTCCTGGATCAGAAGGGCGAGAAGATTTCCAAGTCCAAGGGCAATGGCCTGTCGGTCGAGGACTGGCTGAAATACGCCCCGGCGGAGAGCCTGTCCTATTACAACTTCGTCAAGCCCAAGACGGCCAAGCGCTTGTATTTCGACGTCATTCCAAAGGCGGTCGACGAGTATATGCAGCATCTCGCCGCCTATCCCGGACAGACGCCGGACAAGCAGCTGGAAAACCCGGCCTGGCACATCCATGACGGCAATCCGCCAAGCGATACCTCGCCGATCTCCTTTGCGCTGATGCTCAATCTGGCGTCGGCCGCTTCGGCTCATAATAGTGAGGTCATGTGGGGCTTCATCGGGCGTTATGTCGATGGGGCCACGCCGGACAGTCATCCCTTGCTCGATCAGCTCGCCGGATTCGCGGTGCAGTATTTCCAGGACTTCGTGAAGCCGACCAAATCCTTCCGTTCGGCCACGGACATGGAGCGGGCGGCGATGGAGGACCTGCTGGTGCGCCTCAAGGCGATGGACACGGACGAGCGCGACGCCGCCAAGATCCAGGATGAGGTCTTTGCGGCCGGCAAGACACAGGAGTTCGAGAACCTGCGCAACTGGTTCCAGGCGCTCTATGAAGTCCTGCTCGGCCAGTCCCAGGGGCCGCGCTTCGGCTCCTTCGTTGCCATTTACGGCGTTGGCGAGACCATCAAGCTGATCGAGTCCGGCCTCGCCGGGGAGCTCGCAAGCGATTGATTTAACGGAAGGCTCGCTCCGGCGGGCCTTCTTTTTGCATTTTTATGTCAGAAATATTTGACATCAAGTCTGCTTGTGCTTACATGGCGTCATGTCAAGAATATCAGACATCAAGAATGGAGTGTTTGACATGAGCTTTCACGAGAAAAGCAATATCGCGATGCTGGTCCTGACGGGCGGCGTCTATGCCTGGTATTTCGCCAGCTCGGCCAGCGTGTTGCTTGGGAGTGCGGTCAGCCCGGAAGAGGCGCTCGACATGACCAATGCGAAGATGCTGGTCACGGTTGGTGCCATCATTGTCGCGTCGATCGTCGCCAATGTTGCCATTGCGGTCGCGGCCCCGTCCGAGGCCAATGACAAGGCTGATGAGCGCGACAAGCTGGTCGAGATGCGGGGCGACCAGCGCGGTGGTTTCGTGTTGGCCATATTCGCCCTTGCGGCAGTGGCCGCGGCGATGACGGCGCAGCCTTATCACCTGATCGCCAATCTTGTCCTGGCTGGCCTGGTCGCCGGCGAACTGGTCAAGGGTGTCTCCAAGCTGATCGACTATCGGAGGGGTGTGTGATGCCCGGCTTCCTCGAAAGAATGAACCGCGCGGTCGCGCTCGGTACGGTCCTGGCACTGGGCTGGTATCTGATCCGGGTCGTCCCCCAGATATTCAGTCGGCCTCTGGATGAGGTCTCCTGGAAGGGCGAGATGATGATCGCGATAGTGGTCTTCGTGGCGACACTGATTGCCGACATTGTTCGCGCCGCCATCTCCAGCCGGAACGAGCTGGACGAAGCAGGTGTCATGGATGACGAGCGTGACCATGCGGCCGAGCGGCGCGGTGATGCCTGGGGCGGACATGCCATGCATGCCGCGGCCTTTGTCGCCCTGATGCTGCTGGTCTTTGAATTCGACCCGTTCTGGGCTGCGAACGCCTTGTTCGTCGGGGCCATGCTGGCCGGCCTTACCAGCACGCTTGTCAAATTGCTGACCTATCGCGGGAGTGTTTGATCATGGCCAAATCCACCCCCATCACGAACGAGATCCGCACTCTGCGCTTTCATGCTGGCGAGATGACCCAGGCCGAGCTGGCCCGGCAGATCGGCGTGACCCGGCAGACCATCATCGCCATCGAACAGGGCAAATACTCACCCTCGCTGGAAGTCGCCTTCAAGATCGCTCGGGTGTTCAGGGTCGGTCTCGACGCGGTGTTCCAGTATCCTGATGCCTAGCGTGCACCTGGTTTTGGCAGGCAATAAGACGCTGCAAAAGATTGCAATTCACACTGGATTTTTGGTCCATTCATCGCAATTCCCTAACCAAATGCGCTGATCTTGGCGCCGAACGGTTTGGCAGGGGCATGAATTGACCACCAAGGTTGCGCAAATTCTGGCTGTGGCTACAGGGCTTTGGCTCGCAAGCCTGGTCTCGGTCGAGGCTCAGGCGAGTGACGCCGAGCCCGGCGTCGAGGTCTATACACCGGCCACTTTTGCAGAATTCCTGCCACGGACAGCCCTGGATCTTGTCCGCCAATTGCCGGGCTTTGGCCTCGATGGCGGTGACGATGTTCGCGGCTTGTCAGGCGCCCAGGGCAATGCGCTGATCAATGGCCGCCGTCCGCCGCGCGGCAGCGGCTCGCTGGAGGGGCGCATTCGGGCGATCCGCGTTGAAGACGTCATCCGCCTCGAGCTGATCGAGCCCGGCGCCCGGGATGTCGACATGCAGGGCTACCCGCTGCTGCTCAACATTGTCACCCGCTCGACCAGTGCGGCCCGGATTGATGGTCGCATCGAGATCGAACCGCGTGAAGATGGCGGCGAAGAATATCAGGGTGAGCTGACCACGGGCTGGTCGAGTGGGCCTCTGGAGCTGGAAGCCCGGATCGACCTCTATGACGAGACCCTCACGGACTATGCCGCAATCCGTAGTTCCACAGCGGATTCGCCCTTTGCGCGGGCCTCGGTCGATGAACTGGAAGGCCGGACCCGCCGCGACTGGCAGGCACTCGCCCGGCTGGCGGTGAATGCGAACAATGATCTCGAGCTGACGCTGTCCAGTGAGCGCAATGATGACTTCAGCCGTCCGACCCCGGCCTCAGCCGCGGAAGTCGGGGCCATCGAGGACGGACGCGACGAGACGCTCGAGCGCTTCGGCTCCGCGCGTTGGCGGCATGCTTTCACCGACCGTATCGACCTGATCGGACTGGTAACCCAGCGTCAGGGCGAGGCGACGTCCAGGGACAGCCTGATCTCTGGCGGGACTGTCAGCGAATCCGCGTCCAGTCGCGAGACCGGCGAGACCGCGGCGCGGGCCGACATGCGGTGGCGGCCGATGGACACGCTGGCCGTCGAAACCGGTCTGACCTGGGCCAGCAACACGCTCGAAGGCTCGTCTTCTGCCTCCATCGACGGGGTGGTGCAGAGCGTCGACGGTGATGATGCCGAGGTCGAGGAAACCCGTTCTGCCATTCTCGCTTCCGCGACCTGGACCCCCAATTCACGTGTGTCTGCGACCGTCGGTGGCCGCGTCGAGCAATTCTCGCTCGACAGTTCGAATGAGGGCGGTGCCTCTCTCAGCCTGACCGATTTGGCCCCGCGTGCCGATCTCAATTGGGCATTGCCCGACGACTGGACCTTGCGGCTGAGCACGGAGCGACGTGTCGGTCAGCTCGACCTTGGTCTCTTCCTGGCGTCAACGGATCTCGACAATGCGCTCAGCACTGCGGGCGCCTCCACGCTGGAACCGCCGCGCGATTGGGTTCACCAGATCACACTCGAGCGACGCTTCGGTGAGCGCGACCTTGTCCGGATCGAGGGCGAGACAGTGCGGTCGGACAATCCTGTCTCGAGCATATTGGACACCGATGGTGAAGTGAGGCCCGCCAATATCAGCGCCGAAACCGTGACCCGCCTCACGGCTGACTTCGAACTCGAGCTGGACCGCTTCGGATTTGTGGGGCTGAGCCTTGATGGGCAAGCGACACATCGTTGGTCGGATCGCGTCGACCAGCTGCAGGGCTTTTCCCGGACGACGTCAGGGCACCGCGATTATTACTACCGGATCGGCCTGCGCAAGGAGTGGGCTGATGGCCGCTATGTCCTCTCGGCCCGGCTCGAAGACCGTGCGCCCGCAATGCATTTCTGGCTCACGGAAATCCGCAAGGAAGATAACGGTCTGAATGTGAATCTGGATGGCGAGTGGCGGCATTCGCCACTATGGCGCACCGGTCTCGCCACGCGCTGGCAGGAAGCCCGCACGGATGTGATCTATGTCTTTGATGGCGTGCGGCGGCCCGGTGTCGGTCCGGTGCTGGTGAACACGCTGGAGCGCTCCGAGGGCGTCTATGTCAATCTGTGGTCGGAATGGGAGGCGCGGCCGTCGACCTTCATCCGCCTGTCATTGCGGTCGGGACGGGACCGATCGGGGACCAGCCGGGTCGACACGCCACAGGGTGTGTTCCGCGACCAGCTTTCGCGCAGCTCTGACAATGTACCGTCCTTCAATGTCCGGCTGCGTTTCCAGCGCTAGCGTCGACGGATCGTCATCGGCATGTCGGTATCCGGTTGCAGCGTGATGCGCATGACCGGGACGGGGTCGCGTTCGCCGGCGAAGTCCAGGCGCAGGCGCCGGGCCAGACTGGCCATGACGATCACCATCTCCATCATCGCAAAGCGCGCACCGATACACACGCGCGGTCCAAGCCCGAATGGAAGGTAGGCGTCCCGCGGGATGGTGCTCGCAGCCTCACCCAGGAAGCGGTCCGGAACAAAGGCGTCAGGCTGATTCCAGATGTCGCGCTGGCGATGTAGGAGCCAGGTCGAGACCAGGACGTCGGTCCCGGCAGGAACCGGCAGGCCGGTAACCAGATCCCACTCCTTCGAGGTCCTTGCCAGCATGGGGGCCGACGGATAGAGGCGCAGGCTTTCTTTCAAAACGGCTTCGGTGAAGGGCAGGTGGCGTGACCAGTCCGCCGGTTCGGTAGTGTCGAGCGGGGCCGCGTCGACTTCCGCCTCCAGCCGCGCCAGAGAGGCCGGGTCGCGCGACAGCAGATAGAGCGTCCAGGCCAGGGAGCGCGCCGTGGTTTCATGGCCCGCGGCGAGGAAAGTCAGAAGATTGTCGATGACGGCTGTGTCGTCGAGACCGGCGCCCAGGAGCAGGTCGAGGAAGTCGGCGCTGCGTCCGCTTTGGTCTGGTGAGGGGGCCATGCGGCGGGCCGCCGCGACGGCTCCGACCTGATTGCGCAAATCCTTGATCACCATGCGCGACCGGCCCTGACCGATCCGCGGCAGCCAGCCGGGCAGGTGCATCAGGTCGAACGGGTGCGGCAGGCCGGAGATTTCCAGCAATTCACAGATGCCACGCGTGAAGCGGGCCTTGTCCAGGGCCTCATCGCCGGAGAAGAGCGTCTCCATCAGCACGTCCAGTGTCAGCTCGACCATCAGGTCGGAGACGCTGATCGTGTCGCCGTCTCGCGCGGCGAGCCCGTCCATGGTGATGTCACATACTGCCCGGATCTGGGGCGCGAACCCATTGACCTTGCGCGGTGTGAAGACCGGGGAAACCGCCTTGCGGGCCGTTTTCCAGACATCGCCCTCCGCCGTCAGCAGGCCGTCGCGCAGAAAGGGGCGCAATACCGCCTGGCGCAGAGGGTTCATGACGTAATTGCCGGCATTGGAGACGAAACAGTGATGGATCGCCGCAGGGTCGCTGACGATCAGGCTGGAACGACCCAGAAAGCTGAACGGGGCGAGACGGATAGAAAAATGATGCTCGCCCCATATCTCCAGCGGGTTTCGCTGCATCGCCCGGAAATAGGTCCAGTAATCAGACAGTTCGAGCTTGCCGACGCCGCTGTAGGTGGCGTAGGGCGGCTTGGGTGGGGTGAAGGCAGTGGGGGCAAGGTCTTCCATAGACTGCCTACCCTAGCCCGATCCGGTTTCGGGGCCAGAGCGCGAATGGTCGCGCTTACCAGTTTTCCTCGCGCCTGACCTGCACTAACGTGATGGCATGATCCGCTTTCTTCTCGCCTCTCTATTGCTCGTCCCGATTGCCACGACCGCAGCGCACGCCGACCAGGCGGATGCGGAAGCGGCTTATGAGCAGGGCGCCTGGGAATTGGCCGCCTATGAGGCTCAGCAGCTGGAGACAGCGGACGGCTATGCCTTCGCGGCCGGGGCGCTGGTGGCAAGATTGATGGTCGAGGATGTCGGTGCGGGTCGCGAAGCGCTGGCCGAGCGAGCGATCGATCTGGCGGAATATGCCTTGCGCCTAGATGAAGACCATGTCGAGGCCCGGCTGCGCCTGGCCAGCGCGCTTGGTTTTCGAGGCCGATATATGAGCGGGTGGCGGGCCTATCTGACACGCTTGCCCCAGCGGGGACGCAACCTCCTGGAAGAAGTGGTCTCGAGCCAGCCGGACAATGCCTGGGCATTGGGCATGTTGGGGGCGTGGCATCTGGAAGTCGCCCGGCGTGGCGGGACCCGGGGTCTGCGGGCGCTCGATGCCTCGGTCGAGGCCGGCATGGGCTATTATTCCCAGGCGATAGCGCTTGACCCGGACAGCCCGGCGCCGCGCTATTTCCTCGCCCTGGGGCTCGCGGCACTCGACGAGCCGGCCTATTCGGGTCGCATTCGGGAGTTGGTGGACAGTGCGCGGCAATTGCCGGCCCGGGATGCTTTCGACGCTGCTATCCTGGGCGAGCTGGATGAGTTTGCACCGCGGCTCGATGACCGCCGTGTGGCGGCGGCCTGGGCGGATGCCCGGCTTGAACGCTGAAACTGTCTACTGACTGACCCAGACAATTCGAGACAACCAGGCGATCTGCGACAGCGGCAGGGTGAGGCTGGCCGCCATTGGATCAAGGGGAGTCAGGCGCACGGACTGGACCAGCTTCTCCGACAAGGTCCAGGCCGAGCGGGTCCCGTCGCGGCGTTGCACCACAACCCGGTCACCGACACGCGTCGGGGCGCTGTTCGAAACAACCAGGCGATCGCCGCGCCGGTAAACCGGCAGCATGCGGTCATCCTCGACGGTCAGGGCAAAGGCCTCGTCTGGTGTCAGTCCGGGAAATGGAATGGCGTCCCAGTCGGGTCCTGCCGGCAGGCCGGCCGCATCAAAGGGAGACCCGGCGTCACCATCGGCGAGGCCACGAGAGGGCAGTGCGCCAACAGTGGGTTTTCCGGATATCAGACCGGCGAAATCATCGAAATCCAGATGGGCTGCGGCGAGTGCCTTGGCAATGCTCTCGGTCGACGGCCAGCGTGGTTTCTTGCCGTCGGCTGAGACGCGTTTGGACGGGTTGAATGTGGTCGAGTCCAGACCGGCCCGTCGGGCGAGTCCGGACGGGCTTGTCTGGGCATGCCGGGCCAGGCGATCAATCCCGCGCCAGATATCGTCATGGGTCAGCATGAGGCCAGAAGGCTATAGGAAAATTGTCCCATACGCGAGTCGCGCTTGCCCGAATCCGCGCCGAGCGCTAGGCCCTCACCATGACCACGAAAACCGCATTCCGCCTCGCCACGCCGGATCGCTGGTCACAGGTGATGGCCGACGGCCGCTTCACCGGTGACCCGCATGATGTCGCCGATGGCTTTATCCATCTGTCCGCGGCCGACCAGGTCGAAGGCACGTTGATCAAGCACTATAATGACCATGAGCGTCTGCTGCTGGTGGAGATCGACCTCACCGCCCTCGGCGAGACGGTGAAGTGGGAAAAGTCACGTGGCGGAGCGCTGTTTCCGCATGTCTATGGCGAGATCCCGGCCAGCGCCGTGCGCGGTCTGCGCCATGTCCGCCGCAATGAGGAGGGGGATTGGATCCTGCCTTCCGAGCTGGAGAGCCGCTCATGATCCATGATCTGGCCACGCGCCTTCTGCATGGTTTCGACCCGGAAACCGCGCATCGACTGGGCATCCAGGGGCTCAAGCTTGGCCTGGGGCCGCGCCAGTTCAGCCGCGATCCGGACATCCTGCACACCCGACTGGCCGGTCTCGACCTGCCCAATCCGGTCGGGCTCGCTGCCGGCTTCGACAAGAATGCTGAAACCCCTGACGCCCTCCTGGCTGCCGGTTTCGGATTTGTCGAATGCGGTGCGGTGACGCCACGCGCACAGGATGGCAAGCCCAAGCCGCGCATTTTCCGGCTCGAGGAAGATCGCGCGGTGATCAATCGCATGGGCTTTCCCAATCAGGGGCTCGACCTGTTCAAGGCGCGACTCGCCCGCCGTTCCGGCCGCAAGGGCGTGGTCGGTGTCAATCTGGGTGCCAATCTGGATAGTGAGGACCGGGTCGCGGATTATGTCGCCTGTCTGCGTGAGCTGCAGGATTTCGCGCAATTCTTCACCGTCAATATCTCCTCGCCCAACACGCCAGGCCTGCGCACCCTGCAATCATCGGGTGCTCTCGACGACTTGCTCGCGGCCGTTGCCGCTGTCGGGGCGAAGGCGCCTGTCTTCCTCAAGATCGCGCCGGATATCGCGGACAGCGAGGCGGAGGTCATGGTTGAGGCCATCCGGCGTCACGGACTGGACGGCATCATTATCGCCAACACCACGATCACGCGACCGGAAAGCCTGATCAGCGACAAGATGGGGGAGGGGGGCGGCCTGTCGGGCCCCCCGGTCTTTGCGCGTTCGACCGAGCTGGTGCGGGTTTTCCGCAAGGCCGCCGGACCGGACATGGCCATTATCGGGGTTGGCGGCGTGTCCTGCGCCGAGACCGCCTACGCCAAGATCCGCGCGGGGGCCAATGCGATCCAGCTTTATACGGGTCTGATCTATGAGGGGCCTGGCCTGATCCAGCGCATCAAGATCGGGCTGGTTGAGCGGCTTCAGGCCGACGGTTTCGTGTCGATTTCCGAGGCTGTCGGCGCCGAGTGAAGTCGGCGCTCCAGGGCCGGATAGGCGCTCATGAGAGCGCCGGCGCGGGCCAGGTAGAAGACCAGGAACGCTGCCCAGACACCGTGATTGCCGAATGCGGGTGCCAGCATGGCATCCGCGATCAGATAGACCACAACTGCCGCGATGCCGGCATTGCGCAATATCTTGCCGCTGGTCGTACCGATGAAGATGCCGTCCATCAGCCAGGCCGGTGCTCCCAGGAAGGGCACGACAGCGCACCAGGGCAAATAGGTGATCGCCGCAGCGCGTGCCTCGGGGTCCTCGATCAGGGCCGTCAGCGCGGCTTCGCCGAACAGCCATGTCGCAATCGCGAAAATCCCGCCAGCGATCAGCATCGGTTCGCCGGTCAGCTGGACCGAGCGCCGCAGATCGCGCACGGATCGCCGCCCGTAAGCGCGGCCGGCCTCGGTCTCGGCAACAAAAGCGAAGGCATCGAGCACGAAAGCCCAGACCGAGATCACCTGCAAGAGCACGTGATTGCCGGCCAGTGCCGCCGTTCCCTGCCGCGCGCCGGCATTGGCAAACCAGGTAAAGCCGATGACCAGTGACCAGGTCCGGATCATCAGGTTCACATTGACCTGGAAGAGCTCGCGAATGGCCGCAGGGTCGAGCAGTTTGACCCGGTCCAGAACGCCTTGAGCCCAGCCGGACTGGCCTCTCAGGACGAAGGCCATGAAGCCCAGGCCGATCACGAGGGCGACCCATTCGGCGATTGCTGTCGCGGCGCCGACGCCGCCCGGTCCGTAGCCGAGACCCAGCACGAACCAGAGGTCGAGAGCGATATTGATGACGCTGAAGGCGACGTAGATCGCCAGGGTCGAGGCATTGCGCCCCAGGCCAATAAGCCAGCCTGACAGGGCAAAGCAGGCAAGCGCGGCCGGTGTGCCCCAGGCACGGGCGAGCAGATAGTCGGCGCCCTTGTCTTCAACACGGGCCTCACCCTGCAGGATGGCAAAACCGGCCAGGGCGATGAGGTCGCGCAACAGGAGGACGAGGAGGCCGAGGGTCCCGGCAATGGCGAGCGCGCGCAGCAATATGCGCTGGGTCTCCGCGAGGTCGCCCGCGCCGTCTGCCTGGGCAGTCAGTCCGGTTGTGCCCATGCGCAGAAAGTAGAAGCTCCAATAGAAGACCGAGAAGAGCGCGCCGCCCAGGGCGACGCCGCCCAGATCCGCCTTGTCGCCAGACAGGCCGAGCACGAAGGTATCGGCGACGCCGGCGAGCGGCACGGCCGCATTGGCGAAGACCAGCGGCCAGGCCCGCTTGATGACGTCGAGCCGGGTCAGGGACGGAATAGACATGGTCCGCACCTAGCCCGCCCGGGCAAGCCGTGCAATAGCGACGCCCCCGCCTAGAGGGGGCGCCGCCGGCGATCCGGGTCAGCGCTGATTTCGCGTCTCGCTGCGGGCGAGGGTTTGGGCATTGCCCTGGTGGTGTTCCAGCGTCTCCATCGCGCGACGAGTCGCGTCGCGTATGCAGGCGCGCAGCATCAATAATCGCAGCGGGTCGCCCTGCAGGTCTTCGCGGCAAACGCGGGTGGCGGCCGCCTCGATCTGGTCCTGCAGGTGGGCAAGCCGCGCAGGGTCGACCAGGTCTTCACGCTGGAAGGGAATGTCGGCTCGGGCCGCCGATGCCGGACTGGCTGTGGGCTGGGCATGAGCGGATGAGCCGAGGCAGATCGCAGCGATCCCGGCCAGAGCGAGGCTGGTGATGAGGGTTTTTGCAAGGATGGTCATGGAAAGCTCCAGGGCTTGATCAAGACATCATGCGATATTGCATGGCGTCAGATGGCCTACTTAAGAAGCTTTTCTGATTATCCTACGGAATGGCAGCTCTGTTCCGAGTCTGGCGCTCATTCATATTTGTATGGGCCTAGTTCGGGCGCTCGCAAACCCCATCGCGGCACCGGTCGCGCGGCCGAAGCGGCGCGAGCCAGAGATAGATCTGGTTCAGTACGATCCGGATCGGAGCGGGTCGGGTCAGCCTTGCCAGCCAGCGCAGACCGCGGCTCTCTTCCGGCATCCGTTCCCAGATGGCCAGGAAAGCGGACCAACCGGTCTCGACCCGACCGTCGGGCAGGCGGACATGCAAGCTGGCAAGGGCCGCGTCGCGATCAATGTCGGCAGGAAGTTCGCCATTGCAGTCGTGCAACCGGATCAGGTCCGGCGCCTTGTTCACATAGGCACCCATCTCGTGCCGGCAGATCGGGCAGAGATCATCATAGTAAGCGGTGACGGCATTGGCGTGTGTCATGGGGGGAGTCTGGCACCCATCACCGGGTTCGGCGATGGGGCAAGGCGTCACAGGCGACCGCACCAGCCCCTAGGGCGGTCGCCCGGATCACCGGGTTTGCGTCTATTGCGCGGAAACGACCACAGCCACACTTCGGCTGTTGGCTTCGGCATATTCACTGTTGAGTTGCCGGATGGCATCCGCATAGGTCGAGTTGAAGCACTCTTGGCGGATACGCTGGGCCACCAGACCACGCAGTCCGTGCGGGCGGCAGACACGTGAGGTCGCGACGCGGATGCGGCTCTCGATCTCATCCCAGCCGGCCTCGCTGCTGAGCTCGTCGGTGTGAAAATGGACGATCTGGGTCGGAACCGTTTCATCGGCGGCAACCGCCAGCGGCGTCAGGGTCAGGCTCGTGGTGAGCACGGCAAGTGATGTAATAAGCATGGGGCTAGTCTCCTCAATGTGGCCGGTCACCCCTCTGTGACCCGTCACCACGATTGGAAGATTGCCCGGTGCAACCTCTCTGCGCCCTGACCGCCAGCCTAAACCTTTGAGAGCTGGCGTTTAGAAACTGTCCGCTTTGTAAGTCGGGTGTAAGCCAGGTTCAGGAAAGTGCGACCAATGGGAGCAAAGCGGCGACGAACGACCCCGCTCAGGCGGAGTCCGCCTCGCTGTCGCTTCGGGCCGGTGTAATGAGAAAATGTCCGTGCAGGGTTGCGACCGGCGCATCGATGCGGTTCTGCCAGGCCTCGACACGGACATTGGCAACACGGCGTCCCGAGCGGGCGACTACAGCGCGGGCATAAACGTCCTGGGCCCGAGCCGGGCGCAGGTAATCGATGGCGACATCAATCGGCTTGGGCAAACGGTCCAGCGGCTGGCTGGCCAGAAGCGAGGCCGAGGCGACGATCTCAAGGAATGCACCGACCGCCCCGCCGTGCAGGGCCGGAATGAGGGGATTGCCGACCAGATGGTCCTCGAAAGGCAGGACACCGGTCAGCTCATTGCCGCGCTGGTCCAGGCGCACGCCGAAGCGCGCGACATAAGGAGCCGACATCAGAGTCTCGATCAGCGCACGGCTCATGACATGCGCCCTTCGGTATAGTCGCGGCGCGCGCGTTCCTGGGCAGCCTTGGAGGCCTTGGTGATCATGAAGGCCGCTTGCGCGATGGCGACCGGGTCTTCGGGATCACCGTCATGTGCCGTCGCCCGGACAAAGGCGACCAGCCCGTGCGACTTCAGCGAATAAGCTTCGGCGGTGACATCCAGCCCCGGCTTTGCCGACCTCAGATAATCGATCCGCAGGTCGAGCGTCGCCGGTGTGTCCCTTGCGCCGAAACCGGCGAATGCCGCCATGCCGCAAGCATGGTCCAGCAGTGCCGTGATGACACCGCCATGCAGTGTTCCGGCATCCGGGTCCCCGATAAGGCTTTCATCATAGCGAGCGCGCATCACAGCCTGTCCCGGCGTCAAGGAGACGAGGGACAGGCCCAGGGCGACAGCGTGTGGCGAGCCGGTCACGATGAGCGGGGCGATGGAATCGAGGCGGGACTGAATGTCGTCGGTCATGGCGATCCTGAACAGGTCTCCCGCCTTGATAAGGCAGCCCGTCCTCTGCCGGAAGGGGGCTTAGCGGCGACCCATGCGCTTGGCGACGACCTGTTCAAGGCCGGTAACCACCGGCTCGCGCAGCGGATTGCCGTCCTCGACCATCCGAACCAGCTGGGCCAGAGCCGCACGATGCATTTCCACAACCTCGGCCTCGACCGGTGTGTAGTCACTGACGGTAGTCAGAAAGCGCTGGAGCGAGCGGCCGACCCGGATGGCCAGACGGTCGCCGGTCAACTGGGTCTCGTTGACGAGGGCGCTGGCTGCTGCGCGGGCGGCAGCCATGGGCGTTGTCAGCTCGGCGTCGACATCGGCGGTTCGCTTGTAGGCCGGCCCGTGAGCCCGGCGTGGCCGGCGACGCCGGTCCGGCCCGGTGAAGCGGGCGGCATTGACGAAGGTGCGTGGGCTCATATCAAGCGACCGCAAACGGTCTTGCAGGGTGACGGGCGCGATTGGCGTGATCAGGAATTCGGACACGCCGGCGTCGCGGGCGCGCTCGATCTCGCGTCGCGAACGTGGCTGCGAGATGAAGACGATCGGCGTATCGCGAAAGGCGGCATTCTCGGTCTCGCGGATGGCGCGCACGAGCTTCAACCGGTCGTCATCGGGATTATCATGGTCGTGCCAGTCAGCGATGATGACGCTGGGCGGGTGTTCGCTGATCTGCTCGATCACCGCCTCGCTTCGCCGGGCGACCATGACATGGTCCGCGCCGGCGTCGCGCAGCAGTCCGATCAGCATGTTGCGAAGATAGCCGTTGGATTCCAGCAGCAGCGGCGCCGCATTGCATGTGAATTCCGCCTCGGGCGTCGAAGCCGTCCGGGAGACGGGTAGGGTTGAGGCGCGCGCGTTCATGCCGAACGTCTAGCAAGGCTTTCTTGCCAACCGGCAAAGGAAGGTGGTTAACAAAATCGAATTGCCGGAAATGTTCAGCGGTTGCGCAAGGCCCCGAGGACACGAACCACGATCCAGATCGGAATGACTAGGATGGCGCCGAGCAGAAAATACTCGATCGCCCAGCCAACCGAATGGGTCAGGAATTCAATGAAGCGACCCCAGGATTCGGCAATGGTGCCAAAGAAGTCGACCCAAAGGCGGCGCGGATTGACGTGAAAGGCAGCCAGCACGAAGCCGGCCAGTACGCACAGGACGACGACCCGAATGATATCGGTCGAGCCGATACGGATCAGGCGCTGGACGAAGGTCGTGCGCTCAGGCGCACGCTCCGCGGATGTGTCTCGATCTGTCATCGGGCCAGCTTACCTTCAAATGAGGCGCAATCGGGGCCGCAGCCCCGATGTCCTTCCGGTCAACCCTTGCGGGCCATGTTGACGCGGTGCGGGTAGGGGATGGAAATGCTGTTCTTGTCGAAAGCTTCCTTGACGTTCTTCATCGCGTCGAAATGCACACCCCAATAATCACCGGTATCGCACCAGGCCCGCGCAACGATATCGACCGAGGATTCGCCATGCGCCGTGACCGCCGTAAAGACGGCCGGATCCGCGTGCACGCGCGCGTCGTCCGAGAGAACCTGGGTGATCACTTCCTGCGCCTTGGTGATGTCATCGCCATAATCGATCGAGAAAACGAGATCGACGCGGCGGGTCGGATTGGCCGAGTAGTTGGTGATCGTGTCACCCCAGGATTTGCCGTTGGGGACAATGATCTTCTTGTTGTCGCCGGTGGCCAGAACCGTGGTGAAGAGCGTGATCTCCTTGACCGCGCCCGACGTGCCGGCCAGCTCGACCCAATCGCCGAGGCGGTAAGGGCGGAACAGGATCAGCATGACCCCGGCGGCCAGATTGGACAGCGTGCCCTGCAGGGCAAGGCCGATGGCCAGGGAGGCAGCGCCGAGCGTCGCGACAAAGCTTGTCGTGGGAATGCCGAACGTGCCCAGCATGGCAATGACGACCATCGCCATGATGCCGTAATAGGCCAGCGAGCCGAAGAAGGCGCCGAGCGTGTCGTCCATCCGCTCGCTCTTGTACACGGCACTGCGGATTGCCTTGCGCACGGATCCGGCAATCATCAGGCCGACGATCAGGATAATGGCGGCCAGGACAACGTTGGTGCCGGCGGCGATTCCGGTCTCCACCAGTGTGGCGAGTGTTTCCGGATTCATGAGGTCTTCGGGATTCATGGCTTCCCCCTTGGGTCTTCGATCCTGAACAAGCTCCTACCACCCTTCATCGCGCTAGGGGAGGGCCGAACCGGCTATTCTGCCGGTGTCTCGACAGCACCGGGTGCGGCGTCCCGCACGATATTGATCTTCTGCCAGATCTTCGCAGACATGTTCGAGGTCAGGGTCTCGATATCATTGACCGAGGCAATCACCACCGGATCTCGAGAGCTCTGGGCATAAAGCGCGGCAATCTTCCCGGCGAGGCTGAGCGCTTCGGCGCAATAATCGAGATAACGGCCGAGTTCGAACTCGCTCATTGCCCGCTCCGGCGATGCGGTGGTGCGCGGGCCCAGTCGCAGGAGCGCGGTGGGGTCTTTGGTCAGCTGATGCATGTCGATGACGTGTGCGATTGACCGCAATTCGTGCAGATCATCGAGCGCCAGCGAGCGTTTCAGGCGCTCTTCCACGCGTGTCAGCGTAAAAATCGCGACCGCGGCCAGGATGACGATATTGAGGCCGGCCTCGACGCCTTCAAAGATGGTGAAGACATCGGCAGCTGCTCCGGTGTCCTGGGCCCAGTTGAAGACCCGTTCGCCGACATAAGCCAGGCCGGCAAGGGCAAGCAGGATCGCGAGAATAATCCCGGCGCGGAGGAAAAGGTAAGGCCGTGCCAGGCGTTGGCTCCGGCGTCGGTCGCGCTTGGCGAGGTCGATCAGCTCGACAACGACATTGTTGAAGCTGGCTGCCGGGAAACGGTCGCGGGTGCGGGCCCCGAGGCGTTCCAGCGTCTGGACAATGTGGTCTGAACTCAATTGTCTGAATGGCACCGCTACCCCCCGGACACGGTTGCGCCTCGAAACAGGCGTGATCTGTCTTAGCGCTTTATCCCAAAGCCTGTCACGCCGGAAGCTCTGGCCGGGGTCATGTCGCGGCGGCGACAGCCGCGGTCGAGCCGGCCACGGCTGCGATGACGGCGGCCTGGGCGGCCAGGATGGCCGCGAGGTCTCGGGCGGCGGCATGCGGTTCGCTTGTTCCGGTCTGGGCCTGGGCCAAACGCATGGCGAGGCGTGCGGCGACCTGGCCCGATGGCCGTGGTCGCAACGCGCGGACGGCCTCGAAACTGGTCACCAACTTGTCGGCAATCTCCGGCCCGCGCCCGCGCGAAGCGAGCACGGCCAGTCCCGTCTTGCCGACGCCATTGCGCAAAACGGGGCGTCCGCGGACGGCGGTGTTCAAACTGGTCCAGGCCGCAGCGAGCTCGCCCGGATCGACTGGCCCGAGGCAGATTTCCTGGGCAGCCCCCTCGACATGATGCCCGGGCACACCCGCCGAACGCAGCGCCAGACGGGCCTTGTCGAGTTTGGTGCGGGCATGTTCCGGCGTATCGCCGAGCGCCGCAAAGGCCGCGGCGAGGACATCCTCACGCGCCGGGACGCGGCGCCACCAGGGCAGCGAAATCTCGTCCAGAATATCGAAGAAATTGTCGACCTGGCCGGACTCGCCACCGGCGACCACGAGCGCGAGCGCCGCGCAGGAACCACCATGACTGAGCGCCCGCGTGCCGCGTTCACGGCGACGGTCATTCAGGGCGGTGCGGACGGTGAAAAAATTGTCGGCAGACCGGTTCGAAGCCGCGAGTGCCGCGGCAAAGACGAGTCGCATGGCGCGGCCCGGGGACTTCCACGTGCCCAGGCCTTCATTGAGTCTGTCGCGGATCTGGAAGCTGCGGTCGGCGAGGGTATCAGAGGTCTCGGACGACGAAATGCTGGCAAGGGCGGAGAAGCGGCCATACAGGCGCTCACCCTTGCTGGCGCGCTCACTGAACGCGGCATCAAGCCGTTGAAACCGTTCAATGACGGCGTTGACCATGACCCAGTTTCCCTCGCTAATGTCACTCTTGCCTGCGAGCATGGCGAAAACGGGGCACAAACGGCAGGGGGACGCTAAGGGCAGCCTTCCCCCCATAGATATGGGGGGCCTCGTTGCGAGGCCGCTAAAGAGAGTCGATGCCGTCAGTGCCAGCCACCGCCAGTCTACCGCCCCGCTTTGCCGACTGGTTCGCCACACGGGGCTGGACGGCGCGGTCCCACCAGCTCGAGATGATCGCCTCGGCCGAGGCCGGAGAGGACGCGCTGCTGATTGCACCCACCGGGGGCGGCAAGACACTGGGCGGTTTCCTGCCCAGCCTGATTGATCTGGCATCTGCAGTCTCGCAGGCCGGACGTGACCGGCCTCATGCGCTACACACACTCTATATCTCGCCGCTCAAGGCGCTTTCCGTGGATGTCGCGCGCAATCTGATGATGCCGGTCGAGGAGATGGGGCTGGATCTGCGGATCGAGACCCGAACCGGCGATACCTCGACCAGCAAGCGCCAGCGCCAACGCGCGCATCCGCCGGACATTCTCCTGACCACGCCGGAACAACTTGCCCTCTTTTGTGCCACGGCCAATGCGGAAGCCTTCTTTCGCGACCTCAGGCGCATTATCATCGACGAAGCTCATGCGATCGCGCCGCAAAAGCGTGGCGACCTGCTCTCGCTCGACCTCGCGACCATCCGTCAATGGGCACCCCAGGCGACGCGGGCGGGCCTCTCCGCGACTGTCGCCGACGAGGGCGGCCTCGCGCGCTGGTTGGTGGCTCAGACGCCTTTGGAAGATCGGTTCGCGCGCATCGTTCGCGGGGCGCCCGGGGCACGACCAGAGGTCGAAATCCTCGACCCCACGGACCGCATTCCCTGGGCTGGCCATTCCGGTCGGCACGCCCTGGCGGATGTCTACGGGCGGATCAAACGCGCGAAGATGGCGCTCGTTTTCGTCAATACACGCTCCCAGGCCGAGCTCACCTTCCAGGAATTATGGTCCCATAACTCCGACAATCTGCCGATCGCGCTGCATCATGGATCGCTGTCGCCGGAACAGCGGCGCAAGGTGGAAAAGGCGATGGCTGAAGGGCGGTTGAAGGCGGTGGTTTGCACCTCCACGCTCGATCTCGGCATCGATTGGGGCGATGTCGATCTGGTGGTGCAGATGGGCGCGCCAAAAGGTTCCTCCCGTCTCATCCAGCGTCTGGGGCGCTCCAATCACCGACTCGACGCGCCTTCGAAGGCTTTGCTGGCGCCAACCAATCGGTTCGAGCACCTCGAATGCCAGGCTGCGCGCGACGCCGTGGCCGAGAATGCCCTGGACGGGGACCCCCTGGGCGCGGGGGCGTTCGATGTCCTCGCCCAGCACATCATGGGGCGGGGGTGCGGGGATGGTTTCTTTGCTGACGCGCTGTTCAATGAGGTGCGCAGCGCCGCGCCCTATTCCCATCTCGACCGCGAGACCTTTGATCGAGTGCTCGATTTTGCCGCGACAGGGGGTTATGCGCTCAATACTTATGAGCGTTTCCGACGGCTGGTTCAGCGCAAGGACGGGCGATGGCTCGCGCGAACGCCGCAGATCGCCCAGCGCTACCGCATGAATGTCGGCACCATTGTCGAGGCGCCGATGCTGGATGTTGTGGTGTCAGCGCGCGGGCGGGGCGGCCACCGGCTCGGCCAGATTGAGGAATGGTTCGTCGAACAACTCACGCCCGGCGACACCTTCATCTTCGCCGGCCAGGTCCTGCGCTTTGTCGGTATCGAGGAAATGACCGCGCGGGTCGTGCGGGCGGCGGAGGCCGATCCGAAAATCCCCTCCTATCAGGGCGGAAAATTTCCACTCTCCACCTATCTGGCAGCCCGCGTGCGCGACATGGTCCAGGATCGGGAGCAATGGGATGGCCTGCCGGACCAGGTCGGTGACTGGCTGCGTCTCCAGGCGGTGCGTTCCCGTCTGCCGGCAGCCGACGGGCTTCTGGTCGAAACCTTCCCGCGTTCTGCGCGCCACTATCTGGTTTGCTACCCGTTCGAGGGGCGACTGGCGCATCAGACCCTCGGCATGTTGCTGACCCAGCGTCTGGAGCGACTGGGGATGAGGCCGATGGGCTTTGTCGCCAATGAATATGCCGTCTCGGTCTGGGGACTGCGTGACTTGTCCGGTCTCGATTTCGATGCCCTCTTCGATGAGGACATGATGGGTGATGATCTTGATGCCTGGCTGGCGGAGAGCCAGTTGATGAAGCGCACCTTCCGCAATTGCGCGGTGATTGCCGGTCTGATCGAGCGCCGCTTTCCGGGGCAGGAGAAGACCGGGCGTCAGGTCACTTTTTCGACTGACCTCATCTATGACGTCCTGCGCGAGCACGAGCCGGATCACATACTGCTGCGGGCAGCTTGGCAGGATGCGGCGTCCGGCCTGCTGGACATTCGCCGCTTGGGCGAAGCCCTCGCGCGAATTCGTGGCCGGGTGACCCATATGCCGTTGGATCGAATCTCGCCCCTGGCCGTGCCGGTCATGCTGGAGATCGGCAAGGAACCGGTCTATGGCGAGGGCCATGACAGCATCCTGGAAGAGGCTGCCGAGGACCTGATTGCGGAGGCCGTCCGGCTTGACTGACACGCTCACCGACCATGAATTCAGCCTCGCCCACACACGTGCGATCGCCGATCGGGACGGTGTTCTGCTCCTGCCGGACAGCGCGACCCTGATTGTCTCGGACCTGCATTTCGAGAAGGGGTCGTCTTTCGGCATGGGCGGCCAGATGCTGCCCCCGTATGATACGCGCACGACGCTGCGCCGTTTGGCGGCTGCCATCAGCCGCCATCGCCCTCAAACCCTGATCGCGCTGGGGGATAGTTTCCACGACCAGCTGGCCGACCGGCGCATGGATGGTGCAGACGCTGAACGCCTCGCCGACCTGGTCGCCAGCGTTTCGCGCTGGGTCTGGATCGAGGGCAATCACGACCCCGCACCACCCCCGCAATTCGGTGGTGAGGTGCGGCACACGCTTCAGATTGGAAGCCTGGTTTTGCGACATGAGCCGACCGAGGGTGTGGCGCCGGGCGAAATTGCCGGCCATCTCCACCCCTGTGCCAAGGTGCGCGGGCAGGGGCGGTCGGTGCGGGCGCGCTGCTTTGCGACCGACGGCCAGCGCCTCGTCATGCCGGCCTTTGGTGCCTATACCGGCGGTCTGAATGTTTGCGATCCGGCCTTTGTGCGCTGTTTCGGCCAGACGCCGAGTGCGCTCGTCATGGGGCGGGCACGGGTCTATCCAGTCGCCGCGCAGACTTGCGTGCCGGATCGCTTCTAGTCTGCAGCCTGGCCGCAGGCGGACCCGGATTGCCAATGTCTGACCCAGTCCAGCAGGCTGCCGGAGATGTCACGGATGAAGGTCCTGCCAGCATGCCAACCGGAAATCTGTCCGGGTTGATGGGTGGGAGGAGCGATCAGCCGGTCAGGGGATAGAGGGCAAGCATCGCAAGGGTCGCTCCAACCGCGCCAGCCGTCAGGATGGCGCGCAGCTGGCCATACCAGGCGGGCAGATCACCGCGCCGACTGGCAGCCAGGTCCCAGCGCCAATGGGTGATGAGGGCAACCAGGATCAGCGCGAAGGCGATCAGTGGCAGGCCCGCCCAGATCAAAAGCGCTGCCGCCAGGCCGGCCAGACTCGGCACGATCGACAGGACGAAGGTCGGGTTGTCGAGTGCCTGGTGCTTGTCCGGAGCCAGTGCCCGCCCCCATCGAACGCCGCCGAGAAAACCGAGAATGATCGCGGCATAGATAACGAAGATGGCAGCTTCAGCGGCGGCGGACCGGTCGGTAACAAGGGCATGTGCCGTCGACAGCACAGGAAGCCAGAACGGTATCCAGCCGGTCAGGCCAAGCCAGAGGGGAATCGGGGGGAGGGAAGCGTGTCTGTCCATACGCCCAATCTAGGCGCGCGGTCGCCGGCGAAAAGGCCTAGCGGCGATTGAAGGCCAGATTGGCGATATAGCCGGCCAGCATCGCCAGCAGCACGCAGAACAGGCCGTACAGGATGGGCAGGTCGTGAGCGAATTCGAAGAAGAAGCGCTCGATACCGGCCTTTTCGACGCGAAGGCTGGCGGACCGGCTGGCGATCGGGCGACCATCGCGGAAGAGATAGACTTCGGCGACGTAATCGCCGACCGGGGTGAGCGGTGGCAAGGCAATTGTGGCCCGGAACAAGCCTCCGTCCAGGATTTCGACACCGCGTTGAGCCTCGGCAAAAACATTGTCGCGGCGTCCGTCCCGGGCGATTGCATCAAGATACTCGCTCACCCGGTCCTGGCGGATCATCGCGGGCGGTTCGTCCAGGCCCGCTCCATCGGGCCGGTCGCTCGGTCGGGCATCAGGGGCTGCGCCGTCGACGGCCGTTGAGGCGCCCAGAAGCCAGCTTGGCTCCATGGCTGTGGCATTGGCCTCCAGCATGGCCTGCAGCCCGATGCCGCTGCGCTCGAGTTCCTCCGGGCCTGCTATGGTTTCCAGCGGCAGCGATGTCGCGATGGCGTAATAGCTCGGCACATCATCGAATTCGAGCGGCGCCGAATTGACCCATATGCCGAAGCTGCGGGCCTTCTGCATCACCCGCAAATCCCGCCCCGGACCCCGCAGCACGACAACGATCTCGTCCTGGATTGTGAGGCCGCGCGTCGCCCCGTAGAGGACCAGTTCGGCCCCATCGAAATCCTCTCGGATCTCGACCGTTTCCTGGGTCAGGGCGGCGACGATGCCAGGGGCCTCGGTCGCGATCTGAGGCTGGCCCTGCAGACCGAGCGCGAGGAGAAGGGCGGCGATCATCTCAGAATCCCTCCCCGGCGCCGCGTGGCAGGATGACGAAAAGCTCAGACGGCGTGACCACCAGGTCCCAGCCCATTTTCAGGCAGACGGCCAGGACAAGGGCGGCCAGCAGGGCGCGCAATTCCTCGGCCTTCACATTCCGGCCGGCGCGGGCGCCGAACTGGGCGCCGATCACCCCGCCTACCGTCAGGAGGAGGGCCAGCAGGATGTCCACGGTCTGGTTCTGGGCGGCTTGCAGGAAGGTGGTCAGGGCCGTGACGAAGAGGATCTGGAAGAGCGAGGTTCCGACCACGACATTGGTCGGCATGCGCAGCAAGTAGATCATGGCCGGTACCATGATGAAGCCGCCCGCCACCCCCATGATGGCGACCAATGTGCCGACAAAGAATCCGATGGCGACCGGCGGGATGACCGAGATGTAGAGCCCCGATGCCGGGAAGCGCATCTTGTAGGGCATGCGGTCGATCCAGCCGCGCTTGCGCAGCGGACGCTTGCCGGCGGACTTGTCAGGATTGGCAGCGCGGATGATGGAGCGCACGCTCTCGACCATCATCAAACCTCCGACAACACCGAGAAAGCCCACATAACTCAGAGAGATGATCAGATCGATCTGGCCCATGCCCCGAAGCAGGGCGAATAATTGTACGCCGGCGATCGAGCCGGCGGAGCCGCCGATCAGCAACAGGACCCCCATCTTGAGATCTAGGGTTTTACGTTTCCAGTGCGGGAAGACGCCCGAAGCCGAAGAGGCCACGATCTGATTGGCGCCGGTCGACACGGCGACGGCTGGCGGTACACCGATGAAGATCAGGAGCGGGGTCATCAGGAAGCCGCCACCGACCCCGAACATGCCCGACAGAAAACCGACGCCCAGACCCAGTCCGAGCAATAGGAAGATGTTGACTGAGATTTCTGCGATCGGGAGGTAGATCTGCACCGCGGATCAACCCGCCGCGGCGCGCTCGAGCCGTTCAACGAGAACGGGGTCGACACGTCCGGTGCGGGGCAGGCCCTGATCGGCCTCGAATGACATGATGGCATCGCGCGTGCGATCGCCGATTTGGCCGTCCAGCGGGCCGGGGCCGTAGCCGAGAACTGAAAGGAAGCCCTGGGCCCGGCGAACCATCACCATGTCCGTGGTGGCCACGCGCTCCCAGGGCAGGTCGGGATAAATGCCGTTGGCCTCACCATCGAGCGGTCGCGGCGTGAATCCGGCGGCGGTTGCGCGCGCGGCCTGAAGGGCCTCCGGCTCGATCATCTCGGCCAGTGTGGACGCGCGTTCGGAAGCTGTCGGGTCGCTGTCGCTGGCGGCAATCGTGAACCAGGCATAGGCGTCCGGCAGGCTCAGCGGAACACCGTCGCCGGTCTCGTAGAGCAGCGCCAGATTGAACTGGGAATCGCGCAGACCGAGCAAGGCCGCCTCCTGGAACCAGCGTGCCGCAGTATCCATGTTCTGCCCGGCACCGGTACCATAGTAGTACATCACACCGAGATTGTGCATGGCTCGGCGGTGACCCGCATTCGCGGCGCGTTCTGTCCAGCGGCGGGCGTCTTCGAGATTGATCTCGACGCCCTCGCCGGTCTCCAGAAGCTTGCCATAGCGGTATTGAGCGGCCGGAATGCCCTGTTCGGCGGCGCGGCGCAGCAGGATGGCCGCGGTTTGCGCGTCTCCATTGTCCAACGCACGGATGCCCAGCTGGTAGCGGGCGACGGGATTTCCATCGGCGGCCGCGCTTTCCAGCGTCACGCGGCCGGGACCGTTAGCCGGGGTTTCAGCCGGGGTCTCTACCGGGGTGCGGACGGGGACCGGAGTCGGCTCAACTGCCGCAGTCGCGGGCAGGCTGGTTCCGGTTGCGTCTGCGACCTGGTTGGCGGGCGGGCGAGCCGGATCACTCGCTGCCGCGGACGGGCGGGCGTCGTCAGAAACCGGGTCCGCGTTCTGCTGAACGGGCGTTTCGCGTGCGGGGCCGGGCGTGGTTTCGGCCGCGGCAAGCTGGGTTGGGTCAGCCGAGGTGCCGGGTGTTTGTTCGGAGCCGGAGAGGTCGGCTTCGACCTGGGCAATGAAGCTGCGTTCGGCCTCGGCCTCTGCAGCCACGCGTTCCCCATCTCCCTGCCAGGCTTCCCAGATCAGGAGGGCACCAGCGCCGGACAGCATGACCAGTGCGACAACAGGCAGGGTGTAGAGCAGGGTACGGCCAAATTTGGACTGCGGCGCCCGGCGCTCGCCGCCTTCAGGTGATTGGCCCGGCACGCCGGCGCGCGTGCGTTCACGGGCAGCGGCGAGGAAATCGGCATCGGCGGTGGCGCCCATGCGCTGCGGCTGGGCCGGTCGGGCCGGCGGCTGGACGGGCCCGCGTGCCTGAGGGGCAGGCCCGGGTGTGGGCTGCGCGGGTGCGGGCGTCGGGGCGGCGGCTGCGGCGGTTTCGCGCAGAACCGGGGCGGCCGCGGGTGCCGCGGGCTTGGTTGCAAGCGGCGCAGCCGGAGGCGCCGGGCTTGCCTGAGCGGCCTCGGCCAGGAATGGGTCATCGCCATCGATATCGAAGCCGCCCGCAGGTGTTTCAGCCTGCGGCGGCGGCGCGAGCGGGGTGTCAAAATCGATCTCGATCTCGTCACTATCAGCGGTGATCTGCCTTTCGGCGGCGGTGTCCGATGGCTCGGACTCGGCAGGCTTGCCGCGCGTCTCAATCGCTTCCAGCCGGTCGGCGAGGGCTGACATGGCACGCTGGACCGGCGACAGGGCCTGCTCGGTCTCGGCACGCACCGCGCTCATGCGATCCTTCACGCCTGACATGGCGTCCTCGATGCGCTGGGCCGTGCGTTCCTCGGACTGGCGCAGACGATCTTCCAGATTGTCGTCACGGCCGGATTGCTCCAGCCGGTCCATCACCTGGCCCATGCGATCGGTTGCGGTTTCCACCAGGGCGGCGGAGCGCTCCTCGGACTTCACAATGCGATCGCCGAGGGCGCGGCCAAGGCGAGTGACCTCCTCGCCCATGCGCTTCATGGAGTCCTTTTGTTCTTGGCGGACCTCATCCAGGCGACGATCAAGTTTCTGTTCCGACTGGCTTTCGCGCATTGCATTTGCTGAGCGGCGTTCGCTTTCAGTCAGGCGGTGATCAATCGCGACGGCGAGTTTCGTAATCTCGTCGCCAAGCCGGGACATGTTGTCGCCCTGGCGACGTTCGGCCCGGTCAATCCGGTCCAGCGCCTTGGCCAGTGTGTCCTCGAGCCGGTCCACGCGCGGCTCCGAGGTCGCCTTGTTGAGGGCCTGGCTGACCTGGCCACGGGTCTCGGCAATACTCCGCGCGACATCATCGGTGAGGCGTTCGAAACGCCGTTCCAGATCGACCGTGTCGGATGAATTGCGGGTTTCCAGTTGGCGCAGACGGTCGTCCAGGCGCGAGAAGGACGTCTCCAGAAGGCGGGCGGCGTCATTGGTGACCCGCTCGGAGCCTTCGATCCGCGCCTTGAGCATCTCGGTCGAGGTGTGCAGGCCGTTCAGGGTCTCGGCGGCCCGGTCTTCGCGCTTCTTGGTCAGGTCGGCAAAGTCTGTGGCCCGGTTTTCCAGGCGGGCGAGGCGGTCTTCCAGGGTCTCGGCGAGATGCTTGGTGTCGGCATCGACTGCGTGCACGCGAGCCGCGGTGTCATTCTCGTGTTCATAGAGGCGGCGGGCCAGCTTCATGATGGTGGTCTCGACCGCCTTCACCGTATCCGGTGATGCGCCGTTACCCGTACCGGACTCCAGGGAACGCACGCGATCGCCAAGCTCATCCTGGCTTTTCTGAACGCGGCTCAGACTGTCGCGTGCCGCATTCAGCTCGCCACTGGTGCGCTCGCCGGTCTTGGTGATCTTCTCGGCCAGCTGGGTCAGCGCCTTGTCGATGCCGCCCAGCGTGCGGGCGGACATCTGCTCGGAATTGTCGATCCGGTCGGACAGGCGGTTGACCATCGCGCGCAGCAGCTTGTCTTCGTCCTCGGTGAGGGATTGCTGGCCACCAAAACCCGGAAAGGCCTCCAGGGCGTCGTCCCAGTGAGCGGAGGCGGTGTCATTGTCCTCGAGGATGACGCGATTGAGCCATTCGCCGAGGGTCATGCCCTCCTTGCGCGCAGCCGTCTTGGCTCTCGCCCGGGCGCGGGGATCAATCCCCTTAACGCTCCATGGACCACCCAAAGACGACATGTGATTCGCACTCCCAGCCAAACCTGCGGAAGGCTATTCCGCAGTTAATATAGTGTAAACCGAGGGTGGAGACCCAATATGTAGTGTTTCCACACCAATTCTCAGATTGACGCGCAAAGCCGCGAAATCCTGAGTCTGAACAAGGCTCTGACTCGGTTAATGGTGGGTAAAATGTGTGGATAAGTCGGTGGTTCGACTCAGTTTTCGGCCGGGCCAACCCGAACATGCCCAGAGCCGGGGGACGTCACTCCGGCAGGTCGGCCCCATCCGTATCGGATTCGTCGTCCCCGGCGTCCTGCGCGGTCTCCGGTACATTCACGAAAAAGCCCGGTGCAAGCGCTTGTAACTGATCACTCATGGCGACAGCTTCGCGCGATGGCGGCAGGCTGCGGGAGGCTGGCAGGGACCGGGCGATATCGAAGAGCAGCCAGGCTGTCTCGACATCGCTCTGGCTGGCGGCGAAGCGGCCCGCATGCCAGAAGGCCAGCGGCGCGTAGGGATCCGCGATCGCCGCACTGGCAAACAGGGTTTGCAGATTGAGCTCCGGAAAGGCATCCGGCTGGGTGCTGCGCAGGGCGGCCAGGGCCTGGGCTGCCAGCAGATTGGCGGCGGCGCCTTCAAGACCGTCGCGATGCAAGTGATCTTTCAAGACATTGAGCGCCGCTGCGCGGTCGCTTTGCATGCGACTGATACCGCTCATCAGGGATTCGAAACCGGCATTGCCAATGCCCGACGCTGTCACCTGGCTCATCCGGCTGCAAACGCGGGAGGTGGAATCGGCGCGGCACGGGCCCTGGTGGTGGGAGATTTGATAGAGAGCGAGATAGGCGCCCGCCGGATCAGCACGGCGCTGGGCGGCCTCGGCGGCAGCGAGGAAGCCGGCTTCATCCGGGGCGGCCGATGGTTGGGCGGCGGCATCAAGTCCGGCCTGCAACAGGCGGCGCACGGCCGGGTCTTCGATCTGATAGCTGTCAGCGCGTGCGGGCATCAGCCCTTCGGGCCAGGGAAAGGCGGCTTCGCCGTCATGCTCGCTCAGGCGGGTCCAGGTTTCGCGACGCCCGTCCGGGCTGGACGGAGAGAAGACCAGGAAGCTGAATTCCTCCGGAATCCCGGTCTCGGCATTGAGCGTCGCCAGGGCGTCGGGATGGATCGGCACGCCATGCTGGAGCCAGCCCCGAAACAGGGCGGCGGCTCGGCCCGCGCCCAACCCGTCATCGCGATGGCTCAGGACCGGCGAGCCCTCGGCGCTGCGGCGGACCTCGGTGATTGCGTCCTCGGTGATCGTCGAGACCAGTTCGGCCTCGCCCAGACGTACACCCATCGCGGCCTCGATCCAGAAGCGATCAAAGGATGTGCCGCCCGGACCGGTGACTTCTGCCAGGGTGCCGCCCTCCGTGTAGTAGGCGAAGGTATTCATTTGCCGGTGCACATGGGAGACGAAGGGCTCGTTGCGCATCACCGGTCCGTCGAGGGCCGGAACGCGGGTCAGGGTGCGGCTGGTGACAAAGTCCTGGATGACGCGTTCGGCCTCACCGGTCTCGGTGACATAACCATCGCCAATGACAATTTCCCGCTGTTCCTCGCCAAGAGCCGTGCCTTCCAGCGCCGTGCGCGTGATTTGCCAGCGCGTCCGCAGGACCACATCGTCACGATTGCCGCGCAGGGCGAGATAGGAATCTCGGTCCAGATGCGGACCGATCACCGTATAGGTTTCTTCCGACAGGTCTGGGGTGGTCTGGTCAGGCGCCCGGTCGGGTGTCGGCTCCGGTTGCGCGAGAATGGAGAAGCCGGGATCCGGCTGTCCGGCCTGCGTCATCGCATGGGCGGGCAGGCCGGGCAGGGCCAGAACAAGGGCGGGCAGAACAAGGGATCGCAACATGAGCCGGACTTTGCCGCGCCCGCGGTGACAATGAAAGGGGCAAAACCGGTGCCGGGGCTTCTCACGGCAAATTCCGTCTTGTCATATATCTGACGTTGACGTTCGCGTAACTTTGTGAACACCATTCAACCCATGATCAAGCCTGTCGCCCCCGATACCGAATTCACCATTCGCGAACTCGCCATGGAGTTCGACATCACCCCGCGCACGCTTCGCTTTTACGAGCAGAAGGGGATGATCCATCCGTTGCGCCGTGGCGCAGCCCGGGTCTATTCCGCTGAAGACCGCGCCCGCATCGAGTTGATCCTGCGGGGCAAGCGGGTCGGTTTCGCGCTCGATGAAATCAAGGAAATCCTCGACCTGCAGGCGATCGACCGAGGTGGCCGCGAGCGCCTCGAGCCGGCGATAAAGCGCTTCGAACACCGGATCACTGTGCTGCAGCAGCAGCGCGAGGACGTCGAGCGCGCCCTGGCTGAGCTTACCGCCGGCCTCGACTGGATGCGCGAGCGTCTGGAAGACCGGACGCCGCCGGACGACGTCCGTCGGAGGGCCCGGGCTTTCGAGGCCCTGGCCAGTGCCCGTCTGGAAGACTGGAGCGGCCTGTCCCCGGGGTGATCCCCGGCGGCCGCACCGACCACAAATTCACAACCCCACAATCCACACCCCGCTCCCCGGAGACCCATCATGACCACCCCGTATCGCGCCCCGGTTCGTGACCAGCGTTTTGTCCTGCATGACGTGCTCAATATCACCCAGTATGGCGATCTGCCCGGCTTCGCTGACGCCGATGCCGACACGGTTGACGCGATCCTCGAAGAGGGCGCGAAATTTTGTGAGGGCGTGCTCGCCCCGATCTCCAAGATCGGTGATGAGGAAGGGTGCACGCGTGACGCGGACGGCAATGTGAAAACGCCGACCGGCTGGAAGGATGCCTTCAAGCAGATGTCGGAAGGCGGCTGGACGGCCCTTTCCTCGGATCCGGAATATGGCGGCCAGGGTCTGCCGCACGTGCTCAATCTCGCCTTCAACGAGATGGTGTCCTCGGCCAATATGGCGTTCGGCATGTATCCGGGCCTGACCCTGGGGGCCGCCGCCGCTCTGGCGACAGGCGGGTCGGACGCGCAAAAAGCGCTCTACCTGCCCAAGATGATCTCCTGCCAGTGGGGCGGGACGATGAATTTGACCGAGCCGCATTGCGGCACGGATCTCGGCCTTTTGCGCACCAAGGCTGTGCCGCAGGCTGACGGTTCCTACAAGATCACCGGCCAGAAAATCTGGATCTCGTCTGGCGAACACGACATGGCGGAGAATATCATCCACCTGGTCCTCGCGCGCATTGAAGGCGCGCCGGAAGGCGTGAAGGGTATCTCTCTCTTCGTGGTGCCGAAATTCATTCCCGATGCGGATGGCAATCCCGGGACACGCAACACGGCCAAGTGTGGCGGCCTGGAACACAAGATGGGTATCCACGGCAACGCCACTTGCGTCATGGACTATGACGAGGCCACAGGCTGGCTCGTCGGCGAGGAAAACAAGGGTCTCAAAATCATGTTCATCATGATGAATGAGGCCCGCCTGGGTGTCGGCCTGCAGGGCTATGCCCTCGCCGAGGCCGCCTATCAGCAATCGCTCGGATTCGCGAAGGACCGCCTGCAGGGCCGTTCCCTGACCGGACCGAAGAACCAGGACGGCCCGGCCGATCCGATCATCGTGCATCCGGATGTGCGGCGCATGCTGATGGACCAGAAGTCCTTCGTCGAAGCCGCGCGTTGTTTTGCCCTGTGGACCGCCCTGCAGGGTGATCTCGAGGAGAAGGCGTCCGACCCGACCATGCGCGAGAAGGCGGGCGACTACATGGCGCTGCTGACCCCGATCGTGAAGGGTTATCTAACCGGCAAGGGCTATGACATGGTCTCTTCCGGCCTGCAGATTCATGGCGGGTCGGGCTTCACCGAGGAGTGGGGCGCGTCCCAGCTGCTGCGCGATGCCCGCATCACCCTGATCTATGAAGGCACGAACGGGATCCAGGCGCTCGACCTGGTCGGCCGCAAGCTGGCAATGAATGGCATGCGCCCGATCACCAGCTTCTTTGCCGAGCTCGACGCTTTCGTGGCCGAAGGCGGCAATGACGAGACACAGCCCTTCGTCAATGCGGTTGGCGAGACCAAGGGCAAGCTCAAACAGGCCACCGACTGGCTGATGAATAACGCGCTCAATAATTTCGACCATGCCGGGGCCGGCAGCCACGACTATCTCAGCCTCTTCGGCCTGACCTGCCTGACTTACATGTGGGCGAAAATGGCCAAGGTTGCCTCGGCCAAGATCGCTGCCGGCGAGACGGACCCGATTTATGCCGCCAAGCTGAAGACCGGCCAGTATTTCCTCGACCGTTGGGTCCCGGAAGCGGCCATGCACCTGGCCAAGGTCGAGGCCGGCGCCGACTCCATGATGGCGCTGGAAGCGGAGGCCTTCTAGGCGCAAGCTGACGTGATTACCGGCGGGACCGGTCCGGCAAGAGAGACCGGCCCGCCACACTATTCCGGTTGATAAGGGGCGACGATCGACAAGCGGTCAGGCCCGTCACAGAACGAACCGTCTGGGGAGGACGTTTCATGTTTCAGGATCCACTCAATGTGCCGCGTCCGGACTTTCTCGAGCGCGAGGATGTCCGGATGTTCGAGGATTCGGTGCGCGGCTTCATGGCACGGGAATGCGTGCCCAATGCCGAACGCTGGGAAGATCAGGGCATGGTCGATCGCGAGATCTGGACCAAGGCTGGCAAGGCCGGGATTCTCTGCCCGTCCGTGCCCGAGGAATATGGTGGCGCCGGTGGTGATTGGGGCCATGAATACGTTTTCCACACAGCGGGCGCCGAGATCGGCGCTGGCGGCTGGGGTGTCGGTCTGCACAATTCCATCATCGCCCCCTATGTCACCCATTACGGGTCGGAAGAGCAGAAGAAGTCCGTCCTGCCGCGCATGATTTCCGGCGAGCTGATCGGCGCCATCGCCATGTCCGAACCGGGTACCGGCTCGGACCTGCAGAGCGTCAAGACGACGGCGGTCAAGGATGGCAATGGCTATCGCATCAACGGCCAGAAGACCTTCATCACCAATGGCGGCTCGGCCAATTTCATCATCGTCGTGGCCAAGACCGATCCGGAAAAGGGTTATGACGGTGTCTCTCTCCTGATGGTCGAGACCGACAAGGTCGAGGGCTTCCGCCGCGGTCGCCTCTTGGACAAGGTCGGAATGAAGGCCCAGGACACGGCCGAGCTCTTCTTCGAGGATGTCTGGGTGCCGGCCGATGCCCTGCTGGGCACCGAAGAAGGCCAGGGCTTCATTCAGCTGATGCAACAATTGCCGCAGGAGCGCCTGCAGATCGCCGTCCAGGGTGTCGGCGCCATGAAGCGCGCCCTGCACGAGACGATCAATTACACCAAGGAACGCGAAGCTTTCGGCCGGTCGATCCTGAAATTCCAGAACACCCAGTTCAAGCTCGCCGAGTGCAAGACCAAGGCGACCCTGGCCGAGGTTTTCACCCATCATTGTTCGGAGCGCCTGATGAAAGGCGAGCTCGACGCCGCCACCGCCTCGATGGCCAAATACTGGGTCTCCGAAGCCCAGAACGAGGTCATGGACGAATGCGTCCAGCTGCATGGTGGCTATGGATACATGCGCGAATACCCGATCGCGAAGATGTGGACCGACAGCCGCGTCCAGCGCATCTATGGTGGCACCAACGAAATCATGAAGCTGCTGATCGCGAGGACGCTTTAGGCATGAGTGAAGGGGATGACAGCGAGCTTCCTGCAGAGACGAATTTGGGACCGATACTTGCGTTTGTCACTTTTGGAGGAATCGCATTGGCCCAAACCTTCGGCGCGTTGGTTGGTGCCGCATTTCTCCCTGAGAGCCTGATCGCACATGGCCCATTGCTTTTTGCCAGCGTGATCGTCGGAGTTGTGGGCTTTGCCCTCGGTTGGAGCCGGTGGGCGCTGACCATTGTTGCCGCGATCATTTTTGCAAATTTGCGCTTGGTTGATACGGAAGTGGTTGGTCTTGGATGGCTAGTCCAAAGTGCCATCATGATCAGTATGCTCGCATTGGGTATTCTTTTGGCAATCGCATTCCCCAAGTGGAGGTCGATCTGATGCTGGGTGTTCTCGCCAAGACCCGTTTCCTCACCGCTCAGCCCGGCTGTCTCGGCCTTGGCGGCGAGGGCGAACGGGCAGAACAGTTCATCGCCCGCACGTGGACCGACAGCCGCGTCCAGCGCATCTATGGCGGGACGAACGAGATCATGAAGCTGCTGATCGCGAGGACGCTCTAGGGATGAGTGAGGCGGCACGGACCAACCCCGATCGCGCGATCTGGTGGCTCGCTTTCGTGAGCGGCTGGACCGTGCCGTTTTTGGCCTTCAGTGTCGTATCCTCGTTCGCGAGTGCATTCGCCAGATTTGCTTGGGAGCCCGTATACGTCCTCCTGTATCCAGAGTTTCAAGTGTTGATGGGCGTGCTGGCGATGGGGCTTCTGGGGTGGATGCTTGGCCGCGCAAACTTGTCCTCCGCAGTTCTCCTCGGAGTGGTAGCCTCCTTCGCCGTCCCTTTTCTTTTTTGGTTGGTGGGAGCGTTGGGCTCGGTCATGGCCGAGGTCACTCTCCCGGACCCAATCGGGCAAGCGCGTCGTGGTGCCGATTTCGGTTATGTTGGTGCCGCGTGGGTTCCGACTGCCGGGCTCGCCATCGCAACAGGTTCCGCGTTCTGGCTTGGATCCATTGCACGCAGGAGGCTGGGCCGATGATCATTCGCATGCGTGCGGGACGCGCCTCTAGCAGTCTGCCGAATTGGAGATCGATATAATGTTGACCCTATTCGCCACGACCCTCCTCCTCACCGCTCAGCCCGGCTGTATCGGCTATGGCGGCGAGGGCACGCTGGAGGAGCAGTTCGACGCTTGCCTCGCCGGGACATGGGGCGAGGAGGGGTGCACGCAGGGGCAGAGCTATGCCTCGACCGGTTTCAGCCGCGCCCAGGGTGAGGCCTGCACCATCTCCTATCTCATCCGGGACCCGCACACCGGCGGTTTCCGCCTGACCTGGGAATGCCACGACCCGGCAAGCGGCGCTCAGACCGACCGCCAGACCGAGGTCTGGATCATCGAGAATGACACACGCATGGTCGGAGACAGTGTCGCTGGCTATCCGATCCGCGACTATCGCTGCGAGGCGGCCGACACAGATGACTGACGCCCGCGACAATGCCCTCCGCTCACTCCTCATCGCCGCCATCGCCGGCGGTGCGGGAACCGTGCTCGCGGCCCGTCTGGGCTCGGGGGTCTGGTTCGGGGCGAGTTTTGCGCTGGAGAGTTATCCGGCCTGGCTGGGGCTGGCCCTGCCGCCCGCCATCGCGACGCTGTTCGCGCTGGGGATGTCGTTTCTGCTCGGTTCGCGCCTGCGGGTGCTGGCGGCGCTGCTCGGTTACTGGATCATCGCCACCGCGCCGATCCTCATTTCCATTCCGGCCCATCTCCTGCTCGGCGGCGAGAATTCGGCCGAGTTTGCGCAATTGCGGCTGGTCTCGCTGGTGCCGATGGTGCTCACCCTGCTGGCGCCCAGCGCCGCCTTCCTTGTCGCCCTCATCTTCGTCTCCGGGAAACGCGCCTGATGTACACGCCCACACATTTCCGGATGGAAGACGAGAGCGAGATGCGGGCGGTGATGCGCTCCTATGATTTCGGTCTGCTGCTGATCCCCGGCGAGCCGGACCTGGCGGCGACGCACATCCCGTTGAAACTGGCCGATGAGCGCCTGGTCCTGATCGGCCATGTCGCCATGGCCAATCCGGCCTCGGCTGCGATCAAGGCCGGCAAGGAGGCGATGGTCGTCTTCACCGGTCCGCACGCCTATATCTCACCGACCTGGTATTCGCGGCCGCACGAGAATGTACCGACCTGGAATTATGTCGCCGTGCACGCCTTCGGCTCGCTGGTCCCGCTGCAGGGCGTCGAGGCCGAGCGGGCGCTGTCCTCGCAGATCGCCGACTTTGAAAGCGAGTGGCGCATCACCCAACTGGAAGAGAAACGCCGGGCCATGCTGGAGCTGGCCATTCAGCCCTTCGAGTTCGAAATTGACCGCCTGGAGGGCAAGGCCAAGCTCTCCCAGAACAAGCCATTGGAGGAGCGTTTGCGTATCGCTCACGCCCTCAATGAACGCGGCGAACACGCCGTTGCCTACCACATGATCGAGGACGAGGCGGAAGAGGATGACTAGTCCCGTGCCGCGTCTTCATCTGAGTATTGAGTCGATAAAGGGAACCACCCCGCCAAGGGAAAGGAAGTGACCATGACAGAAGCCTATATCTTCGACGCCACGCGCACGCCGCGCGGCAAGAAAAAGAACGGGGCGCTCAACGAGATCACCGCGCTGCAGCTGGCCACCCAGCAGCTCGCCGCGATCCGTGACCGCAACAATCTCGACACCGCCCTCGTCGATGACGTGATCATGGGTGTCGTCTCGCCGGTCGGCGAGCAGGGTGCCAATATCGCCCGCTCGGCGGTGATCAATGCCGGCTATGCCGAGACCACGGGCGGCTACCAGCTGAACCGTTTCTGTGCCTCGGGCCTGGAAGCGGTCAATGTCGCGGCGGCCAAGGTGATGTCCGGCGAGGCCGACTTTGCCATTGGCGGCGGCGTGGAAGCCATGTCGCGCGTGCCGATGGGCTCCGATGGCGGCGCCATGGGCGTCGACCCGGAAATCTCCTTCGACAATTACATCGTGCCGCAGGGCGTCTCGGCCGACCTGATCGCCACCAAGCACGGCTTCTCCCGCGATGACGTCGACGCCTATGCGATGGAAAGCCAGAAGCGCGCCGCGCGCGCCTGGGAAGAGGGCCGCTTTGCCAAGTCGGTCGTCGCCGTGAAGGACCAGCTGGGCACCACCATCCTCGCCCATGACGAGCACATGCGTCCGGGTACCGACATGCAGGGCCTCGGCTCACTGAAGTCGGCGTTCAAGGACATGTCCGATTTCGTCGGCTTTGAAGCCGTCGCCACCCAGCGCTATCCCGAGATCGAGTATCTCAACTGGGTCCATACGGGCGGCAATTCGTCGGGCATCGTGGATGGTTCGGCCATGGTCCTCGTCGGCTCGAAAGAGGCGGGCGAGCGCGCCGGTCTCAAGCCGCGGGCGCGTATCCGCTCGATGGCCTCAGTTGGCTCCGAGCCGACCATCATGCTGACGGGACCAGTCCCGGTCACTGCCAAGGCCCTGAAAAAGGCCGGCATGGAAGCGGGCGATATCGACCTGTGGGAGCTCAACGAGGCGTTTGCCGCCGTCGTGCTGCGCCTGATGCAGGCCTATGAGATCGACCACGACATCATGAATGTGAATGGTGGCTCGATCGCCATGGGTCACCCGCTGGGCGCCACCGGCGCGATGATCCTGGGCACCGTGCTCGACGAGCTGGAGCGCACGGGCAAGCAAACCGCCCTGACCACGCTCTGCGTCGGCGGCGGCATGGGCACCGCAACGATCATCGAGCGGGTTTAAGGGTCGAGCAGGAGAAAAGACGATGAAAAACTTCACACTTGAAATCGACTCTGACGGCATTGCCCTGGTCACCTTTGACAGCCCGGGCAAGTCGATGAATGTCATCTCGGCCGATGTCATGGATGACTTCGACGCGCTGACCGACACGATCATCAATGACGACGCCATCAAGGGCGTGGTCATTACGTCCGGCAAGGCAGCGTTCTGCGCCGGGGCCGACCTGTCCGAGCTGGGCGGGTCATCGCAGGCCCTGGCCAAGCTGCCGGAAGAGGAAATGAAGACGAAGCTGTTCGAGCAATGCTTCCGTCTCAACAAGACCTTCCGCGCGCTGGAAACCTGCGGCAAGCCGATCGCTGCGGCGGTCAACGGCCTCGCCCTGGGCGGCGGCTTCGAGATTGCCCTGGCCTGTCATTACCGGGTCATGCCGTCGGACAATCCCAAGGCCAAGCTCGGCCTGCCGGAAGCCATGGTCGGCGTGCTGCCGGGCGGTGGCGGTACTCAGCGCCTGCCGCGCCTGGTTGGCCTGATGAATGCCGCACCGATCTTGCTGCAAGGCAAGCAGCTCGACGCGGCTGCGGCGCAGGCCCAGGGCATTGTTGATGCCGTGGTGCCGGGTGGCGAGCTGGTGGCCAAGGCCAAGGAGCTGGTCAAGGAAGACCCCAAGGGTGCCAAGCAGCCCTGGGATGGTGACAAGTTCCGCTTCCCGGGTGGTGGCCCCTACCACCCCGCCGGTGGCCAGATGTTCGGTGCTGCCTCGCCGATGCTGCGCAAGACCAGCTACGGCAACTATCCGGCCCAGCGCTACATCCTGTCCTGCGTCTATGAAGGCAGCCAGGTGAACATGGATGCCGCCCTGCGGATCGAGAGCCGGTATTTCACCAAGCTCTTGCTGCGCCCGGAAAGCCGCAACATGATCCGCTCGATCTTCCTGTCCAAGCAGGACCTGGACAAGGGCGGACGTCGTCCGGCCGGTCAGGACAAGGGCGAGATCAAGAAGATCGCCATCATCGGCGCCGGTTTCATGGGGGCAGGCATCGCCACGGTGTCGGCCCAGGCCGGGATCGAGATTGTTCTCATCGACGCCACGCAAGAGGGCGCCGACAAGGGCAAGACGCATTGCACCGACCACTTCGCCAAGGGCGTCGCCCGCGGCAAGCTGAGCCAGGACAAGGCTGACAAGCTGGGTGCCCTGATCACACCGACCACCGACTACACCTTGATCAAGGATGTCGACCTGGTGGTCGAGGCCGTGTTCGAGAATTCCGAACTGAAGGCCAAGATCACCAAGATGGCGGAAGAGCAGATCGGCACGACCGCCGTATTCGGCTCGAACACCTCCTCCATCCCGATCACCGATTTGGCCAAGGCGTCGGACCGTCCGGACAACTTCATCGGCATCCACTTCTTCTCACCGGTCGAGAAGATGAATTTGGTCGAGATCATCATGGGCGAGAAGACGGGCGATTATGCCCTGTCGCGCACGATCGACTTTGTCACCAAGATCAAGAAGACGCCGATCGTCGTCTCCGACACGCGCGGCTTCTACGCCAATCGTTGCGTCATGCGTTATATCGGCGAGGGGATGAACCTCCTGGCCGAAGGCGTGAAGCCGGCCCTGATCGAGAATGCCGCCAAGATGGCCGGCATGCCGGTCGGTCCGCTCTCGCTGCAGGACGAGGTGGCGCTGGATCTCGGCGTGAAGCTGATCAAGCAGACCAAGGCCGATCTGGGTGACGCGCACAAGCCGTCCAAGACCGAGCCGATCCTGTTCAAGATGGTCGAGGAATACGAGCGCTTCGGTCGCAAGAACGCCAAGGGCTTCTACGACTACCCGGCCGAAAAGGGCCAGCCCAAGCGCCTGTGGCCGGAACTGGAGCAGTTTGCTCCGGGCGGTCAGTACGCGGCCGAACAGCCGAGTGCGGACGAGATCAAGGACCGCATCCTCTACGCCCAGGCGCTGGAAGCGGCGCGTTGCATGGGTGAGGACATTGTCCAGGATCCGCGCGAGGCCGATGTCGGCTCGATCCTCGGTTGGGGTTTTGCGCCCTATACCGGCGGCACGCTGTCCTACATCGACACCATCGGCGCCAAGGCCTTCGTGGCCCGCGCCAAAGAGCTGGAAGCCACCTATGGCGACCAGTTCGCGGTGCCGGACCTCCTCGTCGAAATGGCCGAGAAGGGCGAGACCTTCTACGGACGCTTCGGCGCGAAACAGCCGGTTGCGGCGGAATAGTCGCTGATCTGACCTGAACGACTGCAAGAAACCGGCGCGGCACTGTCCGCGCCGGTTTTTTCTTGTTCGGAGTGATCCGGGCACACACAATTGATCGTTGGTGCTACGGTGAGGTCTAGTGAACCGGTCATGCCTGAAAATGTGATTGACCCGGATGGCCTGGGTATCCACCGGAGAGCGGTCGTTAAGACTGGGAGTTCAAATATGCAATTGCGAGCGACTTCCAGTGGAATCGCCACCATGCTCGGATTGTTGATGCTGTGCTCGGTATTTGTCGGGTTAGGGTGGTATTTGCTGCCAGCAATTTTAAGTGACGAGCCTTCAAGATCGATATACCCGAAATGGGTATTTTTTATGTCTTACTCATTTTTCTATGGGCTTTTTGTATATTTAGTATTTTTTCTAATTGCTCTACTTTTTCCAGTTGAAGTGAATTCCAAATTTATAACGGTGCCATTTCGTTTGCTGGGCAGGCGATTGAGTGTAAGTAGCATTTCAAGAATTGAGGTGTCTCAACGTGGAGTTCGGTTCGAGGCTAGGACTCCACGAGGTGCCGTGCGGAACTACTTTTTTTCGAGGGTTTTATTCGGCGATGCGGTGACCGCAATCGCCACTGAAATTTCGTCCGCATCAGGCTTAGCGATTTCAAAGTCCGGTTCGTAGTCGAGCAGCTGATGATTAGAATGTTGTATTGAGGCGCGGCTGGGAGCCGCCGGGGTCGCCTACCGTTTTAAACCAGCTATTCTGATCGTCCCGCGCCTCCGGCGCAAACCCCACCCATAAACCGCTTGCCGAGAGATCGCCGTATCCGGTTCTTCAGGTCAAGGGCCGCAGAGCGGCCGCTTCGCGGTTTCACCCTTGAGCTGAAGAACCGGATACGGCCTGCTGGCTGACAAGCGAATTAAGGATGGCTCCGCGCGCGGCGCCCGGCTCACAGCTGACCTTTCGGCGCCGCGGCACTGTCCACGCTGGTTTCTTCCTGTCCGCATCCGGGCTAATCAGGGCGTGAAAACAGGCTGTTGAAAGTTTTCACCAGCTTTTCCACAAAAACTGGAACGTTTTCCACCAATCCTGCAAACTTGTCCACGAAATCGCATTTTCCATGCGTTGCGGAGCCGCGTCCGGCCTGTTTTACTTTGGTCATCGACAGCGACCGAAGCGGTTCGAAAGGACCGGGGATCGCCGGAGAGGATGGCCCGGAGAGGCAGGTTCGCAAGAACCGGTTTTGAACGGGCAGGCAGGAAAGACAGGCTCGCAAGAGCAGGGATTTCAGGTCAGGTTTCGAGGCAAGGGCCCGCAAGGACCGGCGCTGAAGGGCTCACCGACCCGGAGAGACTGAACCGACCGCAAGGACGGGGACCAGGCCGCCAAGATCCAGCGCTGCCTCACCGTGGTGCTGCCCCGGACGAAAGAAAGGGGAAGCCGAAGGCAAAGGTGTCAAAACCGGAACCGGACGCAACACGGCCGCCCGCCTCCTAACCTCTTGCCAGGTCAGGGACGGGCGGTTGGTGCGTTTGGGGGGCCCTGTTACTGGCGCTGGCTTGCCGCCAATCTCCCCACCGTCTTCATCGCGGCTGGCGCGAGTGCCCGCGGGCGGATCTGCGCCGGTCTCTCGCCTGAGGTCCGACGTGATTTCCCCTCACAGGGGCACATCGTATGCGGCTGGCGATGTCGGCGCCCAATTAAGATATTGATATTTATCCGTGATCCCGTCTGGAGCGAAAGCTGAACAAAATATTAATCAAATATGAGCTGCGTTAACCAAATCGATGACGACAATGCTGGGCGGTGGGCAATCCAGCCCGGCAGACGAGACAGGTATGCCATGTTTGCGCGAATTTCCCTTCGCTGGACTCTCAAGTCCTGGCCGGGTCATGCCCGGTCACTGGCACTGGTATGCTGGACCGCCGCGGTCATCATGACAGGCGTTATGGGCTGGTCCGCCTGGCGCGCCATCGACACGGCATCCCACGATGCCGACAGTATTGTCGCGCACCACGAAGCCGGCGTTGTCGCCAAGGGGCGCGATCCCTTGATCGCCCGCCGCTAGCACGTACTCGATTTCGACCCTGACCACACCCTGCGGGCCGGTGGCACTCGCCATGTTCCCTCAGGGTGAATAAGCTGGCCCGATGACGCGGTCGGGTATCCAGAATGTTGAAGTGTTTGAGGTCGGGGCAAGCCTGCCGATTCACAGACATGCCGATGCTTATGCCGCCCTCGTGCTCGACGGTAGCTACGACGAATTCAGTTTCGACGGGCGTTTCGCCTGCCGGGCGGGCGATGTCGTCCTCCACCCGCGAACACATGCCCATGGCAATGCCTTCCCGGAGAGATCGGCCCGTGTCGTCAGCATTCCGTTGCCGGCCGAGCAGGCCGACGCGCGCGGGTTCTGCGTATTCGCCGCCTCAGACCTGCAGTCGATCCTGCGCGAGTTCGGGCGTGATCCGTCGGCCGCCGGCCAGGCCCTGCTCGAGGAGTGTGGTGACCGGCCAGCCCTCGCGCCGCCGGACTGGGTGGTGGCATTTGTCAGCGATGTCCTGCGAGGTCGGAGTGTTGCCGCGAGTGCCGGTGATCTGCGCGTTTCCCCCGAGCATGCCAGTCGGACCTGCCGGGCGTGGTACGGCCTGTCGCCACTTGCTCTGCGCCGGGAGTCCCGGATCCGGGACGCGATCTCCGCGTTGCGTGACGGCGTCAGCCCGTCGCAAGCTGCCCAGATCGCCGGTTTTGCGGACCAACCTCACATGACCCGGGTCCTGCGGGCACAGACCGGTCAGACACCGGGCCGGATTGCCAAGCGATAGCATCAGATTTGTTCAAGACCGATGCCGCCGTGTTGCGATCTTATGGGCGCGCGCCTGGGGGGCGTCATCTGAAACGAGACAAGTCGAATGCGAATTATTCATGTTGCGTGTGCCGGGCTGCTGAGCCTGATGGCGCTGCCACCGGTGCTGTCACAGCCTGCCGAGCCACAAACCACAATGGAAACGGTCATGGTGACCCAATGGCGCGTCAGCCCGGCACCCGGGTTGGACGCCCTCCTGTTGCTGGGCGCCGCCGCCGGAGACGAGCTGCAAGCCGAGTACTACCCGGAGAGTATCGAATTCGTCCGCAGCAACCTTGATCCGGCGGCCCTCGCAGCACTGGATCGGGTTGGTGACCGCATGCGAAGCCGAGGCTCGCTGACGGGTCCGACCCTGGCCCTGATCTTCTCGGCAGGTCCGGTCGCCAGCCTTGAGGACATCATACGGTCCGCAGCCGATCCGGACGCGCTGCTTCGACCCGGCCTGGAGCGCTCACCGTATTGGAATGAGGATAGATACGCCGGCCTGCAATCCTTGTTGCCGGATGTGCTGATCGTGTTGGAGGGCCTGCGTACAATCGGGTTCGAACCCTGGTACGCCGCCGAGATACTGCCGGGCATACATGAAGCGGTAGAGACCAATCATGCTGCAGTGGCGTCCTATGACATCATCCCGGAACAGACGCGTCTCCTGGGCCGCGAACTGGACCCGCAGATCGAGATCCTCATCGTCCAGTTCGCCCAACCCTACGGCATACGCATCGTGGGCCAGCGATTTCTCGCCTATTCAGGCTGGCCGGGCGAAACGCAGTTGCGCATCGCGGCTCACGAGCTGTTCCACCCACCCTTCGATACAGACGATCCCGCGCTGCTGCAGCGGCTGGAGGCCCTGGAAGTCGATCCCTGGGTGCGGTCGATTGTCGAGAACCACAATCCGGCCTTCGGCTACAACTCCTTCATGGGGGTGATCAACGAGGATTCCACCCAGGCGCTGGACCAGATTGTATCTGAACGTATGGGGGTCGCCCGCGACCCGGGCATGCGGTGGCGCCACGCTGACGACGGCATGCATATGATTGCAGCGGCTCTGTATCACGCGATGCGTGAGGATGGATTTGATCAGTCAGGCGGTCGATATTCCGACTGGCTGCAATCGGCGCTGGACCGAGGTCTTCTCTCCCCGACCGAGGTTCGCCGGCGCGCCGCCATCATTGTCGGTACCGATACGGTCGATCATTGGTACGATGTGGCGGAGCGGGCCCCGGACGCCAGCGAGTGACCCCCGGCCCATGAGGATGCGGGCTGGCCGGCCGGCAAAAGCAGGCTAGGCTTCACCGGACATTGTTCGCGGAGCGCCCATGACCTACACGTTGATCGGAACGCCGGTATCTCTCTACACCGGCAAGGTGCGCGGCTATCTGCGCTGGAAGAATGTCCCCTTCACCGAACGCCTTTCGACGCGCGAGGTCTACAAGGCGGACATTCTGCCCCGCGTCGGCTGGCCGGTCATTCCGGTGGTCATCCACAATGACGGGTCCGAGCATGGCGTGACGCTACAGGACACGACCGAGATCATCGATCATGTCGAGGCCAATGCGCCAGGCCCGTCTGTCTATCCGGACACGCCGCGCCAGCGCATGGCGGCCCTGATCCTGGAGCTGTTCGGTGATGAATGGCTGGTGATTCCCGCCATGCACTATCGCTGGGCCTATAATCGCGAATTCGCGCAACAGGAATTCGGCGCTACGAGCCATCCCCATCTTTCTCCCGACGAGCAGTATGCAGCTGCCGAGAAGGCGGTCGGATTCTTCTCCGGCTCTGTTGGCGGACTTGGTGTGAACCCTGATAGCGTGGCGGCAGTCGAGGCGGCCTACGAGGACGTCCTCGCCGTCTTTGACGCGCATCTGGCCAACCAGGCCTTCCTGTTTGGCAGCCGCCCATCCATTGCCGATTATGGATGTCTCGGTCCGCTCTATGCGCATTTGCTGCGCGATCCCAAATCTGGCGAATTGATGCGACGCTTGGCACCGCGCGTCGCAGACTGGGCGGAATATACGCACGCACCGCAGCACAGTCTCACCGGAGACTTCCTGCCAGGCGACGAAATTCCCGATGGTGTGCAAGAATTGCTGCAGCGTTTTGCTGCGCAGCATTGGCCGGTCCTGAAGGCGACCAGCGAGGCGCTTGCGACCTGGGCAAAGGATCGGGCTCCGGGGTCCGAAGTGCCGCGTATACTTGGCTTTCACAAGGTGGGTATCGGGCATGGGGACACGGTCGTCACGACGGACCGGGCGATCATTCCCTATGCGCTCTGGATGCTCCAGCGGGTCACGGAGTATCGCGATGGACTCGCGGGTGGCGCCCGGCAGGCCGTCGATGAAATGCTGCGCAGCATGGGCGCAGCGGACCTGATTGATTTTCAGCTGCCGGTTCGTCTTCAGCGACGCAATTACAAGCTCGCGCTCGCGGACTGATCACAAAATTGTTGGGCGCACCGCGCTGGCCCGCGGTCTAACCTTGCCGCCGGCACGGGAGGACACTATGCGCACACTTTTCGCCCGGATCCGGGCGAGCCTGTTCATTGCCTGCACGGGGCTGGTCACAATGGCCGCCGCCGATGCGGAGATACCTTCTGACCTGCAGGCTGCCCTGCAGGCAGGCGATGCGATTGCGCTGGCCGCCAGCCTCGAGGCTGGCGCGGATCCGGATGCGCGCTCCGACGAGGGGCTGGAAGCGACCGCCCTGATGTTGGCGGCTTCCAATCCCGATCCGGCGCTTGTTCGCGTATTGCTGGAGGCGGGTGCGCAGGTTGATATCGCCGACGCGATGGGCGACCCGGCCATCAACTGGGCTGCTTATTATGGCCATGCTGCTGTGGTTGCCGAACTTTTCCAGGCTGGTGCCAATGGGGAGCAAGTCGGCCATGGCACCGTGGCAGAGATCGCGATCCGGCGCGGCCATCAGGACGTTCTGGCCCTCGCGCTGGACGCGACGTCGCAGCGTCCGGAACGCCCGGTCGCCCATGCGGCCCTGGAGGCCGCCCTGCTGGCGAATGAGCGTGAGACCTTCGCCGCATTGCTCGCGCTGGCTGAGCCGCTCGCGCTCAGGGATTGGGCCGGCCGGCCGCTCCTGCATACGGCCGCACGGGTCGGGCATGACTCGGGGGTGGATGCCTTGTTGCAGGCGGGAGTCGACATCCATGCCACCGACCAGATCGGTTTCACGGCATTGTTCGAAGCTGCGCGTGAAGGTCATGGCGCGACGGTCGACCGCCTGATCCGGGCGGGTGCTGACATCGATCATGGCGCCGGCGAAAACGGAATGGCGCTGACGGCGACACATTTGGCGGCGATAGCCGGGCATGTGGATGTCATCAGGCGTCTGGCCGAGGCCGGCGCGAACCTTGACATGCAGGGCGTCACCGGCGCGACACCGCTCTACTGGGCTGCCTTTGAGGGACAGCGTGACGCGGTCCTTGCGCTCCTGGACGCCGGTGCCGATCCCGCTATCCGCCCGGACGGCACGCCGGACTTTCACACCGTCGCCGGAATGTTGGACTGGCCCGAGGTGGCGGACCGGCTCGACCAGCGGGTCGCGGATTGAGACAGCCGCTACGGTCGGCTGGCGGAATCGGTTTGACTCCCCATATGAATGACGCGGGTTTTGCGATAAATGAGCGGAAACAAGCGCGTCTCTTTCTATTGGGGAATAAATGGACCGGATTGATGCCCTTCGCCTCTTTTGCTCGGTAGCTGAGCTGGAGAGCTTCACCAAGGCGGCCGAACGCGAGGCGATGACGCCCGGTGCGGCGTCCAAGCAGATCACGGCGCTCGAGCAACGTTTGCAGGCTCGTCTGTTTGAACGGACGACCCGGTCCGTGCGTCTCACCGATGCCGGTGAGGCCTTGCTCGATCGGGTCCGGCCATGGCTCGATGAGTATGACGGGCTGGAGCAGGGCGTTGCCGATGCACGATCCGCCCCGGCTGGTGTGCTGCGCGTCGCGGCACCGGTCGACTTTGGCGCCCGGCGGCTTCTGCCGATCGTCACCCGGTTCATGAATGAATGGCCGGGGGTGGAAGTACGCCTTTCCTTCGCCGACCGTATGGTCGATCTCGTCAATGAAGGTTTCGATGTCGGTGTGCGGATCGGAAATCTTCCCGACAGCGCGCTGATCGCCAAACGCCTGGCTGCGGCCTGCATGACTGCCGTGGCCTCGCCGGACTATCTCGCCCGGGCGGGGACGCCTCAACATCCGTCCGACCTGGCCAAGCATGAAGTGGTGATCGACCGCAATAAACCGGCGCCGCACATGCTCAAATTCCTTCGTGACGGGGAGGAGGTCGACGTTCGGGTCAATGGCCGTCTTACCCTCAACGGCGCAGTGGCTGCGGTCAGTGCGGCAGCGGCCGGTGTCGGTATTGCCTGTTCACCGCGCTGGGCGGCCGAAGAGGCCCTCGCCGATGGGCGAGTGGTGGAAATCCTGACCGACTGGGACGCCGACCTTCGTTTCCTGTGGGCGGTCTTCCCGTCAAACCGGTATCTGGCGCATCGGGTCCGTCTTTTTGTGGATTTCCTGGCTGAGCAGTTCCCTGAACGGATCTGACCCGGTGGTCGGATTTTTGCCGTCCGGTCCGGATCCTCGCGCTCGGCGCCTTTCCTGTGCTAGACAGGAAAAGGGCCAGCGAGGGACAGGGCGCCGGGTCGACAGGCTGGGCGCCTGACTAATCAGGGGGCATTGGACCAGATGTTTTTGCGCACACTTATTCTTGTACTGATCGGGACGAGCCTGGCCGCATGCGCCACGACGGATTCCGGGTCGGGCGGCGGCCCGCTCGCCAGTTCGGCTTTCAATTATGCACCGTCGGATCGCGCGCCTGTGAACACGGCCGGCTACGACCTCCAAGGTAGCGAATGGGCAGGGCGGCTTGCGTATATCGACGATGAGGGCGATGCGCGTGCGCTGCTACAGATGACGTTTGAAGACGGTCGTGCCGTCACCGCCTATCTGGACATCGCCATGCCCTATCTCGATGGCGGGTTGCGCCAGTTCAATGGTGAGGACAGCGAGGGGCGCCTGGTACATCTCGAGCTTCAGGCCGGTCCGTGCCGGACGACGAGCGGCGACACGTTGATCTATTTCGCCGACATGTCGATTGGTCGGCGGACCGCGAGCGGCTGCGGACGTGAAGTCGGCGGCGAGCTGGACCGGTGGTCCAATTATCTCATCGACTATCTGCCCATTATCGATCTTTGCCTGGCAGAATTCCGGGATCGCGCCCAGCATGTCTCGATCGCCTACACGATGAGTGGCGGTGAGACCGGCGTGCGCATTGTCGATGTCGATACCCGCACCTGGGAATGCGCCACACGCGAACAAGGCTCGGCGATCAATTCCGTCCGTCCCCTCGATGCGGCTGATGCCATGTATGGCGAGGGCGACCCGATTTTCGTTCGCGGGGATATGCCGACCTTCGGTGAGGGATGCTATGTCTATGAAGCGGTACGCGAGGCTGACCGGACGCTGATCGGGGCCTTTGGCTTTGATGCGTGCAATGCCGGCCCGATCGCGGCGCTCGACCCCGGGGTGGGTTGAACGGGACGACGATCCGCTTAACCCGGTCTTTACGCGAAGCAGAGCAAGGCCATTCGCATGCGAGCCTTACTTCTGACTTCCCTGCTCAGCCTTGTCCTGACCGCGCCCGTCGCGGCCGAGATTGTCGATCTGCGTGCCCGTGTTGATGGCGGCCACGGACAGATATGGATTGCCTTCGACGAACAGCCGTCCGGGGTGACCGCCGAGGTAACCGAGAGCGGGTTGAGCCTCACTGTGTCCGGCGTGGAGGTTCGCGGTCGCGTCATCTCGCCGGCATCGGACACGCTGGTTGCCGCCGTATCTGTCGACCCGCTCGAACAGGGTGGCGTTATTCACCTCTATGGCAGCCGGGCCTGGACCGGCGCGCGTGCAGAACTGCGCCAGGGCGGCGTTCTGGTCAGCATGGAAGTCGGGCCGGAGCAGAGGGTCCGTCTGGTTGACGCCGGGCGCCGTGATGGGGCGCCTGCCAGCTCCGGAACCGGGGTCGGTACTGGTGGTGTCGCTGATACCGGCTTTGGCTCTGACGCCGCAGCTGTCCACGCGATGGCAGACCCCATGGCCAGCGATGCCGGTGCGGGTTCCGCCGCCGGGCCGGGCGTGCCGGCTCAAAGCTCGGAACCGGCAATGGCCCAGGCGCCTGCGGCCCGGGCTCCGACCCCCTTGTTCGCGCAAAGCGACACGTCGGCTCGCAGCAATGCGGCGGTCGCGCCGCCGGGTAGCTGTGTTGCCGAGGCCGCGGCCGTCGAGCAAAGCCCGTGGGATGACGAATTGCTGCATGCGCAGGCTGCCTGCCTCGGGGCCGAGGGCCATCTGGCCTCCGCCGCGTCGATCTACGAGCAAATGCTTGCTTTCGAGCCCGAGAATTTCCGCGCCACTGTCGCGCTGGCCGAAATCCGGGTCGAGCAGGGCGATAGTGAGGCCGCACGGACACTCTATGACCAGGCTGCCTCACATGCGATATCCGATGCCGAAGCGGCGCGGGCGCGCTCTCGGCTGCGCGCCCTGCGCGACCAATAGGTCGACCAACTCAGCCATCCGGACGGACCATTCATGGATATCAGCGAACCGAAAGGCCGCGTTCTGGTCATTGCCGGCTCCGACAGCGGCGGCGGCGCCGGCATCCAGGCCGACATCAAGGCGATCACGGCAATGGGCGGGTTCGCCGCGACAGCGATCACTGCAATCACCGTTCAGAATACGCTCGGCGTTTCGGCCATTCACCCGGTACCGCTCGACATCCTCAGGGGCCAGATCGATGCTGTCCTCGATGACATCGGTGCGGATGTGATCAAAACCGGCATGCTGGCGAATGCGGATGTCGTGACACTCGTTGCCGACAGGCTGCGCGCCTGTGAGCCGTCCGTCCCGCTCGTGCTGGACCCGGTGATGGTGGCGACCTCGGGTGATGCGCTGGTGGATGACGGGACCGAAGCGGCCATTCGGGACCGGCTTCTGCCTCTGGCCTTTCTGGTTACCCCCAATATTCCGGAAGCCGAAAAGCTCACCGGTCTCGTGGTCGAGGATATTTCCGGTCAGCTGGACGCAGCCAACCGTCTGGTCGAGATGGGCGCCCGAGCGGCGCTGGTGAAGGGTGGGCATCTCAAGGGCAATGTCGTGACCGATGTGCTGGTTTCGGCACGCGGCATGGAGCTGATGGAGCGGCCGCGCCTGCCCGGACGGAATACTCACGGGACGGGCTGTACGCTGGCGTCGGCAATTGCCGGCCTGCTGGCCGAGGGTGCAGCTCTGCCGGACGCCGTGCGTCGGGCTGGCGATTATCTGCACGAAGCCATCGCGCGGGCACCCGGATTCGGTGCCGGTCACGGTCCGGTCAATCACGCCTGGGTGATGCGACCCTAATCGATACGCCGGCCGCCACGGGCCAGCCAGACGCCTGACAGGATCACAGCGAGCGCCAGCGCGACCGTCCAGCCAATGGTCTCGCCGATCAGCAAGCCGGTCAGCAGGGCGGCGATCGGGGTCAGATAATTGGCGATGGCGAGGAAGTTCGGACCCGCTGTTCGTGCAACCTGCATCAGGATCACCGAGGCAAAGGCGGTCGGGCCGAGGGCGAGCCAGGCCGCAGACGCCCAGGCACTGCCGGCCACATTCTCGACCTGCATCAAATCCCAGATACCCAGGGGCAGGGCAAAGATTGTTGCCATGATCAACATGCCGGCCGCGGACACGGAGGGCGGCGTCTCCGGAAGGAGGCGGGCCTGGATGGCGTTGATGGCGTAGCAGACCGCTGCGCCGATGATGGCGAGCTGGGCCAGCGTATCTGCCCCGCCGAGTCCCGCCAGTGCCGAGGGGCCGAGCAGCAGGATCACCCCGGCAAAGCCGACGACCAGACCCAGCACGGCGCGCAGGGTCATGCGTTCGCCCGGGACGAAGATATGGGCCAGGCCAATGGTCGCCAGCGGCATGGTCGAGACAAGGATCCCCGCCAGCGCACTGTCGATGAATTGCTGCGACCAGCTGACCAGGAAGAAGGGTAGCGCATTGCCGAAAAGGCCCAGTCCGGCCATCCACAACCAGCGCCGGTCCGACAAGGGCGGAAGCCGCCGGCCGCGGGCATGGGCCCAGATTGTCAGGGCCAGGGCAGCGAGGCTCAGGCGGACGAAGATCAGCGCGCCTGGCGGCAGCGTCTGGACGCCATGCTTGATGAAGGCGAAGGCCGAACCCCAAAGCACGGTCAGCAGCAACAGGGCCGCCCAGTCTTTCAGGCCGACCTGATGCGGCGTCGAGGGTGTGTTCACAGCAAGTCTTTCAGGGCCGCGCCAAGGGACTGGAAGTCTGCCTCATCATTGTAGACATGGGGTGTGATGCGGATCCGGTCGCCGCGCTGCGAGACAAATATTTCGCGTGCTGCCAATCGGGCTACCAGGTCGGCAGGCGCGCCATCCGGCAGGGAGAGGCTGAGATAATGCGCGGCCCGGTCGGGCGTTGTCTGTGTCAGACCCAGCGGCCGCAGCCGGTCTGCCAGGCTCTGATTGTTCGCACCAAGCGTCGCCGCCAGATCGTCGGCGCCCCAATCGAGCATGGCATCCAGCGCCGCGACTGCCGCGGGAACAAGCTGAAAATTCGAACGCTCGCCCATGTCGAAACGGCGGGCGCCGGGCGCGTGGTCATCGGCATACTCCACCAGGCGAGCGAAGTCCTCGGCCCGGTCCCGGACAATCCAGTTCTGCTCCAGTGGCTCGCCGTCCTGATGATGGGGCGCGACATAAAGAAAGCCCATCGCATAGGGGCCGAGCAGCCATTTGTAAGAGGCGGCGACCGCGAAATCCGGCTGGATGGCGGCGAGATCGAACGGCATCACGCCCAATGATTGGGTCAGGTCCAGAACCAGCGCCGCACCCTGGCGCCGGGCGGCATCGCTGATGGCGGCCAGGTCGAGCGCGCCGCCATCGGCCCAGTGAACCTGCGGGCAGGCGACGATCGAGGTCGCGGGCGAGATCGCCGTGAGCATGGCCTCGGTCCAGCTTTGATTGTCTGAACGGGATACGGCCCGGACACGAGCCCCATGTTCGGCGGCGAGTTCGCGCCAGACATAGACATTGGACGGGAATTGCTCGTTCAGGACGAGAATTTCGCTTTTCGCGTCGGGTGCCAGATTGCGCGCTGCGCTGGCCAGCCCGTAAGAGGCGGCCGGGACCAGGGCGATATCATCCGTCCGCGCGCCGAACAGGCGGGCTGCTTTCTGGCGAAGCCGCTCCGGCGCGTCGAAGAAATCGGTCTGCACGCCGTACTGCCAGGGCTGGCCCTTGCGGGCATAGCTATCCTGTCCGGCGGCGATGGCGGTGGTTGGCATCGGGCCCATATAGGCGGCGTTGAGATAGCAGGTCTCGCGTGGCAACTCGAACCGGTCGCGCTGTGGCGGGATAAGGGAGGGAGAACTCATGGCGAAAGCTCTTGCCCCGCGTCGGTCAGGGCGTCAACGTGCACTGCAACATAACCTGTCCCGCCGCCCGCGATTCCCCGGAGACCGACTTGGCCGATACCGATACGCCCACCGCGACCCGCAGCCCCAATCCCAAGCCCGTCCTGCGCCCCGCTGATCCGCGCTTCTCCTGCGGCCCGGTAAAGAAGTACCCCGGTTGGTCCTGGGACGCGCTGGCCGACGCACCGCTCTCGCGGACCCACCGCGCCGGCGCTCCGGTGGCCCGGATCAAGGAAGCGATCGAACGCACACATGCGTTGCTCGAACTGCCGGAAGGCTATCATGTCGCCCTCATGCCAGGCTCGGACACGGGGGCCATGGAAGCGGCCATGTGGTCGCTTCTGGGCCAGCGCGGTACGGATGTCTTCTCCTGGGACGTGTTCGGCAATCGCTGGACCTTTGACGCCCGCGACGAGCTCAAGCTGAAAGACCTCCGTGTGTTCCAGACCGAGCCGGGCGTCCTTCCCGATATCGGTCAGTATGACGGCAAGCGAGACGCGATCTTCACTCTCAACGGCACGGCAGCAGGAGTGTGGATCCCCGGCTTTGACTGGATCGATGCCGATCGCGAGGGTCTGACATTATGCGACGCGACCTCGGCGGCCTTTGCCGTCGAGATCGACTGGTCGAAGATCGATGTGCTGACTTTCTCCTGGCAAAAATGCATGGGCGGAGAGGCCCAGCACGGCATGCTGGTGATGAGCCCGCGTGCCATCGAACGTCTGAATGCCTGGCGTCCGGACTGGCCGATTCCGGGCCTGCTGCAGCTGCATGCCAAGGGCAAGGCCAATATGGGCGTCTATGAAGGCTCGACCCTCAACACGCCGTCCCTGATGGCGGTCGAGGACTATCTCGCCTCCCTGAAATGGGCCTCGCGGATTGGTGGACTGCCGGAATTGATCCGGCGTCGCGAAGAGAATTTCGCGGCACTGGATGCCTGGGTCAGCCAGGCCGACTGGGTTGATTATCTGTGCGAAAATCCCGACCACCGCTCGCCGGTCTCGGTGACGCTGAAATACACCGACCCGGCCGTGATTGCGGCTGGCGAGGACGCGCTTTGGGATCTGACCAAGAAGATTTCGACCTTGCTGGAGCGCGAGAATGCGGCGCTGGACATCAATATGCACCGCGCGTCCGTGCCGGGTATCCGCATCTGGTGCGGGCCGACAGTCGAGCGTGATGATTTGGCCGCACTCGGTCCCTGGCTCGACTGGGCCTATCGCGAAGCTCTGGACGCGGGTTGAGACACGCTTTATCCCGTTTGCAACTGTAAACAGACGGGTCGCATCGGCGGCTCCAAGGGGACATCATGAAACATTTCCTGACGACAGCCGCCGCCTTCGCCTTGATCACCGGTGCCGGCCTGGCAGAGGATCGCGGGATGGAATTCCGTCTCGGCGTGACCGCGCATGACCTCGCTGATCATGTTGAAGATGGCCCGAATATCACCGTCGACCTGCTCTTTGCCTCGCCGGATTTCCTCGACGCGATCTGGTCGCCGCGCCCCTATCTCTATGGTTCGTTCAACACCAATGGTCTGACCAATTTCGGCGGGACCGGTCTGGCCTGGGATTTTGAAGTTGCCGAAAACCTCAATTTCGAATTCCGTACCGGTCTGACCTATAATGATGGTGTCGAGGACATTGACCCGAACGCGCCTCCGGGTGATCCGACGCGGATCCGCCTGGCGACCACGCGCTCGCTGATGGGCAATGAAATCCTCTTCCACAACGCGATCGGGCTGGATTACGACCTCGATGAGCGCTGGTCCGTCGGCGTCTATTACGAGCACATCTCGCACGGCCAAATCCTCGCATCCGGCCGTAACCAGGCGCTCGACAATGCCGGCATCCGTCTGGGCTATCGCTTCGGAAATTAGGGGGCGGGCTCTCTGGCTGACCATGGTCGCCGGCGGCGTTGTCTCGGCGTTGACGGTGGGTGCGCCGGCTTGACTGGCGACTGAGAAAGGCGCCCAGCAGGTCGCCCCTTGCGTTCAAGCGGGGGCATCGCGCAATGATCGGCCGGCGGGTCTCGGCTAAAGCGCCACTTCCAGCCAAGGCAATTCACGACCCTTGAAGACGTCGCTCGGGCGCATGGCGACGCGGCGGGCGCCCATGTGGATATAGGCGGCTTCGGCATAGGGGTCGGAGAGGATGGTCATCACCGTCTCTCCGCGCGCTTTCAGCTTGGCCTTGGCGTCCTCGAAGAGGTCGCGACCGACGCCCTTGCCGATGGCGGCAGGGGTGATGAAGAGCAGGTCCAGCGTGCCATGATGGGCACCCGGATCGATCTGGCAGACGCCCAGCATCGTTCCGTCCTCAAGCTCGGCGACGGTGGTGTAACCGGCCTCGATGGCTTCGGCCGTGACCCGCAAATAGGGGGCGACCTCGGCCATGAAGGCCTCGTCATAGCCCCAGTGCGCCTTGGACTTCAGGCAAAGCTCCGAGAGTGCGTCTTCTTCGCCTGTACGGGCGGGACGAAGGCAGACCTCGCTCATAGTGCCACCGTCAACGGATCAGGTGCTGGGCGCGGTGCCGATGGCACCGTGGCACTGCTTGTATTTCTTGCCGGAGCCACACGGGCAGGGCGCGTTACGGGCCACACGGCCCCAGGTCTCCGGCTTGTTCGGGTGTGCCGGTGTGGAGACGCGGCGCTGGGTCGGTGCCACACGCGGCGCCACCGGTCCGTCAGCCGGATCGGCCATTTCATTGCGGCCGGTGCGCGGATCGATATGGGTCGCGGTGATGTCTTCCGGTGCCTTGGGCGGAGCCGGCGCGCGCTCGAAGCGGATCAGCATGAGCTGTTTGGTCACTTCGCCGCGCAGATTGTCCATCATGCGCTCGAACAGGTTGAAGGCCTCGGTCTTGAACTCGTTGAGCGGATTGCGCTGGGCGTAGGAGCGCAGACCGATCATCGAGCGCATGGCGTCGAGATTCTGCAGGTGCTCGCGCCAATTGATGTCGATGGCCTGGAGCAGGATCGACTTCTCGATCCGGCGCATCAGGTCCGGGCCGGCATTGGCCGCTTTTTCGGCATAGGCCTTGTCAGCGGCGTCGCTGATGCGTTCGAGGATCTCCTCGTCGGCAATGCCTTCTTCCTCCGCCCAGGCCTCGACCGGCAGGTCGAGTCCGAACGTGGCCTTCAGCTCCTCCTTGAGACCGGCGATATCCCACTGGTCGGCAAAGGCCTTTGGCGGGATATGTTCGGTAACGAGGTCTTCGGCGGAAGACTGGCGCATGTCCTTGATGACATCGGCAACATCGTCGGACAGCATGAAATCGATGCGTTGCTCGAAGACCGCCTTGCGTTGGTCATTCATGACATCATCGTATTTCAGCACATTCTTGCGGATGTCGAAATTGCGCTGCTCGACCTTGCGCTGAGAGGTCTCGAGCGCCTTGGACATCCACGGGTGCTGGATGGCCTCGCCCTCTTTCATGCCCAGCGTGCGCATGATGCCGTCCAGACGCTCCGGCGCGAAGATCCGCAGCAAATCGTCCTGGACGGAGATGAAGAATTTCGAACGGCCAGGATCGCCCTGGCGACCGGTCCGGCCGCGCAGCTGATTGTCGATCCGGCGGCTTTCATGGCGCTCGGTGGCGAGAACGTAGAGACCGCCCGCATCCAGCGCCTTCTTCTTCTTCTCGGCGATATCGGCCTTGATCGTGTCGGTTTCGCGATCGATCTCGGTCTGGGTCGGCGTCTTGCCGGCCGCTTCCTGCTCGGCCTTCCAGGCATCCAGACGCATGTCCGGATTGCCACCGAGCTGAATATCCGTGCCGCGGCCCGCCATGTTGGTGGCGATCGTCACGGCCCCCGGCACACCGGCCTGGGCGACGATGAAGGCTTCCTGCTCGTGATACCGCGCATTGAGCACCTGGTGCTCGAGCGGAATCAGTTTGAGCATTTCCGGCAGGGTCCGGATCGACGGACGGGCGGATTTCTCGAACTCGGCCTTGGCGGCTTCATCCTTCGGATAAAGATGACCCAGCATCTTCTTGAACAGGGCCTTGTCGCTCATCAGCCGATCGAGGACTTCGGACTTCTCGATCGAGGCGGTACCGACCAGAACGGGCTGACCGCGCTCCTGGCAATCGACGATCTCGTCGATGATCGCAGCGTATTTCTCTTCCAGTGTGCGGTAGACCTCGTCTTCCTCGTCGATCCGCGCGATCGGCTTGTTGGTCGGAATTTCGACCACGCCGAGCTTGTAGATGTCGAAGAATTCGTCCGCTTCGGTCAGTGCCGTACCGGTCATGCCGGCCAACTTGCCGTAGAGGCGGAAATAATTCTGGAAGGTGACCGAGGCCAGGGTCTGGTTTTCCGGCTGGATCTCGGTGCCTTCCTTCGCCTCGATGGCCTGGTGCAGGCCGTCGGAGAGGCGGCGGCCCGGCATCATGCGGCCGGTGAATTCGTCGATCAGGACAACCGCATTGTCCTTGATGATGTAATCCTTGTCGCGCACGAAGATCTTGTGCGCCTTGAGCGCCTGGTTGACGTGATGGACGGCCTGGATGTTCTCGACATCATAAAGGTCGCCTTCCGCGAGGAGTTCACGCTCGTGCAGCAGGCGCTCGATTTCCTCATTGCCCTCTTCGGTCAGGAGAACGGAGCGGGCTTTCTCGTCAATCTCGTAGCATTCCTCGCCGAGGAGCGGGATCAGCTCATTGATCGTCTTGTAGAATTCGGTGCGATCTTCCGTGCGGCCGGAAATGATGAGCGGTGTCCGCGCTTCATCGATCAGGATGGAGTCGACCTCGTCGACGATGGCGAAGCCGTGGCCGCGTTGCACCATCTCGTCGGTCGAGTATTTCATGTTGTCGCGCAGATAGTCGAAGCCGAGCTCGTTATTGGTCGCGTAGGTGATGTCGCAGGCATAGGCGGCGCGGCGTTCCGGATCGGTCATGCCATGCGCGATCACGCCGGTGGTCATGCCCAGCTGGGCAAAGACCCGGCCCATCCATTCGCTGTCGCGCGTGGCCAGATAGTCATTGACCGTGACGACATGAACGCCCTTGCTTTCCAGCGCATTGAGATAGCAGGGCAGGGTGGCGACGAGTGTCTTGCCCTCACCGGTCTTCATCTCGGCGATGGCGCCTTCGTGCAGCACCACGCCCCCCATCATCTGGACGTCGTAGGGGCGCAGGCCGAGCGACCGCTTCGCGGCTTCGCGAACGGCGGCAAAGGCTTCCGGCAGGAGGTTGTCGAGCTTCTCGCCCTTGCCCAGGCGTTCGCGGAACTCCACCGTCTTCGCTTTCAGCGCGTCGTCGGAAAGCGTCTGGAACTCCGGCTCCATCGCATTGATTTTTTCAACGATGGGGCGAAGGCGGCGGACTTTGCGGTCGTTTTCGGAACCGAAGATCTTGCGGGCAATGGACAGCATGTGGCTCAGGCTTTGCGAACTACTGGGCAGCTGGCGTCCGGCGCCCAGGTTTCGTTCCGTTCGCCGGGGACGACAGCATTGCTTTGAAACGTCAGGGTGACTTAAGGATGAGGGGTGTAACTGTCAATCAAGCGGCGCGGCAATCAAGTCCCGTCCCTTTAGCAGGTGAGGCGCTATAGGTGTCTGTTTTCAGGCTCTTTTGCATTTTTGTGCTGACTGCATCTTGCATCGCGTGCGGCCCCGAGCCGCGGCGAACAGCGGAAGATTTCTCCGAAGAGGCCCCCATCCTGTCCCTGGATGAGGCCGATCCGGTCGTCGCGCGGGTCGACGGGACGCTGATCCGGCGCTCCGATGTCGAGCGTGAAGCGACCGCCCAGGGCGAGGAAAGCGGCGAGCCTGTTCCGGAGATGGGCAGCGAGGACTTCGACCGGATCCTGGATGAATTGGTCGATCAGCGCCTGTTGGCGCTGGAGGCCCGGCGTCGCGGTCTGCACCAGTCCGAAGTCGCCCGCCGCCGCCTGGCGCAGGCTGAGGAACGCATCCTCGCCAATGTCCTGGTCGAGACCGCGGTGGACGAGGCGGTGCCCGAGGAGACCATCCAGCGCATCTATGAGGAGCAGATTCGGCTTATCCCGCTGGGCGCGGAAGTCCGCGCGCGGCACATCCTCGTCCAGACTGAGGAGGAGGCCATCGCCATTCGGGACCTGATTGATCAGGGCCGCGACTTTGCCGAGCTCGCCGTGGCGCTCAGCGAGGACCAGGCGACGCGTCTCGAGGGGGGCGATCTTGGTTATTTTTCACGCGAGGGCATCCTGCCGGCCTTTGGCGCGGTCGCCTTCGCCACGCCGGAGGGGGGCGTGTCCGCGCCCTTCCGGACCGAGTTCGGCTGGCATTTGCTGACCGTGGTGGACCGGCGCCGACAGCCGCCGCCTTCACTGGAAGCGCTGCGCCCGAACATCACCCGCTTCTATACCTTCGACCAGATCGAGGCGCTGATCGACGGTTTGCGGACCAATGCGGTCGTCGAGCGCCCTGACCTGTCGCGCGGACTTGCCCCGGAGGGCGAGGATGGCGCACTGGACATGACCGGAGATGAGGCGGCGCCCGACCCTGAAGAAAACCTCAACACCGAACAGCCCGGCTAGGCGGCCATTAACCGCCTTTCTGCACGCGTCCTTAAGGGAGATGTGGGACCATGACTGCTTGTAGCCCCAAACCGGTGCTCTTTGTCGCTGCCTGTGCCTTGCTGGATGCCGATGGCCGCATCCTCATCGCCAAGCGGCCCGAAGGGAAGGCCATGGCGGGGCTTTGGGAGTTTCCGGGCGGCAAGATCGAGCCCGGAGAGACGCCGGAGCAGGCTGTGGTGCGTGAATTGCGCGAAGAGCTGAGTGTTGAGCCGTGCGAACGGTGTCTGCACCCCTTTGCCTTCGTGTCGCATCCCTATGACGATTTCCACATCGTCATGCCGCTCTTCCTCTGCCGCACCTGGGACGGCTTTCCCCATCCCAATGAAGGTCAGGAACTGGCCTGGGTCCGCAAGGAACGCCTGCGCGACTACCAGATGTCCGCCGCCGACATCTCCCTGGCCGCCGAACTGAGGGATCGTCTGTGATGAAGCTTCTCACTCGCCTCGCCCGCGACCAGCGCGGCGCCACCGCGATCGAATACGCGATGATCGGGGTTCTTGTCTCGATCATCGGGATCGGTGCGCTGGCGGTCATCGGCCCGGCCGTGATGGACATGTTCACGAGCGCAGCGGCGCCGTTTTAGGGGCCGGCGAAAGCCCCCCTAACCCCCCGCCTTCTCATCCAGCGAAGTCTCCTTCACGCCCAGCGCGTCTGCCAGCCGGTGCGTGGCTGACCCGGGCCGTTTCGGTTTGGGTTGATCTGGATGCGGGGCCCAGCCGGCAGCGTGGATGATTTCGAAGGTGGCGCGGATGCGGCCGTCCGGGTCGGCGAAACGCTCGGCATAGATCTGGCCGGCGCGGGCGAAGAGGGTGCGCGTGGCAGGCTTGCGCGGCCGGTCGGCCAGGATGGAGGTTTCACCCATGCCACGCAGATCGGCCATCAGCGCGAAGATATGATCATAGCGCACGGTGACGCGATCGACATCGGCGACCGGCATGGCAAAGCCCGCCCGCTGAAGCAGGGCGGCCAGGTCGAAAGTCCCGACCAGCGGGGAGACACGCGCTGCGACACCGCCGGTCAGCTCGCTCTCGGCCGCCATCAGGCATTGCCGCAACTCGGTCAGGGTCGCTCCGCCGGGCAGGGCGCAGGCAAAGAAGCCGTCGGGCTTGAGGGCGTGATTGATCTGCACCAGGGCGCCGGGCAGGTCATTGGTCCAGTGCAGGCCCCAGGGCGCCAGCACGATATCCAGGCTCTCACTGGCAAAAGGCAGGGCTTCTTCGTCGAGGGCAAGTGTCGGGCGGGTCAGCTGCGCGGCAATCGACGTCGCCAGATCAGCCCGGCACAGCCAGCCAACTTTCTCCCGGACGCGCGCGCCGGCGGGGGCGGCCATCAGGCCCGGGCCGCCGCCGAGCAGGGCGCCGCGGTCGAAATCACGTGTGATTCCGACCACCCGGTCACCAATATCCTCGAAAGCCCGTTGCGCGAGGAAGTTGTAATCTGACACACTACCCGCAATTCGCGCGCGGCGCTGGCGCAGCAAGGCGCGGTCGAACAGGGCGGGGGGCGCTTGCGATGTCATGCAGCGGATATGCCCCCAAGCCCCGGTCAGGAAAAGAGGGGCGCTGCTTAAAAGGGAGGGCGCGATGGCGTGGCAAGGGCTGAGAGCGGCGGGTCGCTTCCTGGCGGACCTCGCCTGGCCGCCGGTCTGTCCGCTGGCCGGCGACCCGGTCGATCGGGTCGGACATGTGTCACCTTCGGTCTGGTCGCGCCTGACCTTTCTCGATGCGCCCTGGTGCGATCTGTGCGGTTGGCCCTTTCCCTATCCCGGTGGATCAGGCGGGAGTGCAGCGGCGGTCTGCGCCAATTGTGCCGCAAACCCGCCGCGCTATGACCGGGCGCGGGCGCCGCTCGCCTATGACGCCGCCGCCAGCCCGCTCGTGGTCGGTTTCAAGCATGGCGACCGGCGCGAGATGATTGCGCCCTTTGCCCGCTGGATGGCGAGAGCCGGGCAGGATTGTCTGGACGGTGCCGACGCGTTGGTGCCGGTGCCGCTGCACTGGCGACGCCTGATCTCGCGGCGCTATAACCAGTCCGCCCTGCTTGGGCGGGCCTTGGGGGAGCTGACGGGTCTGCCGCTTTGGACCGACACGCTCCTGCGCCGGCGCGCGACGCCCAGCCAGGCGGGCCGAACGGCGCGCATGCGACGACGCAATATGGCGGCTGCCTTTCACGTTCCGCAGCCCGAGCAGGTTCGCGACCGGCACCTGGTCCTGATTGATGACGTGGTCACGACCGGAGCCACGGTGTCGGCGTGTGCACGGCAGCTGAAACGCGCCGGTGCCGCCTCGGTTCGGGTTGTGGCATTGTGCCGAGTTGTACGCGAAACCGATCCAACTATCTAAGAGGGATCATCTGGAGTGACCCATGGCTGACATAACCATCTATACCCGCCCGATGTGTGGCTATTGCGCGCGCGCTGTTTCGCTACTCAAGCAGAAGGGTGTGGCCTTCAACGAGATCGATGCCGGCTTCGACCAGACCAAGCGCCAGGAAATGATCCAGCGCTCCAATGGTGGCCGGACTTTCCCGCAAATCTTTGTCGGCGACATGCATGTCGGCGGCTGCGATGAGCTGATGGCGCTCGAGCGCGGCAACAAGCTCGACGCCCTGCTGCAGGCTTGATCCGATATGGATGTCGCCCTCGTCCAGATGCGGTCGGGCATCGACCCGGCCGAGAATGTCGCGACGGCCAGCGCGCTGATCCGCGCGGCTGCGGCGGACGGTGCGACCTTCATTGCCACGCCGGAGACCACGCATCTGGTCCAGAAGGATGCCGACGCCGCCTTTGCCGTGATGCGTGCGCCCGAGGCCGACCCGGCCATCCCGGTATTCGCGGCACTGGCCAAGGAATTGGGCATCTGGCTCCTGATCGGATCGCTGGCTGTGCGGATCGGTGAGCGCCGGGCCGCCAATCGAAGCTATCTTTTCTCGCCGGCTGGTGAGACCACGGCGACCTATGACAAGGCCCACATGTTCAATGTCGGGCTCGGGCAGGGCGAGACCTATCGCGAGAGCGACAATTACCAGGCCGGTGACCGGCTTGTCGTGCAGGACATCGACGGGGCCAGGCTGGGATTGTCGATCTGCTATGATGTCCGCTTCGCCTATCTTTACCGGCGACTGGCCCAGGCCGGCGCGCAGATCCTGACCGTCCCCGCCGCCTTCACAAAGCCGACCGGGCGCGCCCATTGGGATACCCTCCTGCGGGCCCGCGCCATCGAGACCGGGAGTTTCGTCCTCGCCCCGGCCCAGGGCGGGCTGCACGCGGACGGTCGCAAGACCTGGGGGCACTCCATCATTATCGGGCCCTGGGGCGAGACCGTCGCCGAGCTCGATCATGATAATCCGGGTCTCTTGCGGGCCTCGCTCGATCTGCGCAAGGTCGCCGAAGCGCGGCGCCGCGTCCCCGCGCTGGAGCATGATCGGGAATTGGCGGGTCCGCTTTGACGCTGTCCGGACGACGATTGCCGCGATGATCCGCTATTCGCTCCTGTGTGATGCCCACCATGATTTCGAGGCCTGGTTCTCGGATTCTGCGGGCTTTGATGACCAGGCAGGCCGCGGCCTGGTTGAATGCCCCCATTGCGGCTCGACCCAGGTTCGCAAGGCGCTGGCGGCCCCGGCCGTCGCGACATCGCGCAAACGCGAAGCTCGGGTCGAACACCGGCTGGCCGAGATGGCCAACAAGGTGAAGGCGCATATTCGCGAGAATTACGACTATGTCGGCGAGGACTTCACCCGCGAGGCCCGGGCCATGCACGCCGGTGAGAAGCCGGAACGCCTGATCTATGGCGAGGCCAGTCCCAAGGAGTCGAAAGCGTTGAGCGAGGACGGCGTGCCGGTCACCCCGCTACCCGACGCCCTCGCGCCAACGCCGCCGAAAAAGCTGAACTAGGCCGGCTTCTCCGCGACAACCATATAGTTCACAGCCGTGTCCGAGCCGATCGAGAATTGGTCGGTGAGGGGGTTGTAATTGACGCCGACTGGCCCGCGCAGATGCATTCCGCCTTCGGCCAGAGCGGCCCGGATTTCGCCGGGTTTGACGAGCTTGCCGAAGCGGTGTGTGCCCTTGGGCAGCCACCCCATCACCCACTCCGCGCCGACAATGGCCAGGGCGAAGGCTTTGGAGGTGCGGTTGATCGTGGCGCAGATCATCAGCCCGCCCGGCTTCACTAGGTTGGCGCAGTCGACCAGGAAGGTATGCGGATTGGCGACATGCTCCATCACTTCCAGATTGAGCACGACATCGAAGGGCGCTTCGCCATTCTCGATCAATTGTTCGGCGACCCCGTGGCGGTAATCGATTTCGAGGCCCTGCTCATCGGCATGGACGCTGGCTGTCTTCACATTGGCTTCGGCGGCATCAACACCGGTGATACTCGCGCCCAGGCGGGCCATGGGTTCACAGACCAGACCGCCACCACAGCCAATGTCGAGAATCCGCAATCCGGCCAGCGGCTTGTCTCCGGTCAGGCCGAAATGCTGGCAGATCGTGTCGCGGATATAGCCCAGCCGTACCGGATTGAACTTGTGCAGGGGTTTGAACTTGCTGTCCGGATCCCACCACTCGGCAGCGATCCGGGAGAATTTCTCGACCTCTTCCGGATCGATGGAGGGCCGGTTCAGCGGGTCGGGCGCGGCGGCGCTGGTCATGGGTTTCTCCTCGCGGGTGAATCCGCGTCTTATTGCGTTCAGGCGTTGCGTGCGGTGCGCTTCGCGCTTACCTAACCGCCAGCGCGGCGCCCCGTTCGAGCCTTAATATGGCCCTGTCGGTGCGTCTAATCGAGCCCGGTGCGACGTTATGGTCGCAGCGAGCGAATTGGGGAAGCGCGAGGGACAGGGTGCATGACGCGAGTCGTGGCGAAATTTGGTGGCACCTCGGTCGGGTCGGTCGAGCGCATCCGGCATGCGGCCGGCCTGGTGGCCGACGCGGCCGCGAAAGGCGAGGTCATGACGGTTGTGGTCTCGGCCATGGCCGGCGAAACCGACCGTATCCTTGGCCTGGCTGATGCCTTCGGCGCCGGACTCGGCGATCCTGAAACCGATGTCGCCCTCGCCGCCGGCGAGCAGGCCGCCGCGGCCCTGATGGCGCTCGCCCTGCGCGAACGCGGACTGAAGGCGCAATCCTTCCTCGGCTGGCAAATACCGGTGATTACGGACGGTCCGCCCGGTGCCTCGCGCATTGCCGGAATGGATGCGACCGGTCTCGAAGCGGCCATCGAGGTCGGGGTCATCCCGGTCGTCGCTGGATTTCAAGGCATCAACGAGGCCGGAGAGGTGCGCACGCTGGGGCGGGGCGGGACCGATCTGTCCGCCGCGGCCGTGGCAGCCGCCCTCAAGGCGCGGTGTGACATCTACACCGATGTCGACGGCGTCTACACGACGGATCCCCGCATCGAACCGGGCGCCAAGCGCCTTGACGCGATCAGCCATGACGAGATGCTGGAACTGGCCGCCCAGGGTGCCAAGGTCCTGCAAACCCGCTCGGTGGAGTTTGCCAAGGCGCGCGCCGTTCCGATGCGCGTGCTATCCTCTTTCCTGAATTCCGGCGACAGCCACGGTACCGATGTGGTCGCCGAGACCGATATTGCCGAACGGCGCCTGGTATCCGGTGTCGCCTATGCCCGCGATCAGGCCCGTATCGCCCTTCACGGCGCCTCCAATCGCTCGGATATGGCGGCGCGTTGTTTCGCGCGCCTTGCCGACGCCGAGGTGGGCGTCGACATGATCGTTCAGGCCCATGCCCGTCAGCCAGGCATGGTCACACTCGAGTTTTCCGTCGCCCATCGCGATCTCGACCGGGCCCAGGCCGTGCTCGAGGAGGCCATGGACGGTGTACGGGTCTCGGCGGAGACTGGCCTGGCCAAGGTTTCCGTGGTCGGCGCCGGTCTGCGTCAGCGAGCCGATGTCGCCCGGTCGCTTTTTGCGGTTCTGGGCGAGCAGGATATTGCGGTGAAGGTTCTCGCGACCTCGGAGATCAAGATCTCGGCGCTGATCGAGAATGACGCCGTGGAACGCGCAGTGCGGGCCTTGCACGCGGCTTATGGATTGGATCAGGTGTAGGCATGGAAGACATGACGGCAAAACCGACTCGCGATCCGCGTAATCTTCTCAAGCGCATGCGCCAGCTCATGGCGGTGCAGGAAAATGCCCAGGCGCGCCTTGATCACCTCACGGCGATGATCGCCGAGGAGGCCGGCTGGGACGTCTGTTCGATCTATCTCGCCCGTCCGTCCAATGCGTTGGAGCTCTGCGCCACATTCGGTCTCAAGCGCGAAGCGGTGCACTCGGTCCGTTTGCGGCCGGGCGAGGGCCTTGTTGGTCTGGTGGCACGCCGGGCGCGGCCATTATCGACGTCCAATGCGCGGGCCCATGCCGCTTTCTCCTACAAGCCGGAGACCGGTGAGGAACCCTTCGACACCTTTGTCGGCGTGCCCATTCTTCGCGGCGGGCGCATGGTCGGTGTTCTCACGGCCCAGACCGCGGTCGAGCGCCAGGTTGCCGGCGACGAGATCGAGACGTTGCAGACCGTGGCCATGGTGCTGGCCGAGATCGTCGCCTCCGGCGATATTGTTGATTCTGAAGAGATGGCCGGTCTGGATGTCCGCCAGTCGCGCCCGGAGCGCTTTCAGGGTGGGGCTTATTCCAATGGCGTGGCCAGCGGTGTTGCGGTCCTGTTCGAGCCTCATGTCGAATCGACCCGGCTGATCGCTGATGATCCCTCCGGTGAGGAGGAGCGTCTCGACGCCGCCATCAAATCCCTGCGAGCCTCGATCGACGAGATGCTTGAAGGCGGCCGGGTGCCCTTTGGTGGTCCGACGCGCGACGTGCTGCAGGCCTATCGCATGTTCGCCCACGACCGCGGTTGGCTCGAGCGCCTGCTTGAAGCCGTGCGGCGGGGTCTGACAGCGGAAGCCGCGGTTGAACGGGTCCGGAACGAGAACCGGGCCCGGCTGATGAAGGCGTCCGATCCGCTTTTCCGCGAACGCCTGCATGATCTGGAGGATCTCGCGAATCGCCTCCTGCGCCATCTCGATGGCAGCGGTCTCGCCCTGGAATTGCCGGACAATGCGATCATCATCGCCCGCAATATCGGTCCGGCGGAATTGCTTGATTTCGATCGGGCCAAGCTGAAAGGCATCGCCCTGGAGGAGGGATCGGCCTCGTCGCATGCGGCCATTGTCGCCAAGGCGCTGGGTATCCCGCTGGTCGGGCGTCTGGAAGGCGCGCTGGACCGGGCTGAAACCGGCGATCCGGTGATCCTGGACGGCGAGTTCGGCATATTGCACATCCGGCCGCAGGCAGATGTCGTCGAGACTTATGAAGGGCGTGTTGCGGCCCTGTCCGAACGACGCCAGTCCTATGCCGAATTGCGCGGCCCCTCGATTACCGCGGACGGTCAGCGGATCGGCCTGCACATGAATGCCGGTCTCCTGATCGAGCTGACAGCGCTCGATGAAACGGGGGCTGATGGCGTCGGGCTGTTCCGCACGGAATTCCAGTTCATGGTCGCCGAGACCCTGCCGCGCCTGTCTGCCCAGGCCACCGTCTACAAATCGGTGCTGGACGCGGCGGGCGACAAGCCGGTGATCTTCCGCACGCTCGATCTGGGCGGCGACAAGGTCGCGCCCTTCGCGCCATCGACTGTCGAGCCCAATCCGGCGCTGGGCTGGCGGGCCATCCGGATGGGTCTGGATCGGCCCGGTCTGCTGCGCTATCAGCTGCGCGCCCTCATTCTGGCAGCCGCCGGACGTACGCTCAGCGTGATGTTCCCGATGATCGCCGCGCCCTGGGAAGCCCGGGCAGCGCGCGAAATGCTGGACCGTGAGCTGCGTCATGCCCGTCATGCGGGCCATGAAATGCCATCAGAAGTACGCTGCGGGATCATGCTGGAAACGCCGGGCATGGCCTGGGCGCTGCAGCACGCGATCGACCAGGTGGACTTCGTTTCGGTCGGCGCGAATGATCTGATGCAATATTTCTATGCTGCCGACCGACAAAATACGCGTGTGTCGGAACGATACGATGTGCTCGCTCCGGCGGCCCTGGATCTGCTCAAACATGTCCGGGATCTGTGCGCGAAACACGACACGCCGATCTCGGTTTGTGGGGAAATTGCCGCCAAGCCGCTGGAGGCAGCGGTGCTGATCGGGCTTGGTTATCAAAGTCTTTCCATGGCTTCGGGCAATATCGGACCGATCAAGAAACTGGTGTCCGGCCTGGACGCCGGCAAGCTTGGCACCTGGCTTGCGAACCACCTTCAACAACCCGTGGACAGTCTGCGTCCCCTCCTCCTCGAGGCGGGAGAAAATGCCGGATTGCCTCGCGAGGCCATTGAAAGTGGACGAGGGATTTGATCTTATAAGAATGCGTTAAGGATTTTCCTTCCAGGCGCGTTTGTGAGTGACGATCGCTCCGGCAAGGATGAGCGGCGGTATGGTGATGGTAAGTCAGATTCCCAGTGCGGACTTTGTTCCCGTTGATGCCGTCTATTCCGACGACGGGGTTGGCTACGTACACCTGTCTGCCGGCGAACGTCTTCGCGAGGCCCGCCAGAAGCTCAACCTGACCCTGGACCAGGCCGCTGAACGCACCCGTGTCCGCTCGGATTATCTGGAAGCCCTGGAAACCATGGACCCGCGCGGCCTCCCGGCCCGGGCCTATGCCATCGGATATTTGCGCACCTATGCCAATTTCCTCACCCTCGATGCCGGCGGTGTGGTCGATCAATTCAAGCGCGAGGTCGATACCGAGACCGGGCGCGCCCAGCCGACGGCTGCCGCAAAGACACGCGAACCGATCAAGCTGCCACGCGGTGCCTTCGGCGCGCTGATGATCCTCGTCGCCGTCGCCGGGGCTGCCTGGTGGTATTCCGAAGAGTTCGCGGGCGGATCGGCCCTGACCAACATGCCGTCTCCGCCGGATGCCGCGCCGGATTGGGCGCGGGCGGATTTCGAGACTGGCCGCGTGGCGGTCAGCGTGGATGATATCTGGTCCGGCCTGCCGATCGGCGAAGCCGCGACGACCTCCGGGCAGGTCGTGATGCGGGCGATCATGCCGACCTGGCTGGAAGTGCGCGATGCCTCTGGCCGTATCCTGTTCTCCCGGGAGCTGGCGGTTGGCGAAGTCTATCGGGCCCTCGAGCCGGGCCTGACCGTATCGGCCGCCAATGCGGGCGCGATCGAGCTGCTGCGCGATGGCGAGGCGGTGGGCTTTCTGGGTGTCGCCGGAATGGCGGTCGAAAATCTTCCTGTCATGGCCGAGGCTGACACCGCCGACGTTCAGCCCCAGTGATGCGCTGGTCCTGACGCGCTGGTCCTGACGCGCTGGTCCTGACGGGTCAGGCGGCAGTTCGCCGCAGTGACCAGCCGCAGCAAAACGCCGTTCCCCCGGTCGCATACCGGACATAATACCGCTATATCCAGCTCCTATCCCGGATCGTCGCTTTTCGGCGCGTCCGACTAGGGAGAGTGTTGATGTCGCAATCCAGCGCTGATCCGCGCTCGGTCCGTCCCTGGCGGATGATCGAGCGCCGCAAGAGCCGCACCATTAAGGTCGGACCGCTCGAGATCGGTGGCGATGCCCCGATCAGCGTCCAGACAATGACCAACACGCCAACCTCGGATGCCGGCGCGACGATCGACCAGATCCGCCGCTGCGAGGAGGCGGGTGTCGATCTGGTCCGCGTGTCCTGCCCGGACGAGGAGTCGACAGCGGCCTTCAAGACGATTGCCAAAGCGGCGACCGTACCGCTGATTGCCGACATCCATTTCCACTACAAGCGCGGCATCGAAGCGGCCGAGGCGGGCGCGGCCTGCCTGCGGATCAATCCGGGCAATATCGGCTCGATGGACCGGGTGAGGGATGTCGTGCAGGCCGCGCGCGATCATGGCTGTGCGATCCGCATCGGCGTCAATGCCGGCTCGCTTGAACGCCATCTGCTGGAAAAATACGGCGAGCCCTGTCCCGAGGCCATGGTCGAGAGTGCCCTCGATCATGCCCGCATCCTCGATGATCTCGACTTCCGCGACTACAAGATTTCGGTGAAGGCGTCCGACGCCTTCCTGACGGTCGCCGCCTATCAGGCCCTGTCCGAAGCCACCGATGCACCGCTCCATCTCGGCGTGACCGAGGCCGGTGGCACACGCATCGGCACGGTCAAATCGTCCATCGGTATCGGCTCGCTCCTGTGGGCGGGTATTGGCGATACCATCCGTGTCTCGCTCTCGGCCGAGCCGGAAGAAGAAGTGAAGGTCGGTTTCGATATTCTCAAATCGCTGGGCCTGCGGACCCGCGGCGTTAACATCATCGCCTGCCCGTCCTGTGCCCGCCAGGGCTTTGACGTGATCCGCACGGTTGAGACACTGGAAAACCGGCTGGCGCACATCTCGGAGCCGATTTCGCTGTCGATCATCGGCTGTGTGGTGAATGGCCCCGGCGAGGCTCTGATGACCGATCTCGGCTTTACCGGCGGTGGCGCAGGCCGCGGCAAGATGTATGTCTCGGGCCGACCCGACCACAATGTCTCCAATGAGGAAATGGTCGAGCACATCGTCGGAATGGTGGAAGCGCGCGCCGAGGAATTGCGGGCGGAGCGTGACAGTGTGGAAGCTGCCGAATAGGCAGGAGAGCAAGCGTATCTGAGGAGTATCTCGTGACGAATTTGACGGTTTACGGTCTGAAGAATTGCGATAGCTGCAAGACGGCCATGAAGGCGCTGGAGGCCGCCGGCCTCGCCCCCCAATTTGTCGATATCCGGGCGGAGACCGATCTGGTCGTCAAGGTTCCGGCCTGGCTGGACAAGGTCGGCGCCAAGGCGCTCGTCAATACGCGCTCGACCACCTGGCGCAACATGTCGGACGAGGATCGCGCCATTGCCGATGGCGACCCGGCCGGCGTTCTGATCGCGCATCCGACCCTGATCAAGCGTCCGGTTATTGAGACGGGCCACGCGGTCAGGGCTGGCTGGACGGCGGCCACTCTGGACACGCTCACTGCCGGCGCGGCGGAATGAATGTGGCGCTGAAAGCGCGCTGCGATCTTGATCTGGGCTTCCCGTTTCATACCGATGGTGAGCCGGCTGACCGGTTGGAGCGGGTTGCGGCATATATGCGCCGTGAAAAACTCGGCGCGGAGGCTTATCTGACCGGTGAGAGCGTGGCCCGCCTTGAAGCGCGGATTGCGACCCTGTTCGGCAAGCCGGCGGCGGTCTGGTTTCCCTCGGGCACGATGGCCCAGGGTGTCGCAGCGCGTCTCCATTGCGCCGCTGCCGGGGACAAGCGCCTCGGTTTGCACCCGACCTCGCACCTCGCCTTGCATGAGCAAGACAGTCACATCCATCTGCACGGGCTGGAGCCCGTGATCGCCGGCGAGTGGTCGCGGACGATGCGGCCCGAGGATCTGCCGGAGCGGGCAGGCTGTACCTTTATCGAACTCCCGCAACGCCATAATGGCGGCGCCGTCCCGGACTGGCAGACACTGGTCGCGATCAAGGCGCGGGCTGCGGAACTGGGGCAGACCCTGCACATGGACGGGGCTCGGATATGGGGCCTGCCCTCGGCCTGGCCCGGTCATGACTGGCCGGAAATCTGTGATGGTTTCGCCTCGGTCTACGCCTCGTTCTACAAGGATCTCGGCGCCTCCGGTGGCGCGGTTCTCGCTGGTGAGGCGGACGTCGTGGCGGACGCACGGATCTGGCTCGCCCGCATGGGGGGGCAACTGGTCTCGGCCTGGCCGATGGTGCCCGATGGCTTGCGCGTGCTCGATGAGCGGCTCGACAAGATACCGGCCTTCGTGGCGAGGGCGCGCGAGATTGCGGCCGGGGTCGGTGAGGTCAAGGGCCTGACGATCACTCCGGACGTGCCGCACGTGAACATGATGCATGTCCGTCTCGATTGTGATGTCGCGACCGCCGAGGCGGCACGCGATGCGGCGGCCGAAGCGACCGGCGTCTGGCTCGGCAATCGCTTCTGGTCGTTCGAGGCCGACCCGGTTCCGGCTCTCGAGATCGCCGTGGGCGAGCGGCTGCTCGCTGCTGATCCGGCTCGCGTCATTGCCGCGATCCGGGCAATGGGCGCGCGTCTGGACACGGCCTAGTCGACGAGCGGGTAGAGGGTCAGGGTCAGCGCCAGGGCTTCGCCATCGCGGATCAGATCTATGTCGAGGGTTTCCGGTGGCGCGCTCTCCAGATCGCAGGTGCGGTCCCGCATCTGCGCGCCATTGAAATGGGTGATGAAGTCGTCGGTCTGTACGCCGGCATCGAAGGCAGGCGAATTGGCGATTACGGAGGCAACCCGCATGCCGTCATTCTCCGGCACCAGTACGAGCCCATGCGTCACCAGAGGCGCGAAGGTGATCGGGGTTTCCGGATCATTGCGCACCAGTCGGACCCGCTCATTGCGCTGATCGAAGGTCCAGCTGAAATGCCGCATCACCTGACCGCCCAGGATTTCCGTTTCCGGCGTTGACTGGATGATGGGCTGGGTCAGCACATTTGATCCGATTGTCGGATTGCCGCTAAGCCGGGCCGAAGACCGACGTTCGACTTCGGTGAAGCGCACCGCCGCCCCGGTGGCCCGCGGTGGCGTGACCGTGTCATAGCGCTCAATATCGCGCAGGATGACGGAGCTGAGTGCGGCTCCGCTATCGATCAGGAGGCGACGTGTGCCCCGGCCGGGAAAGCGGACCTGAATCCAGGGGCGGATGTCGGGTCCATTCGCCCGGAAGATGGTTTCGCCGTCCGCGCGCGGCAATTCCCCACTCACCACACGCATCTCGCTGGCGGCATAATCGAGGGTCAAAAGGACATCCTCGAAGGCATCGAATTCCAGGATGCCGTCAATCTCGCGCCCCAGGGCGATAGAAAGATGGTCAAGATCGCGGACCCGGGCCCGCAAGCCCGTCAGGCGTAGCGGCCCGGACATCGTGGTTCCGAAATTGGCCCGGACCCCGGTGTCCAGCCGCTGGCCGGAAACCCGCTCGAGACTGTCCGGATCGACGAAGCTGGAGGCCGCACCTGTGTCGTAGAGGAACCAGAGCGTCCGCTCCTGCTCGGTTTCGCCTTCGCGCACGTCCAACGTAACCGGCACGAAGAAATAGCCGCGACACATCTCTGTGGGCAGGACGATCGACTCGTCGATTTGTGCGGCTGCGGGAGCAAGCATCTTGCCCGCCGCCAGCAGCGCGACTATCAGGATCGCGACCTGTTTCATGCTTGTCTCCGGACCGGTTTGCCGCAGGATACGACAGCGCGCTGACTTGCCAAGACTATCGGGTCCAAAATGAAATCCATCTGCGTCTATTGTGGTTCCAATTCCGGCCAGGATCCGGCCTTTCTCGAGGTCGCTGACCGGCTGGGACAGATCATGGCCCTGCGTGGGATCGAGCTGGTCTATGGCGGTGGGCAGGTCGGGTTGATGGGTCGCATCGCCGACGCGACCCTGGCCGCGGGCGGTCGTGTTGTCGGCGTGATCCCGGAATTCCTCGCTCTGAAGGAAATTGCCCACATGGACCTCTCGGCGCTTCATGTGGTCAAGTCCATGCACGCCCGAAAGGCCAAGATGGTGAAGCTTTCACAAGGCTTTATCGCCATGCCTGGCGGCATCGGGACGATGGAGGAAATGTTCGAGATCTGGACCTGGTCCCAGCTCGGCCAGCACCGTCACCCGGTCGGCCTCCTGAACGTCAATGGCTATTACGACGACCTGGTCGCCTTCCTCGACAAGATGACGGACCAGGGTTTCCTGACGCCGGAACACCGCGGCGCGCTCCTCGTTGCCGACCGGCCGACCAAGCTTCTGGATGCGTTTGAGGCCTACACGCCCCCACCCGCCGATGTTCGCATCAAGACCGGCCAGACCTGAGCCAGGTGCCTCCCCGACCGTCCAGAGGCGCGAATGCGCCGACACGGAATTCCCGGACATGTGGTCAGGGAGGCGGCTCTGCATGAGGCGCTCCTCTTTCTTGAGTTGATGGATGGATGACAAGCCCCACCGCGCCACGGCGCGAAGGCCTGGCGGTTTGGGCAGTTGAGGGGTGCGAGGTGCCTTGCCGGTGCCTTGCTATGGAAGTTTTGTGGGTGGCGCCGGGGGCACCTCGCACACGGAGATTTGGTCGGAGCCGTTACCGGCCCCGTCTCGAAACCGACAGGGACAAACGGTCGAGCTTTGTGCCGCCGTCCTGCCGATGGCCACGCCGGGTTGGTCTGGCGGTGTTTCCAGGCAACCGGACGAGCTCCGTTCTCCCAACGCCCCCGGATCACCAATCCGGGCCTCGAGTGACGCGGGACGGAAGGAGTATGGGGTGGGTGCGAGGGGGCGGGGACAAGTTTTTGTGGAAGCCGCGTGTTTGCAGTGGGTTAGGGTGGCGCGGCGGGGGATAAACGGCCCGACTTCGATCCCTTCAATCTTTTGATGGCACCGTCATCCACCGGCTTGTCCGGGGGACCTCAGCCAATCTGTCGACGGGAAAGCGCAGGTCCCCCGGATATCCGCTGCGCGGCCCCCGTGGGATGACGGAAATGGTGGATGGAAAGGGAGCCAACTCCACCCATTATTCCCGGGCTAAGACCCGGGACCAACGGTGTTTCATCCTCCCGAGAGCGGATGAATAGACGCCCGACCGAGAGGTAAAGTCCCGGACGACAAGCCGGGATGTGGCCTAGACCTCAATCCCCAACTCCTCCCAGATCGCGTCGACGCGCGCCTTGGTCGTGTCGTCCATGTCGAGTTTTTCACCCCATTCGCGCGTCGTCTCATTGCCCATCTTGTTGGTCGCGTCGAGACCGATCTTCGAGCCCAGGCCGGAGACCGGGGAGGCGAAGTCGAGATAGTCGATGGGTGTGTTTTCGACGGTAACGATGTCGCGGGCCGGGTCCATGCGGGTCGAGACGGCCCACATCACATCCTTCCAGTCGCGCGCATTGATGTCCTCGTCCACGACGATGATCCACTTCGTGTACATGAACTGGCGCAGGAAGGACCACGCCCCCATCATCACGCGCTTGGCATGACCGGCATAGGCCTTCTTCATCGCGATCACGGCGATACGGTAGGAACAGCCCTCGGGCGGCAGCCAGAAATCGAGGATTTCCGGGAATTGCTGCTGCAGGAGCGGGATGAAGACCTCGTTGAGCGCTTCTCCCAGCACGGCCGGCTCGTCCGGCGGGCGTCCGGTATAGGTGGTCAGATAGATCGGGTCCTTGCGCATGGTGATCGCGCTGATCTGGAACACCGGAAAATGCTCGACGGAATTGTAATAGCCGGTGTGATCGCCATACGGGCCTTCCGGGCCGTACTCGTCCAGCAGGACATGGCCTTCCAGCACGATCTCGGCCTCGGCGGGAACCTTGAGCGGGATGGTCTTGCAATCGACCAGCTCGGCTTTCTTGCCGCGCAGAATGCCGGCGAACTGGTATTCCGACAGCGTGTCCGGGATCGGCGTGACCGCGGCGAGGATGGTGCCGGGATCGGCTCCGAGGACGACGGCGGCGGGTAGCGGGTCGGGCTTCTTGTCCTTCCAGCGCTGATAATGCTGGGCGCCACCACGATGCTTCAGCCAGCGCATCAGGGTGCGGTCCTTGCCGAGCTTTTGCATGCGGTAGATACCGAGATTGAAATCATCCTGCTTGTCGTCAGACGGGCCCTTTGTGACAACCAGCGGCCAGGTGATCAGCGGGGCCGGCTCGCCGGGCCAGCAGGTCTGGATCGGCAGGCGGTCGAGATCGATCTCATCGCCGGTCAGCACAACATCCTGGCAGGGCGCCTTTTTCACGGTTTTCGGCCGCATCGACATGACGGTCCTGGCCAGCGGCAGCAGCTCGGCGGCTTCCTTGAGGCCACGCGGCGGTTCGGGCTGCCGCAGGAAGGCGAGCAGTTCGCCGACCTCCCGCAATTCGGTGCCAGTGGTGCGGGCTTCGCCGCCGAGCGTGACCGCCTGGGCGACGCGTTTGACCGTGCCGAACAGATTGACCAGGCAAGGCATCTCGCTCGCCTCGCCGCGTTCATTGATGACATTCTCGAACAGGATGGCCGGTCCACCGGCATGCAGGGTGCGCTTGTGAATCTCCGTCATCTCCAGCTCGGTGGAGACGGGCGTCGTGACGCGGACGAGATCGCCCTCGGCCTCGAGCTGATCGATGAATTCGCGAAGCGATTTGTAGGCCATGCGGGCAGTCCTGCTTTGTTGTGCACTCGAAACTGCAACTTCGCCACCGAAAGTCCAGCCCGCTTTCTGCCGCAGCATCGGGAGCTTGGCGGAACCGGGAAGGATTTGTCGAAAATTCGAGACAAATCCGGTCGACAGATTTGACCCGTGTTTCAGCTTTCAGGCTTAGGAGCAACCTCGTCCCGACGCGATTGGAAACAGGCATGCTTCACAGAATGGTCCTCGCGGCCCGCACGACGGTGGACACCCGGTCGGTCGTCCTGAAGAGTGACCTCGGCTCGCTGCTGGCGTGCTGCCTCCAGACCAGTGTCGATGACGTCCTGACGGGTGGGCTGGTCGTGGATGCCGGTCTCCTGCTTGAAGTCATCGAGGGCAAGAGCGGCGAACTGTGCGCCTTCCACCGGCTCGCGGAAGAGGATCCCCGGGTGTTTGACCTGCAGGTTCTGGAGTTCGTGCCGGTGCTGCGCCGCCAGTTCGACACCTGGGCCGTGGCAAGAACGCCCGACGCGCTCGTCAATCACGCCCTGGCCAGCGCCATTACCGAGAAACGCGCCGGGTCCTTTGCGGTCAGCCAGCACGTCCACCAGGTCCTGATGCATGGCGTGATCGCGGAGACTCCGCCGCTCTGCGAAGCGGCCTAGCCTCCCATCCCCAGTCGCATCTGCTACTCGTCCGGCGTGGGGCTGTCCTCAGCCGGCGCATCCGTGATCTGCGGGGTGTCCTCGACAGGCGGTTGCAGCGAGCCGCTGACCGCCAGTGCGAGCCCGCCGGAGCGCGAATTCACGCCCATCGTCGCGCCGAAGCGGACGATCACCAGCTCCTGTTCCGGCATCACATAGGCCCACTGACCCTGGAAGCCACTCATCATAATGGTGTCCGCAGGAAGGCTCGAGCGCTCATTGGGCAGCCAGAAGCCCATCCCGTATTGGCCATTCGAGCCCGGCGTCGGTTCGGCGACGATGTCATACCAGTCGTCGGGCAGGATGCGGTCGCCGTCGACCATGCCGTCATTCATGTAAAGCAGGGCGAGGCGGGCCCAGTCATGGGCGGTGGCATACATGTAGGACGAGCCCTGGAAGACGCCATTCTCGCCCGGTTCCATGATCGCTGAATGGATGCCCAGCGGCGCAAAGATGCGCGAACGCAGCCCGTCGACCTGGTCCGGCAAGGTGTCACCGAGCAGACGTTGCATGGTGTCGGTGGCCAGGATGGTGTTGCCGCTCATGTATTGCCAGTGATCGCCCGGCGCGTGCAGGCGGTCGCGGGTCGCCGCATAGCGCGGCATGTCGGACTGGGTGAAGAGCATCTCCGAATTGGGGTCCGTGCCGGTATTGTCTTCGGCGATGGCCAGACCGCCCGCCATGCGCAGGAGGTGGGAGATGGTGATTTGGGACAGGCGCATATCGTCGATCTCGGCCAGGGCGGGAACGGCACCCTCGGCATTGATGTCCAGGCGACCCTCCTCGACCAGGACCCCGGCGAGCGTGGCCATCGTGCTCTTGGTCATCGACCAGCCATGGAAACGGGTCTCGCGGCTGGCGCCCGGCGCGTAATGCTCGGCGACCAGGCGGCCGCGGTGCAGGACGGCGACGCCGAGCGTCTGCCGGCTGTCGGCCTCGATATCGTCGAACGCATCGGCAATGGCAGCATCCAGCGCCTCGGTGTCGAACCACTGGTCACGATGATCGGTGTCGAGTTCGAGCGGAATGAAGTCCTGTTCGGCCGGGACGGTCAGGTCGGGATCGAAGCCTTCACCGCCATGAACCAGCGTGCAGCCCAGCCCGTCACGCCAGACCGCGCGCTGATGCCAGAACAGGCCGAGCACGGAGGCCGTGACCTCGCGGTTCTCCTCATCCATGTCATAGCCGATCACGCTGCCGGCATCGCCCAGAAGCGGGGCAAGGTAGAAATCATAGGCCTGATCGGACTCCAGGCCGGACACCCAGGTCAGGGAGCACATCTGCTTGGCGACGATCCCGGTGCCCGAGGGCAGGTAGATCCGGCCGATCGGCGACAGGTTCAGCGCCGTGATACCGGCGGCGAGAAGGATGGCGAGCGTGCCGCCGACAAAGTAGCGCTTTTTCATGATCTTTCCCCTGTGATGCCCGCGGCCGGTCTGACCGGATCAGCCCAGCTTGTCGAAATCCGGAGCGCGACGCTCCAGGAAGGCCGCCGCCGCTTCGGCGAATTCCGGCGATTGAAGTTGTGAGGCGAAGATCGTGTTTTCGCGGTCCATGCGCGCCTCGATGCTCTCGGCGGGCGCGCGCATCAGGGCCTTGGATGCCTTGAGCGAGGTCGGCGCCTTGGCGGCCAGGATGCTGGCCATGAAGCGGGCTGTCTCTTCCAGCTTCGCCGGTTCGGTGACGCGATTGACCAGGCCGGTCTCGCGGGCACGCTGGGCATTCCATGTGTCGCCCAGCAGCAGGAGTTCAGCGGCAACCGCATGGCCGAAGATGCGCGGCATGAGCTGGGAGGAGGCGAATTCCGGGGCCAGGGCGAGGTCGACGAAAGGTGTCTTGAAAACCGCCCGGTCAGACGCAACGACGAGGTCGCAATGCAGGAGCAGGGTAACTCCAATGCCGATCGCCAGACCGTCCACGGCGGCGATCACCGGCTTTTGGGCATTCAGCAGCGCCATCATGAAACGGCGCACTGGCGGCGTGTCATGCTCACCGAATTCCGGCGGGCGCTGGGTGAAGTCGACAATGTCATTGCCGGCCGTGAAGACGCCATCGGCACCGGTCAGGATGCTCACGCGGACTGACGGGTCCCCATCAGCGGTTTCCAGGGCCTCGGCGGCGGCGGTGTACATGTCCTGGGTGAGAGCATTCTTCTTCTCAGGACGATTGAAACGGATGGTGCGGATACGATCCGCAGTTTCGACCAAAACCAGTTCGCTCACGCGAGCCTCCCTCATGATGTTTTTTGGGAGCCTAGAGCAAAAACGGGGCGCTTGAACACCGTGATTCAGTTGACGTAAACGTCACCTACGGTGCCGACCCGAGTGTCAGATATCGACGGCGAGTCGTGTCAGGACACGGTGCAGCATGTCGCTGTCATCCTCACCCAGGCGCGTTTCCAGCTCTGTGTTGAGATCGCGCAGGATGTGATCGGCTGTGTCGCCAAGGGCGCGGCCCTTCTCGGTGAGCGACACCACGGCTGAGCGCTTGTCGGTGGCGGAGACAGCCTTGGTGACGAGGCCCAGGGCTTCCATCCGGTTGACCAGGCCGGTGACCGCCGGTGGGTGTAGCGAGAGCATCTCGCCGATATCGCCCATACGGCGCTCGCCGCGACGGGCCAGCAGGAAGAGCACGGCGGCCTGGGCCGAAGTCACACCGGCGACGGATTTCAGGCGTGCATCGGCATCCCGGTTGAGCTTCCGGGCGGCAATCTCGAGCAGAAGGAATAATCGCCGGTCAACGGCGCGAGCGCGGGCCATGACTGGCAGACTGGGTTGATTCTTCCGGCGGGGGGAGCGTCAGCGGTACTTCCACACCTTGGCCTGTCGCACCTCACGGTCTTCCAGGTCGCGGGTGACCGGCACGGTGTATTCGGCCAGCTTCTCCAGCTTGTCCTGAGGCAGGAAGGAGCGGCCCGGATCGCCAATCAGCACTGTCGCGCCGCGGGCATTGAGCGCCTCAAGCCAGCCGCCGATCAGGCGGGCCGGTTCCGCCTCGTAGAAAACGTCTCCGGCCAGCACCACATCCCAACCGTCATCGGTACCGACCAGATCGCCCAGCCGTGCGGTCAGTGCGACGCCATTGGCACCGGCATTGGTCTCGATGGCGGCGATGGCAAAGGCATCCAGCTCGCAGGCCTCGACCGAGGCGGCACCGGCCTTCATGGCGGCAATGCCCGACACCGCCCCGCCGGCGGCAAAGTCGAGCACGCGCTTTCCGGCAACCAGGTCTGTATGGTCGAGGCAATAGCGCGCCAGCGCCTGTCCGCCGGCCCAGGCGAAGGCCCAGAAGGGCGGCGGCAGACCCATTTCGCCGAGGGCCTCCTCTGTCTGCTCCCAGATTGCGACGGTTTCGACGGCCAGATGGAGCGACACCTCCGGCACCAGGGGCGGCGTGATCAGCGCGGTATGGGCGCGGATGAAGGCGTGCGGGTCTTCGAGGCGGGGGGTGCCCGTCATGATGCTTCCTGTCAGGATGGCCGTGCCATCCGGTTAGGCGGAGCGGGCCAAGGGAGCAAGCCATGACGACACGTGTGACACGATCAACCTATGTTTTGGCGGTCAATGATCTGGAATCCACCGCCCGCTGGTGGGTCGAGAAGCTGGGGTTCGAGCACTGGCTCCGGGCCGATGGCTGGGCTTTCCTGCGTCGCGACAATTGCTATCTGCGGATCGGGCATTGCGTGGATGCCATCCCGCCGTCCCGGCTCGGTGACCATCAATTCTTCGCCTATGTGGAGCTGGAGGATGTCCGCGCCTTCCACGACGAGATCAAGGGGCCGGGTGTCGATATCATCCACCGGCTCACCGACCAGCCCTGGGGCATGCGCGAGTTTGGCGTACAGACGCCGGACGGTCACCGCATCCTGTTTGCGCAGAATATTCAGTAGGGACGGGGATTTCGCTTGCGTCAGGGGCAGGCAGGCGGAGCGTCACGCATCAATCCTGCCTGCCCCTGATGGGGGTCTTCGGGCCGTGCGACCTACTCCCGGATTTCGGCAGCGGCGACTTCCGGCAAGGCCAGGACGTCCTCGCCGATCACGGACAGGTCGCCGACCAGAACCAGAACCATCTGGTCGAGCGGCAGGTAGTCCCGTGCCATGGCCGAAATATCCTCATCGCTGACGGCGAGAATATTGGGCACATACTGGTCGAGATAATCATCCGGCAGCCCATAAAGGTCCCGCTGGCCGAGCTGGTTGATCAGTCCGCCGGTCGAGGCGTTCTGCAGGATGAAGATTCCGGCCAGCCAGTTGCGCATGCCGTCGGCTTCGTCGGTCGGCGGAGTCTCACCCTGGAGGCGCGTGATCTCGTTGAAGGTCTCGCGCAGGGCCGCCGCGGTATCTTCGGCGGTGACATCGGCATTGAAGGTCCAGAAGCCGCCATCCATCGTCCAGGTCTCGCCGGAGCCAGGCGAATAGGTATAGCCCTTGTCCTCGCGCAGATTGCGCGTGAGGCGTGAGGTGAAGGACCCGCCCAGGAGGGCATTCATCACGTCAAATGCCGGCGCGTCCGCATGGTCAATCCTCATGATCGGAAAGCCGAGACGGATAGTCGTCTGCGGCGCACCGGGGCGATCGATCAGCTGGACGATCGGGCCGGCGCTGGCGGGTGCCCCGACTGCGGCATCCGGTTCGCCGCGGTTCCAGCCCCCGAAAGCGTCGCGGATCGCCGCTTCCATGGCCGCTTCATCGAAATGACCGGCGACATAGAGGCGCGACCGGCCGGCGCCGTAATGGGCGTCATAGAAGGCCTGCACATCAGCCATCTCATAGCCGCGGAGCTGTTCTTCCCCGGGCAATGTGTTGCCGTAGGGATGGTCCGGTCCGAAAAGGATGCGCCGATAGGCTTCCGTCGCGATCGAGCCGGGCTGGGCCCGCTGGACATCGACATTGCGCACCAGATTGGCGCGCACGCGCTCGAACTCACCGTCATCGAAATTCGGGCGCTGTGCGACATCGGCCAGAAGCGCGACTGCGTCCGGTCCGTACTGGCTCAGCACGCCGGTGGTGAGGCCGGTCGTATGGCGTCCGACACCGATATTGATGGCGCCACCCATGGCGGCAATTTCGGTTGCGATGTCCTCGCCGGAGCGACCTCCCGCGCCTTCTTCCATCATCGCGCCGGTCAGGTCGGCGAGCCAGGTCTGGGCGCCATCATCAAGATTGGCGGCCCGGACCTGGAGCGACAGATTCACCGTCGGCGCGAGGCCGAAGGGGATGAAGGTCACTTCCAGCCCGTTATCGAGCGTGAAGCTGCGGGTTTCCGGCAATTCAAAGGGAACCGGGTCACCAATGGGCGGTTGCTCGCTCGGCTGCTGGGCCTGGGCGAGGCTTGGCAGGAGGGCGAGGCTGGCAGCCGTCAGGGCCGCCTGGAAAAGTCGAATGGTCATCTGTCTCATTCCTTCCGGGGTCCTGGTCACTCAGTGCCGTCTTCGTCCGCGAGGCGGACTTCGAGCACGGTGCGGTTGGTCGGGCGCAGATAGTCCTGCGCGGTGGCGCGGATCAGTTCCGGCGTCACCTGTTCAAAGCCTTCGGTGATGCGATTGATCCGGCTGGGATCGTCATCAAACATCGCGAAGGAGGCCAAAAGATCGACCAGGCCGAAGCGCGTCGACGTATCGACCGTGCCGTAGAAGTCCGACAACAGCTTGGTACGGGCGCGTTCCAGATCAGCCTCGCTGACCAGATCCGTGCGCACGCCTTCGATCGTTGCGTCGAGGGAGGTCATGACGTCCGACACGGTGAACTCGCTGTCGTGGATCATGCCGACCGTCCACAGCATGGGGCCGTCGTAATTGAAGGCATTGCCCAGAAGATTGATGCCGCCGAAGACGCCGGAGGCGAAACCTTCCTCATTGACCAGGGACTGGTTGAGCCGGCTGTCATCGCCCTGGACCAGCAATTGGTCGATCAGGATCATGGCATAGTATTCCGGCGTCCCGCGCTCGGGCATGTGATAGCCCACGGCGAGGGCCGGTTGGTTGGCCAGAGGATCGTCGCGGACGGCGAATTTCTCTTCTTCCTGGCGCGGTTCGGACGTGTCGATCTCGGGCAGGGCGTCACCGGCGGGAATGGCGGAGAAATACTGCTCGATCGTCGCCAGGGTGGCGTCACGATCGATGGCGCCGGCGACCACGATGACCGCATTATTGGGTGCGTAGAACTGGTCGAAGAAGGCCTGGGCGTCTTCGAGGCTGGCCGCGTCCAGATCGGTCAGGTCGCCGTAGAAATTGTGCGAATTGTGCCAGTTCTCATTGGCCGCCATCGGAAGGTCGATCCAGATCCAGCCGCCATAGGGCTGGTTGATCACATTGACGAAGACCTCGTTGCGCACGACTTCGCGCTGATTGTCGAGCTGGGCTTCATCCAGATTGGGGGCGCGCATGCGGTCGGCCTCGGCCCACAGCACGGCGTTCAGGGCGTTGGACGGGACGACTTCGAAATAATTGGTGAAGTCATAGCGCGTCGAGCCATTGTTCACGCCGCCGGACCCGTAGATCAGCGTGTCGAAGGCGCCGTGCGGAAGATTCTCCGAGCCGGCGAACATCAGGTGTTCGAACAGATGGGCGAAACCGGTGCGGCCGCGTGGCTCGTTGCGGAAGCCAACGCCGTAATACACAGCCACGGTCGCGGTTGGCACGCTGGCATCCTCGGACAGGACAACGCGCAGGCCATTGTCGAGTTCGTGATAGCTGACATCGACCGTGAAATCGGTCGACAGGCCGGTCTCGGCCACGCTCTCCGGTGCCATTTCGGTTGTGGCCGTGTCGTCCGGCGTACTGGCCGGCTGGCACGCAGCCAGGAGGAGCGCCCCGAATCCGGTCGCCAAGCCTCTGTAAAGTGTCATGATATCCCCGCTCGTGACTGCAGTAGCCGTATTGGAAGGCCGTATCAAAGCCCTCCCGACCGACCGGGTCAAACCGTCATGACGAAGATTTAATCCGTCGGAGCGGCCTCGTGGCGGACGATATCGGCCAGCCGCAGGCTCGGCATGCCGCGGATATCATCCTCGATCCGGTCCAGATCGCCGACGATGACAAGGGTGAAGCGGTCATCGCGCAGATAGGCGCGGGCGACGGCGCTGACCTCGCGATCACTCGTGCTCATGATCGAGGGCACGCGCTGGTCGAGATAATCATGATCGAGACCGAAACTGTCCCGCAGCCCAAGGTTTTCCAGCAGACCATAGGATGATCCCGCCGACATCACGAAGAGGCTGGCGAGCCAGCGCCGCGTACTCTCCATCTCCCAGTCGTATTGGCGCAGCGACCCGATGGTGTCGAAAACGGCTGTCAGCGCGATCAGCGTCCGCGGTGTGTCGATATCGTCGGTATAGGTCCACATGCCGCCACCGCGGGTCCATTGCACGTAGCTGGTCGGCGAATAGGACCAGCCGGCCTCGCGCATGCGGGCAGCGATGGCGCCGCCCAGGGCGGCATCCATGATGGAAATCGCGGTCGCATCCTTCGATGTGACGCTGCTGACAGGGTAGACGAGATGAACCGTGCTCTGCGGGGCGCCGGGGCGGTCAATGAGATGCACGGCGGGGCCGCGCGCCGGCACGGCCTGCGGCGCGGTGTCGGCAGCCCCGCGCGGCCAGTCACCGAACGCGTCACGGACGGCCGCCTCCATTTCCAGCGTGTCGAAGCGGCCGGCGATATAGAGATGGGTCCGTCCTGCGCTGAAATGCCGGTCGTGGAAACTGCGCACATCGGCGAGCGTAAATGTGTCGATCTGGCCCGGGCGGGGCAGTCCGAAATGATAGGGGTGGCCCTCCGGGAAAAGTGTGTGGAAGGCGGTCACAAAAGCCTGGCTTCCCGGCTCCAGGCGGCGGCGTTCGATATCGCGCGACATGCCCGACCGGATCCGTTCGAAGGCGTCGGCCGGGAAGTCGGGGCGGCGCACCGCATCGGCGATCAGATGGAGCGCGTCTTCACCATGTTCGGCCAGGACATAGCTGCCCATGAGCGTGCTGGTCTGGGTGACGCTTGTATTGAGCGATCCGCCCATGGCACCGAAACGGGCCCCGATCTCGGCCCGGTCCATGCCGGCGAAACCTTCCTCCATCATCGCGGCGGTGAGATCGGCAATCCAGGTCTGTTCGCCATCATCGATATTGCCGGCGCGCACGGAGACAATCACATCCATGGTCGGGGTCATGCCCCAAGGCACAAAGGTGACCGTCAGCCCGTTTTCCAGGGTCAATGTCTGGCTGGCAGGCAGTTCGAAGGGATTGGGCTCGCCCGGCGCGGGCGGCAGCAGGCCACGACCGGGTTCGTCGGCGCGGGCTCCTGGCGCGGCAATGGCAGCCAGAAGGGCGAGGGCGGGCAGGAAGACGGAGCGGATCATCATGGGGCCTCCTCGCCGGTCGGCGCGGCCGGGCGTCCGTCTCCGGGTCTCAATTCCAGCACGGTCCGGTTCTCTCGGCGCAGCCAGGTCCGGGCTGTCCGCTGGATCAGCTCCGGCGTGACCTGCTCAAAGCCGTCCTCGATCCGGTTGATCCGGCTGGGGTCATCGTCAAACAGGGCAAAGCTCGCCAGCAGGTCGGCCACGCCGAAGCGGGTTGAGTAGTCGAGGCTGGAGTAGAATTCGGTGAGAAACTTGCTGCGGGCGGCGGCGAGATCCTCGGCGCTGACCGGATTGGCGCGCAGGGAGTCGATCACTGTGTCAAAATCGGCGAGGACCTGATCCGGTGCGACGGCATCATCATGGATGATGCTCGCCGTCCACAGCATCGGCCCGTCATAGTTGAAGACATTGCCCAACAGGTTGATCCCGCCGGAAATCTGGGTGCCGTGACCCAACTCGTCAACCAGCCGACGGCGCAGGCGGGCATCGCCGCCACGGACGAGGATCTGGTCGATCAGGATCATCGCGAAATAGTCCGGCGTGCCCCGCTCGGGCATGTGATAGGCCACAGCCAGCCCGGGCTCGGTTGCCAGCGGGTCCGTCATCTCCGCCCATTTTTCCTCGGTCTGCGGCGGCTCGGAGACGTCGATCTCCGGCAATTCGGGACCGGTGGGAATATCGCCGAAATATTGCTCGATCGTGGTCAGCGTTTCGTTGGTGTCGAAGCTGCCCGCCACGACGAGGACCGCATTGCGCGGCGTGTAGTACTGCTCGAAGAAGGCGCGGGCATCCTCGACCGTTGCCGCATCCAGATCGCTAAGGTCGCCGTAGAAATTGTGCGCATTGTGCCAGTTTTCATTGGCAACCATGGGCAGGTCGATCCAGGTCCAGTCGCCATAGGCCTGGTTCTGGACATTGACGAAAATTTCGTTGCGCACGACGTCGCGCTCGCGCTGGAAAACCTGGGTGCTGATGGTTGGTGCCGCCATGCGGTCAGCCTCGGCCCACAGGAAGGCGTTGAGGGCATTGGCCGGGACCACGCCGAAATAATTGGTAAAATCCAGTCGGGTCGACCCGTTGGCGATGCCGCCCATGCCCGAGATGAAATAGTAAAAGACCGAATCCGGCAGGTTTTCCGAACCGGCAAAGAAGACATGCTCGAACAAGTGCGCAAAACCGGTGCGTCCGCGCGGTTCATTGCGGTAGCCGACCCCGTAATAAACCGCGACCGTTGCGGTCGGCACGGTGTGATCTTCCGCCAGCACAACGCGCAGACCATTGTCGAGCGTCTCGTAGCGCACCGGAATGTGAAGCGCGCTTTGCGGGGCGGGCGTTTCCTGGGCGGAGGCCAGGCCGGCACACAGGCTCAGGGCGAGCCCGACGAAGGCTCGGATAACTAGACGCATGACACTCATCCTGACTGGTAGCGCGATCTGATGGCCGGCGCGGCGAGCGCGCTCCTGCCTATCAAGCCAGCGCCGGGCGCCGGGGTCAAATCAGGGCGCCAGTGAAAAGCGTGGCGACCAGAAGCAGCCCGCTGATCCTGTTCGATTTGAAAAGGGCAAGGCATCTGGCCCCGTCTTCGATATCAAGGCGCCGGACCTGGTTGAACAAATGCGCGGTGTAGAGCGTGAACGGAATGACGATCCAGGGCGTCGCCTGGCTCATCCAGATTGCGAGGGCGATGAGGATTGCATTGGCGCCGTAAAAGCCCGCGACCCAGTATTGCGAGCTCTCGCCGAACAGGCGGGCGGTCGACTTGACCCCGACCAGCGCATCATCCTCGCTGTCCTGCTGGGCATAGATGGTGTCATAGCCCAGCGTCCACAGGACGCAGGCGGCATAGAGCACGATCATGACGCCATCGGCGCGGCCGATTGCCGCGATATAGGCGACGGGAACGCCCCAGTTGAAGGTCAGGCCGAGCCAGGCCTGCGGCCACCAGGTAATGCGCTTCATGAAGGGATAGGCCGCCACCAGCAAGAGCGAGGCCAGGCCGACACCGATCGCGATCACCGGTAATTGCATCAGCACAATCAGGCCGACCAGCGCCTGTCCCGCCAGAAAGAGCCAGGCCTGTTTCAGCGTCACCGTCCCGGCTGCGAGCGGCCGGTCGGCGGTCCGCGCTACCTGGGCATCGAGTTCACGGTCGACAATGTCGTTATAGGTGCAGCCGGCCCCGCGCATGGCGATGGCGCCGATTGCAAAGAGCACCGCCAGCCAGAGATCATGCAGCCCGAGCCCGTCGCCGATCCGTGCTGCCATGAGCCCCATCCAGCAGGGCAGGGCCAGCAGCCAGAAGCCGATGGGCCGGTCATAGCGGGCCAGCCGCAGATAGGGGCGCAGGGCGAGCGGGGCTCGGTCGACCCAGGATGTAGGCAGGCTGTCGGCGACCCGACGGTCGAAATTCAGTTGCATCCCCGGTGTTTGGCAAAGCCTGACGGCCAATTCAAGGCAGGAGTGCGCTGCGGGCTGCCGGGACTTGACCTGGCGCGGCGGCGCGGCCAAAGCGGAAGACATGTCGACCGCACCCCGCCTCCATATCGATGCACCGTTCATTGCCGGTGCCACCCTGCCGCTGACACGGGAGGATGCGCACTATCTGCTCAATGTCATGCGGCGCGGCGAAGGCGATCCGGTTCGCGTCTTCAATGGCCGCGACGGCGAGTGGTCGGCGCAAATCGCCCACGCCTCGAAAAAGGCAGCGACCTTGCAGCTTGAGGCGCAGACCCGGCCGCAGCAGGGCGTGCCCGATCTCTGGCTGCTCTTCGCGCCGGTCAAGCGCCAGAAAACCGACCTCATCGTTGAGAAGGCGACCGAGCTTGGCGTCGCGGCGATCTGTCCGGTGATGACGGCCCGGACCCAGTCCGACCGCATCAAGTATGAGCGCTTCGCGTCGATCGCCAGGGAGGCCGCCGAACAGACCGAACGGCTCGACCTGCCGACGATCCGCGAGATCGACAAGCTTGACCGGGTCCTCGGCGCCTGGCCGGCCGACCGGGTGATCATCTTCTGCGATGAAAGCGGTGATGACGCCGACGAAGCCTGGGGTGGCGCGCGCGGGCGCGGGCAGCCCATGGCGGCGGCGCTGGCGGAGGCGGACATGTCAAGGCGTGCCGCGATCCTGATCGGTCCCGAAGGCGGCTTCTCGCCCGCCGAGCGCGAGCGCCTGCGCAGCCTGGATCACGTCATCCCGGTCACGCTGGGGCCACGCATCCTGCGCGCCGAGACGGCAGTCATTGCGGCACTGACGATCTGGCAAAGCGCGTGCGGGGACTGGCGTTGAGCAGGTCGGGCTGTCGATGCCGCGCCGTCACAACGCTGTGAATCTCAGCGCCTTGCCCTTGTTCCCGGCGCAGTGCCCCCATATCTGTTGCGGACATTTTGAACGGCGGGGGCGCTTGATATGAGCGGCACGTATAATTCGGGCGGCGAAGGTGCTCCCATTGAGAGCCTGGACCAGCTGACGGCCTATTTCGCCGCGGGTGAAAAGCCTGCGGACGCCTTCCGCATCGGTACCGAGCACGAGAAATTCGGCTTTGCCCTGGGCGATCACACGCCCTTGCCATTCCGCGCAGGCGGTCCCAGCGTCGAAAAGATGCTGTCCGGGCTGGAACGCTTTGGCTGGCAGCCCGTGCGCGAGGGCGGCGAGCTGATCGCCCTGAAACGCGAGGGGGCCTCGATCACGCTGGAGCCGGGCGGACAGTTCGAGCTCTCCGGTGCGCCGCTGGAAACCATCCACCAGACCTGTGCCGAGGTGAATTCCCATCTCAAGGAAGTGCGCGAGGTCGCCGACGAGATCGGCGCCGGCTTCCTCGGTCTTGGCTTCTCGCCGAAATGGTCGCTGGAAGACACACCAATGATGCCCAAGGCCCGCTACGGGCTGATGAAGGCCTACATGCCACGCGTCGGCACGATGGGGCATCAGATGATGTTCCGCTCGTGCACGGTCCAGACCAATCTGGACTTCTCGACCGAAGCCGACATGGCGAAAAAGTTCCGCGTCTCGCTGGCCCTGCAACCGCTGGCGACAGCCCTGTTCGCCAATTCGCCCTTCAAGGATGGCGGGTTGCACGGCTTCCTGTCCTATCGGGCCCATGTCTGGACCGACACCGACAATAACCGCACCGGCATGCTGCCCTTCGTCTTCGACGAGGGTTTCGGTTATGAGCAATATCGCGACTGGGCGCTTGATGTGCCGATGTATTTCGTCAAGCGCGGCGGCGAATACAAGGACGCCACCGGCAAGTCCTTCCGCGACTTCCTGGCCGGCAAGCTCGACATCCTGCCGGGTGAAAAGCCGGTGATGAGTGATTGGGAAGACCATCTCTCCACCGTCTTCCCCGAAGTGCGCCTGAAGACCTTCCTGGAAATGCGCGGGGCCGACAGCGGTCCCTGGAACACGCTGTGTGCCCTGCCGGCCTTCTGGGTCGGGCTGCTCTATGACAACACGGCGCTGGATGCCGCCTGGGATCTGGTGAAAGACTGGACCGAAGCCGAGCGCGATGCCCTGCGGGTCGGCGCTGCGAAGACCGGCCTGCATACGCCCTTCCGTGATGGCACGCTGCAGGACATCGCCCGCGAAGCCCTCGCCATCGCCCGGTCTGGCCTGCGCGCGCGCGCCAGGCTGAATGGCCATGGCGAAAGCGAGACGCTTTTCCTGGATGATCTCGACGAGATCGTCCGCACCGGACGCACCCGGGCCGAGGATCTGATCGCGCGTTTCAACGGCGCGTGGGGCGGTTCCATCGAGCCGGTTTTCACCGAGTGCGCCTACTAGCGGACGTCAGAATATCCGTTCCCGGATGAACAGTGCACACCCAAATGTGTAGGGCTCCCATGTATCCGCCCGTCCTCGAGGCTTGAGCCTTCCCCGTACGCGTGGTCAATTGCCCGCCTATTTAAAGCCCGCGTGGGGCGGGTACTGGGGAGATACGCGTGACGGACACGACCGCAACGCCGGGTAATGCACCCAATCAAGAAAACAAGGACACCTCTTTCTTCGGGCATCCGAAGGGGCTGGCCATCCTGTTCTTCACCGAAATGTGGGAACGCTTCTCGTATTACGGGATGCGGGGCCTGCTGATCATTTATCTGACACAGCACTTCCTGTTCTCGGATGAGCGCTCGGGCGTGATGTACGGCGCTTACACGGCGCTGGTCTACATCATGACAATTATCGGCGGGACGTTGGCTGATCGGTATCTGGGTCAGCGCAAGGCGGTGACATTTGGCGCCGTCCTGCTGGTCCTCGGCCATTTGGGGATGGCCTTTGAAGGCAGCGGGTCTCGCCAGGACATCACGGTCGCCAACGAGACCTATGAGCTTCAGGCCGAAGGGCGTGGCGACCGCCAGCAGCTCTTCATCGACTATGAAGGCGCGGATCGTCTGCTGGTTTTCCGGACCGACACCACGCTGACCCTGACAGGTAGCGATGGCGATACCCGTAGCTTCCTCGGTGAACGCTATGACGCGGCCGAGCAGGAAGTGGAACGCGCGGCCGAATACGCTCTGATCGCGGAACCGCGCAGCTTCCTCGCCAATATCTGCAATACGTTCGGGATCGCGTCCTGCTCGGGTGACGAGCCGGCGACGACACTCGAACTGCCCGGCGAGGGCGCGTTCCCGGTCACGATCTCCATGGACGGTGACGACGTTGTTCGCACGGTGGAGATCGCCGGCGCGACCTATCAGCTCGCCGAGGCCGATCAAAACTATCTTGAGGTCGTCAACGACAATGGGACCCGGGACAATGATGATGACACGGTGCTGACCAGTGCCGCCGAAGGCGAGTATGCCGTAGGCGAACCGGTTCGCCAGCCGCTCTACGTCTTCATCCTTTACCTCTCGCTGGCGTTGATCATTGCCGGTGTCGGTTACCTCAAGGCCAATATTTCGACCATTGTCGGTTCGCTCTATGGCGTCGAAGACAAGCGTCGCGACTCCGGTTTCACGCTCTTCTACATGGGCATCAATCTGGGCTCATTTCTGTCATCCATCACCTGCGGCATCCTCGGTATTGTCTATGGCTGGGCCTGGGGTTTCGGCCTCGCCGGCGTCGGCATGCTGGCCGGTCTGGCTGTCTTCATCTGGGGTCAGAAATACCTTGAAGGTCGCGCCGAGCCGCCCAATCCCGAAAAGCTGAAGAAGAAGGTGCTTGGCCCGATCACGGTCGAACACGCCTGCTATCTGGCCGGGCTGGGCATTATTGCCGTGTCGATGTCGCTGGTCATGAATGCGCACGTCATTCCCGAGTGGTTTGTCGGCATGCTGGGCGTGGCGATCTTTGTCCTGCTCGTCCTCTACAGCATCATCAAGCTGAGCGGTGTCGAGCGCAGTCGCATGTTTGCGGCGATCTATTTCGTGCTCGCGCAGATCCCGTTCTGGGCCCTGTTCGAGCAGGCTGGATCCTCACTCAACCTGTTCACCGACCGACTCGTCGACAAGACCATTTTCGGATGGTCGGTACCGGCCCCGGTCTTCCAGTCGCTCAATGCCGGCTTCATCTTCATTTTCGCGCCGATCGTGGCCTGGATGTGGATTGCGTTGGCCAAGCGGAACCGTGAGCCCTCGACGCCGGTGAAATTCGCGATTGGTGTCTTTGGTGTGGGACTTGGATTCCTCGCCCTGGTCGGCGGTATGCAGGCCGGTGGCTCGGCCGGGATGACGGCGGTTGTCTTCATCTTCCTGATCTACTGGATCCACACCATGTCGGAGCTTCTGCTCTCACCGGTCGGTCTGTCCGCGGTGACCAAGCTGGCACCGGCACGGGTCGTCGGGATGACGATGGGGGCCTGGTTCCTCTATTCCGGTCTGTCCAACTATCTTGCCGGCGTGATCGCGAAGTCGACGGGGGCCGAAACGGTTGGCGGGCAGCTGACCAATGTGGCGGCAGCCAAGGCGACCTATGTCAGCGTCTATACGCAGGTCGGGATCATCGCCATGTTGATCGCTCTGCTGATGCTGCTGATCTCACCGATCATCAAGCGGCTGATGGCGGAGAGCAGCCTGACCGCGCATCCGACCGAAACCGAAGCCGGTGGCCCGTCGATGGACCGGTCGTCGGACGCGCCCTAAACCGCGCTCGACACTGTCATGAGAAAGGCCGCGGAACCTGAGGTTCCGCGGCCTTTTTCTTGCGCATGTCCGGGGCCGCTAAAGGCCGGGCATCTGCACCCGGTCGCCATTGCATTGTGTGGCCTCGGTGGTACCGGAAATCTCGAACACGCCCGTCGTCCGGTCGACGCGGATGCGGGCATGGCGCAGCGTGTCCATGCCGATCACCATGGCCGGCTCGTCCGCCCAGCCTAGCGCGTCAAAGACGTCGAGATCGGACTGCAGCGCCGGAGACTGGTCGACGCAAAGGCCACCGATCTGCAGTTGGCGAATGAGCACAGGCCGGGCTTCTTCCGGTTCTTCATCCTCGATCCCGGAGACCGCGACATTGATGTTGAACTGGACGCCGGCATCAAAGAGATGGCGGCGAAGCTGACGATTGATCAGTGTGTGCGAGCTGCCCGTGTCGATGATGACATGGACCGGGGCCGAGCGACGGCGCAGTTGCGCTTCGCCGATCAGCAGGCCGCGGCGTTCGATCTGACCGTCCGGATGGGCGGCAGGCCCGCTGTCGAGAATCAGCTGGAGCGTGTCGACATCGATCTCATAGCGGTCCGCAGTGATGGCGTCCGCGCCCAGGAGTCCGGCAACGGGCAGGGGATGTTCTGCGGCCACCGGGATGATCACGCTGTTGACGCCGACCGGGTCGAGCCCTGGCATGTAGAGCCGTTCGATCGGGTAACGCTCGGCGTCGAACCGCGCATTCAGCGACTGGACGAGGTCGTAATCTTCCCATTGCGACACGAAGCCGACACCTTCGGCGATCGGCTGGGCGATGGCGGTATTGCTGGCGCCGGTATCGAGAATGAAGGTCTGGGGCTCGCTCTCATTGAGCGAGACCGGGATCAGCAGATGACCACTGGGCGCGCGCACCAGATTCACTCGTGTCTGGGCCTGGCCCGGCGCGGCCAGACCGAGTGAGGCCAGGGCCAGGGCGGTGCCCGCGAGCAGCGCCCGGCTCAGCCGGCGTGGTTTCAAGTCACGATCATGTACGCTCATGCGCGCTCCTGTGCCTGCCATGCGGTGGGATCACCGCTGCAGCTCGTTTGCGCCAGCAGCCCCCACACCGGCACAGGATGAATTTCGGTTCCGGACCTTCAGGTCCGCACGGGTGTGAGCCTAGCCGCACCTGTTTCACGCCGCCACCGTATTGATGCGGCGCTCTCTTCAATGTGATCGGCGCCGACAGCCAGGCTGCCGGCGCCGGATCATCAGAATGTGCTGCGGGCACTGATCTGGAAGGTGCGGCCCCTGGAGATGTTGCGATACTCGGTTGCGTCGATGATGCCATTGGCCCGAGAGCCGTCATAGAAGACGCGCTGACGGTCATCGCCATTGTTGAAAACACCGTCGACCTGGGCCCGAAGTGTCACGCCGAACAAGCGTGTCGTCTCGACATAGATATCAAGATCGCCATCGGTATTGTCATGGAGCTGATATTCCTGGGCGCGGAAGACTTCGCCGTCCGTGATCCAGTGATAATCCCAACCCCAGGCCATCTGGCTTTCCGGGAAGGTTTGGCGGAAGTCGAGCGCCAATTCCCATTCGCGATAGCCGGAGAAGTGACGGTCCTCGCCTGTCAGCGGGTCTTCGACATTGGTGTTGTACCACTCGAGAAAGATATCGAGCACGGCATTGTTGAGGCCAAGCGAATCCAGCGGCGTGGTCATGTTGCCGGTGACCCGCAAATTGGTGCCATCGCCGATATTGCCCGGTGCGTCGAAGACGCCCGTCGGCGTGACAATCGGAACCCAGCCGTCGAGATCCTGGATCCAGTCATGGCCTATCCGCAACGAAAACGACCCCTCATCGCCGAAGCGCCGTTCCCATTCGCCCTCGATGGTCCATGTGCGCTGGGGCACATAGTCCGGATTGCCGAGGGTGGAATTATTGTCGGCCGGATCGACAGAGGATGCGAACTTGCCGAATTCCAGCTGGGCGACATCGCGGCGACCGGTGAGTCGGAAGCGGTTGCGGTCATCGGAGCGATAATTCAGCGTCATGCTGGGCTTGGGGTAGGTGAAGGAGCGGGTCTGCTCGGCATCACCGGTCTGGGTGATTTCCGAGAATTCATAGCGAAGACCGCTTTCCAGATTCATCTGATCGTTGATCTGCCAGACATGGTTGGCGAAAATCTCGCTGCGCGCTTCCTCGACGCGAGTGGCAGCCACGGGCAGATCAATCGGCGTGACCGTTGTGCCATCATCGGTCGCGAGAGCCAGATTCGTATCGCGGGCATTGAGCGCATGCTCGCCGCCGAATTCGAGCGAGTGGCGCTCATTCGGGTCCCAGGAGATCGTCTGCCGGAAGGCTGTTTCCTCGACTTCACCCGCGAAATCGACAATCAGGGCTTCGATGAAGCCTGTATTCGGATCGTACTCCTCATAGGCCTCTGGACCGTCCTCAAAACGGTTCCGCGTGGCGAGGAACATGGTCTCGGTCGATATCGTGTCGGTCAGGTCTCGCTGGTAGGACAGGGTGCCAGTGTATTGGCTGCCGTGATTTTCGGTTTCGTTGTGTTCGATTCGGTAGGGTGTCAGCGCGCCGCCGGAAACCGAGTCCACGTCGCTGAATCGCACGCGGTGCCAGGTCCAGATATTGGCCTGGACATCGAGGCGGAGGCGGGACTCGTCATCAATATCCCAATTCATCGACCAGGTCGGCGCGAATTCCTGGTAGTGGCGCTGATCATTGTCGCGGCCGCGGAAAATCTCAGTGCCGGTTTCGTCGTGCAGGCTGTCGCGCAGGCGAATGCGATTGCCGCTCATGCCCGTGTCGAGACCGAAGGTCATCTCGGTCGGACCGACCGGTGTTGTGTAGGAGGCGACGAGGCGCGGGCCGAGCCGTCCGCTGTCGGAGATTTGCAGGCGGGCATCCCAGGAACCAGACTGACCGGCGCCCTCACGCAGAACCACATTCACGAGACGCGAATGGCCGCGCATATCGTATTGCGGCAGGGCTTCCTGGATCAGTTCGATATGGGCGACATCATCGACCGGAATGCGCTGGAGCACGGTCTCCAGAGACAGTGACTTGTTCGACGGTCGGCGCCCGTTGATCAGCAGATTGCCAAAACTGTCACCCAACCCGCGACGACTGGTATCACCGTTCGACAGGCCGAAACCCGGGACGCGTGACACCATGTCCAGTGCCGTGACAGGCGCGTAGTTGGTGAAGAAGTCCTGCTGATAGGTGGCCACGCCGGACTGGGTCCGGACAAGTGGTGAATTGCTGGCGGCCGGGCCGTCCTGCAGTGCGAATGCAGATGCACCCATGAGCGCGCTGACGGCTATGCCGGCCACGCTGCTTTTCAAAATCCCTCGCATAATGTCCCTACGCTTTGTACCTGCCCAACTCCCCGTCGCTGAGGCTCTAGGCGGGGCCGGTGCGGGGCGCTACGTACGCTTCCGTAAGGTTCGTCACGGACGTGTTATGCTGCACGTGCTAAGTCGCGCGCGTGGGGCGGCAAAATGCTGTTTTGTATGGGCTTTATAGAAAACTGAGCGATCACGCCGTGGTAATCTTCCGGACATGAAATTTTGGTCACGGTCGGAATCGGGCGCTTGATCGCCCGATTGGTCGACGGTTCAGCCGCCGGAACCACCGACCGTCAGGCCGGAAATCTTCAGGCTTGGCTGACCGACACCGACGGGGACGCCCTGGCCGGCCTTGCCGCACATGCCGACACCCGGATCCATCTCGAAATCATCGCCGATCATGGTGATCTGGGTGAGGGCGGTCGGGCCGTCACCGATCAGGGTTGCGCCCTTGACCGGAGCGACAATCTTGCCGTCCTGGACGCGATAGGCCTCGGTGCACTGGAAGACGAATTTGCCCGAGGTGATATCGACCTGGCCACCGCCGAAATTCACGGCATAGATGCCGTCCTTCAGGCTTTCGACCATTTCCTCGCGCTTGTGCTCGCCGGCCAGCATGTAGGTATTGGTCATGCGCGGCAGCGGCGGGTGGGCATAGGACTGACGCCGGCCATTGCCGGTCGGCTTCTGGCCCATCAGGCGGGCATTCATGCGGTCCTGCATGTATCCGGTCAGAATGCCGTCCTCGATCAGTACGGAACGCTCGGTCGGCGTGCCCTCATCATCAATGGTGAGCGAACCGCGACGTTCCGGCATGGTGCCGTCATCGACAACGGTCACGCCCTTGGCGGCGACCTGCTGACCCATGCGCCCGGCGAAGGCAGACGAGCCCTTGCGGTTGAAATCGCCTTCCAGGCCATGACCCACGGCCTCGTGCAGAAGGACGGCGGGCCAGCCCGGTCCGAGCACGACGTCATAGACACCGGCGGGGGCGTCGACCGCATCGAGATTGACGCGGGCGATGCGCAGCGCCTCGTCGGCCAGCGGCTTCCAGGCATCCGGTGTGATCCAGCGATCGAACTCGGTGCGGCCACCGGCTCCGGCGGAGCCGGTCTCGCGGCGACCTGCTCGCTCGACGGTCACCGACACATTGAGGCGGACAAGCGGGCGGATATCGGTTTTCAGATCACCGCCGGCGCGCAGGATCGACACGGAACGCTTGGCGCCGGCGATCGAGGCGGACACCTGGACCACGCTGGCATCCTTGGTCCGGCAATAGGCGTCGATCTCCTGCAGCAGAGATGCCTTGGTTTCAAAGCCGGGCTGGGCGACCGGATCGATGGCGTCATAAAGCTTGCGATTGGTCCCGGCGGGCGGCGGTGCGAGGACACCGGCATGGCCGCGTTTCACCGCCGAGGCGGCCTCTGCGGCGCGGCGAACCGCGTCCAGGGTCGGATCGGAGGAGTGGGCATAGCCGAAGGCCTCGCCCGCGACACAGCGCAGGCCAAAGCCGCGCGCCGAATCGAGATTGGCCGCCTTCAAGCGCCCGTCATCAAAGACGAGTGATTCGGACACTTCGGTTTCCAGGAAGAGTTCACCATCATCGGCCCCGTGCAGGGCGTCGTGCAGAATCGGTTGCACGCTGTCGACATCAAAATCGAACTGGCTGATCGGATCATCGGACATGAGGCGCACTCCCGGGGCTTCTCGACACCATACATAGTCGAGCCAACCCCGGGCGTGAACACAGGGCGCGCGGCGCGACGCAGTCGCCACGCCGGGCAGGGTCTGCGCCCCGCTAGCGCGAAGAGATGGTGAAGCGGGACAGCTCATGCTGCGGCAGGTCCCAGCCGGGGCGCAACCGACGGGCCTGGCGATGGGAATCATAGGCGGCCGCGAGCTCATCCAGCGCTTCCAGCGCCAGACCGCGATTATACCAGGCATCGGCCTCGCGGCTGTCCCGGGCCCGGATCGCCAGATCTGCCCGGTCCACGGCTTCGGCATAGCGGCCGAGTCCGATCAGGGCGCAGGCCCGGTTCACCGCCAGCGCGCTGGGGGCGAAATCGTGCAGGGATTCGGCCCGGCGAAAGTCGTCGAGGGCTTCAGCATGCCGGTTCTGGTGGATCCGCAAAATGCCCCGATTGACCAGTGTTGCCGCGCGATCACGGCGGGTCACCCGATTGTCGCGCAGGGCCATGTCGCAATCCTGGACGGCGCGGACATCATGACGGGAGGCGACAGCATGTTCGAAACAGGTCGCGGCGGGTGAACGGCCGAGCACCTGGAATTGGGCGGTTGCCGGTGCAGTACTCATACAAACTACAAGGGCAGCGAGTGAGACGAATGGACGCATCGGTCGCTCCTTTCCGTTGCTATGAACCGCTCCATGATATGTCACTGATGACAAATGCGCTGATCATAACTTCGCGAGCTGGGCATGCGGCCTTTTCCAGGCGGACAATCTCCTGTAATGCGGCGCCCAGTGTGTATGACACGAGAAAAAATGCCGTTGATGGCCTGACACGGCCGGAGACGGGCTCTATATTCCGCCGCCATCGGTGGGGGATTCCCGCCTTAATGCCTGACTTGTATGGGGAAGCCATGCGATTCCTGACCGCACTTGCGCTCACTTGGACGACTTTCGCAGCCGGCGCGTTTGCCACGCCCGGCCAGCCAACCGACGGAGCGCTGGGCCTTCAGCCTGCCGTGACACCGATCATGGAAGACATCGTGTCTTTCCATAATCTCCTGCTGATCATCATCACCGTGATCACGGTCTTCGTGATGGGTCTGCTGGTTTATGTGATGTTCCGCTACAACCGGAAGGCCAATCCGACGCCCTCCAAGTTCAGCCACAACACGCTGCTCGAAGTGGTGTGGACGGCAGTGCCGGTGCTGATCCTGATCGGCATCGCGATCCCGTCCTTCCCGCTTCTCTACAAGCAGGACGTGATCCCGGCCGAGATCGACTTCACGCTGAAGGCCACCGGCAATCAGTGGAACTGGTCTTACGAATATCCTGATCACGAAGTCGCGGAATACTTCTCCAACATGGTTGAAGAGGAAGACCTCGAGCCGGGTCAGCTGCGCAATCTGTCCGTTGATTACCCGCTGGTGGTTCCGGTCAATGCGACGGTCCGCCTGCAGGTCACGGCGTCCGACGTCATCCACAACTGGGCGATGCCGGCCTTCGGCACCAAGATGGATGCCATTCCGGGCCGGATCAACGAGGCGTGGTTCCAGGCGACCCAGGAGGGCGTCTATTACGGCCAGTGCTCCGAGCTTTGCGGTCTTCGCCACGCTTTCATGCCGATCGAAGTCCATGTCGTGCCCCAGGATGTCTTCGACGCCTGGATCGCGGCCAAGGCCGAGGACGAATACTCCGAAGCCGCTGACGCGATCATTGCTGAATATACCGCCGCGCGGGAAACGCGCCTGGCGCAACTCGACTAGGGATGGGCTGAACCATGTCTGCTGACGCCGCTACGCACGACGATCATACCCCGAGCATGTGGGACTGGCGCCGTTGGGTGCTGTCCACCAACCACAAGGACATCGGTACGATGTACCTGGTCTTCGCGATCTTCGCGGGGATCATCGGTGGTGGTCTTTCCGGCCTGATCCGCTGGGAGCTCATGGAGCCGGGCCTGCAGGTCTTCACCGGTGAGGATACCGGCTGGGGCGCCCTGTTCGGCAACGCGCACAATTATAACGTTGTCACCACGATGCACGCCCTGATCATGATCTTCTTCATGGTCATGCCGGCGATGATCGGCGGTTTTGGCAACTGGTTCGTCCCGCTCATGATCGGCGCGCCCGACATGGCCTTCCCGCGGATGAACAATATCTCTTTCTGGCTCCTGCCGGCCTCCTTCGCGCTGGCGCTGATGTCGATGTTCGTACCGGGTGCCGGTGCCGATCTCGGTTTCGGGGGCGGCTGGGTTCTCTATCCGCCATTGTCGACCTCCGGCCATAATGGTCCGGCGATGGATCTCCTGATCCTGTCGCTGCACATCGCCGGTATCTCGTCGATCCTGGGGGCCATCAACTTCATCACGACGATCTTCAACATGCGCGCTCCGGGCATGACGATCCACAAGATGCCGCTCTTCGTGTGGTCGGTTCTCGTGACGGTCTTCCTGCTTCTGCTCTCCCTGCCGGTTCTCGCCGGCGCGCTGACCATGCTGCTGACCGACCGTAATTTCGGCACGGCCTTCTTCGCACCGGAAGGTGGCGGTGACCCGGTCATGTACCAGCACCTGTTCTGGTTCTTCGGCCACCCGGAAGTCTACATTCTCATCCTGCCCGGCTTCGGCATTGTCTCGCACATCGTGTCGACCTTCTCGCGCAAGCCGATCTTCGGTTATCTCGGGATGGCCTATGCCATGGTGGCGATCGGCTTCATCGGCTTCATCGTGTGGGCCCACCACATGTACACGGTCGGTATGCCGGTTGACCTGAAAGCCTATTTCGTGGCCGCGACAATGGTCATTGCGGTGCCGACGGGGATCAAGATTTTCTCCTGGATTGCCACGATGTGGGGCGGCTCGATCGAGTTCCGCACCCCGATGATGTGGGCGATCGGCTTCATCTTCCTGTTCACCGTCGGCGGTGTGACGGGCGTGGTGCTGGCCAATGCCGGCGTCGACCAGGCCCTGCACGACACCTATTATGTGGTGGCGCACTTCCACTATGTGCTGTCGCTGGGTGCCGTGTTCGCGATCTTCGCCGGCTGGTACTACTGGTTCGAGAAGATCTTCGGTGTGAAGTACAATTCCTGGCTGGCTCGCGCCCAGTTCTTCTTCTTCTTCATCGGCGCGAATGTGATCTTCTTCCCGCAGCACTTCCTCGGCCTGAACGGCATGCCGCGTCGCTATGTCGACTATCCGGACGCCTTCGAGTTCTGGAACGCCGTCTCCTCCTGGGGCTATCTGATCATGCTGGTGGGTATGGTGCTCTTCTTCGCCGTGCTGATCGACGCGATGATCCGTCGCCGCAAGGCGGATGCCAATCCGTGGGGCGAAGGTGCAACCACGCTCGAGTGGACGCTCTCCTCGCCGCCGCCCTTCCACCAGTTCTCCGAACTGCCGAAGATCAAATAGGGTTTGACCTTGGACACCATTGTGACCCCAAGCGACAATCGCGCAGAGGGCGAGGCTGTTTCGACAGCCTCGCCCCGCGACTATTTTGACCTGATGAAACCGCGGGTGATGACGCTGGTCGTCTTCACCGCCTTTGCCGGTCTCATCGCGGCACCGGTCGATGCCGACCCCTTCCTGGCGGTGATGTCGATCCTGTGCCTGGCCGTGGGTGCCGGCGCCGCCGGTGCGCTCAACATGGCCTATGACGCCGATATCGACGCCACCATGCAGCGCACGCGCAAGCGTCCGATTCCGCGCGGTGTGGTCTCGGTGGCCAATGCCTATGGTTTCGGGGTCGTCGCGGCTATCCTGTCGGTTCTGCTGATGGCGCTGGCGAGCAATTACCTCGCCGCCGGCCTGCTCGCATTCTCGATCTTCTTCTACGCCGTCATCTACACGATGATCCTCAAGCGCTCGACGCCGCAGAATATCGTCATTGGTGGCGCTGCCGGGGCCTTCCCGCCGATGATCGGCTGGGTCGCGGCAACGGGCGAGATTTCGCTCGATGCCTTCATCCTCTTCATGATCATCTTCCTGTGGACCCCGCCCCATTCCTGGGCGTTGGCGCTCTACAAGTCGGGCGATTATGCCGCCGCCAATGTGCCGATGATGCCGGTCGCCCGGGGCGCCAAGTCGACGCGTCTTCAAATTCTGCTCTATTCCATCGTGCTGGTGGTCTTCGCCGGCGCGCCGGTCCTGACCGGGCTGGGCGGCGCTGTCTATGGCGCGACCTCTCTGGGCGGCGGCCTGCTCTTCCTGCTGCTGGCCTGGCGGATTTTCCGCTCTCGTGCCGGCGAGGCCGGTTCGGCCGAAGAGGGCGCGCTCTATGCCGTGCGGGCTGGCGACAAGGCCGCGCGTGACCTCTTCGCCTATTCGATCGGTTATCTGACGGTTCTTTTTGCCGCATTGATCATCGAGCATGCATTTGGTGCATATGTCGCCATTCCGGGAGTGGGATGATGACAGAGACCGAGAACGGCAAATCCAAGAAATCCGTCGGCGAGATGATCGAAGAGGTCATCGAGTCCGAACAGCCGGACTATACGCAGTCGACCGAGACTGTGCGCCTGACGCCTGAGCAGGAGAAGGCCCGCGCGCGCCGCAATGTGGTCATCGCCTGGTCGCTGATCGGCTTCATGGTGGCGGTCTTCGCGATCACAGTGGTTCGACTGAGCCAGAATATTGCGGCGGGAGCGGGCGCATGACCCGTCTGCCGCTCAACAAGAATGCCCGTGTCGCGGCGTATTCGGCCCTTGCCGCAGCCGTGATGGTCGGCGCAGCCTATGCCGCGGTCCCGCTTTATGACCTGTTCTGTCGGGTGACCGGTTATGGCGGGACGACCCAGGTCGCGGTCGGCGAGGCCGGCGCCATTCTGGATCGCGAAGTCACGGTCTATTTTGACGCCAATACCAATCGCAACCTGCCCTGGACCTTCGAGCCGGCGCAGCGGTCGATCACGGTCCGGGTCGGTGAAACCGCACTCGCCTATTACACGGCGACCAATAATTCCAGCCAGCCGGTCACCGGCGTGGCCACCTATAATGTCGCGCCCTACAAGGCGGCGACCTATTTTTCCAAACTGGAATGCTTCTGCTTTACCGAGCAGACGCTGCAACCGGGTGAGAGCATCGAGATGCCGGTCCTGTTCTTTGTCGATCCGTTGATCGCCGAGGAAGAGCGCATGGATGATGTCGCCGCAATCACCCTGTCCTATACCTTTTTTGAGTCCCAAGACGGGGGGTCGGATCCGTCCGACGCCGCGCCTTAGCATTGAACCTTTCGGGTGTGCCGCGTATCAGGGGCATACTTCGCTGATTTGAAATCGCAGGAGATTCGCGATGGCTGGGCATGCCGCTAAGCACGACTACCACCTGGTTGACCCGAGCCCGTGGCCGTTTGTGGGCTCGGTGGGCGCTTTCCTTCTGGCCGTTGGTGCCGTCGGCAATATGGCGGGCCTGGTCTCGGCTGAGCATCCGCTGGCCTTCATGCTGGCCGAGGGGTCCTGGGGTGGGCTGATCCTCGGTTTCGGCGTGGTCATCTGGACGATGATCGGCTGGTGGGGCGACATGATCAAGGAATCCCAGCGCGGCGATCATACGAGCGTTGTCGATATCGGCATGCGCTATGGCATGATCCTGTTCATCGCGTCGGAAGTCATGTTCTTCGTGGCCTGGTTCTGGATCTTCTTCGAGTACGCGATCTTCCCGGACGTGCGCCTCGACCCGGCGCTTGCGACATTCCCGCCGGCTGGCGTGGAAACCTTCGATCCCTGGCATATCCCGTTGATGAACACGCTGGTCCTGCTGCTGTCAGGCACCACCGTGACCTGGGCACACCACGCGCTTCAGCATGATGACCGCAAGGGCGCGATTACCGGCCTGATCTTCACGGTCGCGCTCGGCATGTTCTTCACGGCCCTTCAGGTCTACGAGTATTCGGAAGCCCATTTCGCCTTCTCGATGGCAGATGGCGGCAATCTCTATGGCTCTGCCTTCTTCATGGCGACCGGCTTCCACGGCGCCCACGTCGTCATCGGTACCATTTTCCTCGCCGTCTGCCTGATCCGTCTTCTGAACGGTCAGATGAGCGCGAAGAAGCATTTCGGCCTCGAAGCCGCGGCCTGGTACTGGCATTTCGTTGACGTTGTCTGGCTCTTCCTGTTCGCCTTCGTCTACGTCGTCTACCAAGGCTGACCGACAGCATGACAAAACCCTCCCCGTTTTCGACGGGCGCCCGGGGGCGCTGCCCGAAATGCGGGGAGGGGGCCATGTTTGACGGACTGCTCAGGATCGCGCCGCGTTGTGATGTGTGCGGGGCGGACTTTGAATGTGCCGATGTCGGCGACGGCGCCTCGGTCTTCGTCCTTTTCATCGTCGGCTTCCTGGCAATGGTCCTCTTCCTTCTGGTCGAGGCGGCCTTCAGCCCACCCTGGTGGGTCCACGCGATCTTCCAGTTGCCTTTCGTCCCGCTTGCCTGCATTGCCGCCCTGCGGCCGATCAAGGGCCTGCTCTTTGCCTTGCAATTCCAGCACGACGCCCAGGAGGCCCGGCTGGATAATTGAGGCCTGCCCGCCTCGCCCCTTTCGGTGATGGACCCCGTCCGCCATGCCCCGTTTCCAGCCGCTTCCACTGCTCACCCTGTTCACCGCGGCAAGCCTCGCCCTGCTGCTGACGCTGGGCGGCTGGCAGATGCAACGCATGTCCTGGAAGGCCGGGCAGATCGAGGCCTATGAAGCGCGCGGTGAGGCGGTCGGCTTCCGCGAGGCCCTGTGTGAACCCGACAGGGGTGCCTTCTCGGCCCCGGTCACCGGCCCTGTTCCGCTGAGCGGCCAGACGCTGCGCCTCTACACCCTGCGTGAGACGGCTGGCTGGATGCGGTTGGCCCTGATGCCGGCGCCGCGCTGCCGTCCCGACGACCCGGCGCGTTTCTTGATGGTGGAAGTCGCTTTCGAGGATTTGCGCAGCGAGGCCCAGACGGCTGTGCAGGTCTGGCGCATTGAAACGCCACCGGCGCCCGGTCTTTTCACTCCCGGAAACGATCCGGATACCAATGCATGGTATAGCCATGATCGTGCAGCCATGGCGGCGGCCTTCGGGATTGACCCGGACAGCCTCTTGCCGGTCTGGGCCCGCTCGGACAGCGGCATGCCGGCCTCCTTGAGCCGGACGCCGCCTGCCAAGCATCTGGGCTATGCCCTGACCTGGTATGGTCTGGCGCTGGCTCTGATCGGGGTGTATCTCGCCCTGCATGTCAGCCGGGGTCGGCTGCGCTTTACAACGCCATCGCACGATGGCGACAAGAACAAGAAGGCGGACTAGTATCCGCCCGGCTACGGAGATGGAATTTGGCAGTCTGGCGCGAAACTTCCTGGGACGAGACCCTCACCGGTCAGGGCATTCGCCTGCGAGCCCCGACGCTTTCCGATTACGAAGGCTGGGCCAAGCTGCGCAGCGCCTCGCGCGCTCACACCGAGCCCTGGGAACCCGCCTGGACCAGCGATGAATTGTCCAAGGGGGCGTTTCGCCGCCGCATTGACCGCTATCAGGCCGATCGCGATGCCGGACTGGGCTATCCCTTCTTTGTGGTTCGTGCCCGCGATGATGTCCTGCTCGGCGCCTGCAATCTGAACAATGTCCGGCGCGGCGTGCTGCAATCGGCCGATGTCGGTTACTGGATCGGCTCGCCCTATGTTCGCAAGGGCCATACGCGGGCCGCTGTGCGCCGCGTTCTGGCCTTTGCCTTTGACGAGTTGCGCCTGCATCGGGTCGAGGCTGCGTGCCAGCCGAACAATGCCGCCTCGCGCACCTTGCTGGAACAGGTCGGCTTCGTGCGGGAAGGCCGCTCGCGCGCCTTCCTCAATATCGCCGGTGAGTGGCGCGACCATGACCGCTTCGCCATTCTGTCCACCGATCCCCGCAAATGACGGAAACCGGATATGAAGCCGGCGTCCGTGCAGCCGGTGCGCTGGCCTTTGCCTGTGATCTTGTCGCCGGTCGGGTCCGACTGACCGGTGATGCCGCGGCCTTCGGTTTCGACCCGGCAGAAATGGACTGGCAGGGCTTTCTGGATCGGCTCGGACCGGCCGACCAATCGCGGCTTGCCGCTGCGGTTGACGGCGACACGCTGGACCTCAGAATTCGCCTGATCGGCGCGGGCAATCGTCTGGCCTATGTCCGCCTGCTCGGCCGGCGCGTCGGCGATGGGCAGTTTGAAGGCCTGATGACCCCGGCCGGCGCGACGCGCGACCTGGCTGGACGGATCGGCGAAGAGCATGCCCTCGCCAAGGGCGTTGCCGCCGGCGAAGTCATGGCCTGGTACCAACCCATCATTGCGCTGGATACCGGCCGGCTGGCCGGCTTCGAGGCCCTGGCCCGCTGGGACCGGCCGGGCGTCGGAATCCTGTCGCCGGATGACTTTCTGGACATGGCGGACGAGTTGGACCTGCTGAATCGGATCAGCACGACCGTACGCGGTCATGCGGCCGCCGACCTGTCCTCCTGGCGGGTCGCCCATGGCGCGGCGGCTGACATTTTCATTTCCGCCAATGCGACGGTCAGCGAACTGGTTGATCCGGCATTCGTGACCGACCTGCTCGACTGCGTCGGGGCCGCAAAACTGCCGGCCGGGGCCTTCAAGCTGGAGATTGCCGAGACCGAGATCATGCAGGACCCCGATATGGCAGCGGCGGCGATGCAAAGGTTGGCGCAGGGCGGGGTGTCGCTGGCGCTGGACGATTTCGGTACCGGCTATTCCTCGTTGGCGCGGCTCGACATGCTGCCTTTCGATGTGGTCAAGATCGATCGCTATTTCGTCCGGGCCATGGCCGGTGACGAAGCGGCCGGCACAGTGGTCAAATCAGTGATCCAGCTGGCCACGCATTTCGGCATGAAAGTCGTGGCCGAGGGCGTCGAGAATGTCGCGGCGGCCGAGCGGCTTGCCGCGATGGGCTGCCAGTATGCCCAGGGCTATCGCTATGCCGGTGCCCTGTCGCCGGATGCGGCCGAGCAGGCATTGATCGGTGGCATGGAGGGGCGGTTCAGGCCCGCAGGCGCTTGATCGTACCGGAGAAGTTGAGCACCGGGACATCATCGCCGGTGATCAGGCCGCGTACGAAAATAAGTGAGCCGCCGGCGCGCAGGACCTCGCCCCGCGCTTCCATCAGCGCGCCTTCTTTCGCACCCGAAATAAACTCCGAGGTAAAGGCGATAGTGACGCCATAGCCGGAGGGTTTGAGCTCCTCATGGGCAATTCCGAACAGCGCGAAATCAGCAAAACTCATCAGGCAGCCGCCATGGACCGCACCCATGCCATTGAGGTGGTGGCGCTGCGCGCGGAAGGCCATTTCCGGCCCGTCCGCGCCAATCCGCATGAAAAAGGGACCGACCGTCTGTTCGAACGGGTCGTCAGGCCAGATACGCCAACCGGCGAACTCGCCGTCCTCGACAATATGCGGTGCCATGGGGGATCCGTTCTCGGGATGTCAGGCGTGGCCCGACAGGGCGGAAAGATGTTCGGGGCTGACACCGAGAAGGTCCAGCGCCCGCGGCCATTTGTCCGCGTCATCCGTGTCGAAGACAAGGTCTTCGTCCAGTTCCGCCACCAGCCAGGCATTGGCGGCGAGTTCGTGTTCCAGCTGACCGGCACCCCAGCCGGCATAACCCAGCGCCAGCAGGCTGCGGCGCGGCGGCGATGCTGATGCCATGGCCTCGAGCACATCCTTGGTCGCGGTCAGCCCGATTCGCGCGTTGACGGGCAGGGTCGCGTCCCCGGTCGAGTAGTCGCGGGTGTGCACAACGAAGCCGCGATCCTGATCAACCGGCCCGCCCATCAGCACCGGCTTGTCCGGAGTGGGGTGCGAGCCGGCCACCCCCAACTGCTCGAACAGCTCGGGCAGGCGCAGGTCATCGGCGGGCTTGTTGAGGATGATCCCCATTGCGTGTTCAGGTCCGTGATCGCACATAAGGATGACGGTGCGGTCAAAGCGCGGATCTCCGATGCTCGGCGTCGCGATCAAAAGCTTGCCGCCGAGGAAGGTCTCGTCCACATCTGTCGAACGTCCGGGTCTCATGGCTGACATGTTCCTCCCAAAAGGGGGATGCGTCCAGCCGGGTTCCCGCTATCTTGCCGTGCGGAATACCGCCCATACTGATCAACAGGAGAAATGCCATGACCATCTCGGTCGGAGATCGCCTTCCCGAAGCCAGCTTCATGACCATGACGGCTGATGGACCGAACAAGCTGAGCACGGCTGACGTGTTCGCCGGCAAGACCGTCGCCCTGTTCGCGGTGCCGGGTGCCTTCACGCCGACCTGTTCGGCCAAGCATCTGCCGGGCTTTATCGAGAAGGCCACCGACATCAAGGCCAAGGGCGTCGATACGATCGCCTGTCTCTCGGTCAATGATGTGTTCGTCATGGACGCCTGGGCCAAGTCCCAGAATGCCGGCGACGACGTGGTCATGCTGGCTGACGGCAATGGCGAGTTTGCCAAGGCGGTCGGCCTTGAAATGGACGGCACGGGTTTCGGCATGGGCGTGCGTGCCCAGCGCTTCTCCATCCTGGTCAAGGATGGCGTGGTTGCCGAGCTCAATGTCGAGGCGCCGGGTGAATTCAAGGTGTCTTCGGCCGACCACATCCTCGGTCAGCTCGACGGCGTTTCTGCCTGACCTTCCTCGTGTGAGGGAGGGGTCAACAACAAGAAGGAGGGGTTCGCATGGACTTCGGAATGATCGGTATTGGTGTCTTTCTGCTGTTGGCATTGTTTGTCATCGCCTCGGTGATCAAGACAGTGCCGCAGGGCAAGGAATTTACCGTCGAACGCTTTGGACGCTTCACGCGAACCCTCAAGCCCGGCCTCCACTTCCTTGTGCCGTTCATTGATACGGTGGGCTACAAGATGAATATGCGTGAGCGTGTTCTCGACGTGCCCAATCAGGACGTCATCACCAAGGACAATGCGACCGTCTCTGTGGACGCCGTTGTCTTCATCCAGGTGCTGGACGCGCCGCGGGCGGCTTATGAGGTCGACAATCTCGACTTTGCCATCATCAATCTGTCGCTGACCAATGTGCGGACCGTGATCGGTTCCATGGACCTCGATGAGACCCTGTCCAAGCGTGACGAAATCAATGCCCGCTTGCTGGGGGTGATCGATGCCGCGACCAATCCCTGGGGTGCCAAGGTGACCCGGATGGAGATCCGCGACCTGTCGCCGCCGGTCGACATCACCGAGGCGATGGCCCGGCAGATGAAGGCCGAGCGCCTCAAGCGGGCCGAAATCCTGGAAGCGGAAGGCGCCAAGCAGTCCGCCATCCTGCGCGCCGAGGGCGAGAAGGAAGCCGCCATCCGCGAGGCCGAGGGCCGCAAGGAGAGTGCCTTCCTGGACGCTGAGGCCCGCGAACGCGAAGCCGAGGCCGAGGCCCGCGCAACCCAGATGGTGTCGGACGCCATCTCCAAAGGCGATGTGTCCGCGATCAACTACTTCCTGGGCCAGAAATACATCGAGGCCTTCGGCAAGCTGGCCACCAGTGAGCAACAGCGCACGGTGATCATCCCGGCCGAATTCTCCAACATCCTGTCGACCATCACGGGCGTTGGCGAACTGGGCAAGGCGGCGCATGACGCCGTTTCCGAGGCCACCCGCAAGGTCTAGGTCCAATGGTCAAGAAGGAGGTGTCATGATGGATTTGTGGATGTCGGTCTTTGACCGCATGAATCTCTGGGCGTGGTGGGCGATCGGCGGCGTGATACTCATCGCCGAACTGCTCACCGGCACGACCTACCTGCTCTGGCCCGCTGCCGCGGCCTTTCTGACCGGCTTCGTCGCGATGGAAATGCTGGGTGTCAGCTGGCCGATCCAGTGGGCGGTCTTCGCCCTCCTGTCGCTGGGCCTGTTATGGGTTGGGGACCGCTGGGTCCGCCCGGCCATGAAGGCCGGCGCCGGCTCGGGCCTGAACGACCGCTCCTTGCGGATGGTCGGGCAGCGCGTGACGGTCGTCAGCGACTTCGTCTCCGGCCGCGGCCGGGTCAAATATGGCGACAGCGAGTGGGCGGCGGAAACGCCCGACGGAACGGATCCGGTTGCCGGATCGACCCTGGTTGTCAGCGCCGTGAACGGTGTTGTGCTCAGCGTTAGTTCGTAAGTGTAGTAAAATGACGAGCCCGGTCATGCAATATGACCGGGTTCGTTCAAATCTTAATGGTTCCAGCAAGCCTGCAGCAATTTCATTGGTCTAGATCACCGCTCGTATTCGCAACCAACAACCCCGAGTGAGCGCCATGAAAAAGCAAATCCTTTCCGCCCTAGTCTGTGTCTCGGCCATTGCCGCCCCGATCGTCCTGACGGCGTCGGCTGCTGCCAATACCACGACGAGCCGCGAGACGGTCGAGCTGGTTGCCCCGGACTATCCGCGTGGCGCCGAACGCCGCGGCATTGAGGGCATGGTTCGTCTGTCCTATTCGATCGACGCTGAAGGCCGTGTCATCAATGCCGAAGTTGTCGAATCCACTCCGGCGGGCATTTTCGACCGCGCGGCCCTTTCCGCCATCGAAGCCTGGCGTTATGCGCCGGCTGCCGCCCAGACGGATGGCCACACCCGTGAGCTGGAATTCCGCCTCGGCGACTGATCCTGATCACCCATCATCCCGATTGAAGAGCCGCCCCGCTGAGGGCGGTTCTTTACGTTTTCTTGCCCATTACACCTGATTGTCTCGTGCACGATTGTCATGAACATCAGCGATGGGTGCCGTCATGCCGGACATTCCCGAGGAAGATCGACTTGAAGCGCTGCACGCTTTGGGTTTGCTCGATACGGCTGCCGAGGCCGAATATGACGCAATCGTTGATCTGGTTACAGCGGTAACGGGGGCCAAAATGGCCGCCGTTTCCCTGGTCGATCGAGAGCGGCAATGGTTCAAGTCCGCGGTCAATCTGCCGGCCACCGAGACTCCGAGATCCTGGGCCTTCTGCGATCATGCGATCCGGCAGGATGGCATTTACGAGGTGGTGAACGCGCTTGATGATCCGCTGTTCGCGGAAAATCCGCTGGTCACCGGCGCTCCTCACATTCGTGGATATGCCGGCGTACCCATCCGACTGGCGTCGGGGGAGAAGCTGGGCACGCTGTGCGCAATCCATGACGCGCCGCTGGAGTTGGATCAGCCTGCTCGCGACCGCCTGGTTTCGCTTGCCCGGATGGTCGAAAACCTGATCCGCGACCGGATCGTCTCGCGCGAACAGACCCGTCTCGCCCTGGTCGCCCGACACACCCACAATTCCGTGGTGATCTCCAATCGGACGGGGGCGATCGAGTGGGCCAATCCGGCGTTCGAGCGGCAGACAGGCTATGCGCTGTCAGAGATGCTCGGGCGCTTCCCCGGCTCATTCCTGCTTTGCGCGAATTCCGACCGCCAGGTCGTGCAGGAGATGGTGGATGCGGTTGAGGCCGGCAGGGAGTGCCAGGTCGAGCTGGTCAACCGCCACAAGAACGGGACCGAATACACTGTTCTCATCGAGTTGACGCCCATCACCGATGCCACCGGCACCTGTACGGGCTACATGTCGGTGCAGACCGATATTACCGAAAGAAACCGTATCCGGGACCAGCTCAGCAAGGCATTGCTGGAGACCCAATCGCTGATGAATGTGATCCGCGAGCACACTGTTTTCAGCGTGGCTGACCCGAATGGTGTCATCATCGACGTCAATGAGGCGTTCTGCCAGTTGAGCGGATACTCGGCCGAAGACGTCATTGGCCGGACCCATCAGTTCCTGCAGGACGAGGGCATGCACCCGGAAGCCTTCTGGAAAGACATGTGGGCGACGATTCGGGCGGGCCGGCCCTGGCGTGGTGAAATCTGTAATCGCAGCCGGTCGGGCGAGATATTCTGGGCTGACTCGATCATCGCGCCGCAGCTGAATTCAGCGGGTGAGGTTGAACGGTATATTTTCGTTCGCTTCGACATTACCGAACGCAAGCAAACCGAAGCGGGACTGGTCGAGAGCCAGAAACGACTGGAGTCTCTCCTCGAGCGTCTGTCTGCCGTCACGGAGCTTGGCGGGATTGGCAGCTGGGAGGTCGATCTCGACACGATGACGCCGATCTGGGACGCCGTGACCCGCAGGATTCATGAGGTTGATCGCGACTATCTTCCGGATATGGAGCACGCGATCAATTTCTACGCCCCGGAAGCCCGCGACCAGATTTCGCAGGCCGTCGAGCACTGCGTTGAAACCGGCGAGCCATGGGATCTGGAACTGCCGCTCATTACGGCCAAGAACCGGCGCATCTGGGTCCGGGCGGTCGGTCGGCGCATCCTCGCTGATGGGGAAGCGGTCCGCCTTGTCGGTTCTTTCCAGGACATTTCCGAACGCCGGGAGCGCGAGGAGGAGCTGCGCCTGATCTCGACCCGGCTGGAAGTCGCTCTCAACAGTTCGGGCATTGGTGTCTGGGACGTCTGTCCCACCACCAATGAGTATCATTGGGATGAGGGCAGCCGTTCCCTGTTCAATATTCCCGATGGTGCAGCCAATCCATCTCCGGCCGACTGGGTTGCGGGCATTCACCCGGACGACCGCGATGCCGTCGCTGCGGGCCTGGCCGAAGCCTACAAGACAAAGACACAGCTCAAGCGAGAGTATCGCTACGCCCGGCCTGACGGCAGTTTTCGGCATATCCGGTCCCTCGGTGTCTATCGCGAACGACTGGACGCGCCCCCGATCCTGACGGGCGTCCACATGGATATGACGGCAGATATCGAGCAGGCCGCGGCTCTGGACATGGCCCGAGAGCGGGCCGAGAGCGCCAGCCTCGCCAAATCCGAATTCCTCGCGAATATGAGTCACGAGATCAGGACGCCGCTCAATGGCGTGCTGGGCATGACCCAGATCCTGCAAATGACCGAGCTGACCAGCAAACAGGCCTCGCATGTCGAGACCATCCGCAATTCCGGTCAGGCGCTGGCTGACCTGATCGATGACATCCTCGATATCTCGAAGATTGAATCCGGTATGATCGAGCTTGAGAAACGATCATTCGAAATGCGCGGGCTGGTCGCCATGGTTGGCGACATCATGCAGTTGCGGGCCAAGGAAAAACAGCTCGAACTCGACGTGGCTCTGTCCTCTGATGTGGCCCGTTTTGTGGTCGGCGACGAGAAGAGGATCCGGCAAGTCCTGATCAATATCATCGGCAATGCGATCAAGTTCACCGATAGCGGTGCGGTCAGCGTCGAAATCCGGGTCGGCGAAGGAGACAGCATTGATTTCCGCGTCACGGATACGGGCCCCGGAATAGAAACCGAGAATCTCGCCGCCATTTTCGACCGCTTTGCCCAGGCCGATAATTCGATTACCCGAAAATACGGGGGCACGGGGCTCGGGCTCGCAATCTGCCATGAGCTGGTTTCGCTGATGGGTGGCGAGATCGGCGTTGACAGCGTTGTGGGCGAGGGGTCGACCTTCTGGTTCACCCTGCCACTTCCGGCGGATCACACCTGGGTGGCGAACACGGCACCGGCCCGCTCATCCGCCGTGGCCAATGCTGGTGAGGTCGGACGACGGGTTCTGGTTGTTGATGATGTCCAGGCCAATCTGATGGTGATCGCGGCCTTGCTGCAGCATAATCGGTACGACGTCATGACGGCGGTGAACGGTCAGGAAGCGCTCGACATGCTGGACGCCAACACGTTCGACGCTGTCTTGATGGATATCCAGATGCCGGTCATGGCGGGGGATGAAGCAATCCGGCGGATCCGCGCATCGGACGCGAGCTATGCCGGAATTCCGATTTTTGCCCTCACGGCCGATGCGACGCGTGCGACCCGGGAATTATGTGCCCGGATCGGGGCGACGGGGTATTTCACCAAGCCCCTGAACCTGCCGGACGTGCTCGAGGCCTTGCGTCGCGAACTCGCGGCAGCCAGCCCGTCAAGGTCTGGCAGCGAGCAAACGCGGCAGGCCTAGCGGCCGCGAGCTTCGGCCAGTCCTTCGCGCGCGAGTTCGTCGGCCCGCTCATTGCCGGGGTCTCCGGCATGGCCCTTGACCCAGCGCCAGTCGATCGTGTGCGACCGGGTGAGGTCATCCAGTCGTTTCCACAAATCGACATTCTTCACGGGCTTCTTGCCGGCGGTCTTCCAGTCGCGCTTCTTCCAGCCATGGATCCATTTGGTGATGCCATCGCGCAGATAGACGCTGTCGGTGATCAGGATGACCGAGCGGTCGGCCTTCTTGAGTGCGTCCAGGGCCTGGATCGCGGCCATCATTTCCATGCGGTTATTGGTGGTGTCGGCCTCGCCGCCCTTGAGTTCCTTGCGGTGGCCATTCCACTCCAGAATGGCGCCCCATCCGCCCGGTCCGGGATTGCCGGAACAGGCGCCGTCAGTGTGGATGGTGATCGTACTCACAATGGATATTTCTTCGCCATGTCGTCGAGGCCGGCACGGATGATCTCTTCCAGGACAGCCATGTCCACATCCGCCAGCTTGTTGATGTAAAGGCAGGATTTGCCAAGCTTGTGCTTGCCGAGCCGGGCGAGTGTTTCCGAGTAATCGCTATAGCCGGGCATGATGTAGACGACCATGTTGGCCTTGCGCGGGGAGAAGCCCGTGCGCATGAATTCGCCCTCGCGACCGCTCTCATATGTGTAGTGATAAGTCCCGTAACCAATGATGGCCGCGCCCCACATCTTCGGTTCCCAGCCGCTGATGCGTTCCATCAGGGCGAGCAGGGTACGGGCATCTTCGCGGCGTACGGGGTGCTCGATGGTCTCGACATAATCGGCGGGTTTGATGGCGGTGGGCTGGGTCTTGTTCTCGGCCATGGAATGTCCTCAGGCGACGGCGCGGGGCAGTTTGAAGACGACATCCTCGTCGGTGACGCGGATATCCTCAAGCTGCACATCATAGCGCGCGCGGAAGGCATTGATGAGCCCTTCCACGAGATCTTCCGGAGCGGACGCGCCCGCGGTGATGCCGACCGTGCGGATTGCGCCGATCGTGGCCCAGTCGACATCGGCGGCGCACGAGACCAGTCGCGCATCATTGGCACCGGACCGCTGGGCGACCTCGACAAGGCGCACCGAGTTCGAGGAGTTCGGCGAGCCGATCACGAAGACCAGATCACTGCGCGGTGCCATCGCCTTGACCGCCGCCTGGCGATTGGTGGTGGCATAGCAGATGTCTTCCTTGTGCGGCGCCTTCATGCCCGGGAAGCGTCCCTGCAGCCGCGCAACTATGGCCGAGGTGTCGTCCACCGAAAGTGTTGTCTGGGTCACGAAAGCGATGCGCTCCGGATCGCGCGGCGTGAAATGGTCGGCATCATCGACGGTTTCCACCAGGCTGATCGCGCCCTCGGGCAATTGACCCATCGTGCCGACAACTTCGGGATGACCGGCATGACCGATCAGGATGATCTCATCGCCATTGGCAAAATGCCGCTGGGCCTCGACATGGACTTTTGACACCAGCGGGCAGGTCGCATCGACATAGATCATCTCGCGGCGCTCGGCTTCCGCGGGGACCGTCTTGGGCACGCCATGGGCGGAAAAGACAACCGGACGGTCATCCGGGCATTCATCGAGCTCCTCGACGAAAACCGCGCCCAACGCCTCCAGCCGCTCCACGACATGTCGGTTGTGGACGATTTCATGGCGTACATAGACCGGCGCGCCGAAACGCTCGATCGCCCGCTCCACAATCTGGATCGCACGGTCAACTCCGGCGCAGAAACCGCGCGGGGCGGCGCGCAATATGGTCAATGGGGGGCGGGGTGTCGCGGTCACGCTCGTCTCTCCTTCAGCGATGGCGTTGCGGAAGCGGCATCTCCATCGTATGACCGTGGTAACAAAGAGCCCGGTCCCATGCCAGCGGCCGGGTCTGTTTCCAGGACAGGTAGTACATAATGTCGTTCAAATCCGTGCGTTCTCTTGCCGCAATGGCCGCAATGGCTGGCCTGCTGTCTTCCTGTCAGAGCGTCGGCAGCGTATTCGTCGATCCGGAGCCGAATATCGGTCCCTGCCCGTCCGCCCTGTCGCTCTATGACGCTCACCGCATGGTCGAATTCCACGGCGATGACATCGTCTATGAGAATGTCGGCTTCACCGGCGAAGTGATCGCTGTGCGGTCACTGTGCAGCTATTATGGCGAACGCCCCATCCTGGCCAATCTGGAAATCGATTTCGGCTTCGGACGCGGTCCCGCGGCCCAGGGGCGCGAGCGGACCTATGAATTCTTCGTCGCGGTTACCCGTCGCGACATGGCCGTCATCGTCAAGGAAGTCTTCCCGGTTCGTGTCCGCTTTGATGCAGATGAAGACCGCGTCTATCTGACCGAGACCATTGATGCCATCTCCATCCCGCGCGCCGATGAAGGCACGTCGGGTGTCAATTTCGAGATCCTTGTTGGCTTCGAGCTGACCCCGGAACAGATCGCCTTCAACCGCTCCGGACAGCGTTTCCGCGTGTCGGCCGGCCAGGACTAGATACATGCCTTCTATTGCCGAACAGCTCAGCGCCGTGCTGGGCGACGCGTTTGCTTCCCTCGAGCTTCCGCGAGAGCTGGGCCGTGTGACCCCGTCCAGGCAGAATCCCGAAATCTTCCCCTTCCAGTGCAATGGCGCCATGCCCGCGGCCAAACAGGCCAAGACCAATCCGCGGGAACTGGCTGGCAAGCTGATCGACGCGCTGCACGGCATCCCGCAGATCGGCGCCGCTGAAATTGCCGGCCCGGGCTTCATCAATCTGCGTCCGGCCGAATACCTCTATGGCGAGCGCGCGGCCGAGATCGCTGCCGATGAGCGGGCCGGAGCGCCGGTCACCGCGGCACCGAAGACGGTGATGATCGATTTCGGCGGCCCCAATGTCGCCAAGCCGATGCATGTCGGCCATCTGCGCTCCTCGGTGCTGGGTGACAGCCTGCAGCGCCTGTTCCGCTTTCGCGGCGACACGGTGGTGTCGGATATCCATCTCGGAGACTGGGGCCTGCAAATGGGCCACCTGATCACCGAGCTGCGCGACGAGCAGCCGGACCTCGTCTATTTCGATCCAGACATTACCGACGGCTATCCATCCGAGCCGCCGGTCACGATCGAGGATCTGGCGCGCCTTTACCCGCAAGCCTCGGTCAAGGCCAAGGCCGATCCGGAGCGGTTGGAGATCTCCCGTGCCGCCACCGCCGAGCTGCAGGCCGGACGTCCGGGCTACCGGGCCTTGCTGCGTCATTTCATCGAGGTTTCGGTCGCCGCCCTGAAACGCGATTTTGGCGCGCTGGGTGTGCATTTCGACCTGTGGAAGGGCGAAAGCGATGTCGACCCCCTGATCCCGGGCCTTGTGCAGGATTTCAAGGATCGCGCCGTTGCAGAGAAAAGTGATGGCGCCTGGGTCGTGCGTGTAGCTCGGGAGGGCGACAAGAAAGAACTCGCGCCTTTGATTCTGGTGACCTCGGGCGGTGCGTCACTCTACGGAACGACGGACCTCGCGACGATCCTCGATCGCAAAAATGAGGTCGGCCCGGACCTGACACTCTACGTTGTCGATCTGGCGCAGTCGGATCATTTCGAGCAAGTTTTCCGCGCTGCCAGCAGGGCGGGCCTGGCGGCTGAGGGGGCGTTGGAGCACGTCAAATTCGGTACCGTCAACGGAACCGACGGCAAACGCCTGCGGACCCGCGATGGTGGCACATTCCGTCTCGCCGACCTGATCTCCTCGGCCATCGAGCGTGCGGGTGAGCGCCTCAAGGAGGCGGGGCTCGCTGCTGATGCATCCGAGGAAGAGCGGGCGAATGTTGCGCGCATGGTTGGTCTGGCTGCGATCAAGTTCGCCGATCTGCAGAATTACCGCACAACCAACTACGTGTTCGATCTGGACCGTTTCACCAGTTTCGAAGGCAAGACAGGTCCCTATCTGCTCTACGCTGCTGTTCGTGTGAAATCGCTCATGCGCAAGGCGGAGCGAGAGGGCGTGGCGCCGGGCGCGATTGTCGTCGGCACCCAGGAAGAGACCGATCTGGTGCTGGCCCTGGACGCTTTTGGCACGGCGCTGGAGCAGGCCTGTGACAACCGGGCGCCAAACACGATCTGTGATCACGCCTTCACCCTGGCCCAGACATTCTCGAAATTCTATGCGGCCTGCCCGATCCTCGGCGCGGATCACGATACGACCAAGGCCTCCCGCCTGGCCCTGGCCCAGGCAACGCTCAAACAGCTTGAGCTCTGCCTGCACCTGGTTGGACTGGAAGCGCCAGAGCGGATGTAGGCCTAGTCGATCGCTTGATCGAGATCCGCGGGGTCCAGGTCATAATCGAGAATATCGCCGGGCCTGCAGTCTAACACCAGGCAGAGTTTGGACAGCGTATCGAAACGCATGCCGCGCACTTTTCCGGTGCGCAACAAGCTGAGCTGCGTTTCGGAAATTCCGATCTCGGCCGCGACCTCCCGGGCGCGCCGCTTTCGTCTCGCCAGCATCACATCCAAGGTAACCCGAACGGGCATCAGACAAAGCCCTCGAGCTGGGCCCGGAGGTCGGCGCCGCGTCGGGCAATCAAGATGAGCACCAACCCTGTCACGGCCAGCATCAGATTTGCCAGCTCCAGATCCAGGGTCATGCCGCGCATCTCTGTGAATCCATTGGCCAATAGGTGCAGAAGCGCTGGCGCGACCAGGATGGCCAGGAAGCCAGCCAGCATGAGGCTGGCGCCCACCTTTGTCAGGCCGGCGATGATCGTGTCGCTGAACGTGCTGCCTTTCTCCAGGCGAACAAGAATTTCCGACGCAAACCAGAGGCCTGCCACATAGCAGACCGGTGCAAGCAGGCTCGGCCACGGGAGAGAATCTGTGATCACGTCCACAACCAGCCCTGCCAGCAACACGCTGGAAAAACCGACCAGAACACCCCGGATAACCAAGGCGGATGGAGCTGGAAAATTATTTGCCATGTCTAACGTCCAATCAGTAGGAAAGTTACGTTAGGCATCAAAAAATTTAAATACAATATAAAATTTTATGCCGGCGCTACTGCGCGCCGGTCTCCAGTTCAGCGATACGGTCGCGGGCATTGTCGCACCAGCCACAGTCGTCGTCTTGCGGCGCAAGCTCGAGAGATGTGCGGAAGGCTGCGAGGGCGGCCTCGCTATTGCCCAGAGCGGCATGTCCTTCCCCGAGGCTGTCAAAGAGATTGCCATCGCCCGGGAAGAGCTCGGTGTTCAGCTCAAAGAGGGCGACGGCCCAGTCACCGCGCTCTTCACCCAGCAGATGAAACCCGACGCGATTCAGGATGCGGCGGTCGCTGAGCTCGCGGCCGGTAATCCCTTCGAGGTGCGCGGGCAGGTCGGCCACGCGCTCAACTGCCTGGCTCTGGCTGAACTGGTTGATCAGCGTATAGGGCGAGGCGTGAACCGGGCTGGCCTCGTAGGTCGGGTCGACCAGCATGCGACGCACGACCGGACCCATGCGATCCGCAGAGGGGCGACTTTCATTGGTCCAGTGCATGATCAGAATGTCGTCTGCCGGATAGCGGCGGATCGTGGCATTGAAAAGCCCGTTCGAGCCGGCGTGATTGACGGGTATGCCCTCGGATCCTGTTTCCACGACCCAGCCATAGCCGTAGTGGTCCGAATCCCGACCTTCCCAGGGCATGTGCGGCGCATGCATTTGTGCGGTTGATTCCGCTGATATTACGCTGCCGTCCTGCAGGGCACGATGCCATCTGCCCATATCGACGAGCGTCGTGTAGAGGCCGCCATTGCCCAGCATGTGCCAGGAGACCTCTTCTTCGCGCCAGCGCTCGATGAAGGTTCCGATATCCGCGCGTTCCGGGTCCAGGAAACCGTGGAAATACATGTGCGCCAGGTTTTCATCGTCCCAGTCGCGCAGGCGGTAACCGGTCTGGTCCATGCCGGCCGGATCCAGCACGGCCTCGATCAGGAAACTTTCATAGTCCGTGCCGCTGACATCCTCGATGATTGCGGCGAGAACCGTATAGCCGGCATTGGAGTATTCCAGCGAGGTGCCTGGCTCCCGGCTGAGCGGGCTGGCGAACAGCGCGGAAAAGAAGTCCTCGCGTGACTTATAGGGGCTGTGATCGCTGCCCTCATAACCGCCAGAATGGTCCGACAGGCCCGAGCTGTGCGTCAGCAGCTGGTGGATGGTGATGCTGGTCTTGTCCGCCGGCAGGTCGGTGAAATACTGATCGAGCGTGTCGGTGACATGCAGCTGGCCGCGCTCCTGCAACACCAGAATGGCCGCCGCGGTGAACTGTTTGGTCAGCGAACCCATGTCGAACACGCTGTCAGGCGTTGCCGGATACTGGGCGTCACGATTGGCTAGCCCGTAGCCCGTGGAAATAAGGGTTTCATCGCCGATCGTGACCAGCAGGCCGCCTGCTGAACCAACCGCCTCCGCCGTGTCGATATAGTCAGTGATGCGTTGCTGCGTATCCGCGTTGACCGTCACGATCTGGGCGATGGCCGACGATGAAATAAGCGAAGTGGCCGCCAGAAGACCGGCGGCAAAAGTTTTGAATGACATGAAACTATCCCGAGCTTGTATGCTGGTGAGATGTGATGAACGCGGCATTTGGATGCAATCGGGATTCAGTCGGACGCAGTCTCCCTACCCGGTTCGGGGGAGAGGCTTTTGTAAAAACAGGTGTATGCTTGGGCCAGATTTTCAGGAGACAGCCATGATCGTTTCACTCATCGCCAGCCTGACCGTCCAGTCCGCCGACCTGCCGACAGATCCGGCGCGACTGTCGGTCCTGATGCAGCAATCCTGTCGCATCCAGCAAGTGGATCGCCAGGGTGGCGCCGAGCCGGATCATTTTGTCTTTTGCCAATGCCTTGACGGTGAGCTGGCCCAGAGCCTGACCCCGGATGCCTATCGCGCTGCAGCGCTGGGTGGGCAGGGTGCGATCCAGGGGCGCGGCGAGATCGCGGATTGGGAAGCGGCACGCCTGGAATCCCAGCAAGTTTTCGCTTCTCTTCCGGAGGGAGAGCAGGCGGGGCTGGGCGGTCATATCCAGAGTGCACTTGGTATCTGTCTGGGCGGCTAGAACACCTCCGGATACAACCGTCAATCTGCATTGACTAAACAGCGTTCGGGCCTACAGTCCTGCAAATCTGTTTGACCGGCCGCGAGGTCCGTTTTACAGGCCACTTCTCCCCGCGGGAGAGACCGGCGAATATGCCGGCGCCGAAGGCGCAACCGCCCCGGAAACGCTCAGGCCAAGGGACCGCGGATGAGATAAACGCTGGAAAGCGGGTGAGGGATCAGACCCTTGCCCCACCGACGGAGCAAGTGCGGCCGGTCCCGATCGGGGGACGTCAGCGGCGCGCACGGAATCTCTCAGGTATTCGGGACAGCGGGGGCGATCAGCTTGCAGGCCTTGCCGGGCGTGCAGGATCGCACCCTTGCAAGGACCCGACATGACCGAAATGCTTCTCAAGACACCACTCCATGCCCTCCATGTCGAACTTGGCGGCAAGATGGTGCCGTTTGCCGGCTATGACATGCCGGTCCAATACCCGCTGGGTATCATGGGCGAGCACAAGCATTGCCGGGAACAGGCCGGCCTGTTCGATGTCTCCCATATGGGCCAGGCCCGCTATGTCGGTGATGAGGCGGCGCTGGAAGCCCTGCTGACCTGTGACCTGTCCGAGATCGGGGCCGGCGAACAGAAATACACCCTGCTGCCCAATGAGCGCGGCGGTATCCGCGATGACCTGATGGTCTCGCGCCCGGACGGCAATGGCATCTACCTGGTGGTCAACGCCGCCACAAAGGACGCCGATTTCGCCCATATCGAAGCGGCGACGGCCGGCAAGGGCAATCTGACCCGCATTCCCGAGCGCGCGCTTCTCGCGCTGCAGGGCCCGGCGGCCAAGGACGTGATGGCGCGGCTCTGCCCGGACGCCTGCAAGATGGTCTTCATGCAGTGCGGCGTGTTCACGCTGGATGGGGCTGAGGTGATGATCTCGCGCTCGGGCTATACCGGCGAAGACGGGTTCGAGATCTCGATCCCTGAGGCTGATGCGGATCGCATTGCCCGCTTGCTGCTGGCCCAGGACGAGGTCGAGGCCATCGGTCTTGGCGCCCGCGACAGTCTGCGCCTTGAAGCCGGGCTCTGCCTTTACGGCCACGACATGGACGAGAACCGCACCGCGGTCGAAGCCTCCCTGATCTGGGCGCTGGGCAAGACGCGCCGCGAGCGCGGTGACTTCCCCGGTGCTGACGTGATCGCCCGGCAGATCGAAGAAAAGACCTGCGAAAAGCGGGTCGGCCTGACGTTGACCGGTGCTCCGGCCCGCGAAGGCGCCGAGATCGCCGACAAATCCGGCAATGTCATCGGCATTGTGACCTCGGGCGGCTTCGGTCCGACCGTGAGCGGTCCGGTCGCCATGGGCTATGTCGATCGCGACTTCATGAAGCCCGGCACCGAGGTCGATATCCTCGTGCGCGGCAAGCCGCGCGCCGCCACCATCACCAAATTGCCGTTCGTACCGGCGAATTTCTATCGGGGCTGAGGCCCGGTTTTCCTATCAGGGGCAGGAGATAAACCCATGACCACACGTTACACCGAAGACCATGAATGGATCACCGTTGACGGCGATATCGCCACTGTCGGCATCACCGCTTTCGCTGCTGGTCAGCTCGGCGATGTCGTCTTTGTCGAACTTCCCGAAGTCGGCAAGGCGCTGAGCAAGGGCGACGAGTTCGCCGTCGTCGAGTCGGTCAAGGCCGCCTCGGAAGTCTATGCCCCGGTCGACGGCGAGATCACTGCCATCAATGACGCCCTCGAGGGCGAGCCGGCCAAGGTCAATGAAGACGCCACCGGTGATGGCTGGTTCGTCAAGATCAAGCTCTCCGACGCCGCCCAGCTCGACGGCCTGATGGACGAAGCCGCCTACAACGCTCACACGGCGTAGAGGACAAGAGATGGACATCACTGGCCAAACACGAAAATTTCGCGTGTCGATGATCGAGTTGACAGGTTTGCTTGTTTTCGGATGGGGTGGGTCGGGTGCCTTTGTGTCCGGAGGTGTCGACGTTTTGAGGCTCGCGCTGGCGGGACTTGGGCTTGCAACCTATCTGTCGGTCCGGCTTTGGGGTGACCACGCCGCCCCCCGTTTGCACAATCCCATTCTCGCTGTCGTGTCGCTACCCTATTTATCTCATTTTTTCATGAGCTTCGGCATTGATTATCGTGCGGCGCTCCTCACCGGAGCCATTGCGACAGCGTTTGTTGTCGCACTGCCGGTCGTTGGTGCGGAAATCTACCGCAAGCTGTTGACCGCTCAGATGAAGGACACCTGATGCGATACCTCCCCCACACAGATACTGACCGCAAGGCCATGCTCGATGCGATCGGCGTGGCCTCGATCGATGATCTTTTCACCGATGTGCCGGAAGCGGCGCGGCTGGATGGACTGGTCGACCTGCCGACCAAGCAGGGTGAATTGCAGGTCGAGCGGGCCATGGCGGCCATGTCGGCACGCAATGTCGCTGCCAGCCAGGCACCGTTCTTTGTGGGGGCGGGCGCTTACAAGCACCACATTCCCTCGACCGTGGACCATCTGATCCAGCGGTCGGAATTCCTGACCGCCTACACGCCCTACCAGCCGGAAATCTCGCAGGGGACGCTGCAGACCCTGTTTGAATTCCAGACCCAGGTGGCGCTCCTGACCGGCATGGATGTGGCCAACGCCTCCATGTATGACGGCTCCACGGCCTGTGCCGAGGCGGTCATGATGGCGGCCCGCGTGACGCGGCGGACCAAGGCCGTGATGGCCGGGTCAGTCCACCCGCACTATGTCGAGGCCTCGCAGACGCTGGCCAAGTATTCCGACGTCTCCATCTCGGTGACAGATGCGGCACCGGCGGATCTCGACGCCGTGATCGCCGAGATCGACGACACGACCGCCTGCGTGGTCATCCAGACGCCGGACATTTTCGGCCGCCTTCACGATCTGCGCGAGGTCTCGCGCATCGCCCATGAAAAGGGCGCCCTGGTTATTGCCGTCTTCACGGAAGCCGTGTCACTGGGCCTGATCGAAGCGCCGGGCCATATGGGCGCGGACATCGCGGTGGGCGAGGGGCAGTCGATCGGCGTCGGCCTGAATTTCGGCGGACCCTATGTGGGCCTGTTCGCCTGCAAGGATGATCGTCGCTTCATCCGCCAGATGCCGGGCCGCCTGGCCGGTGAAACCATCGATGCCGATGGCCGCCGCGGCTATGTGCTGACCCTGTCGACCCGCGAGCAGCATATCCGCCGCGACAAGGCGACCTCCAATATCTGCACCAATTCCGGCCTCTGTGCGCTGGCCTGGACCATTCACATGACGCTCCTGGGCGAGAAGGGCCTGACCCAGCTGGCCCGTCTCAATCATGAGACGGCGTGCGAGTTGGCCGATACGCTGGGGTCGATCCCGGGCGTGGAAGTGGTCAATGACAGCTTCTTCAATGAGTTCACGCTCCTGCTGCCCAGAAATGCAGACCAGGTGGTGAACGACCTCGCCGGATTCGGCGTGCTGGGCGGTGTGCCCGCCAGCCGTCTCTATCCGGGCCGGTTCGAGAATTATCTCATCGTCGCAGCGACCGAAACCAACACGCCGGAAGACATTGCCGTCTTCGCGAAGGCCCTGGCAGGAGTGCTTTAAGATGGGCATGAATACGCAAGGACGTCCCACCCGCATGGCTGAGAATATCGCCACCGGGGGCTATGCCGACACGATTTCGGGCAGTCGGGGTCTCGACCAGGCCGAGGCGCTTATCTTCGAACGTGGCGCCATGGATCGCTGCGGCGTTGACCTGCCCGAACCCAAGGGTCTCAAGACCCGCCTGGGCGGCCTCGACCGCACGGGCGAGATCGGTCTGCCCGGCCTCGCCGAGCCGGAGACCATGCGCCATTATGTGCGCCTGTCACGGAAGAATTACGCCATCGATCTGGGCCTCTATCCGCTCGGTTCGTGCACGATGAAGCATAATCCGCGTCTCAACGAGAAAGTCGCGCGCCTGCCCGGCTTTGCCGATGTGCACCCGCTGCAGCCGGCCTCGACCGTGCAGGGCGCGTATCAGGTCATGGACGAGCTGGCCCATTGGCTGATGACGCTGACCAACATGCCCGCTGTCGCCCTGTCGCCGAAAGCCGGCGCGCATGGTGAGTTCTGCGGCATGATGGCGATCCGCGCCCGTCTCGACGCCGATGGTCAGACCCATCGTCGCCGCGTTCTCGTGCCCGAAAGTGCCCATGGCACCAATCCGGCAACCGCGGTCCAGTGTGGCTTCACCGTTGACGAGATCCCGGCCGACAAGACCGGCCGGGTCGACATGGAGGCTTTCAAGGCCAAGCTCGGCGATGATGTCGCCGGCATCATGCTGACCAATCCCAATACGTGCGGGCTGTTCGAGCGGGACATTCGCGAGATCGCCGACCTGATCCACGAGGCGGGCGGCTATTTCTATTGCGACGGCGCCAATTTCAACGCCATTGTCGGCCGGGTCCGTCCGGGCGATCTCGGCGTTGATGCGATGCACATCAATCTGCACAAGACCTTCTCCACCCCGCATGGCGGCGGCGGCCCCGGTTCCGGTCCGACCGTCTTGTCTGATGCGCTGGCGCCGTTTGCTCCGGTCCCTTACGTCGTCGAGACCGAGAAAGGTCGCCTCGCGATGGTGGAGCATATGGACGACGCCAAGGGTGACCCCTTCGGCCGCATGGCGGCCTTCCATGGCCAGATGGGCATGTTCACCCGCGCACTCACCTACATGATGAGCCATGGCTCGGACGGGCTGAAGCAGGTGGCTGAGGATGCGGTGCTCAACGCCAATTACATCCAGGCCCGTCTCAGCCATGTCATGACGGCAGCCTATGACGGCACCTGCATGCATGAAGCCCTGTTCGACGACCGCTTCCTCAAGGATACGGGGGTGACCACGCTCGATTTTGCCAAGGCAATGATCGATGAGGGCTACCACCCGATGACCATGTATTTCCCGCTGGTCGTCCATGGGGCGATGTTGATCGAGCCGACCGAAACCGAGTCGATGAGTGGTCTCGACCGCTTCATCGAAGTGCTCGAAGCGCTCGCCACTGCCGCCAAGGACGGTGACACGGACCGCTTCCTGGCCGCTCCGGTGCATGCTCCGACCAAGCGCCTCGACGAAACACGTGCTGCCCGTCAGCCGGTCCTGCGCTGGACGCCCCCGATCGACACGGTCGAAGCGGCGGAATAGGCCTGGTCTTGTCCGGGACTGTCGTGGAGACGGTCCCGGATGACAGCTGGCTCTTGGGCGAGATAAATTATGCGCACGGTCATCGCAGTGCGGGGGCTTTGCCAGTGCAGCGGTGATTGGGTCCTGCGGAACGCCCTTTGCTGCAACACTGGTTTGTGAAACCGGTGCGCAGATGCAACATGCCCCGGACGAGTATCAGGCGCCGCCTGAATTTCGGCGCTTTTGTCTCGCATTGGGGTGATGTTTACGCGTTTATGGTTGTCTGTCTGTCTACGCGCCCCATATCGATGGTGCGCCCCGACAGACGGGGTTGGAGATGGTTGCAGCAATGAATGAGAGCCTGAATGGTTGGGCAAGAAGCCACCCGATCGGCGCCTTTGTGGTGCTGATCATCCGTGGCATCTGCATCGCCATAGGTCTCATCCTGATGGTGCTGTCAGTCCCGATCGCGATTCTGACACCTTTTCCGCTTGTGCCGATCGGCGCTTTTGTTGGCCTGTTCGGCCTCATCCTCGTCGCCGGTGCGTCGAAGACCTTGCACGCGAAGATTACGAGCTTGTTGCGCCGCTGGCCCTGGCTGTGGAAGCGTGTGCGCTGGGCCTTCGGCGAAAAGGATGTGGACCCGGCTGAATAGCCGTAATCCTAGGTCCAGTCAGTCCGGAAACTCGATCGCGCTTGCCGGGCGAGCGTGTCCGGCACGCCCGCTGCCTCCACATGTTTCGACCAATTCCCGGCCGCCGCAAGGATCTCGTCCAGCATCGCCTGGAGGCGCGCCGGCTTGATGTCGACGAAGCGTCCGAAGCGGATCAAGTCTTCCAGTGCAAACCCGTCCGTCTTGCCTGCCAGGGACATCTGGTGCTGCGAGGTCCAGGGGCCGGACGGGTTGTAGGCATGGACCACGTCATAGGCCGGAGCGAGCGACCAGCGCCCCGCCCTGTCCATCAGGAAGGCGATGTTCTTCACATGGTCGTCCTGGTTGCGGATGACAATGTTGAGCAGGGCGCGCCGTACCATCTCCTCGCGCGCCTGATGGTCGAGGCCGAGCATGCGGATGGTCTCGATGGCCTGCTCATAGCTGTAAGCGCGCGACTGGTTGAAATCGAAATGGCGCATCGCGCTCAGCGTCTGCATGTGCAGCTTGCCGCCGGTTGGCGTGCGGTCGAAGCGGCGGGTCATGAAGTGCGCACGGCCGCCTTCCTCGTGCAGCCGGCACTCGGCCATGGTGACCCCGGCCTCGCGCGCCAGCAGGTGACAGGCATATTCCAACCGGCCATAGCCGAGGGGATCAGCAATCTCCTTGTCAGCATTCTCGCTGACTCCGTCGAACTTCAGCAACCAGGGCTCAAAGCCGGCCGCAAGGTCGAGCTGACCCGATCGAAATTCCCCGGTGGCCGGATTCCAGGCCAGGACGGCCTTGGCCCGCGCGCCGCCGGCAGACGTGCCGACACGCAATATGTCCTCGAGCACAAGATGGTCACCATCGCCGGTGAGCCGCCCCTTCAATTCCAGGCGGTCCTTGACGATGCGGTCGGCCAGCTCGACCAGCCCGCCAACTTCCAGGGCGCGGCCCGTGCCCACGGAACCGGCGCGTGCCGCAGGCTCGAATTCCAGCGCGCCCATGCCCCGGCGTCCGGTATAGCAAAGCCGTTCCACTGGATTGAAGCTGCTGGGTTCGCGGCCCTGTTCGGCCAGCCAGCGATTGATCAGGAGATTGCCGAATTTGTCCGGCAGGCTGTCAGCCAGCAGGCCAGGCAGGCCCTTGAAGGTGCCGCGGGGGAGGCCGGGAAATTGGAAAACCCCGGGCTGAAGCGGCATGGTGAGCGGAGCCGGTTCGATCCCGGACCGGGTGAATTCCGCTACGTATTCGAAAGCCCCCACGTCACGCCCATCATCCCACAGGACGGCACCGATCCGGCGGCCCCACAGGATGACATCGGCGCGGGTCATGCCTCGTCCTCATCACCCCATTGCCAGGGGCGATCCGGCACGGCTGCGCTGTCGCGGACACGCTGGCGGGCTTGTTTCTTTCCGCTCCGCGGATCGAGCGGGCTGAGTGTTGCATCCGGCACCAGCGCGAGCAGCCGGTCCTCGATCCCGAGCGCCCGAAGCACTCGGGTGACCGTGTCCAGCGTCCCGTTTCCGCCTGTCTCAAGCCGTCTCAGCGTCCGGCTGGAGATGCCGGCCTGTTGGGCGAGATCTTCCTGCTTGATACGGCGGGCAATCCGGTAGCGCTCGATTTGCGTGCCCAATTGTTCGAGCAGTGCATCGATTGGCTTGAGCGCATTGGATGTATTATCAGCCATATTGGTCCGATTACTTGCGAAAATCGATTTAAACGGACAAATACAACCGGTTTCGAGAAGTGTCAAACAGGCATTATGAGTCCGGTTATCTCCCTTAGTTGCCACTATCGGCAATATTTGTCCGATTACGCGGTACCGGCCAAGAAAAAAGCCCGCAGCTTGCGCCGCGGGCTTGTTGTCATCTCAGGGCCGGGAGCGGCCTAGTTGAGCTGTTCGCCAACCGATTTGATGTCGGCGTCGACGATCCTGTTCAGATCAGTCTTCTTCAACTGCGTCTTGAGGATCTCCTCAGCCGCCTGGGCAGCGAGCTCGGCAGCAGCGGCTTTGACTTCCGCGGCGGCCTGGGCCTCGGCCTGGGCGATGCGCTGCTCGGCCATGGCCGTGCGGCGTTCGAGACGCTCGGTCATTTCCTTGCGGGCTTCCGCTTTCAGCGACTTCGCCTCAGTCTTGGCCTGGGTGATGATCGCCTCGGCTTCGGCTTCCGCCTCGCGCTGCTTGCGCTGATAGGAGGCCAGCATTTCAGCGGCTTCCTCACGCAGGCGTTTGGCCTCGTCCAGCTCCGAGGAGATGGCATCGGCGCGGTCATCCAGCGTCTTGGCGATCGTCTTGTGGACGCCCATGCGCAGAAGCAGGGCAAAGAAGACGATCAGGGCCAGGAAGGCAAAGAAGGACGGGTCGCCCGGCTGTGCAGCCAGCCATTCCAGGATGGTCTGCTCTTCGCCGTGTCCGGTTTCTTCAGCACGGATCATCATGGGCTAGGCCTCCTTCGCCTTGAGCAGACCGTCGACGGCCTTGCCGGCGTCGGCCTCGGAGACATCCACGCCAGCAAGTGCCGTGACAGCCGCAGACGTTGCCGTGGTCGCGATCCCGCGGACTTCGGAAAATGCCTTTTCCTTGGCCTTGCGGATCGCCGCTTCCGCGGTTTCCTGCTTGGTTGCCAGCTCGGCTTCCACGCCAGCGGTTTCCTTGGCGATCTCGGCGTCGAGCGCCTTGCGCGTATCCGCCGCGATGACATGTGCCTTGGAACGCGCTTCAGCGAGCGATTTCTCATACGCTTCGCCGGCGGCTTCGGCATCAGCCTTGGCCTGGGCGGCAGCGTCCAGATCGTCCGCGATACGATCGCGGCGGTCTTCGATCGTCGTCTTGATCTTCGGCAGAATGAAACGATCCAGCGCGACGTACAAAATCACGAAGAAGATCGTCAGCCAGAAGAGCTGCGACGCGAAATAGGTCGGGTCGAAGGGCGGGAACACACCCGAATCTGCATGGTCGGCAGCAGCGTCGGCGACGTGTTGGGCCACTTCTGAATGCGGTGCGTGCGTCATGGGACGCCGGCTCCTCTAATCAGGTGGAGCAAAAGGAGAGGGGCCGCATCCGGTGATGCGGCCACCTTCCTGAATAATCAGACGGCGAACAGCAGCAGCAGGGCAATGAGCAGCGAGAAGATGCCCAGAGCTTCCGTCACGGCGAAGCCGAAGATCAGGTTGCCGAACTGCGACTGGGCAGCCGACGGATTGCGCATGGCACCCTGCAGGAAGGAACCGAAGATGTTACCCACGCCGACAGCAGCGCCGAGCATGCCGAGGCAAGCGAGGCCAGCACCGATGTATTTGCCCATTTCTTCCATATCAAAAACTCCTTTGAGGGGGCTGTATCAGGTTGTTGCGGTTTGTGACGCCTGCGGATCAGTGACCCGGATGCAGGGCGTCGTTGAGATAGATGCAGGTCAGCACCGCAAACACATAGGCTTGCAGGAAGGCGACCAGGAATTCGAGAGCGGTCAGGCCGAGCGTCATCGCGAACGGCGCGATGCCGAAGATGTAGCCCGGGATCGGACCCCATTCCATGCCGACGGTCCAGGCAGCGAGCCCGACGACGAAGCCGGCGAACACTTTGAGCAGGATGTGGCCGGCCAACATGTTGGCGAACAGACGCACGGAATGGCTGATCGGGCGCGAGATGAAGGAAATGATCTCGATCGGCGTCACGATGAAAAGCAGCGGCCAGGGCACGCCGGACGGGACGAAGAGGCGCAGGAATTTGGCACCATTCTTATAGACGCCGTACACAACGACGGTCAGCCAGACCAGCAGGGCCATCGCAACCGTCACGATCAGGTGGCTGGTCACGGTGAAGGAGTGGGCACCCGGCGCCGGGAAATACGGGAACATGCCGAGCATGTTGGCGACCAGGATGAAGATGAAGAGCGTGAACACGAAGGGGAAGAAGCGCAGGCCTTCCTGACCGGCGGACGACCTGACCATGTCGGCGACAAAGCCGTAAATGATCTCGGCCACCGACTGGGCGCGGTTCGGCACCAGGGCCCGGCTCGACATGGCGATGGTGAACAGTCCGATGGTCAGGACCGCCGTCAGCATCATGAAATAGCTGGAATTGGTGAAAGCCAGATTCAGACCAAAGGCCTCGAAGGGGAAAACCTCGTGGACTTCAAACTGCTTGATCGGGTTGGTGTCTGCCACGCCCGGCCTCTTTCATGTCTTGCGGCTTGCGCCGTCTTGAACCCGTGAAATCGTCAGGCGTTATCGCCGTCGGACTCCGAACTTATCTCGCGTGCGGCGCGCACCACATTAAGAGTGCCTGCCGCGAAACCCAGCATCGTACCGATGATCAGACCGAAAGGACTGATTCCGGCGATGAGGTCGAGCCCGAAGCCCAGCACACCGCCAACCAGCACGCCGCCGAAGAATTCTGACCCGTAACGCATTCCCAGTGACCAAGCAGAGCTGGGTGGTTTTCCGGCCGGTTCTTGGTGCTTGCTGCGCTTCGCATCAATGCGCTGCTGCAGCTCGTCCAGATCGGCTCGGGAATGGGTGCGCGGGTTGTCGTCTTCGCCTGACATGTTGGACCGGTCTGCCTGCGGAAGAAGAGCCCCCCACAGGCGCGCGCACACTATCCACGGCCCTGCGGCAAGTCAAGCAAGCCTGCGCGCTTGGTAAGTTGCTGATATAATTGATCGTATTTGCTACTCGGCGGCGACAAGCTGTTCCGCGCTCACCAGGTCGACCGAGACCAGCTGGGAAACGCCCCGTTCGGCCATGGTGACCCCGTAGAGCCGGTCCATGCGCGACATGGTCAGGGCGTTGTGCGTGATGACCAGGAAACGCGTCTCCGTCAGGCGGCGCATTTCTGTCAGCATCCGGCAATAGCGATCGACATTGGCGTCATCCAGCGGCGCATCGACCTCGTCGAGGACACAGACCGGTGCCGGATTTGACAGGAAGACCGCGAAAATCAGGGCCGAGGCGGTCAGGGCCTGCTCACCGCCGGACATGAGAGCCATATTGTCCAGCCGCTTGCCCGGCGGGCAGGCGAAGATTTCCAGACCGGCTTCCAGCGGATCGTCATGCTCGGTCAGGCGCAGCTCGGCATGCCCCCCTTCGAACAGGGTCTCGAACAGCGTCTGGAAGTGGTTATTGACGATGTCGAAGGCTTCCAGCAACCGGGCCCGACCCTCGCGGGACAATTCCTCCACCGCCTTGCGCAGACGCGCGATCGCTTCGATGAGATCATCGCGCTCACGCGTCATCTCCTCGATCTTGGCGGACAATTCCTCGGCCTCGTCATCGGCGCGAAGATTGACCGCGCCCAGGCGTTCACGGGACTGGCGGGCCTCGTCCAGGCGACGTTCCAGCTCCGACGGTGTGAGCTCGGACATTTCGTCCTCGTCAAATCGCGTGCTGAGCGTACCCGGCGCTTCGCCGGTCGCGTCCTGCAGTCTGTCCGTGGTCTCGGCGAGGCGGTCGCGGGCGGCAGTGAGCGTCGCTTCGGCGGCGGCGCGACCTTCGCGGGTGGCCGAGGCCGCAGCTTCCGCCTGGCGGGCGGCGCTGTCGGCCTGCTTCACTTCGCCCTCATTGGCGGAGGCTGCCTGGCGGGCGTCCTCGGCGGTCGCTTCCGCCTTGCGCAGCTTGCCGGCCAGTTCGAAGAGCTGATCCTCGATCACTTCGGGGCGGGCGCGGGCGGTCTCGAGGCGTTCTTCAGCGCCGGTGCGCTCGGTGGCGATTTCTTCCAGGCGCGCCTCGGCCGACTTGCAGCGTTCCGCCCAGGCATCATGATCACGCTTGAAGCCCATACGGCGCTGACGGCGTTGTTCGCGTTCGCGCTTGACGCTCTCCAGTGCGGCGCGGGCATCGGCAGCAGCACGGCGCGCCCCGTCGGCGGTTTCGCGCGCGGCGTCGAGGGCGTCGGTATCGCCTTCGGCTGTCTCCGCCTCGACCAGCACGGCCCGGGCCTGGTCTATTGCGGCCCGGTTTTCCGCCTGTTCGGCGGTCAGCCGGTCGAGACGTTCTTCCAGAGCCGTGGCGCGGGCGGCGTCCTTGGCCGCATGTTCGCGCAGATCGGATATCCGCGCGAGGGTGTGGCGCGACTGGCGCTCGGCCGGGCCGATCCTGGCGCGGGCCTCGGCTTCCGCTTCCCGGGTCGTGCGGGCGGTTTCGCGAGCCGAGGCTTCAGCCTCACGCGCCTGGTCGTGGGCGGTGGCACTCTCATCCAGCTCGGCCCGGATGGCGTCGAGGCGGTTTTTCTGTTCCAGCCGCGCGACCGCGGCTGACGGCGCGTCCGCGCGCGCGACCAGACCATCCCAGCGCCAAAGATCACCTTCGCGGGTGACCAGGCGCTGACCCGGTTTGAGCTTGATGGCCGCATTGGCAGCCTTCTCCGACTTGATCACGCCCACGGCATCAAGCCGGGCTTTCAGTGCCGGTGGGGCCTGGACGTGGTCGGAGAGAGGAACACAGCCGCCGGGCAGGCTGTCGGCATGGCAGCCCGTCTCGGCCCAGTGCCGTGAGGCGCTGGCATCGAGCGAGGCCTCCAGATCATCCCCCAGCGCCGCGGCGAGGGCGTGTTCATAGCCCGGGCGGGCCCGGACAGCCTCGATGGCGGGGGAGAGCGTCTCGGCCTGGGACCCGGCGAGCAGGCGCTCCAGCGCCCGCGTTTCGCGCTCCAGTGTTTCGCGTTGGCCGGCGGCTTCGCGCCAGGTATCGGCGGCGGTCTCGAGCGCCTGGGCGGCCGATTGACGGGCGGTCTCAGCGGTCTCGAGCACGGCTCGCGCCTCGAGAAGAGCGGTTTCTGCGCTGCCGGCGTCTGTCTCGGCTCGTTCCAGATCCGAAAGGGCGGTGGACTTGCGGACCCGGTCGAACTCGGACCGCGCCGATTCAATTTCGCGATCAATCTGCGCGAGGCGGGATTCATGACGGCTTAGATCGCGCCGGGCCGTTTCGATCGAGGCCCGCTTGTCAGCCGCCTCGGCGGCGCGGCGATCAAGCTCTTCCTCGGCGGCCTGGCGGGCGGTTTCGGCTTCGTGCGAGGCCGCTTCCGCGCTGTCCAGCGACGCCTGTTCGCGGCTGGTTTCCTCGTCGAGGCGGGCAATCTGGTTTTCCGCCTCGGCCCGGCTGGCACGGGCGTCTTCGGCAATATCGGTTTCCCGCCGCGTGGCATTGGCCAGATCGTCGAGGCGGCGTTCCAGTCCGTGAATGGAGCGCTGCACCTCTTCCGCGTCGCGCTGCAGGCGGTCACGCTCGCGCTCCAGCAAACGCAGGGCGGCCGCCGCTTCGGCCTCGGCCTGACGTGCCGGTTCGCGCGAGGCGGCAAGGACTTCGGCCCGGGTTCGCGCTTCGGCCGCGGCGAGCGAGGCGTCCTCGGTGGCAGTCTGTTTGTCGGCCAGGCTGGCCTCGGCGGTTTCCACGGCGCTGGCGGCCTCCCGCCAGCGATTGAGCCAGACGGCCGCTTCCAGCGAGCGGATTGAGGCGGACAGCTTGCGATAGCGCGAAGCCTGCCGGGCCTGGCGCTGAAGCGAGCCATGACGGGCTGTGATCTCGTCGATCACTTCCTGCAACCGGTCGAGATTGGTCTCGGCGCCCTTCAGGCGCAGCTCGGCCTCGTGGCGGCGCGCGCGCAGACCGGACACGCCTGCGGCCTCTTCCAGGACGCGCCGGCGGTTTTGCGGTTTGGAGGCGATCAGTTCGGAAATCTGGCCCTGGCGGACGAGGGCAGGCGAATTGGCGCCCGTACCGGCATCCATGAAGAGAAGCTGGACATCCTTGGCCCGCACTTCCTCGCCATTGATCTTGTAAGCCGAGCCGGCGCCTCGCGTGATGCGGCGGGTGACGTCGAGCGTGTCGGCGTCGTTGAAACGGGCCGGGGCGAGCTTGTCGGCATTGTCGACCGAGAGCACGACTTCGGCGAAATTGCGGGAAGGGCGGGCATCGGTGCCGGAGAAGATCACGTCTTCCATGCCGTCACCGCGCAACGATTTGGCAGAGGTCGCGCCCATCACCCAGCGCAGGGCTTCAAGCAGATTCGACTTGCCGCAACCGTTGGGTCCGATCACGCCTGTAAGGCCCGGATCAATTCGTAATTCCGTCGGTTCGACGAATGACTTGAATCCGGCCAGCCTGAGCTGTGTGAACTTCACCCGGTCTCCCTTGCGCCGCGAATACCCAGTTTGACATCCAATTGCGGCGGTGGCGTGAAGCCGGACTGTTCAGAATGCCTGCCTAGTCTGCCGAATCGGTCACATCGAGGAAGTGAAGAATGATTCGGCGGAAAGAGTCTTCGTCCAAACGACCGGGGACCGTTTCTCCATTGATCAGAAGCGGTTCGCCGCCATGCAGGAAGATGGTCGGGCCGGCCATGGCGTGATTGTGGGTCCCGCTTTCCTCGCCTTCATGGCCAATGGCGAGCAAATCCCCATTGATGATGAAGCTCGGCGTGGATCGAATGCCGTCCTCAGCTGCCGCAATGGCGTATGCGGTGACGCGGTCATTGGCCGCCCGGTCCTGGAGGCAGGCCAGCAGCCCTTCCGCCGAGCCGCCGGTCGCGGCAGCGATCCGGTTGTAGACAGCCAGAAGATCACCGCCACTCCGGGCGGCCTCGAAAATGGTTGCCTGTTCGGCGAACAACAGGTCGACCGCGTCGAAATAGCGGTCCTCCGGGATGCATTCGCTGAGGATGATGCCGGCACCGGCGAGTTGCGGCGGCGAGGTCAGCATGGGCCGGATCGAATACCGAATGAGGCCGGTTTCGACGAATTCGCTGTCGATCATCGGCCAGACATCGGTCTGGAAGGAGGCGCAATGCGGGCAGGCGAAGGAAGCGTATTCAATGATCAGAAGATCAGCGTCCGGCGACCCAGTCACCCGGTCCGTCGGGCGCAGCTCGCCGGCACCGTGGGCAAGCTGGGCCTGGGCCAGTCCTGGCCAGGCCAGGGACGCAGCCAAGGCGAATGTGGTGACAAGGTTACGCAGGACGCTCATGGCAGGCTCTATTCTTCTGTCGTGTCGGCAGCGCCGTCTTCACTCTCGGCTCCGGCGGAAGTCTCGGCAATGAGGTGGTTGAGGATGCGGCGGAAGGTTTCCTCATCCGAGAAATTCGGCACCGGCTCGCCATCGATGAGCAGTTGGCGATTGCCGAGGAAATAGGTGAAGGCCGACTCACCCGGCTCGCGGCGCGAGTCGAGCAATTCGCCATTGAAGATGAAACGCGGCGTCCCGGTAATGCCCTCATCGCCGGCGCGATCATTCGAATCCAGAATGTCCTGGGTGATGGTCTCGTCGGACAGGCACTGGTTGAAATCAGCTTCGCTCATGCCCATCGCGCTGGCAATCGCGAGATACTGGTTGCGAGCACTGCCCTGGGTCTGGGCGGCCTGGAAGATGGCGTTCTGCTGCTGGAAGAGCAGGCTGACCATGTCGTAATAGCGATCTTCGGGCACACAATGGGCCAGAGAGAAACCGGCAATGGCAAATTGCGGTGAGCCGGTGATCATCTCGCGCAGGACGAAACGGACCTGACCGGTCTCGATGAATTCTTCCTCGATCATCGGGAAGACTTCATTGTGGAAGGTGGCGCAGTGGCCGCAGGCCACGGAGGCGTATTCGATCATGGTGATCGGCGCGGTCGGGCTGCCAAGGCCACGATCGCCTTCGCGTTCGAAACTGGTCTGGCCACCGGCGGGTGCATCGCTGCTGCCACAGGCAGACACTGCGAGCGCAGCCGTCATGGCCGCAGCGGAGAAAAGTCGTCGGGTCAGGCTCATTTCAGGGTCCCCCTGCCAGTAGGTCACGATCCCTCGCGGGCTTTGACCGATTTTTCAAACCGGTTCAGCGCCGACAATAGGCGGGCCTCGGGCGTTTGTTCCACCCCCTCGCTCACTTGTGACGATGATTTCATGGGCTTCACGGATGCTTGAGCCGCTGCCGGCGTGGCCGGAGCCGAACGCCGGGCCTGGCCGTGGATGACCCGGATCCGTGTCGGCGCACGGTCCCCGGCGAAGGTGCGCACCCGCTCCAGGATGCGACGCGACTCCGCCTGCAAAATAGCCCCGGCAGCGCCGCGGGCCCGGATGACGAGTGTGTTGATGCCGCCGGAGCGCTGGATCGTCTCCGGCTCGCTCCACTTGGCCAGGCGTTCGCCGACAATCTCGCTCCAATGTTCGCGCAACTGCTCGACTCCGACCCCGAACTGACGGGCGAGCGGTTTCATCACCCGCTCCACCGCACGCACGATGGAAGGCTGCGGCCGCGCAGCCGGACGGCCCCGACGACTGCTGATGAAGTCGCTGGCAGCTTTTTCCAGCATTGACGGAGGCGGTTTGCGCATCATCCTTCCAGTGTCGCTTTGAATGTCTCCGCCCGCAACCGGTCTGCCCTGTCATGACATCTGCAATTCCCCGTCTGCGCGAGACCTTGCTGGACTGGTATGACCGAGAAGGCCGCAGCCTGCCCTGGCGGATCCGTCCGGAAGACCGGTCTGCCGGTGCCGTCGCGGATCCCTATGCGATCTGGCTGTCGGAAATCATGCTGCAACAGACCACGGTGCCGCATGCGACGCCTTATTGGCACCGCTTCCTCGCGCTGTGGCCGCGGGTCGAGGACCTGGCCGCTGCACCGCGCGATGATGTGCTGCGGGAATGGGCCGGGCTGGGCTATTACGCGCGGGCTCGCAACCTGCACGCCTGTGCCGTCGCCGTGACCGAGGCGCATGCCGGTCAATTCCCGGACACCATGGACGGATTGCGCGCGCTGCCGGGGATTGGTGACTATACGGCCAATGCCATCCTGGCCGCGGCCTTTGACAAGCCGGCCAGCGTGGTCGACGGCAATGTCGAACGGGTCATCACCCGTCTCCATCGCATTGCCACGCCCATGCCCAGGGCCAAGCCGGAAATCCGTCGCGAGGCCGGGGCGATCGCCGATCCGCAGCGCTCGGGCGATTATGCGCAGGCGATCATGGATCTCGGCGCTACCATCTGTACCCCGCGCAAGCCCGATTGTGCGGCCTGCTGCTGGCAATTTGCCTGCGCCGCGGCGCAGGTCGGCGACATGGAGCACTATCCGGTCAAGGCGCCGAAGAAGGCCAAGCCTGTGCGCCACGGAACGGCCTGGCTGGTGCGGCGCCAGGGCCAGGTCTGGCTGCGCCGGCGTGCCGAGACCGGTTTGTTGGGTGGCATGACCGAAGTGCCCTCCAGTGACTGGGTCGAGGCGGAGTCTGGCCGCCTGAGCCTGCCGTTTGAGGCTGTCTGGGTGTCGCGCGGCGAAGTGCGCCACATCTTCACGCATTTCGAACTGCGCCTGGATGTGCGTGAGGTCGAAGTCGCAGCGGATTGGGAACCGGAAACCGGCTATTGGGCGGACGAAAGGGCGCTGGACGCCGAGGCCTTGCCCAGTGTCATGCGCAAAGTGCTTGGAAGCCGCGGTCAGTCGGGTCGGTAAGGGCGGCTTTCGCGGGCCCGGCGCATGGCTTCGAAAAGGGTTGCGGCCTTGAGCGGCTTGGTGGCGAAGGAGTCCATGCCGGCACCCAGGCAGATATCCGCATCCTGCCGGGACGCATTGGCGGTCAGAGCCGTCACCGGGATGTCGCTCCAGGGCTGATCGCTCTCGCGCAGGCGCCGGGTGGCTTCCAGGCCGTCCATGATCGGCATGCGCACATCCATCAGCACAATGTCGAAGGATTCACGGTCCAGGGCGTCGAGCGCCAGCTGGCCATTCTCCGCCTCGGTGATCGTGACCTGAAGGGATTTGAGGAAGGCCATCGCGACCTGCCGGTTGATGAAATTGTCCTCGACCAGGAGGACGCGCAAACCACACAGCGGCGCATACATCGGATCGGTCGCCAGATCGTCGGGCGCGCGGTCTTCCTGTCTGACCTCCGCCACGCCGGTCTGTTCCGCGCGCAGGGTGAAGACGAAAGTCGAGCCTTCTCCCGGGACGGACCGGGCGGTGATATCTCCACCCATGAGGCGGGCGAGGTCGCGGGCGATGGAGAGTCCCAGACCGGTGCCGCCAAATTCGCCGGCAATAGCCGTCTCGGCCTGGCTGAACGGAGCGAACAAGATGTCCAGCTTGTCGGGCGCGATGCCGATGCCCGTGTCGGAGACAGTAATGTCCAGTGCGCCGCTCGCCCCGGCCGAGGCGGACCAGCGCGCCGCAATGGCAACAGAACCGGTCTGGGTGAACTTGATGGCATTGGACACCAGGTTGGCGATGCACTGACGGGTCCGCAGGGCGTCGATCTCGAGTTGGGCGGGCAGGTCCGGATCGAGTGTCAGGGTGAAGTCCAGCGCCTTCGCCGCCGCCGCGGCCTCGAACAGTGAGTGCAAATCGCCGAGGAGCGTGGCCGGCGAAGCCGGTTCCAGCGAGATGTCCATCTTGCCGGCTTCAATCTTGGACATGTCGAGCACGTCATTGAGGATTGCGGTCAGAGTCTCACCACTCTCCTGGATCATGCGCGCCTGGTCCTGGCGCTGTTTGGTGCGCGAGCTTGCCCGCAAGACCTGGGCGAGACCGAGGATGCCGTTCAGCGGCGTCCGGATCTCGTGGCTGATATTGGCGAGGAAGGCGTTTTTCGCGCGATTGGCGGCTTCCAGGTCGCGGGTGCGATCGGCGACCCGGCTCTCCAGGTTTTCGAAGGCCTCGGCACTGTCGAGGCGTTGCTCTTCCAGGGTTCGAGCCAGCGCGCCGATTTCGTGCTGCGCACCCAGCACTCGGGTGAGAGCCGGATTTTCTGCCGCCGGCGCCGGGCGTGTTGTCCCGAAATGCCGGGTCAGGTCGACCAGCGGGCGAACCACGCTGCGGAACAGGAGGAAATAGGCCAGCAGGGCTTGCAGGGCGACGCCAAGCAGGCCAAGGCCGAGCGTGAAAGCAAGTTGTGACGCGATATCGCGGCGCAGGATGGTCCGATCGACAACCGACAGGCTCATCCAGCCCGGACCGTCAAGGCGCGCAAAGGCAATGATCCAACGCCCATCCTCACTGCTGATTGTGCCGGATATCTCGGTGGCCGGGAGCGCCTGCAATTGGTCGATAATGGCCTGCAGGCCATAGCGGGCATAGAGCGCGGCCACCCGGTCTTCGGTGACATTTTCGCCAAACAGGTCGGGGTGGGCGATCAGATTGCCGAACTGGTCGATCAGCATGTTCACGCCATGCGGCGGCGGATTGGCCATCGCCGCTTCGAAATAATCGCCCAGCTGGATGGTTGTTCCGAAAGCGCCGATCGCTTCACCGGCAACATCATAGGGCGTGAAACAGCCGGTGGTGAGCGCCTGGGCATCACGCACATAGATGAGCTGGCTCAGCTCACCGCACACGAAGTCCCGGTCGGGGTTGTTTTCCGGCCGCGACAGGGCGGTGAAGTCGGCATTGCTGAGGTCGAATGTCGCGGTCGCTTCGCGGCGATAGAAAAGGAGTCGATCCTCGCGGCCGGCGGCGGAGATCACCAACTCATTGTCGAAGGTGAAAAAATAGATGTTGTCGACCAGGCCGGAGAGGCTTTGGCCGGTGCTGTCGATGACCTGGTAAGCTGCGACCAGCCGCCGCCGCTCCACGTCCGACCAGCCGCCGGGGCGATTGAGATAGGCCCCGACTCCCGAATGATGATTGCCGAGCGTGTCGTGATAGCCGTCGAACAGATCATCTCGGCTGCGTCGCGTCCCGTCTTCCTGAAGCGGGAACAGCGCGTCGAATTCGGCAGCGACAGCGTCATTGGACAGGCCTTGAAGTCCGGCCTCCAGGCGCGCGGCAGAGGTCTGGTGAACCTGCGCGACGGTCTCGAACAGGGTGCCATTCCGGCGCCCGCGCTCATCGATATAATCTTCCAGCTGCACAAGCTGCTGGTTTTCGAGCTGCGTCCAGAACGCAAGCCCGGCAACCAGGACACCCGACCCGGAGACGAGGATCGAGGTCACCAGGATGACGGTCAGCATGGTCCAGGCGATCGAGGTCGGGCGTCCGGTTGGGACTTCGGCGTTGGGCGCGGGGGGACTCCCGGTCATGCGAGAGGCCTCAATTCTCGAGCGTGGCCCGGATCTCCGCACGCATGACGTCGATCGGGGCCAGGCCCTGCTTGGTGCGTATGTGCCAATAGGTCCATCCATTGCAGGATGGCGCGCTCTGGAGCTGGGCTCCGACCTGATGGATTGATCCGGCGCGATCACCGGCAATCAGGGTCCCGTCGGCCCGGACCCGGGCGGTGTGACGTCCCTTGGGGCAATAGAGTGTGTCGCCCGGCTTGAGCATGCCGCGTTCGACCAGAGCGCCGAACGGGATGCGCGGCTGGGCCCGCTTGGACTGGGTGACATCCAGCGTGTCGCCTGCCGCCGGGGTGATGGCATCGAGGCGGCTTCTGGCGACCTCGAGATAGGATTGGTCCCGCTCGATACCGATATAGTGGCGACCGAGGCGTTTCGCGGCAGCACCGGTCGTGCCGGTTCCGAAGAAGGGGTCGAGAACCACGTCGCCCGGATTGGTCGTCGAGAGCAGAACGCGGTGAAGCAGGGCTTCCGGCTTTTGCGTCGGATGCGCTTTCTTGCCGTCGGCATCCTTGAGGCGTTCGCCGCCGGTGCAGATCGGCAGGGTCCAGTCGGAGCGCATTTGCACACCGTCATTGAGGGCCTTCATGGCCGCGTAGTTGAAGGTCGGGCGGGCGTCCTTGGTCTTCGCGGCCCAGATCAGCGTCTCGTGCGCATTGGTAAAGCGCGTGCCCTTGAAGTTCGGCATCGGATTGGACTTGCGCCAGATGATGTCATTGAGCACCCAGAAACCGGCATCCTGGAGGATGCCGCCGACGCGGAAAATATTGTGATAGCTGCCAATCACCCAGATCGCGCCATTCGGCTTCAGGACGCGACGCGCTTCTTCCATCCATTTCCAGGTGAACAGGTCATACTCGTCAAATCCACCGATCTGATCCCAGTCATTGTCGACCGCGGAGACCTTGGAATTATCGGGGCGGTGGAGATCGCCTCCGAGCTGGAGATTGTAGGGCGGGTCAGCGAAAACCAGGTCAACACTCTCGTCGGGAAGCGATTTCATCACTTCCACGCATTCACCTTCAAGGATCTGGTCGATCTTTGTCTTGGCCATGACGCGCCACTCCACTCGCATTTCAGGAGCAAGTTTTCGGGCCAACAGGGCTAACGGGCCGTTAACCCTGAATCAAGTTATCCACATTGATCCGCATCTGTGGAAAACCGGCGTTCCAGCGCGGCGCGAACCGGCGCATAGGAACGTCGATGGATGGGCGCGGCGCCCAGGTCTTGCAGCGCCTGCTTGTGGGCCGGGCTGGGATACCCCTTGTGGCCATCCAGTCCGTATCCCGGAAAACGCGCGGCGGCGATCATCATCAGATCATCGCGCAGGGTCTTGGCTATGATCGAGGCCGCACTGATACAGGCCTCGCTGGCATCGCCCTTTACGATCGCGTCGGCTGGGCAGGGCAGCCCGGGTGGAATCCGGTTGCCGTCGATGAGGACATGATCCGGGCGGATCGCGAGCCGTGCGACGGCCCGCGCCATGGCGCTCATGGTCGCATGAAGGATATTGAGCCGGTCAATCTCGGCCGGCTCGGCGATGCCGATCCCGACCCAGGCGTGAGCCCGGATCAGCGGGACCAGGGCGCGTCGACGGGCATCCGTGAGTGCTTTGGAATCCCCCAACCCCTCGATCGGGCGGTTCGGATCGAGGATCACGGCGGCTGTGACAACGGGGCCAGCAAGCGGTCCGCGCCCGGCTTCATCGACCCCGGCGACCCGTCGCGCGGAATCGGCATCATCCCCGTTAAGGCTATGATTGGTTTTTTGTGGGAGGGTCACACTCAAAGCAGATCCTTTGGGGCATTTGGTGTTTCGCGTTTATCATAGCCTGACGGTTGAACACGATCTTCGGTTGGTGGCTGTCGCAGCGCTTCTGTGCGCGCTGTCAGCGCTGGCGGCAAGCTTTCTGGTGCGTCGTGCCCAGGCGGCCGAGTCCGCGCGGCAACCGGCCTGGCTGCTCTTCGCGGGCTTCGTCACGGGGACCGGGGTCTGGGGCACGCATTTCGTGTCCATGCTGGCCTATGAAAGCGCGACCCCTGTCGGGTTCCGACTGATCGAGACGGCTGCATCGCTCCTTCTCGCGGTTGCCGTTTCCACCGGCGGCTGGGCCGTCGCCGTTCGATGGACCCATCGTTATGCATCGCTGATCGGTGGCGCCGTTGTCGGTGCCGGCATTGCCGCGATGCATTTCGTGGGCATTGAGGCCATGCGGGGCAGCGCGATCGTGAGCTGGGATGTCGGCCTGGTGATCGCAGCCCTCGCGCTGGGGGTGCAGTTCTCGGCGGCTGCGGGTGCCTTGATGCTGGGCGTGAATGATCGCCGCGGCGTGATTGGCGGGGCCGCACTTCTGGTCGGCGGCGTCGTCAGCCTGCACTACATCTCCATGGGCGCGATGCAGCTGGACCCGGTCATGGCCGAGGCGCTGCCGAGCGGTTCCCTGTCGCCCAAATTGCTGGCTGTCACGATTGCGCTGGGCGCGGTCTTTGTCGCCAGTGTGGGCCTTGCGACGGCCGTGATCGACCAACATCTCGGCCAGCGCCGGCAGGCAGAAACGCGCCGTATCCGGGCCCTGGCGGAGGCGACCTTCGAGGGCGTGGTCATGGTGCGCGATGGCATGATGCTCGACATGAATGAGCGCTTTTGCGAGATGCTGAATCTTGAGCGCGATGACCTTGTTGGCATGCCGCTCGCCAAGCTTGCGCTGGACTATGGCGCGATTGAAGCCATGCATGAGGCCGATGACGGCGATGCGCTGACCTGCCGGCTGCGCTGTCGCGATCGGGCCGAGATGACGGCGCAAGTCCGGTCGCGCTGGATGGACTTTGGCGGCGAGGAAGCCCGGCTGTTCGTATTTCGGGACATTTCCACCGAGGAGCGCGCGCGGGCGCGCATGACCCATCTGGCGCATCATGACACGCTGACGGGCCTGCCCAATCGCCTGAAATTCCGCGAGGCGCTCGAGGTTGAACTCAAGAAGGCCTGGAATGACGAATCCCTCGTCGCCCTGATGTTCTTCGATCTGGACCGCTTCAAGGAGGTCAATGACGTGCACGGGCATGCCACCGGGGACCGATTGCTGGTTTCGGTGTCCGAGCGTTTGCTGGACGCCCTGCCGCGCAATGCCATAGCGGCGCGGTTGAGCGGCGATGAATTTGCGGTCGTCTTGCCGGATGTGAGCTGCCGCGAGGATGTGCTGACCACCGCCCAGCGCGTCGTCAATAATGTCGGATCGCCCCTGAGCATCGGGAAGCTGCACCTCAAAGTGTCGGCCTCGGGTGGGGTCACACTGTTCCCGCTGGACGGCGAGGACCCGGACAAATTGATGAACCAGGCCGACCTGGCCCTCTATCGGGCCAAGGGTGAGGGGCGGAACCGGGTCTGCGATTTCGACCCCAAGCTCGGCATGATGATGCAGGAGCGTCGCATGCTGGAGGCGGATCTGGCGCTGGCGATCGAGGACGATCTTCTGACGCTCAATTTCCAGCCGCAAGTCCGCCTGGGCGATGGCCGGATCTCCGGTTTCGAGGCGCTGGTGCGCTGGCATGACGACCGCCGCGGCAATGTCGCGCCGACGGAATTCGTGCAGATCGCCGAGGAATCCGGCCTGATCCTGAAAATGGGTGAGTGGGTGATTGAAACGGCCTGCCGCGAAGCAGTCAGCTGGCCCGATGACCGTCGGGTCGCGGTCAATGTCAGCCCGGCCCAGTTCAAGCAGGGCAATCTTGTCTATTCGGTTCAGCGCGCCCTTGCGAAATCCGGACTGGCCCCGCACCGGCTCGAGATTGAAATTACTGAAGGCGTGCTCATTGATGACGAGGATCGCGCCATCAAGGTCCTGCGCGGTCTTAAGGATTTGGGCGTCGGGCTGGCCATTGATGATTTCGGGACCGGCTATTCCTCGCTCAGCTATCTGCGGGCCTTTCCCTTCGATAAGATCAAGATCGATCGGTCCTTCATGACCGGTCTGCAAAATGATCCGGAAGCCCAGATCATTGTCCGGGCCACGATCGACCTGGCACGCGATCTGGGTATTTCGGTCGTGGTCGAAGGCGTGGAAGAATTTGACGAGCTCGGGGCGCTCGGCTTCCAGCCGGATCTGATCCTGCAAGGCTATTTGCTGTCCCGACCGATCACGCGCGGCCAGATCGCCTGCTTCGATGCCGAGTCAAAGGCCATCCGCGCGGAAATTGCCACCCTGGTCGGGTCGTCCAGACCGCTGCGGCAGCAGCAGGCCTAGCGCGGTCGACTTTCCAAGTGCTCGCGGCGGGTCGGGCCGCCGCGCATGACTCGATACCAAAAGCACAAGGCGCCGATTGGCACGCAGACTTCTGCTATCCAGGGCGCGTGGATTCCGGCTCGAGCGAAGGCGGCTCCCAGTAACTTGAATTCGAACAGGCTGAGGCGAAACGCCCCCTCGGTCGAATGCAGCGCGGGCGATTCAAGCCACCAGCTCGCCGTGGCCCAGTCCATGGCGAAAACGGGGAAACACCCGGCGGTGATGAAGATCGTCCAGAGAATGCGTCGCTTTACCCGCCTGAAACGGTACAAGCTGACCAGGGTCAGCAGGATAAAGGCGATGACAACGGCAGTGATGCCGACCCAGATGCTGCGCGCGAGCCCCCAATCCTCGATCGTGGCAGGGCCTTCCAGGGCCGCATCAATCGGGTAGATCCGGAATCGGTTGAGCTGCCAGCGCCCGTCCTCAACGCGCGTCACCTGAGCGACGAGGCTGAAGTGCTGATCCGGCCAGCGCGCGATGTAGGTTGCCGTGATCTGGCTGAAGCTTCCAAGCGCGGGGTCCTCGCCTGAGAAGCGTGTGATATTCACCAGGTCGACGCTTTCGGCCGGCGCGTCAGGCAGGATGCCATGAATTTGTTCGATGATGTCCGGGATCGTGGCCAGATCGACCTCCGGATACCAGTGAGGCGCGATACTGTCCTGATCGCCTTCCAGAACCAGAGCCTTGGCGGCGTCGAAGACGGGGCGCGCATCGTCGGGAAGAAGGGTCTCATCCAGTGTGCCGAACCCATTGCACCCGGCCAGGCCGAATGACATCACAACAAGCAAAACGCGCAAAACGATCATTTCCATCCCCCTGTTCCTGATTGCCGAAATGAAGGGGGGCTGACAAGGCCCCCGTGTGACGGGGAATCAAAAAAGGCTGGGTTGCGCAGCGCTCCCGAGCGGGCGCTCGAAGCGGCTTGGATCGAGAACCGCCCGCGGCGCATCCAGCTTGAAGCGCGTGATGGCCTTTCGGAAACGGCTGGCGATCAGTGCGGCATAAGGGCCGGTTCCGCGACCGCGTGTCGCCCATTGCGCGTCATAATCCTTGCCGTTGCGCATCTGCCGGATCAGGGACATGACGCGGCCCGCTGCGTCCGGCCGTTTGTCGGTCAGCCACTCACGAAACAGATCGCGGATTTCCAATGGCAGACGAAGCAGGACATAGGCCGCGTTATCGGCACCGGAATCGGCAGCGGCCTCGAGCAGGACTTCAATCTCGTGGTCGGTGAGGCCGGGAATGATGGGGGCCATCATCACCGTGACCGGAATGCCCGCCGCCTTGAGCGCGGCGATGGTTTCCAGCCGGCGATGCGGCGCGGCGGCGCGCGGCTCCAGATCCCGGGCCAGGCGTCGGTCGAGCGTGGTGACGGAAATGGCGGCTTTGACCAGCCCGTCCGCCGCCATCGGGGCCAGGATGTCGAGATCGCGGCGGATCAGGGCGGACTTGGTGATGACGCTGATCGGGTGTCGGTAGCGGGCACAGACCTTGAGAATGTCGCGCGTGTGTTGGCGCTCGCGTTCCAGAGGTTGCCAGGCGTCGGTATTGGCCCCGATCAGGATGGGCCTGGGCTGGTAGCCGATCTTGTTGAAAGCGGCTTCCAGCAGAGCTGGCCCGTCCGGTTTTGCGAAGATCACGCTCTCGAAGTCGAGGCCGGGGGAGTAGCCCCAAAAGGCGTGGCTGGGCCGGGCATAGCAGTAGACGCAACCATGCTCGCAGCCCCGATAGGGATTGATCGACTGGTCGAAGGATATGTCAGGCGACTGATTGGTCGAGATGATGGATCGGGAAGCATCTTTCAGGACGGTGGTCGCGAGCCTGGGCGCTTCACCATCCGCTTCGGTCCAGCCATCATCGAAGGCTTCATGGACGACACTCTCATAGCGACCGGAAATGTTTGACCGAGCGCCCCGACCTCTTGCTCCGGGGCGGTGGGGCAGAGAGGCCTCCTGAGGGGCATTAAGGGCGTAGCCACCAGGGCGCTCGGTCATGCTTCATGATGACTCAAAGTTGGAACAAATCAAGAACAAAATGATGCGGGCGTCACAAGGCATCTTCAGCCGACACGCCGGACATCGTCGAGGAAGGTGAGGATGTTCTGGCGCAGATTGGTCAGGTTTTCCTCCTGCTCCGACAGGGTGTCGGTCGAAGTGACGACGCTGTGCGCCATGTCGCGCGTGCTGCGCGTGGCGTCCTCGACTATCCCGATCCCGTTCGAGACATCGCCGGTACCGAGGGCGGCTTCCGAAACATTGCGTGCGATTTCGCCGGTCGCGGCACTTTGCTCGGTCACAGCGGTGGCAATCGCGTTGCAAGAGACATTGATCTGTTCGATGGCATCGGAGATGTCGGTGTTGGCGGTGACCGCGCTCGTCATCGTGCCCTGAAGTTCGGATATCTGCTGGCTGATCTGATCGGTGGCATGCGCGGTCTGGCCGGCCAGCGTCTTGACCTCCTGCGCGACGATCGCAAATCCCCGCCCGGCTTCACCGGCGCGGGCGGCTTCGATCGTCGCGTTGAGCGCAAGGAGGTTGGTCTGGTCGGCGATGCCCTGGATCAGCTTGACGATATCACCAATCCTGTCGGTCACGCCGCTGAGGCCGGAGATTGTCTGGTTCATGGCGCGGGACTTGTCGACGGCCTGGTCGGCGATACCGGCAGACTGGACGACCTGGCGATTGATTTCCTCGATGGACGAGGTCAGCTCCTCGGCCGAAGCGGCCACGCTCTGCATGTTGGCCGAGGCTTGCTCAGCTGCTGCGGAGACGGTCATGCATTGTTCGGACGCCTTGCCGGAATTGCTGTCCAGCGAGTTGGCATTGCCCCGGAGCATTGTGATGGTCTCGGAGACCTTGCCCATGACCTCGGTCAATTGGCTTTCCAGCTTGCTGCCAAGGTCGAGGAAGCCGTCATGACGCGCCTTGATCGCATATAGCGTCGTGTTCACGGCCCGCGCGGCAGCCTTGAAACTGCCGACCATTCCGGCCTCCGGAATCAGGCGAAAATGCTTGTTCTTGCGAACATATTCGACGCAGGTCTGGCTTTCGCGCAGATAGGCGTCGGTGCGATCGATCAGGAGGTTGATGGCGTTTTCCATTTCCGCCACTTCCGGGTCCGGCGAGACGCCGATTATGCGTTGTTCGAAATCGCCCTCGGCGACGGCGCGGACAATGCGGGCGGCGCGACGGATGGCGTCACGATCCTTCGATACGTTGAACATGACGGTCTCCTAGCGATAGCCGCGACGCTGGCCCTGGCCGAGCGTACAGATGAATTCATCGTATTCGACATTATGCTTGGCGAGGCAGGCGCCGATGGCCTCGCTGCCGGCAGCCAGCGCCTGTTTGGGGCTGCCGGCACCGGCTTCGATTTCGCGAAGCTGGGCGTAGAAGGGGATGATGTCCTGCTCGAGGATCTGACGACCCGGTTCGCGGCGATTGGAGTGGTAGCCAATGATCTCACCAGCATCATTGAAGCTTGGTGTCACATGGGCATAGACCCAGTAATGGTCGCCATTCATGGCCCGGTTCACGACATAGGCGAACAATTCCTGGCCGGCGCTGATCGTGTCCCACATGAGTTTGAAGATCGAGCGCGGCATGTCCGGATGCCGGATGAAATTGTGCGGCTGGCCAAGCGCCTGCCGCTCCGTGACGGCCGAAGCGCGCTGAAACGTGTCATTGGCGTAGGTTATGCAGCCTTTGAGGTCGGTCTTTGTGACGATGACTTCGCCGTCTTTGAACCGTCGTTCGACACCGGTAAGTGCTGGGGCAGTGGGTCGCGACATGCTGCTGGCTCCTCAAACATCCGATCGGCCCGATTGGGGCGCGTCTGAGGAAAAGCCGTAGGGGAATTGGGGTTAACCGGGTCTTCCGTCCGGCGGCCTCTAATAATATATTACCGGCACGACACAATCAGTGATTGAGTTTTGAAGCCAGAGCCAACAGGTCCTGCCAGGCCAGACGCTTCTCGGTCGGCCGCCTTAGCAGATAGCTGGGATGGAAAATCGGCAGGGTCGGTATGGTGGCCGCGGTCGGCTCGCCGGAGCTGTCGCGGACCGCATAATCGGTCCAGCGGCCCCGCAGCCGCGTGATCGGCGCCTCGCTGCGCAAGAGAGCCTGCGCGCTCAGACCACCGGCCAGAACGAGCACGTCTGGCTTCTTGAGGGCAATATGGCGTTCGGCGAATGGCAGGCAGAGGGCGATCTCGTCCTGGGTCGGCGACCGATTGCCTGGCGGACGCCAGTTCAGCACATAGGTCAGATAGGCGGCATCACGCTCGATCCCGATCGCGGCCAGCATCCGGTCCATCAATTGACCGGTCTGGCCGGCGAAAGGTTCGCCGCGTTCGTCCTCATCACGACCGGGGGCGTCGCCGATCACCATGATGCGCGCCGCACGGTCGCCCCGGGCAAAGAGTGTGTTGCGGGCCGTGCGCTTGAGGGCACATCCGTCAAACTGGCTGATGGCATCGCGCAGCGCGTCGAGCGTGTCCGCGCCCTTGGCGAGCGTCCGGGCGCCGGGCCCGCTGGACCCGGCGTCACCAAAACCGGCTGCGCGGGCCGCCTGCGGGGTTGCGGCTCGAACCGGCTCGGCGGGCGCGGTGCGGCGCGTGTCCGGAAGTGGCTCAGAGCGAGGCCCTGGCGCCGTGGGCGCGACCGGTCGCGGTGCCATGCTCGGCGCGTCCATCTCGATTCCGGCATCCGCCCACCAGGCAATCAGCGCTTGCAGCGCTTTCTCGTCTTGTGGGGTGAGGGCGGGTCCGGAATCGGTCATGTTGACGTGCACGTTAACGTAATAGCTTTGATCCCGACGGCGGGACGCGCTAGATGGGTCTTTGATCCTAGGGTATGACCGAAGACCTGCAAGCCGAACACCGCATTGAACAGACGCGAACACAAAGAGGGAAGGTGCCAGCCTGATGACCGACGCCGCAATTGAACGCGAATCCATGGAATATGATGTCATCATTGTTGGTGGCGGTCCGTCCGGCCTGTCCGCGGCCATCCGCCTCAAGCAGATGGCGGCCGAAGCCGGATCCGAGATCTCGATCGCCCTGCTTGAAAAGGGCGCCGAAGTCGGCGCGCACATCCTCTCCGGTGCTGTGGTCGACCCCAAGGCCATGAATGAGCTTTTCCCCAACTGGAAGGAGCTTGGCGCGCCACTGGAAGATGAGGTCAAGACCGACATTTTCGAAGTGCTTGGCGAAGCCGGCTCGATCAGCTTGCCGACCCTGCTTTTCCCGCCGCTGATGAGCAATCATGGCTGCTATATCGTCTCGCTCGCCAATGTCTGCCGCTGGCTGGCCGAGCAGGCGGAGGCGCTGGGTGTGGAAATCTATCCGGGTTTCCCGGCTGCCGACCTCATCGAGGAAGACGGTGCCATCAAGGGCGTCGTTACGGGTGATTTCGGCCTGGCTCGCGATGGCGGTCACAAGGATGGTTACCAGCCGGGCATGGAGCTGCGCGGCAAGTACACGCTGATCGCCGAAGGTGCGCGCGGCTCGCTGTCAAAGAAGCTGATCAGCCGCTTCAACCTGTCCGAGGGCAAGGAGCCACAGAAATTCGGCATCGGTATCAAGGAACTCTGGCGCGTGAAGCCGGAGAACCACAAGCCCGGCATGGTCAAGCACACGATGGGCTGGCCACTCGATGGCCAGACCGGTGGCGGGTCCTTCATGTACCATTTCGGCGATAATCTGGTGTCGGTCGGCTATGTCGTGCACCTGAATTACAAGAATCCCTATCTCTCGCCTTTCGACGAGTTCCAGCGCCTGAAGACCCATCCTGTCATGGAGACGGTATTCGAGGGCGGAGAGCGCATTTCCTACGGCGCGCGCGCCATCACCGAGGGCGGCTATCAGTCCGTGCCCAAGCTGGCTTTCCCGGGTGGCGGTTTGATCGGTTGTTCGGCCGGTTTCGTGAATGTGCCGCGCATCAAGGGCAGCCACAACGCCATGAAGACCGGCATGCTGGCTGCCGAGAGTGTCTTTGCCGCCCTGGCCGATGGCCGCCAGCACGACGAGCTGGTCGACTACCAGACGGCCTATGAGAATTCCTGGGTCGCCAAGGACCTCAAGAAAGTTCGCAATGCCAAGCCGCTCTGGTCCAGGCTGGGCACGTTCTGGGGTGTTGCCCTGGGCGGGCTCGACATGTGGTGCAACACCCTGTTCGGTGGCTGGTCACCCTTCGGTACGCTGGGCCACGGCAAGACCGACGCGGAAAGCCTGGAGCCGGCGTCCAAACACAAGCCGATCAACTATCCCAAGCCCGATGGCGTTCTGACCTTTGATCGCCTGTCCTCGGTCTTCATCTCGAACACCAATCACGAGGAAGATCAGCCGATCCACCTCAAACTGTCGGATGACGCGTTGCAGAAATTGTCCGAGCTCGGCGAATTCGCCGGTCCGTCGACACGCTACTGCCCCGCCGGGGTTTATGAGTGGGTCGAGGATGAGACCAGCGGTGAGCAACGCTTCCAGATCAACGCGCAGAATTGCGTTCACTGCAAGACGTGCGACATCAAGGACCCCAACCAGAACATCAACTGGACGACTCCGGAAGGTGGCGGCGGTCCGATGTACGCCAATATGTAGGTCCAACCGCCTCGGGCCCTTGCGCCCGACCGTCTGCAGGGCGAGCATGCAGGCATGAGTTCATCAGTCCGCATTCTCGCCCTCTGCCTGGCCGCAACGGCCGTGGCATCCTGCGCCAGCACGGCCATGCCGCCCGAAGACGAGGAGGTCTCCGTCTACGGGGCTTTTCTTGCGGCGCGCTATGCCGGCATGAGCCGTGATGTTGATGGGGCCGCGACCCATTATGCGCGTGCCCTTGACCAGGCGCCGGGCAATGCAACCCTGGCTGACCGGGCCTTCATCACATCGCTGCTTTCCGGCCATACGGACCAGGCGGCGCGACTGGCCCGGTCGACAGTCCAGGCCGGTGACCCCAGCCGTCTGGCCACGCTCTATGTCGCCGCCGACCAGATATCGCAGCGCGATTACCGCGATGCCATTGCCAGCCTGAACGCGGCGCCGGATTACGGGCCCTTCAACACGCTGATGCGCGATCTCCTCATCCAGTGGGCGATGATGGGCGAGGGCGAGGCGGTTGCGGCCATGGATGCTGCCAACGGGACCCAGGCGCCCGGATTCCTGTCCTCCCATTTGTGGCTGCACAAGGCGATGCTGGCTGACGTCGCCGGCGAGCCCGAAGCCGCTGACGCCGCTTACCGGACTGCCGCCTATTCTGCGGTCTTCCCGCGCCTTGCGACCGAGATGTACGGTAATTTCCTGGAGCGTGAAGGGCGTCCGGATGAAGCCCGGACCCTCTACCAAACCATGCTGGAAGCCAATCCGGACGGTCCCTTCGTCACGGATGCGCTGCGCCGCCTCGATGAAGGCGCACGCCCGCGCCGACGCCCCGGTGTGCCGCAAATGGCGGGCCGGGCCCTCTTCGGTCCGGCATCTGATCTCGCCGAGCAGGCCGATATGGACCTGTCGGTGATCTATCTGCGCATGGTCCAGCGCCTGGACCCCGACTATGCCCCGACCCGCCTGGCGCTGGCCGGGACGCTGAGCCGGATCAGTCTTCCGCAAGCCGCGCTGACGGAATACGCCGCGATTACGGATGAGCCATTCCGGTTCACCGCCGAATTCCAGCGAATTCTCCTGCTCCAGGACATGCAGCGGACAGATGAGGCCATCCTGCTCGCCAATCGTCTCTGGACCGAGGATGGTGGTGTTGAGACCAAGCTCCTGGTCGCCGATCTGATGCGGCTCAATGGCCGGTGTGGCGAGGCCATTCCGCTCTATGAAGAGATCATTGCGGACCCGGACGTCGCTGCCCACTGGCGTTATCACCACTATGCGGCGGCCTGCTATCTCGACGCGGATGACTGGACTTCGGCAGAGGGCCATTACCTCGCCGCGCTTGAACTGGCACCGCGTCAGCCCACCTTGCTCAATGATCTCGGCTATTTCTGGATCGATCGGGGCGAGCGCGTCGAGGAAGCCTTCGAGATGATCCAGCAGGCGGCAACGCTGGAACCGGAGAACGGCAATGTCATCGACAGCCTTGGCTGGGCGCATTATCGGCTCGGCCATTATGAAGCGGCGGTCGAGGCGCTGGAACGGGCGGCCGAGCTGAACCCCGGCAGCGCGACGGCCAATTATCATCTCGGTGATGCCTATTGGCAGGTCGGGCGCGCGCTCGAGGCCGGTTTCCAGTGGCGCCGTACCCTCGATCTCGATCCACGCCCGGAGCAGCGCGAAGGCCTGGAATACCGGTTGACCCATGGCCGCCCCCCGATTGGGGAACAATACCGGGTCGAGGACATGTCGGACGCGGCCGACGATATCGGCGACGCACCGTGACGCCGTCGCCCATTACCGAATTGGCCCCCGCCAAGGTCAATCTGACCCTGCGGGTCGGCGCGGCCCGGCCCGATGGCTATCACCCGCTCGACAGTCTCGTCGTCTTCGCGGACTGGGGCGACACGGTTGAGGTGAGACCGGGCCCTGGCCTGCTGCTGACCATGTCCGGAGAGGCCTCGCGCGCCCTGCCGCCGGACGGCAATAATCTGGTCCTCCAGGCGGCGCGTGCGCTACAGGTTGCGGCCGGTATTGATGAGGGCGCGATGATCCGTCTCGACAAGCAGATTCCCGTCGAGGCCGGGCTGGGCGGTGGCTCGGCCGATGCGGCCGCGACCTTGCGCGCGTTGAATCGACTCTGGGGGCTGGACTGGACCCTCGACCGGCTGGCGGAAATCGGTCTCAGGTTGGGCGCCGACGTGCCGGCCTGCCTCTATGCCCGCCCGTTGCGGATGCGCGGGATTGGCGAGTGGATCGACATCCTGCCGGCCTTCGACGCATTCGATGCGGTTCTTCTCAACCCGGGCGTCGCGGTACCGACCGGGCCGATCTTCAAGGCCTTTGATGCCGCAGACCCGGCGCCGCTGGCCGAGGCTGACCCGATGGGTGAGGACCGCCTCGCTTGGCTGCGCGGCGAGCGGAATGATCTGGAAGCGCCGGCCGTGGCGCATCATCCGGAGATTGCCGGGACGCTCGACTGGTTGCGGGGACAGACCGGGGTCGCGCTGGCCCGCATGTCCGGCTCCGGCGCGAGCTGTTTCGCCCTGTGTGCCGATCGGGCGTCGGCCGAGCGGGTCGCGGACGCCTATGACGGTTTCGCCCGCGCCGTTTGCCTGACCGGAGCGGTACGGTGAGTGCGCTGGCGTGGCCGTTGGTCGCGGCTTTCAGTCTCGCCTGGAGCGTGGCCGGTCTCATCTGGCGCGCCCGCATCCTCGACCATCCCAATCAGCGCTCCAATCACGTCCAGCCGACGCCGCGCGGCGGCGGACTGGGTATTGTCGTCGGCTTTGTCGGCGCACTCATCTTCATCCCGGTCATGGCCCCAGCGGACGGCGCGGCTCTGGTCGCGCTGGCCCTTTGCGCGGCGATGGCGGCGGTGCTGGGCTTTGTCGACGATGTGGTGACGTTGAATGAACGACCGAAATTCGCGCTGCTGAGCCTGATCAGCCTGGCCCTGGCCGGCATGATCGGTCCGGTCACCGATCTTGGCTTCGCCTTGCCCTGGATGATTGGCTGGCTGGGCTCGGCGCTGTTCGTTTTCACGCTCGCGAACACGGTCAATTTCATGGATGGATCGGACGGTCTGATGGCGGCCAGCCTGATCCCGCCGGCGCTGGTTCTGGCGATTCTGGGCGCGGGCCCTTTCATGCTGGCAGCGTTGGCATTGGCGGCGGCGCTCGCTGGATTCGCCGTGTGGAATGCGCCCCTCCTGTCAGCACGCGGGCGTTTGTTCAGTGGCGATGTCGGATCGCTGGGGGCGGCGGTGATCCTGGCCGGTCTGGCTCTCGTCTGGGCTTCCCGCGCGCCGTCGGGCTCGGTCTGGCTGGTGCCGCTCCTCGTCCTGCCGCTTCTGGGCGATGTTCTCTTGACCATGGCCGCGCGGGTCAAGGCCGGGCGGTCACCCTTCGTCGCGCACCGGGCGCATGCCTATCAATTGCTCATTGCCATGGGGATGAGCCATGGCCGGGTGGCAATGATCTGGGGCGGGATGAGTATCGCGTGCGGTATGCTGGCGCTGGTCGCAAACGCCCTGTCGCCGATAGCCGGGCTGCCAGTCTTCCTGCTGGCCGTTACAGGTTTTACCGTCCTGCATCAGATGTGCCGCCGCAAGGCGCGCGCTGCCGGTCTCGATACCTGGCAATAGGCGCGAGGCTAGTAGGCGCGTTCGACCACGAAGTCGGCGAGATCTTCCAGCGCGACCCGCCATTTATTGGCCGGGAAGATGGCCAGGGCTTCGCGGGCCCGTCGGGCATGGGCGCGAGCCTGATTGACCGTGGCGTCGAGCGCGCCATGCGATTTGATCAGGCGGATGGCGGTGGCGAAATCGCCGTCGGCCTGTTCGCCGCGCGCAATCACGCGGTCCCAGTACTCGGTCTCGCTGCCGGACGCCGCTGCGATTGCCAGTGCGACGGGCAGGGTGACCTTGCCTTCGCGGAAATCATCGCCGGTGGATTTGCCCAGCTTGGACGAGGCGCCGTCATAGTCCAGCGCATCATCGACCAGCTGGAAGGCCAGGCCGAGTTCACGGCCATAGGTCTCCAGCGCGGCTTCCTCACGGGCATCGCGGCCAGCGACAATACCGGAGACTTGCGCCGCTGCGGCAAAGAGCGCCGCCGTCTTGGCATCGATGATCTGCATATAGGTGTCGACCGAAACGCCGACATCCTTGACCGCGGAGAGTTGACGCACTTCGCCCTCGGCAATCGTCGAGGCCGCATCGGACAATACGCCGAGCGCCTTCATTGATCCGGCTTCGACCATCAGGGAAAAGGAGCGCGCGAAGAGGAAATCGCCGACCAGGACGGAGGAGGCATTGCCCCAGACCAGATTGGCGGCGACCTTGCCGCGGCGCATGCCGCTCTCATCGACGACATCATCGTGCAGCAGCGTGGCGGTGTGGATGAATTCCACCGCCGCGGCAAGCTTGAGCGGCGCGATATCGCTGTAGCCCAGCATGTTGGCGGCGGCGACTGTGATCATCGGGCGCACGCGCTTGCCGCCGGCCTCGATCAGATAGCGGGCCAGCTCGGGGATCAGCTCGACATGACTGTCCAGCCGCTCGAGGATGAGGGCGTCGACATTGCGCATGTCGTCATAGGCCAGAACCGCCAGCGCTTCCGCTGCATTCGGTATATCCGCGGTCTTGGCCGCGGCTGCCGATTTGACACTCACCATGCTGTCCACGCCAGCTGTCCTCTTGATGCAGGCTCAATTGCTTCCGACAATAGAAATCGACGGACCGCCCGGCAAGCACAAGGGGCGGTGACGAAACAGCACAGGTCAGGCCCCTTGTCCTGTGTCGGCCCAAAAAGCCGCAAAGCGGCGCGGAGGTATGCCCACGTGAAGGAAGTCCTGAGGACCAATGACCCGGTCAAACTCTCTTATGCCCAGTCCATCCTGCGCGATGAGGGCATTGAACCCATCGTGCTCGATCAGGGCATGTCCTCCATGTATGGCGGCGGTCTGCCATTCATCAAGACACGCATCATGGTGATCGACGAGGACGCGCACATGGCGTTGAGCTTGCTGGCCGAGCTGCAGGAAGAGGACCGGCCGTGACTTCAGGCGCTATACCGGACGTGACGACCACACTGGATCGATTGCTCGATGGCCGTGTTGTCCTGCGCCAGGGTAAGGACGGCTACCGGGCCGGCATGGATGCCGGCCTGCTGGCCGCGGCGCTGGATGCCCGCGAGGGCGAGATCCTCGCCGAGTTTGGCTGCGGTGCCGGCGCGGCGCTGATGTGCGCGGCCTGGAGGCTGACCGGTGCGAGCTTTGTCGGCGTCGAACGCGACCCCGAAGCGGCGGCCCTGGCGGCCGAGAACGCGGCGGCAAACGGTATGGGCGCGCGCGTGCAGACCCAGAATGCCGATATCATGCAATTGGGCACCTCGCTGAAGGTCGACCAGGTCTTCTTCAATCCGCCCTTCTTCGACGACCCCGGGGCCTTGCGGGCGCCGAAAGACGAAAAGCGTGCTGCCTGGCTGACCGGCGATGTGCCCTTTGCCGACTGGGTGCGCTGTGCTGCCCGGGCGCTCAAGGCCAAGGGCCGACTGACCCTGATCCACCGGGCCGACCGGCTGGCGGATATCCTCACTGCGCTCGAGCGGTCCTTCGGCTCCGTGGTGATCAAGCCGGTCTATCCGAGAGCCGACGCGCCAGCCAAGCGCGTCATCATTCAGGCGACCATTGGCGGCAAGGCGCCGCTGGTCCTGCTTGCCCCGCTTTTCCTGCATGAGGGCGAGGGGCATTCGCCCGAGGCCGACGCCATCCTGCGGGGGCGGGCGGTATTGGAGATGCAGCCATGACCGTGACGATCATCCTTGTTGTCCTCGCCATGGTCCTGCTCGTCGTCCTCGGCGCGCGTGGGCGCAAGCAGCGGGACAATGCAGCGGAGGCGGCGCGCCGGGCAGTGGAGGCCCGGCTGGAGCCGCGCGACGAGGATGCTGCGTCGCACAAAGACGAGGACTCGCGCGCTTGATCCGTCGGGCTGACTTGCCTAGTGTCCGCGCGATTTCTTCATCTCGATTTTTCCAGCGGGAATTGATGCCATGGCCGCCGCGAAAGCGCCCTCCTTCCAGGAGCTGATCCTCCGTCTGCAGACGTATTGGGCGGGGAAGGGCTGTGCCATCCTGCAGCCCTATGATGTCGAGGTCGGCGCCGGGACGCTGCACCCGGCGACCACGCTGCGCTCGCTCGGCCCGCGCCCCTGGCGCGCCGCCTACGTTCAGCCTTCGCGCCGTCCTGGCGATGGCCGCTATGGCGAGAACCCCAACCGCCTGCAGCACTACTACCAGTTCCAGGTGCTCCTGAAGCCGTGCCCGGCTGACCTGCAGGACCTCTATCTCGGCTCGCTCGACGCCATCGGCATTGATCGCGACCTGCATGATGTCCGCTTCGTGGAAGATGATTGGGAAAACCCCACTGTCGGTGCCTGGGGTCTGGGCTGGGAAGTCTGGTGCGACGGCATGGAAGTCAGCCAGTTCACCTATTTCCAGCAGGTTGGCGGTCTTGATGTCGATCTCGTCTCCGGCGAGCTGACCTACGGGCTCGAGCGTCTGGCGATGTATGTCCAGGGCGTCGAGAATGTCTATGACCTCGATTTCAACGGTGCCGGCATGACCTATGGCGACGTCTTCCTGGAAGCCGAGAAACAGTATTCCGAATTCAATTTCGAGCATGCCGATGTCGACATGCTGATCGAGTGGTTCAAGGGCGCCGAGAACCAGTGCATGGCCCTGCTCAATCTCGACAAGCCGCTGCCGCTGCCGGCCTATGATTTCTGTCTCAAGGCCTCCCACCTCTTCAACCTGGTCGACGCCCGCGGCGCCATCTCCGTCGCCGAACGCGCCAGCTGGATCGCGCGGGTTCGCGAACTGGCCAAGGGCTGCGCGGATGCCTGGGTGAAGAGCGAGCGGGCGCTGGTGGAGGCGCAGGCGTGATGACGGGCCGCACACAGGTCCTTCCCCTTGATGGGCAAGGTGGGCCGACGCGAAGCGGCGGGTCGGATCGGGTGAAACGCGCCGCGTTCCGGCTTCTGCCGACCGTCACCCACTCCACCGCTTCGCGGTCCCCCTCGCCCATCAAGGGCGAGGACCTGCCATTGTCGGAGACCCTCCCATGAAACTCCCCCTTCGCGGTGGCTGCCAGTGCGGTGCGATCCGCTTCGAGATCAGCGAGAATCCGATGGCGCTGTATTGCTGTCATTGTACGACCTGCCAGCAGCAATCCTCCTCGGCCTTTGGCATGTCCATGCTGGTGCAGCGGGACGGGTTCAAATTCACCAAGGGCGAGCCGGCCTCCTTCCCCATCCCGACCGATAGCAAGTCGAGCAAGCAGGGCCATTTCTGCGGTGAGTGCGGCACACGGATCGCCAATGACACGGTCGGCAAGCCGGCCCTGTCGCTGAAAGCCGGGACGCTGGATGACCGCGCCAGGCTGAAACCGGTCGGCCATATCTGGGTCAGATCGGCCCAGGACTGGATGACCTTTCCTGACGACGCGCTGATCTATGAAGGTCCGCCCGATGACGGTTATTTCGCGCTGATGCAGCGTTATGCCGACCAAGAATACGCCTCCTGAGCGGAAAGCCCGACACGATGTCCGAACTCCTGTTTGAAATCTTCTGCGAGGAAATCCCGGCCCGCATGCAACCGCGCGCCGAGGCCGACCTTGAAAAATTGCTGGGCGACCGGCTCAAGGCGGCCGGCCTCACCTGGACCTCGCTCAAGACCTTCGCCGGTGCACGCCGCCTCGGCCTCGTGATCGAGGGCCTGCCGGTCAAGACCGCCGATGTCAGCGAAGAGCGCAAGGGCCCGCGGGTCGGTGCACCGGACAAGGCCGTGGAAGGCTTTCTGCGCGGGGCTGGCGTCGCCTCGCTGGATGCGTGCGAGAAGCGCGCGGACAAGAAGGGTGAGTTCTGGGTCGCAAAGATCGAAAAGCCCGGCCGGGCCACCACCGAGGTGCTTGCCGAAGCCATTCCCGATCTGATGAAGGCCTTTCCCTGGCCCAAATCGATGAAGTTCGGCGAGGGCGAGAAGGCGCAGCGCTGGGTCCGTCCGATCCAGCGTCTCCTGTGCGTGTTCGACGGCGAAGTCGTGCCGGTCGAGGTGTTCGGCATCACGGCGTCGAATGTCACCGAAGGCCATCGCCGCATGGGGCGCGGGCCGTTCACGGTCTCGAATTTCCTCGACTATGCGACGGCACTGGAAGGTGAGGGGCATGTCCTGCTCGACCGCGCCGCCCGGGAGTCGCTGATCCTGAATGGCGCCCGCAAGGTGTGTGCGGATGCCGGGTTTGAACTGGTCGAGGATGCCGGTCTTCTGACCGAGGTCGCCGGGCTGGTGGAATGGCCGGTGCCGGTACTGGGCGAGATGGATCCGGACTTTCTCGATCTGCCGCCGGAAGTCATCACCCTGACGATGAAGACGCACCAGAAATACTTCGCGGTGCGCGATCCCAGGACCGGCCAGCTGGTCTCCAAATTCGTCACCATCGCCAACCAGGTCGCACCGGATGGCGGCAAGGCGATCGCCGCCGGCAATGCTCGCGTCCTCTCGGCCCGCCTCTCGGACGCCCGCCACTTCTGGGACAATGACCGCAAGACGCCGCTCTCCGACATGGCGGCGCAATTGTCGAAGGTGACCTTCCACGAAAAGCTCGGCACGGTCGCCGACAAGGTCGAGCGCGTCGCCGCCCTGGCCCGCGAACTGGCCCCGGTTGTCGGTGCCGATCCGGACCTGGCCGAAAAGGCCGCCCGCCTGGCCAAGGCCGATCTCGTCTCCGAGATGGTCTATGAATTCCCCGAGCTGCAGGGCGCGATGGGACGGTATTACGCGCTCGACCAGGGCGAGGACGCCGCCGTCGCTGACGCCATCAAGGACCACTACAAGCCGCAGGGGCCGTCAGACGAAGTGCCAACCGCGCCGGTCTCGGCTGCCGTGGCACTGGCGGACAAGCTGGATACGCTGGTCGGCTTCTGGGCGATCGATGAAAAGCCGACGGGGTCGAAGGACCCGTTTGCCCTGCGCCGCGCCGCGCTGGGCGTTATTCGGATCTTGCTGATCTCGAATACGCGCTTGCCGCTGGCCGAGACGTTCTGGTTGCTCGCGGAATGGGCTGATGGACTTGTTGGTATCGAAAAGGCCAGCATCAGCATGTCCACCGAAGCGGACTCCAAGGCAGACGAGAAATGGTGGCAGCCAGGCGATCGGGCGTCCAAGTCCCTCGCTGATTTCGGCTTCCAGCTTTCATTGGTGCTTGGAATGCGGGACTTCTTCGCCGACCGTCTCAAAGTCCACCTGCGCGATGAGGGCATCCGTCATGACGTGATCGACGCGGTCTTCGCGCTCGGCGATGACGATCTCGTCCGCGTCACCCACAAGGCCCGCGCCCTGCAGGCCTTCCTCGATACCGAGGATGGCGCGGCGTTGCTGGCGGGAAACAAGCGGGCGTCGAACATTCTGGCCAAGTCGGACGACGACCTCACCGGCGAGCCGGACGAGGGCTATCTCGCGGCGGCACCGGAATCAGCCGAGCGCGATCTGATCGCGGCGCTGGGGGCGGCCGGACCGGCGGCGGAAACGGCGCTGGCGGACGAGGACTTTGCTGCCGCAATGCGGGCATTGTCGCAACTGCGTGCACCGATTGATGTCTTTTTCAGCGAAGTGACCGTTAACACGGACGACGCTGCGTTGCGCCGCAACAGACTTCTCTTATTGTCCGCCATACGCACGGCCATTCGCGCCGTCGCCGATTTCGACAAGATATCAGGCTAGGGGCTCATTCCATGACTGCAGATACCAAGTGGGTTTACGCCTTTGGCGGTGGTGACAGTGAAGGCGAAGCCGGCATGCGCGAGCTGCTGGGTGGCAAGGGTGCGAACCTGGCCGAAATGGCCAAGCTGGGCCTTCCGGTGCCGCCAGGCTTCACTTTGACGACCCAGGTCTGCACGGCCTTCTATGATAATGACCAGGCCTATCCGGACACGCTGGGTGGCCAGGTCGAGGCGTCGCTCGCCAAGCTTGAACAGGCGGTCGGCAAGGCGTTTGGCGATCCGGCCAATCCGCTTCTGGTCTCGGTCCGTTCGGGCGCCCGCGCCTCGATGCCGGGCATGATGGATACGGTCCTCAATCTCGGCCTCAATGACGAGACGGCGGAAGGTCTGGCCAAGCTGTCCGGCGACCGCCGCTTTGCCTATGACAGCTATCGCCGCTTCATCCAGATGTATTCCGATGTCGTCCTCGGCGTGGATCACGCCGTCTTCGAGGACATTCTCGACGGCTTCAAGGACGATAATGACTACTCCCTCGACACCGAGTTGAGCGCCGATGACTGGGTCAGCATTGTGGGAGAGTACAAGGCCGCTGCTGCCCGCGAGCTGGGCCGCGACTTCCCGGCGGATCCGCGCGAGCAGCTGTGGGGCGCCATCGGCGCCGTCTTCGGCTCGTGGATGACCGATCGCGCCAAGACCTATCGCCGCCTGCACGACATCCCGGCCAGCTGGGGCACGGCGGTCAATGTCCAGGCGATGGTGTTCGGAAATATGGGCGAGACGTCTGCCACCGGTGTGGCCTTCACCCGCGACCCGTCGACCGGCGATACCGGCTATTACGGCGAATACCTGGTCAACGCCCAGGGCGAGGACGTGGTCGCCGGCATCCGCACACCGCAATGCCTGACCGAGGCGATGCGCGAGAAGATGGGCGATGACAACCCGTCCATGGAAATGGCGATGCCGGAGAGCTATGCCGAGCTGGCCGCCGTCTTCGACAAGCTGGAGCGTCATTACACCGACATGCAGGACATCGAGTTCACGGTCGAGCGCGGCCGGCTCTGGATGCTGCAGACCCGCAATGGCAAGCGCACCGCCAAGGCGGCGCTGAAGATTGCCGTCGACATGGCGTCGGAAGGTCTGATCTCGACAGATGAGGCCGTGATGCGCGTTGACCCGGCCCAACTCGACCAGCTCTTGCACCCGACCCTCGACCCCGACGCCGAGCGCGACATCCTGACCTCGGGCCTGCCGGCATCGCCGGGCGCGGCCTCGGGCAAGGTGGTCTTCGACAGCGACGAAGCCGAAGAACGCTCCAAGGCTGGCGAGAAAGTCATCCTGGTGCGTATCGAGACCTCGCCGGAAGACATTCACGGCATGCACGCGGCTGAAGGCATCATCACCGCACGCGGCGGCATGACCTCGCACGCTGCCGTGGTGGCGCGCGGCATGGGGCGGCCTTGTGTCTCCGGTGCCGGCGCGATCAAGATCGACTATGCGGCCAAGCAATTCGTCGTTGGCCGCCGTCTGGTCAAGGATGGCGAGATGGTCACCATTGATGGCGCCTCGGGCCAGGTCCTGATGGGCGAAGCCAAGATGATCAAGCCGGAGCTGACCGGCGATTTCGGCAAGCTCATGGTCTGGGCCGACAAGGCCCGCCGCATGAAGGTGCGGACCAATGCGGAAACGCCCAATGATTGCGAGACCGCGGTCGAGTTCGGCGCTGAAGGCATCGGCCTGTGCCGCACCGAGCACATGTTCTTCGAATCCGACCGGATCGCCGCCGTGCGCGAGATGATCCTGTCGAATGACCAGGACGGACGGGTTACGGCGCTGGACAAGATCCTGCCCATGCAGCGCGACGACTTCGCACAGATATTCCGCATCATGGGCGAGCGTCCCTGCACGATCCGCCTCCTGGATCCGCCGCTGCACGAATTCCTGCCGCATACCGAGGAAGACGTCATTGATGTCGCCAAGGCGACCGGCCTGCCGGCCGACCAGCTGATGGCGCGGGCGCGTGATCTCGGCGAAAGCAATCCCATGCTCGGCCATCGCGGTTGCCGCCTGGGCATCACCTTCCCGGAAATCTACGAGATGCAGGCCCGGGCGATTTTCGAGGCCCAGGTCGCGGTCGAGAAGGAAACCGGCTTCCAGCCGCTGGCCGAAGTGATGATCCCGCTCGTGGCCATGCCGGCCGAGCTGGCCATTCTGAAGGCGCGGGTTGCCGGTGTCGCCAAGGCTGTTGCCGAGGAGACAGGCGGCGCGCCGAAATATCTCATCGGCACGATGATCGAATTGCCCCGCGCCGCGCTGATGGCCGGTCAGATTGCCGAGGATGCGGAATTCTTCTCCTTCGGCACAAATGACCTGACCCAGACGACTTTCGGTCTGTCGCGGGATGATGCGGGTAAATTCCTCGGCGACTATCTTGAAGCGGGAATTCTCGAGAAGGATCCCTTTGTCACGCTGGACCGTGACGGGGTCGGTGATCTGGTCCGGATCGCGGCAGAACGCGGCCGCGCCAGCCGTGAAGGCCTCAAGCTGGGCATTTGCGGCGAGCATGGCGGCGACCCGTCTTCCATCGATTTCTGTGAGGAAATCGGCCTGGATTATGTGTCCTGTTCGCCATACCGCGTGCCAATTGCGCGTTTGGCGGCCGCCCAGGCCCGTTTGCGCCGTCAGTAATAGCTTTCTGTAATCGCAACTGAAAATCCCGCCTCTCTTGGAAGGGGCGGGTATTTTCTTATTTGTAACCAAGCACCCTGCTTGACCGCTATGGTTGGCTCAAATAGAGAGGCGCGCTGATTTCACGAAGGATTCAGACACGGCGCTTCATGTTAATCTCGTCGCAAGACGGCACGATTCGTGAAAGGTCGGATTTGACGCCTGAACGGACATACGGAGACCAAATGGACCTCGACGCGGCACGCAGCCAGCAAAAGCAGGTAGCGACAGCATTGCATATGCTGGCGACCCTGGTGCTGTGTGCGATGACGGTCCTGCTCCTCAACGGGGCCTCCGATCGCGCCCGCGAGCAGGACGAGACACTCGTCTGGCAGGCGATGGCGTCGCGTTATCTCCAGGCCGGTGATGTTGATGCCGCCTGGCAGCCGCCGGAAGAATTGCGCTTTGCCTCGCTGAAGCTGGAAGCCGACACCGATGCCGGTATCGTGCTGACCGCCCGCTCGCTGGATGACCTGCGCACCTTTGACAATACGCACCTCCAGATCGCCGCCGGCATCTCGGCTGAAGTCGATTGCCTGGCCGAAGCGATCTATTACGAGGCCCGCAGCGAGACCTTTGTCGGTCAGCTGGCCGTGGCCCAGGTGATCCTGAACCGGGTCGACAATCGCAATTATCCGAACTCGATCTGTGGCGTGGTCTATCAGGGGTCTGAACGCCGGACGGGGTGCCAGTTCACCTTTACCTGTGACGGGTCCATGGTCCGTGAGCCGCGCGGTCGCTCCTGGCGCCGGTCGCAGCTGGTCTCCCAGCATGCCTTCATGGGTTTTGGCCGGGATGTGACCCGCCGCGCGACGCATTACCATACGGTGGCCGTTGACCCGTATTGGAATGATGGCCTCGTGCGCACGCGCCGGATCGGGACACATATCTTCTACCGTTTCCCGACCCGTCGCGAACGCGTCGCGGGTATTGTGCGCGAGCGCGACGCCTAGTCGGGCCCGGATTTTCCTCGGTCTTGCCCTGTTCTGTCCTGTCGCAAACATGATGCGATGAAACGCGCTTGGCGGCGTCAAATTCATTGTTAATGTGTTGTTTCTAGTGTGCGTGTTCCGACCCAGTCCTGCTTCAGTTCCCTGGAGACCGCATGGCAATCGCCCAAACCGGCAAGACCCCTGACAGGCTTTGGCTCTGCATGAGCGACAGCAACCGCACACGCGTGTTGTCGCGAGCGCTGGCCAAGGGCTTGGGCATGACCGTCTATCTGGGTCCGACCATGGACCAGGAGGGGCCGGTTGCGCTTGTCGTGGCAGATGACGCCCATGCCGCGCGAATCGCCGACGCTCGCAAGAATGCCGCGCCGAAACAGTGCTCCTTGCTGGTCACCGGCAATGCCCGGCGCAGCGGCGCCGATATCTTTCTCGATCATGATGCGGATGCGGGCACCCTCGCCAATGCGATTGACGGGCTGCGCGCCTACCGAGCCCAGGAACTTGCCATTCCGGCCGATTCCGAGATCGGACTCGGGGCGACCCAGTCGCTCGCGGCGGGCGAATTCTCGATCCAGACCCGTGAACAGGCCAGCGATGTCGCCATCCTGCTGGGCCGCGCCACGCCACGCCCCTGCGCGACGGCAGTGGGTCTTTACGTCCTGCTCGCCAATGCGATCGAACACGGCAATCTGGGCTTCGATCCCGCTGAAAAGGCCAAGGGCCTGGCGGAAGGCAATTGGGAGCGCAAACTGTCCAAGCGCATGGCCGAAAGCCTGTATGAGGACCGCCGTGTGAAGCTGCGCTTCCAGCGCGGCGGGCGCATCCTCTCCTTCATCATCCAGGATGATGGGGAAGGGATTGACGCCGAGACCGCCGAGATGGCGGACCCGTCACGGGCGGGCTATCGCGGCAAGGGTATCAAACTGGCCAAGTCGATGGGCTTTGGTCAGGTCAATTATCTCGGCGTTGGCAATACCGTTGAGGCTGCGGTGCTCCTGCCGCAGTCTGTCGAGACGACCGGCTCGGCACCCCGCGCGGCCATCGCGCGCTGACGCTCATTCTTACATGAACGCCGTCTGAACCGGGCGCTCAGCCAAGCCTCATATCGATATCGCTAGTGTCAGCTCAAGCACGGAGATTCATCCGCAAGGGAGCTGCACATGTCTCGTCTCAAAGCCTTCACCAGCGCCATCGCCCTGGGGGCGACCCTGTTCGCCGCTGTCCCGTCGGCCGCGCAAGCGCAGACCCGAAATGGCATTGACCTGCATCCGAGCCGCGATTGCGGCATTCAGGTCTATCTGTCGAATTCGAGCGGTGTCGCTGTTCCGAAGGCAGATGTGCGCCTGAGCGGGTCCTATGTCTTTCGTCTCTATCAGGCGATCCCGACCAGCGATCTCAACCTGCGTCTCGACGGTCGCTTCGCCAGCAATGGCTCGCGTGACACCGCCCTGGCTCGCAGCCATTTCACGCTCGGCTATGTCGTGCCGGGTGGCTATCGCGGGATGGACGAGCTTCGCGATGCCGAGCTGGGTCAGGACGCAATGTTGCGCGGTTCCCTGGCTGTCTATGACCAGGCTGGTCGGCTGACCTGTTCCACGCAGCAGGTCGACATCATGCCGATGGGCTTGCTGAATGGCGTCCGACCGGCGCCGCGCGCACGCACCACGTCCATCCCGGTGACCGGCCCAACGCGTGCCGAGCAGGCCCGGGCCCGCATTGCCGCCACCAATGCGGCACGCCCGTCCTCCGCGACCAGTCAGCAACGGCTGACGCCTGCCCAATGCGCCCGGCTTCGTGCCGCGCGGCCAGCCCAGTGCCGCTACGACTGAATCTGATTGTCTCCGACCCCAAACTGGCCCGCCCTGACCTCAGGCGCGGGCCTTTTTCTTATCTGGATCAACAAGATGAACAAGTTTCGCCGGTCTGTTCATCTACCTGTTGTGACTATGAATGGAGCTCTCAGCATTCGCTCATCATGGCCTCCTTAAAACGGGTGACAGGCTTCGATGCATCGGGCGTCGGCCAGCAAAACGGAGTAGTCAAAATGAAAACCCGCTTTCTCATCGCCAGCGCCCTCGCGGCAGTTTCCATCCTCGGCACGGTCGGTGCGGCTGAAGCCCAATCGCGCAACCGCGTCTCGATCGCCCAGGAAGGCTATCGGAATGACATCGCCGGTCGCCAGCAGGGCCACCGCCAGAGCATGGTGATCAACCAGCGCGGCGAGCGTCAGTACGTCACGGTTATCCAGGACGGCGCCCGCAACGGTACCACGGTTGGTCAGCGCGGCCGCTATAACGAGGCGCATGTCGACCAGTACGGCCGCAACAATGACGCCGTGGTCGGTCAGCAGGGCTACAACAACTACGCCCGCAGCGTTCAGACCGGCAATCGCAACATCTCCGGTGTCGCCCAGATTGGCCGCAACAACACCGCCGTGACCAATCAGTATGGCTACAACAACGCCGCCGGTGTCATTCAGGTTGGAAATGGCCAGTCGGCCAATGTCCGCCAGTCGGGCTCTGGCAATGTGACCCTGGTTATCCAGGGCGACCACTAAGACGACCCCGCCGGGCGCAGCGGCATGATGCCGCTGCGCCGACCGGGCCGCCCCAGCCAAGGAGGCTGACATGGGTATTAAACTGATTTCCTTGAGTTCGCTGGCGGCTATGGCCAGCATCTGGTTCGCCGTTGAAGTTGATGAGGCGCCGGCTGAAGCGCGCCTCGCCATGCTGGAGAATGGTCCGGCCTGCGGCATTGATCTGACAGAAACCGTCGATGGCCTCGTCGTGACAGCGTGGAGTGCGCCGGATGCCGGGTCCAGCTGGGACATGATCATTACCCAGCGCACCGGTGGAGGGTCCTTCGATCTCTACCAGGGCGGCGATATCGAGCCCTATGGTGAAGGTGCGGTGATCCTGTCCGACATCACACTGGATATGGAAACCGATTTCAGCGCCCGGCTCTCAACCTGGAGTCCGCAGGGGGACCTGCTCTGCCGCTGGGGTGACGCCGTCTGAGGCGGGGGCGGGATTTCCCCGCCGCCGGCAATCGACCGACATGCCTGACCGGGATGCCTGACGGGATCCCGGTCTGCCTGTGTCTGGGCCTCTCGCTGGCAAAGCCAACCACATGAACACGCCTTGTCGATCCTGGTTCGGCCCCCCATCTGAGGTTTTCACCAAACGGGGAGAACGCCGAAATGAGTATCACCTTGTCGTCCGTCGCACGGACTCAACTCGATCAGGTCTATCGCGCGGTCGACATCATCCTGGCCAAGGGCGAAGCCCATGCGAAGGAAAAGGGGGTCGAGGACAGTGTCTGGCTCAATTGGCGGCTTTCGCCGGACATGTTCGCCTTCACCCGTCAGGTTCAGCTGGTCTCCGATTTCACCGTACGCGGCATGTCGCGCCTTGCCGGTGTGGAACCGGCTTCCCTGCCGGACACCGAAACCAGTTTCGCCGAGCTTCGCGCCCGTGTCGCCAAGGCCCGCGAAGCGGTCTGGGCGCTCGATACCGACGCGATCGATGCCAATCCGCAGGCCGATATCACTTTCCCGGCCGGGCGCGATCGGGAGATGACGCTGCCGCGCCAGATGTATCTGCAGAGCTTTGTCATCACCAATGCCATCTTCCATGCCGCCACGGCTTACAACATCCTGCGCCAGCTTGGCGTCCCGCTTGGCAAGGCCGACATGATGGGCATGAGTGGCTAGCTGGATTTCCATGGCAGGGCTAGTCTGGTGTTCCACACTCCGGAGCCTTGCCATGATCAGTCTTGCAGCCCTGTTACTGGTGGCCGCCCAGCCGGCCACCGGCTCTGCCGCCGAAACCGCCATTCAGGCCTTCGAGCCGCAGGGGTTTACAACCCGCTTCACCATCGAGATCGAGGCGCCCGTCACCGAGGTGTTCGAGGCCGCAACAGGCGATGTGACAGGTTGGTGGGACCATAGTTTCTGGCCCGACCCGGCCGAGATGGTGATCGAGCCCCGCTTTGACGGGCGCTTCTATGAGCGTTTCGAGGCGGGCTCGGATAATGGGACGCTGCACGCGCGGGTCATCTTTGTTCGCGCGCCTTATGAGCTGCGCCTGCATGGACCGCTTGGCCTGTCAGGCCGGGCCTTCGACATGGTCACCAGCTGGTCGCTCGAGGACGCCGGAGAGGGCGACAGGACGGCCTTCACGGTCGAGCTCCACATGGCCGGGGAAATAGACGCGGAGATGGCCGCAATCGTCCGATCGGTCTGGGTGCATTTCATCGATGCGCGCCTTCGCCCCTGGGTCGAAGCCGATTGCCATCTCGCGCCTGACGAAGCCTGTTCTGCCTTTGTCACTCAGCCCTGACCTTGGCAGGCCCCGAGCTCAGCCCTATCTCAACCGAATGACGGATTTCGAAGACCTTCCCGAACACCTGCCGCTCTTTCCATTGGGGGGCGCCATCCTCCTGCCCGGAGAGATATTGCCGCTGAATGTCTTTGAGCCGCGCTATCTCAACATGCTGGACGATGTCCGGCATGGCGACGGACATGTCGGCATCATTCAGTGCCGCTCCGGCAGAAATCCGGAAAAGCCGGAGCTCGCACCGATCGGAGGCGCCGGTCGGTTGAAGCAATGGCAGGAAACCGATGATGGCCGTTATCTGATCACGCTTGTCGGCGTGAGCCGCTTCCGCTTGTGCCAGGAAATCGAGGTCGGCAAGCCTTATCGTGTTGGCGCGGCTGATTATTCCGGTTTTGCCGATGACCTTTTGCCGCGGCAAGTGCCGAGCGTGGATCGTGACCGGCTTCTTGGATTGCTGCAGGCGTGGTTTGAAGCGGAACAGCTCGCTGCCGACTGGCGGACGCTTCGGGACGCGCCCTTGCCGGTCCTGGTCGATCAACTGGCCATGTCGGCACCCTTCGCGTCGGCTGACCGCCAGGCCTTGCTGGAAGCGCAGGACACGACCGCGCGACTGGATCTGATGCAGGACCTTCTGGCGGCGCGGATTGCCGGAAATGCCGGCGGCTCGATGCAGTAAGCGTCAGCGGATCAGCCAGTCCCTGGCGACGCCTTTCGACGTGAAAGCCCGGGCCTTGTCGCCATTTCGAGCATGTGCCTTGCACGCGCGGCTTGCGGCCGTTTTCTGGTCGGCGCGGATGATGTAGGCCGTGCGATATCCGCTGAACAGGCGGGCGACAAAGCGCAACCGCTCATCCCATTCCAGCTCGGACAAGCGATAATTCGCGTCGCGCACGTCGTAGAGGATCAGTTGGGAGTCGAGCTTTGCCGCGATCGAGGTGAAGGCGGCGGCGGGAGCTCGCTCATCGCCAGCCAGTCTCTCACCCTGGGCGCGGAGCTCGATAACGCCGTTCCTGAGCTGCAGGTCGAAGCCTTGCATGGAAAAGCTGGAACGCAACCGGTTCACCCCTCTGACGTCAATTGACGCTCACGCCTTGTCCAAGGCTAGCGCGAGCCGGGGTGGTCGGTCACCCCACCCAGCCATAATCGGGCGGCTTGGCGCGAACGGCAGGACAGGCCCCGACCCCCGCGGGATTCCAGATGGTGCAAGACCCGGGCGACCTGGGTGTCCTGGTCCTGGCGGTTGACGAAGGCGGTCGGATGGCCCTGGCAAACGCGGGCGATCAGCCGCGCCCGTTCCTCCCACTCGATCTCGTCCAGCTCATAGACCGCACCGCGGACATCGAACAGGATCCCGGTGACATGGGTGTTGGCCAGAAAGGATTCGAAGGAGCGTCCGGGATCGCGACCCATGGCAGCCGTGCGTGTGCCGTCGGTCCGCATTTCCAGCACCTGGCCGTCAATACGAATCTCGAAGCCCTGCATGGAATAGGCCTGGACCACACGCTTTCCCTTTCGTCGCGAAGGGGCGGTTATGGCGTCAATCATGCCGAGAATGTGACGCTTTGGCCAATCAGGGCGGGCAACGGCCATGCGTTTGCGGGTAGCTAGCCGGGCTTTCGCGCCTGCAGACAGGCGCAATTGCTCATCTCGTTCGCGCACAATCGATCCAGCCAATCGTCCAGGGCAATTGCGAGAATGCGTTGTTGCGACCAGTTCATCTGAACTGACACCGTGCCCAGTCGACGCTTCTGCTCGGCGGTCAGGCGCACGGTGGCACGATGCGCCAGCGGGCCGTCAGGTCCGGGCAGCGGTGGCGGACTGGGGGTCGCGCCCTCGCTGCAACATCCGCCCTGCGGCGAGGCGGAAGCGGATGTTTTCGGGCGCCGCCTCAAGGACGGGCCGGAACCGGAGTCAGACGCCGGGTGTGCGACCGGCGCAGGCTTGCCCGCTGGAGACGCCGTCTTGCGGGCAATCAGGGATTGGCTGGTTTCGCGAGTCTGGGAGGTCAGGTTTTCCGGCCGCGCCGGCTCGATGTCGCGGCGTTGCGGCAGGTCGGTATAGGAGACCTGGCCGAGCGGTGAGGGGATGGCGGGCGAGGCTTCGCCCTTGCGGGCCAGGAGACCGGCATGAAGGCTGGCATATTTGGCGCTCATCGGGATGTCCTTCCTGTCGGGGCTCAGGCCGTGAAACGACGGCCGAAGGGTTGATGGGCCGCGCGGCGACGGTCCGGCTTGCCGGGGGGCGGACCGCTATCGGCCTTGCGGCGGTCTATGCCGTCCCAGTTGGAATTGGCGGAGGGTGCCGGATCGGGCGGCGGTGCGGCCGTGCCGGCGAGGGCATAACCCGGCTGGTTTTCCAGCGCGTCCTCGTCCTCATCCACCTCCTGGCCTGACATGCCGGCGGTGGCCGGCGACAGGATGTCGGCCTCGAAGGTGGAGCGTGGTGGCCGATCCAGCATGTCGCGCGGATCGCTGGCCCGCATGCGCATGAGCCGGTCATCGAGATAGGCCCAGAGATTGGCAACCTCACTGGCCGAGCGGCTGGTTTCGGAGACCTCTCCGACGGTGCGGCCATCAATCATGGAGGCCGCGAAGTCGACGCGGTGATGCAGTGTGACCGGCGCGACCGTCCCGTGCTGGGAGAGGGCGACGGCCGTCTCGCCGGTGATCCTGGCCCGGGCGGTCGCCGAGTTGATCACGAAGACCAGCGGCTTGTCCTGCATCTGCACGATATCGACCGTCGGACCCACGGCGCGCAGATCGTGCGGGCTGGGCCGGGTTGGCAGCACGACCAGGTCGGCATGGGTGATCACCTCGGCAATGGTCGAGGTTACGGCTGGCGGCGTGTCGATGATGATCAGGCGATAGCCGGCATCCTCCAGCAGCTTGATGTCACGCCCCAGATCCGGCACCGATATGCGGGCGAAGGCGGGCGCGGCGCTGGCTCGCGCATTCCACCATTTTGCCATCGAGCCTTGCGGATCGGTATCGATCAGCGCGACCGGCCCGGCGCCGGACAATTCCGCCTGCACCGCCATGTGCGCCGACACGGTGGTCTTGCCGGATCCGCCTTTCTGCGACGCGAAGACCACGACTTGAGCCTTGCCTGTCATTTCAGCACCTCTCCCGTCCGACCGTGTGCAAACGGCCTCATGGAGGGCCATGAGAACAGGCATGTCTTGCGCGAGGTCTAAGCCGGGTGCCGGGATTTAAGTCGAAATTTCGCCGTATTGTCTGAGTCTGTTCGCAGGTCCGAGCAGCGAGGAGCCCGACCCATGGCCGAGAAGACCGTCACATCCGGCGATATCATCCGCATCATCGCCGCGGTCCTGTTACCGCCGCTCGGCGTCTTCCTGCAGGTCGGGATCGGTATCCAGTTCTGGATCAATATCGTCCTGACCATCCTTGGCTATGTCCCGGGTATTGTGCACGCGGTCTGGATCATCGCCCGGCGCTGACCGCGCCCGTCCAAGCGGGACGCGCAAGGGGGCAGGGGACGCGCTCACAGCCAGTCCCGCCCGGCGCTGACCCCACCTCATGCTAGGCTGAACGCCAGCTGAGGAGAATCTGCCATGCCGGAAACGACCGGAACCGAGACCGCCCTGAACCGCTATATCGCGTTTCATGAGGCGCTGGGCCGTGCGCGCCCCAGGCCGGATGGTGATGCCCGTCCCTTTGCCGCCTCGGCCCTGGTCCGGTCGCCACGCGGCGAGGCTGCCCGGGATAGCCGCTCGCTTGTCCAGCGGACCCGCGAGAATTTCCGGACCTTGAAGGAAGAATCCGGTGGCTGGCGTGCGCCCAGCGGCGCGGTGCGCTGGATCTATGCCGCGATGATGGCGGCCCAGTCGATCGACATGAACCGCTATTTCGCCCTGCGCGACGCCCTCAAGGCCGGCCGCAAGGTGTCCGGGACCGGTACGCTCTATGCCGGTGGGTCGCGCGCCGCCCTGGTCCTGTCCCTGTCGGATGAGGCCATCGACACGCTGGTCCCGCGCTTCTTCGCCATCAAGGCTGCGATCAAGCCGCCCTGGTGGCGCCGTGACATGTCGATCACCGACATGTTCTCCGCCGCTCATGCCGCCGAGGGCGCGAGCCCGGCCGATGTCGCCGCGCGTCGCGAACAGGCCGAGGCGATCTTTGCCGCCGACCGTGTCCTGCGGGGTCACAAGCGGGAAGGCGCGCGCCTGTGCGCCCTGATGGGCACCAGTCCGCACCAGGTGATCGCCGGTTTTGCCGATTTGCGTGACGCTGTGCGGGCCGATCGCAAGCTGCGCTCGGATCATGACAAATCGATGCTGGTGTCCTGGGCCTGTGAGGGCCTCACCGCTGCGGACATTCCGGCCCTGTCCGAGGTCCGCGAAGGCCTGCCGCGTCAGTGCCGCGGCGCCGGCCATGCCCGTACCCGCCTGGCGCACCAGGTCCTGGTGGCCGATCGACCTGCGCCTCCGGGCAGCAGTATTTCGGCGCTCACCGCGGTGATCGCCGCCCAGGCAGCGATGATGGCCGGCGTGATTGCCGCCAGTTCGGCCGCGACCACGACAGCCGCGACCAGCTAGGCCGGTTTCGCACCGATGACGGGCAGGAAGCGGAAGGCGACCATGCCCGCCAGCATGGCGGCACCGAAGACCCAGACCGGCGGACCGCCGATGGTCAGCACGGTCAGGGCCGGGCCCGGGCACAGTCCGACCAGTCCCCAGCCCGCGCCGAACATCACCGCCCCGGCGGCCAGCCGGACATCGATCTGGCTGGCGGAGGGCAGGGCGAACTCGCCGCCCAGCACCGGTTCACTGCGGCGCCAGGCAAGGCGATAGCCGATCGCGGTGACGGCCAGGGCGCTGCCCATGACCAGCGCCAGAGACGGGTCCCACGCGCCGAAAATGTCGAGAAAGGCGAGCACTTTGGCAGGATTGGTCATCTGCGCGATGACGAGGCCCAGGCCGAAGATGAGACCGGCCAGGCCGGCGGCGAGATTGCGCATCATGATGCCCCTCCCGCGAACAGGCCGGCGAGGCTGCCGCGCATCAGCGTCACCGTGACCATGCCGACCGCCATGAAGACCAGGACCGAGATCAGGGATCGGGCCGACAGGCGCGACAGGCCGCATACGCCATGCCCGCTGGTGCAACCCGATCCCAGACGCGTGCCGAAGCCGACCAGAAGTCCGCCGATCACCAGCAGTGGCCAGCTCTGCGTGATGTCGACCGCCAGCGAGGGACGCACCCCGCCGGGCAGCAGCATCATGACCAGCGGCGCGACTACCATCCCGCCGAGAAAGAAGAGCCGCCAGGCGCGGTCGCCCGGGGCGCCGAACAGGGCCGTGCCCAACAGGCCGCTAATCCCGGCAATGCGCCCGTTCAAGGCCATCAACAGGACGGCGGACAATCCGATCAGGGTGCCGCCGATCAGTGCCGACACCGGTGTGAAGTTTTCCATGCGAGCCTCCCATGCTGCCCCAATTACACGCCGGGTTGCGCCCAATTGGAAGGGGCAAGCGGACAGGGCTGTGGCGCCGCACGCGCGAGGCGCCGGAGGGATGGGAGGAAAACCGGAGCGGCCTGCTGGCTGACAAGCGATGTATGGCCCAAATCGCGCGGCGCGCACGCTTGTGCGACGGCGCCGGCGCAGCGACGGCGCGTCACCCATTCGGCTCATTGTGCAGTCATCTTCGCCTCGCTAGCCTGACCCGACAGTCAGGGGACCCACATGATATCGACACCGCGCACGCTTCTCGCCAGCCTCATCGCTCTTGCCGCCATCGCCGCGCCGGCCGCCGCGCTCCAGAAAGGCCCCTCACCGGCGGCCCCGCCCAGCGCGTCTGCCGATTGCGACCTCGTCGCGGCGGCACCCTGGGGCGACGACGCGGACAGCGGTCTGGTCGCCGAAGCGGTCACGATCTGCGGCGAGGATGGCCGGATCCGGGCCACGCTCAGCCTGGTTGATGACAAGGGCGAGACCCGCTTCCAGCGCGTTTTCCCGACCGACGAGGTCATGCTCCTGGCCTGGGCCGAACCGGGCCAGATGGACGCAGCCCTTACCGACTGGCTCGGCGCCTTCACCCATCTCGACACCACCGCCAACATCCCCGGCCCCGACGCCGAATTCCCCTTCTACGCCGCCGAAGGCGTCACCGACGCCGAGATCGACACCCTTCGCGAAGAGGCCCGCGAGATGGCCTGCATCGTCCAGGGCCTGGAAAGCGCGCTCTGCCTGGTGCGCGAAGGCGAGGGCGTGCGCGAAGTCGGGGTGTGGCTGTTCCCGGGTTGACCCGCCTCTCCCCTGCCCGGGAGAGGTCCCGGAGCGCGTCAGCGCGCAGGGGGGCGAGCGTAGCGAGGAGGGGGCCAGGTCCTTCCCCTTGATGGGGAAGGTGCCCCGGATTTAATCCGGGCCGGAAGGGGTGAACCGCCCCAGCGTACTGTCACCGAGCGCTGATCACCCACTCCGTCTGGCCGCTGACGCGCCCAGCCACCTCGCCCATCAAGGGCGAGGACCTCGGTGCTTCCTGCCCCTGCAATGCGGAATCTCCCACAACCCCCACCGTCATCCCCCGGTTGCGGCAAAGCCGCGATCCGGGGGACCTCAGCTCCCCCGTCAGCCGGTTGGCCAAGGTCCCCCGGATGCCCGCTGCGCGGTCACCGTGGGATGACGGGGGTAATGATGTCGGAGCGATTTTCTGCCCTCGCAAGGCGGGGGACGTGGCCCGGTGCGGAGCACCGGGACGAAGGGGGCCAAGCGTAGCGAGGAGGGGGCGGGACCCAGGTCCTTCCCCAGACAAGGGAAGGTGCCCCGGATTTAATCCGGGGCGGAAGGGGTGAAACGCGCCAGCGTTCTGGCCCCGACCGCCCATCACCCACTCCGTCTGGCCGCTGCGCTTCCAGCCATCTTGTCTATCAAGGGCGAGGACTGGCGGCGTATTTCTAGGGAAGCGCCCTCTGGTTCCGGCAATTGGTGTGCGCCCCCATTTTGCTCAAAGTGAGTCCGGGGAGACTCTATTCCCCCCGCAACTTCAGCACCTCATCCCGCAACCTCGCCGCCTCCTCAAACTCCAGATCCGCCGCAGCTTCCCGCATCCGCTTCTCCAGATCCGCAATCACCGCCACCACATTATCCCCGGCCACAAACGCAGCCTGATCGGCCTCGCGCATCCCCTTCGGTTTCCCATCACCCTTCTTGCGGCCCTTCGCGGCGACGCCGCGCCCTTTCGCCTGGGACTCCATCACCTCTTCCAGGATGTCGCTGATGCCTCTGGTGATCGTTGTCGGGGTGATACCGTGTTCTTCGTTGTGGGCGATCTGTTTGGTGCGGCGGCGGTTGGTTTCGTCCATGGCGCGTTGCATCGAGCCGGTGATGCGGTCGGCATAGAGGATGACTTTCGAGTCGGCATTTCTGGCGGCGCGGCCGATGGTCTGGACCAAGCTGGTCTCTGATCTGAGGAAGCCTTCCTTGTCGGCGTCGAGGATGGCGACGAGGCCGCATTCGGGAATGTCCAGACCTTCCCGCAAGAGGTTGATGCCGATCAGCACGTCATAGACGCCCAGGCGCAGATCGCGGATCAGCTCGATGCGTTCGACCGTGTCGACATCGGAATGCATGTAGCGGACCTTCAGGCCCTGCTCGTGCATGTATTCCGACAGGTCCTCGGCCATGCGCTTGGTCAGGGTGGTGACCAGGGTGCGAAAACCCTTCTCCGTGGTGGCGCGGGCCTCGTCGATGACATCGTCGACCTGGGAGGCGCCATCGGCGGCGACCGGGCGGACTTCGACCGGCGGGTCGATCAGGCCGGTCGGGCGGATCACCTGTTCGGTGAAGACGCCGCCGGTCTGGTTCAGCTCCCACTGGCCCGGCGTCGCCGAGACCGAAATGGTCTGCGGCCGCATGGCATCCCATTCCTCGAATTTGAGCGGGCGGTTGTCGAGGCAGGAGGGCAGGCGGAAGCCGTGATCGGCGAGCGTCTTCTTGCGGGAATAGTCGCCCTTGTACATGGCGCCCAGCTGCGGGATGGAGACATGGCTCTCATCGGCAAAGACAAGGGCGTCCTCCGGAATGTATTCGAACAGGGTGGGCGGCGGCTCGCCCGGCTTGCGGCCGGTGAGATAGCGGGAATAATTCTCGATCCCGGCGCAGGAGCCGGTGGCGCCGAGCATTTCCAGGTCGAACTCGGTGCGCTGCTGCAGGCGCTGGGCCTCGAGCAGCTGGCCATTGGCCTCCATCCAGGCGAGGCGTTCCTTGAGCTCGGCCTTGATCTTGACCACGGCCTGGTTGAGCGTCGGGCGCGGCGTGACGTAGTGGGAATTGGCGTAGAACTTGACCGATTTCAGCTCGGTCATGGTCTTGCCGGTGAGCGGATCGAACTCGGTGATCTGCTCGACCTCGTCGCCGAAAAAGCCGATCCGCCAGGCGCGGTCGTCATAATGGGCCGGGAAGACCTCCAGATTGTCGCCGCGAATGCGGAAGGTGCCGCGGATGAAGGCGGCGTCATTGCGGGTGTATTGCAGGTCGACCAGCTGGCGCGTGATGGCGCGGGGATCGGCGATATCGCCGGGCTTCAGCTCGAACGTCATCGCGGTATAGGTCTCGACCGAGCCGATGCCGTAAATGCACGAGACCGAGGCAACGATGATCACGTCATCGCGTTCCAGGATGGAGCGCGTGGCGGCGTGGCGCATCCTGTCAATCGCCTCATTGATCGAAGATTCCTTCTCGATATACGTGTCGGTACGCGGCACATAGGATTCCGGCATGTAGTAGTCGTAGTAGGAGACGAAATACTCGACCGCATTGTCCGGGAAAAAGCTCTTGAACTCGCCATAGAGCTGGGCGGCAAGCGTCTTGTTCGGGGCCAGGATCAGGGCCGGGCGCTGCACCGCCTCGATGATCTTGGCCATGGTGAAAGTCTTGCCGGTGCCGGTGGCGCCGAGCAGGACCTGGTCGCGCTCCTCGCCCGTCAGTCCGGCGACCAGCTCCTCGATCGCCTGCGGCTGGTCACCCTTGGGCGAGTATTCCGAGACACAGCGGAAGCGCTGCCCGCCCTCGGACTTGTCCGGCCGGTCGGGCCGGTGCGGCGTCCATTCGCCCGCCGTCGTCACGCTGGTCAGCGTGTCGAGCACGAAGTCTTCCGGGGCGGTTAGGGTGTCGTCGAGGGTCAGCTTGGCCATGGAGGGACTATGTGACGCCGCGCGGGCGAGGGCCAGTGCCTGGCTGCGACCTCCCTGCCACCGTGCTGTCAGGAGCACGCATAGCGTATGAGCCGCCGTTAGGGCCGTGTTCAGCGCAGCAGGGTTAATGTGCGGACAGGAGATCAAGCATGCCTGCCGCCGACCTGCCCGTGCCAAACCGTCTCAGCGTGCTGCTGGTCGATGACAGCCGCCCGGTTCGCGCCGTTGTCCGGACCCTGCTCACCGGTATCGGTTTTGCCCGTGTATTCGAGGCGGCCGACAGCGATGAGGCGCTGGTTCTCGCCCGCACCTGTGGTCCCGATTTCGCGCTGATCGACTATGATCTCGGGATGAGTTCCGGGCTCGACCTGGCCCGCCGCTTCCGCGATCCGGTCCAAGCCCTGCGCCCGGACCTGCCGCTTATCCTGCTCGCGGCTGACGGCTTTGCCCATCTTGTCCGTGGCGCCGCCTCGGCCGGCATCGCCGCGGTCCTGCCAAAACCGGTCAATCCGGTGCGCCTGCGGGAGACACTATTGGGCGTCGCTCAAGCCGAAAGCATTGCCGAAACGGCCGCCCGTGCTAGATTCTGATCCTCTAACGGAGGTGATTCATGCCGAACGAGCCACTGGCCGGATTGCGCATTCTGGTGGTCGAAGACACCGCGTCCATCCGCACCCTGGTAATCAAGCTGCTGGAGCGGCTCGGCTGTGCGGATGTGTTCGAGGCAGCCGACAGCGAGACGGCCTGGCACCATCTCAGGCGCCAGACGCTGGACGCGGTCCTGCTCGACTATGAGCTGCAATCCGATGATGGCGTGTCGATCGCCTGGCAGGTGCGCGGTGACGAGACCCTGGCGAACAAGGATGTGGCGATCATCCTGCTGACCTCGCATGACGAAGTTCGCATTGTCGACGCGGCCCGCAAGGCCGATATCGATGCCTATCTGGTCAAGCCGGTCATGCCGGACCGGCTCGGCAAGCGAATTCTTGATGCCGTCAATCACCGCAAGGGCATCACCCACAAGCCACCGCGCAGCACCGAAGTGTCCTGGACGGACTGATCAGTCCGCGGGCGGAACGGCCGCGATGCCCGGCCATTGTTCGGGGTAGATGAGGCCCTCCGTGTCAAAGCCGCGTGCGCGCAGATCGGTGAGGCGGGCGTCCACGAAGTCCGCGCCCGGCTGCGGATTGCGGGCCAGGATCCACAGATAGCGGCCCTCGGCCTCGGAAATCACGGCCCAGCTGTAATCCTCGGCCAGATCGATGATCCAGTAATCACCGAAGAAGGGGCCGAAAAAGCTCACTTCAAGGCGGGCATTGCTGTCCGGATCCGCAATGCGGGCGCGGCCCTCGGCCGTGTTGCCGGCGCCATCCAGTCCATCCTTCCAGCATCGATTGAGGACGGCGATCATGCCGTCCTCGCGTCGCGCATACTCCGCAATTACGCCGTCACAGCCACGCTCGAAGCCGTGATCGGCGCGAGCGATCTCGAACCAGCGGCCGAGATAGCGATCCAGATCAACCGAGGCGACGGTCCGCGGCGGTGTGTCGCCGGCCAGGCGGTCCCGCGGCGGTGAGCTGCAGGCGGCCAGCGGCAGCAGGAGCAGAACAAGTGGCAGGGCGAGGGCGTGTCGTAACTGGCGTGGCATCGTCCATATCTCCGGTCTGAACCCGAGGAGATAGCGGCAAGCCGGCTCGAGTCCAGCCGCAAGGCCCCGATTGGTCCGAAACTGGACGGAACCATGAATTGTATATATAAGTATCGCCCGTTCAGGTGGGGGTCAAAATGACAGAAGGCGGGACCGACACGGATACTCCCGGACTTGCCCGGGAGGACGAGGCGGCGATCGGAGAGAGGCTCGAACGGGCAGTCCCCTCCAGTCTGTCAGCGCAAGTCTTGCTGCGCGAATTGCTCGCGGAAATCCGCTCCATGGAGCGTTTCGCCCGGTCGCGCGGGATCGCGCTTCCGGACTCTGTCCAGGCCAACCTGCCGGTCTTGTTCGAGCGCCTCGGTGCCGTGCCGAGCGATGAGTTGTCGATTTATGCCGACGATGTCGAGCCGCCCGACGAGGACATGCGGCGGACCGTGACGCTGTCATGAATAGGGATACGGAGACCCTTCGCCTGGCAATGAGAATTCACCAGGATCTGTCCGTGGCGATCGCGCCGGCCACGCCAGGAACGATCAGGGCCAGTGAGCTGCGCCATAACCGGGTCTTGCTGTCCATTGGCGCGATCGGGCTGACCGCGCTCCTTCTCCTGGTCGTCATGACTGCCATCCCCGGTTTCTGGGCGCCCGGAGGAGATACCGCGCCCATCGGTGACGGGCTTTCAGGTGAGCAGATAAGCCAGAAGCTGACGCGACTTTGTGGCGCCGTGCTCGGCGCAACGCTCTTCGCCTTCTGGACGGCACGGAACTATCTCCGCGATGGCACATTCCGTCCGCAATACTATCAGCTCTACCTGTTGCGTTTCGTCCTCGGGATTTTCACCGGCTTCATACTGGGTGAGATCGCAGGCGGCAATTCCAGCCTGAATGGCATCGCGGACGAGTACGGCCCGCTGGCGATCGCGGTTGTCGGTGGTTTCTCGGCCGAGGCTGTTGTCCAGATATTGCAGCGAATTGCCGACATCCTCGTCGCGGCTGTGCGCGGGAATGAGCGGGAGCAGGCTCAATCGGAAGCCCAGGCCGAAACGCGCCGTCGGCTGAGCGAGGCCTCGGCTCGAATGCAGGATGCGCTCGCCGAAAGCGATCCGGATGTGCGCGCCGCAGCCTTGCGTGAGGTGGCCGCGCAGTTACGCGAACGCTGAAGGCCTGGTCTGGCCTCCAACCCGGTCCCGGTCTTTCTTCCCTCAGCGGCGCAGGGCGTCGCTCAGGCGTCGTCATAGACCTCGGCTTCGATGACGGCGTCCAGGCCCAGTTCGAGATAGTCGCCGAGCATGGGGGCGCCGAGCAGATAGTCCTCGGTCGGTCCGCTGCGACGGCTACGGGCTTCCCGGAGGGCCCGACGAAAGTCGCGACCCTCGAAATCGCCGCGTCCTATCCAGTAGAGCGCGACCAGGTCGGCCTGGGCTTCCTCGTCAAGTGAACCCAGCCAGTCTTCGATTTCCCTGCGGATCGGATCGATATCGCCGGTCAGCAGGCTCTCGACCGCATCGGTCTCGCCACTGTCCGGGTCTTTCTCGTAATCGTCGATCTGTTCCTTGCTGTCATAGGCGCGAGCCCGATCGATCAGGGAGCGCACCATTTTTTCTGCGATGTTCATGACCTTGCCTTTCCAAGCCTGCCAAACTGAACGCAACGCAACGGGGGCAGACTAGCACAGGACGGGGCTCTTGTGGCGGGCAATCCGTTCTGCCAGCGGGTTTCGGGTGGCGGCTCGGGCGCGCCAGCCCGGTCAAGACTTGGTTAAGGCCGCGGGTGCACACTCTGGGCGATTATTGATTCCCTTTTCGCCATTGCGAGAGTCCATGTCCGGCAGTTTCGACCGCATCCGTGTCCTGATCGTTGAGGATAACGCGCACATGTCGACCATCCTGCGAACCATCCTGCAGGGGTTTGGCGTGCGCACGATCGTGGAAGTGCGCGACGCCGCGGACGCTTTCGAGACGATGCGCGATGTGAATCCGGACTTCGCCCTTGTCGACTATATGCTGGGCGATCTGAACGGGCTGGAATTCACCCGTCTTGTGCGCACCGCGTCGGACAGTGCGAACAAGTATCTGCCCATCGTCATGGTCACCGGTCACACCGACCGGTCCAAGGTGATCGAGGCGATCAATGCCGGGGTAAACGAGTATCTTGCCAAGCCGGTGCGCCCGGTCGACCTCTTCCATCGGATCAGCGCGCTGATCGAGCGGCCACGCCGCTTCATCAAGGCGCCGACCTATTTCGGTCCTGACCGACGTCGGCGCCAGGACCCGCGCTATGCCGGTCCGTGGCGTCGCGAGGGTGATGACGAGAACTCAGCCGCCAGCTGACGGCCGGCGAGATGCCGGCGGCTAATCGGCCCGACGATCGGTGATGGTCACGGCACAAGTCGGTTCATCGCTCAGCGTGTTGATCAGCTCGACATTCACGGCCACCGTCTCGAGGTTCGCTGGTTCCGCCGTACATGCGACCGAACCGCCAACGGCCCAGCCAAACTCGATTGCGAACGTGGCCCCGGTTGGCAGCGAGAGTGAGATCATGCCGCCCAACGCGTCGTATGCACTGACGACCCCGTTGACATAGGTGATCGAGTCGCCCGGCTCGAGGGTCGAACCTGGCGTGGGTATCCGGTCCCATTCGCCGCCCGTCAGGGAGCCGTAGGTCAAAACCAGCGGGTTCGCCGAGGCGGCCTGGATTTCGATCGTGAGGCTGTGCGAAAATTCATTCTGCATGGCCTTGCCCAAGGCAGGTTTGGGCGCGGACTCGCCAACAGCCACACCGAGCGGAGCCGTGGAGAGAGCGGAGGCAAGTGCAATCATGGATAACATGAGCGTCTCTACAGTTGATCGCGGAAAGGCTTGCACGGCTGGCGCTAAGACTTCCTGAACCGGGGCCGGCTTCCCGCCCGTCGCCGGCGGTCAGGACGCTTCAAGCGCCGACAGTGTGACCTCGGCCCGGCGATAGACCGAAAACACGATCACGGCCTCGTCTGCCCCGACCGCCTTGCGCTTTCGGATGATGGTCGAGAACTCGGCATTATTGACCAGCAGGTCCGGCCCCAGGCTGGTCAATTCCTCGCGCAGGATCAGGGCGGTGTCGCAGCTGAGCGGGGCCCCGCAACCGGAGCGGCAGGCGATGGCATCGGCCTGGTTCAACAAGCCCTGCAGGCGCTGCGCGGCAGCAGCATCCCTGATCAAGGCCCGTCCGTAGGCGTCAAAGCGAATATCATCGAGATGAAAGAGAATTCCCCACTCGCTCTGCATGTGGCTCTCCGTGCGACACGCATTAGATGTACACGTTTTGTTCCGCATCTTCAAGCTGTGGGTCGCGACCCTGTCAGAGCGCGTCGAGGGCGTCGCTGATCTCGGTCTCGGTCGTGCACCAGCTCGTCACGAAGCGCGCCGATCCGTCCGGCCATTGGTAGAACTGGGCGCCAGCCTCGCGGAGCTGCGCGGCACGCGGCTCTGACAGCCGGACGAAGATCTCATTGCCATCGACCGGGTGCAGGACATCCGCGCCCTCCTTGCTCGCCAAGCCATCCGCCAGGGCCCGGGCGCGCGCATTCGCCGTTCGGGCAAGGTCAAGCCAGAGATCATTCTTCAGCCAGGCTTCGAACTGGGCTGCCATGAAGCGCATTTTCGGCGCCATGTGGCCGGCCCGCTTCTGACGGGCCTGGAGTTCCTCGAACCGGCCCATCACCGAGGGAAAAAGGATAACGGCTTCGGCACCCAGGGCGCCATTCTTGGTGGCGCCGAAACAGAGCGCGTCGACGCCGGCCTTCCAGGTCAGCTCGGCCGGGCTGCAGCCGAGCGTGACGAGGGCATTGGCGAAGCGGGCGCCATCCATGTGCACAAAGGCCGGGCGCGCCTTTACCCGGCGGGCGCGCTCGTTAACGTCGGACGGTGTGTAGGCGGTCCCGCTCTCACTCAGATTGGACAGGGAGAGAACCCGAACCGGGCTGGTATGGACAAAGCCTTCGGGGATTTCTCCGAGCGCCTGGTCAAGCGCGCCCAGGCTGATCCTGGCATGATCGCCCGTGAGCGGGATCAGCTTTCCGCCACCGGTGAAGAATTCGGGCGCGCCGCGCTCGTCACGATGAATATGCGCCTCGTCATGGCAGAGGATCGCGCCATGAGGCGGGCACAGCACGGACAGAGCCAGTGCGTTCGAAGCCGTGCCCGAAACCGCAAACAGGACTTTCAGATCGGTTTCGAAAATCGCCTTCAACCGCGCCTCAACCCGGGCCGAAATCGGATCGGCTCCATAGGACGGGGCAAAGTCCCGGTTCGCTGCCGCGAGGGCGTCGATCAGATCCGGATGGGCGGGGGCAGTGGTGTCGGAAAGGAAATTCATGACTGCAATGGACAGATCAAGGCGGGCCGCGTCAATCGCCGAAGGCGGGGTCGGGGACAAGCGGGGGCAGGGTATCGCGCATCTGGTCGGCCGAAGAGGTCGGTCGCGAAGACGGATCGGCCAGCGTCGACTGGCCGCCCAGGTCGCGCCCGGGAAAGCCGTTTCGGGCAAAAAGGGCCTGGATCTGGTCCGCCGTCATCTGCGCCATGGCAGCCTGGCCGCGGGCGATATTCTCCTCACTCGCGAACTGCAGCATGGGCAGACCCTCACTGCCGTCGGACAGGGGGCAGGCGAGCGCTTCGCGATTGGCATTGGAGGTCGAAAGGCAAAAGATCGAGCGCACTGCGTATTCGGTGCTGCCATTGCCGCCGGGGAAGGGCAGGGCCGTCCGCGTGTCGTTGAACGGATTGGTATCGCTGAGGATGTTCGGCGCTTCAACGCCGCCGGCAGGAATTGGCCTGTCACCGGCGGGCGGGTCTGCGTCGGGTGGCGGTGTCGCTGACGGCGCCGCCGCAATCTGTGTTGCAGGGTCTGGCGCATCTTCGATCGCCGCTTCCGGTTCCGGGGGCGGGGCAGGCTCAGCCTCGGGGATCAGCTCAGGCTCCGGCTCAGCGACTGGCTCCGGCTCAGCTTCAGGTTCAGTTTCAGGTTCAGGGATGGGCTCAGGAAGGGGATCCGGCTCGATGGACATTTCCGAGACGAAGATCACGTCGAGTATGTCGGGATCGGGATGCACCGTGTCGGGCCGCGGCATGAAGAGGAGGCCGCTGACGATCAGTGCGTTGATGGCAACCGCCGTCGCGCCGGCGGTCAGACGGCGACGCAAGGCTTCGGAAAGGGGCGTCAAAAACACCACGCCCGATCGTTCCTCTCACTCGGCCCCCGCCGTCACCCGACCTGCTTAGACCAGTGCGCGATGCGTGACCAGACGGTGGTGTGAGAAAGCGTCCGCTCAGAGCCGCGCGGCCGGCTCGGCCCAGACGACATAGCGATCAGGGCCGGGCACCAGACTGTCGAATGGCCAGCAGGTTACCAGGGCGAGCCGGGTCGGGCCGATGCCCGGTTCGATCCCGGACCGTTCGGCGTCCACCACATCCATTCCGGTGACGCGATAGCGCAGGGGCGCTTCACCGGCCTGTTCCAGGACAATCAGGTCGCCGGGTCGAACCGCTTCGAGAAAGGCAAAATGCGTGTCCCGATGCGCGGCGATGACACTGACCCCCGGCTCGCCCGGTCGCGCAGAGGCGTCGAGCAGGGCCGGTCCGAAAGCCAGCGCTTCGCCGCCGCCGTCGGAGAGGATGATGGCGTGTTCGCCAAGAGACGGGACGGAGAGCCGCGCCACGGGCCGAAAATCGGCCCAGGGCCATGGTGTGGACGCGGACTCCCCGTCGATTGCGCGGGTCCAGGACTGTGCGAGGAGGACCTGCGCAATATCGGCCTTCACCCCCAGCCAGGCGCCCTGCGCAAACAGGACGAGGCCGGTGGCCATGAGGCCCAGCGCGACAAGGCGCGGGCCCGGAAGGCGAAAGCGGGAAAACTGGCGGGGCAAGGCGATCACCACAGGCGTTCCTCACGCCGGGTCATCAGCCAGATCAGGGCGAAGAGCATGAGCAACCCGCCCAGCCCCATCAGAAGTTCACGAGGCGTCGCGGTTGCCGGCAGGGCCAGGCCATTGCTGGCCGCGGCCTGCCCGCCGGAGGCCGGGGCTGAGCGGAAGGCCAGGTGGTTGGCTGCGATGTCGGCCCGCTGAACCGGCGCGGCTTCGCTTTCGCGAACGCGGCCGAAGTCCCATCCGTCCGGAGGCATGGCCGGGACATCGCGCGAGGCGAGCGGGGTTCCGTCCGGACGGGCCGGTGTGACGTCGACCGCGACCAGGCTGGTCAGGCGCGAGACCAGGTCGAAATCGAGCGCGGTTTCCAGAATGGCGGCGTCGATATCAACCTGGCGGGCACCTTGAAAGCGGGCTTCCTCGAGGGCGCGAATCCGGTTGCGGGCAAACAGGGCGGCAATGCCGCGACCCGGCCGGGCCTCGGTGAGCGACAAGGTCTCGCGCCAGGCCTCGTCGGCCATCTCGCCCTCGATGATCATGACGCCGTCCCTGCCGGAGAGGCGCGCGGTCAGGGTGACCGGTTCGCCGTGATAGAGGTCGGGCAGGGGCGCCGGCCAGATCTCGCTGAGCGCGCCCTCCGGGAAGAGGGCATCAAGATTGGTCATGACCGGGCGTTCGAGCGCGGTGAAGAGCGCGTCCATCCGTTCCTCGACTTCGCTGACCTGGCCAATCCCGGTAAAGGTGCCGCGTCCCAGGCGGGCCGCGCGGTTCATGAAATACGTGTTGGGGGCGGACCCTATTCCGACCGGAAAGAGGCGCGAGCGGCCCAGATTGCGCTCGATGGCCGCGAAGAGCTCGGCCTCATTGCCGATCGCGCCATCGGTCAGGAAAACCACCTGGCGAACGCGCGCCGCGTCTTGCGGATTGGTATCGCGCAGCGCGGCGTTGAGCGCGGGCAGCATGACCGTGCCGCCATCCGCATCCAGCCGGCGGGTGAAGGCGAGGGCGCGCGCGACGGCTTGCGGTGTCGCGTCAACAGCGGTGGGGAAGACCTGTTCCATCGTGTTGTCGAAGCGGATGACATTGAAGCGGTCTTCCGGCTCCAGGCGCTGCAGGGCCGTGATCAGCGCGGCGCGGGCCTGGCGCATCGACGCGCCGGCCATCGAGCCGGAATTATCGATCACGAAAATCGTCTCCCGAGCCCGGCGCGGTGTGTCTGCGCCCATCTCGGCCGGTGGCAGGACCTGGGCCAGGAGATAGGTCTCGCCTTCCCATTCCTCGACAAAGAGGGCCGCGCTGGGCGTGTCGGGGTCAACCGGCCGCCAGGTCAGCACGAAGTCCCGATTGGCCGGAACAGGGCCGTCCGCGAGCGTGATATGCGCTGTGCCATCGGCCCGGCGCTCGACCAGGGTGGCGTGATAGAGGCTGGCGATCTCGCCCAGGGCGAAACCGGCATCCAGGCGAGCCGTGATGGCGACTGGCAGGCGTAGCTGGTCGGTCGGCTCGGCGGAGGGGTGGAGCAGGGGCGGGGTGATGCGGTGTGCGTCCGGCACGGGGTGACCGCTGCGCGCGCCGGTGGCGGCCAGTTGATCGTCGCTTCCCTGCGGGACATAGCGTGGTGTCAGGCCAAGGGGCTGGCGGAATTGGAAGCGGCCATCGGCGAAGCGCGCCACGTCCTGGTATTCAATCTGGATGATGATGGTCTCGCCGGGGCCGATATTGGCGACCGAGGTGGTGAACATGTTGGGGCGTTCCTGCTCGACCAGGCTGGCACGCTGGCCATTGCGGCGCGCGGTTTCATAGGTGCGCCGGGCTTGCTGGCGCTCCTGGATCTCGCCTTCGATGAAACGATCCCCGACCTGCATGCGCAGCCGGTCGACGCCACTGTCCTCGGGCATGGGGAAGACGTAGGTGGCCTCGACCCAGGCGTCAGTCGGGTTTTCGAAACGCTGGGTGACCGTCGCGCGGATGACCGGGCCGTTGATCGTGAAATCCAGCTCGGTTGCGACCATTGGCGCCGGCAGGTACTGGCCGGGTTCGACCGTCCGGATCAGCAGAGCGCCCTCATTGATCTCGGAGAGGCGGACGAGTTCGAGGCCGTCATGGGGGGCGTCGTCGGCGGCGGCCTCGGACCACAACAGCAGGGCGGCGGCGAGCGCCGCGAGAGCAAGGGTTAGTCCGAACCAGGCCTGTGACCCGACTGTTGCGTGTGTGCGTGCGGCCGCCATGCGAACCTCCCCGATATGTGCCGGCCGCTCCGTTCTGCGAGGGCGTTTGCGGAGCGACCGGCTTCCCTGTCCGAGGTCACGCTGATCCCGGATCACGAAGGTGACAGGGCGGTAATGCGGCGATTGCGGGGAAAATTGCGGCCATGTCTGGGCGGGTCGGACCGGTCGGACCCGGCCCGTGTCATGCAGAATTGCCTGCGCGGCAGGGCGATCTTGCATAGCTGGGGGATTGGCGCGCGCGCCGAGCGGGACTAGGCTTTTTGCTTCCAGCCGAGCTCTACCGGGACATCATCATGACCTTTACACCGTCCTCCGCGCTTCAGCGCGTGAAACCTTCCGCCACGCTTGCCGTCACCCAGAAGGCGCGAGAGCTCAAGGCGAAGGGCATTGATGTCATTTCGCTCGGCGCCGGCGAGCCGGATTTCGACACACCTGATCACATCAAGGATGCGGCGATCGCCGCGATCCGTCGCGGTGAGACGAAATACACCAATGTGGATGGTATTCCGGAACTCAAGGATGCGATCATCAAGAAGTTCCGGCGTGACAATAATCTCGAATACCAGGCCAACCAGATCCATGTCTCCACCGGCGGCAAGCCGGTCATCTACAATGCCTTGCTGGCAAGCCTGAATGAGGGTGATGAAGTCATTATTCCGGCGCCCTACTGGGTGAGCTATCCGGAGATGGTCAATCTGGTCGGCGGAACGCCGGTGACCGTGAAGGCCGGGATCGAGAACCGGTTCAAGATCAGCCCCGATCAATTGGCGGCCGCGATCACACCAAAAACGCGCTGGCTCATCCTCAACTCACCGTCCAATCCGACAGGTATGGGCTATACCCGGGACGAGCTGCGGGCCCTGGCCGATGTGCTGCTGGCGCATCCGCATGTCTGGGTGATGACCGACGATATGTATGAGCACATCGTCTATGAAGGCTTTGAGTTCGCGACCATCGCCGAGGTCGAACCGAAACTCTATGACCGCACGCTGACCATGAATGGTGTGTCCAAGGCCTATGCCATGACCGGGTGGCGGATCGGCTATGCCGGCGGGCCGGCCGCCTTGATCAAGGAGATGGGCAAGGTCGCCTCTCAGACCACGTCCAATCCCTGTTCGATCTCGCAATGGGCGTCGGTCGAGGCGCTCAATGGCAATCATGATTTCCTGGCCGCGCGCAATGCGGCTTTCCTGCGTCGCCGGGACCTGGTGCTGGCCGATATCAATGCTGCAGAGGGGCTCGTCGCGCCGACACCGGAAGGGGCTTTCTATGTCTTCGCGGACTGTTCCGGCACGATCGGCAAGACGGCACCGGACGGCCGCGTGATCGAGACCGACACGGATTTCTGTGCGGCCCTGCTGGAGGCCGAGGCTGTTGCGGCCGTGCCGGGCGTAGCCTTCGGGCTCGAGCCGGGCTTTCGCATCTCCTACGCCACCTCGGATGAAGCCCTGACGGAAGCGGGAATGCGGATTCGCCGTTTCTGTGCAGCGTTGCGCTAGCCATAGACATCATCGATACCAAAGCCAATTAATCCTGATTTGAATTATGGGATTGGGGTGTCTATCTCTTGCAGGACGCCGCGGCGATGCCGCAAGCCAATGCCAATAAGGAGACTGTGATGAGCATCAATATGGGTCTGTCCGACACGCAACGTGAAGCCATGGCCAGCGCTGTGACCGCCGTCCTGGCAGACACGTATGCGCTCTACTTCAAGACGCACGTCTATCACTGGAATGTCACGGGGCCGCGCTTCCACGACCTGCACGCCCTGTTCGAGACGCAGTATAACGAGCTCTGGATGGCAACCGACATGATTGCCGAGCGAATCCGCGCCCTCGATGTCCTCGCCCCGCGCTCCTATGACGAAATGTCTGGTGCGGCCGCCATCAAGTCCGGTGGTGAAGCCAAGGACGCCAATGACATGTTGCGGGACCTGCTGAAGGGACATGAGACAGTTGTCGCCACAATCCGCAAGGCCCTCGAGCTGGCCGCCGAGCACGGTGATGAGGCGACGGCGGATGTGTTGACGCCGCGCCTGACCGAGCACGAGAAATCTGCCTGGATGTTGCGGTCCACTATCGGCTGATCTGCATGATCGGTTCGTTGACGAGAGCCCCGGTGCCTGGCACCGGGGCTTTTGTTTGCGGCACAGGCAAAAAAATGCCCCGGCTCTGGGGAGAGCCGGGGCAGGTATTGTGAAGCGGGCTTGGGGAAGCCCGAAAGAGATGGCGCCGGGTCCTATAGGGGAGGAGAGGGACCCGGCGCGATGTTGCGCGCCCGAATGGGGAGGAGGGGCGCACAAAACTCAGATGGGGAGATCTGAGGAGCGGCTTGGTCGCCGCGTCGGGTGTGTGTATCGGCGATTATGCCGCTTGGCAGAAGAGCCATGGCGGCATGTCAGATATGCATAATTGCGACGGCATACCGGTTTTCGCCATGCATTGCTGCATTGTCGCCACAATTGCTCTGCGGCTCTCTGGTCTCTTCGGTGGGCGGAAGTCTCTTGTTAACCAAGCATTCGGAAACTCGCCGCCGAAATTTACCTCGGAGAGCCGAATGCTAGCTGCCTTTGCCCGCGAAAAAACCAAGGCAGGTCACCGCCATGGCGTGCCCCACGCCCAGGCCGACAAGGGCGGCGCGGACCCTGTGAGTGCAATTGTGGCGGCGATTGAGCAGGTTGCCGATGGTGGCGATATTCCGGACCACCTCCCCGACCCGGTCAGACGGGCCTTGGCGCGCCTGGCGGATCAGGCGGAGCATCGTGACCGGGCGGAGCTGGCGCGGGCGACCGGGTTTTCCATGCAGGCGAGTGACGCAATGGCGGCAGTTTCGCGCGCGACCGGTGAAATCCGCGAAGTGGATGACCGCAGCCAGGCGATGGCGGCGGCGATCGAACAGCTGGACGCCTCCATTCAGCAGATTACGCTCCATGCGGACGGCGCGAACGCAAAACTGTCGGAATGTGTGCGCGCGACGGATGAAGGCCTCTCGGAAGTCGATCGCACGGCGGCCGAGATGAAATCGATCGATGACAGCTATAGCGGTATCGAGACCCGGGTTGGCGCACTCGAAGCGGCCTCAGGCCAGATCACGGAGATCGTTGATACGATCGCGGCGATCGCCGGACAGACAAATCTTCTCGCACTCAACGCCACGATTGAAGCCGCCCGGGCCGGCGAGGCAGGTCGTGGATTTTCGGTCGTTGCCCAGGAGGTGAAAGCGCTTTCCGAGCAGACCGAGAAAGCGACCGGCGACATCCGGCGCCGGATCGAGAATTTGCAGGGCGAGGTGCTTGGCATCACCGAGGCTGTGGAAACTGCGGCGGCGGCGATTTCTTCGGGCATGACCGCGTCGCGCAGTGCCCATTCCCGGGTTCGCAGCGGCGTGTCCTTCGTGAATGAGGGCGAGCAGCTGGTCGCCGAGATCGCGCGCCTGATGAAGGAACAGCAAGCCGCCACGAGCGAGTTGTCGGGTGGCGTCGCCGGGGTTGCCGGCAATGCCCGACGCGCGCGGGACCGGGCCGAGCAGGTCATTGATTCCGTCGCCCGGTCAGAAGCGCTGGTGGAGGAATCCTTTGTCGACCTCGACCAACGCGACATCCGGAATTACGTGCTCTACCGCGCCAAATCCGACCACTTCCTGTGGAAGAAACATTTGTCCGAAATGCTGGTGGGGCGCCGGGATGTGTCGGAAGACACGCTGGTTGATCACCACCTTTGCCGCCTTGGAAAATGGTATGATCAGGTCGAGGATCCGGAGATGCGCAACCGGGCCTCGTTCAAGGCGCTCGAACCGCCCCATGCCCGTGTTCACGAGGCAGGGCGCGAAGCTGCTCGCTGTTTCGCGCTCGGTGACAAGGCCGGCGCGGAAGCGGCCGTTGACCGCCTCGAATCCGAGTCGGTGCAGGTTGTGAAACTGCTCGATCAGTTGATCGCGGAGCTCAATAGCCAAGGCTGATGCGTCAGCTCTGCCAGCGGCGGGCCTGTTCGATGAGGAAGTCGCGGAAGGCGACGATCCGGCGCGATCCGCGCAGCTCGCTCGGATAGACGAAATAGACCTCGAAATCCGGGCCATCCACCTCTGGCAGAACGCGGCTGAGCTTCTGGTTTTCGCGGGCGACATAGTCGGGCAGGGCAGCAATCCCCATGCCGGCTTCCACCGCTTTCATCACCCCGTAGATCGTATTGACCTCGATCACGGCCGGGCGTGGCGCTGCACCGTCCTCACGACCGGCCTTCGCCGCCCAATCGAGCCCGGGGATCGGTGCCAATTGTGGTGGCCCGTAGTAGATGATGGCGTGATCATCGAGCGCCTCCACGGAGGCCGGGGAGCCCTTGCGCTCAATGTAGTCGTGACTGGCATAGAGGTGCTGGCGCACAGAGAGCAGTTTGCGTTGCACCAGATCATTCTGGGTCGAAGGCCAGGGCCGGATCCCGACCTCGGCTTCCAGCCCGGCGAGGTCAAGCTCGTGATCGTCCAGCATCAGGCGGATGCGGATATTGGGGTATTCATCGTTGAACTCGGCGAGGCGCGGGGCGAGCCAGATCGCTCCGAGCGCCGTGGGCGCCGTGACTTTCAGCTCGCCTGACGGTTCATCGCGGGCATCATGAACATGCGCCTCCGCGATCGCGACCTTGGACGCGATCTCATGAGCGGCTCCGTAGAGGAGATTGCCCGGCTCGGTGGGAATCAGCCCGCGGGCGTGGCGATGAAAGAGGGTGACGCCGAGATCATCTTCAAGTGCGGCAATCTGCCGGCTCACGGCGGATTGCGACAATCCCAGCATCTCCGCGGCCTTGGTCAAGGACCCCGCCTGCGCCGCGGCGTGAAAGGTTTTCAGCTTGTCCCAGTCCATGCCCGCTCATCTCCCCGTACGGATTCGATTTGGGGCAGTCTAACGGGAACGGGACGAATCGCGACCCTGCTACTCCGTCCCGCTGTCGTCGTCCGTCTCGGGTGCCGCATCCGCAGCTGGCTCGGTGGTGTCGATGGTCGGCAGGTCGACCGTGTAGACCTCGCCATAGCGACCCTCGCGGAAGAGTTCGATGCGGCGGTTCTGGACAGCGGTCATCAGGATGGCGGCATTGGTCGGCATTGTCGCGCAATTGGCGACCACGCCTGTTTGCTGCGTCTGTTCGGCATTGCCGAAGGCAAATGATGTCATCGTCGACGGGCCGGCCACACCGGTGCAGCGGCGCGAGCCATTGATCATGTCGGCGACCTGCCAGTCGGAAACACGGGCTGAGACGGGGCGATCCGCATGCAGCTGTTCCGCCGTCTCTTCATTGGCATAGCGAGCGAGGTGGGCGCGCAGGTCCGTCTCGAAATCCGGGAACAGGACACGGGCCTCATCATAAGCCACGGAGACGCGGAGTTCGCGCTCATTGACTTCCACGCCCCGCAGCGCGTTGACGAATTCGACGGCGGTCCGGTCAAGCTGACCCCAGACACCGGCGCCTGTATAGGCCGAGCGGCGCAGTTCCGGGCTGCCGACAGATCCGTTGAAGAAACCGTACATGACGCGCGGATCGTCCCAGTTCGCATAGACGATGTTGTGGCGGATATCATTCAGGCTCAGGCGCTGGCCTTCGACTTCCAGAATCTTGGCGTCGAAGACATTCTCGTCCGAACCATGCGCTTCCATATTATTGATCCAGCGCACCGGATAATTGAGCATGGTCTGCTCGATGATCGTGACGTTGTAGAGGTTGAACCAATAGGCCAGCTGCTCGTTGCTGCTCAGGCGCGACAGGCCGCCAATCTGGTCCGGAAGTGCTTCAAGATCTTCGCGCTGGAAGGTAATGGCTTCCCGGTATTCATCATTCAGCACGTGATAGACGACCCGGTTGCCCTCATGGCGATAGCGCGTCGTATTCGCCGTATTGATACGGGTTCCGGTCTGGATCGGGCGGGTCCGCTCGGGTTCGCGGTCCATCGGAGGCACATTGAGCACTATGCCCCGCAGGATGACAGACCAACCCTCGTGATCGATCACCATGTTGGAGTTGTCATTGGCTTCGGCGAAGACCGAGAAATCGGCCATGGGCTGTGACTGGGCGTGGCTCGCCGGGATCGACGCAATGGCAATCAGGGCGATGCCGGCAAGGAAGTAACGACGCATGGGAAAGCTCCACTCACAGCCTGCGCCCTTTGGCGCGTGATCGGACGCGAAACTAGCGGGGGCGAGCGTCAAGGCAAGGGGGACTGGCGTTAAATAAATTCCACGTCTTCACGATGCCCGGACCCGGTCAGCAAGCCCCGCATGACGCCAGCCGGACCGGACCGGTCAATATTCGAGACACCGGGCCAGGGCAGGTCCGGGAGGGGCAAGGCGATCGAGCCGCCGGGCGTCCGGGCCGGTCTTGGCTCCGAACCCCTTCCGGATAGCCGGCTCGAGCCGACGGCAGGTTCCTGCCCGGCGCTCAGCCTTGCGGGCGGGAAGTCTAGTCCTGGGCGGCCAGGAAACGTTCCGCGTCCAGCGCGGCCATACAGCCCATGCCGGCCGCCGTCACGGCCTGCCGATAGACATCATCGGTGACGTCGCCGGCGGCGAAGACGCCGGGGATTGAGGTCTTGGGTGTGCCCGGCTCGACGACCAGATATCCGCCGTCCTTGGTTTCGAGCTGGTCGATGAAGAGCTCGGTCGCCGGGGCGTGGCCGATGGCCACAAAGAAGCCATGGGCCGGAATGTCCGTGGTGACGCCCGTCTTCACATTCTTGATTCGCACAGCGGTCACGCCAGCCGGGTCGCTGTCACCCAGCACTTCTTCGACTTCGCTGTCCCAGACGATCTCGATCTTCTCATGTTTGAACAGGCGGTCCTGCATGACCTTCTCGGCCCGCAGCGTATCGCGACGGTGAACCAGAGTGACCTTGGAGGCAAAATTGGTCAGGAACAGCGCTTCCTCGACGGCGGTATTGCCGCCGCCGACAACCACGACTTCCTTGCCGCGGTAGAAGAAGCCGTCGCAGGTTGCGCAGGCGGAAACGCCGAAGCCCTGGAATTTCTGTTCGCTCTCGAGGCCCAGCCATTTGGCCTGGGCGCCAGTGGCGATGATCACGCTGTCGGCGGTATAGACCGTGCCGCTATCGCCCTTGAGGACGAAGGGGCGTGAGGTCAGGTCCGCTTCGACGATGATGTCGGACACCATGTCCGTCCCCACCTTCTCGGCCTGCTCGCGCATCTGGTCCATCAGCCAGGGGCCCTGAATGACATCCGCGAAGCCGGGATAATTCTCGACATCGGTGGTGATGGTCAGCTGACCGCCCGGCTGGAGCCCGGCAATCAGGGTCGGCTCAAGCATGGCGCGAGCGGCGTAGATGGCGGCGGTATAACCGGCAGCGCCGGAACCAATAATGATCAGGCGCGAGTGACGCGTCTCGGACATGGTCGAACCTCAAAGTCTGGCAGGGGCAGGGCCCCGAGTCGGGATTGGCCTTCTATATAGGCGCTCGGGCGGCAATTGCCTGCCCACCAATGCAGCGCGCCTGATCTGCCTATTGGGGCGTGAGCGCGCGCACCATTCCCCGGTCCCGGCCGCCGGGCCAGTTCATGGTGTCAAACGGGTCGTCTCCTGCCTGATCGGTGGCGATCAGATGGGCTGCATACAGATGGGCCGAGCGCGTCCCGGAGCGACAATGCATCACAACCGGGCCGTCGCTTTCCGCCAACAGGGCCGCGAGTTGCGTGGTCAGCGCCGGATCTGCGCCATGTGCGCCGCCAATCGGCATTTCGACATAACGCATGCCACGCGCTTCTACCGCTGCGGACAGGTCAAAGGGCAGGCTGGCCGTTTCCTCCGGTGTTCGCGAATTGATCACCATCCGGGCACCCGACGCCGCCCAGGCATCAAGGTCGGCTTCGCTTGGCTGGCTGGCCAGCCAGACCGTGTCATGGCGCGCTACGATGGCGCCATCATCCTGAAGGGTCATGGTCACTCCCAAGAGACTGAGAAAGGCGACGAGCAAGGTCATCATGCGGCCTTGCCAGTCGAAAAGGATTGCTCGCGACGGTAACGCGCGAGGAGCTGTTCCGCGACGCGCTGCGTTTCCTGCAGCGGCTCATAGTGCCAGCGGTCGCACGCGCCGAGATAGGGGCGTACCGCGCCATGAGCTTCAAGATCGGCATGAAGCCGCGCAAACTTGCCCGGCGTGCCGCTCAACGGCAGGACATAGACCGGTGCACCCGTGGCGCAGGCTTCGACCAGCATGTTGGTGGATTCCTCGGTCACGAATATCCAGTCGGCGGCGGCCAGGAAGGCGAAATAGGGATTGGGGCCCTCACCGTCAAAATACCAGATCCGGTCCCGATTTGCGAAATGCCGCCGGAAACGGTCACGGACAGGTTCGGGCGTGCGGCGGGACACCGTGATCATCAAGGAAAGGTCCTGAGCGTGCAGGGCGTCCAGGCGGGCTTCCAGATAGTCTGCGGCAGGCGTATCGAGCTTGAAGCGCTTTGAATCGCCTCCGATCAGGACCGTGGCGCGCGGCGAGGGGAGCGCCTCGATCTGCCGGGTGAAACCGGCTTGCCCGTGGCTCAGTGTGGCGCCTGTCACCCGGTTGGGCGAGCCGATCATGGGAATGACATTGGCGCCCGCCAGCCGGTCATGGCGGGGTGCGACGATGAGGTCGAAATCGCTGTGACGGGACCGCGGATCCTGCACATAGACGAAGAAACAGTCCGGGAAAATGCGCCGCTGACGACCGGCCAGCGGAATGGCGGCCCGGCCACAGCCGATCCAGATGTCCGGCGTCGAATTGGCAGGCAGGGTGACGAAGCCATCCTTGCGCACGACGACCCGCTCGATTTGCACCGGGCCATCGAGACGGGGCTCAAGCGCCTCTGCCAGGCCAAGCGCCTGGTTCTCGATGCCGCGGCGACCGTCGGAGACGACCCAGATGGTCGTGCCTGTATTTGCGTCAACACTCATTCCCCCACTTAGAATGCGCCCCTCTTCCAGCGTCAAGCGTGCACGCGCTTGACACTCGGTGTTACGCGTGTCACATCATGTGACAAGTGTAGCGCACAAGTCGGCGAGGCTTGGCGCCAGAGCAGGAAGACAGAGCAGGAAGACAGAGCATGACCGCCACCGCTCCATCCCAGGCTGAACTGGCCATTCTCAAGCATTTGTGGACTGCAGGTCCGCAATCCGCGCGGGAGGTCCAGGACCGTATCGCCGGGCCAACCGGCTGGTCCTATTCAACGACGCGCACCTTGCTGGCGCGGATGACGGAGAAGGGTCTGGTCGAGCGCCAGGACGTGCATGGCCTGTCCGTCTTCAACGCCCGGGTCGAGAAGGTCACCCTGATGGGGCGCCTGATCCGGGACTTCGCCGCCAATGTCCTCGATATGGAGGGTCCGTTGCCGGCCACGACCTTCGCCAATAGCCGCCTGTTTTCCGACGAGGAGGCCGAGGCCCTGACCCGCTTGCTGGAAACCAGCGGTGACGGTGAGGCAGGAGATCGCTCATGACCGGATTGATGGAAGCGCTTTTCGTCGGCGCCGGCCTGTCGCTGTTGTCGGGGCTCCTGGCACTGGGTTTCGCGTCATGGCAGACGGCCCGGGGCCGGACAGGAACCGGCCTGTGGCGTGCGGCCCGCTGGGCAGCCCTGGCCCCGCTGGCCCTGGCACCGATCATTTATTGCATTCCGGAAACCACCATTGTGGCCATGCATGCGCCTTTGCCTGATGGCCCGGCGCTGGTCGGGCCGGCCCTGCCGGCAGCCGAGACCGGCTTTGATTGGTTGGAAGCCCTGATGGGCATTGACTGGGCGTTGGCGCTCATCGCGCTCTATGGTTTCGGCCTGGCGCTCGCGATCGGCGGTGCCGCCTTGCGTCATCTGCGACGCACGGCCCTCCTTGCCGGCAGCCGGCCAGCGCCGGACATGGCCCAGGATTATCTGTCCATTCTCGCGTCGAGAGTCGGGGTCGAGACGCCGGATTTTCGCCTGCGTGACGGATTGGCATCGCCCATCCTGACGGGGTGGTCGCCGGTCATACTCGCCGATCCCGCCCTGCTTGATGATACGGCAGCCAGCCGCTACGCGCTGACCCATGAACTGGTTCACCATCGCCGCGGCGATGAGCAGGACCGGCTGCTCGGGGCGGCCCTGATGGTGGCGCTCTGGTTCCACTGGCCGTTGCGCCGGATCGAGCGTGAATTGCATGAAGCCCGCGAGATTGATTGTGACGCGGAAAGTCTGGAAGCGCTGGGGGGCGCAGAGCGGAAGCCCTATGCGGCGACGCTGATCACCATGATGCGGAGCCCGGCCCAGCTGGTGTCGGCCTTCGGTCCCGATGACAGGAGACATCGAGAAATGCGTATCAAAGCCATCCTTTCAGGCCGTTCGGCCCGTCCGTCCCCCCGCCTTCTGGCCGTGATGCTGGCCGGCGTGTCAGTCCTGCCCGTCGCCTGCGCCCAGGCGGCCCTGACAGATCGCACCCAGCTGGCGGTCGACCTCAACAGTCCGGGCGACAACCAGGTTGTCCGCTTCCACGCCGCACCGAATGGCGACGCCAATGCCGACGGCGACCACGCGCTGCATGAGCTTGATGATGTGGAGGCCCGGATGGTCTTCCGGACCGAGGATGGTCGCACGATTATCTTCGATGAGGTCGAGCCGGGTGAGGACGGCAATCTGGAACTGGCATTCGGCGGCGATGATCAGAATGTGATGATCATCCCCGAGGGCACCGAAGGCGAATTCACCTTCTTCGCTGAGGGGGAGTTTGAAGCGCGCGAAATCGCTTTTACCGACGACGCCGGCAACACGGTTCGCTTGTCCGTTGACGTGGAGACGGAGTGGCGCGCCGAGGATGGCAATTTTCTCGTGCTTGAGCTTTCTGAGACCCCGGCCGCCCCGGAGATGGTTGAGCCGACCGCGGAGCCGGCGCCGCGCGCCGATGTCAGCCCGCCGGCACCCACGGCATCACCGGCACCGGCAGTCGAACCCGTTGCGGGTAGCGAGCCCAAGCCAGCGGACGCGCCGCGCGCGCTGCGCCGGGTCGAGCCGCCGGCATCGCCTGCCTTCAGCCATCCTGTCACCGCGGGTCGCGTGACGTCGCACTTCGGCAATCGACCCTCCCGCCCGGCAGGCGCTCCGGTCTTCCACGGCGGCACCGACATCGCGGCTGCAAGCGGGACGCCGGTCTGGGCGCCCCGGGACGGCGCGGTAATCCACGCCGAGATGGGCTTCAACGGTTCGGCGCGCTGGGGCAATACGGTCGTGATCCAGCATGCTGATGGCTGGCAGAGCGTTTATGCCCATCTTGACCAGATCGATGTCGAGGTCGGCGACACGCTTGTCGCCGGAAGCCAGCTCGGAACGGTTGGAACGACGGGCGCCTCGACCGGTTCGCATGTCCATGTTGAACTCCGGCACAATGGCCAGCGTGTGGATCCGGCGACGCGGCTGACCGGGCTCCGCTAGGCGCATCCTGCCTGCAGCTTTCCAGAGGGGTGGCCAGTTGGTCGCCCCTTTTTTGCGTCAGCGACTGGCGCTTCGACTTGCGGGTATGGCCCTGATCATCCAATTATCCTCGCCATCAAGAACACAAGTCAGAATTTCAATGGTCGGGGATGACAATGGCAGAACGTGAATTCGATATCGTGGTGTATGGCGCGACGGGCTTTACCGGGCGTCTGGTGGCCGAGTATCTCGCTGCAGAGCATGCGGCGATCCGTTGGGCCATGGCCGGCCGGTCCGAGGCCAAGCTGGCTGAGGTGCGCGACCTGATTGGCGCGCCGTCCGATACGCCGCTCCTTGTTGCGGACAGCTCCGACCCGGCCTCACTGGACGCGCTGGCGTCAAAAACCCGCGCCGTGATCACCACGGTTGGCCCCTATCAGCTTTTTGGCGAACCGCTCGTTGCTGCCTGTGTGAAAGCGGGCACGGATTATGTCGATCTGTGCGGTGAGCCGGCCTGGATGCACGACATCATTGCGGACTATGACAAGCCGGCGCGTGAGAGCGGGGCCCGGATTGTCCTTTCCTGCGGCTTTGATTCCATTCCTTTCGATCTCGGCGTCTATCACCTGCAACAGGCCGCCATCGCCAGGACCGGCGCGCCGATCAGCCGTGTGAAGGGCCGCGTCCGCAAAATGAAGGGCACCTTCTCGGGCGGTACGGCAGCGAGCTTCGCCGAGACCATGAAGCGCGCAGCCAAGCAGCCGGAAATCATCGACTGGCTGAAAGACCCCTTCTCACTCGTCCCGGGCTTTGATGGCCCGGAGCAGCCCTCAGGCGCCAGGGTCGTTTTCGAGGAAGACCTCAATTCCTGGTCGGCACCTTTCATCATGGCGACCATCAATACCAAGAATATCCATCGCTCCAACGCTTTGCTCGACCATCGTTACGGCAAGGATTTCACCTATGACGAGATGTTCCTGACCGGGCCGGGCGAGCAGGGCGAGGGCTTCGCCAAGATGATCGCCAATGACAAGTCGATGTCCGAGAATCCCCCCAAGCCGGGTGAGGGGCCATCAAAGGAAGAGCGCGAAACCGGTTTTTACGACGTCATGTTCACTGGTCTCAACACGGATGGTGAACGGATGACGTCAAGTGTCTCCGGCCAGCGTGATCCCGGCTATGGTTCGACCTCCCGCATGATCGCCGAAGCCGGTCTGTGTCTGGCGTTCGATATTGACCGGGATGCCACGCCGGGTGGTGTCTACACCACCGCCCCCGCGCTCGGCGACGCCCTGATTGCCCGCCTGCAAAAGCATGCGGGCCTGACATTCGCGATCGAGGGGTAAGGTCCAAAACAAAACGGCCGGAGCGTGGGCCCCGGCCGTTTTGTGTCTGGCATGAGCTGGAAAGCCTACTGCCAGGTCACCGACATGATCTCATAGCTCTTGAGGCCGCCCGGTGCGTTGACCTCGGCGACATCGCCGACTTCCTTGTTGATCAGGGAGCGTGCAATCGGTGAGGAGATGGAAATCTTGCCGGACTTCACATCGGACTCGTCATCGCCGACGATCTGATAGGTGGATTCCTGCTCGGTATCCTCGTCCAGAACCGTCACCGTCGCGCCGAATTTGACGGTATCACCGGACATTTTCGAGATGTCGATGACCTGGGCGCGAGCCAGCTTGTCCTCAAGGTCCTGTACCCGGCCTTCAATCCAGCCCTGACGCTCCTTGGCAGCATGGTATTCGGCGTTCTCGGAAAGATCGCCATGCTCACGCGCCTCCGAAATCGCCGCGATCACTGCCGGGCGTTCGATGGTTTTCAGACGTTTCAGCTCTTCGTCGAGGGCAATCTGCCCGGCGACGGTCATCGGGATCTTGTTCATGCGACCACTTATCTTCGGGAAAGAGGAGACAGGCTAGCCTCCGCTTTATTGGCCATCAAGAGTAGGTCTGCAGCGCCTGCGGTTCAAGCGCCCCCTCATCAATACGGCGCAGTGAGGCAATGGCGGCCCGCGCGGCCGAAGCCGTGGTGTAGCAGGGGATGCGCGATTCAAGCGCAGATCGGCGGATGGAATAGCTGTCCAGATGGGACTGACGGCCTTCCGTTGTATTGAAGATCAACTGCACTTCGCCATTCTTCATCGCGTCAACAATATGCGGGCGCCCCTCGAAAACCTTGTTCACGCGGGTCACCGGAATGCCGGCATCCTCGAATGTCCTGGCGGTCCCGCCGGTGGCAAGGATGGTGAAGCCGAGCATTTTGAGGACGCGGACGGGCTCGATCATTGCCGCCTTGTCGCCTTCCTTCAGCGAGATGAAAACACCGCCCTTGCGGGGCAGGGCAATGCCGGCCCCAAGTTCGGCCTTGGCGAAAGCGGCTTCGAAACTCGTATCAATGCCCATGACTTCGCCGGTCGAGCGCATTTCCGGTCCGAGAACCGGATCGACGCCCGGGAAGCGCGCCCAGGGCATGACAGCCTCCTTGACCGAGATATGCTTGGGCGCCGGGTCCTTGAGGCCGAAATCCTTCAACTTGGCACCCGCCATCACCTTCGCAGCGATCTTGGCGACGGGCTGACCGATGGCCTTGGCCACGAAGGGGACGGTCCGCGAGGCGCGCGGATTGACTTCCAGCACGTAGATCTCGCCATCCTTGACGGCGAACTGGACATTCATCAGGCCGCGAACGCCAATCGCCTTGGCCATGGCAACTGCCTCGGCCTTCAGCTCGGCAATCATCTCGTCGGAGAGATTGTAGGGCGGCAGTGAACAGGCACTGTCGCCGGAGTGCACGCCGGCTTCCTCGATATGCTGCATGACACCGGCCACCCAGACGTCCTCACCATCGCAGATCGCATCAACATCGATCTCGTCGGCATCGGTCAGATAGCGGTCGAGCAGCAGGGGGGACTTGCCGGACACGTGGACGGCTTCGCGGATATAGCGCTCGAAACTGTCCATCTCGCGAATGATTTCCATCGCCCGGCCGCCCAGCACATAGGAGGGGCGAAGAACCAGCGGGAAACCCAGCTTCTCCGCCTCGGCGCGGGCTTCGGTGTCCGAAGAGGCGATGGCATTGGGCGGCTGCTTCAGGCCGAGATTGTCGAGCAGGTCCTTGAAGCGGCGGCGGTCTTCGGCCAGGTCGATCGCGTCCGGCGCGGTCCCGAGGATGGGCACGCCTTCCGCTTCCAGCTCACCGGCCAGCTTGAGCGGGGTCTGGCCGCCATACTGGACGACGACACCCAGCAGTGTGCCCTTTTCCCGTTCGGTCTCGATCAGCTCGAGCGTGTCCTCAATGGTCAGGGGCTCGAAATAGAGACGGTCGGCGGTGTCGTAATCCGTGGAGACCGTCTCCGGATTGCAGTTCACCATGATCGACTCGATGCCCATATCGCCAAAGGCGAAGGCGGCATGACAGCAGCAATAATCGAATTCGATTCCCTGGCCGATACGGTTCGGGCCGCCACCCAGAATGATCGCTTTCTTCGCATCCGAAGGATCGCTCTCGCATTCCGCCCCGACACCGAAGGCCGGCAATTCATAGGTGGAATACATATAGGGCGTGGCGGCAAAGAATTCGGCGGCGCAGGTGTCGACCCGCTTGAAGACGGGACGCACGCCCAGGGCGCGGCGGGCCTTGCGGATCTCGACTTCCTCAACCTTCACCAGTTGGGCGAGACGGGCATCCGAGAAGCCCATCGCCTTGAGGTCGCGGAAGGCCTCGGCGGTATCCGGCAGGCCGAGCGTGGCGATATCCTCTTCCGTCGTGACGATCTCCTCGATCTGGCGCAGGAACCAGGGTTCGTAGAGCGAGGCACGCTCGACTTCGCCTACATCCAGCCCTTCACGGAAAGCCTGCGCGATTACGCGCAGACGGTCCGGCGTTGCCAGGGCGAGAGCGGCGCGGACGGCCTGTTTGCGGGCGTCCAGGTCGATGGCTTCGTCAACGCCCGGGATCTCGACTTCGTCAAAGCCGGACAGGCCGGTTTCCATCGAGCGCAACGCCTTTTGCATGCTCTCCTGGAAACTGCGACCGATGGCCATGACTTCGCCGACCGATTTCATCGAGGTCGACAGTTTGGCTTCCGCACCTGGATACTTCTCGAAGGCAAAGCGCGGAATCTTGGTGACGACATAGTCGATGGTCGGCTCGAAGGAGGCCGGTGTCGCGCCATCGGTGATGTCATTGGCAATCTCGTCGAGCGTATAACCGACGGCCAGTTTGGCAGCGACCTTGGCGATCGGGAATCCGGTTGCCTTCGAGGCCAGCGCCGAAGAGCGCGACACGCGGGGATTCATCTCGATCACGACCATGCGGCCATCGGCTGGATTGACCGCGAACTGCACGTTCGAGCCGCCAGTCTCGACGCCGATCTCGCGCAGCACGGCCAGCGAGGCCGAGCGCATGATCTGGTATTCCTTGTCAGTCAGGGTGAGGGCCGGGGCGACGGTGATCGAGTCACCCGTATGCACGCCCATCGGGTCCACATTCTCGATCGAGCAGATGATGATGCAATTGTCCGCCCGGTCGCGGACAACCTCCATCTCGAACTCTTTCCAGCCGACAATCGATTCCTCGACCAGGATTTCATCAACCGGGGAGGCGTCGAGGCCGGTCCCGCAAATCTCGCGATATTCCTCGACATTATAGGCAATGCCGCCGCCGGTGCCGCCGAGGGTGAAGGAGGGGCGAATAATGGCAGGAAGGCCGATCTCGCTCATCACCGCGTCGGCTTCGCTCAGGGAATGCACGGTGCGTGAGCGCGGGCTTTCCAGGCCGATCTTGTCCATGGCGTCGCGGAAGCGTTCGCGATTCTCGGCCTTGTCGATGACGTCTGCCTTGGCGCCGATCATCTCCACGCCGAAGAGATCAAGCACACCGCGCTTGTCGAGCTCCAGGGCGCAGTTCAGCGCCGTCTGGCCTCCCATGGTCGGCAGAAGCGCGTCCGGGCGTTCCTTCTCGATGACCTTGGCCACCATCTCCGGCGTGATCGGCTCGATATAGGTCGCGTCAGCCAGCTCCGGATCGGTCATGATCGTTGCCGGATTGGAGTTCACCAGGATGACCCGGTAGCCCTCGGCCTTCAGCGCCTTGACCGCCTGCACTCCCGAATAGTCGAACTCGCAGGCCTGTCCGATGACAATGGGGCCGGCGCCGATGATCAGGATGGACTGGATGTCTGTGCGTTTGGGCATGGCGTGGCCTTCTTTTCCCTGTCGCGTGTCAAGCGCGCGCGCTCATCGCGACCCTCCGGGGACGGAGTGCCGTTCGAGCGATCAGTTTTGGTGCTGAAGCGGGTACCTATCGCGGAATCGGCGCCATGGCGAGGGGTAAACTGTGTGAATCGGTGAATTCTCGCCAAGTCACTGAAGTTGCTAGCCTTCAATGGCTCATATTTCATCGCCACCGTGAAGGGGCCGGGCCTGGTCGGGTGTCGGCAATCGGGATTGTGCGCTTTCGCCCGTTCCGGCGTGAGGGTGGGACGGGCATGAGCGCCAAACGTCAGTTTCCGCGACGGCTGGGGGTTGGGTTGATCACGGTGACGCATCCGATTGCCGACATCCGACGATTCAACTAATATCAGAAAAAATTCAAGTTAAACTTTAATTCAGGAACGGAAATAGTGTCCGAAACCAGCCCCGACCTCACCCGATCCGACCGTCACATCCGACGCTTGAGCCTGTCCATGATGTGGGCGGTGACCGTATTGACCGGTCTCCTGCCCATATTGGTTTGGGGCATGTGGCTCCTGCCCGAGACGTCGGGAATCGCTGATCAAAGATCACCGGGTGGCGGTTTCGGTGGGGGTGATCTGGGCTGGTATGTCTGGCCAGTCCGGCTGGGCGCTGCCGGGTTGGCGACGATCGGCTTGGCCATCTCGGTCTATGGCCTGATCAATCTGCGCACCCTGTTCCAGGAGACCGCACGCGGGGCCTACTTCTCGGCCGATGCCGTTGTCAGTTTCCGCCAGTTCGCCCTGGCCAGCCTGGTCGGCGCCCTGTGGCAGCCGGTCGAGCATACGCTGCTGGGCGTCTATCTAACCGTCAGCAATCCGCATGCCCCCAACGCGCTGGAGATCTCGCTCGGTTCGGGCAATCTGGAAGCGATCGGCGCGGCACTCCTGTTCTTCGTGATCGCCTTCATCCTCGCCGAGGGCCGCAAGCGGCATGAGGAGCTGGAGCTGATCCTGTGAGCACTGACCCCGACCTTCCCCCCGGGCTTCCTGGAGACATCATCGTCCATCTCGACGTGCTGCTGGCGAAGCGCAAGGTGCGTTCGAAAGCGCTGGCGGACCGGATCGGCGTGTCCGAACAGGCCCTGTCGATGATCAAGACCGGCAAGATCAAGGGTATCCGCTTTTCCACCCTGATCGCGATCTGCGACGCGCTGGACTGCCAGCCGGGCGAGCTGTTCGAGTTTCGGCGGTTGCCGGGTTAGGGCTTGCCGCCCAGTGCCAGGAATTCACGCCGCATATTGGCGCGGGCTTTCTCGCCGAGTTCTGTTTCGAACTGATCGGTCAGGAAGGTCCGCTCCGCCGCCTGCGCGTCCTTCAGGAAGGCACGACGGCCCTGGCGGTAGAGCAGACCGGGAGCCCAGCCATATTCGTCCCGAACGCCCTTGGCATAGCGGTCATAGACATCGTCCGGGGCACCGAGAATGGAGTAATCGACATCGAGAAACAGCGCGTCGTCCCTGTCCTGCCCACCATCCTGATGGCTGGCAGTGGCCCGGATCAACGCATCCACCCGCCTGACCAGGTCAGGGTCGGCTCCAAGGCCGGGCAGTTCGGCATTCGCGCGGTCGGCGCTCTTCGCCTCATTGTCCTTGCGATGCGTGTCGTACAGGATGTCGTGATACCAGGCAGCCATCCATACCCGCGCCGGCTCGGTCAGCCAGTCGTGCAGCCTGTCGAGCCGGTCGAAGATAGAGATGAGATGCGACAGGCCGTGATAGCGCCGATGGGGTTCGCTGTAGGCGGACAGGATGCCGGCGATTTCCGTATCGCCCGGCGCCCAGCCGAGTTCCTTCATTTGCGCGTGCCAGCGCGCCTTGAGCGCGTGTGACAGGTCAGGCATCGATCAACTCCAGATCCCGCCACAGCACCGGTTGGACTTCCGCCCGTGTGCCCGCAACCCGGTCCCCGACCAGCCAGTGGGCGCGTTCGTGCAGCAGGGGGATGACGGCCATCTGGTCGTGGATGCGCTCCATCGCTGCCAGGTAGAGCTGACGACGCGCCGTGGCGGCATTCTGCCGCCTTGCGGCTGCGACAAGCTCGGCGAAGGTCTCGTCCTGCCAATTGAAATTGGCAGCAAATCCGCCGGGCGCGAATGGGTCGAGCATGAAAAACGGATCGGATTTCAGGCCGCGATTGAAGCTGGCAATGGCGATGTCGAAATCGCCCGCATCAACGGCCTGATAGAGATCAGTGGGATAGCTGACCAGCAACGTGGTCTCGACACCGAGGCGACCCCAGTCATCGGCGATGGCTACAGCCAGACGTTCACCCTCACCGGTCGTGGTACGAATTTGCAATGGCCGCGCAACGCCGCCGGCCTGGGGGGCCATCTCGGAATCGGTGAGCAGACTGCCCGGAATGACGAGGTCTGTCGGCGAGGCCGTCCCGGCATAAAACTCCCGGGCCAGGAAGTCCCGGTCAATCGCCCGAGAAAGCAGACGCCGGACGCGGGCATCGTCAAGCGGCGCGCGCGCATGATTGACTTTCAGATAGCGCAGGATTGGCGCGTCGAAGCTCCGGAACTGCTCGCCCAGCCGTTCACGCCAATAGGCGATCTGGTTGGCGGGTGGCCGGTCGGCGAGGTCGTAATCGCCGGCGCGGAAGAGGCGCATGCGGGTTGCATCCTCGCGCACGCCATCGATGCGGATGGCCGGGATCGAAACCGTATTGGCGGCGTAGTAGGTCGGATTTTTCTCCAGCTCCAGGCTCATCTGGCTCTCGGCCGTCACCGTGTAGGCGCCCGCTGTGACAATGTATTCCGGTCGCACCCAGTCCAGTCCGACCCGCTCGATGACATGGCGCGGGAAAGGGTAGAATTCGCGCATCAGGGTCGGTAGCAGGCCCAGCGGCGTGTCGAGGCGGAATTCCACCGTTCGATCATCGCGCGCGGTCACGCCCAGCTGGACCGGTGCCATTTCGCCGGCATGGATCGCCCGCGCATTCGTGACCGCATAAAAATCGCCCAGCACGGCAAAGCTCTGGGCCGGATCGACAATGCGCCGGGCCGACCAGGCCACGTCTTCAGCCGTCAGCGGGTGGCCGTCCGACCAGGTGAGGCCTTCGCGCAGCCGGAAGGTCCAGACCAGCCCGCTCTCGTCGACCGACCAGCTTTCTGCCAGGCCCGGACCGACCGATCCGTCCGGCGCATACTCGGTCAGACCGGCATGGATCTGCTTGTAGACCAGCGCCGCAGCCGCAAACTCCCCGCGCGCGGGATCGAGGCTGTCCGGCAGGCCGCTGGTGGCGACACGCAGAAGGTCCGGCGGCGGGCCGGAGCGACCGCAGGCGGCGAGCGTTGTGGCGGCCGATGCGGCGAGCAGGGTGCGTCGGTTCAGCATCCCGCCATGATGGCGTGATTTGTGGCGGATGTGTCCAGTGAAATCGCCCTGAGCGGCACGCCGTAGCCTTGCGCGGCCTGCCGCAGACCGAGCCATAGACCACTTGTCAGCCAGCGCGCCGTATCGGCAGCTCAGCGCGGTGCGCGCACCTCTCACTGATCCAGAGGGAGCGGTGAGTTCGGCCCCTAAGCGCCGACCTTACCCTTCAACGCGCCCACAAACCGGTCGAACACGCCGAAACTGTCCTGCGGGCCGGGGCTGGCTTCCGGGTGGTGCTGGACAGCCCAGACGGGCTTGTCGGTCAGCTTGAAGCCGGAATTGGAGCCGTCGAAGAGCGAGACATGGGTTTCTTCGGCATTGGCGGGCAGGGTGGCGCCGTCGACGGCGAAACCGTGATTCATCGAGACGATCTCGACCTGGCCAGTCTCGTGATTCTTGACCGGATGATTGGCGCCGTGATGGCCCTGGGGCATTTTTGTGGTCTTGGCACCGATGGCGCGCGCCAGCATCTGATGGCCGAGGCAGATGCCCAGCGTCGGGATATTGGCGTCGAGGACGGCCTTGATGGTCGGCAGGGCGTATTTGCCGGTCTCGGCCGGATCGCCCGGACCGTTGGAAACCACGACACCATCGGGGTTGAGGGCCTTGATCTCGTCGATCGAGGCCTTGCCCGGCAGAACCGCGACGCGGGCGCCGGCACCGGTCAGGAGGCGCAGGATATTGGCCTTCACGCCGTAGTCGAGCACGACCACGCGGGGACCGTCTTCCGGGCCGACTGCATAGCCTTCGCCAAGCGTCCAATTGCCTTCATTCCACTCATCGGTCGTCGTGCGGGCGACATCGGCGGCCAGCTCGCGACCTTCCATGGTCGGGGCGCCGGCGGCGGCGGCCTTGAGCGCGTCAATGTCGATATTGCCGGCCGGATCATGGGCGATGGCGCACATCTGCATGCCGCCCTCACGGATCTTGCGGGTCAGGGCACGCGTATCGACGCGGGTCAGGGCGACAATGCCCCGTGCACACAGCCATTCCTCGAAGGTCTGCTCGGCGCGCCAGCTCGCCGGCGGCGTGATCTTCGCGCGGCTGATCATGCCGACCGCGGCCTTGCGCGCGGTTTCGGACGCGGCTTCCTCGTCTTCGGCATTGGCGCCGACATTGCCGACATGCGGGAAGGTGAAGCAGACGACCTGTCCGGCATAGGACGGATCGGCCAGGATTTCCTGGTGCCCCGTCATCGCCGTGTTGAAGCAGACCTCGCCCAGCGCGGTGCCGGTTGCGCCCGTGCCATGGCCAAGGAAAACGGAACCGTCGGCAAGCGCCAGCGCGCCGGTTGGAGTTTGGGTCGGCGTGGACGTCATGACTATGTCTCCAAGGGTCTCGCGGGGCGCCGTCACCGCCACCAGAATCGGCCAGCGGCAAGGGGCGGGTAAACGGGCGCTCTGCTAGACCCTGCGGCGGGCCGGGTCAATAGCCAAGCGATGACTGAACCGGGCACCGGACGGCCTCTGCGCGCCCGACTTGCCGGCTGACCGACCCGCTCGCGATACTGGCGCGCAGTACAGGGGATGAGCCGTCATCATGAGCGAAGCCGTCAAAGCCTTCATCGCAGAGGGAAATACCTGTCTGAAGACGGGGGATCGTAACGGCGCGGCGCTCGCCTGGTGCCGGGCGCTCGATCTCGATCCGCATCTGGCCAGCGCCCACAATAATCTCGGTGCCGTCAGCCTGATGGCGGGCCAGCCCTGGCTGGCATTGCCGTGTTGTCTCACCTCAACACGCTTGCGGCCGGACCAGGCCGACTTCTGGATTGGTCTGGTGCGAACGCTGGTGGACCTCGGTGAGACGGCCCGGGCGGCCGCCTGTCTCGATCAGGCTTGCCGACGCCTGCCCGATGATGCGTCCCTGAAGGCCGCCGCCGCGCACTATCCCGCCGATGACGCCATCAGGGCCCGTTTCGATGGCATGGCGGACCGTTCCGGGCAGACCGCCGCGGCAGACCAATTGGCGTCGCTCGCAGCGTCTGCGGCTGGGGGGGATCCGGCACAGGCTCTTGAGACCGCCCAGGCACTGGTCTGGGTTCTGCCCGAGCGTCCCGGCCTCTGGGTCACGCTTTCGCGCCTGGCCATGGCCTGTGGCCATTGGCAGCAGGCGGAATTCAATGCCCGACGCGCGATAGCGCTGGCGCCGGATGAGACGGATGGCTGGCATGCGCTGGCGACCGTCCTCAGCGAGGCCGAAACCCGTCGCGATGATGTGGAACGCGTTCTGCTTCGCGCTCTGGACCTTTGCGGGCCGCGCCTGCGTCTCGCCGACGCCTATTGCAATCACTGTCTCGCCCACGGGCGGCCGGATGACGCAAGAGCGCTCCTCGAGCGCATTCCGGGCGCCCGGATCGGGGACGCGGCGCACTGGCATCTGCTCGAAGCGCGGGTCCTGGACGCGTGCGGGGACGGCGAGGCCGCCGCTGAAATCTTCCGCTCGGCACTCGCGCGAGGGGAAGCGCCCGCCCCGCTGCTGATCGCCGCCGCGATCTATCATGAGCGTGATCTCGATCCGGAGGCCTGGCTGAGCCTCCATGCAGGCGCGGTCCGGCTTGGCGCTGATCTGGACCAGGCCGACCTCCATCACGCCCATGCCCGCGCCCTGCTGCGGTCCGGTGCGATCGAACAGGCTGATCAAGCCATCAAGGCGGCGCTGGCGGGCGGGCTTGCCGATGAGGCCCGGCGCGGCGCGCGCTTCACAGCGGGCCGGATTGCGGACCGGCTCGGTCGCCATGACGAGGCCTGGCGTCATTTCGAGGCCGGCAATCGACTGTTGGAGACCGGCTGGGAGATCGCCGGGCCTTGCGACCACACCCGCCCGCTGGCGCGCCTGGCGAGCCTGTCGCGGCGTCTGGATGCCGAGATTGCGTCGGGGGTGAGGGCAGCGGTTACACCGCAAGACGCGCCGAGTATGGAGGCGGGTCACGACCTGGCCTTCCTGATAGGCTTTCCACGCTCGGGCACGACGCTGCTGGACAGCGTGCTGCGATCCCACAGCGCGATCCGCGTGGTCGAGGAATGCCCGGTCCTGATCGAGGCCTTGAGGGCCGTGGTGCCCGGCATGGCTGGCGACGAGACCGAATTCAGCGAGGACTGGCTCGACGGCGTTGACGCCGCCGATGTGGGTGAGTTGCGCGCGGCCTACCGGCGCCGTCTGGCCTGTCACGCCGGCACGCTGGCACCGGGCGTCAGCGTCGTCGACAAGCTGCCGCTCAATCTGAACTGGGTCGCCGTGATCCATCGCATCTTTCCGGCTGCCGGTTTCATTCTCGCGCGGCGTCATCCGCTGGACGTTGCGGTCAGCAATTTTGCCCAGGATTTCGCGCCCAATAATGCGATGATGGTGATGACTCGGCTGGAGCGGATCGCGGCCCTCCATGCGGGTAGTTTCGATCTGTGGGACCGGTTTGTGGATTGGCGTCGGCCGCGCTGGGCCGATGTGGTCTATGAGCGGCTGATCGATGATCCGGAAGCCGCCATCGCGCCGGTCATGGCGATGCTTGGGCGGGACTGGGAATCGCAGCAGGCGCGCTTCTTCGAAACCGCGCGGGCCCGGCGTCGCATCTCGACCCCGAGCGCCCATCAAGTCACCCAGCCGCTGTACACCGGCTCCCGGGGCCGCTGGCGCGATTATGCCGAATTCCTCGACGTGCCGGCCTGCGCGCCCTTGAGGGAGCGGGCGCAAGTCTGGGAATTTGCAACGGAAACTGACGGCGCGCTTGACTGAGCGCGGGAGGGTCACGGCGAATTCGCAGACCGGACATTCGATCACATTTTACGTTCGGGCTTGATTCTTCGCCGTCCACGGAATAACTCCCGGCCTCTCGTTTCGAAGACACGGGCCTCAGGCTTGTGTTGCCAGGAAAAAGGCCCCGGAGTATTCGAAACAATCGGCACCGGATTGCGTGCCCAGGAAAGTTCTTCACACCGGAGATCTCGTCAGGACGCGCCACGCAAGGCGCCCGGATAGGTTTGGTTGCTAAAATGTCGCTTCGTGAACGCATCACCACGGATATGAAAACGGCCATGAAGGCCCAGGACAAGGCGCGTCTGTCGACGCTTCGCCTGATCTCGGCTGCCATCAAGGACCGCGATATCGCGGCGCGCGCGGAAGACCGCTGCTCTGGCTGCGGGGACACCGAAATCCTGACCCTGCTGACCAAGCTCGTGAAGCAACGCGAGGAAAGCGCCGAGACCTATGAAAAGGCCGGTCGTCTCGATCTTGCCGAAGCGGAGCGCTCGGAAGCCGAGATCGTTCGCGAATTCCTGCCCAAGCCGATGGATGATGGCGAGATCGCCGACGCCGCCGAGTCGGTCGTCAGCGAACTCGATGCCAGCGGTCTGAAGGATATGGGCCGGTGCATGGGCGAGCTGAAGTCGCGCTATGCCGGACGCATGGACTTCGCCAAGGCCGGCGCCAAGGTCAAGGACCTGCTCGCCTCGGCCTGAGGACGACCGCAGTCGATCCGACACGCTGAAAACTGATCCGCGCCATGATCTTCGATTGCGGTGGGGTCATCCCTCTGCTTTGCTCCCTGAAACAGGGGAGTGGGCATGATCATCACCAGGTTGACTGCAGCCATCCGGCACGCGTTTGGCATTTTGCTCTTTTGCCCCTTGGTCGCGTGGGGCGGACCGGCGGCGGCCCAGACCCTGCCCAGTTTCGAAGATGATGAGGAGCTGCGCGCCTTTCTTGCGGAGGTCGACGCGGCCGGTGAGGTCGAGGATTGGCTGGTCTCCAACGCTTTCCCGCCGCCGCCACCGCCGCCCCCACCACCGTCGCCGCCATCGCCCGGCAGTGCCAGCGCACCGGTCGTGCAGGCGGCAGCCGTCAGCGACACATTCTCGGCAAGCCAGGTCGACAATCCGGACATTACGAATGCGCAGGTGGCCGGGGTTGATGAGGGTGGAATCGTCAAGGTCGCCGGGGATTACCTGATCGTTCTGCGGCGCGGGCGATTGTTCACGATCTCGACCGCGAATGACGATCTGGTCGCGATCGACCGGATTGATGCCTTTCCGCCGGGTGTCGACGGCTCGAACAGCTGGTATGACGAGATGATCGTTTCCGGCGATCTGATCGTGATCATCGGCTACAGCTACCTCTATGAATCGACAGAGATAAGTCGCTTCCGGATTGCGCTCGACGGGCAATTGTCGCATGTCGACACCCATCATTTGCGCTCGGACGACTATTACAGTTCCCGCAATTATGCCTCGCGCCTGATCGGCGACCAGCTGATCACTTATGCGCCGCTGGCCTTTGATGTTTATTGGGGCGAAGACCCGCTGGACAGCCTGCCCGGACTCAGTCGCTGGATCCCGGGCCAGGAGGCGCCCGATTATCGGCGGCTGGCGCAGGCCAGTGATGTCTATATCCCGGCTCCGATGAGGGCGCGTGGAGCGGGTGCCGTCTCCAGCATGCATGTTGTCACCCGGTGTGACCTCACCTCGGACGACCTCGCTTGCGAGGTCAGTGTGGTGCTCGGGCCAGCGGGGCGAAGCTTCTTTGTGTCCCGCAATGCGACCTATGTCTGGGTCACCCCGGGTTGGTATGACCGCGAAGGTGAAAGCTATCTTTATCGCATTCCCCTCAATGGCAACGCGCCGAGCGTTGCCCGGGTCGAGGGCGCACCGCTTGATCAATTCTCCTTTCACGCCAATGAGGCGGCGACCCGGCTCGATATCCTCGTCCTGCCGGACGGCGCCGGTGACGGCATGTGGGCAGCCGAGGGCGCGGTGGGGCGACCGGCATTGTTGCGGCTGCCGACCTCGCGCTTCGGGGATGGCAGCCAGCCGCCCTTGCTTTCGGACTATCAATTCCTGCCTGTCGCGGAGCAGTCGCGTGTCGACCGCAACCGGTATGTCGGGGACACGCTTCTGGTTGGCCTTGTCGAACGCGATACCGATGAGGTTCGCAATCTGGCGCTGACGGTTGCGCTGGAGGGCGGTGATGTCACGCAGCTGGCGCTCGAGGCCCCGGTTTCGCGCATCGAGGCGATTGGACGCGATGCGCTGGTCGTGACCCAGGGGGGCGGCACGCGCTTCGTCACGGTTTCGCTGACGGGTGAGGCGCCGGAGATCGCGGATCGTTTCCTGCTGGCGAACAGTGCTGAGTCGGAAAGCCGCAGTCACGCCTTCTTCTTTCGGCCCGACGGTGTGGATGGTGATGGGCTGGCAGCCCTGCCACTCCTGGCTGGCGACGGTCGCGATGCCAACATGGTCTATCTTCGGCGCGAGGCTGGCCGCTTTTCCTGGTTCGGACGGCTCGATGCCCAGGCCCGGCCCGGACTTGATGATGCATGCCAGGCTTCCTGCGCCGACTGGTATGGCAATGCCCGACCAATCTTCCTGCGCGACCGGATACTCACCTTGCTGGGCTATGAAATCATCGAGGGCCAGCCTGGTGAGAAACGCATCGAGGAAATCGGCCGGCTCGACTTCTCACCCGGCCCGCGAAAGGACTGAACCGCGCCTGATCGAATAAATCGACCGACCCGGAAATAAGGTGCATCATGCTCTATTGGGCTTTTCCGACGGGGTGATGCGTTTCCATGCGTCTCAATGAGGACTTTATCGACGAGATCAAGGCGCGTGTGCGCCCGTCGGACCTCATTGGCCGTTCGGTGCCGCTGAAACGCCAGGGCCGCGAATTCGTCGGTCTGTCGCCTTTCAAGAAGGAGCGGACGCCTTCCTTTTTCGTCAATGATGACAAGCGTTTCTACCATTGCTTCGCCTCCGGCAAGCATGGCGATGTCTTCACCTGGCTGGAGGAGATGGAAGGTCTCTCCTTCATGGAAGCGGCCGAACGCCTGGCCGGTGAGGCGGGTCTGCGCCTGCCGGAGCCCGACCCGGAGAGCCAGCAGAAGACCCAGCATCGCAAATCCCTCGTCGAATGGATGGAGAGCGCCCAGGCCTTCTTCCTGCGCGCCTTGCGGACACCTGCGGCGGAAGATGCCCGACGCTATCTCAAATCACGGGGGCTGACGGGCGAGGACTGCGTGCGCTACGGGATCGGTTTTGCGCCGAACAGCCGCACCGCCCTGAAGGACGAGCTGGTCACCGCCGGTGCGCCGATTGCCGATCTGGTCGAGTGCGGTCTCCTGATCGAGCCCGACAGCGGCTCGCCCTATGACCGGTTCCGAGACCGCATCACCTTTCCCATTCACGATCCGCGCAATCGCCTGGTCGGTTTCGGTGGTCGCGCGCTGTCAAAGGACGCGCGGGCGAAGTATCTCAACTCGCCCGAGACGCCGATCTTCCACAAGGGCTCGCTTCTCTATCGCTATCCTGAAGCGCGCAAGGCGGCGTCTGATCCCAAACTGGATATTCGCGGGCTGATCGTCGCCGAGGGTTATCTCGACGTGATCGCCCTGTCCCGGGCCGGTCTGGAGCATGGCGTTGCCCCGCTGGGGACAGCCGTCACCGAGGAGCAGATACAGCTCCTGTGGCGCGCCGGCGGGGAGCCGGTCATGTGCCTGGACGGCGATAGTGCCGGCCGTGCGGCTGCCTTCAAGGCTGCCGACCGCGCCCTGCCGCTCCTGCAGCCGGGCAAGACGCTGCGTTTTGCCTTCATGCCGGATGGCAAGGATCCCGATGATCTCCTGCGCGAAGAGGGGGCCAATGCCCTGCGCGCCATTTTCCGCGAGACCCGCTCGCTGGCGGATCTGATCTGGGAGCGTGAAGTCCTGGTCGAACCGCTCGATGACCCGGATCGCCGGGCCGGTTTCCGGCGTCGGATCCGGTCTCTGGTCGCCCAGATCGCCGACACAGATATCCGTGAGGAATACAAGCGTGAGTTTGACCAGCGCATGGATGCGGTTTTTGGCACGCGTTCGCAGTCCGGGCCGCGCAGCGGCCGCGGCGCTTGGCGACCGGGCAAAGGTGTGCCGCTGGGAGCCAGTGCTGAACTGCGGAACAAGCAGTCCAGGCAGGGTGATCCGACGGCCCGGCTCGGGCAGCTTTTGCTGGTGGCCGCGATCGAATACCCGGAAATCGCCGCTTCGCAGGTCGAAACGCTGGCGCTTTTGCGGTTGGGATCGCTTGACAGGCTGCGCGACGCCGTTCTAGACGCCTGCTCTTCTGGGCAGTTTGTGCAGACCGACACGCTAAGGGCCGAATTGGCCGATGCCGGATACGCGGCAGAGATGAAGCGGCTGGACGGTGAGCGCAGACCCATGCGGGCGGAACTGGGCGGTATGGAGGCGTCTCCAGAGGTGAGGGCAGAGGCTTGGAAGCGGCTGGCTCACGCCTATATGGAACGAAGCGAAGCACAGACACGTCGTGATGAGGCGCGTGCCCGTCTGGACGAAGAACTCAAGCAGGCGGATTCAGAACGCTTTCGGCAGGTGGTCGACGCCTACCGGTACGAAAGCTCTCGTTCGGAATCCAACTGATGCGTATAATTCCAATTGCGCGCTCGAGGGCGGCGCGACAAGGGACGAATAAATGAGCAAATCGGCCGAAGCCAATGATGCATCGGAAAATCCGGATGGTCCGCTGCTGGACCTGACGGATCAGTCAGTCAAGAACATGGTGAAAACCGCCAAGAAGCGCGGTTACGTCACCCATGACGAACTGAATGCGGTCCTGCCGAGCGAGGAATTTTCCTCGGAGCAGATCGAGGACGTGCTCGCCCAATTGTCAGAGATGGGCATCAATGTCGTGGATAATGATCCCGACGTGGACGATGACTCGGCCGAGGCCCCGGCGAAGCCGGCCAAGGCTGCAGCGAGCGCCGACGACACCGATGACGATGATGAAGAGGAAGAGGAGAGCGACAGCCGTGCAGTGGCCGGCGCCTCCAAAACCGCCGTCACCGGTCAGAACACCCCGACATCCGCAGACCGCACCGATGATCCGGTGCGCATGTATCTGCGCGAAATGGGCTCGGTCGAGCTGCTCTCCCGCGAGGGCGAGATTGCCATCGCCAAGCGTATCGAGGCTGGCCGCAATGCGATGATCCGCGGTCTCTGCGAGAGCCCGCTGACTTTTGAGGCCATCATGGTCTGGCGCGACGAGCTGACCGAAGGTCAGGTCCTGCTGCGCGACATCATCGACCTGGATGCCACCTATGGCGGCCAGCAGGCGGAAGCCGCCGAGGATGGTGATGAGGACGAGACGGGCGAAGGCGAGACGCCGACCCCGGCCGGCGACACCACCGCCAAGCCGGACTCCGACGATGATGATGATGACGAGGAGAAGTCCTCCAAGTCAGATGATGATGAAGACGGTGAAGAGAGCGAGTCCTCGTCTGACGATGATGACGATGATGATGATGACGGCGCGTCGCTCTCCCTGTCCGCCATGGAAGCGGAATTGCGCGATGGCGTGATGGAGACCCTGGACTCCATCGCCACCGATTTTGCGGCCTTCCGCAAGCTGCAGGACAAGCTGGTCGCTGCCCGCATCGAGGGCAAGGACCTCACCAAGCAAAGCCGCGAGAAGTACGAAGGCCTGCAAAACGCCATCGTGACCAATCTCAACACGATGCACCTCAACAATGCACGTATCGAGGCACTGGTTGAGCAGCTCTATGCGATCAACAAGGAACGCATGGCGCTGGAAGGCAAGCTGCTGCGCATGGCCGACGCCCACGGGGTGCCGCGCGCGCAATTCATGGACAGCTATTTCGGCAATGAGCTCAATCCGGAATGGCCGGGTTCAATGGCGTCCACGTCCAAGGCCTGGGCCCGCTTCATCGACCGTGAAGCCACGGATGCCGGCAAGATCCGTGACGACCTGGCCGATTTGACCCAGCGCGCCGGCGTGCCGATCGAAGACCTGCGTCGTATCGTCCGTACCGTCCAGAAGGGCGAGCGCGAAGCGCGTGTGGCCAAGAAGGAAATGGTCGAGGCCAACCTGCGTCTCGTCATCTCCATCGCCAAGAAATACACCAATCGCGGCCTGCAATTCCTGGATCTGATCCAGGAGGGCAATATCGGCCTGATGAAGGCCGTTGATAAGTTCGAGTATCGTCGCGGCTACAAATTCTCGACCTATGCCACCTGGTGGATCCGCCAGGCGATCACCCGCTCGATCGCCGACCAGGCCCGCACAATCCGTATTCCTGTGCACATGATCGAGACGATCAACAAGATCGTCCGGACCAGCCGCCAGATGCTGCACGAGATCGGTCGCGAACCGACCCCGGAAGAGCTGGCTGAAAAGCTCGCCATGCCGCTGGAAAAAGTGCGCAAGGTCATGAAGATCGCCAAGGAGCCGATCTCCCTCGAAACGCCGATCGGCGACGAGGAAGACAGCCATCTGGGCGATTTCATCGAGGACAAGAATGCCGTCCTGCCGATTGATGCCGCCATCCAGGCCAATCTGCGCGAGACCACGACCCGGGTTCTTGCCAGCCTCACCCCGCGTGAGGAACGCGTGCTGCGCATGCGGTTCGGCATCGGCATGAATACCGACCACACGCTGGAAGAAGTCGGCCAGCAATTCTCGGTCACCCGCGAACGTATCCGCCAGATCGAAGCGAAAGCCCTGCGCAAGCTCAAACACCCGAGCCGGTCTCGCAAGCTGCGCAGCTTCCTGGATAACTGATCCGCGCCATCGCGTGGGTCATCCCGGGCGCCGCGACGCGGCGATCCGGGATCCGGAAGTGACCGGTTCAGACAGTAAGGAAGCCGGCCTTCGGGTCGGCTTTTTTGTGGCTGGCCCGTGTTTCAGCGTCTAGCCTCACCGAATGCTTCGTTTGACCCGTTGGCTCTGCTTTCCGATCGCCCGCCGCCTCGGCTGGTGGCCGGTCGCCGTCTATTGCGCGCTGACCACTCTGCTGGATATGAGCCGTCGCCGGATCTGGCCCCCGTCGCCGGACGTCACCGGGCAAATGCCGGCCTGGGACTATCCGGCTTTTTACGGGAGCGTCTTGGTTGGCCTGCCGGCCATTCTCTGGTCGAGAAACCGGGACTGGTATCGACCTCAGCAGCGGGAGGCATAATGCCCCTTCACCACTTCCATCTCCAAACCACCGGGCCAGGCCTCTACGAGATCAGCGCCGCCGCTCAACATTTCGTAAGCGAAGCAAATGCTCCGGACGGACTGCTCACGGCCTATGTCCGGCACACATCCTGCTCGCTGGTGATCCAGGAGAATGCCGATCCGGACGTTCAGCGGGACCTCAATGCGTTCTTCCGGCGACTGGTTCCGGCGGCGGATGATCCATCGATGACCTGGCTTGTGCACACGACAGAGGGCCCGGATGACATGCCGGCGCATATCAAGGCGGCGCTGACCCAGACTTCGATCGGCATTCCCGTCGCGCATGGAGCGTTATTGCTGGGGACCTGGCAGGGACTTTACCTGTTCGAGCACCGTGACCGTCCGCATCGGCGCGAAGTGGTCTTTCATCTGACGGTCTAGGTTCGGGGGCCTTGGCAGTCCGTATCGACGGCTCCGCAGCCCTATGAGGCCGCAGAGGCGGGGCGGGCGGAACGGCGGATTTGCGTGCCCAGCAGAAGGCGCCGCATGGTGCGCTCGAGCCCTTCCGGGCTCAGCGGCTTTTCGGTGTGCGCGTCAAAACCGAGCATGGCATAGCGGTTGACCTGATCGGTCATGACATTGGCCGTCAGGGCCACGACCGGTGTGGGCAGTCGGTGTTCGGCCCGTTCAAACGCCCGTATTTCCTGAATGGCGTCCTCGCCGTTCTTGACCGGCATCTGAATGTCCATCAGGACCAGATCGAACGTGTCGCGCTTGAATGCTGTGACGGCCTCCTCGCCATTCTCCACCATGTGAAGCTCGACGCCGAGCTTGCCGAGATAGGCTTTCAGGACAAGACGATTGGTCAGATTGTCCTCGGCTGAAAGGATGCGGGCCGGGCGACCATCAACTGTCAGGGCGCCGCCCAGCGTGATCAGATCGGGCGCGTGTTCGGTCGGATCGGTTCGCTCAACGACTTTCAGGGGCAGGCGAACCGTGAAACATGTTCCCTCGCCGGGCGTGCTGCCCACCGCGATCGTGCCGCCCATCTGCTCAACCAGTCCCTTGCAGATCGCCAGGCCAAGCCCGGTGCCGCCAAAGCGTCGCGTGGTGGAACTGTCCGCCTGGACAAATTTCTCGAAGATCGCCCCACACTGGGCTTCGGTCATGCCGATCCCGGTATCGCTGACGACGAGTTCGATCTCATCGGGGTTGCCGGCGACGTCTGCCGGGCCGAGTGACAGGCTGACCTGGCCCTCGGCAGTAAACTTGACCGCATTAGCGACGAGATTGTTGGCGATCTGCGACAGGCGAAGCGGGTCCCCAAAGCGGAACTGATCCGGCGCATCATGGACGTCGACTGCGAGCGTCAGCCCTTTCTTGGCAGCGGCGTCTGCGTACAGCGCGGAAACACGATTGCCGATTATGGCCAGGTCGAAGGGGGCCTGGTCGAGTTCGATCTGGCCGGCTTCGATCTTGGACAGGTCGAGGATGTCGTCGAGCAGATGCATCAAGGTGTCGCCCGAACGTACGATAATATCCAGCTTGGACTGGACGTCCTCCGCGAGGTTCTTGTTGGCCAGCACACGTGCCATGCCAAGAATTCCATTCATCGGCGTGCGGATTTCGTGGCTCATATTGGCCAGGAAGTCGGACTTGGCGCGATTGGCGGCGTCGGCGCGGTCCCGGGCCTCGACCAGATCGGTGATGTCGGTGATCGAGCCGGCCATCCGCACGGCCCGCCCGTCATTGCGCTGGGCGACGCCACGGGTGCGGAACCAGCGATAGCCGCCATCGGCGCAGACAAACCGCAGCGGCATGTCATAATCGGTGCCGTGCTTGATGTGATTGCGCATGGCTAGGATGGCCTTGTCCCGGTCTTCCGGGTGGACATCGTCCGGGTACTCGTCCTCGGTGAGGGTGGCGGCCTCGTCGGCATGGCCCAAAAGGCTGCGCAGCCGGGGTGAGTGGTAGATCGTCTTCGTTGTGAGATCCCAGTCCCAGAAGCCGTCAGCTGATCCGCGAACCGCCAACGCCATGCGCTCGCGATTCCGTTCGAGTTCGTCGAAGGCGGCTTCACGTTCCCGGGTCAGCTCATTCTGGCGGACCCGGCCGCTGAGGACGAGATGGGTGCCTATGCCGATGCCGATGGAAACCAGAACGCCCAGAAACAGGATGATGATCGGTGTGGAGCTGAACTCTTCCATGTAGAGCGGCGCGGCGGGGAGGATCTCCACAGTCCAGACCGAGCCGGGCAAAGCGACCGTCCGGCGCGCATTGAGGCGCTCGCTGACCGGTATGCCGGATTCATGGATCAGGTTGCCGCCCTCGGTCACGCGAATGGCGACATAGTCGGCAGAGTCCTGCGGGAGGCCGCTTCGGATCATGCCGGCGACATCAAAGACACCGACGATCAAACCGTCAAAGCGCTCGCCGGTAAAAAGCGGGAAATAGCCGAGAAAACCCGACCCGCCCTGCACGAGATCGATGGCGGCGCTGTTATTGGGCTGGCGTGTATTGACTGCCCGCATGACGGCGCGAGCGCGGTAGTCCTCAAACAGGATATCCAGTCCGACAGCCGCCTCATTGCCGACCGCGGGCTCGACCCATTCCAGCCTGAAGTCTGGATTGGCCCACTGGACCGCGCGCAATTCACTCGTGTCACCGACAAAGGAGCGTGCGTCGGCGCGCCATTCGCTCTCCGCGGTGCCGCCTTCGCGGACCCAGCGGCCCGCCATGCGCTCGAGCCCGTCCAGATTGAACTGGACCCGTTCCGCGAGATTGTATTGCAGATTGGCCGCGATTTCCCGCAGGTGAACACGCACCGCGTAATGCTCCTGCGACCGGATGTGCAGGGAGACGGCGGTGAAGATCACCAAACAGAACAGGGCAGCCGAAAGCGGCAAGAACAGGCGGTAGCGTGGCATGGGGGACCTCGTCGGGTCCCATCACACACCAAACGGGGTTAATTTCCGCTTTATCCCCTATGGCCGCGCCACCGCCCTGTGCCCTTGCTCCGGTCAGGCCTTGCGCTGTTCCTGGCGTCGCTGGAGCAGGCGCGATCCCCAACGCGTTCCCAGCCAGCCAACGGGCAGGATCACGATCAACCAGGGCAGGAAGCCGGCAATAAAGCCCAGCACATCCGCGAGGCCGCGCGCGAAGTCGCCGGACAGATTGCGCAGGGCGCGCCCCAACGGATCGAAAGCGCTGCGGGATACGGGCTCAATCCGCGAGGCATAATTGAGGGTCATGGCCGACATGGAGACGCGGCCGCGGAGCGCGCGAATACGGGCCTGAGACCCTTCAATATCCCCCTGCAGGCGGGCCAGTTCACGCTCGACCCGGACCAATTCCTCAACGCTGGCGCCGGGACGCTCGAGGAGCGCGGTCAGGCGGGTACGCAAGATTTCCTTCGCCGTCAGGCGGGCTTCCAGGTCGACGATGGTTGCGGTCAGGTCTTCGGCGGCCTGGGTCTGGTTGCGAATCCGGCCATTGGCGGTGTCGAGCTGGCTGGAGAGACCCGCGCGGAATTCGTCGATCCAGGCCGGCACGGCGCGCAGGGAGAGCGTGGCCGAGGCGCCGCGATCGCCTTGCTGACGGATATTGGCATTGACGACCTGGCAGGTCTCAGGTCCGGCCGAGACGCAGGCGTCACGGTGGGTCTCGACCAGGGTCGAAGTCGCCGCGGCGGGTGTTTCGAGCTGATAGCCATAGCTGTAAGCAACCAGACGTTCGCTGCCCTCGTCGCTGGCAGTGCCGACTCCAGTATCGCGATCGCGAGCCGCGGTGTCCTGGATGGGTTGTGGTGCCGGGGCCGGGGCGGGGGCGTAGCTGGCGTCTTCACGAGACGCGTCGGTGATGGCGAACAGGCCGAAGCTTTCCTCGGGCCGGTCGGCGTCAAATACGGTCGCCTGCTCGCACGCGGCGAGCAGGCTGAGTGAGGCCAGGCCCACCAGAAATACAGGTTTCATCCATCCATCCCTTCGCCCGCCGCAGACGGCGGGGGGTCGCATCCATCCCCAGTGCGATCCATCCTCACGGGAAAGGCGACCAAAGGAAGGCGGGCGTCCTAGCTGTCCTCTTCCCCGGTCAGCAGGCGCTCATAACTGTCCACCAGGGCGAGATAGGGAGGCACTGGCGTGTTTTGAATGCCCGAGCCGGTATCGATCGCCATCTTGATCTCGAAATGCAGATGAATGGTCGTCGCCGTGTCACCGAACTCGTTGGAGACATAGCCGATCCGTTCGCCACGGCTGACCGTGTCACCCGGCTCGACTTCGAGCGTGTCCTTGTCGAGGTGGAGATAGGTGTAGCGCACGCCGTCATCGGTCATCAGCCGGACGGAATAGGTGCCGATGGACGTGATCGTGCCGTCAGCGACGGCGACGGCCCAGTGGATATCGTCCTGACAACTGGCCGGGCGGATATCCTGGCCCTGATGTCCGACACCGGCGGGGCACATGGGCGTGCCATAGCCGCGCGTCTCGCAGAAATTGTCGCGCCAGGCATAGTCGTAATTGCCGGCATTGCACTGGCCACCCCCCGGTCCCAGATAACCGCCATAGCCATAGACCTGGCTGTTGGCATAGGCCTGCCCGGCTTCCATGGGGAAGCGCATGTCGGGCGCATAATTGATCTGGGTTGTCTGGCCGGTGCCCGAATCTTCGACCAGATCGCCGGCGGGCATCCAGGTGAAAATATCGCCGGCTTCATCGACCGGGTCCGGATCGGGTACGGGGTCCGGCTCCGGTTCGGGCTCCGGTTCAGATTCAGGTTCCGGTTCAGGTTCGGGTTCCGGCTCCGGCTCCGGCTCGACCGCCTCGACCGGTGCCGGGTCTTCCTCTGCCGGCAAAGGCGTCTCTTCCATCGGCCACCAGATCATGGCGGCGATACCGGCAGCGGCGACTGCGGCGGCGAGGGTGAGTTCGGCTTCGCGGGACATTACTGACCTCCTGACGCCGGATTGCCGGCGGCGATGATCAGCGAGTCGGCGAGGCCGCGCACATAGGCGTCGTTCCGGCAGCGGGCATCGGTTTCAGGGCGATCGCATTCCACGGTGATGGAATAGGCGGCGCCATAGCGATTGAAGCTCAGCTCGCGGCCATATTCGGTGGCGCCGATGCGATAGCCATTGCCGTCACCGGCACTGAGGCGTCGCGTGCTCAGCGGGTCGGGTGCGCGGGCATGGGCGAGCCGTGTACCGAAGACCTCGATCAGAAGGCCCGGCGCGGTGATGGAGAGATTATAGAAATTCTCGCGTGGGAAGAGCAGAACCCGTGCATTGCTGTCGAGGCCCAGCGCATCGGTGCCGGGGATGAGGACCGGCAGGCCGGTATTGGAGACGCCGGCGGCCTCGGGATTGGTCGGTCGCGCGAAAGGCAGATTGCCCTGGCTGACCGCCGCCACCGTCGAGGTGCGCTGGTATTGGCGGGCCTGCAGCTGGATGTCTTCGGCGGCCTGGCCCCAATTGATCGCCATCGCCACCGGTGCGTCCGGCTGCGGGGTCCGTTGTGGCTGCAGATTGGTCGTCAGCTGCCCGAGTCGGGCTGCGTTGATCTGGGCCGGATCAATTTGGGCCGGGCTGACCTGGGTGGGTACCGGTTGGCGTGTCGGCGTGCCGGCCTGCTGTTGCGCAGGCGACGCGGTGCTGACCAGCAGCATGGCCGCAAGCGGTGCGAGTATTTTCGATCGGTTCTTCATCAGTCTCTCCCCAGCCAAGAGTATAGCGTTTTTTTGCACGCCCTGCATGAACCTTCGATGAGAGCACCGATTGGCCCGCGTTCAGACAAGCGCCGCCGCGTTCACGCAGTGGCAAGGGTTTCAGGCGAGACCTACATGCCTGTGAGCCGCGCATGCGAGCGACAGGCGTTGAATTTTGCCGCGCTTGCCCGTATGTGCACCGCAATATGTTGTTGCTGGAGGAGCGCGATGCGCCTCACCATGATGAAATGCAAACTGCACAGGGCCGTCGTGACCCAGGCCGACCTTCACTATGAGGGGTCGATCTCGATCGATCGCGATTACCTCGATGCGGCCGGCATCCTGCCCTATGAGCAGGTCGATGTGCTCAACATCAACAATGGCGAGCGTTTCACCACCTATGCCATCGAAGCCCCACGCGGCAGCCGGACCTTTGGCATCAATGGCGCCGCAGCGCGTCTGGCCCAGGTCGGTGACCGTATCATCGTCGTTGCCTATGCCGGGATGGAGGCCGCCGAGGCCGAGCAGTTTGACCCGGTTGTGGTCCTGTTGGACGAGCACAACAAGGTCATGGCCAAGCCCCGGGCGGCCTGATCGCTTTCCCGACTACTGGTTGATGCAGAAATCGGCACTGACGGTGGCGGTGAGCGTGAGTGTGCCGGCGGCGACAGGCGTGGCCATCATGTCATCCGCCATGCTCATCATACGTGTTTCATAGACGGGCTGTCGGCCCATACCGCTTTCGCCCATACTCCGGATTCCGCACAGCTCGAATCCGGCCGCATCAGCGAAGAGTTCAGCCTTGGCCAGAAGCTCGGCAATCGCCGCGCGGCGGGCTTCATTCATGGCCTCATCCGTGTCTTCGGCACCGAAGGTGACGCCGTTGATATTGTTGGCCCCGGCGGACACCATGGCATCTATGACCTGGCCGACGCGGTCGGTGTCACGCACCTTGGCACTGACCTGGTTGCGGGCTTCATAACCGATAATCGTGCGTTCGATCTGGTTGGGCTGGCGCCGATCGGCATAGACCGGCGAAACCGAGAGCTGGGCCGTCTGCATGTCGTCGCTGTCGACCCCGGCCCGGCGCAGGGCGTCAAACACCTCGCTCATCGCCTGGGCATTGGCCCGCACGGCGCCTTGGGCGGTTTCGGCGCGACTCACAACACCGGACGAGACCGTTGCGAAATCGGGCGCCATTTGTACGGTCGCGCTCTCCGACAGGGACAGGGTGGGGTCGTTGTCCTGCAACTGGGCAAAGGCCGGCAGGCAGAGTGTGGCTGCCAGCGCGGTGGAGGTGATGAGGGTGCGGATCATGGTGTCAGTCCCTTTTCGTGGATGGTGATCGCGCACACTCTAACCCAAGCGGCGCTGACCGCACGCTGAACGCGCGCGATTCATTTTCGCCATCATGATGTCAGACCTGTAACAATGCCTGCCAACCTGTCTTGGCGACAGCGCCAAGAGCCAGTAACCATGGGCCACGCTTTAACAGCGGGGCCTGTAGCTCAATTGGTTAGAGCCGGCGGCTCATAACCGCTTGGTTGGGGGTTCGAGTCCCTCCGGGCCCACCATTTTCCATAAGCTTCCGCTCCGACCGGCGCGGCGCTTCTGTGACACGATTGCGCTGGCGCCGGTGCTCGCATGTCGCGCGCTCGAGGCTGTGCAGTGCGCGTTTTGCCCCCCCTTTGCCCTCGGCAGCCCCACCATTTTCGCGCGCGCGGCAGTCCGCCTTGCCGATATCTCGAATGGGGCCGCCTTGGTTGATGTTCCCGCCGCAAGCTATTGTAGTTACCAACTTTATGGTTAGTCTCCGCAAGGGTGCCAAAGGAGGCGATCATGTCGCATGTTTCGGGAAAGCCAGGCGTTACTTTTTATGCGGTGATGTTCGTCGTGTTGTTTCTGACAACGGTCCTGCACGAACTCACGCATCTGTTGACGGGCCTGGCCCTCGGCGTCGACACATTCGCCTTTGGTCTGGGCCGAGTCAGTCTTCGCTCTCCAGCCGATTTCGAGTGGCAGGTCACGCTCATCTCGATCAGCGGTCCGCTCTTTACCCTGACCATGGGCCTGTTTGGTGCCTGGCTGGCCATTGGCCGCAGGCTTGCCTTTGGATACGATCTCGTCTTCGTCGCCTTTTACCAGCGCCTGCTGGCCATGACGATGAGCGTTGTGACCGGCAATCACAATGACGAGGCGCGTGTCAGCCTGGATCTCGGTCTTCCCTGGTGGGCAGTGCCATCTGTCTTCATTGCGGTCCTGGGCACGGCGCTTTTTTTCTCGAGCGTTCGTTTGCGGTTTGGTTTCCTGGTCCTGTTCCTGAGTTATGTGACGGCCAGTCTGGGATACACATTGCTCATTTATCTCGACGGCCAGCTTCCGGGGCAGGGTCTGTGCGACAGCATAATGGCGCCTTTCTACGACCCCGCATTCGGATGCGCGGGCGACGCGTGACCCGATTTCATTGAGGCGAGGGTGGGCGCACGGCTTCTGACTGCCAGCCCGGATGCGCTGACACGGTCTCGATAGCGACCTGATTTGCGGAGACTGACAAAGCCCGCGCCCTGCTGCTCGCCCGGTCAGCCCGAATGCCGTGTGCCCGTGTCCGTGCCCGTCCCCGTGCCTTGGTCGGCGTGTTTTTGCGCGCGCTCACGCCCGGGCAATCAGGCCGCTGACAGGGCGCGCCAGCCTTCCGCAATTCCCACTCAACAGTTGCCATAGAATTTTTATGGCGTATCTTCTGCGAGAACTTCGACAACGTAGTCGAAGAATTTGAATGGGGAATTCCGAATGGCAAAACGAGCCAAGCCAGTATCTCGTCGAACATTCGTCGGGCTGATCACAGGCGCCGCGACCGCAACAGTTGTGGGTGCCCCGGCAGTTGCTCAGCAGGCACGGACCGGTCGAACGGACAGCGATCCGAATGATCGTGCCGGCTATGGTCGTTCGGGCGTGACCGACAGTGACGCCAATGACCGCGCCGGCTATGGCCGCGGCTCTTCAGGCGTGACGGATTCGGATTCGGGGTCGAACTCTGACTGTGGCGGTCGTGGGCGCGGCAGCACGAATGGCGCCTCGGACAGCGATCCGAATGATCGTGCCGGAAATGGCCGCACGGGCGTGACCGACAGTGACGACAGCGATGGTGCCGGTCGTGGCCGGGGTCGCGGTTCCTGCGCGTAAGCGACAGCGACGAATTCATGAACTGACATCGTGTTGCGGGGGCTGGCATTGCTGGCCCCCGAACCATGTGTGGCATCAGAATCCAGGACGACACCATGAGTCTCGAACAGCCGGCGCAAGACGCCCTCGCCCTCCTGCTCGGCCCGCTCACACCGGAGCAATTCTTCGCCGAGTTTTACGAGCGCAAATTCTATCGCAATGCGAGCAAAAGCGACCAGGCGGCTGCCCTGCTGAGCCTGGACCGGGTCGACGAGATCCTGTCCGACAGCGAATTGCCGGCATCCTCGATCAGCATGGCCAAATCGGGCAGTTCCATTCCTGAAACCGAATTCACCTTTCCCAATGGTGTGGTCGATCGTGGCTCGGTGCTCGACAATTTCCGCGACGGATGCACGTTGATCCTGCCGCAAATGCATCTGGCCGATGGCACGCTCTATAATTTCTGCCTGGCGCTGGAGCGACAATTCGGGGCCCGGACCCAGACCAATGTCTATCTGACCCCGCCGGGCGAGACGGGTTTTGGGGTTCATTATGATGATCACGATGTCTTCGTGATCCAGATTTCCGGTGCGAAAGAGTGGGAGATTTACGGCGATCGTGACGGCCTGCCCTTCAAGGGGGAGAGCTTCCGCAAGGACCATGACGACACCGGTGAGCTGAAGGAAACCTTCGTCCTCAACCCGGGTGAGTGCCTTTATGTCCCACGCGGTACCGCCCACCGCGCGCCCAATCATGGTGACGAGCCCAGCCTGCATATCACGGTCGGGATCCTGGTGCAGACCTGGGCCGAATTCATGCTGGAAGCCGTGGCTGAGGCCAGTCTTCGAGTTCCCGAAATGCGCCACTCCCTCCCGCGTGACATGTTCTTCGAGGGCGGCGAAGTCAGGGCACGCCATGCCCAGACATTCCGTGATCTTGTCGATGAGCTCGCCGCCAAGGCCAGCTTCGATGCCACGCTCGCGGCGTTTTCGGGCAATTTCGTCAGCGGGCAGGGGCCGCGCCTGCGCGGCGCGTTGCTGTCGCTGGCGCAGGGCGTCGGGCCGGACGACCGGCTTATCGTTCGTGATCATATCCTGTTCAACTTCGAACCTGTGTCCGCGGGGGATGGTGATGTGGAACAGGAAATCGTGCTCTCGGGCGGCCGCATTCCGATGAGTGGCGCGCTGGCCGAGCAGCTGCGGACAAAGATCGCCGCGGGCTCGATGTGCAAGAGCGAATTCAGCATCAGCGACGCTGACGAACTCAATGATGTGATCGATTCGCTGGTCGCCTACGGCCTGCTGCTGCGCGCCGACGCGCCTGTCAGATGAGATCCGGGGTCAACGTCTGGGCCGGCATGCGGGCGGGATAAAGACGGCCGGGCCGCGTCAATATTGGCGGTGAGACCGAGCCCCAGGTCGTCGTTCGACGAGCGTATTCCGACGGCCCGTCACGAAGTTTGCGTGTTCAGAGGCGGACCGTCTGGCCGGAGGACGGCACTGTCTTCGCTCGAACCGCGTATAATTTCATTCGTGACGGAATGGTCGACTCGCGGCACTCCCATCCTGTTTTTGGCAGCTTCCCATGCGACTTGCCGTTGAGGTCGGATATCGGTAGCTGGAACTCGTTAGCTTGCGGCGTCACACGGGACAGGTGCGCCGGACACACTCACAGGGGACATCATGTACCGTCATTTTCTCGCACTCAGCGCGAGCGTCATTGCGCTGTCATCGACCGGGACCGTCGCTCTCGCTGACGATCACGATCGTATCGAGGCACTTGAAGCGCGCATCGAGCAATTGGAAGAAACCAATCGCCGCCTGCTCGAATACCTTGAATCCCAGGGCGCGATGGACGACGCCGCGACTCCCCACAGCGCGCCACATCCTGCGCCTCATGCCGGACACCACACCGCGCCGCATGCGGCCCCCGACCAGCCGGTGCAGGTCGCTCATGCCGACCAGCATCGCGCGCACCAGGACAGCTACCGCCAGAATTTCGTCGGCCTGAGCACGCAGTACAGCTTCGACGTGCTGGACCATGCCGAGGGCATCAATCAACGTCAGCTGATCCAGCTCCAGGCCATGCAGAATGGCCAGCTGGATAATCGCGTGACGCTGAGCGGCGGTGTGACGGTGCTGGCCAATTACCAGCGCTCGAATTCGGACACCAAGTTCGGCTGGCTGATGCGTCATCCGACCTCGGCCAACCAGATTGGCGAGGAAGTCTCGGAGATGGTTGTTCACTCCGCCCAGCTCGCCGCAACGGCACGGGTCGCGGACAATGTCACCGCCTATGTCGAACTGCTCTACAATCCGGAGCAGAGCTTCGGGTCGGGCACCATTACCGACCTCAACCGCAATCAGGTCCAGGTCCGCAAGGCCTGGGTGATGTACGGCAATCTCGACACGTCGCCGATCTATGCCGCGATCGGCAAGATGGACACGCCGTTCGGTCTCAATGATACGGTCAGCCCGTTCACCAATTCGACGACCTGGCACTCCTTCGCCGGTCTCGCCTATGGCGGCATGGTTGGCTATTATAATGACGGCCTGCACGTCCGTGCGATGGGCATCCAGGGCGGCGCCCAATTCCGTGCGGCCAATTCACCGGTCCAGGGTACGAATGTTCCGTCTCGGGTGAATAATTTCGCCATCGATGCCAATTACACCACGCCGATCGGAGCCGATGGCACGATCATGGTCGGCGCCAGCTATGAGCATGCCAGCCCGTACTGCCAGGCCTATCCGGTCTTCCACTTCAATCCCTGCGCCGACAACAACCCGGCCTATGCGGTCTACAGCCGCCTCACGCTGGGTGATTTCGAATTCCTTGGCGAGTTCCAGGAAACCACGGATATCTGGCCGGGTTCTGCGGTTCCGGATCCCACCAATCCGCTGAGCGTCTTCGAAGCGCGGGAGACCACTTCGTGGGCCCTGGGCGGTCGCTACGCAATGGATATCGGTGCGGAAAGCCCGCTTGATGTCTCGCTTGAATTCAGCCGCTTCCGGGCCGGCGATGACGGCGCGCCCTGGGAGCGTCAGGACCAGTATGTGGCTGGCCTGTCCTACTTCCTGGCGCCGGGCGTGAACGTGTTTGGCGAGTACATCCATACTGATGGCTGGGTTCCGCTCAACTTCCTCAGCGGCGGCAACTTCCCGGACGGCTCGACCTGGTCCGAGCGGGATGCCACGACCGACATCCTGACCTTTGGTATCCAGGCCGCTTTCTAGCCGGTCCGATACAGGTGAACTGAAAGAGCGCCGTCCCTCCGGGGGCGGCGCTTTTTTGTGTCCGGGGCGCCATGCGGACGAGAACAAGGCCTTTGCTCCGCCGGGAATCAAGGACCGATCCGGGGCGGGCTGTCGGCCTGCGGGCCTCGGTGAAACCGGCCGCCTCTGATCGCGTTCAGCGCGGACGCCATTTCGCACGTGCCGGATTTACGCCCGGACCGGAGATCGCAATCAAAGGTGGGAGGCCGTCCGGCAGACACGGATTTGTTAACCCCGCTGGGCTATATTCGGGTCTACTTGAGGAGGGATGTCGCGACATGCTGTGGAGACAGATCGACCGTTTGACCGGGGCGGACCCGCTCGTCGATTTCGATTACGCGATCAAATCGCGTATCGCCGTGGCCTATACCGCGATCTTCACGCTCATGGGTCTGGTCAATGCGGCCGTGCTTGCCTTTGTCCTCGACGGGCGCCCCGGAATGGTGGAACTCGGTCTGGCCTCGGGCCTGCTGGCCGGGTCGGTGGGTGTCACCGGTCTGAAGTTGCGCCGGCCCAATGCCACGATCGCGGCGATGATCCTTCTCGCCTCGCTTGTCCTGTTCGCGGCGGCCTGGGCCAATCGCGGATCTTTCCCGCCGGCAACGCTCTATCTGCCCGGCATTCTTCTGGGCGCCTATATCGCTTGGGGAGCGAGGGCCGCGCTGTTCGCGATCCTGCCGCTGGCCGCCTATTTCGGTCTGATCATCAGCACAGCCCATGTCACCGAGGGCGGACGTCTCGGCTTCAATCCCTCCGAACTGCTGGACATGCTGGTCGCGGCCGGGGCTCTGTCCTGCGTCTGGATAGTGCTTTTCGGTTCCAGTTTCCGGTCGGCGACGACCGATGCCCAGAGCGCGCTTGCCGCGTCCAACCAGCGACTGGAGACCGCCCTGATTGCGGCCCAGCAGGCCAATCGCGCCAAGTCCGACTTCATCGCCAATATGAGCCATGAGGTCAGGACGCCGCTCAATGGTGTCCTGGGTATGACCAACGTCCTGCAAGCTGACACCAGCTTGAGTGACGATCACCGCCGCAGCCTCGAGCTGATCGATGATAGTGGCAAGGCCCTGCTCGAATTGCTCAATGATATTCTTGACCTGTCCAAGATCGAAGCGGATGCGCTCGAGTTGGACAATCGCGAATTCGATCTGGCCGACCTGATCCGCAATACGACCGATCACTGGCGGCCGCAGGCGGAGACAAAGGGCGTGGCCCTGACCGTCAACAACCAGCTCGGCGACCCGGCTTTTGTGCGTGGCGACCCGCTCCGTCTGCGCCAGATCATCAATAACCTGCTGGCCAATGCGGTGAAATTCACCCATTCGGGCCGGATCAGCGTCACCTTGACGACGGTCGGCGAAGTGCGCGAAGGCAAGACCCGCGTCCGGCTGTCGGTTCGCGATACCGGAATCGGTATTCCCGGCAACAAGCAGGATTCGATTTTCGACCCCTTCAACCAGGTCGATGCCTCGATGACGCGGCGCTATGGCGGAACCGGGCTGGGTCTCGCCATTTGTCGACGCCTCGTGAACAAGATGAACGGCAAGATCACGCTCTCCAGCAAGATGGGCCGTGGCTCCACCTTCACCGTTGACGTGCCGCTGGAGCGAATTGCGACATCCGAGCAGCCGGTCGTCACGCGCGACCCGGCGTCCACCAAGCCGGTCGAGGCCGCAGGGCGTGTCCTGGTGGTTGATGATGTCGTCACCAATCAGCTTGTCCTCAAGGCGATGGTCCAGCAGATCGTCAGGGCGGACGAGCTCGTCGTGGATTGCGCCTCGGGTGGCCGGGAAGCGGTCAATAAGGCGACGTCATTCGCCTATGACGTGGTGCTGATGGATATTCAGATGCCGGAGATGGACGGGGTCAGCGCGATGCAATGCATCCGCGAGACTCGAAAGTCCGCCGACGCCCGTATCATAGCGGTCACCGCTCTGGCATCGGATGATCACCGCCGTGAATTCCTCGCCGCCGGCTTTACAGACTACCTGCCCAAGCCGGTCGAGATCGCAGAATTGCGGCGCGTGCTCGAAATTGCCCTGGTCACCGACCGGCGCTCTGACGCGCCGACCGATGAAGAGAGCCGGGTCTCCAGCGGCTGACCGTCAGATTTCCGCGACGATCAATTGCGGTCCACCCGCGGCGATCGCCGCCTTCAGGGCGTCGTCGAATTCGCCGGCCGTGCGTGCGCGGCGACCCGGGACTCCAAAGCCTTCTGCCAGCTTGACCCAGTCCATTTTGGGGTTGTCCAGAGACAGCATCTGCTGTGCTGCCGGTCCCGGATTGCCGGCGCCGACCCGGGACAATTCGATATTCAGGACCAGGTAGGAGTGATTGGCGAAAACCACATTGATCACATTCTGCCGCTCGCGCGCCTGGGTCCACAAGGCCTGTAGCGTATAGGCCGCGGCCCCGTCGCCACACAGCGCGAAGACCTGCTTGTCCGGACAGGCGAGGGCGGCTCCGACTGCCTGCGGCATACCAGAACCGATCGCCCCACCGGTCAGGCACAGCCAGTCATGGCGAGGGCCATGCTCGATCCAGGGAAAGACCCCCAATCCGGACGTTGTGGCATCATCGCAGATGATGGAATCGTCCGGCATGTGACGCAGGAGGGATATGCCCACATAGCCGGGATTGAGGGCTTCATCCGGGAAGAGTTTCGGTGCTTGTGATTGTTCCGGCAGGTTGAGCTCGACCTCTGCCGCTCCCAGCCCGTCGGCCAGGGATTGAAGCGCGCCAATCACGTCATCGGCCGGACCGGCCAGATGCGCGGTGCGTGTCCCCGGAGGGGTCAGCTCGCTGGGTTGGTCGGGATAGGCGAAAAAGGCAACCGGCGGTTTGGAACCGGCGATCACGATCAGGTCGGCGCCGTCCAGTTCCTCGAGCGCCTGTTCCCCGAAATAACCCAGCCGCTTGGGGGAGACCCGGCCATGGCCGCGGGCAATGCGGGGCACAAAAGTGTCCATGAACAGTGCCGCGCCGGTCGCCTCGGCAATCCGGCCGGCGGCCGCGAGACCATCCTCCCGGCACGCATCATTGCCGAGGAATAGAACCGGATTCTCCGCCGCCTTGAGGGCCGCGGCAACCGCCGCGATCGTGTCGGTCGGGACCGGCTCGGGCCCGGGCAGATCGACGGCGTCAATCACTGCCGGTTCGGCATCGGACCAGGCGCAATCGGCGGGCAGGACAAGCGTGGCGACACCCCGCTCCGGCCCGTAGGACTGGCGAACCGCCTCAACCGCCATGGCTGAGACGTCAGAGGGCGCGCCAACCCGTCCGACCCAGCGTGACATGGGGCGACAGACCCCGTCTGCGTCCGAGGTCAGCGGCGCGTCGAATTGGAGGTGATCGCGGGCATGGTCACCGACGATATTGACCACCGGCGCGTAGGCGCGGCGGGCATTGTGCAGATTGGCGAGACCATTGCCGGCCCCCGGTCCCAGGTGGAGCAGGGTACAGGCCGGCTTCTCGGCCATGCGGGCATAGCCGTCGGCCGCACCGGTCGCGACGCCTTCGAAGAGGCAAAGGACGGATTGCATCCCCTCGATCCGGTCGAGAGCGGCGACCATATGCATTTCGGATGTGCCCGGATTGGTGAAACAGACTTCGACGCCCTGATTGATGAGCGTGCGGACCAGGCTTTCAGCTGCGAACATGGATCGACCCCGTGATGACTTCTTGTTGCTTGATATCTTGTCTAGTGCGGCATGCGGACGAAGTCGGGCGTGAGGTCTGACAGGCGCGATGCGCCAACCAGGGCCATGTCGCGCTCCAGTGCCGAATGCAGAATGTCCAGGGCGCGGGTGACGCCGGCTTCACCGGCCGCGCCCAGCCCGAAAAGATAGGGCCGACCGACCGCCACGGCATCGGCACCGAGCGCCAGCGCCTTGATGATGTCCGTGCCGCGCCGGATCCCGCCATCCAGAATGATATCGGCCTGACCGCGCACGGCGGCGACGATGTCGGGCAGGGTGTCAATCGTGGCCGGGGCGGTGTCCAGCTGCCGGCCGCCATGATTGGAGATCCATACTGCGTCCGCGCCGGCATCAAGGCAGCGTCTGGCATCGTCCGGGCGGGCAATCCCCTTGATCGCAAAGGGCCCGCCCCAGGCCTCCTTGATCCATTTCGCATCGTCCCAGGTCACTGTGCGGTCGAACTGGGAATTGAGGAATTCGATAATCCCCATCCCGCCCGTGTCCATGTCAGCCCAATTGGCGGCCAGGATTTCCGGCGTGGTCGCCATGTCCCAGAGATAGCCCGGCCGGGCCAGGATCTGGCTCACCGTCTTGGCATTGATCTTGGGCGGGATGGTGAAGGCATTGAGATGGTCGCGTTCGCGATTGCCGGCGACCGGGACATCCACGGTCAGGATGAGGCCGGTAAAACCGGCATTGCGGGCGCGCTCCAGCGCCGCCTCGACGATCGCGCGGTCTTTCCAGACATAGACCTGGAACCATTTCGGCCCGTCAGTGTGGTTGGCGATGTCCTCGATCGTGGTGGAGGCGAGGGTGGAAAGACAATAGACGAGTCCGGCCTTGCGGGCGGCCCGGGCAACCGCGGCTTCGCCGGCGCGCGGATTGAACAGGCGCTGGGCCGCTGTCGGGGTGACGATGATGGGCGCCTTGCTGGGTGAGCCCATGATGGTCGTGTCCAACTCGATCATCGAAATGTCGACGAGGGATTTGAAGTTCAGCTCGTAATCGCCATAGCGAGTGTCATTGCGGGCGAGCGTGATCTCGTCGTCGGAGCCGCCGTCGATATAGTCGAACACCATGCGGGGCAGGCGTTTGCGGGCCAGTGCCCGCAAGGCCTCGATATTGTGAACCTGGTCAATCGCTGTCATGGCAGCGAGCGTTGTCCGCTTCCCGACACAGCGTCAAGTCTCGACCGGATCTTCGGTCGCCGGACGCGGTCGAATCCCGAAGAAGAGGGCATAGAGCACCGGAACGGCGATCATGGTCAGGACCGTTGCGAAGGTCAGCCCGCCAATAATGGTGACCGCCATGCCCTGGAAGAAGGCGTCGGCCAGCAGCGGCGTCATGCCGAGGATCGTGGTGGCAGCCGCCAGCAGAACCGGCCGCAGGCGACTGATTGAACCATCGCGGACGGCGTCGGCCCGGTCTGCGCCGTCACGAATGCGCATGTCGATTTCATCGACCAGCACGATCGCGTTCTTGATCAGCATGCCGGACAGGGAGAGCAGGCCGAGCAGGGCGGTGAAGGAGAAGGCGACATTGGTCAGCAGCAGGCCGATCACCACCCCGTTCACCGACATCGGTACCACCGCCCAGATGATCAGCGGCTGGCGCACCTTGGCGAAGAGCAAAAAGGAGATGGTGAGCATGGCGATGAAGGTCAGCGGCAATTGTCCGCCCAGCGAGGCATTGGCCTCGGCCGAGGCTTCATACTCACCGCCCCATTCCATTGAATAGCCAGGCGGCAGGTCGATGGCTTCGATGATCGGCGCAAAGCGGGCAAAGCCCTCCGAGGCGGTTTCCCAGGGATGCGGATTGGCGCGTACCGAGAGGGTCCGGGTGCGATCGCGTCGCTGGATCAGAACATCCTCGAACTCCAGGGCGAAGGACGAGACGACCTGGTTGATCGGGACATAGGCTGCCTGTTGCGGACTCCAGACCAGGCGGTCATCGAGATAGTCCGGATCGGAGCGTTCAGCCTCCGGTGCTCGGGCCAGGATCGGAATCAGGGTCTCGCCTTCGCGATAGACACCGACCTGGCTGCCATCGGTGGCGAAACGCAGCGCGTTGGCGATGTTCTGGCGAGTCACGCCGATCGTCTGGGCGCGTTCCTCGATGATGAGAGGTCGCAGGATTGGCGTCCGGTTGCGCCAGTCGGTGCGGATATCGATGACATCGCCATCGCGGCTCAGCGTGCTGGTTGCGGCCTCTGCCAGCGCGCGCAGCACATCGGCATCCGGTCCCGAGAAACGGGCTTCGAGCTTGGCGCCGGAGGGCGGGCCGAAAATGATCCGGTCCGCCCGGACATCAACATCGGGCAGGGTCTCGCGGACATGGGCGAGAATGCGGTCGGCGAGCGCGGGAATGGCGTCTATTTCATGCGTGCGCACAATTACCTGGCCGTAGGCGGCGTTGGGCTGTTCGGCCGAATAGGTGAGCATGAAGCGGGTCGCGCCGGCCCCGACAAAGGTGTCGATGATCTCGGTCTCGGGCTGATCCGCGATGAAGCGGCCGATCTCGCGCAGGGTGGCATCCGTGGTCAGGATGTCGGTGCCTTCGGGAAGCTCCACATTGACGTAGAACATCGGCGTGTTGGTGGCCGGGAAGAAGGAATTGCGCACCGATCCGAAGCCGACATAGCAGACCAGCGTGACCGCGATCAGTCCGGCGAGCACGGTCCAGCGGCGCGCCAGGGCGAGGCCCAGGAGGCCGCGATAACCATTGAACAGACGCCCGGAATAGAGGCTGTCGGAATCCAGGTCCGCCTTGCCGGCGGCCAGGGCTTCGGCGCGCTGGGCGGCGAAGAGATGGTAGCCAATCATCGGAACGACCGTCACGGCGATGACCCAGCTGAGGAGAAGGGCAATCGCGATCACCGCAAACAGCGAGAACAGGAATTCCCCGGTCGCGTCCGGTGACAGGCCGATCCCGGCGAAGGCAAGAATGCCGATCACGGTCGCGCCCAGCAATGGCCATTGCGTGGAGGCAACCGCGTCTTCGGCGGCCTGCATCCGTGGTTTGCCGCGCATCACGCCGGTCAGCATGCCCTCGGTGACGACGATGGCGTTGTCGACCAGCATGCCCATGGAGATGATCAGCGCACCCAGTGAGATGCGTTCCATCTCCAGCGCGAAGATGTCCATGAAGAAGACGGTGCCGGACACTGTCAGGAAGAGGACGGTGCCAACGGTCAGGCCGGCCCGCCAGCCCATGAAGAGGCACAATACCCCGATCACGATGGCGATCGACAGGGTCAGGCTGACGAGGAAATTGTTGATCGCATCATCGACGACCAGGTGCTGCTGGTAGATGGGATGGAGTTCGACGCCCAGTGGCAGGCCGGCCTCGAGCTCGGCGAGGCGGGCTTCCACAGCATGGCCGACGTCCACGATATTGGCAGTCGGCAGGCCGGCCACCCCGATCGTGAAGGCGCGGGCATTGTTGTGATAGATGAATTGGGAGGGGCGTTCGACCGGTTGCCGGCGTACTTCGGCAATGTCCGACAGCCGGATGGCCTGATCGCTGTTGCGCGGGGTAATCAGCAGGTTCGAGATGGCATCGATACCGCCCAGGGTCTGCGGAATCTCGACCCGGACCAGGCGGTCATCCATCGGCGCCGAGCCGGCGGTCACGACGGCATTCTCACGCTCCAGATCTTCCAGCAAATCCGAATAGGACAGGCCGAGGCGGGCGAGGTTTTCCTGCGGGATCTCGATATAGATGCGTTCGTCCGGCTCGCCTTCCACAGCGACCTTGGCGACATTCTCGACAGTCAGGAGTTCGCGTCGGAGCGTTCGGGCGATGTCGCGGATGCGGGCATCGGAATAGCCGTCAGCGGTGACCGCATAGAAAATGCCGTAAGTGTCGCCGAAATCATCGTAGACGACCGGCGCGCCGGCCCCGGGCGGCAGGGCGGCAACGGAGTCGCGGATCCGGGCCCGAAGGCGCGTCCAAACCGCCGGCATGTCAGCGCTGTCGATCGTGTCGTCCACGGTGACATGGATTTCCGACACGCCCGGCGCGGATTCCGAGCGGATTTCGTTGACTTCACCCATCTGCTGGATCGCGATTTCCAGGGTCTCGGTGACTTCCTGTTCGACCTCCTCCGCCGTCGCTCCGGGATAGGGGGTGAAGATGATGGCTTCCTTGATGGTGAAGGCCGGGTCTTCAAGTCGCCCGACATTGAGGAAGCCGGCCAGTCCGCCGAGCAGGCAGAACAGGATGACCATCCAGGTCAGGACGGGCTTTTCAATGGAGAGGCGCGCGAGGGCGCTGGACGGGGTCGCCGCGGCGCTCATTGCGACATTCCGGAGCGCACCGCATCAGACAGTGGACGCACTTCCATCCCCTCATGCAGCGCGGAGATGCCGGCGGTGACGACGCGGTCGCCGGCGCGAAGACCGTCGGTAACAATCACGGTCTCGCCTTCGAATCCGCCCGTGGTGATGGACCGGGGTGAAACCGTTCCGGCGCCTTCGTCAAAGACCCAGACCCGTTGTGTGCCGTCCGGGGCAGCACCGACGGCGGCCAGCGGAATGCGAAGTCCGTTGAGAGCGCTTGCATCATTGGCAAATTGCGCAAACACCGTGGCCGTCATGCCGGGCAGGATATTGGCGGGAATATTGTCCGGCAGGGCGGCGATGGCGCGATAGGTGCGTGAGGCCGCATCAGGCTCGGAGACCAGTTCGCGCGGGACCAGGGAGAAGGTCTGGCCGGGCAGGAAAGCGAAGGCGGCCTCCAAGGAGACCAGATCATCGGCGTCAAAGGTTGCGACCATGCCCTCGGAGATCGGTATGGAGACACGCAACTCTGACACGTCCATCAGGCGCACGACCGGCTGGCCGGGCGAAACAATGGTGAAATTGTCCACCAGGCGACGGCTGACCAGCGCGTCAAAGGGCGCGGTCAAGGTCGCATAGCCCAGATTGCGCCGTGCGGTCTGCAGGGCGACTTCGCGCAAATCATAATTGGTCTGGGCACTGTCGAGCGCGGCCTGGGAGGCAATGCCGCGTTCGTGCAGGGTGCGCTGGCGCTCCAGCTCGGTATTGGCCTGTTGCAGCTGGACCCGTGCTTCGCGGGCCGCGCGCTCGAAATCTTCGGCGTCGAGGGCTGCGACCAGTGTGCCTTCTTCGATCAGCACGCCTTCATTGAGCGGAAGCTCCGCCAATTGTCCGCCGACCTGAAAGGCCATGTCGACGCTGAGACGGGCTTCGATCCGGCCGACGAATTCATGGCGCGTCTCGCCATTCTCCGCGGTAGCTTCGGCCAGTTGAACCAGACGTGGCTGAGCGACAGGGGCCGGCGCATCTTGTGAGCAGGAAGCCAGAATGAAGGCTGCTGTCAGGGCTGGAAGCCAGGAAAATCGGGTCATGTGTAAAGCTCGCGGGCCATGCTCAACAGGCGATCGCGGATCGGCTGGAACTGATGATCGGGTATATGGTTGAAGCCCAGCAGGACGGAGAGTTTCAGCCCGTCCATGGCCAGCATCAAGACGTGTGCGGCGACAGGGTCGGGTGTTTCCTCGGCGAGACGCTGGAAAGTGGTCGAGAGAATTTCCCGGGCCGGGTCAAGCAGTTCGGGGTGCTCGGCGGAGGCTGCCAGGAGCGCGGTCGACAGACCGTCCTGGGACTCCGAGCGATCGAACATGCTGGCGAAGACTTCCGCCAGCGGCGGCTTGCCGGCCTCGCGTGCCCGGCTCTCCGCGCATGCGAGTTCGTCGCCGATCTCGGTCACCATCCGTTCGACCATCCCCTGCAGCAAGGCGATCTTGTTGGGGAAGTGATAAAGCACGCCGCCTTTGGAGACGCTCGCCTCCGCCGCGACGGCGTCGATGGTGAGGCGGCGCGATCCGTCGCGGGCCACCACGGTTTCGGCGGCGTCGAGGATCGTGCCGCGGGTTGATGGCTTGCTGGCTGGCATTGCGTAAATCCACTTTATTGTGCACTGCACATAAACCGTCCAGACGGTACAGTCAATACCGTCCAGACGGTATAGTTCCGGTGGTTTTTCCAGACTCGCGGACTGGCCTGCCCGGTCCTTCTCGAGTGGCGATAACATTAAAAATCCCCGTTTTGCGACCGGGGGTTGCGTCAGTTGAAAGATGCGCGCCCTGACTAGTGGAGGGGCGAGGGCGGCTCTTCTAGAGACCGGGGCGGGCACCGGGCGGGTGCCATCCGACCGGAGAGCTTCATGACCCTTTTCCTGCGTGCCCTGGCTGTCGCCGGTTTTCTGTCCCTGTTTGCCATGCCCGGGTCGGCAGAGGCCTATGGCCGCGATGGTCACCGCATCGTGTGCGACCTTGCCTATCGCTATCTCTCCGACGAGACCCGCACCGAGATCGACCGCCTGGTCGCGCTTGACCCGCAATTCGACACTTTCCGCGACATTTGTTCCTGGGCCGACGAGGTTCGCGGTTCGACCCATCGGCACACGGCGCCCTGGCACTATATCAACCAGGAGCGCAATGACCCGCAGGTCGATGCCGAGGACTGCGCCGAGAATGGGTGCATCACCTCCGCGATTGACCTGCATGCGGGCATTTTCGCTGACCGCTCGCGCTCGGATGAGGATCGGCTTGAGGCCTTGAAATTCCTCGCTCACTGGATGGGCGATATCCACCAGCCACTGCATGTCTCCATCGAGGGGGATCGCGGTGGCAATGATATTGACGTGCTGTGGCGTGGCGAACGCCGGACCAATCTGCACCGGGTCTGGGACAGCGAAATCCTGCTCGATTACATGGCCGAGACCTGGCCCTATCTGGAGGAGGCTGACCGCTGGGCGCAGCTGGCCGAGGCGCTGGCTGCCGAGATCCCGCTCAATGGGGTCGATGTTTATACGCCACTGGCGCCAATCAGTTGGGCCCAGGAAAGCCATGACATCGTCCGCTCGCGCGGCTTTGCCTATTACTGGGCGCGTGCCGAAGAGCCGATCGAGCCGGGTGACGCCTATTATGCCCGCAACCTCCCGGTCTCGCTGCAACGTTTGAAACAGGGCGGTGTGCGTCTGGCCGGCCTTCTCAACCAGCTGGTCGAGGCGCGCCAGGTGTCCGGACGCAGCGGTTCCAGCACGGGCTCCGGCGCGCTGAACTAGGCCTATTCGACAGCGAAGACGGCGCAGACCCGGGTCTCGAACCGCATCGGTTCAAAGTCGGCGGCGAGGGCGAAATTGCCGGATGCCGCCACAAGGACACCTGGGTCGATCACGCCAGCTATGGCCCCTTGCTCGGCGTCGACCACTTGCAGCGGCGCCGGTGAGTTGAATGCATCCCGTTGTATCCGGCTGCCGGTTACGACAACGCGGTCGCCGGCATTATTGCGGCCGATCTGGCCGTAATCGCCATTATCCAGCCCGGCCGCGGTGGCCGGCGGGCGCAGGCAGGGTTGCTGACCTTCCAGCAGGACCTGGACTGGCCCGAGGCGTCCGCCGGCAGACTCGGCGACGATGCGGGCGCGCTCGGTCGCGTCGTCCACCGCGGCGGCAAACGCCTCGCGATAGAGTTCCGCGCTGGGCTGCATGGAAAAGCGGATATCCTGCGAGCGCGCCGGTCCGGCTGCCATCGCCGCGCCGCGGACATCGGCAAGATGCTCAAGGTCAAACGCGATCACGGTGATCGTCACCGAAGCCGTATAGCCCAGCAGGGCATCGGGATGGCGATTTTCCTCGAGGCGCTCGCGGAATAGCCCGTCCTGTTGGCTGACCTGCTCATAATAGGGCGAGACCGACAGGTCGGAGGTTATTCGAATATTGTTGCCATCGATCTCGCGCATGGCCTGCGTGACCGAATTGGCGCGGGCCACGGCTTCGGCCACCGCGTCTTCGCTAAGCTCATTGCGGGCTTCATAGGTGACCGAGAATTGTCCGCGATTGGGCAGGACTTCGATATAGGCGCGACCGATTGCTTCGACCGACGCTGTGCGCGCCCAGACCGGCGCTCTCGAGTCGACAGGCTCGCCATTGCTGCCAAAGCCGCATCCGGCCAGGGCCAGGGCCGGCAGACTTGCAGCCAACAAGAATGATTTCTTCATCTGACATCCCCTCATCTGATCAAAACTGGCGCCCGATTCCCCGGACATGCCAACCGCAATTGGTGCCGCTCTGCCACGCAAGTGGAGATAATGCCGTGATCCTGCCCGCCCTTCACGCTTTTGCTTGTTGCGCGCGTTAGCGTTTGGTTAATATCCGGACCGGGCGTTGTGTGTGTCGGGGGTTGGGCGTGATTGAAGGTGTGGACAATACGGTGCTCTACGGCGTGGCCGGGGCCGGTCTGTTTGTCCTTATCCTCGCGATCAGCGCCATCTCCATGCATCTCAATCGGCAGCGCGCCGTGTCTGATGAGCGTCAGGTCTACAAGCTGCGCCGCAAGCGGGCGGCGCGTTATGAGGACGCCAAGAAGGACTACGAGAAATACCGCAAGAAGATCGAGAGCGGGAATACGGTTCTGGTCGATCTCATCCATGATCTCGGCGACGACTTCGTTGGCCGCGACAGTGCCCAGCAACAGATCGCCTTTGACGAGGCCTTTGAGGCGGTCGCCTCGATCCGCCAGGCCAATCCGCGCGCACGGATCGTGATCGTGCTGCATACGCTGGGCGGCTATGCCCGGCCGGCCCACATGATCGCCTTGGCCATCAAGCAGCACTTGTCCAAGGGCAAGGGGCATTACAATCCCAGGCGCGAACCGCGTGTGGTGGCCTATGTGCCTTATGTCGCCATGTCCGGTGGCACGATGATCGCCCTCGCGGCGGACAAGATCGTCATGGATCCGACCGCCTCACTGGGCCCGATCGATACGATCTATGGCGGCTTCCCTACCGAGGCCTACAAGGAGCTTCTCGCCCAGAAGGGGCCGCTGGCGACCCAGGATGTCCTGGTCATGCTGGCCCATGAGGCCGAGAAATATGATCGTTATGCCGGGCAGGTCGCGCGCGACATTGTCAATGAAATCCACAAGGCCGAGGGCAAGCCGGACCACCATATCGCCGACACGCTGTCAGCCGGCACGCTGTCGCACAGCCAGGCCATCACGCCCAAGGATGCCAAGGATTTCGGCATGAATGTCTCGACCAAGATTCCCGATCTGATCTATGGCCTGGTCGATGCCCGTATCCGCATGATCCACACGCGCCTCGAATACGAAGCCCGCCGCCTCGACAGCGAGGAGGCCGGCGAGGAGGGCGGGACCGACAATGCCGAGCAGGCGATCGAGCGGGCGATCCGCCAGTCCCTGTGTGGCAATGTGCGTCTCTGACAGGGTCGCGCTGCCAAGCCCCCTTGAACCGGCCCCGCCGCACACCGATCTTCCCGGCGACCAGCAAGGGATGATGTCATGACCAGCAAAGCCGAGCTTTATGAGGATGTGCGCAAGCAGATCGCCGCGGTGATCGCGGGCGAGACCAGCCGTACGGCGCGCTTTGCCACGGCCAGCTGCCTGCTGCGCGAGATGTTCGGTGAGCGCTTCTTCTGGACCGGTTTTTACGAGGTCGACCCTGCCAAACCGACCGAACTCGTTGTCGGCCCCTATCAGGGCACGATGGGCTGCCTGCGTATCCCGTTCGGCAAGGGTGTGTGTGGGGCTGCCGCGGCCACGGGCGAGACCCAGCTCGTGGAAGACGTGCACGCCTTTCCCGGCCACATCGCCTGCGACAGCCGCTCAAACTCGGAAATCGTCGTGCCGGTGCGTGATGCCGACGGCCAGCTGGTCGCCGTGCTGGACATCGACTCCACCGAATTCGGTGCCTTCGACACGGATGACCAGGCCGGCCTGGAAGCGATCTGTGGCGAGCTGCTGACGATTGCCTGATCACTGAACTGAGACGCGCGGGGGCAGTGCCGGTCTTGGGTTCGGGCTGACACTGCCCCCTGTCCCGCCCGTTTGGGGTCCGCCATCAAGGCGGCGTGCGGGATGTCTGGAAAGCGCGTCTAGCGCGCCACGATCTCGACCCGGCGATTGTGCCGGCGCCCCGTATCGTCGGCATTGCTGGCCTCCGGCGCCAGCGGTCCGACCCCGGCGGCGATGAGGCGTTCGGCGTCAATCCCGTCGAGCGCCGTCAGGGCGTCAACCACGGCGGCCGCCCGGCGGTTTGACAGATTCATATTGTAGCTGAGCGTGCCGGACATGTCGGTGTGTCCGACGACGTAGAGCGACAGCGATGGTCGCGCGATCAGCAGATCCCGCAAGGCGGTCAGGGCCGTCTCCGACTCTGGCAGCAGGACGTCACTGTCATGGGCGAAGAGCAGGCCATCGACCCGGACATGTCCCTCGGCATCGAGGCCGGCGGCGAGGGCTTCGGCCGAAACGGTGACCATGTCCCGGTCCATCTCATCGGTTTCGACAATCACGATCGAGGTGGTGTGGCGGCCGACACCAAGGGCGATATAGGCCAGTCGCCCGTCATGGTTCAGCGTGCCGGCGGTATAGTGCGAGTTTGGTCCGTTGATCGCCCGCATGCCATTGGCCTGGTAGAAGGCGTTGCGGCTGGATCCGGTCGTACAGGACCCGTCCCGGGCGCAGGACCAGATCGGCTGATACCCTGCCGCGTCGAGCGCTTCGCGGTAATTGGTGAAGATTTCCAGCTCTGACCGGTCGTCGGGATTGTCGTAATCCAGCTTCGTGACCCGCCCCTGCACCGGAATCGTCACCGCGGCACGGGCGTCGAAATCGAAACCGGTGATCAAGGCGTATTCGTCAAACCGCCAATACTCTCCGCCACCTTCGGATCCTTCATAAGGCGAGATCAGCGGGTGGCCCTCGACCGGTTCCTGGGCGAGGACGGCAGCGGCGATGCCGGCGAGGATGAGTACGAGGGTAAGCAGGGCGGCAAGGGCGCGGATCATGATCAGTCTCCTTGGCAGGCGGCCATATCGGCAAAGCTGTTGGACGGGGCGTGATAGCAATGGACGATCCGGTTATCGCCCTCGGCGGTTTCGCGGACCCGGTTGGTCGCATCGAGCGTCACCTCGATCAGCACATACGCGTAGTCCTGGCTCCAGGCGCCGACGAAGTCATCGCCGGCTCCAAGCAGGTTGGCGGTGTCATCAAGCGCCACCACCGCATTGACCGCCAGGTCGGGAATGCGCGTGGTAAAGGGCAGCGACCAGCCATCGCCGCTGCGCTGTCCCGGACCCTCATTGAGGCGGACATGGAGCTCGACCGGGCAATGGTGGAGGGCGTGGAAGTCACGCTGCCCGGCATTCTCGACGTGCACATGATAGGTCAGCCGGTTCAACGTCATCGCGCCACCCCCGTTGGGACGGGTCGAGATGCGCAGGGCGTTGTCGGCCGAGAGCGGTCCGGGTTGTGCCGGCATCTGGCCGAAGCGGAATTCGACACCCGCGACGATCGGCAGACGGTACACATGGCAGGGGTCGGCATCCAGGATTGCACCGGTGCGGTCGGGCTGAGACGGGGCGTCGGCTGCTTGCGGATCAGCGGGCTCGACAGCCGGCACATCCTGCGGCTCATCGCCAGACGTCTCCCAGTCGGCCGGCGGGTCGCCGATACTCTCGATGACGATGACACCATCGCCGCGATAGGGGCCGTCCAGGACGAGATTTCCAACCGTGACGGCATGAATCGGCGCCGGATCGAACAGGCCGACATGATCGCCATGCCCCGGCAGGGATTGCTGATGGACGGTGCGCCAACTCATCCCGGTGTGGAAGTTTCTCACCTGGACCCTGATGGCGCGGGCGGTCTGGCAATCCGGATCGGCAAAGGCTATCGCCGAGACTAAGGTGGCGAAACCGTCGCCATCGCTCGTCACCGCCGGCCAGTTGGGCGTATTCCAGAACCCGCCCGGCGTGCGGGCCTGGACACGGACATTGATATTGGCAAGCGGCCAGGTCTGGCTGGAAATCGAGCCGACGCCAGGCTGGTGCCCGAGAAGCCGGGTGGAGACCTGCCAGTGGCAATTGGCCTCGACAGCGCCGGTCAGCGCCGGGAGCATCAGCAAGCTTGCCATGAGTACCAGAATCCGCATCGCGTCCTCCCGTCCGACAGTCGGGACAGAATACATTTGCTGAATGAATGTTCAATGAATATATTTTCAACGAACTGATTTGCGCGTGTGGAGTCGGGATTGGCCAAGCGGCGGAGTGAGCAGAAGGACGAGACGCGGGCGAGGCTGGTCACGGCCGGCGCCTCCGTGTTCGCCGCCAAGGGAGTCGAGGGCACCCGAATTGGCGATATTGCCCGTGAGGCCGGTGTCGCCATGGGCACGCTCTATACCCACTTCCCGGACAAGGAGGCGCTCTTTGTCGAGGTCATGCGCGCCGGCAAGGAGGCGGTGCTCGCCGGCCTGGCCATGGCCCAGCAGACGCCGGGTTCGCGAGAGATCAAGGACCGGGCAGCGATGGAGGGCGTGGTCACCTTTGCCGGCATCTATGGGGATCTCTTCCGCCTGTTGTTGAGCCGCGGGGCCGGCGCGGATCCGCTTCAGCGCGAAGTCGTCGATGCCATCGCCGCGCTGAGGGTCGCTGAGCTGGTCGAGGGGCAACGTGATGGCTGGGCCCGCAAGGATCTCGATCCGCACGCCGCGGCCCGCTGTGAAGTGGGTGCGGTCTTTCATTTGCTCGACTGGTGGCTGGACGACCGCTCCCGGATGACGGATGAGGCTGTCATTGAACAGCTTTGCCTGATCCGCCGCTTCGGCGTGGAGGGCCTGATCCCGGATTCTGCGGCATGAGTGAGTATTCGATCGAGCTGGACGGGCGGTCTGTTGCCTTCACCTTGCGACGCTCGGCGCGCCGGACGATCGGTTTCACCATCTCGCGTGACGGTCTGGCCGTTGCCGCGCCGCGCCGGGCCAGCGAGCGGGAGATCCGGCGCGCCCTGGTCACCAAATCCGGCTGGATCCTGTCCAAGCTCGACGACTGGGCGGCCCGCCCTGCCGCACCGGAACTGGTCCTGGAAAGCGGGGCCAGCCTGCCCTGGCTCGGCGGTAAGCTGACCCTCGATCTGCGCGGCGAGGGCGTGCGGACGACCGTGCGGCGTGAGGGCGACCGGCTCATCCTCAAGCATGATGCCCATCTTGACGGTGAGCTGCGCACCCGGACCCTCACCAAGGCCCTGCAGCGCTTCTACAAGCGTGAGGGCGAGGCGTTGATGGCGCCCAAGGTCGAGGCTTATGCCGCCCGGCTCGGACGACCGGTGCGCAAGGTCATCGTGCGCGACCAGAAGCGTCGCTGGGGGTCGTGTGCCTCGGACGCCACCATCCGTCTCAACTGGCGCCTGATGGGCTTTCCCGAAGCGCTGATCGACTATGTCTGCGCCCACGAGGCCGCCCATCTGGTCGAGCCCAATCACTCACCCGCCTATTGGCGTGTGGTGGAAAGCCTGATGCCGGACTGGAAACCGCGTCGCCAGCAAATGCGCGACGAGGCCGATCGCTGGGTGGTGTTCTAGGGGGCCTATTCCCCGTCCTTCAGCTTGCGATCGAAATAGTCCACGATCATCGTCCACAGATGCACCGAGCGGTCTTCGCCGCGCACGCCGTGGCGTTGGCCCGGATAGGTCATCATTTCGAAATCGGCGCGTTGCTGCTGCAGCTCGGAATAGAGCCGGACGGAATTGGCGAAGATGACATTGTCGTCGGCCATGCCGTGGATCAGCAGGAGCGGGGTCTCGTAATTGTCGAGATGGGCAAAGACGGAGGACTGCTCATAGCCGCCGAAATTGGCGTCCGGGTGACCCATATAGCGCTCGGTATAGGCGGTGTCGTAGAGCGTCCAGTCGGTAACCGGTGCTCCGGCAACGCCCGCTGCCCAGGCGTCCGGTGCCTGCAAGGTCGCCATCAGCGTCATGTAGCCGCCATAGGACCAGCCCCAGATCCCGACGCGATCCGCATCGACGAAGTCGAGGCTCTTGAGATAGTCCAGCCCAACCAGCTGGTCCTCGACCTCGACCGAGCCCATGCGGTGGCGGATATGGCCTTCAAACTCGCGGCCGCGATTGGCGGCGCCGCGATTGTCGAGGGTGAAATAGACATAGCCGCGCTGGGCAAACATCTGCGCGCGCATTGACTGCCAGCCGCGATGGACCTGCTGGCTGTGCGGGCCGCCATAGAGATACTGGATCGCCGGGTATTGCCGGTCCGGATCGAAATCGGCGGGCAGGAAGATCTGGTAGTGAAGCTCGCTCCCGTCGGCGGCCGTCAGCGTGCCGTACTCCGGCGTGATATGGTCATCCAGATAGGGGAAATAGGGATGCCCCTCGACGAGGGCATTTTCCTCGATCCAGCGGATAGGGGTGCCATCCACCGAATACAGGGCCGTCCGGGCCGGGGTTTGCGGATCGGAATAAGTCCCGATGAAGGTCGCGGCATCCCGCCCGAAGCGTGCCGACCAGCGCCCGTGTCCCGATGTAATCCGCGTCGGTGCGGCCGAGCCGTCCAGCGGCACCGAATAGACATGCCGTTCCAGCGGCGTCTCGATCCAGCCGGTGAAATAGACAAGCCCGTCCTCCAGATCGACAGCATTGATGCTGCCTACGACCCAGTCGCCCGATGTCACCTGGCTGATCAGGCTGCCATCGGCGGCGCGGTGCTGGATGTGACGGAAACCGCCCGGCATGTCCTCACTGGTCCAAAGCACCGTACCATCAGCGAGGGCGCGGAAATCATTGGTCAGATTGATCCAGATATCAGTCGTCTCGACGAGCCAGGGCGATGCTGCGCCGGTTGCGGGATCGGCGGCCAGAATGGTGATCTGGTCCTGCATCCGGTTGAGCACCTGCACATAGGCGGTGGTGCTGTCCGAGGCCCAGTTGACCCGGGCCAGATAGATGTCGTCAGTCGCGGCCAGCTCGACCGGTCGACGCGCGCCGGTTTCGCGTTCGGCGATGAAGAGCTCGACTGTCGCATTGTCGGTGCCGGCGCGCGGATAGCGCTGGTCGACAACGCGGGCAGACCCGTCGGCGGCGATCTCCATGCGCTGGATGTTTTCGACCGGGCTTTCATCGACGCGGGCGAGGGCAATGTATTGCTCGTCCGGTGACCACCAATAGCCGGTGCGGCGGCTCAGCTCTTCCTGGGCGACGAACTCCGCCATGCCCCAGGAGACAAGATCTCCGCCTTCGGTCGTGATGGCGGTTTCGGCGCCACTCTCCAGATCAATGACGTAGAGATTTTGTTCGCGGATGAAGGAGACGAAATTGCCCCGCGGGGAGATGCGGGCATCGGTCTCGTATTCCGGCGTCTCCATCAGCCGGCGGGCTTCACCGCTTTCGACATTGACGTAGAAGACGTCGCCGTCCAGCGGCACGAGGATGGCCTCGCCCTGCGTGTCCCAATCATAGCGCACGATACCGGTCGAGGAGATACGGGCCCGCTCGCGCAATTGCCGCTCGGCCTCGGTCAGGGCGCGTTCGTCCGGCGCGAGCACCTGGCTGTCGACCAGCAAGTAGGGCTCGCCGCCATCGATATCCATCGCCCACAGGTCAAGCACGGACGCGTCATCGGCCTTGGCACGCAGGAAGGTCACGCGGGACCCGTCCGGCGAGAAGGTGAGGGAACGGGGCGTCGCGCCAGACAGGGAGGGGCTGGCATAGATCCGCTCAATGGTGAGAGCGGGCTCGCTGGCGGCGATTTCGGTGGCAGGTTCGGAGGCGGGCTGGCAGGCGCCCGCAAGGGCGGCAACAGCCGCAAGGCCGGCATAACGAAAGGACATGATCTCTCCCCAGAGTGTGTAGGCCCTGTTTTAAAAGGCCCGGCGCGCGCTGGCCAGACGGGTTTCAGCAACCTCCCCGCCCGGCCGGAGGCGCGAAAGCGCCAGACAGGATTTCCGGTGGAAGGGGCAGGGAGGCGAGCTGACATGGCCTACCTCGCATCTGTTGATGGATGGGGGACAAGCCTCTCCGCGCCATGGCGGGATCGCCTGGCGGTTCGGGCCGTAGAGGGGTGCGAGGTGCCTTGCCGGTGCCTTGCTATGGAAGTTTTGTGGGTGGCGCCGGGGGCACCTTGCACACGGAGATTTACTCAGGGCCGTTGCCGGCCCCGTCTCGAAACCGATGGGATAAAGCGGTCGAGCTTTGTGCCGCCGTCCCATCGATGGCCACGCCGGGTTGGTCTGGCGGTGTTTCCAGGCAACCGGACGAGCTCCGTCCTCCCCGCGCCCCCGGATCACCAATCCGGGCCTCGAGCAGCGCGGGAACGGGGAGGAGTATGCGGCAGGACAGAAGGGGGGCGGACAAGTTTTGTGCCCGGGCGCATTTTCCCCCTCCCCCGGGAGAGGGCGGTCGAAGGTTGGGTGAGGGGTAAGGCCCGGTATTCCCGGCGCAATTCTTCTTCAGCCGCCCCTCCGGTACACCGTCTCCCAAGGGAGAAGGACGGGTGCGAAGCGGGGATAAGGGGGGCTCATCAGGTCCTTTCCCAGACAAGGGGAGGTGGCCCGAAGGGCCGGATGGGGTGAAATGCGCCAGCGTGTCGTCATCGACCTCCGATCACCCACGCCGTCTCGCCGCTGCGCGGTTTCACCCTTGAGCTTGAAAACCGGATACGGCCCGCTGGCTGACAAGTCGCTTTGGTGACGGGATCGCGCCGAGGCGCCCCCCTCGCTCACGCGACCTCAAAAATCCTGTCATCCCTGTCACCCGCGAAAGCGGGATGGAGAGCGGGGACCCAGATGTTCGACCCGTTAGGCCTCTGATCTCCGCCCAGGCTCAGCGTGACAGAAGGGGAGCCCCCTCAACCAGATCGATAGCAACCCCGGCGGCAGTCAGGCCTTCGACCAGGAAAACGGCCGGGTCCTGGAAATCACCGGCCTCCATGTGTCTGATCCAGGTGGTGACACTCTCTGTCCCGCCGAGCTCGGCAAAGGTCTGCAGGAAGAGGTCGCTGTCATACCGGCCCTCGCGCAGGGACTGGCTGTTATCGATCATTGCGGACCAGAGGGCATGCAGGCCTGCGGGTCGGTCGGTCGGCGAGAGCGCGGTGGAAAGGGCCAGCATGATGGTCGCGCCGCAGGCGTAATGCGCCCGCCTCTGACCGCGTTCAACGGCGCTTGCCAGCCCACCGGCGTCCAGGAAGGCGGTACACTCATCGAGGGCGGACTGGTAATTGTTCATCGAATAGGCCTCGTCCATCGAGAAAACCGTTGTGAGTGCCTCCCAGCTCAGGGCTTCGGCACTGCCTTCGTGGATCCATGCGGCATTCGGATCGGTATTCTGAACCAGTCCGCCATTCCAGAGATGGGCCAGCTCGTGGACGACCAATGTCGTGATGCGGCTGCGGTTATTGCGGACAAAATCCGGGTCATCCAGCGCTCCACCTGCCAGTTCCATCACGACGTCGCTGGTCATGGCGCCACCCCGGAAATGGATGCCTGAGCGGTCGCTCGGTCGGCGGGTCAAAATCAGGCTTGGCGGCTGTGCCAGCTCCGCTTCAAGGGCTATTTCCAAGGCAGTGAGGGCTTGCGGCACGGTGCTCAGGATCTGGGTGGCGATCCGCTCCGGGATTTCCGGCGAGATGAGACTGTTGAAATTCGATCCGGCCAGTCGCGGCGGTGCCCCGAAAACCGCATAGGCGCCAAGCCCGTCGTCCAGGGGGACCCGATCATCGGCCGGCACCGGATTGCCGGCAAAGATCACATCGCCGCCGGCATGATCGATGAAACTGAAACGGTGAGCCGGTGCGATCAGCGCGTCCGCCTCGATACCGCCCTGCAGTGCCAGGATGTCGGTCGGGGCAAGCTGAAAATAGTGCGAATAAACCGCCATCGTGACAGCGGGCGCTGACGTGTCGGACGACGCCGACCCGGCAATCGGGACGAAGGGCGTGTAGTCGTCGCCGCGCGTGATCGTGGACGGGGCCATGTGGATCCGGATTTCACGCACCGGATGCGATGCCACAAGCGCATCGACATCGCCGAACCGGTTGAGTGCAACGCCATCAGTCAGGACTTGAAGCTGGCCGATCCGATTATTGTCACCGCTGCGGGTGAAGGCGAGTGCGGTGACGGGCCCGGATGTCGAGAGTGTCGCGGTCCAGTCGTCCGGGCCAATTCGTTCGATTGTCACATCAATGACGGTCGGGGCGGGGCTGCCGGGCCCGGCAGGTGCCGCTGCGGCGAGGAGAATTCCGATCAGGGAGAATAAAACTGAGACACGCATTGTGACCGATCCGGGCTGGTTTGATGGTCGCCATACTGGCGCGGGCAAGGCTTGGGTCGCCATCGCCCTACAGTCACAATCATGTGAGAGGGGAACGGCTTTTCGTCCCGGCAATGCCCGCGAGAGAACCGCACACGCCAAGCGCATTGCCCTTGCAGCGTGTCTCCGCTACACGGTGCGGCTCAAGATTCCCTGCCAGACAAGAGAGCCTCTCCCCCATGGCCGCTTACAAATTCGTCTATCACATGGACAAGCTGTCGAAGACCTATCCGGGCGCTGCCAAGCCCGTGTTCGACGGAATTTCCCTGCACTTCCTGCCCGATGCCAAGATCGGTGTTGTCGGCGTCAATGGTGCCGGTAAATCGACCCTGCTGAAGATCATGGCGGGCATGGACACCGAGTTCACCGGTGAAGCCTGGGCCGAAAAGGGCGTGAAGGTCGGTTATCTCGCCCAGGAGCCGCAGCTCGACGAGAGCAAGACGGTCTGGGAAAACGTGATCGAGGGCTCGGCCCCGAAGCAGTTGCTGGAAGAATTCAACGCCATCTCGATGAAGCTCGCCGAGGATTATACCGACGAGCTGATGGAAGAGATGACGGCGCTGCAGGAGAAGATCGACAACGAGAATGCCTGGGACATCGACTCGAAGATCGAGATGGCGATGACGGCCCTGCGCTGCCCGCCCGCCGACTGGCCGGTCACCGACCTGTCCGGTGGTGAGCGCCGCCGCGTCGCCCTGTGCCGCTTGCTCCTCTCCGACCCGCACATGTTGCTGCTCGATGAGCCGACCAACCATCTCGACGCCGAGAGTGTGCAGTGGCTGCAGAACTATCTGGAAGACTTCAAGGGCGCCGTCCTGGTCGTCACTCACGACCGTTACTTCCTCGACTCGATCACCACCTGGACGCTCGAACTCGATCGCGGCCGTGGTGTTCCCTATGAGGGGGGCTATTCGGCCTGGCTGGAACAGAAGTCCAAGCGCCTGGCCCAGGAAGACCGTGAAAAGAGCGCCAAGGACCGTGCCCTGATGCGCGAACTGGAGTGGATCCGCTCCTCGCCGAAAGCCCGTCAGGCCAAATCCAAGGCCCGTATCAAATCCTATGAGGATCTGCGTGACGCGGCCGAACGCGCCGAGATCACCACGGCCCAGATCACCATTCCGCCGGGCCCGCGCCTGGGTGGTGTCGTGGTCGAGGTGGAAAATCTCAAAAAGGGTTTCGAGGACAAGCTTCTCATCGACGGCCTGTCCTTCAAACTGCCACCGGGCGGCGTGGTTGGCGTGATCGGTCCGAACGGTGCGGGTAAATCCACCCTGTTCAAGATGATCACCGGCCAGGAAACCCCGGATGAAGGCACGGTCCGCCTCGGCGAGACCGTGAAGCTGGGCTATGTCGACCAGTCGCGCGACACGCTCGATGCGAGCAAGACTGTCTGGCAGGAAATCTCCGGTGGCAATGACATGATCGAGCTGGGCGGCAAGGAAGTTCCCTCGCGCGCCTATGTCGGGACGTTCAACTTCAAGGGCGGCGACCAGCAGAAGAAGGTCGGTCTCCTCTCGGGCGGTGAGCGCAATCGCGTCCATCTCGCCAAGATGCTGCAGACCGGCGGCAATCTCCTCCTGCTCGATGAGCCGACCAATGATCTCGACGTCGAGACCCTGGCGGCGCTGGAACAGGCGCTGGAAGCCTATCCGGGCTGTGCCGTGGTCATCTCGCACGACCGCTTCTTCCTCGACCGTCTGGCCACCCACATCCTCGCCTTTGAAGGCGACAGCCATGTCGAATGGTTCGAAGGCAATTTCGAGGACTATATCGAGGACAAGAAGCGCCGGCTGGGCCCGGACGCCGACATGCCCAAGAAGATCAAGTTCCAGAAATTCGGCCGGTAGGGTTTGCGTTGAAGTTCTGAGGAAAGGGCCCGGCGGTTTCGCCGGGCCTTTTTCGTATCAGTCTCCGGTTTGAAGAAGCGCGATCAGCGCCGTGATCTGGTGCTCGCGGGAACCGTTCAGTGGAATGTCCGGCACGATGGCGGCGCTGGACGTGTCGCCGGAGGCGCGGGTGAAGACATAGATCGGGGCGGCCACTTCCAGGTCGGTGTTGGCGAGGCGGTGCAGCTGGACCTGGCCGGTCGAATTGGCCCGGCCCTCGGTGCCCGGACCGGCGACCGGCGCGATGTCGAAATCCTGTACCGTGGCGGCCAGAACGATGGCCTGGGAATAGGTGCCGGCTCCGACGAGGAAGGCGAAGCGCCCGTCGAAGCGATTCGCCAGTTCGGCCGGCGGTTCGACCCATTGGGCGAAAGGCATCGAGATCACCTGGCCCAGCGCCGATCCCGGAATGCGCGCCTGGTTCTCCGGCGTGATGCGCGCAGTGACGGCAGAGAGCGGCGTGTGACGCTGATCGGTGAGATAGGCCAGCAAATGGTCCGACAGCATGTGGGCGCCGCCACCATTTTGACTGATATCGATGACCAGGACGTCGCTGCCGCGCGCGGCGATGTCGGCGAAGCTGGCGTCGATGAAGGCGTTGAACTCGTTCTGCAGGTTCGGTGCGAAGGTGTTGAGGGTGAGAATGGCAGCCTCGTCCTGGACGTCCAGTGACCAGTGCTCCGCGTCGCGGCCGGCCTGTTCGCGTTCCGGGTCGAGCGTGAGGGTGCGAATTGCGCCCTGGTCATCACGCAAGGTGACCTGCCAATCCATGGCTCCGCCTGTCAGCGCCCAGAGATAGCGGGCAAAGCGTGTCTCCACGACATGGCGGCGCAATCCGGGCGTATCCCCATTGGTTCGCGCCAGGGCCGCCTCGATCAGCGGGCCGACCGCCTGATCATTGATGGCGGTGATGATCTCGCCAGCGCGCGCGCGGCTGCTTTCGGCGACCGTTTCGGCGACGCGCAGTTGGTGGCCTTCGAGGCGGACCGGAAGGGTGAAGGCCGCGCCGCCATCGGCAAGCCAGGCCTCATAGTCCTCGACCGGCAGGCGCACGGTGACATGCCCGTCGGCGAAATACGGGTTGAGCAGGGCAAGGGAGAGCCAGGCTTCACGGCGCGTATAGTCCTCGTTGAGCCCGTCACGGAGCCCGTCACGGAGCGCGCCGAAGCGCGCCCGGACCCTTTCCACATCCATGCTGAACTCGGGTTGCGGATGGGTGGCGAACAGCCAGTCCTCCCACTCCGTCACATCAGCTGCGACGGCATCGGCATCAAAACGCGCCGGCTGTGCCTCCGCGCAGGCCGGCAGGAGAAAAAGGGTGAGCGCGGCGATGCAGGCATGGACTTTTGGCATGAACAGGCTCATTTCTTCATATGCGTTACCAGTAACGTTACTAGTAACGCATATGAAGTGAGGAGGCAATCATGGTCGACGCGTCTCAGGCAGAGCTGGACGGGCTCATACACGGCGAGATGGCACCGGGCTTCCTCGGCCTTCTGCTGGGGCGGCTGGTTGATCGGCTGGTTGAGGATGGCGGTGGTCCGGCCGAAGCGGCGGGCATTCGTGCGCCGGTCCGGACCTTTTCGATGATGCTGCTGCTGGACCGCGCCGATCAGAGCGTGACGGAGCTGGCGCGCCGGCTTGGGGTGACCCATGCCGCCGTCATCAAGACCTCGCGGGCGCTGGGCGAGCTGGGCTTTCTAGCGCGCGGTGACGATACCGCCGATGCCCGTCGCAAGCCGCTTCGGTTGACGCCGGCCGGGCGGGCGGAGGCGGCGCGAATCGCGGACTATATGGCGCGTGCGGGCCAGGTCTATGCGGGCTTGTTCGAGGAGATCGGAGGCGATTTGTTTGCCGTCGCCCAGGCCTTCGACGTCGCCTTGGACCGGGATGGGTTCGCGTCCCGAATGAAGGCGTTGTCACCGCATGTGGCCGAGTAAGGAACAGGCGCCGCGACCGAGCCGCGGCGCCTGTCTGTTCTGCGTGACCCTGCCGACTATTCGACGTTGAGCAAACGAAAGACCACGCGCCCCTCGAACGAGTAGCTGCGCTCGGTCTGCAGGTCGTGGCCGTGATACATCGTGGCGGTGCCATAGCCGGTATAAACTTGGCTGGTGGTGATCCCCATCTCGATGCTCTCATGGGTCAGGCCCACGAGTTCCGGATCCACGGAAACCGCGACCATTGCCTCTTCCGCGCGCGGCGTCAGCTGCAAGGAGTAGCCATCGCCGAGGGTCACGAAGCGATCACGCTCGAAATGGCGGACAACCTGCCCGTCGGCATCCAGGGTGCGAACGTCGGTTGCCAGCGTGCGCAGACGGTCGAGCGGCGCGATCACGGTCAGCAGGAGCTGGGTCTCGCTCTGCGGCAACCGGGCAATGACATAGGGCGTATTGATCCCAGTCTCGGGATTGGCCCAGCACGCGGTTTCAGCCGTGATGTCTGACACCATGACCGAGGCCCGGTTGGAGTCCGGTACTTCCAGCGGCAGGGGCGCCTCGATGCCCATACGCTCATCGCACGGGCCAGCCGGCGGCGTCATCACCGCCACCGGTGGTGGTGGCGGCGTGGCGCAGGCCGAGGCGAAACTCGCCAGGGCCAGGACGGCGAGCCCCGGTTTCACGATGGCGCGGCTCATGGTGCGAGCAACCGGGCGACGGTCACCGCGGTCTCCGAGATGGCAGCGCGCACGGCGACCACGAGGCGATCCGGATCTTCCAGCAACTCCTCGCGATTATTGTAGACATGGCGCGGGTCCGGCGACAGCACGATCTGGCCCTGCGGCTGACCGATCGAGGCATAGATCACGGCGTTGCGCATCAAGACGGCGTCAGTGTCCGGATTGAACAATTGCGCCTCGACAGAGGCGTGCGGGCGGAACGGGGTGCCGGCGCCGGCAGAGACGAAGCCGTAGGATCGCAGCACGGTGTCCAGATAGGCCTGAACCTCGTCGCCATCATCAGGATAGGTTTCCATCAGATCGGACCGATTGCGACCATCGACTTGGGCGATCTCGACGGCATAGCCGAGCGCTTCCAGCTCTTCGGTCAGGCGTGTGCGAAAGAAGGCCTGGGCGTCGAAGCCGGCATTCTCGAGCACCTCTTCAACGCGGGCGCGGCGACTGCTCTGCACGCCGGCATCGACGATCGCGCCGACAAGCCCGAAATTGCCGCCGGCGGAGGCAAATTCATAGGCCATCACGTCTGCGCTGCCGACGTCTTCGATCAGCGTGATGGTGGCAACCGGATTCTGGTCCGCCTCGTACGGAATCGCGACGTACGGCGTGGCGCACGCCGATGTGGCAAGCAGTGCAAGCACCGCAAGAAACTTACGCATTGAACATCCCCAATATTTGAACGCGCATTTCTGTTGGCACAACCGTAGCGCGCGGTCAATCCGAATATGCGTTACAAATCAGTGAATTGAATTCACGCGCGAGGATGGTCCGCCACGCTTAGAAGCGCATTGCCGAGAAGGGTTCGGCCGGAACGGGCGGTGTTTCGCCGTCCAGCAGGGCGGCCAGAAGGCCCGCCGAACCCATGGCCTGGGTCCATCCGAGATGGCCGTGGCCGGTATTGATCCACAAGCCGTCCGCCCGGGTTTCGCCGATAAAGGGGCGTCCATCTGCCGACATCGGCCGGAATCCGCACCAGGGTTTCTGCTCGCCGGTGAGGAGACGCGAGGCCAGGTCCGGATAGAGGCGGGTCAGCAATTGCCGGAGATTGTCGACCCGCTCGCCGCGCAGGGTCCGGTCTTCGCCCGCAAACTCGGCCGTTCCGGCGATGCGCAGCGTGTCGCCCAGCGGGCTGACGATTGCGTGCAGCGCCTCGTCGACCACGGGCAGGGACGGGCGCTGATCGAGCGCGGACATGTCGAGGCTGAGCGAATACCCCTTAACCGGTCGCACCGGGACATGCAGTCCGAGCGGGGTGAGCAGGCGATGCGAGGCATGACCGGTGGCGAGGACGATCTGGTCGGCCTCGATCTCCTCGGTTTCGGTACGCACGCCGGTGATGCGGCCGGCCCGGTCGATCAGGCTGGAGACCGGGGAGTCATACTCGAAGCGCACGCCGGCGGTGCGCGCCACTTCTGCCAGTCCCACCGTGAAGCGATGGGCGTCGCCGCTCTCATCATCGGGGTAATAGATTGCGCCGGCGAGGTCCTCGGCGACGTCCGCCAGCAGCGGTTCGCGCGCAATCGTGGCGGCGCGGTCAAGAATCTCGAAGCGCAGGCCGGCATCGGCGAGCGCCTGGCTCGCCTGGCGTGCCGGTTCCAGGGCCTGGGCATCCCGGCAGACCTTCATTGTCCCGCGGGCGAGATTGGCGAAGTCCAGCTGGTGCGTGTCGCGCGCCGCCCGGGTGCAGTCCAGCGAATAGCGCGACAGGGCAAAATTGGCGAGCGAGGCCGATTCATACCGCTTGCGCGTTGAATTAGCGAGGAATTTGAGCCCCCACGGGACCAGGCCGGGCAGGGATGCCAGGCGCAGTTTCATGGCTGAATGCGGATCGGGCAGGGAGGCGAGTAACTGCCAATGCACGCCGGGTGCATTCCAGGGTTCCGGTTCGGACGGTGTCAGCGCGCCGGCATTGGCGAAGCTGGTTTCCCGTGCCGGGCCCGCATGTGCGTCGAGGACGAGAACATCATGTCCGCGCTCGCGCAGGGCGTAGGCGGTGCAGACACCGGCCAGACCGGCTCCGATAATGATCACTTCCTGCTTGGCCACGAAATACTCCCGAGTCGACCGCCCTGAGCGGCTCGGTTTGAACTTCGTGGGGATACAGATAAAAGCAAGGCATATTCTGCAGGTCTTGCCCGGGATTCCATGGACGCTCTCGTCACTCAGCTCAAAGCGCTTGCCGAACCGACGCGGCTGCGCATCGTCACCCTGCTGTCGCGGGGTGAGCTGACCGTGTCCGAACTGGTGTCGATTCTCGGCCAGAGCCAGCCGCGCGTTTCACGCCATCTCAAACTTCTCACCGACGCCGGACTGGCCGAGCGTCTGCCCGAAGGCGCCTATGTATTCTACCGCCTCACCGATGCCGGCGGCGGCCGCAAGCTGGCCCAGATGGCCAATGAGCTGGTGCCCGAAGACGACGCGGTCCTGACCCGTGACGTGTCGCGCCTGGAGGCGATCAAGAAGGCGCGTGCCCAGGCCGCCCAGGCCTATTTCGAGAGCGTGGCGGAGGACTGGGATACGATCCGCTCCCTCCATCTCGCCGATCACAAGGTCGAAGCCGCCATGCGCGAGCTGGCCGGGCCGGGCCCCTTTGGCCTGATGATCGATGTCGGTGTCGGCACGGGCCGCGTGCTCGAACTGTTTTCGGACCGGGTCGAGCGCGGCATCGGTGTCGATATCAATCACTCCATGCTCAATGTTGCCCGCCTCAATCTCGAGGGCGCCGGCCTGAGACATTGCTCGGTTCGTCATGCCGATGTCGGGGCTCTGCCCTTCGATTCGGCGGTCGCCGACCTCGTGACCGTGCATCAGGTCCTGCATTATCTGGAGGATCCGGCGCTGGCCGTGGATGAATGCGCCCGCGTGCTCAAGCCGGGGGGTAATCTCCTGATTGTCGATTTTGCTCCGCATCAGCTGGAGAATCTGCGCGAGGACCATTTCCATCGCCGCCTCGGTTTTGCCGATGAGGAGATGTCCGACCTGATCGGACATGCCGGTCTGGAACTGGCGCATCAAAGCGCGCTGCACCCGGAAGAACCGACCGGCCAGCTGACCATGAAAATCTGGGTCGCCCGTCGCAAGGCCGCCACTCCCTCCTGACGCGAATGCGCTTCCCGCTATCTCCGTGGCGGTGTAGCGTCTGCGGTGTCTTGCAGGGGGGCAGACATGAAAACCACATTGAATATCATCAGTCTTGTTGTGCTTGGCGGGCTCGGGGCGAGCCTGTATTTCGGCGTCGGCGATGACATTGCGGGCAGTCCGGCACCGGCCGGCGCGGATGCCGCTCTCGCGCCGGATCCCGCTCCGGTTGTCGATAGTGTGCCCGCTGATCCGCTGGGCAACTCACCGAGCACCGGACCCGTTGAAGATGCGGGCGACGACGCCAGCGAGGGCGATGCCGTCTACGAACCCGTGCCCGGCGATATCGTTTACACGGTCGCCGGCACGCAGTCGGGCTATTTCATCGCCAATGAGGCAATCCGCTTCGGTGACATGGTGCTGGAAAATGTCGAGCTGTGGCCGGCCATGCCGGAATGCGACGAGCCGGCCTATGTGCGCCTCGCCATGGAAGACACCAGCGACCAGCTCGGTGAGAATGAGTACGGCCCGTATTTCCGCCTCTACGCCATGACCATCGACAGCGCCGCCATTACCGATGAGGGCGTCGTGATCACCGCCTCGGACCCGGATGTCGGGACCTTGGTCATCGAGGCCGACTACGCCCCGGGCGCATTGGCCGAGTGGCAGGCAGGCGCCGACTCGATCGCCGAATTGCTGGTCGGTACTGCGACGCTGAATGGCGATACGCAGCCGGCGAGTTTCGCCTTCTGGATCGGGGATTGAGGGGCGTGGCGCCCCAAGGCTTCGGCGATATCAGGACACGGTGTGGCTGGGCTCCCCCGGATGACCGCGCTGCGGTCACCACGGGATGACCGAGGCCGCCGACTGGCGGAAGGGGAAGGGCATAAGCCTCATCCCTTCCTGCTTGCCTTTTTCCGCGCGCCGGTGCTTGCATATCCGCGACTGACTGACGGGTGTGCCAGAGCCATGGTTCGCAAGACAAAATCAAAATCCGGCGCGGCATCACGCGCCCCGGCAATCGTCGTCGGTTGGCGCGAATGGGTGGAGCTGCCAGAGCTGGGCGGTGCCCGGGTGAAAGCCAAGATCGATACCGGCGCGCGGACCTCGGCCATCCATGCCTGGGACATCCAGCCCTTCGAGCGCGAGGGCGAGGCCTGGGTGCGGTTCGAGCTTCACCCCAACCAGGACGACAACAAGACCCGCATCGCCTGTGAGGCCAGGGTCATTGACAGCCGCACTATCAAAAGCTCGAACGGTCAGCAGCAGAAGCGCTATGTGATCCGCACGCCGCTGCGCATCGGCGATCATGTCTGGCCTGTCGAGTTGACGTTGACCCGGCGAGATGAAATGGGCTTCCGAATGCTGGTCGGACGGACGGCCTTGAAGCCGCGCGCCCTGGTCAATCCGTCAAAATCCTATCTGTGCCCGACATCGGCTTAGGCCGCGCCGGTATTCGTGCTACCCAAGACCGACACACCGCCACCCCGGAGATTGTCCTGATGAATTTGCTCATGCTGGCCCGTAATCCCAACCTCTATTCCCACAAGAGGCTGGTTGCGGCGGCCGAGGCGCGCGGTCACGAGATCGATATCTACGACACGCTGCGCATGTATATGAATATCACCTCGCACCGTCCTGAAGTGCGTTATCAGGGCCGCGTCCTGTCCGGCTATGACGCCATCATCCCGCGCATCGGTGCCTCCATAACCGGCTATGGCATGGCGGTGGTGCGCCAGTTCGAGATGATGGGGGTGTGGTCCGCCAATGAATCGGTCGCCATCGGCCGCTCGCGCGACAAGTTGCGCTCGCTGCAACTCCTTGCGCGTGCCGGGCTTGGACTGCCGGTCTCGGCTTTTGCCCATGACACCTCCATGACCGATGACGTGCTGGACATTGTCGGCGGTGAGCCGGTGGTGATCAAACTGCTCGAAGGCACGCAGGGGGTGGGCGTCGTGCTGGCGGAAACGCGGCGCTCGGCCAAATCCGTGATCGAGGCCTTCCGGGGGGCGAAAGTTGATATTCTCGTCCAGGAATTCATCAAGGAGGCGGGCGGTGCCGACATCCGGACCATCGTCGTGGGCGACAAGGTCGTCGCGGCCATGAAACGCCAGGGCGCCGAGGGCGATTTCCGCTCCAACCTGCATCGCGGCGGCTCCGCCTCGAAAATCAAATTGACGCCGGAAGAGCGGTCCACGGCGGTCCGTGCGGCCAAGGTGATGGGGTTGAATGTGGCCGGGGTCGACATGCTGCGCGGCAATCACGGGCCGCTCATCATGGAGGTGAATTCCTCTCCCGGTCTGGAAGGCATTGAGGGCGCCACCGGCGTCGATGTGGCCGACAAGATCATCGACTTCATCGAGAAGAAAGCCGTGGCCGGCAAGACAAAGACCCGCGGAAAAGGATGACGCGCGCGCCCTTCGAGATCGCCGGTGAGAGCGTCGCGCCGGGAACGACCAGGATTGTCCAGATTCCGGTGTCGGTGCTCTCCGACCATACCCCGATGTCACTCTCGGTGCAGGTCCTGCACGGCAAGCGTCCCGGGCCGGTCATCTTTGTCTCGGCTGCCATTCATGGCGACGAGATCATTGGCGTGGAGATAATCCGCCGCCTGATCCGGACACCGCAAATGCGCTCGATCGCGGGTACGCTGATCTGTGTCCCGGTGGTCAATACCTACGGCTTCATCACCCATTCGCGCTATCTGCCCGACCGGCGCGATCTCAATCGCTCCTTCCCGGGTGCACCGACCGGCTCGCTGGCCGCGCGACTGGCGGATATCTTCATGACCGAAGTGGTCGAGCGCTGTGAGGCCGGCATCGATCTCCACTCGGCTGCCGTCAACCGCACCAATCTCCCGCAAATTCGCGTTGATACCAAAGTGCCCAAAGCGCTGGAGCTGGCCCAGGAATTTGCCGCTCCCGTCATCGTCCACTCGTCCTTGCGCGACGGCTCGCTGCGTGAAGCGGCACAAAAGCGCGACATCCCGGTAATCGTCTATGAAAGTGGCGAGGCCTTGCGCTTTGACGAGACCGCGCTGCGCATGGGCGTGAAAGGCATTCTGCGTGTGCTGGGCAAACTCGGCATGCTGCGCTCGGACAAGCGCATCAAGGCGACCCTGCGCTCGGAGCTCGGTAACAAGTCCAGCTGGGCGCGCGCCTCGATGGGCGGCGTTTTGCGCATGCACCGCGATTGTGGCGAGCATGTCGAGCAAGGCACGCTGATCGCCACATTGGGTGATCCGCTCGGGACCACCGAAGTCGAGATCACCGCGCCCTGTGATGGCCTGATCATCGGCCGCACCGTTCTGCCCATCGTCAATGAGGGCGACGCCGTCGTGCACATTGCCGAGATCATCAAGCGTCGCAATGAAGAACCGATGGTCCAACTCGGTGAGGCGCTGAGCAATGACCCCCTGTTTGACGAGGACGAGATCATCTAGCCGACGAGTTGGTCCAGAATGGCCCGGCTGTCCTCGTCGGCGGGAAGGAAGATCTCGAGGCGCAGATCGCGCAGGGTCAGGTCCTGGGCCGAGGACAGCTCGGCCACCAGGGTGAACAGGGTCAGCTCACCCAGTGGTGTGGCATAGCGCAGGGTCAGGATGGGCTGATCCGGGTCCACGTCGGCGGGGTTTGCCGCGAAGGGTTCAAGGCGTGCCGCGAGGGCGTCGAGACCGGTATCACCGCCGGCCTGGCGGCTTTCTGCCCTTAGCCGGGTTGCCATCACCGCCGCCACTTCCGGCCAGTTCAGTATCGGCGCGCGCAGGTCCGGCTGGTTGACCAGCCGGTCGATCAGGCAATTGTCGGTCTGCCAGTCAGCGCCGAGGAGCAGGGCACCGGTCAGGTTGGCATCCAGGACAGTCCACCTTGAATCGAGAATCAGGGCCGGGGCCGGCGTGTGGGCATGCATCATCCGGGTCAGCGCCTGCCGGATCGGTTCAAGCTGGCCGGCTTCCAGCGGGGTGCGCGCATAGACCGGCATGAAGCCGGCAGCGGCCAGCAATGTGTTGCGCGCCTCGAAGGGGATATCCAGGCATTCCGCCAGGGTCTGGACCATGGCGCGGCTGGGTCTGGCCCGTCCGCCCTCCAGAAAGCTGATATGGCGCGCCGACACATTGGCTTCCAGCGACAGGGCCAGCTGGCTGTACCGGCGGCGCTGACGCCAGTCGCGCAGACAAGGACCAAATTGCGGGCGGGAGGGAGCGGAAGGTGTCATTGCGCGAAATTCGCACAATCCCGGCGGAGGAGCCATGACCTCCCAGGTAATTGCCAAGCTTACCTGCCAGGCGGCAAATCCGGCAGGAAACCTGTTGAGGAGATTGCCATGTTTCGTTTCAAACTGCTCGCCTGGGTCCTGATCGCCTTCGGCCTCGTCGTCGCGCTGGCCTCATCGCCGATGCTGGATGCACCGCTGGAGTTGATGGCCGATCTGGTCTTCTGGCCAGTGGATGGCGGTCCACATGTGACCACGCCGGCCGAACGCCTGCTCGCCGGGATTAGCGGCGGGCTGATGCTGGGGTGGGGCGTCACCGTGATGGTCCTGGCAGGTGGTGGCGCCATGCCGACGGCAATGCTGCGCGGGGGTGTGGCATGGTTCGTCGTGGATTCAATCGGATCAGCTGTCGCCGGGGCGCCCCTGAATATCGCGCTGAATACCGGCTTCCTCGCGCTCTTTCTCTATGCCGGCTGGCCGCGAAGGGCAGCCTGAAAAGAAAACGCGCGCGGCAGGGGGCCGGCGCGCGTTGTGCCTGTCAGGGCAGGCAGGGGCGATCAGGTCGGCGCGGGCAGGCCTGAGGGCCCGCCCGGTCCGCAGGGAGAGCGATCAACCGTTCGGGATGATGACCCGGTCCACGATGTGGATCACGCCGTTGGACGTTGCGATGTCGGCCTGGACGACCTGGGCATTGCCAACGCGGACGCCGTCGGTGGCATCGATGACGACCGTCGACCCCTCAACGGTCTCGACTGTCAGGATCTGGCCGGTCAACTGGTCTGACGTGATGGCGCCGGAAATGACGTGATAGGTGAGCAGATCTGTCAGCTCATGGCGGTTTTCCGGCAGCAGAAGCCGATCGACTTCACCGTGCGGCAGCGCGGCAAAAGCGGAGTCGACCGGGGCGAAGACCGTGAAGGGACCATCGCTTTTCAGCGTGTCCACGAGGCCAGCGGCCTGGACGGCGGCGACCAGCGTGGTGAACTGGCCAGCAGCGACGGCGGTATCGACAATGTCGGCCTGGGTCATGGCATGGCCGCCGCCATGATGGTCCATCTTTGTCTTGACGACGGAATGCGGGTCCGACGCGAGGGCCGGGGCGGAAATCAGGGCGGTCGACAGGGCGACCAGAGAGACGAGACGCATGTGTGCGCTCCCTTGTTGGCTGGATGGGGTCCGGCGGTGGCCGCCGCCGGTTCACTGGAGGGTCGTCTCATGCATGTGACAGCCAGAGGTACGGCCTGCGCCCGGATTCGGATCAAACCTGTCCGAAGCTTAATCTGGGCGGTCTTGCGAACCCGCCCCGAAATGGCGGCGCCGTCCTACACGCCCCCCACTCCATTCATGACATCGGGCAATTCGCGCCGCAGAAAGGCGGCCAGCGCGTCAACCTGAGGCGGGTTGCCCCGTCGCTCGTGCATCAGAAGGCTGATCTCCGGACGCCCGGCGGTCCAGTCAGGCAGGAGGCGGCTCAGACGTCCGTCCGCGACATCCTCGCTGCAGACATAAGCCGGCAGGGCCACGACGCCGAGCCCGGCGGCGGCGGCCTGTTTCAAGGTGACCATGTCGTCACAGCGCAGGCGGGTCGCGAACGGGACGGATGCCGTTCTCTCGCCGGGCCCCTGCAGGGACCAAGAGGAGCCGCCGGGGCGCCAGCCCAGGACAAGCCCGGCCTGGCCATCAAGATCGGTTGGCGATGCGGCGATACCGATGTCCCGCTCGAGGCTCCGGGCGCCGAACAAGTGCCAGGGCGCCACCGCGATCCGCCGCTGGATCAGCCCGGAATCGGGGAGCAGCCTGGCATGTCCGCGAATGGCGAGGTCGATGCCGTCACTGATCAGGTCGGCATAATCGTTGGAGGCCTGCAGCCGCAGGCTGACCCGGGGGTTTTCGGCCAGGAAGCGCGGCAGGATCCGGCTGAGCGCGAACTGCGCAACCCCGACCGAGCAGGACAGGGTCACGCTCCCCTCCAGCGCGTCCTTGTCCCGAAGGACCGCCGCTTCCGCAGCCACCATGCATTCCAGCGCCATCTTGGCATGACGGTAGTAGGCCTCGCCCGCTTCCGTCAGCGACATGTGCCTTGAATCCCGGTTCAGGAGCCGTGTTCCCAATGTCTCTTCCAGGTTTTTCACCTGGCGGCTGATCCGCGACTTGGGAATGCCGAGAGTCCGAGCCGCTGCCGAGAAGCCCTGCTTCTCAACGACATGAACCAGGTAATAGGCTTGATTGAGATCCATGCTTCGGCCACTCCATTGTGCATATCGTTCCAAATATAGAACGATGAGTTCCGATATGAACGTATTTTCTGCATTCTGTTCCGCACATAGGTTCGTGCTCAGCACAGGAGGCGATAATGACCGCTCAAGAGATATCTCGAACCCATGAACCCCGCGCCGCGACGATTGCAGTCCAGCCCGGCGAGCCCCTAACGCAGGGCTCGGGCTTTGAAGCGCTGAGCTTTGTCCACCGCCAGCTTGACGGGCTGATGGACCCGCTGATCATGGTCGACCATTTCACCATGACCCGGCCGACCTTCGGACCCCATGCCCATGCCGGGATTTCGGCGGTGAGCGTGCTCTTCGAGGACAGCACTGGCAGCTTCCGCAACCGGGACTCGCTGGGCAATGACATCGAGCTGGCGCCGGGGGACCTCTACTGGCTGAAGGCCGCCCGCGGTGCCGTGCATGACGAGGCGCCTACTCCCGGTTCCCGAACCCACGCCCTGCAGGTCTTCGTCAATCTGCCGGCCGACCGGAAACTGGATGCGCCCGACTCCCTCCATGTCGACGCGACGCAGATGCCGGTGATCGAGGGGGACGGTCATCGGGTGCGGGTGATGACAGGCAAGAGCAATGGCGTCGTCGGCGCCGCTCCGCCCGCCTTGCCGCTCACCATTCTCGACATTGCCTTGCAAGCGGGCGGTCGGTTCAACCATCAAGCCGATCCGGGAGATGCCAGCTGGTTGCTCGCGATCCGCGGTGATGTCGAGGTTGATCTCGACGGATCCCGCTACCGGCTGGGCCCTGATGCGGCACTGGCCGCCCATGGCGTCGAGAACATCCGCCTGGCGAGCGGTGATGGCGCTCAGGTCGCGCTCCTGAGCGGCAAGCCCTTGCGCGAATCCTTCGTGCAACAGGGTCCGTTCGCAATGCGTGACGCCCACCAATTGGAGGCCGTCATCACCGCCCATGCGGCCGGCGAACTGGGCTCGCTCGACTGAGCCCAGCCCCACCCAAACAGGACATGTCGGGAGGTGTCGCTCGGTGATGGAGCCATCCATCTGCGCCCTCTTACTCAGATCGGAGACTTTACCATGAAAATCCTCACTTTCGGCGCAAGCACCAGCAAGCGCTCCATCAACAAGACCCTGGCGCAGTTCACTGCCACGCTGGTTCCGGGGGCCGAGGTCGAGGCCCTGGACCTGAATGACTTCGAGTTGCCAATCTTCAGCGAGGATCTCGAAAAGGAGATCGGCCACCCGCAGGCTGCAAGGGCCTTCTTCGAGGCTATCGGCAAGGCTGACGGCGTGATCGTCTCCTTCGCGGAACACAATGGGTCCTATACGGCCGCCTACAAGAACCTCTTCGACTGGGCGAGCCGTATCGATCAGAAAGTCTTCCAAGACAAGCCGGCCATTTTCCTCTCGACATCGCCGGGTCCCGGAGGGGCTGCGAGCGTTCTGGCTGCGGCGAAGGGCTCGGCAGGCTTCTTTGGCGTGGATCTGAAGGCGGCCGTTTCCGTGGCCCGTTTTTATGAGGTTTTCGATGCCGATACCGGGCGCATAGCCGAGCCAGGCGTGTTGGCAGAGCTGACCAGCGCAGCCATGGCTTTGGTCCAGCGAGAGGTGGCCTGACATGATGTACCGCAAGCACCTTCAGCGGCTCTCGGGCTCGCTGGTCATGTCATCCTTCATGTCCGTGGCTCTGACCGGCGTCTTCAGTTTTCTGGAACTCGGATTTTCATGGATGTGGCTGCAAGTCTGGGGGCAGGGCGTTCTCATCGCCTTCCCCACGGCGTTCACGCTGGACATGGTTTTCGGCAGCCGGCTCCGACTCTTGTCCGGCAAACTGGCTGACAGGGCCGCCAGCGCCTGGTCCTGACAATGCGAGCGCGTGAAACCACCTCACCCTGCGCCACCACCGCCCGGCGTCTTGATCTCCACGGCATCTCCCGCCTCGACATCGATGCGGAACAGGCCGGGCAGGTCCTCGGTGTCTCCGCTGGCGCGGATCACCCGTTGCGCACCACTTTGGGCCTCGCTCCCGCCGTCCAGTCCGAAGGGGCGCTCGATGCGGCGCGACGAGAGCAGGGCGACTTCCATGGGTTCCAGGAAGGTCAGCCGGCGTACCGAGCCATCGCCGCCACGCGCCACACCGTCCCCACCCGATCCAGGGCGGATGCGGTGATGCTCGACGCGGACCGGGAAGCGGCGCTCGAGCACTTCCGGGTCGGTCATGCGTGAATTGGTCATGTGGGTGTGAATGGCATCCGTACCGGCAAAGGGCTTGCCCTCGGCGTCGAGACCGGCGCCCGAACCACCGCAGATCGTCTCGTAATACTGGTGGCGGTCATTGCCGAAGGTCAGATTGTTCATGGTGCCCTGGCTGGCCGCGAGTCGCCCGGTCGCCCCGAACAGGGCGTCGACCACGAGCTGGCTGGTCTCGACATTGCCGGCGACCACGGCGGCCGGTGGTTTCGGATTGAGCAGGCAGGCCTCGGGCAGGATCAGCTCGATCGGCTTGAGACAGCCCTCATTGAGCGGGATGGCATCGCCGACCAGGCATCGGAAGACATAGAGAACCGCGGCGCGGGCAACCGAGGCCGGGGCATTGAAATTGCTGGGGCGCTGGGGTGAGGTCCCTGTAAAGTCGACGACCGCCGAGCGGGCCTCGCGGTCGACACGGATCGCGACCTTGATCTGGGCACCATCATCCAGCTTCACCGTGTGCGACCCGTCCGACAGGGCGTCGATCACCCGGCGCACGGCGCGTTCGGCATTGTCCTGGACATGGCCCATATAGGCTTTCACCACGGCCAGGCCGTTATCGCTGACCAGGCGGTGCAGCTCCTCGGCGCCCTTGGCGCAGGCGGCCAGCTGGGCCTTCATGTCGGCGATATTCTGCGACGGGCGGCGAGCCGGATGCGGGCCGGAGGCGAGCACGCCCTTGACCACATCATCCAGGAAGCGGCCTTTCTCCATCACCTTCACATTGCGAAATTGCACGCCTTCTTCCTCGATCGAGGTCGAGAAGGGGGGCATCGAGCCCGGTGCGATGCCGCCGACATCGGCATGATGACCGCGCGCCGCGACATAGAAGATGCGCTCGCCGGTCTCGGGATCATGAACCGGGGTGACCAGGGTGATGTCGGGCAGATGGGTGCCGCCGTCATAGGGAGCATTGACCGCGACCGCGTCCCCGGGCCCGAGATCGGGATGCGCGTCGGCGGCGGCGCGGACCGAGGCTGACATGGACCCCAGATGGACCGGCATGTGCGGGGCGTTGGCAACGAGGCCGCCCTCGGCGTCAAAGACGGCGCAGGAGAAGTCGAGCCGCTCCTTGATATTGACCGAGAGGGCGGTGCGCTCGAGCGCCACGCCCATCTGTTCGGCGACCGACATGAAGCGCTTGTTGAACAATTCCAGCCGGATCGGATCAAGCCCGGTATCGCCGCCGGCCTGATTGGCTGCCGCGTCGCGTTCCAGGGCCAGCGTGCCGTCGGCGAGCCGGTTGGCCCGCCAGCCGGCATCGACAACGATGGTCGCATTGGGATCCATCACCAGGGCGGGGCCGGTCGCTTCACTGCCCGGACTGAACTGGTCAAGCGTGAAGACGGGGATGTCCTGCCACTGACCGCCATCAAAGAGGCGGACTTGCCCGGTCGGGTGCGGCGCCGCGCCGGCGGCGGCCGGCATGTCGATCGACCAGTCGGTTGAACCGGGTGGCGAGCACTGGGCTTCGGCGCTGACCGATTCGATGATGAGCGTGCCGTCCGGCACGAACCCGAACAGGCGCTGATGGGCGGCGCGGAACGCGGCTTCCATGGCGGTGGACGTGTCGGCGCTGACCGGAATGGCGGTGTCGGAGCCGGCGACTTTCAGGCGCCATTCCCGGCTCACTGACATCGCCGCCAGAGGCAGGTCCCGGGCGGCAAGGGCATTGCGGGCTTCGTCCGAGAGGCGTTCTGCCAGGAGGCAGGCGCTGTCATAGCCGTCCGCAAAATCCTGTTCCACGGCCGCAAGGCGCGTCGCGCGAATATCGGCCAGCCCGATCCCCAGGGCGGACAGCAGGCCGCCATAGGGATGGATGAGCACGGTCGTCATGCCCAGGGCATCCGCGACGCGGCAGGCATGCTGCGCTCCGGCGCCGCCAAAGGCCGAGAGCGCGTAGCTGGACGGGTTTACTCCCTGGCCGATGGAGATTTGCTTGATCGCCTGGGCCATGCTTTCCACGGCGACGGCAAGAAAACCCTCTGCCGCGGCCTCGGCTGTGTCCAGGCCCATGGACTCGGCCAGTTCGCCCAGCGCCGTCCGCGACGCTTCCACATCGAGTGGCTGGTCGGAGGTTTCGCCGAAGACATGCGGGAACCAGTCCGGCTGGATGCGCCCGAGCACGATATTGGCGTCGGTCACGGCGGCCGGTCCGCTGCGGCCATAGCCGGCCGGTCCGGGTATCGCGCCGGCACTGTCCGGGCCGACCCGGGCCCGCTCGCCGTCAAAGGTCAGCACGGAGCCACCGCCGGCGGCGACCGTGTGCACGGCCATCATCGGTGCCCGCAGGCGGTGTCCGGCAACCAGCGTGTCCTGGACCCGATCATACTGGTCGCCATCAAAGCGCGAGACATCGGTCGATGTGCCGCCCATGTCGAAACCGATGACCTTGCCGTAACCGGCCTGACGGGCCGTCTTGGCCATGCCGACAACACCGCCAGCCGGACCGGACAAAACCGCGTCGCGGGCGTGGAAGGCGCCGGCTGGTGCGAGACCGCCGGAGGATTGCATGAAGTAGAGGGGCGTGCCGGCCAGCCCGCGGTCGACCCGCTCGACATAGTCACGAAGAACCGGCGTGAGATAGGCATCAAGAACGGTGGTCGAGGCGCGCGGTCCGATTTTCACCAGCGGCGAGGCAATGGAGGAGCGGATGACCGTCTGGAAACCCGTCTCGCGGGCGAGCACTTCCAGGCGCGCCTCATGGGCATTATTGCCATAGGCATGCATCAGCGCGATGGCGACGGTTTCCAGCCCGTCCGTCTTTGCCGCTTCGAGCGCGCGCCGGGCTGCGTCCTCGTCCAGGGCAGCGCAGACTTTGCTGTCAGCGTCGAGGCGTTCATCGATCTCGACCACCCGGTCATAGAGCGGGTCAGGGCGTTTGAGGTCGAGCGCGAAAATATCCGGTCGGGTCTGGTCGCCAATGACCAGCAAGTCGGCAAAGCCGCGCGTGACCAGGAAGAGCGTGGGCGCGCCCTTGCGCTCCAGCAGCGCATTGGTGGCAACGGTCGTGCCCATTTTCACCGCACTCACAGCGGCACCAGCGGACAGACGGCGGACACCCTCCGTGGCCGCATCGGGATAGTCCGGGCTTTCCGACAGGAGTTTGAGGGCGTGCAGGCGTCCATCCGGCGAGCGGCCGATCACGTCGGTGAAGGTGCCGCCCCGGTCGATCCAGAATTCCCACGCCTTGCGTCCGCGCTCGCTCATCTCAGTGGCCTCTTGCCTGCTTGTCGCGGAGGTTAAGCATGGCATGGCAGGGTGCAACCGGCTTAAGCTGGTAAAGAACTGCTCAAGGCCGGCCCCGCCCACTCGCGCGACAGGTGTGCGCTTCCTACATGGGCGACCGGAGGGTGATGCGTATGGGATTCTGGCGAAATCTGGCTGACCGGATCAGCGGTCGTGATTGCTTCCTGGAATGCGAGGGGTGTGATGACCGGGCCGCTGCGCACCAGGTCAATGACGCCGATTTTGCCATGGCGCTGATCGGGCTGGGTGCCAAGATGGCCAAGGCGGACGGTCTGGTCTCCCGCAGCGAAATCCGCGCCTTCTATGAAGTCTTCAGGCCGCCGCCTGAGGGCCGGGATGCGCTGGACCGGGCGTTTGAATTGGCCATGCAGACCACGCTCGGCTTTGACGGTTATGCCCGGCGGCTGGCGCGGCGCTTTCGCTGTTACCCAGCCATTCTGGAGGATGTGCTGGATGGGTTGTTTCATGTCGCCAAGGCCGACGGCTCCATCACGCCAGACGAGTTGGACTATCTCCAGCGCGTCGCCGATATCTTCGGTTTTTCGGAAAGCGAATTCCGCCGCATCCTCGCTGGCCATGTCGAGCCCGACGACAAGGACCCGTATGTCATCCTGGGCATAGAGGCGGGAATCTCCGACCTGGATTTGCGCAAGGCGTATCGCCGCATTGCCTCACAGAATCACCCTGACCGCCTGATCGCGCGCGGGGCGCCGCTTGAAATCCAGCGCCTGGCCGATGAGAAAATGGCAGCGATCAACGCAGCTTACGGGGAAATTCTGGCGCAACGTGGATTGGTCGCACCCCTCGCCAATTGACCTTTGGCCCATTGATGCCAACATGTAGGCAAGCGGGGGCGAAAACGGAATGGGGTTCATGACGGACGCTCGACAGACATTCTCATCAGCTTTCTCCGGACGAGCCAGCCGGGTGGTGCGCGATATCCTCGCCGCCGTCATCGCGCTCGGGATTGTCGGACTGGTGATTTTCCTCGCTGCCATGCTCACCGCAGCTTTCCTTGTCGTGGCCGGTATTGCCGTTCTTGCGGCGGGCGGTTTCTGGGTTTGGCGCAAGCTGCGCGGCGGCCGGGCTTCGACCCGGGCCGACAAGGGTCAATCCGCTGGTCCGGAAATCCTCGTCGCAACGCGCGGGCCTGAAGGCTGGACGGTGGACGGCGTGGGTCCGTCCTCCTCGCGCTGATCTCTCCGCAGTCTCGCACAAGATTGTGATTGGGCGGACCGGCGGCTGCGTCTAGGCTGACCGGATGCTCAATCCACTGGCTGACTGGCTTTCATGATCCGTGCCTCACTGTTTCTCATCGGCATCACCCTGCCGATGATGCTCGTCGGCTGCGTGTCGATGGTCCTGCCGCGCGTGTCGACGGAGAATTCCGGACCGCCTGCGGTCCCCGCTATCGCGACGGACGGCCTGACCCGCGCGAGCTGGGAAGGGGGGCGGGCCGATTTGCTTGCCCGTTTTGAGGCCGAGATTTATGGCGCCTGGCCCGGCGACGCGCCGGCCCGCGTCACCGCGCGGCGCATCATCGACCCGTCTGCCTTTGAGGGTCGCGGGCGACTGGAAGAATGGGATGTCGATCTCGGCCCGATGGATACCCATCTGGTTGTGTTGATGCCGGCTGGTGCGACGGAACCCCTGCCGGTAATCGTGATGCAGACCTTCTGCGGCACACGGACCGCCTTTGGCGGTGCGTTTGACCTGTCCCCGCCGGTCAATCCATCGGCGCGCGAATGCGGCACATCCGGTGGCTGGCAAAGCGCGCTGATGACGTCAATCTTCGGTCGCCATATCGCCGAACCCCCGATGGAGCAGATCCTCGATCGCGGCTATGCGCTCGCCTTTCTGCATCCCGGCGATATCGTGCCGGACAATCCGACCGGCGCCCCGCCGGCCCTCGATCTGTTGATGGACGGCCGGGAGAGCGGCGCCATCATCGCCTGGGCCTGGGGCTATGCCCGTGTCATCGACGCGCTGGAGAGTGATCCCCGGTTTGATGATCAGCGGATGGCGGTCTGGGGACATTCCCGCAATGCCAAATCCGCCCTCGTGGCCGCGGCCTTTGATCCACGCATCGATCTGGTCTTGTCCCACCAGGCCGGTACGGGGGGCACCACGCTGACCCGCAGTGATGTGGGCGAGAGTGTCGCACAGATCACCGAGACCTATCCCTACTGGTTCAACGGGACCTATGCCGGCTATGGCGACACTGAAGCAGCCATCCCGATCGACCAGCATCAGCTGATCGCCCTGATGGCCCCGCGTCCCTTGCTGATCGGTGGGGGCTGGCGCGATGCCTGGTCCGATCCGCAGGGCAGTTATCGCGCCGGTGTCGGCGCCAATCCCGTCTACGCGCTGTACGGTTCTGACGGTTTGCGTCAGGAGCGGTTGGATGCTTTCGATCCGACCGCAGATATTGCGGTTTTCATGCGCCGTGGCCTGCATGGTGTGCAGCCGTCGGACTGGGATGCGTTCCTGGCTTTCCTCGACGCGCATTTCAGCCATTCGCAATAAGGTCTTGCCGCATCCGTCCGGCGCGTTCCAGACTGCGGTATGCGTCTCAAGGATTTTCTTCTTCTCGTCGCGGTCTGCGTGGTCTGGGGCTTCAACTTCGTGGTTGCGAAGTTCGCGGTTACCGGTGCGCCCGGCTGGATACCCGGCTTTGACGGCGTACCACCGATCTTCTTCGCCTTCCTGCGCTTCGCCCTCCTTTATGCCTTCCTCGCGCCGTGGCTGAGGCCGCGTCCCACCGACATCAAGACGATGATAGGCGTGGCGCTGTGCATGGGGGCGCTGCAATACGCTTTGATGTTCCTTGGCATGCGCTGGGCGACCCCGTCGGGGATGGCCATTGCGGTCCAGATGGGCGTGCCGTTCGCCACCATATTGTCCGTCATCTTCCTCAAGGAATCGGTCGGTCTGCCACGGATAGCCGGCATGACACTGGCCCTCGCCGGGGTCTTGCTGGTGATCTTCAATCCCGGTGAGACCGATATGTCGATCGGCATGCTGCTGGGCGTTGGCGCCGCCTTCGTGGCGTCGGTGGGCATGATCCTGGTCAAACGCCTGCCCATGGACTCGATCCGCATGCAGGCCTGGATCGGGCTGATTTCCTGGCCGCCCCTCCTGCTGTTGTCGCTGACCTTCGAGAGCAATCAGATGGCGGGCGTGGTCTCGGGTGGCTGGGCTTTCGGTCTCGCCCTCCTCATCACCGTCGTGCTGGTGAATATTTTCGGACACGGCGTGTTCTACAATCTGCTCAAGCGCTATGATGCGACCCTCATCGCGCCCATTACGTTGCTGGCGCCGCTGGTCGGTGTCGTCTCGGGCATTCTCCTGACCGGCGATCCGATGGGCTGGCGCCTCTTCGTCGGGGGCGGGCTGACCCTGGTTGGCGTCGGCATCATCGCCCTGCGGCAGAACCGTAAACTGCCGGCTGCCGCCCTGGCGCGGGAGAAGACATTGTGATCCTGGATGTGACTGCGCAGACAGGCCTCGACGTGATCGCGGCCCCGTCGCCGAATTTCAATGACCGCAAGACGCCGGTCAGCCTTATCCTCCTTCACTATACCGGCATGGAGAGTGGCGCGGCGGCGATCGACCGCCTGCGCGATCGCGAAGCCCAGGTCAGTGCGCACTATGTTGTCCGGGAGGATGGCCGGATCCTTCAGCTCGTCGGTGAAGACAAGCGGGCCTGGCATGCCGGCGTGGGCAGCTGGCGAGGCGAAACCGATGTGAACTCGGCCTCGATCGGCATCGAGATCGTCAATGGCGGGCATGATTTCGCGCTACCGGCCTATCCGGCCGTCCAGATCGATCGACTGATCGCGCTCGTGGCCGATGTGATGACGCGGCACGGTCTGGGCGCCGAGTGTGTGATCGGCCATTCCGACGTGGCACCTGGCCGCAAGCAGGACCCGGGCGAGCATTTCCCCTGGGGGCGACTTGCCGCCGCGGGCTGTGCACGGGCAACCCCGCCGGCAGGTGAGCCGGTGGCGGATGTCGGATCCGGTCTCGAGGCGATCGGCTATGCGCTTGATCCCGGCCTCGACGCCGTGATCGAAGCCTTCCAGCGACGCTGGCGACCGGCGTGTGTCGACGGGATTGCCGACCGGGAGACGGGGTCGCTCATCGCCGCGCTGGCCGATCGCACTTGACGCCTGGTCCGGTCTGACCGATCTAGGCGGCGATCAGGCGGCTGGGCGGTCGCGGCAACTGGGCCGGAAACGGTGTTGTCGAGGAAAGTCCGGGCTCCACGGAGGCAAGGTGCCGGATAGCGTCCGGCGGGGGTGACCCCAGGGAAAGCGCAGCAGAGAACAGACCGCCGGGCCTTCGGGCCAGGCAAGGGTGAAACGGTGCGGTAAGAGCGCACCGCCTCGACCGCAAGGAAGAGGGCTAGGCAAGCCCCACCTGGAGCAAGACCGAATAGGGACAGACCGCAGCTTTCGGGTTGCACGTGCGCCTCCGCATGCTGTCCGGGTAGGTCGCAACAGGTCGTGTGCAAACACGATCGCAGATGAATGACCGTCGCCCCGGCTCGTCCGGGGGACAGGACCCGGCTTACAGGCCGCCTGATCATTTTTTCCGGCATCCGGTCACCGGACCTCCGACAGCGAAATTCCCGGTGACGGTCCGGCCCGGCGCGGTGATGCGATCGCGCCTGCGATCTTCGCGCGCGGGCGTCCTTTCCATTTCGGCACCAATCGCGTTGAAAGCGGGATCAGCCCCCGTGGCGGACCGGATCTGGTCTCGCGAAGCGACCGCTTTTGCCAATCCGGAAACAATCCCCAATTTTCGTGCATTTCGCGAGATTCCGAGGCTCAGCCGATCCGGGGCCTGTGGATATTAACTTAATGTTCTCTTCCTGTTCTTGTTTTTCTCATAATCGAATACTTCTAGAGGCGCGCTATTCCATGAAAAACGGGCCTTTCGTCATTGTTTCCCATCTGATCCCATGTTATCCCATCGTTAACCATGAGGGACGGGTCTCATGGCTCTGGGGGTTTCTCGCGTGTTTCTGTCGACGACGATCAATGGGGTGGACGCAAAGGGACGGGTTTCCGTGCCTGCCGGCTTCCGCGCAGTCGTCAAGAATGACCCCGAAGAGAAGATTTTCGTCTGGCCGTCCTTCGAGGGTGGCTATCTGGAAGGGGGCGGGCAGGCTCTGCTCGACCGTTACCTCGCGCTCATGGAGGAAATGGATCCCTATGACGACGCGCGCGCCGCCTTCGAGCAGACCATTTTCGGTGACACACGCGGTCTGGCCTTTGACGGCACCGGTCGGGTCAGCCTTCCCAGGGATCTGATCGAACATGCCGGGCTGGGCGGCAAGGCTGCCTTTGTCGGTCTGGGGGCGCGCTTCGAGATCTGGGATCCGGAGCGTCTCGCCGAGCGCAAGGCGAATGCCCGCAATTTTGCCCGTGACAACAAGAAATCGCTCAAGCTCCCGCCCCGGACCGGAGGCGCGTGATGAGTCAGTCTCCGCATATCCCGGTCATGCTGGCTGAGGTCCTGCACGCGCTCGAGCCGCGCAGCGGGGCTCTGTATATCGACGGCACCTTTGGGGCTGGCGGTTATTCGCGCGGCATTCTCTCCGCAGCGGACTGCAAGCTGATCGGTATCGATCGCGATCCGGCGGTCCAGCCGGCGGCAACCCAGCTGGTCCAGGCCTCTGGCGGGCGTTTCTCCTTTGCCGAGGCGCCTTTTTCCGCCATGGGCGAGGTGCTGGCGTCGCGCGGGATCGACAGTGTCGATGGCATTGTGCTGGATATCGGCGTTTCCTCGATGCAGATCGACCAGGCTGAGCGCGGCTTCTCCTTCATGCGCAAAGGTCCGCTGGACATGCGCATGGCGGCCGACGGCCCGAGTGCGGCCGACGCGGTGAACCGGCTCAAGGAGTCCGAGCTCGCCGACATATTTTATGTATACGGCGAAGAGCGGCGCTCGCGCCGGATTGCGAAATTCATCTGTACGGCGCGCGCCGAGGCGAAAATCGAGACGACGGATCGGCTCGCCGAAATTGTCACCCGCGCAACAGGCGGAAAACACTCAAAGATTCACCCGGCCACAAAAGTGTTCCAGGCGCTGCGGATTTTCGTCAATGACGAGCTCGGCGAGCTGGCCCGTGCGCTGGAGGCAGCCGAGCAGCTTTTGACCCCGCTGGGTCGGCTTGTCGTGGTTACCTTCCATTCACTGGAAGACCGCATGGTCAAGACCTTCCTGCGAGGCCGTGCCGGCCTGGCCGGAGGCGGTGGTTCGCGCCACGAGCCGGTGGTTGAAGCCGGACCCGCGCCGAGCTTCTCCTTGCTGACCCGCCGCGCCGTGGCGGCCAGTGATGAAGAGGCAGCGGACAATCCGCGGGCTCGCTCTGCCAAGCTTCGTGCGGCCATCCGAACGGAAGCGCCTGCCTGGGCTGACGGGCCGTCGCTTCACACGAGTATTGTTCCGCTCGCCCGACTGGAGGCCGCGCTATGATCCGCACGCTCAATGCGATTGCGTTCGTCGTTGCCGCAGCTCTGGCGGTCGCGCTCTATATCGCCAAGGCCGAGGCGAAGAGCTCGCAGGAACGTCTTGAGGATATCCAGGCCCAGCTCGTCGAGGAGCGTCGTCAGATCAATGTGCTCAATGTCGAGATCGCCCATCTGGAAGACCCGGAGCGCCTGCGCGCCCTGGCTCGGCGCTATCTCGGCTTTGAACCGCTGGACCCGTCCCGGGAGGTCGATTTGAGCGATCTGCCATTGCTTGCCGATGCCCGCCCCGAAAATGAGGGCGTGCGCCGCGACCAGGCGCTGGTTCGCCAGGAGGAGGGTGCTCTGGCGATGGCTGAGCCGACGCGGGTGGGAGGTCCGGACTGATGCGTCTGTGGCCGTTCCGCAAACAGGTATCGGCCGAGGCGCGGACCCTCGCCCCGCCGCCCTTGGCGGAGGCGGCGCCGGCGGACATGTCGCGCTTGCTCCGGATTGAGAGTGATGAAACCCGCGCGATGGAATCCTCGCGCGGACGTTTGCGAGTCATGGGGCTCTCAATGGCCCTCGGCTTCGCCATTCTCGGTGGCCGGGCGGTGGAGATCGCGGTAACCGGGTCAGCTGATGCGGCTTCGCCAAATCGCCAGGCAGTGGCCGCGCAAGCGCGAGGCGATCTGTTTGACCGGACCGGTCAGGTCCTGGCTACGACGCTCGACACCCATTCCCTCTATGCCGACCCCGCCCTGGTCTGGGATGCCGCGGAAACCGCGGAAATGCTGGCCACCGTCCTGCCCGATATCGATGTCGCCGGCCTGGCGGAAGAGCTCGACTCGCGGCGCCGCTTCGTCTGGGTCCGCCGCAATCTCACGCCGCGTCAGCGCCAGGCGGTCTTCGCGCTCGGCCTGCCGGGTCTGGAATTCCGCTCGGAGCCGCGACGTGTCTATCCGCGCGGCCGTCTGGCCTCGCATGTGGTTGGCTATACCAATCGCGACATGGACGGGCTCGCCGGCGCGGAGCGCGCCTTCGACAGTGCGCTGATGTCCGGCGATGGCCGTCCGGTCGCGCTGTCGATCGACATGGCAGTCCAATTCCATCTCGATGAGGTCCTGCGCGCCAGCATGGCCGAATACCGGGCGCTGGCGGCGACCGGCATTGTCATGAATGTCCGCACGGGTGAAATCCTCGGCATGGTTTCCCTGCCGGACTTTGATCCCAATCGGCCAGCCGATGCCAGCAATGGCGAACGGCTCAACCGCGCGGCCCAGTCGGTCTATGAAATGGGCTCGACTTTCAAGGCGTTCACCGTCGCGGTCGCGCTTGAGGAAGGCACGGCGACCATGGAGAGCCGCTATGATGCGCGGGCACCGCTTTCGGTCGGCGGCTATGAGATTTCCGACTATCACGGCGAGGAGCGCTGGCTGACCGTGCCGGAGATCTTCACCCATTCGTCCAATATAGGCTCCGGCCACATGGCGCTGGAAGTGGGCGCCGATGCGCAGCGGGGTTTCCTCGGCGATTTGCGCCTGCTCGAGCGCGCGCCGATCGAACTGGCGGAAAGCGCCGATCCGCTTCTGCCACGCAATTGGGGGCCGACGGAAACTGTCACGATCTCCTATGGCCACGGTATTGCGGTGAGCCCGATTGCGACGATCGCCGCCTTCGCCGCCATCGCCAATGACGGTGTCTATGTCCCGCCAACGCTTCTGCCCGTCGCAGCCGACGAAACCATTCTTGGTGAGCGTGTCATGCGGTCCGAGGTGGCGCGCGATGTCCTTGCCCTGATGCGCGAGAATGTGGTGGGCGGAACCGGCGGCAATGCCGAAGCGGTCGGCTATCTGGTGGCCGGCAAGACGGGCACGGCCGACAAGCCCACCCGCGGCGGCTATGATACGAGCCGACTTCTCTCCTCATTTTCGGCCGTTTTTCCGGCCAATGATCCGCAATATGCGATCCTTGTGTTGCTCGACGAACCGCAAATGCCCGAACCGACCTATCTTCGCCCGACCGGTGGCCGGGTCGCGGCGCCGGCAGTGGGTGAAATCGTGGCGCGGATTGCCCCCATTCTCGGTGTTGACCGGTCGAATGAAGACCCGGTCGGTCGCGCCGCTCTTGTTCGCGCAGCCCTGATGCCGGAGATGATCCCGTGACCCTGGATGAGTTGCTCGCCGGAGAAGGCCTGTCTGTCACTGGCGGGCACGAGGACATCCGCGGGCTGACCCTGGACAGCCGCAAGGTCGAGCCGGGCTTTGTCTTTGCGGCGCTGCCCGGAGTGAAAGTCCATGGCCGTGACTTCATTCCCAAGGCGCTGGCAGCCGGCGCCGGCGTGATCCTGACGGACAAGCCGGTCGATGCACCGGTTCCGGTGATCGCTGTGGATCAACCGGCGGCGCTTCTGGCGCGCATGGCGGCGCGTTTCTATCCGCGCCAGCCCGCGCATATCGTTGCCATTACCGGGACAAATGGCAAAAGCTCGACTGTTGAATTCCTGCGCCAGATCTGGGCCGGTGCGGGTCTCGATGCCGCTTGTCTGGGTACGCTCGGCGTGACCCGCGGCGATACCGTGGAAGTGACCGGCTATACCACGCCGGACGCCGTCGCCTTGCAGGCCGCGCTCGATCGCCTAGCCGGCGAGGGTGTGACCCATCTGGGCATGGAAGCATCAAGCCATGGGCTCAAACAGCATCGTATGGACGGGGTCCGACTGGCGGTCGGTGCGTTTACCAATCTGACCCAGGATCATCTGGACTATCATCCGGATTTCGCCGATTACTTCGCATCCAAACTAAAACTCTTCACAGAGCGCCTGCCGGCCGATGGGCGGGCCGTGATCAATGTCGATAGCGAGTGGGGTGGCAAGATGGCCGCCGCGGCGCGCGAGCGCGGCCTGGACGTCCTGACCATGGGCTGGCGCGGCCGCGATCTGGCCATTCGCGAGATCACGCCGCGCCCGGCCAGCCAGAGCGTCGTCTTCGCCTGGCAGGGGCGCGAGTATTCGCTCGATATCCCGCTGGTGGGTGAGTTCCAGATTCTCAACGCGCTCGGTGCCGCCGCCATCGCTCTTGCGGACGGTGTCGGGGAGGGCGATGTGCTGGCGACCCTCAAGACACTGACCGGCGTTCCGGGCCGGCTCGAGAAAGTCGGAGAGACGGCGGAGGCCGCTCCGGTGCTTGTTGACTATGCCCATACGCCCGACGGGCTGGACAAATTGCTCCGCGCCGCGCGTCCGCACACACGCGGCCGGGTGATTGTCATATTCGGGTGTGGTGGCGATCGCGATGCGTCCAAGCGCGCGAAGATGGGGGTGATCGCGGCCAACCAGGCCGATCATGTGATTGTCACTGACGATAATCCGCGCTCCGAGGATCCTGCCAGCATCCGCAAGGCCGTGCTCAAGGGCTGTCCGGATGCCGAGGAAATCGCCGACCGGGCCGAGGCCATCCGCCATGGCGTGGACATGCTGCGTGCGGGCGATTGCCTGCTGATCGCCGGCAAGGGGCATGAGACGGGCCAGACCATCGGCGATGTCGTCCACCCCTTTGATGATCGTGACCAGGGCCGGGCGGCGCTGGCGCAAAGGGAGGCTGCCCGTGTCTGACGGCAAGACTGCACCACTCTGGACATCCAGACAGGCCATGGCCGCCACCGGTGGCATGCTGTTGGGTGACACTGACTGGACCGCGACCGGCATCTCGATCGACACCCGCACACTGGAGCCCGGTGATCTCTTCGTCGCCCTCAAGGATGTTCGGGACGGGCATGAATTTGTCAGCGCCGCGATGGAGAAGGGGGCGTCAGCCTGCCTGGTCGAGCGCGGGGATGCCGGTGTCGAGCCGGCCCTTCAGGTGAAGGATGTGCTGGATGGCTTGCGGATGCTTGGCATGGCCGCGCGTGATCGCTCCGATGCCATCCGCGTCGCCGTGACCGGAAGTGTTGGCAAGACCAGCGTGAAAGAGGCGATCGCCGCCGTCTTCCGGGCCGCCGGCCCGGCGCACTGGAGCGTTCAATCCTACAATAATCATTGGGGTGTGCCGCTGACCCTCGCGCGCATGCCCAAGCAGACCGAACGCGCCGTCTTCGAAATGGGTATGAACCATGCAGGCGAGATCCGCGATCTGTCGGCGCTGGTGCGTCCGCATGTGGCACTGATCACCCGGATCGCACCGGCCCATCTGGAGAATTTGGGGACAATCGAGGCCATTGCCGACGCCAAATCCGAAATTTTCGAGGGGCTGGAACAGGACGGGGTGGCGATCTACCCGTCTGACGACCCGCTGGCCGAGCGCCTGGCGCGGCACGCCCGTCATTCCTGTGCGGCCTTCATGCTCGATTTCGGAACGGGCGCGGCGGCCGCGATCCGTATCGAGGATTTCGAGACCGGGCTGGACGGCTCCCGCGGTGTCGCCAATGTCCTGGGCGTTCGCGCCCCATTCCGCCTCGCCGCAACCGGCGCACACTGGGCCTGGAATGCCGGCGCGATCTTCGCGGCGGCTGCCGGTGCCGGACTGGATGCGCGCGATGTTGCCGAAGCGCTTTCGGGCGTTGGTGCCGAGGCTGGTCGCGGGCGTGCCATCACCATCAACCTGCCCGGCGGGGGCGCTTTCACCCTGCTCGATGACGCCTATAACGCCAATCCGGTGTCCATGGCCGCGGCGATCGCCGCTCTGGGAGCGGCCCAGCCGGCCGCGGGCGGGCGCCGTATCGCCATTCTCGGTGACATGCTGGAACTGGGCCCTGACGAAAACCGCCTTCACGCGGCACTGGCCGACGAGCTGGTCGCCGCCGGAGCCGATGCTGTGATCGCCTGCGGTCGTCGCATGAAGCATCTGCATGACGCCTTGCCGAACACGGTTCACACCGGCTATGCGCAGGATGCTGGCGAGGGGCTGGGACAAGTCAAATCCATCGTGAAGGCGGGAGATGTGGTGCTCATCAAGGGCTCCAACGGTTCCGGCCTCCACAAGATTGCCTCGGTTCTCGTCGATGGTACCGCATTCGGACTGACGGAGGCCTGATCCGCCCATGCTCTACTTGCTCTTCGCGCCCCTGGCGGATGACCTGCAATTGGCGAATCTGTTTCGCTACATCACCTTCCGGACCGGCGGTGCGCTGATGACGGCGATGTTGATCGCCTTCGTCTTCGGCAAGCCCATGATCGGCTGGTTGCGCCGCAAACAGGGCAAGGGGCAGCCCATTCGCGCCGAAGGCATTGAGCGTCATGTGGTCGAGAAGGCCGGCACGCCCACCATGGGCGGCTTCCTCATCCTGCTCGGCGTGATGGTCGGAACGTTGCTATGGGCCGACCTGTCCAATTCCTACGTCTGGATTGTCATCTTCGTCACCGCCGGCTTCGGCCTGATCGGATTTGTCGATGACTATCTCAAGGTGACCAAGCAGACCACGGCCGGTTTCGGCGGCAAATTCAAACTGGTCGGCGAGTTTGCGATTGCTCTCGTGGCGGTGGTTTGGGCGACGCACACCGCGCGCGCGCTCGGCGTCGAGCCCGGTATCGAAACCTCGATTGCCTTTCCTTTCTTCAAGGACTTGATGCTCAATATCGGGCCGCTCTTCTTCGTCTTCGGCTGTATCGTCATCGTCGGTTCGGGCAATGCGGTGAACATGACAGACGGGTTGGACGGTCTGGCCATCGTGCCGGTCATGATCGCTGCGGCGACCTTTGGCGTGATCGCCTATGTCGTCGGCCGGGTCGATTTCGCCGAGTATCTGCAGGTTCACTACACCGCCGGGGCGGGCGAGATCCTGATCTTCTGCGGCGCCTTGATCGGTGCCGGGATCGGCTTTCTGTGGTGGAATGCGCCACCGGCGATGGTCTTCATGGGCGATACGGGCTCGCTGTCGCTGGGCGGCGCGCTTGGCACGATTGCGGTCGCCATCAAGCATGAGCTTGTGCTGGCCATTGTCGGCGGTCTCTTCGTGCTCGAACTGGTTTCGGTCATGGTCCAGGTCGCGAGTTTCAAACTCTTCGGCAAGCGGGTCTTTCGCATGGCGCCGATCCACCACCATTTCGAGAAGAAGGGATGGGCCGAGCCGACCATTGTCATTCGCTTCTGGATTATTGCGGTCATTCTCGCATTAATCGGACTCGCCACGCTGAAATTGAGATAGGCTAGGTCTTCATGATCCCGATCCATGCATATGAAGGCCGCCGCGTGGCTGTGTTCGGATTGGGGCGCACAGGCATAGCCACGGCAAAAGCCCTTGAGGCAGGCGGCGCAGCGGTATCGTGCTGGGACGATTCCGAGCCCTCGCGGCTGCGCGCCGAGGCGGACGGCCTGACCCTGGATGACCTCAACCGGCGCGACTGGGGCGATATTGCAGCCCTGATATTGTCGCCGGGCATCCCCTTGACCCATCCCAAACCCCATCATGTGGTCGAGCTGGCCCGGGCCGTTGATGCGCCGGTGATCGGCGATGTCGAGCTCTTCGCGATGGCGATTGCCGATCTGCCGGAGAAGCGTCGACCCAAAATCATCGGCATCACCGGCACCAACGGAAAGTCGACGACGACGGCCCTCATCGGTCACATCCTGCGCGAGACCGGGCGCAATGTCGTGGTCGGCGGCAATATTGGCGACGCCATTCTCGCTCAGGCCGCGCCGCGGCCGGGCAGTTACTATGTCCTCGAACTGTCGTCTTACCAGCTTGACCTGACCCATACGCTGGCCTGTGATGTCGCGCTCCTGCTGAACATCTCGCCGGATCATATCGACCGGCATGGTGATTTTGACGGATATTTCCGCGCCAAGCAGCGCTTGTTCGACATGCAGCGGCCGGGCGATGTGGCGGTTATCGGGATCGATGACAATGTGACCTCGGCCTATTTCTCCACCCTGCGCCGCAATCGCCGCGAGGAGGAGATCATTCCGATCTCGGCCGGGCGGGTCTTCGCGCGTGGCGTCTATGCCCTGGGCGATCGGGTCTATGACGCGCTGGACTGTGCCTCGCATCCGGTCGTCGATCTGGCGGATGCGCCGGCCCTGCCGGGGCGCCACAATGCCCAGAACGCGGCCGCCGCGCTGGCCGCCGTCCGGGCGCTGGGTGTCTCGGGGCGCGCCGCCGCCGATGCGATCGCGACCTTCCCGGGTCTGGCGCATCGTCAGGAGCGGGTCGCGACGATCAATGGCGTCACCTATATCAATGACTCCAAGGCCACCAATGCAGAGGCCGCCACGCAGGCCCTCGGGTGCTACGACCAGGTCCGGTGGATCGTCGGTGGCCGCGCCAAGGATGGCGGACTGGTCGCTGCGCGGCCGCATTTCAATCGTGTCGCCAAAGCCTATCTGATCGGTGAGGCTGCGACCGGCTTCGCCACCGAGCTCGACGGCGATGTCCCGCACGAAGCGTGCGGTGATCTGGCCGCGGCGCTTGAGGCGGCCACGCGCGATGCCATCGCGGCAGGCGTGTCCGGCCAGGTGGTGCTCCTGTCACCGGCAGCGGCCTCTTTCGATCAATTCACGAGTTATGAAGCGCGCGGCGACGCCTTCCGCGAGCTGGTGCGCGCCCTCGAGCCGGTCGATGCCGTGGCGGAGGGTGTTGCGTGATCCAGAGTTTCCCGCGGGCGCTGGCGAGCTGGTGGCGCGGCATTGACCGTACCTTGCTCTTCGTCATCCTGGCGCTGATCATCACCGGGCTCGTCCTGTCCATGGCGGCCAGCCCGGCGGCCTCGGAACGCCTTGGCCTGGATGACCCCTTCTACTTCCTCTACCGGCAGGGCGTCTTCGCGGTGCTCAGCCTGGTCGGCCTGTTGGGAATATCCGCGCTGTCCCCCAAGGGCGCGCGGCGGCTGGCCGGTCTGGCTCTGGTCGGTGCTTTCGTCCTGATGGGGGCTGTCCTGCTCGTCGGGTATGAGGTCAAGGGCGCGACCCGCTGGCTGCGCCTCGGCGCCTTCTCGCTGCAACCCTCGGAATTTCTCAAACCAGCCTTGCTGGTCACGGCGGCCTGGCTGTTCTCCGAGGAGAAGCGCGGTGCCCCCGTGCCCGGGCGGATTATCGCCTTCGGCCTGTTCGCGGTGGCGATCGGCTTGTTGATGCTGCAACCGGATTTTGGCCAGTCCGTGCTTTTGACCCTGTGTTTTGGCGGCATTTTCTTCGCCTCCGGACTGTCCTGGATCTGGGTGGCGGTGCTGGGCGGACTGGCGGCGTCGGGATCGACCCTGGCCTATTTCACCTTTCCGCACATTGCGTCCCGCGTGGACCGTTTCCTCAATCCGGAAAGCGGCGACACCTACCAGATTGACCGGGCGACCGAGGCGATCTCGCGGGGCGGTATTGCGGGTGTCGGCCCCGGTGAGGGCGAGGTGAAGCATTTGCTCCCGGATGCGCATACGGATTTCATCTTCTCGGTCGCTGCCGAGGAGTTCGGCCTGATCGCCTCGCTGTCGATCATCGGCCTCTTCGCCATTCTGGTGACGCGGGCCTGGATGCAGGTCATGCGATTGCAGGATGGTTTCGCGCAGTTGGCCGTTGCTGGACTTGCGCTGCAATTCGGACTGCAAAGCCTGGTCAATATCGCCGTAAACTTGAACCTTATTCCACCCAAGGGCATGACCTTGCCCTTCGTGTCCTATGGAGGTTCATCCATGCTCGCCCTCGCTTTCGGCGCCGGCCTCCTGCTCGCCTTCACGCGTCGCCGTCCTGGCGCCTACACACCGCGTTACGCCGCATGACCCCCAGACGCTGCCTGATTGCCGCCGGCGGAACCGGTGGGCACATGTTTCCCGCGCGCGCCGCGGCCGAAGCGCTGATCGCGCGCGGCTGGCAGGTACGTCTGGTCACCGATACTCGCGGTCTGCGCCATGCCAGGGATTTCCCGGCCGTTGCGGTCGACGAAATCCACGCCGCCAGCCCGTCGACGAAAAACCCGGTCAAACTGGCCAGGGCGGCGCTGGAACTGACCCAGGGCTTCGCCCAGGCGCGCGCCATTGCAGGCAAGTGGAAGCCGGATGTTGTCGCCGGTTTCGGTGGCTATCCGGCTTTCCCCGCCCTTGCGGTTGCCCGATCCATGGGCACACCCTTTGCCATTCACGAGCAAAATGCCGTGCTCGGCCGGGTCAATCGGGTTTTTGCGGGCAAGGCCGGCTTCATCGCGTCCGGTTTCGAGCGTCTCGACCGTTTGCCGGCGAAAGCGAAAAAGCGCCATATCCTGACGGGCAATCCCCTGCGCGAACCGATCATCGAGGCGCGCGCCGCCGGATATCCGGCGATCACCGCGGACGGGCGGCTCAACATTCTGGTGCTGGGCGGCTCGCTGGGCGCGCGTATCCTGTCGGAGACGGTGCCGAAGGCGCTGGCGATGATCCCGGAAAAGCTCCGGTCTCGCCTTGATGTGGTCCAACAGACGCGGGAGGAATCCCTCCCCATGGCCCGTGAGATCTATCAAGCCGCCGGCATTGCCGCCCGATGCGATCCTTTCTTCGAGAATGTTGGCGCGCTCTATGCCGCCAGCCATCTCGTGATCGGTCGGGCCGGAGCGTCCACTGTGTCCGAAGTCGCGGGCGTCGGGCGTCCGGCCATCTTCTGCCCGCTGGCGATCGCCGCCGACGATCACCAGGCCGCCAATGTCGATGGGCTGGTGCAGGCGGTGGCCTGTGATGTCGTCCATGAGGGCGAGTTCACGGCCGAGAAGATCGCTGCCCTCGTCGAAACCCGTTTGTCCAACCCTGACGATCTCGCCAGCCGCGCCCAGTCGGCGCGCGCGCTTGGCCGTCCCGATGCCGCCGATACGCTGGCGCGGGCGGTCGACGGCCTGGTCACCGGAGCTGTCGTATGAAGTTCACCGCCCTGCCATTTGAAGTCGGCCCCGTCCATTTTGTCGGTATCGGCGGGATCGGCATGTCCGGCATCGCCGAAGTCATGCTCAATCTGGGCTACAAGGTGCAGGGGTCCGACATCAAGGCGAACCCCAATGTCGAACGCCTGACCGGTCTCGGTGCCACGATCGCGATCGGGCACAAGGCCGAGAATGTCGACGGCGCCGGTGCCATTGTCGTCTCCTCGGCCATCAAGCCGGACAATCCCGAGCTCGTTGCGGCCCGGGCTGCCAAGATCCCGGTCGTACGCCGGGCGGAAATGCTGGCCGAACTGATGCGCCTGAAATTCGCCGTCGCGGTCGGTGGCACCCACGGCAAGACCACGACCACCTCGCTGGTTTCGGTGCTGATGGATGCGGCTGGCGTCGATCCGACGGTGATCAATGGCGGCATCATTTCCGCCTATGGTTCCAACGCCAAGATGGGCCTGGGCGACTGGATGGCCGTCGAGGCCGATGAGAGCGACGGCTCCTTCCTCAAGCTGCGTTCGACGGTCGCCATCGTCACCAATATCGACCCCGAGCACATGGAGCATTACGGCGATTTCGACACGCTGCGGCAGGCCTTCTTCCAGTTCGTCGAGAACCTCCCCTTCTATGGGTTTGCCGTGCTCTGCACCGACCATCCCGAAGTCCAGTCCCTGGCCAGCCGGGTCGAGGATCGCCGGGTTATCACCTATGGCCAGAACCCGCAGGCCGATGCCCGCCTCGAAAACCTCAAAATGGACCCCTCCGGCGCGAGTTTCGATGTCCGCTTCCGCTTGCGCGGCCAGGATGAAACGGTCTGGCAGGGTCTCTTTCTGCCGATGATGGGCGAGCACAATGTCCTCAATGCGGTGGCCGCCCTGGCGACCGCACGCGAACTGGGCCTGACCGAAGAGGGTGCCAAGACGGCGCTGGGTCAGTTTGGCGGGGTGAAGCGCCGCTTTACCCGCACGGGCGAGTGGAAAGGCGCGGCCATCATTGATGATTATGGCCATCACCCGGTCGAGATTCTCGCCGCGCTGAAGGCCGCCCGCCAGGCCTCGACCGGCAAGGTGATCGCGGTCATTCAGCCGCATCGCTATAGCCGTCTGCACGATTTGTTCGACGATTTTTCCACTTGTTTCAATGATGCCGACAGCGTGCTGGTCACCCCGGTCTATACCGCCGGCGAGGACCCGATCGAAGGCGCTGACCAGCCACATCTGGTGGAAAGCCTGGGCGCCCATGGCCACCGCGATGCCGTCGCGACAGTGCGGGAAACCGTCGCCGCCGATGTCGCCAAACGGGCCGGCGAGGGCGATGTCGTCATCTGCCTCGGCGCCGGCGACATCACCCAATGGGCCTATGCTCTGCCGGGCGAGCTGGAGGCGATGGGGTGACCCTCCTGTCCAAACTCCCGCCCGTTCGTGGCAAATATATCGAGCAGGCGCCGCTCAAGGACCTGACCTGGCTTCGGGTGGGTGGTCCGGCGGATGTGCTGTATCTGCCGGCCGACGAGGCCGATCTCTGCCGCTTTCTCGCTGAAACGCCGGACGAGATACCGGTGACCGTTCTGGGTGCCGGATCGAACACGCTGGTGCGTGATGGCGGGGTGGCGGGTGTCGTGATCCGGCTGGCCGGGGCCTTCGCCAAAACCGAGGCGCTGGACGGGCATCGCCTGCGCGCGGGCGCCGGGGCGCTGGACAAGATGGTCGCCAAGGCGGCGGCCAAGGCCGGGATTGCCGGTCTGGAATATCTCGTCGGTGTGCCCGGCACGATCGGCGGCGCGCTGCGCATGAATGCCGGCTGCTATGACCAGGAGACCGCAGACGCGCTGGTCGAGGTCATCGCGCTGGACCGGATGGGCCGGCGCATCATCGCGACGCCTGACGAGCTGGCCTACAGCTACCGCCATTGCTCGGCACCCCAGGACTGGATCTTCACCGAGGCGGTCTTCCAGGGGCAGGCTGATGATCCGGACGCCATCACCGCGCGCATGAATGCGATCACGGCGCGGCGCGAGACCACACAGCCGATCCGCGAGAAGACGTCCGGCTCGACTTTCGCCAATCCCGATCCGCCCGGCACGCCTGATCAGCGCAAGTCCTGGGAGTTGATCGACAGTGTCGGCGGTCGCGGCTACCGCGTTGGCGGGGCGCATTTTTCCGAGCAACATTGTAACTTCCTGATCAATGACGGCACGGCCAGTGCGGCTGATCTGGAACAGGTCGGTGAAGATGTGCGGGCGCGGGTTCGCAAGCAACACGATATCGATCTGCGCTGGGAAGTCCGGCGCATTGGCCGGGCGACCGGCAACTGACACAAAGAGGGGCAACCCGGATGACACATCCTCTGGCGTCGGCGATTGAGCCGATCCGCGAAAAATTCGTCTACGCCTACACGCAATGGCTGCCGGAAATGGCCAAGCCGTTTCCCCAGGGTGTCAGCGAGCACCCGTTTGCCATCAAGTCGGACAAGGCCCTGCTGCGTAGCCTTTACCGGATCGATTTCGCCACACAGCTCGAGCCGAAACCGGAATTCCGCGAGTTCCGGATGCAGGAGATGATCGCCTTCAAGTCCTGGGACGGGCCGATGGATGGCGTGCACCTGCATCTCCATCCCTTCCGCTGGGATGCGGCGGTCATTCAGCTGCGCGATGCGACCTGGGATGAGGCCGCATTGCTAGACTGGTTCGATCGCTATTTCGGCCTGATGAAGGGCGTGCCCGTGACCATGCCGGGCGTGCAGACGGGCGGCTTCCTTCACGCGGCGTCGCTGCAGGACGAGCTCCTGCATTGTGATTTCGGCACGGCGCCGCTGGAGGCGCTGATCGAGCTGATCGGGATCGGCGCGCGCTCGGGGGCCAGCGCGGTGGCGATCAGCGATCCGACCGTGAAACCGATGACGCCGAACGCACCGGCCGGCGACGTATTGAACTAGCCCGACCCGCACCGCACGGCGGTCGCCCGGGTCCAGTCAGGACGAGCTCATGAGCAAGCGTGTTGCAGTTCTTCTCGGTGGTCTGTCGCCGGAACGGGATGTCTCCCTGGTCTCGGGCGCGGCCTGTGCCGAGGGGCTGCGTGAGGCCGGTTATGCGGTGGTCGAGATTGATGCCGGCCGGCAGCTCTCGCAGCAGCTCGCCGAGGCCGATCCGGATATTGTCTTCAATGCGCTGCACGGCGAATGGGGCGAGGACGGGCTGGTTCAGGGTGTGCTCGAGCATTTCGGCAAGCCCTACACGCATTCCGGCGTGCTCGCCTCGGCCCTGGCCATGGACAAGCAAAAAGCCAAGGACGTGCTGCGCGCCGCCGGTATTCCCTGTCCGGAAGGCCTGATCACCAATCGCTTCGAGGCTGCCAAGTCGCATGCGATGAAGCCGCCCTATGTGGCCAAACCGAATGCCCAGGGGTCGTCAGTCGGTGTGCACATCGTGCTGGAAGGCGCCAACCGCCCGCCAGCCGAACTGGGCTCGACCGCCTGGGCGCTCGGCGATGAGATCCTGATCGAGCGCTATATTCCTGGACGGGAGCTGACGGTGGCGGTCATGGAAGACCGCGCCCTGTGCGTGACCGAGATCAAGCCGAACACGACTTTCTATGATTACGAAGCGAAGTATTCCGCCGGCGGATCGGATCATATTTTACCGGCGCCCGTGTCCAACGAGATCGCCGATCTGGCCAAATCTCTCGCCCTGAAAGCGCATCATGCCTTGGGATGTCGCGGGATGACCCGGTCAGATTTCCGCTACGACACTGATTCGGATACACCGCTATGGTTACTCGAAATTAACACCCAGCCGGGCATGACACCTACATCACTAGCGCCAGAACAGGCGCAGTATTGCGGGATCGCGTTTTCTGATCTCGTTGCATGGATGGCGGAGAATGCGTCGTGTCGAAGGTGAGGCGTGCCGGTTCGCGTAATGCGGGCCGTCGCAAGACCAAACCCCAGTCCGCCGCGGTGTCCGCACCGCGGCGTTTGCGTAACTGGGCCGAGGCCCAGATCCGGGGTGTCAGATACCGTATGGCGAATGCAGCCCGTTTCGGCGGGCTCGCCGTGGCCGGCCTGTCGGCTGTCACGCTGGGCGGACTTGCGCTTTTCGGACAGCTGGATGACGTGACCGCCTGGGCCGGTGACCGCGTCGAAGGTCAGCTGGCAGATGCCGGTTTTGCCGTGCGTGCCGTCGATGTGACCGGTGCCCGTGGCGAGATGGCGCACGAGATCGTCCTGGCGTCCCAGATCACGGATGGCCAGTCCATCTTTTCCGTCGATCCCGAGATCATTCGCTCCCGCGTTGAAGCCATGCCGGTTATCCGCCGGGCCCGGGTCGCGCGCCTGCTGCCGAACCGGATCGCCATCGTCGTGGAAACCCGCGAGGCCTTTGCCCTCTGGCAGGTTGAGGGCGGACTGCATGTGATTGATCGCGACGGCATCGTGCTCGCCGACGCCGATGTGATGAATCCGCCGGACCTGCCGCTCGTCGTTGCCGAGGGTGCCAACCAGGCCGCACCGGAAATCGTCGATGCGCTGAGCCATTACCCCGATGTCGCCGGCCGTGTCGTCGGTGCGGTCCGGGTCGGCGAGCGCCGCTGGAATCTGCGGCTCGACAGCGGGGCTGATGTGAAATTGCCGGAGGGGGATGTGGTGGCCTCGATTGCCATTCTCGCCCGCCTCCAGGCCGAGCGCGGTGTCCTGCGCCTGGCCGCCGAGAGTTTTGACCTACGCGGCGAGGGCGATCTGATCGTCCGGGCCCTGCCGGATCGGGCAGCGGCGGCCGGTATGCGGGAGCGTGAAGCGTGAGTGTGTTCGATCTGTTCCGGTCGCGTCAGCCCAGTGCTGTCAGCGGTTCCAAATCCCAGGGCGTGTGCGCCGCGCTTGATGTCGGGTCGTCCAAGATCGCCTGCTTCATTGCCCGTACGGATCAGACCATTGCCGGGCCGCGCCCGCGCGTGATCGGCGTCGGCCACCAGTCCTCACGCGGGATGCGTGCCGGTGCGGTTGTCGACATGGACGCAGCAGCCGAAGCCATCCGGACTGCCGTCGAGCAGGCCGAGCGCATGGCGGGTATCGCGGTCAATGCGGTCACCGTTACCCTCTCGGCCGGACAGCCGGCCTCGACGCGCCTGGCCGCCGAGATCGATCTGCCGCAACGTGAAATCACCGAGCGCGAGCCGCGCCGCCTGCTTGATGGCGCGCTGGCCGAATTCGCAATCGAGGACCGCGTTGTCCTGCACGCCATCCCGTTGTCCTGGTCGGTTGATGATCATCGCGGGATCAAGGATCCGCGCGGCATGTTCGGCAAGACGCTGGGGGTTGAGGTTCATGTCATCACCGCTGCCATCGGCCCGCTGCGCAATCTGTCGACCTGTATTGAGCGCTGTCATCTCGATCTCAAGGGCGTGGTGGCCACGCCCTATGCCTCCGGACTGTCGGCACTTGCCGATGACGAGGTCAAGCTGGGCGCGACCCTCATTGACATGGGTGCCGGAGCGACGACCGCGGCTGTCTTCGCGGAAGGCGCGCTCCTGCATATCGACGCGGTGCCGGTCGGCGGGTCGCATGTGACGTCCGATGTGGCGCGCGGCCTGTCGACTCCATTGGCCGCTGCCGAGCGCCTTAAAACCCTCTATGGATCCGCGCTGGACAGCCCGGAAGATGATCAACAGATGATCGAGGTCCCTTCGGTCTCCGGCGAGAATGGGGCGATGTATGACAGCGCGCCGCGCTCACTGCTGAATTCGATCATCCGGCCGCGCCTGGAAGAAACATTCGAGCTGATCCGCGATCGTCTTGATGCAGCCGGCGTCGGCAAGACGTCGGGACGGCGTCTGGTCCTGACCGGTGGCGGCGCCCAATTGCCCGGTGCGGCCGAACTGGCGGCCCGGGTCTTTGGCAAACAGGTCCGGATTGCCGGGCCTTGCGGTGTCAGCGGACTGGGTGATGCGGTGTCCGGACCGGCCTTCAGTGCCGCGGCGGGCGTGGTCCGTCGCGAGACCCGCGGCGCAGCCGAAGCAATCGCCGGTCCGCCGCGCATGAGCGGTTTGCCGGTGGTTCCGCGGCGCGTGCGCGGCGAGGCCGGGCAGGGGGGTGCTGCTTCCATGTGGCGCTGGTTTGCCGAGAGTTTCTGAGCTGCCGTCAACCGCTCCCCTCCTCTCAGGATCGAATTCACACTGGTTATCGGCGGGTCGCCTGGCGGCGCCGCGCGACTGATCGCGACGCTCTGCCGGCCGGTCGGCAGACGCGTATCGCCCATGGCCGGGCCGGCTGACGGCGCGCGGTAGCGGGTCACCGGAATGTGGGCCGATACGCCTCAGGCCGGGTGCGAATCTCAAGGCAAATCCTGCGGCAATCGGCCAGTCTTTAACGCCTGCTTAAGCGTCTCGGGGCGACACTTCATGGTGAATCGTTGTTAACTCCAGTACCGAGCACGAGGCTCCCATGACGCTGAACCTCTCCATTCCTGAAACGACCGAATTGCGGCCGCGCATTGTCGTCTTTGGTGTCGGGGGCGCCGGGGGCAATGCCGTCAACAACATGATCGAGGCCAAGCTCGAGGGTGTCGACTTCGTCGTTGCCAATACCGATGCGCAGGCCCTGCAGCGTTCGCAGGCTGAAAAGCGTGTGCAGATGGGCGCGGCCATCACCGAAGGCCTGGGCGCGGGTGCGCGACCGGAAGTCGGAGAGCAGTCGGCCGAGGATTCCCTTGAGGAAATCCGCGAGCATCTGGGCGGTGCCCACATGGTCTTCATCACCGCCGGCATGGGCGGTGGTACCGGCACCGGCGCGGCGCCCGTCGTGGCCCGCGCGGCCCGCGAAATGGGTATCCTGACCGTTGGTGTCGTTACCAAGCCGTTCCATTTCGAAGGCTCGCGCCGCATGAAGCTGGCCGAGAGCGGGATTGAGCAACTCCAGGATCATGTCGATACGCTGATCGTGATCCCGAACCAGAACCTGTTCCGTATCGCAACGGAAAAAACCACCTTCGCCGAGGCCTTCTCCATGGCGGACCAGGTGCTGCATTCCGGCGTGCGTGGCATTACCGACCTGATGGTCATGCCGGGCCTGATCAATCTCGACTTTGCCGACGTGCGGGCGGTGATGAATGAGATGGGCAAGGCAATGATGGGCACGGGCGAAGCCGGCGGCGAGAAGCGCGCCGTCGAAGCTGCCCAGGCTGCAATCTCCAATCCGCTGCTGGATGATGTGTCGATGAAGGGCGCGACCGGTGTTCTGATCAACATCACCGGCGGCTATGACATGACCCTCTATGAAGTCGATGAGGCGGCGAACGAGATCCGCGCCGAAGTCGATCCGGAGGCCAATATCATTGTTGGCTCGACGTTCGACGAGACGATGGACGGCTCCATGCGTGTCTCCGTCGTGGCGACGGGCATCGACGCGGAAATCATGGTCCAGGCCGACCCGCGGACGCGCCAGCGTGCGTCAGCGCAAGCCCAGTCCAGCCCGAATGACGCGATCCTTCCCTGGAAGCGGAGCAATTCGGATCGCCCCGGTCGTGCGATGACCGAGCGCACTGTCGAAACGCGTGTCCAGGAGGCACGGGCGCCGGAAGCGCGCCGCGAGGCACCGGCCGCGCACGCCACGCCGGAGCCGCGGATCACGGCGGATGCGGACAATGAATTCCAGGTCGAGCCGATGAAACGGGCTGTGGGTGCAGAGGACTTGTCCGACGCGATCGCCACCAATTCCGTCAATGTCGAGCGTGATCCTTACGTGTCTGAAGTGCGTACGTCGCAGGCCGAGATGAGGACTGACGCACCGCAGGTCGTCCATGACCAGGCCCGACTGGCCCAGGAGGCCGAACGCCTCAATGCGCGCTATGAAGAACGTCGCTCCGAAACGGCGATGCCGCCGGCCGAGGCCAAGGAAGAGAAGCGCGGTTTCTCGCTTTTTGGTCGTCGCAAGAAGCCGGCCGAGCCGGCACCGAAGGCCGCGCCGGTCACCAAGACGGCTCCGGTCCAGTCGACTCAGCGCCCGGCATCCGGCGACCTGTTTGGCGACAGTCTGGAAGAAGGCGACCTTGAAATCCCGGCCTTCCTGCGCAGGCAAGCCAACTGATTTCATAACCATATGATTTCAAACACAAAACGGGGCGCCCCATCGGGCGCCCCGTTTTGCTGCGAATGCGTAACAAACCGCAACAATGCTTTAATTGAATACAGACCCCGCCTGTCGTTCACTGCAAACGAGGACGGCTGGTCTGCCGTCATTTGTTGTTGAGCGTAAACCCAAAGCAAGATGGCGCGTAATCGTGATTAACCGGCACACATTGGCGGCTCCTGTTGTTTTTGCAGGCATCGGTCTTCATTCCGGAGAGCGGGTCCGCATGGTTCTGCAACCGGCCAGTGCCGGCGCAGGCATCATCTTTGTCCGCTCCGACATCACCGATCGCAATAATCGCATCGCGGCGCTCGCCCACAACGTCAATGAAGTGCGCCTCGGCACGACGATTTCGAATGAAGATGGCGTGTCGGTCGCCACGATCGAGCATTTGATGGCCGCTCTGGCCGGTCTTGGTGTCGATGATGCCGTGATCGAGGTCGAGGGTTCTGAAATCCCGGTCATGGACGGTTCGTCCGAACCCTTCGTCAAACTGATCCGCCAGGTCGGACTGAAAGCGCACGCCATGCCGCGTCGCGCCATCCAGGTCTTGCGTCCGGTGATGATCGAGGATGACGAGCGCAGCGCGGGTTTCATGCCGGCGCTCAAGCCGTCAATCGAGATCGAGATCAGCTTCGAGCATGCGGCCGTCGGTCGCCAGTCCTGTGGCTTTGACATTGCTCCGGACATCTTCAGCGACGACATTGCCGCGGCGCGGACTTTCGGTTTCCGCAAGGATTACGAGGCCCTGCTCGCGGCGGGCCTGGCGCGCGGTGGCTCAATGGATAATGCGGTCGTGCTGGATGATGACGGGATCGCCAATCCGGAAGGTCTGCGGTTCAAGGATGAGTTCGTGCGCCACAAGGCCCTTGATGCGCTGGGCGATATCGCACTCGCCGGCGCGCCGATCGTGGGCTGCTACCGGGCGAGCCGTCCGGGACATGCGATCAATAATGCGGCTGTGCGTGCCCTGCTGGATGACCCGTCCAGCTGGAAATGGGTGAGCCTGCGCGATGTCGAGGCCGGTGCCCTCGCCATGGCTCGCTGAACTGACGCCCCACTTTTTCCGCACGCCAATGGGCGAGGCCTGACCGGTTTCAGGCCCGGCCTTGGGTCTGTTTCATGGGGCTTTCAGCCGTGATCGCTTTGACTGTCCGACTGCCATATTGCCCCTTGAACCGCCCTCGACCTGACAGCGGCCTTTTGTGCGAGCCAATCATCCGCTACAAACCTATTCGAACGGGTGGCCCTTCCGGCTGCCAGAGCTGTTGAGCCGTGCCTTCATGACCTTTAAGTCGCGTTTAGTTGTCCCGCTTCTCCTGTCTGCCATTCTGGCGTCCTGCGCCAGTGGGCCGGATACGTCCGTCGCTTATGTCGAGCGTCCGGCGGAGACGATTTACGCCACCGCGTTCGAATCGCTTGATCGGGGCCAGTTCCCGCTGGCTGCAGCGCAGTTCGATGAAGTCGAGCGCCAGCACCCCTATTCGGAGTGGGCGCGACGCTCGATGCTGATGGCCGCCTATGCCAATTACGAATCGACGAATTACGAAGAGGCGATCTCGGATGCGCAGCGCTTCATTTCGCTGCACCCGGGCAATCGCAATGCGGCCTATGCCTATTACCTGATCGCGATCTGCCATTTCGAACAGATCATGGATGTCGGCCGGGACCAGGCCGCGACCCAGCAGGCGATGGCGGCTCTTGAACAGGTCGTGCGCCGCTTCCCGGAAAGCCGGTACGCAACCGACGCCCGTCTGAAGATCGACATGACGCGCGACCACCTCGCCGGCAAGGAAATGAGCGTTGGTCGCTGGTATCTGCGTCGCGGCTATCACCTTGCGGCGATCAACCGGTTCCAGAATGTGCTGCGCGAGTACGGCAATACCAGCCATGTGCCTGAAGCCCTGCACCGTCTGGTCGAGTCCTATGTTTCACTGGGTGTCGACGAGGAAGCCCGCCAGGTGGCGTCCGTTCTCGGCTATAACTTCCCGGGCAGCGAATGGTATGAGAACAGCTATGATCTCCTCACACGTGAGGGGATCTCGATTGATGAAGCGATCGACCAGGCTGATCCAACCTTCCTTGAACGGGCCATGCGACGCCTGTTCGGCTAATCCGGTCCGGGGGTGCCTACGCGCTGAATGCTGCTCTCCCTCTCTATTCGCAATGTCGTCCTGATCGATGCGCTTGATGCGGCGTTCGACGGTGGATTGTGCGCGCTGACCGGCGAGACCGGCGCGGGCAAATCAATCCTGCTCGGTGCATTGGGACTGGCTGCCGGTGAGCGGGCTGACCGCGCGCAGGTCCGCAGCGGAGCCGATGAGGCCCAGGCGATCGCCGAATTCGACCTGCCGACCGGGCATCCCGCCTGGCAGGTGATCGAGGAGGCCGGCCTGACCGTCGAGCCGGGCGAGCCGCTTATCCTGCGCCGCCGCTTGGGCGAAGACGGACGCTCGCGCGCTCACGTCAACGACCAGCCGGCCAGTATCGGCCTCTTGCGGGGGCTCGGTGATGTGCTGGTGGAAGTCCACGGCCAGCATGACGGGCGGGGTCTGATGGATCCGCGTACCCACCGGACCTATCTCGACAGCTTCGCCGGTCATGACAGCCAGCTCGCCAATTGCCGCAAGGCCTGGCGCGGCCTCAGTGATGCGCAGCGCAAGCTGGACGATCTGGTCGCTGCCAACCAGGCCTCGGACAGCGAGCAGGATTTCCTGCGCCATGCCATCGAGGAGCTGGACCGTCTGGATCCGCGTCCGGGTGAAGAAGCCGAGCTCTCCGAAGAGCGCCAGTTCTTGCAGGGAGCCGAGCGGGCGCTGGGCGATCTTCAGGAGGCCCAGCAGGCTTTGGCTGGCGAGGGCGGGGGGCTGGAATCCCGCCTCAATGCCGCGCTGCGGGGCCTGGAGCGCGTTCGTGATCATATTGGGGCCAGTGGCGGGAATGCCGGCGCCGCCCTGGAGCGAGCCTCCACGGCGATTGACCGCGCCCTGATTGAGTTTGCGGAAGCCGAGGGAGCGCTCGCCGATGCCGCCCAGGCCTTCGATGTCGAGCCGGGGCGGTTGAACGAGGTCGAGGAACGTCTCTTCGCCCTGCGTGGCGTCGCTCGCAAACATCATGTCGCACCCGACGATCTCGCCGCGCTGCATGGCCAGCTCACTGGCCAGCTCGACGGGATCGAGAATGCGTCCGACCGTATTGCCGAGGCCGAGTCGGCGGTGAAGGCAGCGCGCGCGCGTTATGATGATGCTGCGCATGCGCTGAGCCGCAGCCGCGAGACCGCGGGCAAGACCCTGTCCGCGGCGGTCGCAAATGAATTGCCGCCGCTGAAAATGGACAGAGCCCGCTTTCGGGTCGCGGTCAATTCCGATGATGCCAAGGCCGGACCGGACGGTCGGGATCATGTTGTCTTTGAAGTGGCCACAAATCCGGGCTCGCCCTTCGGTGCGCTCGACAAGATCGCCTCGGGCGGCGAGCTGTCGCGTTTCGGCCTGGCCCTGAAAGTGGCCCTGGCCGGCGAGGATGACGGGCTGGTCCTTGTCTTCGACGAGGTCGACCAGGGCGTCGGTGGCGCGGTGGCTGATGCGGTTGGGCGGCGTCTGAAACGCCTGGCCGCGAGCGGTCAGACGCTGGTTGTCACTCACTCGCCCCAAGTGGCCGCCCTGGCCGATCATCACTGGCAGATCGTCAAGACCGATGATGGCAGGGGCGGTGTTCGGACCACGCTGGTCAAGCTGGACGGCGAGGCCCGGCGCGAGGAAATTGCCCGCATGCTTTCGGGCGCTGACATTACTGACGCCGCACGGGCCCAGGCCGATGCCCTCATGGCCGTCGAGGCGTAAACTGCACGTCCCGACTGATTCCGCAGGGCAGGACTGATGAGCGCACTCAAGGATGTCGACCAGTTGACCGAGAAGGAGGCGCGCACGGAACATGCGCGCCTTGCACGCGAGATCGCCGGTCACGACAAGGCCTATTACCAGAATGATGCGCCGAAGATCTCGGATGCCGCCTATGACGCCCTGCGTCAGAAAGTGGAGGCGATCGAGGCGCGTTTTCCGGCCCTGGTTGATTTGCTCAGCCCGACCCAGAAAGTCGGCGCGGCCCCGTCGGGCAAATTCGGCGAGATCCGGCACGCCGTGCCCATGCTCTCCCTGGGCAATGCCTTCAAGGATGAGGATGTTGCCGATTTCGTCGGTCGTATCCGGCGCTTTCTCGGATTGTCTGCAGACGCGATGGTCGCCATCACGGCGGAGCCGAAGATCGACGGCCTGTCGGCCAGCCTGCGTTATGAAAAGGGTAAGCTGATCCATGGCGCCACCCGCGGTGACGGCCAGACCGGTGAGGATGTGACGCCGAATCTGCGCACGCTCGACGACATCCCCGAGACCCTGCCGCCAGGCGACTGGCCGGACGTGGTCGAAGTGCGCGGCGAGGTCTACATGTCCCATGCCGATTTCGCGGCCCTGAATGAACGTCAGGCCGAGGCCGGCAAGGACGCCTACAAGAATCCCCGCAATGCGGCGGCCGGATCCTTGCGCCAGATTGATCCGAACATGACCGCGCAGCGCCCGCTGAAATTCTTCGCCTATGCCTGGGGCGAGGTTTCGGAGCCGCTGTCAGACACCCAGATGGGCGCTGTCGAGCGTCTCGCGGCGATGGGCTTTCCCATCAATGCGTTGATGCAGCGCTGTGACAGCGTCGAAACGCTGATCGCGGTCTATCGCGAGATCGAGGCCCGTCGGGCCGGGCTGGGCTATGACATCGATGGCGTGGTTTACAAGGTCGACCGGCTCGACTGGCAGGCGCGGCTGGGTTTTGTCGCCCGGGCACCGCGCTGGGCGATCGCCCACAAATTCCCCGCCGAACAGGCGACAACCGTGCTCGAGGCGATCGATATCCAGGTCGGCCGGACCGGCGCCCTCACTCCTGTCGCCCGCCTGACTCCGGTCACGGTGGGGGGTGTCGTGGTCACCAATGCCACCTTGCACAATCAGGACGAGATCGAGCGCAAGGACATCCGGGTCGGCGATACGGTTGTCATCCAGCGCGCAGGCGATGTCATTCCCCAGGTCGTGCGCGTGGTTGATGGGGATCGCGATGGTCGCTCCGAGCCGTTCGATTTCCCGACCGACTGTCCGGTCTGTGGCAGCCAGGCCGTGCGGGAACACGACGAGAAATCCGGCAAGCTGGATGCGGTCCGTCGCTGTACCGGTGGCCTGATTTGCGGCGCCCAGCTGAAGGAACGCCTCAAGCATTTCGTCTCGCGCAAGGCCTTCGATATTGAGGGACTCGGAACCAAGCAGATCGAGGCTTTCCACGAGGAGGGGCTGATCTCCGAACCGGCGGCCATCTTTACGCTCAAGGCCCGCAATGAGGCCGGTGAGATTGTCCCGCCGCTGCAGGAGCGTGAGGGATTCGGCGCGACCTCCATCAGCAATCTCTTCGCCTCCATCGAGGAGCGCCGGCCCATCGCGCTGGCGCGCTTTCTCAACGCGCTCGGCATTCGCCATGTCGGGGAGAATACATCGGCCCTGTTTGCCCGCACCTATGGCAGCTGGGAGGCGTTCCGGGCGGCAGCTGAAAACCTCGCCGACGCGACCGTGCGCGCCGAGATGCTCGGGATTGACGGGATCGGCAATGCGGCGGTCGAGGCACTCGATCAATATTTCGCCGAAGCCCATAACCGCGAACTGTTGGACCGTCTTGTCGCGCAGCTGACCATCGAGGACGCGGAGGCGGTCGCCAATGACAGTCCGGTCGCCGGCAAGACGGTCGTCTTTACGGGCGCGCTGGAGCGCATGACCCGTGACGAAGCCAAGGCGAAGGCACAATCGCTCGGCGCCAAGGTGGCCGGCTCGGTCTCGGGCAAGACGGATTATCTGGTGGCTGGTCCGGGCGCAGGGTCAAAGGCCAAGAAGGCGGCTGATCTGGGTGTGACCACATTGACCGAAGATGAGTGGTTTGAGCTGATTGGCGCCTGACGAGGACATGGCGACTAGGCTGTCGCGCGTGCCGCGTCACCCGCCGTCCCGGTTCTCTGCCACGCCAACACCACCGCTTGCAGGGCCTCGATCGATGTCGGTTTGGGAAGGATGTGGTCGAACAGGCCGGCCGGCAGGATGCGGGCACTCTGATCGGCTTCCAGCGCGGATACCGCGATGATGGCAATGTCCCGGTCCGGATGGGCGTCGCGGATGCGACGTGCGGCGGTCGCCCCATCCATCTCCGGCATCTGGATGTCCATGAAGATGAGATCGTGACAGTGCTCGCTGGTCAGGTCGATCGCGGCCTGGCCAGAGTTTGCGATATCAATGGTCAGATCAGCGCTGGAGAACACCTGCTCCAGCAGGGCGCGCAATACGATGTGATTGGTCGCAACATCATCGACAGACAGGATGCGGACGGCGCCGGCGAGGTCGACCCGCTCCGTCCGGTCAACTGCCGTCACTTGTCCCTGCGGACCGGCGGAGGCCTGCCCCGGCGCCAGCGGCAGGGTCAGGCTGAAGCAGCTCCCGCCGCCCGGATTGCCGCGAAGGCGGAGCTCGCCACCCATCAGGCGGGCCAGCTGCCGACTGATCGACAGCCCAAGCCCTGTGCCGCCATAGCGTCGCGTGATGGAAGCGTCGGCCTGGTGAAACGCCTCGAAAATCGTGTCCCGCTTCGCCTCCGGCACGCCCGTGCCGGTATCGATGACCTCAAGCGTCGTGAGCCAGTCAGCCCCGTCAGGCGCCTGGCTGAGCTGAATCATGACATGGCCGGACTCCGTGAATTTGAGTGCGTTGGAGACCAGATTGTTGAGGATCTGGCGCAGCCGCAACGGATCACCTTTGACGTCGGCGAGCTGTATGCCATCGAGGTCAACGTGAAGGTCCAGCCCGCGGCTTTCGGCCTCGGGGCGCCAGCTCGCTGCGGTCTTCTCGATGACCTGGAGAAGATTGAAGTCGACCTTTTCGGCGACGACCTGCCCAGTCTCTATCTTGGACTGGTCGAGAATTTCATTGAGCAGTTCCAGCAGGGTCTGGCCGCTATCGCGGATCAGGTCGAGACGCTCTGCCTGGTCCGGTGCCAGGCCGCCGACCCGGTGCATCACATCGGCCATGCCGAGAACGCCATTGAGCGGCGTGCGGACCTCATGGCCGACATTGGCCAGGAATTCGCTCTTGGCGCGCTGGGCCGACTGGCTTTCGGCGAGGGCAGTGGCTAGATCGTCATTGGCCCGGCGCAGCTGTCGGGCCGCGACGTCCTGAACCGAATTGAAGACCGCGGCGAGACTGAGCAGCCAGATGCAACTGAGGCCGAGGGCGAGTGTCAGCGCGCCAAACGGGTAGGGATCGGGATTGTCAAATCCCGCCGAGAGCGCCAGCACGGCCCCGAAAGCGAGACTGAAGGCCGGGACTGTGACGATGAGGCTGCGCGGCCCCCAGAATTGGTAAAAGCCGAGCAGGACGCACGGCGTATAGGCAAAGGCCGGCGGCACGTCGCCGCGATTTCCGTAGATCGCGCCAGCGTAGAGGGCTGCCGTCAGCACACCCAGCATGATCATTGTGATCGATGGTCGTCGCAGCCAAGCTCCCAATAACCCGCACGCGGCGAACCCGGCCGCACCGACGAGGCCAAGCTCGACCATTCCGGCACGGCCGTTCTCGGTCAGCGAGAGCACTGTCACATTGACGATCGCGATCAGCCCCATCATGCCGGAGAAGGCAACAGCCAGTCGCGCGCGCAAGGTCTGTTGCAGATCGGTCGATCCGTCGCAGCCGAGAAAGCGATCGATGGGGGTCCACAGGCTCAGTGTCTTCACTCCGGAAATCGCCTCGATTGTCGACTTTTGGAGTTAATAAAACCTGCCTAGTCAATCCGCCGATAGACACCGTCGATCGGCATGTTCTCGCCCATCGCATCGACATAGCTCAGCATGACGCCAACCAGCCGGTCCCAGTCATCGACCCGGCAATAGCCGCGTTCTTCCTCATGCTCGGTAACGTCATAACGCTCGAGCACGACGGCCTCGACATTGCGGCATTCCGGCGCGTGATAGGTGGCGACCCCGCCCGGGAAAACACGCATCAGGCCATAGCTCCAATTCTCCTCATCGCGCCTTTGGGCGATGTAGAGACCATCTGCGATCTCCTTCAGCCGGACCCCGTGATGCGGGAAGCTGTCATCGTCGGAGACATAGCGGGCCCAGCTGCGCTCGATTTCGCCGGTCCAGGCCGGGCGATCGAAGGGCGTGACGCCGTCGGTCAGATAGGGCGTATGGCTGTAAGTCCCTTGCTCGAGCGGGAAGTCGGCCTGCCCACGCGAAATCAGGGCATCGTCGGAGTAAAAGCAGCCGCCCAGAAAGGCGGCTGCCATGAGGATGAGGGCAGGTACCCGCACTAGGGCGTGGCTCCCGCAATCGGCTCGGTCGCCTTGATCAGCCAGTCCGCGCACTCGCCATCGACCAGGGACAGGACGCGGTCGCGCACAAGGGCGTGATAGGTGTCCAGCCAGGTGATTTCGTCGGCGGTGAGCAGATGTGTGTCGATCAGGCCCTTGTGTATCGGGGCCATGGTCACGGTCTCAAAACCCAGCATTGCGCGCTCGCCGCCGGGAATCATCGCGGCGTCGGTCACGACTTGCAGATTCTCGATCCGGATGCCGAACCCGTCTTCCTTGTAGTAGCCCGGCTCGTTGGACAGGATCATGCCCGGCTCCAGCGCGACGGCATTGGGCGCCTTGGAAATCCGCTGCGGGCCTTCGTGCACGCCGAGGAAGCTGCCGACGCCATGGCCGGTGCCGTGGTCATAGTCGAAGCCGGCCTGCCAGAGCGGGAAACGGGCGAGAATGTCGAGCTGGGTGCCGGTCGTGCCGACGGGGAAGCGGACCATGGACAGGGCGATATGGCCCTTGAGGACGCGGGTATATTGCGCCTTCATCTCCGCTGTCGGATCGCCAATCGGCACAGTCCGGGTGATGTCCGTTGTTCCGTCCGGATACTGTCCGCCACTATCGACCAGGAAGAGAGAGCCCGGTGCGAGCTTGAGGTTGGAGGCTTCCGATACACGGTAGTGGGCGAAAGCCGCATTGCCCTGGGCGCCCGAGATCGTGTCGAAGGACAAATCCCGCAGCTCCGGCAATTCCTTGCGCAGGGCTTCCAGTTTCTGCGCGGCCTGGATCTCGTCGACCTCACCGGACTGGGCTTCGGTGTCGAGCCAGTGCAGGAAACGGGTGATGGCACCACCGTCGCGGATATGGGCCTGGCGCGAGCCTTCCACTTCGGCCGGGTTCTTGGCGGCCTTGGGACGCATCACCGGGTCTTCCAGCGACTGAACCTCGGCACCGCCGGATTTCAGCGTCTCGAAGACCCAGGCTGAAGCCGTGGTCGGGTCGACGCGGACCGTTTTCCCTTCAAGCTCGGACAGGCCAGCCCCGAATTCGCTCTCCGGGCGTACCGCGATCTCATTGCCCAAATGGGAGCGGGTTTCGTCAGTCAGCTTATCCGGGTCGACGAAGAAGGTTGCGCTGCCATCCTTGTGGATCAGGGCGGCGGACAGCGGCAGGGGCGAGCGGGAGACATCGCCGCCACGGACATTGAAGAGCCAGGCGATTGACGGCGGTGCCGTGATCACGGCGACGTCGGCGCCGCCGCGTTCGATCGCAATACCGATGCGCTGGCGCTTGGAGGCATGGTCCTCGCCGGAGAACTCGATCGGGTGGGGAATAATGTCGGCCTTCGGCGCGGCGGGACGATCGGTCCACGCGGCGTCGATCGGATTGGTGTCGACCGAGACCAGCTCGACGCCAGCGCGCATGGCGGCAGTTTTCAGCAGATCCAGCGCGGCCGGGCTGTGCAGGCGCGCGTCATAGCCGATCTTCTCACCCGTGCGGCCATGCTCCTCGATCCAGCCGTAAAGGCCCTGGCCAACCAGATCACACTGGTCGAACAGGCTGGTGTCGGTCTGCTGGCGACCCTGCGCCGTGTAACGGCCGTCGACCAGGAGTGCGGCACGGTCGAGCATGACGATCGCGGCACCGGCAGAGCCGGAGAAACCGGTTGCCCACAGCAGCCGCTCATTGCAGTCCGGCAGGTATTCATTGTCATACTCATCCTCATGCGGAATGAGGAAACCGTCCAGGCCAAGCGTGGTCAGCGCGGCGCGCAGCTTGGGCAGGTTTTCGCGGCCAAAATGCGGGCCGCCCTTAACGTCGAAAGTCTGGGAAATCATCTGGGTCATGGCGGGCAAGGTAGGCGCGTCGCGGGGGCGGTTCAATGCTTGTCAGCGGAGGGGTGACCGGGGTCCGCACCTGGCCTTGCGCATGGCTTGTTTGCGATGCCATGCATTTGCGCAGCCCAGGCTTGCGGAAGCGGTGCTTCGCAGCGGCGAAAATCCATGGCTAAAGCGCGGGGAATTCAAAGGAGTTTCCCATGCTGTACGGGATTGATGACTGGCGCGCCATGAACGCCAACGACATGCTCAATCGCTCGATGGAGCGCAATCGTTCGCGCAGTGGAATCCGCGCTTTGCCGCGCACCAATGACGTCAATGCTTTCCTTGCCAGTTTCGGCCTCAAGGGCAAGCGCGCCTGATCACGCCTTTCGGCCGGCCAGGCGTTCCCGCAGACCGGCCACCTCGCGGCGACTGACCGGGATCGATGCGCCATTCCTGAGTTCGAGCTGGTAGCGACTGCCGACCTCGCTGGTCAGCGCCTCGACCTGTTGCAGATTGACCGCGTGTGAGCGGTGCACGCGGATGAAGTCGGCCGGCAACAGGTCGAGCAGTGCGCTCAGATTGCGATTGTCCAGATGAGTCGCGCCGCCGTGCATATGCACTTCGGTGTAATTCCCGGCTGCCGCGAGATGGACAATGTTCGGACAGGACAGGCGTGTCAGGCGTCCGGTGGATTGCAGTGCGAGAATGGCGGGCCCCGTCGCCGGTGCGGGTTGGAGAAAGTCCGGCCAGCGAATGGCGGGCAAGGCCAGCAATCCCAGTACCAGGGCGTAAATGCCGCGATCGATCAGGTCCGACGGCAGCAAAAGCGCATAGGCGGGAATGATCGCCAGCCCGATCGCGAGAGTCCGGGCCGCGCCATCGCCGCGCCAGGCCATCCAGAGGGCGGTCGAGCCCGTCAGACACGCAGTGACGGTGGCAGACTTGGCGTCATAGCCGGTCATCGCAAAAACGCCGATCAGCGCGGCCAGCCCCGTCATTCCCATCCAGATGGCTGCCGACCGCCCCGGCGCCGTCCAGCGTTGCTGGGCAAAACGCAACAGGGCAAGTCCGAATAGGGCGAGGCCGATGAGACTGGCCGCCTGGCGCGGCTGATGCCAGTCATAGGGATAATTGATCATCGACCGGGAAATTTCCGCCAGACCGGCGATTGTCAGCCCGGTCAGGGCAAGCGCCAGCCAGAGACCGCGACCGTCGCCAATTCTGCGGGACCGCAGGGCGAAAGCGAGGCCAAGCGCGACCAGCCCGGCACCGAGAATGGCCAGTGGAAGATAATAGCGAACGGGTCGTCTGGTCTCGGCGCTGTAAGGCATGACGAAGAGGGACTGGACCAGGCTGTAGGGCGTGTAGCCGGCCCGGTGACTGGACAGGCGCATGACGAGCTGGTTGCCATCAGGCTGGATCAAGCGGGCCGGAACCGCGAAGAGACTGTCGATCGGGCCGGCTGTCTCGCCCGCCGCATCGACGCCGGGCTGCCCCTTTTCACCGATCAACTCACCATTGAACCAGAGCGTCGCTGAAAACGGGCCGGATGTGCTGATGGCGGGCGGCGGTCCATCCTGTGAGATCGGCACGTCATCCCAGACCAGCCAGCCGGCCGTGCCCGGGCGCTCAATGCTGCGATAGGCGAGCCTCTCACCGTCCGCCGGGCTTTCGAGAAGGCGCTCCAGTCCGACATCGACAGCGATATAGCGGACCGTCGCCGGCATGCGCGCGTCGATCGTTGGCTGTGGCGCGGTCAAAAGGAAAAGGAGCGCCAGCAACACAAGGCCGACACTTTCGAGGCCGGGGCGCCGATCTGAGATTATCTTGAGCCATCCAGCCATGAGGTGAGCCATTCATCCTTTTCCGGTGGGCGAGGCCCTGATTGCCCGGCATGAGCGCCTCTTGCCGGGGGGCAAGTCAACAACAGGAATGCAGATGCTGACGATTGGAAGTTTTTTCACCGCAAGTGCCGGAGCCGCAAGTCTCTGGCTGAGTGTAACCGGCCAGCTTGCGACCCCGACTGTCGCCGACCAGGCCCAAGCCGCCTTCGAACCGCTCGCCGCCACCTATCCGGCGCTCAACGCCACGGTGATGGTCGCCGGCGAGATTGTCTGGGAAGCGGAGGCGGGCTGGGAGCGCGACGATGCCGACGGCGTCGACCACGACTACAATTTCTACTCAGTCGCAAAAATGCTGACCGCGCTGGCCTATGCGCGGCTTGAGCAGACCCGGGGGCTCGACCTCGAAACACCGGTTCGCCAGATCGATCCGGACTTGCCTGCGCATTATGGCGCCGTCACGCTCCGAGACCTGCTCGAGCATCGCGCCGGCGTGCGTCACTATTCCTCGCGGGAGGATTGGATCAGCTTTTCGGACCGGCGCTGTGACACGCCAGCCGATGCGCTGGGTCACTTCATCGACGCCCCGCTCTCCCCGCTCGCGGACGGAGAGATGACCTATTCCACATATGGCTATGTTCTGCTCAGTCATCTGCTTGTCCGGTTGACCGAAACTGACAGTTTTGACGCGGCGATGCTGGCGGCTCTCGGCGGAAACTACCGGGCACGGCGGGATTCAGAGGAGGCCGAAAAGGCGACCAACTGGGTCGATCTGGGCGAGGGGCCGCAAATGATTGAGGGCCTGTCCGCCGAGTGCAAATTCGGGGCGGGCGGCCTCCTGGCCAGTTCACGTGATCTTGCCGCGATGGGCGATGCCCTGGCAGCAGGCGAGCTCGTTGACCTGGACACCTGGAGCGATCTGCCTGGTCCCTGGGCAGGCCATTCCGAGCGAGTTGACCTGCACTATGCCGCCCATTCGGGAGGCTCGCCGGGCGGACGCGCCTTCCTGATCGTCTATGTCGAACCGCAAGTCTCGGTCGCGCTGACCGGCAATGCCGACAGCGAAAACCTGCAGGCGCTCTCGATTGAACTGGCCGATTTGTTTGCCGGTCTCGACAACGCGGCGACAGAGGAATAGGCGGCTAGGCCTTGCTGGCGATCAGCGTCTCCCAGCCTTCCAGAGGCGACTGGCGGTGGACGCTGAGGCCGGCGGCCTCGTATGCGGCTCGGACCCATGTTTCCTGTTCGGTCAGCAGGCCGGACAGGATGACCTTGCCGCCCGGTGCCAGGATGTCTGCGACGCCGGGAGCCAGTTCGACCAGCGGGCCGGCGAGGATATTGGCGAAGATCAGCTCGAACTGGCGACCGGCAAGCTTGGGGTGGTCGAGGCCTTCCGCGACAAAGCAGTCAATGCCGGGTGTGGTGTTCTTCGTGCAGTTCTCCGCGCTTTCCTCGACGGCTTCCGGGTCGATATCGGATGCGCAGACCTCCGCTCCCGGAAGAGCCTTGGCCGCCGCGATCGCCAGGACGGCAGTGCCACAGCCCAGATCGAAGACGGTCTTGGGTTCGGAGCCGGCGTCGAGCATCTCGGAGAAGGCGATCAGGCAGCCGCGCGTGGTGCCGTGATGGCCGGTGCCAAACGCCGGTCCGGCTTCAATTTCGATCCCGATCTGGCCGGTGGCCACCGCGTCGCGATCATGGGCGCCGAAGAGGGTGAAACGGCCGGCATCAACCGGTTTGAGACCCTGCAGGGACAGCCGCACCCAGTCTTCTTCCGGCAGGGGTCCGAACTCGACCGGGATGTCGTCACTGATGCCCGAGGCGGCGCGGAAGCCGGCTTCATCGGGCATGGACTGGAAGAGCACGTCCAGGCGGGCTGTCGGGCCTTCCTCGAAGATCGCCCAGCTCAGCGCGACCGGCGGATAGGTCTCGTCGAGGCGTTCGACGACATCCGCCAGGGTGGCAAAATCGGACAGGGCAGTCAGGCGCCAAAGCGTGGTCATGGGCGGTCTCCGGATCAGGCCGCGGGTGTGGACGCTGGCGCGGCGGAAATCAAGCAGGGAGGGGTGTGGGGGGAGTTTGTGGGTCCGGATACGAGCGCTTCCCGGCAGGACAAACAAGGATGATGGGGCCCGTTTGTGCCGTAGCCTTACTCCGCTGCCAGCGCCTCGATCAGCTCGGCGCGGATCTCCTGCCAGGCCGGCGCGGTCGGATCGATCAGCTCGACATGCCCGGCTTCCGGCAGCCCGATATGGCGCACCGTGTCGCCGCGCGCATGGGCGAGGATGGTGTAGCGCTCTCCGAGGACCGGCGGCACGATCAGGTCGAGCTCGCCGGAGATGATCACCTGGTCGACCGCGATCCCGGCCATCGAGCCTGGTGAGACCTGGGCCATCAGGGCGCGCGTCTGCCCGTCGACCGGGCCGATCAGGCTGTCGACCGTGTCCGGTTCGCCGCAGCGTCCCGGACCGTGGGCGCGGTAATCGGCAAGGTCATTGATCCCGGCCAGGGTGACCACGGCATCGGGCAGCAAAGGATCGGCGCGCCAGGCGGGGCTGTCTTCGGGCAGGCCGCCGCGCGCGGCTGCCCACAGGGCGAGATGCCCACCGGCGGAATGACCGGTCACAACCAGGCGGTCGAGATCGAGCGGATAATCCTCCGCGACGGCGCGCAGATGATCCATCCCGTCGGCAATGTCGGTGAACGTCCCCGGCCAGCCGCCTGTCTCATGCCCGATCCGGGCATATTCAAGATTCCACACAGCAATCCCGTGATCGCGCAGGTCGGCCGCGACATAATCCTGCAGGATCGTTCCGGGTATCTGCGACAGCCAGCAGCCGCCATGGACCATGGCCACGACCGGAAACGGTCCGTCACCCTCGGGCAGCCACAACTCGCCGAATTCCAGCTCGCCCTCGCCAAAGGCGATCCGCACCCTCGCCGCCTCGCGGGGTCGGTCGAGAAGCTGGTCCCATGTGATGGGACGGGCCTCGGCATGCGGGTCGACATGCGGCATCGCCGGTTCGGGCTGGCAGGCGGCGAGGAGGATAGCGGCGAGAATGAGGGGGCGGATCATAGGGGCTCTTGGGTTGGGTTCGAGCATCCAACCTTCCCCGAAACACAGGATTTGTCATCCCGGACGGACGCCCTGGCCTGATCAGGGCGCCTGTCCGGGTCCCACTCGCTCCAGCCTGCGCCCGTGAAGGCGGGTGGCCGGGATGACAGACGGGAATTGATACAGTGCGGAACGAGGTCCTTCCCCTTGATGGGGAAGGTGGGCCGGCGCGAAGCGCCGGGTCGGATCGGGTGAAACGCGCAGCGTTCCTGCACCGCCCGTCCATCACCCACTCCGTCTGGCCGCTGACGCGTCCAGCCACCTCGCCCATCAAGGGCGAGGACCTGCTGTGCCTCTAAGGCAGTTCCCGCAAAAAATTCTCCACCACTTTCTTCTCGCCGGCCTTGTCGAACTTCACGGTGTATTTCGAGCCATCCGCCTTCTTCACCGTGCCGTAGCCGAACTTGTCGTGGAAGACGCGGTCGCCGGCGCGCCAGGTGCCTTGTGTGTCCGAGCCGCCGCTTTCGATGAGCGTCGCCTTGGCGTTGATGGTGGGCGGTGAGGAACGGCGGCCGGATTGCTGGTTGGCCTGGTAGCGTTTCCAGCCGGGGCTGGAATAGCTCGAGGCCATGGCGTCGGGTTTTTCGCTGACGCTTTCAAAGCCTGGGCCGCTGTCATAATAGCCGGTTTCCGACCGCGCCTCGACATGGTCGACCGGCATTTCATCAATGAAGCGTGACGGGATGACCGTCTGCCAGCGGCCATAGATCATGCGATTGGCGGTGAAGGTGATGATGGCGCGTTCGCGGGCCCGGGTGATGCCGACATAGGCGAGGCGACGTTCTTCTTCCAAAGACCGCGTGCCACCCTCGTCCAGCGAGCGCTGGGACGGGAAAACGGTCTCCTCCCAGCCGGGGAGGAAAACGAGCGGGAATTCCAGGCCCTTGGCGCCGTGCAGCGTCATCAGGGAAATCTCGTCCTCGTCCGGCTTGCGATCGGCATCGGTCAGAAGCGCGACGTGTTCGAGATAGGCTTCCAGCGTGTCGTACTCGCCCATCGAGCGGACGAGTTCTTTCAGGTTTTCCAGCTTGCCGGCGGCCTGGGGCGTCTTGTCCTCGCGCCACATGGCGGTATAGCCGCTCTCGTCGAGGATTATCTCGGCCAGCTCGTCCAGCCGGCTTTGTTCGGACTGTTCCCGCCAGCGTTCGACATCGCGCAGAAACACACCCAGCGCCGTGCGGGCCTTGCCCCGGATCTCGTCGGTGCCGAGCATGACCCGGGTCGCTTCGGTCATTGGAACGCCCATGGCGCGGGCGGTCATGGCGATTTTCTGGACCGTGGTGTCGCCAATGCCGCGCTTGGGCGTGTTGACGATGCGCTCGAAGGCGAGATCGTCTTCCGGTGAGCGGACCAGGCGCAGATAGGCGTGGGCGTCGCGGACCTCGGCGCGCTCGAAGAAGCGCGGCCCGCCGATCACCTTGTAGGGCAGACCCAGCATGATGAAGCGGTCTTCAAAGGCACGCATCTGCCAGGCGGCCCGGACCAGCACCGCGCTGTCGGAATAGGCACGCTGCCCGGAGACCCAGTTCTCGATCTCCTCGGCGACAAAGCGCGCTTCCGCCTCGCCATCCCAGATGCCGCGGACCTGGACCTTCTCGCCCTCGGCATCATCGGTCCACAGCGTCTTGCCGAGGCGTGAGCGGTTGGCGGCGATCAGACCCGAGGCCGCGCCCAGTATGTGGGCGGTGGAGCGGTAATTGCGCTCCAGCCGGATCACGGTGGCGCCGGAAAAATCCTTTTCAAAGCGCAGGATGTTGTCGACCTCGGCGCCGCGCCAGCCATAGATAGACTGGTCGTCATCACCCACGCAGCAGATATTCCCAGTGCCCTGGGCCAGAAGGCGCAGCCACAGATACTGGGCGACATTGGTGTCCTGATACTCGTCGACAAGGAGATAGCGGAACTTGTCGTGATAGACTTTCAGGACGTCCGGATTGTCCTTGAAGATGTGCAGGGTGTGCAGCAGAAGATCGCCGAAATCACAGGCGTTCAGCGTCTTCAGGCGGGACTGGTAGATGCGGTAGAGATCCTGGCCGCGGCCCTCGGCGAAGGCCCATTTGTCGTCCTCACCCAGCTGGTCCGGCATCAGGCCCCGGTTCTTCCAGCCATCGATCAGACTGGCCAGATGGCGCGGCGTCCAGCGCTTCTCGTCGATGTTTTCCGCCTGGATGATTTGCTTCATCAGCCGCAGCTGGTCGTCGGTGTCGAGAATGGTGAAGGAGGATTTCAGATCGACCAGCTCGGCATGGCGGCGCAGGATCTGGGCCGAGACGGAGTGGAAGGTTCCCAGCCAGGGCACGCCTTCAACCGCCTCGCCGATGATCTTGCCGACCCGCTCCTTCATCTCGCGCGCCGCCTTGTTGGTGAAGGTGACGGCGAGGATTTCCCACGGCCGGGCCCGACCGGTGGCCAGGATATGGGCCAGGCGGGTGGTCAGCACACGCGTCTTGCCGGTCCCCGCGCCGGCCAGCACCAGGACCGGACCGTCCATGGCTTCCACGGCCGCGCGCTGCTCGGCATTCAACCCGTCAAGATAGGGCGTCGGCGGCGCGGGCCGCGCCATGTCGGAGATGGAAAGACCGGACATTGCAATCCAATGCTTTGGCAAACTGATTCAGGTGCGCATACTGGACCGATTGGCGCCTGATCCCAAGGGAGGCATGTGTGATTGTTCGGTTTTTGTTCACTGCGTTGATGCTGTCTTTTCCGGCGGCGTGCGCAACAGTGCCAACGCGTGCTGTCTCAGAGACGCTGCCAAGTGTTCCGGAGCTTGGCTTGCCGATGCTGGCTCCGATGACGACCCTGGTTGCTGACCTCCAATTAGGAAACGGGGAAACAGGGTCAATCAGCGCGGTCAGGGGGCGGGGTGGACCCATTTTGTTTTTGCAATTGCCCACCCATAGAGTTGCGAACGGCTCCACTTTCCAGGAACTGTCGTTCGACTCGTTTAGATTGCCGACGCGAATCTACCGATTTGACCTTGAGGGAGACGGTCGATTTGAACTCGCCTTGGACCAAATCGGCGTCGGTAGGAATTCCTGGCAAATTCTAACGTCTCATGATGTCAGCCCCGGTGGGAGCGCCGCATTCTGGCGGATCTGGCATGTTCCAGCAGAGTTGTTCGATCCGGCGGAGCATGGGGCTGAGCTCGTTTTGGATCTGACCGGTGTTGAATAGGGGCTCTGAGCGCACGTTCTGCCCCCTTGAAATCACCGAGAATATCGAACCAGAGGCCATTCTGGCGGCAGGACGGTTGATCTGCCTGGCCCGATAGGGCGACTGATCCGCTCGTCGGCCCCGGATCTGCGCCCGGCTTTTGCCGGGCTTCGTCCGGGGGAAATGAGCTGGGCTGATTGAAGTCCCCCACACACCCATTTTTCCCGGACGCGCGAAGCGCGATCCGGGACCGATATTGAGCTCATCAATTCAGAAGATGCTCAATCTTCGAGACGGGTGACGATCGGCACGCCTTCGTCGAAATCGCCTCGGATATCGAACCAGAGGTCTTTCCAGCCGGGGTTCATCTTTTCGATCAGGGCTATCTTCCAGGCGCGGCGCCAGCGCTTGAGGAGATATTCTCGGTGGGCGGCCGACTCGAAGCCGTCATGCCATTCGAACCAGCCGAGTTGCTTGATGCCATGGCGCTTGGTGTGACCGGGAATAGCGCTGGTTCGGTGCTGCCAGGTTCGCCAGACCAGATCCTTGGTGCGGCCGACATAGAGCGCGCCGCGCGGGCGGCTGAAGAGGATGTAGACGGCTTCGGGTGCCAACATGGTCATGCTATTTATAATTGCATTATGTGCGCGATATCTCAATGAGAGAGTTTGTCTGCGCATCACGTCGGCCCCGGATCTGCGCCCGGCTTTTGCCGGGCTTCGTCCGGGGGAAATGAGCGGGGCTGATTGAAGTCCCCCACACACCCATTTTTCCCGGACGCGCGAAGCGCGATCCGGGACCGATATTGGGCTTATCAATTCAGAAGATGTTCAATCTTCGAGGCAAGTGACGATCGGCACCGGTCCGCCGGAATTAACCGAAGAGCGCGTCCACATTGGCCTGGGCGGCTTCGTCGTCCAGTTCGTCCTCGCCATCGGGGCTGCCGTGGATGGCACCGGAGGCGGCCGCGATCAGCGGCTTGATCTCGTCTGTCGCGAGCTGGGCGATGTGCGCACAGGCGTCCGGGCTGGTCGTTTCGCGCAGGACGGATTGGGCCCTCAGGACCTCACCATCAATCTGAAGGATGAGTGTTTCCAGATGCGCCCGCACCGCATGCGGCGCGGCGCGATAGGCGAGGATGGCCAGCTCCTTGTCCTTGAAGGCGGAATTGGCAAAGTGGCTCGGATAATCCGTCGGGGCCCAGTCGAGCACATCCTCGGCGCAGTCGGGCATGTCGGGGAGCATTTCCATCAACATGACGACTTCATTGAAATGATTGAGATAGTCGGTTGCCAGCCCGGTCACGGGATTGATGTTGGCCGCACGCAGGGCCTCGGCCGCCAGCGGGCCGTCCCCGAGCAGAGCGCCCGTCGTGTCCAGATTTTCAGCCCCGGTCAGTCTCATATCGCGACCTTATCCGAGACATTCTTTCCAGAGGTATAACCGCACTGAAGCGAAGGCATTGGGTCAGCGATGTTCTTCTTCGCTGATATCGGCCAGTCTCCGGGCATAGGCGGCCTGGGCGTCGGATTTCGAGATAATGCCAATCACGGCTTGGGCATCCGACCGCTCGCGGACGATGACGCTGTCGATCTGTTCCGCGTCCAGCACCGCGAAGGCGCGTCCCAGCGTGTCGTCCTCATAAAGGCAGGTGCCGTCGGGCACCGATTCCTCGCCCCAGCTCCCCAGGGGTTCCATCACATCGCGCACACGAACGATCTGCAAGACCAGCCGACTGGCCCCGCCGGCTATGTCGTATCCACGGCGCCGCATTTGCAGCTGGAACAGGGATCCGCCCAGCGTTGACTGGGACAGGATGGTGGCCAGTGACACGGCAACCAGGACCGCGACCGAGGCTTCGTAGCTGGTGGTCAGCTCGAACACGATCAAGGTGGTTGAGAGTGGCGCGCCGAGCACGGCGCCGGCGACCGCTCCCATGCCGATCACCGCGAAGAAGCCAGGCCCGGCGGTCTGGTCGCCGGTCAGGATCGTCAGGGCGATCCCGAAGGCCGAGCCCAGCATGGCCCCCAGATAGAGCGAGGGCGAGAACACGCCGCCCGCAAAGCGGCAGGCCAGGGAGATGATCGTGGCCAGTGTCTTCAGCACGATCAGCAGAATGAGCAGGCCGAATGTGTATTCCGTGGCCAGCGCGTTCGAGGTTGCTTCATAGCCGACACCAAGAATTTCCGGCGCGATCAGGGCCAGAAGCCCGATCGCCAGACCGCCGGGAATGGGCAGCAGCCAGCTGGGGATGTGAAAGCGTTCGGTCCAGCCGGCGAAAAGTGGCGGCAGATGGATGACGCCGCGATTGAACAGGATGGCCAGGCCCGCTGCCGCGACACCGAGGACCGCGGCCGCCGGGAAGTCCCACAGACTGGCGGCAGCCATCTCCGGGACACCGAAGACGGGGGCCTGTCCGAAATGGTGGCGCACGATCAGGGCGCCGACGACACTGGATGTGGCGACCGGTGCGATCGAGCGCAGTGCGTAATGGCCGAGCACCACTTCAAAGGCGAACAGCGCGCCGGCAATCGGCGCGTTGAAGCTCGCCGAGACGGCGGCGGCGGCACCGCAGGCGAGCAGGATCCGCGATCCGCGCGGGGCCATGCCGAGCCCGCTGCCCAGCGCCGAGGCGAGGGTGGCACCAAGATGGACGGCAGGACCTTCGCGGCCGGCACTGGCACCGCCGCCCAGGGAGACCGCGGACAGGATGGCGGAGTAGAGGCCGGAGCGGACATCGATCCGGCCCGCTTTCACGGCCCGCGCTTCGAGCACATCGGCGACACCCAGGCCGCGCGAGTCCGGCGACAGGCCGAAACGGCGCCCGAGGCCGAGCATGGCGGCGATGATGCAGCCCGTGATGACGGGGATCAGGACGAGACGCCAGGCAGGCAGGCTGGCGGCTGTCGAGGCGAGGCGTTCTTCGGTCACGCCGAACGCGGCCTGTTCGACCCAGCCAATACCCAGTCGCAAGCCCAGCGTCGCATAGCCGGCAATGATGCCGACGATGATAGCCAGCCCCAGAAGGGCCGGGCCGCGACCGTCGCGGAAAGCCTGTCCGATCCGGGTGATCACACTGTCCCGCCTCGAAAAATCTGTCCTGTCTCTGGTTTGGGCGCGTTGCCTGTCAGGGTCAAGCGAGCCTCGCGCCGGGACGGCCTGCTTGACATGAAACCATTCGGTATCGCATAAAGGAAACCAGAAGGTTTCATGAGGTGGTTATGACAATCCAGGATCACGTGTTCCGGGCGCTCGCCGATCCGACCCGACGCTCCATTCTCCTGATGTTGGCAGAGAGGGACCGGACGGTCGGTGAAGTCGCGAGCCGGTTCGACATGACCCGCCCGGCCGTGGCCAAGCATCTCAAAGTGCTGGGCGATGGCGGTCTGGTCACGGTCGAGGCCCGCGGCCGGGAACGCATCAATCGCCTCAATCCGGAGCCGCTGGCGCAGGTGGCCCAATGGGTGGCCCGGTTCGAGGTGTTCTGGGACGAGCGCCTTGCAACGCTCAAACAGGCAGTGGAGACGACAGATGACTGAAGCGCGGATTGAAAAATCAGTATTCCTGAAAGCCAGCCCGGACCGGGTCTGGGACTTCCTCACCCGGCCGGAATTGCTGGCTCGATGGTTCCATCCGGCCGACACCGAGCTGGTGCCGAACGCCGCCTTTGCCCTGCTCAGCAATAGCGGGGACGGGACGAAAGTGTGCTGGGGCGAGGTGCTTGAGGCCGAACCACCGACGCGACTGGTCTACAGCTTCACCCACCAATGGCTGGAAGGTCATCAGACCCGTGTGGAATGGACCTTGTCGCCGGTTGCCAGCGGGACGCTGCTCCAACTGGTGCATGACGGATTTGAGGGGGCACCGGTCGACGTCTTCGACAGCCTGTGCGGACATGATGCCGGCTGGGACGAGCATTTCGCAAAGCTGCGCGAGCGCATTGTGGAGGCGCAGACCGCCCCGGCCTGACGGGAGGGGAAATCGGGCTGACGGGATGGGCCTGGCTGGTCGCCCTCCTGCGCGAGGCGTCAGTCGCCGTCGCGCAGGGCTTGCAGGACCCAGACCCGGACCGAGGAGGCGAGCGGTTCTTCCTCGCGCGCGGCATCAATCGCCCCCACCAGGCTGGCCACCGACTGGCCCTCCTGACGGGCAATCCGATCAACTTCCGCCCAGAAATCCGGCTCCAGCGAGATACTGGTGCGATGGCCGGCAAGGGACAGGGAGCGTTTGATCAGGGGCATGGGGACTCATTTCGAACTGGGGTGGAAATCGGGCGCCGGTTGGTTGCCGACCATCCGGTCAGTCATGATCCGCGAGTTTGATGTCCAGCCTTGACCAGCTGGCCGGGCCGACAATGCCATCGGCCTCGAGGCCGGCACCGGTCTGGAAGGCGATGACCGCAGCCTTGGTGCCCGGACCGAAATCACCATCAATGCCGGTCGCAATCCCGGCGTCGCGCAGGGCGAATTGCAGACGGGCCACGACCGGTCCGCGCGCGCCCTCGCGCAGTATCGGGAAGGCGGTGGGCGCGCCGAACAGGGCGTTGGACAATTCCGCTTTTGCCTTGATCAAATAGCGGATCCGGTCGTCCAGGCCATTCAGCCCGCCATTGACGGACCAGGTGGCGGCAATGATGTCATCGCGGTCTGCATGGTCATTGATCTGGCGCTTCTTCCAGTACTCGCAGGCAATCACCAGCGACAGCGCGGGATCGGCCGCGCGCTCGGGGTCAGCCACCAGATCCGTGCCGATGGTGGCGCCGAGTGACTTGTAATTGGCACGTCCGGTGAGCTGGATCAGCCCGCGACCCTTGAAGCGCTTGCCATCGCCCGGCTCGGTATTGCCCAGATCGCTCCGGCCCTCATAGGCCTCGCCGGACGCGAACTCCTCTGTGGTCTGGAAGCCAGCACTTTCATGGGCGGTCTGGGCCAGGAAGTGGGCGATGCGCAGCGGCGTGTTGATCGCGTAGCGATCCAGTGTTTCCGCCAGAGCCGCGCCGGCGACGCTCAGTATCTCGCCCTGCCGCTCGGCGCGGGATCCGGAAAACCGCGGCGCGATGGCCCGCATGGTGTCGGCATTGACTGGCAACATGGCGCTACTCCGATCATGATCTGCAACCTTAGCCCTGCTCTCGCGGAATCTCAATCTCCACGCGATTGGCGGTGGCTCTTGCGAAACCCGGGCGGCGCTCCACTTATGACACAAGGGAGTCAGTCCTATGAAGACGTTTGCGGATATTCGCGCGCTGGCCGCGCAACACCACCCTGATCTCGACGCGCGCCTTGCCGCCCATGCCGGTCCGAAGACGGCGGCGGACCTGCGCGCCATACCCGATGATCGCTGGCTGTCGCAGATGACACGCTGCGTGTTTCAGGCCGGATTCGTCTGGAAGGTGATCGAGGCCAAGTGGGACGGGTTCGAAGCGGCCTTTGAGGGCTTTGACCCCAACCGGATCAGTTTTTTCTCCGATGATGATATCGCCCGTCTGGTGTCGGATGAACGGATTGTCCGCAATGGCCAGAAAATCACGGCCACGGTGGAGAATGCCCGCATGGTCGCCGATCTCTCTGCCGAGCACGGCGGGTTCGGGCAGTTCCTGGCGGACTGGCCCGCGCATGACCAGGCCGGTTTGCTGGCCGTGCTGAAAGCACGCGGGTCGCGCCTGTCGGGCATGACGGCCCAGTATTTCCTGCGTTTTTCCGGCTGGGATGCCTGGATATTGTCGGGCGATGTCGGTGCCGCCCTGGTCCGTGAAGGTGTGGTCGACAAAGCCCCGACCTCCAAGGCCGCAATCACGAAATCGGCTGCGGCGATCGCAGACTGGGCAAGGGAGTCGGGTCGCAGCCAGTCGGAAGTCAGCCGCGTTCTCGCGCTCAGTGTCGGATAGTCGTTAACAATGCGCTGACCATTGCCGCCGGAAATTGATGAAAATTTGAATCAATTGGCTAGCGTGTTGGCTGCAGAAGATGTTGGTTCAATGTTGCGCTGGTACAAACCCGTTCCGTTCTCGAAGCTGCATGTGAATGACGTGCCGGACTTGCCGGGCGTGTATGTCCTGCTGCGTGATCCGGATGATATTTCGAGCGTGCTCAAGATCGGTCCGGCGCGGTCGCTGCGGTCCATGTATGAGCGTGAACTTGCCATTCCCGACAAGGGGCGGGGCCTGCATCCGCAAGCCATGATGTTCTGCGAGACCTGGGCCGATGCCGAAGAGGCGCAGCGCCTGATTGTGGCCTATCGGCGCAAGCATGGCCGGTCCCCGGTCATGAACTCCCAGTGGTAGAAAGTCCGCGGTAGGCAAGCCTTGTCGGTGAGGCCTTGGGGCGGGCGCTAGTCGCGCTTCTTGCCGTCGAGCTCGGCCTGGCGCCGGGCAGCTTCGGCGTCGGCCGCGTCACGCAAGGCCTTGGGTGTGCCGTGCAAGACGCGATTGGTCGCGGCCGTCTCGGCCTTGTCCCGGCGAGCTTTCTGTTTGCGGTATTGGCGCAAGTTTACGGGTTTGGTCATCCAAGCCTCGCGGGAAGTTTGCACAGTTTGTGTGCATCTAAATGCAAGTGTGGAGCATCTTATCAACGGCTCGTACGTTCGATAAGGAATTTTCCATGCTGGCTCAAACCCTCCGTCTTCTGACAGCACCCTTCCGTCTCATCCCCTGGTATGTCTGGCTGGCCGCTGCGGCGGTGCTGGCCTGGCTGGGGCGGAATATCCTCCTGATCATTGCCACGATCATCGCCTTCCACCCGATCCCGATCCCCCCGATCTTCCAGGGTGAACCGGAAAGCATCGCCGAAGCGCGGGCCCAGGATCTGCGCCATTTCCATCATGTACGTCGCAATGAACGGTCGATGGACGACGCCATGAAGGCGCGCTTTGACGCTGCCGTTGATGCGTTGGAGCGCGAGGCGGCTGATCTCACCGATGCCGAGTTCCAGCTCGCCCTGGCGGGCATCCAGGCCATTATCGACAACGGGCATTCCAATGCCTCGGCAACACGCATGGTCCAATCCTTCGCCCGCCTGCCGATCCGGACGCATTGGATGGATGGCGAGTTGCGGGTTCTGCGCGCGCTGCCGGGCCATGAAGCGCTCCTGGGCGCCGAACTGACGCATATCGGGGATGTGCCGGTCGAAGAGGCGATGGCCCGGTTCCGGCCGTCCTTCGGCGGCGTCGATGCCTGGTTCCACAGTTTCGTGCCGCTGCTTCTCGAGACGCCGGCCTATCTCGCCGCCGTCGGGATTGACGATACGACCCTGCGTTTGCGCTTCGATGATGGTCGGGTGGACACGATCGCGCTGTCCGCGGTCGACCCGGTGGAGGGCGCGCGCCGCTTCTTTTCCGCAGACTTTGTGATGCCGACCTCGGTCGAGACCGAGGACTGGCTGAGTGTGCAGCCGGCCGGTGACCCGCTCTATCTGAGCAATCCGGATCATGGCTATTGGTTCGAAGCACTGCCGGATCTGGACGCGGTCTACGTCAATATCTCACAGAATCTGACCGATGAGAGCGGCGAGTCTCTGCCTGATTTCGTCGGGCGTGCGGGTGACGAAATCGCGGCAATCGCGCCGTCAGTCATCATTGTCGACCAGCGTCTCAATGGCGGTGGCGACCTCACCATCACCCGGCCGCTCATGGTGCGCCTGGGTGATATCGTCGGCCCGGAGGGGCGGGTGTATTTATTGACCAGCGGCGGCACCTTCTCGGCCGGTATCGTCAATCTGGCGATGGCCAAGGAAGCCGCGCCGGAACAGACCCGCCTCGTCGGCGAACCGATTGGGGACCGCCTGCAATTCTGGGCCGAAGGCTGGTGGTATTCACTGCCCAATTCCGGTTTCCGGGCGCGCTACTCGACTGGCTATTATGACCTTCAGAATGGGTGCGAAGGCGCCTTCATCTGCCCCTGGGGCAGCCTGCACATCTTCCCGGTCATTGTGGATGACCTCGATATCGACATTCCGGCTCCGATGAGCTGGGAGGCTTATGTCGCGGGCCGGGACCCGGCGATGGAGGCGATCCGGGCCATCGAGCAGGGCGATGAGTAGGGTGCGCGGTCAGGGCTATCCTTTTCTGCGACTGGCCCTGGGCTTCGTGGTTGCCGCCTCTCTGGCCATTGTTCTGATCATGCGGCTGCCCTGGGAGCCGCCGGATCTTGACCGCCCGGCGGCAGGTTTTGAACCTGCCATCGCCGCGCAGTTCCTTGATGACAATCACAATGATGTCGGCGTGCACGCCCTCTCGATGGCTTTTCGGCAGGGCTATGGCGGCGCCCCTCAACTCGCTGTCGCGGGAGAGGGCATCGACACGGCGACCGTCTTCGAGGCGGCCTCCTTGTCCAAGCCGGTTACCGCGTGGGCCGTGTTGCGCCTGGCCCAACAGGGCCGGATCGATCTCGATGCGTTGATCGAGGAGAATGGTTACACATTCACCCTGCGCGACATTCTCCATCATGCGGGCGGGTTCGATAATGCGCTTGGCCTTGATCCGGAGCCGGTCAGCCAGCCAGGCGCGTTTCGCTATGCCGGCCAAGGCTTCATCTATCTGGCCGATGTCATCGAGACGGTCACCGGGACTGATTTTGCCACTCATATGAACACGGTTGTCCTGCCTGAGCTTGGCATGACCGATAGCCGGTTCGGCGCCGCCCCCGAGTCTGATCTCGCCTTGCCCGCTGTTGATGCAGGCATGGTGCTGGCTTTCGTGCTTTTGGGTATGGCGATGGTCTTTGTCCCCTCGGCTTTGGTCCTGGGCGGCATCAGCGCTGGGTTGCGGCTTGAGCGCGGCCTCGTCATGACGGCATGTCTCGCCCTCATAACCACGCTTGCCGCGGGCGCTGGCGTACTCGCGGCACTCGCTCTGCCCGGCCTGCGCAATCTGTGGACCGTCGGGCTTCCGGCCGGGCTCTTTGCCTTGCTGGTCCTCACCGGGTTTGCGCTCATCGCCAGCAGGGCGCGCCCGGCGCGGTGGCTCGCGGCTCTCCCGCTGGGACTCTTGCTGGTGGTTGGCGTCGCAAGGGCGCCATTGGACATGGTTGAACGACCCGCCATTTTCCTGGCGCCCGCCGGGCTGCGCACCACGGCTGGCGACTACCTTACCTTCCTTGACACCGTCACGCAGACGAATGACCCGGTACTCGTGCAAATGCTTGGTGACCTGGTGCCTGTCCAGGGCGAGACCGCTTGGGGCTTGGGTATCGCCGTGGAGACCGGAGATATTCCTGCGCTCTGGCACTGGGGCATCAACTATCCCGGTTATCAGGCCTTCGCGATCGCCTGGCCCGAGAGCGGAGATATTGCTGTGATCTTGATGGCCGGCGGCGAGATGAGCTTTTCGCCGGATGGGATGCGCTATTCCGGCCTTGAACTGGCGATCGAGGCGCTGGCTGACGCGGGCGCGCCGCTCAAGGGGCGATACTGGCAAGGCATCCAATAGCCTTCATGACACAAAAAAGGGGGCGGCTCGGTGGAGCCGCCCCTTTTTCGTGTGTTGGTGGTGTGATGTGGATCAGGCCTTCGGGCCGATCATCTTTTCCGGACGCACGATTTCGTCGAACTGTTCTCCGGTGACGAAGCCGAGCTTCACCGCTTCTTCCCGCAAGGTCGTGCCGTTCTTGTGGGCGGTTTTGGCGACGATGGTGGCGTTGTCATAGCCGATCGTCGAATTGAGCGCGGTCACCAGCATCAAGGAGCGTTCCATCAGCGCCGTGATGTTGTCCTCACGCGCGGTGATGCCGACCACGCACTTGTCGGTGAAGGTGTTCGCGGCATCGGCCAGCAGGCGGATCGACTGCAGCACGTTGAAGATGATCACCGGCTTGAAGACATTGAGTTCGAAATGGCCCTGGCTGCCGGCGAAGCTCACCGTGGTGTTATTCCCCATCACCTGGGCGCAGACCATGGTCATCGCCTCGCACTGGGTCGGATTGACCTTGCCAGGCATGATCGACGAACCCGGCTCGTTTTCCGGCAGCGCAAGCTCCCCCAGACCCGAGCGCGGACCGGAGCCCAGAAGGCGGATATCATTGGCGATCTTGAACAGGGAGACGGCGGCCGAGTTCAGCGTGCCGTGGGCCTCCACCAGGGCGTCCTTGGTCGCCAGCGCCTCGAACTTGTTCGGGGCGGTGACGAATTTCAGCTTGGTCAGTGCCGCGACTTCGTCCGCGAAGGTTTCCGCGAAGCCCGGCAGGGTGTTGAGACCCGTGCCGACCGCCGTGCCGCCTTGCGCCAGTTCGAGGAGGGCCGGAAGGGCCGCCTCGATGCGACGGATCGCATTGCCGACCATGGCGACATAGCCGGAGAATTCCTGGCCCAGGGTCAGCGGGGTCGCATCCTGCAAATGGGTGCGGCCGATCTTGATGATGTCCTTGAAGGCATTCGCCTTGTCGTTGAGTGCATTATGCAGCTTCTGCAAGGCCGGCAGGAGGGCGTGGCTGATCTCTTCGGCGGCGGCGATATGCATCGCGGTCGGGAAGGTGTCGTTCGAGGACTGGGACCGGTTCACATGGTCATTCGGGTGGATCGGATCCTTCGAGCCGACCACGCCGCCAAGCATCTGGATGGCGCGGTTGGAGACCACTTCATTGGTGTTCATGTTGGACTGGGTGCCCGAGCCGGTTTGCCAGACAGACAAGGGGAAATGCTCATTCCACTTGCCCTCGGCGACCTCGAGCGCCGCGGCGGCAATCGCGTCCGCCTCGCGCGCGTCCATATTGCCCAGCTGCTTGTTGGCGAGCGCGGCGGAACGCTTGACCACGCCAAGGGCCCGGATCAGCGGAACCGGCATCGTCTCCGTGCCGATCGGGAAGTTGATCAGCGAGCGGGCGGTCTGCGCGCCAAAGAGTTTTTCGGAGGGGACTTCAAGCGGGCCAAAGCTGTCGGTTTCGGTGCGCATCTCGCTCATCAGGGGAGGCTCCTTGCAGCGCCATGGGCGCGGGTCGATGATGGTGACGGTTGATTCGAACGTGTATCACTCGCACATGAACGATCAAGACGATGATGCGCATCGCCGGGGGGCAAGGCGCAAAACCGGGTAGGATGCGGGCCGCTCGCCCGAGAGGAAGGTTCAGGCGCACATGTCTGGCGATGAACTCAATTTGCGTGTCGATGCCGTTACGACACAGACCCGGCGCTTCAAATCGCTGATCGGGGAGTTTTTCCGACTCGAATTCAAGCGGGCGCGACCGAAATGGGGCCCTTACGAAGTCTGTATCGAGATCGAGCGGGCGTCGGCCACTTCGTCGCATGATGTCGACAATGTTGCCAAGGCGGTGCTCGACGCGCTGACCGGCGTGGTTTTCCATGATGACAGCCAGGTCGAGCGCCTTCTGGTCACCAAGATCGAGGGAGAGCGTCCGCGTATATCCGTGACGGCGCGCCCGATGAAAGAAGTTCGAATTCTCGAAGATGCGTGACACCACATGAGTCTTGCTGTGTGGTTATGATTGAATGTTGGGGGATGTGACATGAAACAGATGTTTGTATCGGCGCTGGTCGTCGCGGCTGCGGGCGTGGCCGGACTTTATGTGATGTCGGGCAATGGCCCTGCCGAGGGCCCTGCGGACAATCCGGATGAGACGGTCGGCGTCACACCGGCGGCGGCACCGGAAACAACGCTCTCCTATACGGATGAGCGGGGCGAGTGCACCGGTCAGGAGCTCGTCTCCGAAGATGAGCAGGTATCCTATGTCGAGGCCTGCGAGGGTGTGGCGGGCTGGCGCTGGTTTGCCGAAGCGAGCGAGCATGGCCAGACCAGCCGGTTCAGTGATCGCAATGACCCGGATGTGCGCGGCCAGTATGGCGGCTATCTCGGCAATTTCGGCCAGTTTCACACGGTGATCGAGTGGCGCCTCGCTGACGGTGCGCCCTACGCCACCATTCACCGCTATATCTCGGCCACCTTCGAGACCGGCGATGCGGTGCGGCAGGAGACCCTGATCGTGACCGCGCTGCGTTCGGGCGGGTCGCCGACTTCCTGCCATGTCGGATTTGTCGATGCGACCGCCGTGTCGGGCGCCAATGAGATTGCCCGCGAGATGGCAGACCGCCTGGCTGCGGACCATGATTGCGGTGGCGGGACGGTCTGGGTTGTTGACGCAGCCTCGCCATCGCTCGATCAGGCCATGGCCAACGGATCGACCTGGCCCGCCAACTGATCACCGATTGCCGCCCGCCAGCCGTGCCGCCTCCGGCCGCGCGCGCAGGCGGGCCATGGCCCACACGCCGATCCCCGGGCCGATGGCCAAGGGGGCGAAAGCCCAGGTCCAGCCAACCCAGCTGATCCAGAGACCGAGCGCCTGGACCATGATCACGGTGAGGGCAAACCCCATCGCGGTCTGCAGGGTCAGGAGTGTGCCGGTGCGTTCCGGCGGGGCAAGTTCGGTCATGGCGGCTGAAAACTGGGCGCTGTCGGCAATCACAGCCATGCCCCAGATGATCAGGACCGGGATCATCAGCCAGGGCGAGCTACCAAAAAGCGGTCCTGCCAGAAGCGCGCAACTGCCAGAGATCGCCAAGGCAATCATGGTGATGCGCGTCCGCCCAAGGCGATCGGCAAGGCGGCCCGCCGCCAGGCAGGCCAGGGCGCCGCTGGCGACGACGGCGAAGGCCGTGAGATCCCCCAGCCGCGCGGCACCGTCGAGGCGTTGCCAGTAGGCATGGGCAAAGGGGCCGATCCAGGCCCACATCGCATAGAGCTCCCACATGTGCCCGAGATAGCCCAGATTGGTCAGGCGCAGGGCCGGGTCACGAAATGCCATCGAGACAGCGCCCGGATCGAAATGCGCTGCCGGGCGCAGGCCCGGCCCTCCGCGCGCAAACAGGATCAGCCCGGCAGCCAGAAGGGCGGCGACCGCCGAGGCGGCGAAAGGCAGGGTCCAGTCGCTGACCTGTCCGGCCAGGTTGAAGGCAAAGGGCAGGGCCGAGCCAAGGGTCAGCGCCCCGACCAGAAGGCCGACGAGAAATCCGGCATCGCCCCGTGCCCAGCTCGCCGCCAGCTTCATCCCGACCGGATAGACCAGGGCAAGGGCGCCGCCGGCCAGGGCGCGGCTGGCGATCATGGCGAGTCCGCCCGGTTCCAGCTGCAGCGCCAGCAGATTGGCCAGCGCAGCCATCACCGCGCCGAACGCGAAGAGGCGTTGCGGCGTGAAGCGGTCGGCAAGACCGGTCAGTGCGCTGGTCAGGGCTCCGATGACGAAGCCGAGCTGGACACTGCTGGTCAGGGCTGCCTGGCGAACCGGGCCGACATCTCCGGATGCGACCAGGGCGGGCAGGGCTGCGGCACCGGCAAACCAGATCGACAGGGCCAGCACTTGTGAGGCCGCGATCAGGATGAGGGCGGTGGTCTTGCCGGTCAGGGCCCGGGCAGCGGTCACGGCTTGGTGGCTGGCTTGACCCGACGAACCTGGCAGGTGGCGCTGGTGCGCGCCGCGATCGAGCCGGATGGCGTCCAGATCGTGCCTTCCATGAAGGCCACCCGTCCGCCGATCCGTGTTGCCTGACCGCGCGCGCGGCAGGGTTCGACCGGCAGTGGATCGAAATAGCTGGTCTTGATCTCCAGTGTCGGGACGCCGCAGGTGAAACGCTCGGCAACCAGCACGGACAGTGACATGACCTCGTCCATCATCGCGGTGATAATGCCGCCCTGCACACTGCCGCGGAGATTGGCCAGTTGTGGTGTGGGGTTGAAGCGCGCATCGATCCAGCGCTCCTCGACCGAAAAATCGATCAGTTCGAACCCGAGCAGGGTCGAGACGGTCGGTCGTGAGCCGCGCAGGTCAAGCCGGTCGCGTATCTCGTCGTCGCTCAGCGGCTCCGGCGGCGGTCCACCAGCCAGATCAGGTGCCAGCAGATGCGCGCGCCCACTCACTTCTTGCGGAAACTGTCGAGGCTGACCACCTGGGCGGTATCACCCTTGTCGGCGCTGCCATTATCGGTCCCGGTCTTGCCCTTGCTCGGCTTGGGATCATCATCCGGGAAGCTGGCCTCGTCCTCACTGCCTTCATGCTCGAACTGGAGATGAAAGCCGACGCTGGGGTCGTGGAAGCGCGAAATCGCGGAATAGGGCATTTTGAGATATTTCGGCACGCCGGAGAATTTCAGCGTGACCTCGAAACCGGTCTCGGTGACGCTGAGGTCCCAGAATTGGTGCTCCAGCACGATCGTCATCTCTTCCGGGTATTTTTCCAGCAGGGTCGGGTCGATATCGACGCCCGGCGCCGTGGTGCGGAAAGTGATGTAGAAATGGTGGGGACCGGGCAGGCCTTCGGGCGCCTGCGCCTTGAGCAGGGCCTGGCGCACAACACCGCGAAGCGCGTCCTGCGCCATAAGGTCATAGCGCATCAGATCTTTGGCCATGTCATACTCCCCCCGAAATCCCGGCAAAGGGTACTCCAAGGCTCAAGCAGGTCAACGAGGAAGGACTGCCCCATTGCACATGGCGACAGGGCTGTCGGTGCGAGCCCGGCCTGCTGGCCGCAGGGCAATGGGTCGGACGGGCGTCTGCGCAGGCGGGACCCTGCGCCCGCTCGACCGTCGGCACCGGGACGGATGCAGGCCCGGCGACAGGCGAACCGCACCGGCCCGGCGCGGTCGAAAGCTCACGAAGCCTGCTGGCGCCAGATCCGTGAACCCGACGTGCCGGGAAAATGAGCGCGCCCTTTTCCCCAGTGAATCCGTCAGCTTGGGTGAAAGTGGAGGCTTCTGTTGCCAGGCGCCTCCGGGCCCCGCCTATACCGGCTAAAGGGTATAGGAGTTTAGTGCGAGATTACCCGCGCTGACTACGCAGCGAGAGCGACCTCTTCAGCAAAGTTGTCGTTGGCAACTCTGAAAATGAGCCTGTAAGGGGCCTCACCCCGGCGAAAGCCATCTTCTTTACCCGTCCGTCGATCCTGTTTCGGCCCCAGGCATGTCCGCCAACGCAGAACAGTTATGGTGGAGCCGCCGGGTACTGCCCCCGGGTCCGGTCCGGTTATTACAAGCGCGTTTATCGCCATAGTCGGCAAGCCGACATCATCAATATAGGTGACGATTGTGGCGGATTGAAGGGGCAAGCCCAGCGGATCGTCGGCCTGCCTGTCCGGGCATGCGGGCGAGGTTGTCGGGGACTGTATTGCTTGTGCAGTCACCAATGGAGTTTCGAAGATTTTTCTCGCGGAAGAGTCTGTTATTGAAAATTTTGATATTCAAGCCCTGTATGCGAATAAAATGTGCGCGATGTAAGAATAAAGCGAATGTTAATTCCGCGTTTTACATTTGGGTGCAGCGTTTGGTTAACGGGCGCGGCCTTGTTCGGCAACGCGTCGGCTTACTGAACAAGGAAGATTACCATGCAGCTTTTCAGTTCTCTGGGTCGCTCCACGCTGGACGCGCTCCAGAAATCCTACGCGATCATCAGCTTCAAGCCCGATGGAACGATCATCGAGGCGAACGCGAATTTTTGTGACATCCTGGGCTATCAGCCCGACGAGCTTGTCGGGCGAAAGCACCGGATTTTCGTCGCGGATGAAGACGCAGGCAGCGCCGCATACACCCAGTTCTGGAGCGAGCTGCGCGGCGGCAAGTTCCACTCCGAGGAGTTTCGGCGGACTCGCAAGGATGGCGAGACGGTCTGGATCCAGGCGACCTACAATCCGGTTCTCGATGGTTCGGGAAAGGTGTCACGCATCATCAAGCTGGCCTCGGACATCACGGAGCGCCGGGTCAGCCGGTTCAAGTATCAAAGCGCCATGGAGGCCATCGAGCGGTCGCAGGCGATGATCCGCTTTGACATGCAGGGCAATGTGCTCGCCGCGAACCCGATCTTCGGCGAAGCCATGGGGTATGACCCGCGTGAGGTTGAGGGCCGTCACCACTCGGCATTTTGTAGTCCCGATTATGTAAAATCGCCCGACTATCGCGCTTTCTGGGAGAAGCTCCGGGGCGGGCATTTCCATAGCGGCGAGTATCAGCGTTTTCGCAAGGACGGTTCCGAGATCTGGCTGCAAGCCACGTATAACCCGGTCTTCGATCTCGCCGGCAATCCGGTCAGCGTCATCAAGCTGGCCATCGACGTCACCGCGGCGGTGAAGGCGCGCCAGCACCGCGACCAGGTGCGTCAACAGGTCGGGCGTGGCCTTGATACGGTCTCCCGGAACATCGCGACCGCCGGCCAGAAAACCAGCGAGGCCTCGAACGCCTCCGGCAAGGCGGCTCAGATGGTGCAGAGCGTGGCCGCGGCCGCCGAGGAATTGTCGGCCTCCTTCCAGGAAGTCGGTCATCAGGTCACCGGTGCCGTCGACGTTGCCAAGCAGGCGGTCAATGAGACGCGGGAAACCGCGGCGGTGATCGACACCCTGTCGACCGCGGCCCAGTCGATCGGCCAGGTGGTCGAGCTGATCAATTCGATCGCCGAACAGACCAATCTGCTCGCCCTCAATGCCACCATCGAAGCCGCACGCGCGGGCGAAGCGGGCAAGGGGTTTGCCGTCGTGGCCTCGGAGGTCAAGAACCTCGCCGGCCAGACCGCCAACGCCATCGAGAACATCACCAAGCAGATCACGGCCGTGCAGGACAATACGGTCGGGGCGGTCGAGGCGATCGGCCGGATCGGTGGCGTCATCGGCCAGATCGAGGAAATCGCGGCCGGCATTTCGGCGGCCGTCGAGGAGCAGGTCGCGGTCACGCAGGACATCAGCCGCAATATGGGCGAGGCGTCAGCGGATGTGTCGCGGGTCTCCGAAGCGGTCACCGACATCGCCCGCGGCAATGAAGAGCTTCAGGTCTCGGCGGACGAGATCGCTGTCGCGGCCCAGTCGCTCAGCGACAAGGCAGCCTGAGCCGTCAGAGCAGTGGGAGAAACATCAGCGCGAAGATCGCGGCGGTGATCGCGGCGGAATATCCGGCCAGCTGGATCGGCAGGCGCAGCAAGGCGCCATACCAGCTCGATCCGTAGAATTGCCGGTCCGATATCCAGATCAGCCCAGCCACGGCGATGATGGCCGCCACGGCCAGGGGAAGGCCAATCGCCGCCGATATCCCGGCCGCCAGATAGCCGAGCAGCAGCACGCCGGCATAGCCGGGCAAGAGCAGGGCATGGAAATACAGCGACAGGATCACATGCTCGATCAGGGTTCGCCGCGGGTGGAGCAGGAGGTTGAGCAGGGCCAGGGCCACAACCATCAGGACCAGGGCCTGGGCCGCTGCCGCTGACGCGCGGGCCTCGAACCCGGCCGGGTCGCGGAGGGCTGTGATCACAAGGTCTGCGAAGGCGCTGGACAGGCCGAGTGCCTGGATGTCCCCTTCCAGGCAGGCCTGCGTCGCGTCATCGATGACACGGGCCTCGGGCGCTTGCCCCCATCGCATGGGTGTGATCGCTATGTCCGTGTCCCGCGCGAAGACGAGGCGCCCGTCTGCGGTGATCTCGTCGGACCCGGGCAGGACGCCGCAGCTCATGGGCGCGCTGTCAGGCGCATACGTTGCGGCGTAGGCCGCAATGCTTGCCTGTCGGGCCGCGATGTCCCCGGCGCTCTGGCTGCGGATCGTGTCAGCATCGGGTGACAGGTCCACGGCAATCGGCCGCACTCCGGCCAGGCTCATGGCGGCGAAGAAGGCCAGGCTGACCAGCAGGTAGAGCCGGATCGGCGGCGTCCAGCGCGCCCGCTGGCCATCGGCATAGGACCGGGCGAGCCGGCCGGGGCCGCGCAGTAGCGCGCGCAGGGTCGACAGGAAGCGGCCATCCCAGACAAACACGTCGCCGGTGAAGTCGGTGATCAGCGCCCACGCCGGGCGCCGGATCTCCTCGATTGACTGACCGCACTGGCCACAAAACGGCCCCTCCAGCGCTGCGCCGCAATTGGCACAGCGCGGCGCGTGGCCCGATATGTCGTCCTGCGATCCCATGTCCGTCTCCCTTGGTGCCATTTGACCCTGTCCTGGCCGCCGCGGCAATCGGGCGGGACTTCAGGCGGGAAGTCAGGCGGGGCCCTGCAAGCCTGTCTGTGAGGGGCGCGGAATCGCGCTAGGGATCGGCGATGTCCAAGCTCTACTTCAACTATTCCGCGATGAATGCCGGCAAGTCGGCCATCCTCCTGCAGGCGGCGCATAATTACGGCGAGCGTGGCATGGAGGTGATGCTGTGGACCTCGGTCCTGCATGCCACCACGCCCGGCGAGGCGATGGGCCAGATCGAGTCGCGCATCGGGCTGCGCGCTCCGGCGCATATCTATGCCGACGGCACCGACCTGTTTGCCGCCATCGAGGCCCGCCAGCAGGCCGGACCGCTCGGGGCGGTCTTTCTCGACGAGGCGCAATTCCTCTCCGCCGGCCAGGTCCGCGACCTCGCCCGCGTGGTCGATGATCTCGGCCTGCCGGTCCTGTGCTACGGCCTGCGCACGGACTTCCGTGGCGCGCTCTTCCCCGGCTCGGCTGAACTCCTGGCCCTCGCCGATCATTTGCGCGAGGTCCGCACCGTGTGCCATTGCGGCCGCAAGGCGACCATGAATCTGCGCCGCCAGCCGGACGGAAGTGCCGTCGCCGAGGGCGAACAGGTCGCCGTTGAAAAATCCGACTATGTCTCACTTTGCCGCAAGCATTTCTTCGAAGCGCTGGCGGGGTAGGGGCAAGGGGAGGCTAATTCTACCTGTCCCCTTTGGCGCATCTCGCGCCGGGGACGCAGGAGATGAGGGGCCCTGATGATAAACGGTATGTGTCCCCGTTTGTTCAACGGGCTCCCTGTCGGCCGCTGGAACAGTGGCGCCCCCGTGCGGGGCTTATCAGAAATCGCTTGTCAGCCAGCTGGCCGTATCCGCTTCTTCAGCTCAAGGGTGAAACCGCGAGGCGGCCCTGCGGGCCCTTGACCTGAAGAAGCGGATGCGGCGATTTCTCGGCAAGCGGTTTTTGGATGGGTTTGCGCCTGGGCGCGGGGATTAAGGGGGAGTAATTGTGTCTGTCCCGGTTTCTTCGATGAGGCCGCCAGACGGCTCGGCGTTTGTGTCGATGTGGTGGGGCAGTGGGAGCGCGGCGCGCACGCACCGCGCATCCAATATCATCCCGCGATCATCGAGTTTCTTGGCCATGATGGCTGGCTGGTCGATCGAACCTTGGCGGACCGTATCTACAAGTGGCGCGCGAGGAAGGGGTGGTCCCAAGCCCGCCTTGGCCAGCAGATCGGTGTCTCGGAGAGGACCATAGGGCGCTGGGAAAGAGGGATTGAGCCGACAGCGCCCATGCGTGATCGGGTCGAGCGGATGCTGGCAGGCCTGAGTGAGGCTCATGCACTGGTCGCCAAAGCAGGGCGCAGCGCACGTCGTTAAGTCGGCCCCTGGCTGGGACGGCGCGTCTTGGACAATCAGATTGAGCGGGAGGCCGGCCCGTTCAATGGGCAGTCTCGGGTCGCTGGTTGATCGGCTAAGACGCGGGCGCACTCCCGGCAAGCGGTTTATGGCGGTGTTAGCGCCGCGGCGCGCTGGAAGTGGGGCACTAGTTAAAGCCGGTACGTGTCCCCGGTTCTTCCCGGTTCTTCCCGGGCGAACTAATTGTGTCTGCCTTGGTCATTTGGCCGCTTTGCATGGAAGCCTTAGAAAGGTTATCAATCTAGGTCAAAATATTCTCTTGTCTCATAGCAGTATTGAGGTGCGCCACCCTCATCATTCAAATTATTTGCTAGGTAAACATGCTCGAGTGTTGCGTGAACGTTAATGTCGTTTCTAGAATCAGGAACGACGATTTGATCGGAAACTCTCACGATCCGGCAAAACGAAATAGACATATGGGGTTCCAATTCAGTTGTTTGCTCGGCAACCTCCAATAGGCGAACAAACTTCCAGCTCAAATAGTTGCTGAATTGCAAATTCTGAAGCTCTGATAAAGAGGGCTCTGCTGAGGTGTGAAATCCATAAAGCAGATTAAACTCTCCAACTAAGTCAGACAAAGTGGGAGAAGAATCGGAATCTTGCCCGCCTCTATTGTGGGCCGAGATCAATAATATTGAAATAATAATAGCCTTCACAATGTACCTCCATTCAGCACATGATTAACAACAGCGTTCCGTGCATATCGCAATGCACTCTGTCGCCGAAATATTGGGGTACCAATGACATCAAGTGGCGCCCCTCAATAGCGCGCTCCACAGTATTTACATTTGATGTAACCTGAATGAGATTGAGTATACTTATAACAGCGCCTGCGCGATTAGATACCATTCCAAGCGCGGTCAATGGATCTGCGCCAGTAACTTGGCCGGATAGTTCTCCAGCCGCCTGTCTAAAGCCGTTCACCGCAATCGTTTGTCCCTCATTCATGGCAAACTCGAAATATCCGCCCAACCAGAAAAAACAGGGGCACACACCATTTAATCCGTGTCCAGTCTTGGGCGCCCGCGTGGCCTGGGGCGCAAGTTTCGGCTCGACTTGGTTTCCATTGCCGACAGCCAGTCCGGTGCGCCCATCGGGAAGCCCGTTTCGGTGAAGTATCCTAACCTTGCCTCTTCTTCCCGGCTCAGATCATCGGCCAGATAGCGCGCCCAATCTGGTAGGCTTGCGAGATAATCGATCGTCGCCGTGAGCCCGTCCGGCGTCTCGTTCATATGACAAGGCAGGATAAACCGGGACAGACACAGTTTGCAGGATCACGCGCTGTCATCCTTGGCCGGTCGGCTCGGCGGTTTTGGTCTGAGTGCTCGGCCGGACTAATTGTGCCTGTCCCGGTTATTTCTTCGATAATAAACGGGGACACGTACCGTTTTTCGTGAGTGCCTTCTCACCCCGCGCCTGGCGCAAACCCCACCATAAACCGCTTGCCGAGAGACCGCCGTATCCGGCCTGCTGGCTGACAGGCGGTCCATGAACGGCGCTGCGCGGGGTGCGCGCGCCTGCCAGCCGTCGAGCACGGGTCAGTGGCCGGCCTGTCAGTGGCCGACCTGTCAGTGCTGCCGGGCAGAGGGAGGCAGGTGCCTCCCACTTCAGCGCTCGCAGCACCGGACCGTCCCCCGCGAGGCGGGAGACGGTCCGTTTCCATCTGCCGACAGGCTCAGCCCATCGTGAACACATTCAGCTTGTTGCCGTCCGGATCGCGGAAATAGCCGGCGTAGAAGCCTTCGCCGCGGGGGCCGGCGGGGCCTTCGCATTGGGCGCCGAGTTCCTCGACGGCCATCTTGTAGACCTTGTCGACCTGTTCCTTGCTGTCGGCCTGGAAGGCGGCCATGACGCCATTGCCGACGCTGGCCGGTTCGCCATTGAAGGGTTTGGTCAGGCCGATCCCGGCGCCGCCATCGGGCTTGCCCCAGGCGATGAAATTGTCGTCGCCCATCATCCGGCCGACGCCGAATTCGGCGCACAGCTTGTCGTAGAAGGCGGCGGCCTTCTCCAGGTCATTGGTTCCCAGTGTCACATATCCAAGCATTGTGGTGTTCCCTCTATGTTCCGAGGCGGTCACCCTACACCAAAACCGGGACCGGGCGAGTCCCGTTTTGGCCTCTCCTGACAGGACGGGGGGCGTAGCCGGGTGGCTGATTGCAGGTCGCTGATTGCAGGCAGTGCGGCCGCTCCCCCTCGTTCCGCTTGGCCCCATCGGCCGGGGGGGCGGGCCCCGGCCCCCGGCCCTGGCCCACTTCGCCACGGTGAGGCGAAGAAAAGCGCCTCACCAAGTCCCCGCTCTTGAATACCCAATTTTCCCGCTTGCCTGCCAACTACTTGCCGTGCCTTTCCCCGGCTGATCTGGACCGGCTGGTTCAATCGTCCGGGCTTCCCTGCCATGCTGTGAGGCTGAGAATCACCGGGAGTGCGACATGGCCGTCATCGACAGCGAAACCTTTGCACAGGCGCAGGCCGGGGCTGGCGGGTCGGATGTCGAGCGCGCCTATCTCGACCTCCTGCGCGATATTCTCGAGACCGGGGCCGAGCAGGCCGACCGGACCGGCGTCGGGACGATGTCGGTCTTCGGGCGCCAGCTGCGCTGTGACCTCTCCAAGGGTTTCCCGCTGCTGACCACCAAAAAGGTGCATTTCAAGTCGATCGCGATCGAGCTTTTGTGGTTCCTGCGTGGCGAGACGAATGTGCGCTGGCTGCAGGAGCGCGGGGTCAAGATCTGGGATGAGTGGGCCGATGAAAACGGCGATCTCGGCCCGGTCTATGGCAAGCAGTGGCGGCGCTGGGAAGGTCCGGACGGCACCGAGATCGACCAGCTGTCCAATATCCTCGAACAGATCAAGAGCAATCCGGCCTCCCGCCGGCTGATCGTGTCGGGCTGGAACCCGGCCGATGTGCCCAATATGGCGCTGCCGCCCTGCCATACGCTCTATCAGTTCAACGTCGCGAACGGAAAACTGAGCTGCCAGCTCTACCAGCGCTCGGCCGACATGTTCCTGGGCGTGCCGTTCAATATTGCCTCCTATGCGCTGCTGACGGCGATGGTGGCGCAGGTGTGCGGGCTCGAGCCGGGCGAATACATCCACACCTTTGGCGACGCCCATATCTATTCCAACCATATGGACCAGGTCCGCGAGCAGCTCTCTCGCGCGCCGCGCGCCCTGCCGCAGCTGAAGCTCAATCCGGACGCGCAGGATCTCTTCGCTTTCGAATATGAGGATATCGCGCTGGAGGGGTATGACCCGCATCCGCGCATCACCGCCCCGGTTGCCGTCTGAGGGGCGGGGCATGTCCGGACCGCTCGACGCACTGGCCGACAGGATTGTCCGGGTCTCCGATATTTATGCCGCGCATTACGACATTGACCGCGCCGGCGACTGGCCGCTCCTGAAACTGCAGGAAGAAATCGGCGAGCTGACCCAGGCCTATCTCACCACCACCGGCCGCACCCGCCGTCCCGCCGACGCGGCGGCGCGTGAACAGCTGGCCCTGGAAATGGCCGATGCGCTGGGCATGCTGTTGATCATGGCGAAAGCGGAAGGCATCGACCTGGACGCCGCCATGCAACGCAAATGGCTGCACTGGCTTGATCGTGACAGCGCGGTTCTGGAGCCGGGCGAGGCGGGCGCGACCCGTCCGGCCGGCGAGACCGGGGAGGGCTGAACCATGACCACCATTGTCCCCAAAATCGCGATTGTCGTGGCGCGTGGCGCCAATGGGGTGATCGGCGCCGACGGGGATCTGCCCTGGCGCCTGTCCTCGGACCTTCTGCGTTTCAAGGCGATCACCACCGGCAAGCCGATCATCATGGGGCGCAAGACCTGGGAGAGTCTGCCAAGGCGACCTCTGCCGGGCCGACTCAATATCGTGGTGACGCGTCAGGACGGCTATGTCGCGGAGGGGGCTCGCGTGGTCGGCGATCTCGGCGATGCCATGGATGCGGCCTTCATGCAGGCCAATCAGGACGGTGTCGACGAGGTCTGCGTGATCGGCGGGGCGCAGATCTATTCTGCAACCCTGGCCCTGGCGGACCGTCTCTATCTCACCGAGGTCGAGGCCAGCCCGTCCGGCGATGCCCGCCTGCCCGGGATCGTCGAGTCCGAGTGGCGCGAAGTCGCGCGCGAGGCCCATCCGGCCGGTGAGCGCGATGACCACGCCTTTGTCCTTCGCACACTCGAACGCGCCTGACACAGCGCGTTCGCGCGTCAAAGGGGGGATGCTCTGCTGCGGCGTCCCACCCGATTACCCTTGAACCGCAACGCGCATGCGTTCATTTAAGGCACAACGGAAATTGAGAGGATCGATCCAGCACATGCCGTGGAACGACAATCAGGGTGGAGGCGGCGGAGGCCCATGGGGCTCCGGCGGAAACAATAATAACGGCCAGAACCCGTGGGGACAGCGTCCCCAGGGTGGTGGCGGACCGGAAGGTCCTGATCTCGACGAGGTCGTCCGCGACATGCAGCGCAAGATGCGCGGCATGTTCGGTGGGGGCGGCTCCGGCAAGGATGGCGGTTCTGGCGGCGGCAAGGGAGCCGGCGCCTTCGGCTTCGGCCTGATCGTGCTGATCCTGGTCGGCGTCTGGTTCATCATGCCGGGTTCCGGCTGGTACCAGGTCGGGGCGAACCAGGCCGGTGTCGTGCTGCGCTTCGGCGAATACAGCCGGACCACCACGCCGGGCTTCCACTTCAAACTGCCCAGCCCGATCGAAACCGTCATTCTGCCAGAAGTGACGACGACCAATTCGATCACGATCGGTCAGGGCCCGGCCGGCCAGATGCTGACCCGTGACGAGAATATCGTCGATATCGACTTCGCCGTGCAGTGGCGTGTCGATCTGGGTTATCAGGAAGGCGTGCGCGACTATCTCTTCAATGTCCGCAACCCGGAAGGCACCGTCGCTGCCGTGGCCGAAAGTGCCATGCGTGAAGTCGTCGGCACATCCGACCTGCAATTCATCATCACCGAAGGCCGGTCCGAAGTGTCGCGCCGGACGCGTGAAATCCTGCAGGAAACGCTGAATGAATACGAAGCCGGTATCGAGATCCTGCAGGTCAACCTGCGCAATGCCGAGCCGCCGGAACGGGTCATCGACGCCTTCCGCGGCGTGGATATTGCCCAGCAGGAAGCCGAGCGGGCCCAGCTGGATGCTACAGCCCACGCCAACCGGGTGATCCCGGAAGCGCGCGGTGTTGCCGCCCAGCTGACCCAGGAAGCCGAAGCCTATCGGGACAATGTCATTGCGGAAGCCCAGGGTAATGCCGACCGCTTCATCGCGATCTATGACGAATATGTGCAGGCGCCTGACGTCACCCGTCGCCGCATGTATCTGGAAACCATGGAGCGCGTGCTTGGCAATTCCGAGCTGATCATTCTCGATGGCGAAGCCGGGGCGCTGCCCTATCTGCCGCTTGACCAACTCGGTCAGAACCGCACCCGCAATCAAGGAGGCAACCAATGATCCGCACACTGGGAATCATCATTCTCGTCGTCGCTGTCTTCATCGGCCTCCAGAGTGTCTATACCGTCTCGGAAACCGAACAGGCGCTGATCCTGCGTCTGGGTGAGCCGGTTGATGCGGTCAATGAAGTGTCCGAGCCCGATCCCGGCCTGCACTTCAAGACGCCTTTCATCATGGACGTGCTGCTCTTCGACAAGCGCAATCTGGAACTTGATCTGGATGCCGAGGAAATCCTCGCTTCGGACCAGGAGCGCCTGATCGTCGACGCCTTCCTGCGCTACCGGATCACCGATCCGCTGCGCTTCTACCAGACCTTCCGTGACGAGCGCGGTGCGCGCGTGCGCCTCGAGCAGATCATGGATGACAGCCTGCGCGGCGTGATCGCCTCGATCCCGTCTTCCGATGTCATTTCCGGCCAGCGTGCCGAGCTGATGACCCGGGTTCAGGCCGCGGTGGAAGCCCAGGTCGAGACCGGCCGTTTCGGTATCGAGGTCATTGACGTGCGGATCCTTGCCGCCGACCTGCCGCCGCAGATCGCCGACAATGTCTTCGAACGGATGCGCTCCGAGCGTGAGCAGGAAGCGGCGCAGTATCGCGCCGAGGGCGAACAGCGTGCCACGGAGATCCGGGCCGATGCCGATCGCCAGGCCTCGATCATCCGGGCCCAGGCCCGCGCCGATGCCCAGCGTCTGCGGGGTGAAGGTGATGCGCGTCAGAACCAGATCTACGCCCAGGCCTATAATCAGGATATGGAATTCTTCGCCTTCTACCGCTCCATGCTCGCCTATGAGCAGGCGGTCCAGGAAGGGACACCGATCGTGATTCCGCCGGACTCGGAATTCTTCCGTTATTTCCGCAGCGAGACCGGCGAATAGTCGCTCGCTGACGGATAACCGACCAGGGCAGGGCCCGGTCCCGCACAGGCGGGCCGGGCCCTGTTCGTTCCCGGTCGCCGGCAGCGCCCGGGCGCGCGCGTGACGAAAGCGTCATGCGCATGACGATTGCGATACTGCGGTTGCGGGAAGCCCTCGCGAAGCGGTATTCACCTTGTCAGAACACAGCTTGCCCGGAATTTGCTTGGGCGAGTGTCAGCGACACGATCTCGCGATCCAGCACGGCGGACCATGATGCAGCGTTTCCTCGTCCTCACGACTTTCCTGGCAGCCCTTCTTTCGGTGGCTGTCACGCCCGCCCTGCAGGCGCATCCGGCGCCGGACGGCTTCGCCGATCTCGCCGAACGCCTGTCACCGGCGGTCGTGAACATCTCCGCGGCCCAGCGGCTGGACAGTGAGGACGGCCTGCCAGAATTCCCCGAAGGCTCGCCGCTGGAGCGCTTCAACGATATTTTCGGCAATGCCCCGCGCATCGCCAATTCGCTGGGGTCGGGCTTCATCATTGATCCGTCCGGCCTGGTCGTGACCAATAACCACGTGATTGACGGCGCCGACGAGGTCGAGGTCTCACTGCCGGATGGCCGCGCCTTCCGCGCCGAAGTGGTCGGGATTGACAGCGTCACCGATCTGGCCGTGCTGCGCATGGATGTCGATGAGCCGATGCCCTTTGTGGCGTTTGCCGACAGTGACAGTGCGCGGGTCGGCGATTGGGTGATCGCGATCGGCAATCCCTTCGGCCTCGGCGGGACGCTGACCGCGGGTGTCGTCTCCGCGCGGGGCCGGGAGGCCGGCGGGCGGTATGACGACTATATCCAGACCGATGTCGCCATCAATACAGGCAATTCCGGTGGTCCCCTGTTCAACATGGATGGTGAAGTGGTTGGCGTGAACACGCTCATCCTGTCGCCCACCGGTGCCAGCGTCGGCATCTCGCTGTCCATTCCAGCCAATCTGGCGGAAGTCGTGGTCAACCAGCTCGTCGAGTTCGGTGAGACGCGCCGCGGCTGGCTCGGTGTCTCGGTCCTGCGTGTGACCCCCGAGATGGCGGAAAGCTTTGACCTTGCCACGCCCTATGGCGCGATTGTCTCTCGCATCGAGGAGGATGGCCCGGCCGCCGCCAGCGGTCTGCGCAATGGCGACCTGGTCCTGCAGTTTGACGGGCGCCGCGTGCGTGACAGCCGGTCCTTCCAGCGCATGGCCGCCGAGACCGAGATCGGCCGGGAAATCGAGCTCGACATCATTCGCCGCGACCGGCCGATGACCATCTCTTTGACGGTCGGTGCGCTTTCCGAAGGTGGTGATGAGGATGCCACGGCGAATGCCGCAGTCATTGCCCCGACCCCGACCAATGGCAATGAGGTGATGGGCATGACTTTTGGCACGCTGGACACGGCCTCGCGCCGGCGTTTCCGCGTCCATCCCGATGCCGAGGGCGTTCTGGTGACCGAGGTCGATCCGACCAGCGATGCGGCCGGCAAGGTCCGTCCCGGTGATGTGATCGAGGAAGTGGAATTCGCGCGCGTCGACAGCGTTGCCGCGATCCGCGAGATCGTGGATGGCCATGGCGGCGGCCCGGTCCGGTTCCAGATCAATCGCGGTGGCCAGTACGTGCTGCAGTCGATCCGGCCGTGACGCCCTGCCTGCTGATTGCGGGCCCCACGGCGGCGGGCAAGACCGCGCTTTCGCTTGCGGCTGCGGACATCCTCGGCGGCGAGATCATCAATGCCGACTCCATGCAGGTCTATGACGGCCTGCCGCTGATCACGGCCCAGCCCGATGCCGCCGAACGGGCGCGGGCGCCGCATCACCTCTTCGGGACGATCGACCCGGCCATACGCTATTCCGTCGGCGAGTGGACCCGCGATGTGCTGGCCCTGATCGATGACTGCCGGGGACGACAGCGGGTACCGGTTCTGGTCGGCGGGACCGGTCTTTATTTCAACGCCCTGGTTCGTGGCCTCGCTGTCGTGCCGGAGATTGGCGCGGTCACGCGCCGCCGCGTCGCCGACATGCTGGAGGCGGCGGGCCTGTCCGGCTTGCGGGCCGAGGCCTTGCGCCTCGACCCAGCCGCCGCGAAGCGGGTCGAGGCCGCGGACCGCCAGCGCCTGATGCGGATCGTTGAGGTCGCGCTGGAGACCGGGCGCCCGCTCAGCGAATACCAGGCTGACACTGTCGCTCCGCTTGCCGCCGGCACCTGGCGCGGTGTCGTCATCGAGCCGGACCGCGAGGCGCTCTATGCGCGGATTGATGCCCGGTTTGACCGCATGATGGAGGCCGGCGCGCTGGACGAAGTGGCGGCTTTCGCCGCGCGCGGTCTTGATCCGGACCTGCCCGCCAGCAAGGCGCTCGGTGTGCCGCAATTGATGGCCCATCTGCGCGGCGCGCTATCGCTGGATGAAGCCGTCATCCTCGCCAAGCGTGACAGTCGTCGTTACGCCAAGCGGCAGGGGACATGGTTTCGCAATCAAGCGGCCAGCTGGGACCGGATAGTCTCGCTCGATCCGGCCGGTGCCCGCGAGGCGCTGGCTGTCCTGCTCGAGGGGGAAGCGAGATGAAGAGATGGATCACGCGTGCGAGTCTGGGTCTGGCCCTGAACCTCGCCGGACCGGCCCTGGCCCAGAGCCCGGAGGACACGGTCGCCGCCATCCTGCAGGCCGACCGGGACTTTGCCGCCATGGCCGCGGAGGAGGGTGCCGCCGCGGCTTTCGGGCAGTGGATGGATGAGACCGAGGGCCGTCTGGTCCGCGGCACGTCCGAGCCGATCATCGGTACTGAGCGCATCACGCCGCTTTACGCCGCTTTCACCGGTGACACCCTGCTGCACTGGGAGCCGCGCGAAGGCTTTGCCGGCTCTGGCGATGATCTTGGTGTCACCTGGGGCACATGGAGCATCCACACAGACGGGGACAACGCGTCCACCCCCGTTTCCCGCGGCACCTATGTCACCGTCTGGCACCGCAATGGCGACGGCGAGTGGCGGGGCCTTCTGGACATGGGCACGGAAGACCCGTCCTATCGGCCCGAGCCAGCCGGGAGTGAGTCGTCCGATGACGGTGGAGACGAGTGAGCCGCTATATACGGCCGATATTGACCTTGAACCGGTAAAGCGGTGCCGCCTGGCCATTGTCGGCTATGGCAATCACGGGCGATCGCACGCGCTCTGCCTGCGCGACAGCGGCGTCCGCGACATCCGTATTGCCCTGCGTGAGGGCTCGCCCTCGCGCGCCAAGGCCGAGGCGGACGGGTTTGCGGTCGTATCCCTGCCGGAGGCCGCCGCCTGGGCGGACGCGATCTCCCTGCTCGCCGCCGATGAGGCGCATCGCCAGATCTGGACCGAAGCGATCGCGCCTCACCGCAAGCCGGGTCAGGCGCTGATCCTGTGTCACGGCTTTTCCATCCATTACGGGCTGATCGAACCGCCGGCGGATGCCGATATCATCCTGGCCGCGGCCAAGGGGCCGGGCGGGGCTGTGCGTCAGGAGTATGAGGCCGGCAAGGGGCTGATCGGCTTCTGGGCCGTCCACCAGGATGCGTCCGGGACGGCGCGTGGGCTGGCGCTGGCCTATCTGGCGGCGATCGGGTCGGGCGAGGTCGGCATTTTCCCGACCAGTTTTCGCGAGGAAACCGTGTCCGACCTGTTTGGCGAGCAGGTCGTCCTGGTCGGTGGGCTCGTGGCCCTGGCCAAGGCGAGCTATGAGCGCCTCGTCGCCGCCGGGGTCAGCGAGCGCATGGCCTATATCGACTGTGTCCATGAAATCAAATACCTCGCCGACCTGATCCAGGCGCGCGGGATCGCCGGCATGTATGAGGCGATCTCGGATACGGCAGAATTCGGTGCGCGCCAGATCGAGGACAGGATCGCCGGGCCGGAGCTGAAAGCCGTTTTCGATCAGGCGATGGCGGATATCGAAAGTGATCGCTTTGCGCGCAAATGGGTCGCGGCCTATGAAGCCGGCGATGCCATGAAGGCGGACCGGGCGGCTGACCGGGCCTTGCCGATCGAGGCGGCGGGCGCAGAATTGCGTCGCCGGATTTACGGTGCCACGAAATAGCCAATAAGCCGCGCCACCTGTAATAGAGTTGTTCGGAACCAGAATCGCGCGCGGGGGCGAGACATGTCATTCAATCCAGTGAAAGTTCGACGCTATGGCGAACCCAAGGAAGTCGTCGCGCGGGTTTTCGAGGAGGTCGGCGGTATTCCGACCGTCATGGAATTGCTCGATCTGAGCCGGACTCGCGTTTATGCGCTGGCTGATCCGGACTCCACAAACGAGATTTCCTACGCGCGCATTGCCAAACTGACCGAGTCCGGCGCTTCCGCGGCGGCCCAGCATCTGGCGGCGCTGGCCGGCGGGATTTTCCTGCCGATCGAGAAGGCCGATGATGCCAATTGGCTGGCCCTGGCCGGTGAAGCCAGTCGCCGCAATGCGCGAAATATCTCCGCAATCATGGAAAGCCTCAGCGAAACCGAACGTTCTCCCGGGCGGATCGACCAGGAAGAAGCCCGCGATATTCTCAAGGTCCTGGATGAGCAATTGGGCGTGCTGGCCATCCAGCGGGCCAAGCTTGCGGCGATCGCCTCTGGCGAAACTGTCGACATGTCGGGTGAAGCTGTGCGTCAGGAAAACGGCGCTGATTGATTGCCCGACGCGCAAAGCGTGCTTAGGTAAGCGCGTCTTCGTTTGGTCCGGAATTCTGTCGTGATGAACCGACTCACCGATTTTTTCCTGCGCATGGATGCGCGTGCCGCGCGCGCCATTGGCGTGTCGGTGGTGCTGTTTCTCGTTGTGGCACTGGTTTTCGTGATCGGGCGCTTCGTGCTCGATATCGAACCCGGGGCTGCGGGCAGCTGGTTTCGCGCCTCGGCCAGTGAATGGTACGCCCTGCCGCTGACCATCCTGGTCTTCACCGCCCTGTCATTCCTGGGCGCGCCGCAATTCGGTTTGATCGCCGCCTCCCTGGTCGCTTTCGGACCGACGACCGGTGCGATCTATGCGTTTGTCGCGACCCAGTTTTCCGCTGCTGTGAATTATATCATCGGGCGCTTCTTCGGTGCCGACATCCTCAAGCGCTATGGCGGTGACTGGGCCAATCGGATCTCCGACTTTATCGGGCGCAATGGTCTGCTGGCCTCGATGGTTGTGCGCTGGGTACCGTCCGGTCCGTTCATCATGGTCAATATGGGGTTCGGCGTCGCTCGTACGCCCTATTGGGCCTTTGCCCTGGGGACGATGCTCGGGTCTGCCCCGAAGATCTTCATTGTTGCCCTGATGGGTGAGAGCATCCGCACGATGCTGACCGAGGGCAAGGTCCTGCTGGGCATCGCGTTCGCGGCGGCGGCCCTAGCCTGGATCGGCATCATGCTGGTCGCGCGCGGATGGCTGCGGCGTAATCGCGGGCCGGCTGCGGTACAGCCGGATGATGCCGCCAAAGAGCCGTAATCCGGGGCGAGAACAGCCCAAACCCGGCCGCCCGGTCCTAAAGACTGGTTAAGACCTGCCCACTATGACCGGGAATACCGGTGCGCCCCTTGCAATCTTGCTCGGAGCATCGCACAAGAAAAACAGTTGCATCGCGGCTTTGCCGCCACACTTTTCGAGATTCAGCACCCCCATGCTCAACAGCCTCTTCGGTTTGCTCTCTGCGGATATCGCCATCGACCTGGGAACGGCGAACACGCTCGTCTACGTCAAGGGACGCGGCGTCGTGCTCAATGAGCCGTCAGTCGTCGCCTACAAGGTCGAAAAGGGCCGCAAACACGTGCAGGCGGTGGGGGCCGAAGCCAAGCTCATGCTCGGCAAGACGCCCGGCAATGTCGAGGCGATCCGGCCGATGCGCGACGGTGTGATCGCCGATTTCGACGTCGCCGAGGAAATGATCAAGCATTTCATCCAGAAAGTGCATAACCGCCGGGCGATGGTCAGCCCGCAAGTGGTGATCTGCGTGCCCTCCGGTGCCACCGCCGTCGAGCGCCGCGCCATCCATGAGAGCGCGCTGGGTGCGGGGGCCCGCAAGGTTTATCTGATCGACGAGCCGATGGCGGCTGCCGTCGGTGCCGGCCTGCCGATCGACGAACCGACCGGTTCGATGATTGTAGATATCGGTGGCGGCACCACCGAGGTGGCCGTGATGTCGCTCTCGGGCATTGTCTATTCGCGTTCGGTCCGCGTGGGTGGCGACAAGATGGACGAAGCCATCATCAATTATATCCGCCGCTCGGCGAATCTTCTGATTGGCGAGACGTCGGCCGAGCGCATCAAGAAGGAAATCGGGTCGGCGATGCCGCCGGTGAAAGGCGAAGGCCTGTCGCTGGACATCAAGGGGCGTGACCTGATGAATGGTGTCCCGCGTGAAATCGCCGTGACCGAAGCCATGATCGCCGACAGCCTGTCCGAGCCGGTCGAGCAGATCGTCGAGGCGGTCAAGCAGGCGCTTGAGGCCACGCCGCCGGAGCTGGCGGCCGATATTGTCGACAAGGGTATCGTCCTGACCGGTGGCGGGGCGCTGCTGCGCAATCTCGACACCGAGCTGCGTGAACGCACCGGGCTGCCGGTGAGCTTGGCTGATGAGGCCCTGTCCTGCGTGGTGCTGGGCTGTGGCAAAGCCGTGGAAGACCTTCGGATCTGGCGTCCCATCCTCTCCGAAGCTGTGTAATCTCCACCTCGAAACGGGGGAGAAGGAGTGAGGCGTGGCGTCGCGACGCTCGACACGACATGACGGTGAGCAGGGCATCCGTTTTTCGCGGACGCTGTTCATTGCCCTTCTCGTCGTTTCCGGCGCGTTGATTGCCTTTGATCGCCCGGCGTCCCGCTCAGCTCCGTTTGCCAGTTTCCGCGCCGGTTTTACCGATGTTTCGGCGCCACTCCTGGACCTCGCCGCCAAGCCTCTCCGGGCGGTCAAGAATATCGGGCCCTATTGGCGTCGCCAGGGTGAGCTCGTTGCGGAGAATGACCGCCTCCGCCAGCAGCTGACCGAAGCCCGCTATTGGGAAGACCTGGCCTATCGCCAGCGTGATCGCATCGAGGTCTATGAAGCCGCGCTCGACGTGGAAAGCGCCGCGATCGAGGATCGTATCGGTGCCTGGACCGTGGCCGATCCGCGTGGCCCCTTCGTGCGCGCCCGCCTGATCGGTCGCGGCAGCGATGCCGGCATTCGCGACGGCTACCCGGTGATCAATCTCTATGGCCTGGTAGGCCGGGTCTATGAGACAGGTCGCCGCTCGGCGCGTGTCCTCCTGCTCACCGACCTCAATTCTCGCGTGCCCGTGATGGCCGATCGCTCCAATGCCAGAGCCATTCTTGTTGGCGACAACTCGGAGTTTCCCCGGCTCGATTATGTCGGCCGGGCACCGGATATCCAGCCGGGTGATCGCATTGTTTCGTCCGGTGATGACGGCATCCTGCCGCGCGGACTTCCGGTCGGGGAGGCCGTCGCAACCCGTGACGGCGGCTGGCGTGTCCGGCTTTATTCCGATCAGGCACCGGTTGATTTCGTCTGGGTCTGGCCCTTTCAGCGCGTGACCGCGCCGGCTCCGGAAGCCGAGCCGGAAACGCCGCCGACAGAGGGGCCGCTGGGCGCGGAATTGCCGGCGGCTCAACCGTCAGGCGATGGGCCGGCCGGTCGCGAAGACGCCACCCAGGACCAAGGCGCTGCCGCCGTCGAAGCCTCTGACACTGATACGGATGCAACACCGCCCGACGGGACTGCGACGGAGGACAACCGGTGAGGAAGCCGACTGATCGCAATTCGCCCTGGCTGGCCGCGACCGGCTGTATCGCTTCGGTCCTGATCGCCCTGATCATCCAGGCGTCGCCGACCCGTCTTGTCGATGGCCTCACCATCATGCCGACCTGGACGCTGATGGCGATTTTCCTGTGGGCGAATGTCCGGCCGCAATTCATGCCGCCGATCGCGGTCTTTGCCATCGGCCTGACCCAGGATTTGCTCACCGGCGCGCCGATGGGGGTCTGGGCACTGGCTTATCTGGTTTCAATCTCGGTCTTCCGCTTCCGGGGCGAAGATGGCATGCCGCGCGACTTGCCGCCGGTCCTGCTGCGCTTCGGCGCGACGCTATTGCTGGCCCATGGCATCGCCTTTGCGGCCGGCAGTTTCGCGCTTGAACAGATGGCGGATTTGCAGCCCCTGGTGATCGAGATCGTGGCCTCCATCCTGATGTTTCCGCTGCCGGCCTATCTTGTCCTGCGTCGTCGCCGGTCGCGCGGGTCGGGCTTTATCGGGGGGTGATGACAGTTATTCATGCGCGCTGACCGACAGGAACAGGATCTCAAATTCACCCGGCGTGCCCTGCTGATGGCGGGCGCCGGCGGGTTGGCCTTCCTGGGGCTGGGCGCACGGCTGTATTCGCTTCAGGTCCTGGAGACCGAACGCTACCGGCTGATGTCGGAAGACAATCAGTTCAATTTCAATCTCCTGCCGCCGTCGCGCGGCCGCATCCTCGATCGTTTCGGCGTCGCCGTCGCCGATAATCGCGACAGTTATCGCGTCCTCCTTGTCCCCGAACAGTCCGGCGATGTGGCGTCGGCGCTCGACCGGCTTCAGCCCTTCCTGCCGCTCGGGAATTATGAGCGGGAGCGCATCCTGCGGACCGCCCGCAGCCAGCGCAGTTTTCACGCCATTACCGTCGCTGATGATCTCGACTGGAACACGTTTGCGTCGATCAATCTCAGCGCGCCCGACCTGGCCGGTGTGACGCCGGATGTCGGCGAGGTGCGTTCCTATCCCTATGGGCCGGCCTTTGCACATGTGCTGGGTTATGTGCAGCCGCCGAATGATGAGGATATTGCCAATAATCCGCGGGATGCCGAACGCCTGCTGCGCCATCCGGGTTTCCGGATCGGCAAGACCGGCGTTGAGATCGCCCGCGAGAGCGATCTGCGCGGAGAGTCCGGCGCACTCAAGACCGAGGTCAATGCACGTGGCCGTGTGATCCGCGAATTGCCGGAGCAATCCACCGAGCCGGTCGCCGGGCGTGACGTGGTGCTGACCCTTGATGCCGACATCCAGCGCTACGCGCATGAACGCCTGGGCCAGGACAGTGGTTCGGCCGTGGTGATGGACGTCAATACCGGCGAGCTGATTGCCCTGGTCTCATCGCCCAGTTTTGATCCCAATCTCTTCGTTGGCGGTATTTCCTCGGCGGACTATGCAGCCCTGCGGGAAAATGACCGCAATCCGCTGTTCCAGAAATCGATCCAGGGGACCTATCCGCCGGGTTCGACCTTCAAGGCCGTGGTCGCCGCGGCGGCGCTGGAACATGGCGTGGTCCCGCCGGGTGAGACGGTGCGCTGCACCGGTTCGGTGCGTCTGGGCGATCGCGAATTCCACTGCTGGCGTCGCCGGGGCCATGGCTTGGTCAATCTGCGCGAAGCGGTGAAGACATCCTGTGACATCTATTTCTACGAAATCGCCGAACGCCTTGGCATTGATCGCCTGCATGAAATGGCGACCCGGTTCGGGATCGGTGAGCAATTCGATATCGGCATCGCCGGTGTCCGCCGGGGCAATATGCCCAACCCGGCCTGGAAACGGTCGCGCTATGATCAGGGCTGGTCGACGGGTGATACCTACAATACCGGTATCGGGCAGGGATTTGTGACGGCGTCGCCATTGCAGCTGGCGGTTATGACAGCGCGGGTGGCATCGGGTCGTGCCGTGTCGCCGACGCTCTACCGGAACGCCATGATGCCGCCTGCGCAGCATATCGGCGTCAATGATGACGCCCTGGCTCAAGTGCGTGATGGATTGCGCGCCGTGGTCGAGGAAGCCGGTGGCACGTCCTACTCGCTTGGCGGGCTCGGCATTGATGATATCGAGATGGCGGGCAAGACCGGGACCGCGCAGGTCTATTCCATTACCGCTGCCGAGCGTGAAGCCGGTGTGCGCGAGCAGGAAGACCTGCCCTGGCGCCTGCGCGACCATGGCCTTTTCATGTGCTACGCGCCGGCCGACGATCCAAAATATGCCTGCGTTGTTGTAATCGAGCATGGCGGTGGGTCGTCCGCGGCCACACGTCCGGCCCGGGATATCCTGCGCCGTGTTGTCGCCCGTGACCCCTCCAGCCGGGCCGGTGTCTTCGCCGATCTTGGCAATGGCCGGCCGGGAGGCGCCTGATGGCCGTTTTCCGCGAGAGCGTGCCGCGCGACATCCCTGGCAAGATGATGGAGCTCAACTGGACGCTGGTCCTGCTGCTCGCCCTCCTCGGCGCGGCCGGCGTCGGCATGCTCTATTCTGTTGGCGGCGGCAGTTGGGAGCCCTGGGCGATCAATCACGCCGTCCGTTTTGCGCTCGGCTTTGTCGGCATGATCGTGATCGCGATGTTTCCGCCGCGATTCTGGATGGGCCTGGCCTATCCGGTCTATGTCGGTGCCCTGATCCTGCTTGTCCTGGTCGAGGTTGCGGGTGTGACCATCAATGGCGCCCAGCGCTGGGTTGATCTCGGGCCGATCCGTATCCAGCCGGCGGAGATCATGAAGCTGGCCCTTGTGCTGGCTCTGGCGCGTTTCTATCACGACCTCGAGGACACCAAGGTCACGACGATTTCCGGGCTGCTGCCGCCCCTGCTGATCATCGGCATCCCGGCCATCCTCATTGTCAGCCAGCCAGATCTGGGTACGACCCTGCTTCTGGCCGCGACCGGAGTCATGGTCATCTTCATGGCGGGCCTCAGCTGGTGGTTCATCATGGCGGTTGCCGGGGTCGGGCTAGCCGGCATTGTCGGGATCGGCGTTTTCGGGCTCGAGAATATTCTCGCCGACTATCAGATGGACCGCGTCCACGCCTTCCTCAATCCGGATTTCGATCCGCTGGGTATCAATTATCATCCCAACCAGGCCGTGATCACGCTCGGCTCGGGAGGCATGACCGGCAAGGGCTTCCTCGAGGGGACCCAGTCGAAGCTCGGCTACCTGCCGGAAATGCAGACCGACTATATCTTCACGGCCTTGGGGGAAGAGTTCGGCTTTGTTGGCGGCATAGCCGTGCTGGCGGTTTATGCGCTGATCATGGCCCAGGGCGTGATCATCGCGATCAGCTGCAAATCGCCTTTCCTGCGCTTGATGACAATCGGCGTGATCACGACCTTTGCCTCCTATGTCTTCATCAATATCGGCATGGTGTCGCGCCTTTTGCCCGTGGTTGGCGTACCCTTGCCGTTGATCTCCTATGGCGGGACGGTTGTGCTGGCCGTGATGGCCGGCTTCGGCCTCATTCTGGGCGCGCATATTCACCGCAATGCGGAACCGCCGCGCGGAGCCGGGCTGTTCGGCTGATATTGCGCCGCACTGCAACAACGTCGCGTGCTTGACCGGCTGGGCCGGTTGGGGAAGTGTGCGCGGCAATTCTGTAAGGGGTGGACGCGCCTTCGCGTCCTGTTTCAGGGGAGAGTCTCATGGCGGCAACACCAGCCGGTCAGCACGCGCATTGGTCGTCGCGTTTCGCATTCATTCTTGCCGCGGTCGGATCCGCGGTCGGTCTTGGCAATCTCTGGCGTTTCCCGTTCCAGACGGGCGAGAATGGCGGATCGGCTTTCGTGCTGATCTATATCGGCTGTGTGGCCCTGTTCGCCCTGCCGGTCTTGATGGCCGAGATCGCCATCGGCCGCCATGCGCAGCAATCAGCCATCTCCTCGACCCGCAAAATGGCGCAGGAAGCCGGACGATCCGCAAAATGGGCGGTCGTCGGCTGGGTCTGTACGGCGGGCGGTTTCCTGATCCTGACGACGTATTCGGTGATCGCCGGACAGGTCATGGCCTATTCGGCTGCCGGTTTTGCCGGTGGTTTCGGTCAGCCTGACGGTGCCAACCTGTTCTACCAGGGCGCCTTTACCCAGCTCGCCTGGCATGCCGTCTTTATGATCATCACCGTGCTCATCGTGGCGCGGGGTCTGAAGGGCGGGATCGAACAGGTCGCGACCTTCCTGATGCCACTTTTCTTCGTGATGCTGATCGGACTGACCATCTACTCACTGGCCACCGGTGCAGCCTCGGAGGCGATTGCCTACCTGTTCACGCCGGACTTCTCGGCCGTGACCGGTCAGACCTTTGTCGCCGCGCTCGGCCAGGCCTTCTTCTCGGTCTCCGTCGCCTCGGCCATCATGATTACCTATGGCTCCTACCTGTCGAAGGACACCAATATTGGCTCGTCCTCGATCATGATCGCCTCGGCCGATACACTGGTCGCGCTGATCGCCGGTCTGATGATCTTCCCGATCGTCTTCATGGTGGGTATCGATCCGGCCGCCGGTCTGGGTCTGATCTTCACGGCACTCCCGGCTGTTTTCGCTGACATGCCGGCGGGCAATATCATCGGTGGTGCCTTCTTCGCGCTGGCCTTCATCGCGGCAATCACCTCCTCGATTTCGCTGCTCGAAGGGACTGTGGCCTTCGTCCAGGAGCATTCCGACTTCTCGCGTCCGACCGCGGCCTGGTTGCTCGGCTTCTTCGCCTTCATGATCGGTGCAGGCGCCGTCTGGTCGTCGGACTTCGGCGGTCTGTTCGTGGACTGGCTGTCCGGCAGCTTCCTGCTTCCGCTCGGTGGTCTGCTGGTTGCCGTCTTTGCCGGCTGGGTCATTCCCCGCCAGCTGATGCGCGACGAGTTGAGCCATGCCTCGAATGGCCTGTTCGCCTTCTTCCATTTCTGTGTGAAGTTCGTCGTGCCGCCGGCCATCGGCTTCATTCTCTTCCTCGGCCTGGACGCCAAGTTCAATGGCGGTGCCATCGGCACCCTGCTGGGCCTCGGCTAGCCGAACCTGTCGGCAAAGGCGTCGGTCGCGCGTACCAGCGCGTCGACCACGCCCGGCTCGCCGGCCGCATGGCCGGCATCGCCAATCATGTGGAGCCTTGCCCGCGGCCAAGCCCGGGCGAGGCTCCATGCCGTTTGGGGCGGGGTCACGACGTCATACCGGCCCTGGACGATGACGCCGGGCAATTGATTGTAGCGGCCTGCATCCTCGAGCAATTCGCCGTCGCGCTCGAAAAATCCGCGGTGGAAGAAGTAATGGCTTTCCATTCGGGCGAGGGCATCGGCGCGGACCGGGTCGGCCAGCGGTGCCGAGGGGTCGCCGGTCATCGAGATCAGCGCACTTTCCCAGCGTGACCAGGCCAGCGCGTCCGGACGACGTCTGATGATGTCCGGCTCGGCCAGGCGCTCATAATAGGCGCGGATGATATCGCCTCGCTCTTCCGGGCTCAAAGGGTCAACCAAACGCTCCCAGGCATCCGGGAACAGCATGTTGGCGCCGTCCTTGTAGAACCAGTCGAGCTCGCGCTGGGTACAGGTGAAGATGCCGCGCAGGATCAGACCGATACAGCGATCGGGATGGGCACGGGCATAGGCAAGGGCGAGGGTCGCGCCCCAGGAGCCGCCGAATACAACCCATTTGTCGACGCCCATGACCTCGCGAATGCGCTCCATGTCGTCGATCAGGTCCTGGGTGGTGTTATGGCTCAGCTCGCCATGCGGTGTGGAACGACCGCAGCCACGCTGGTCGAACAGGATGATCCGATACCGGCGCGGGTCAAAGAACCGGCGCAGGGCGGGCGAGACACCGCCTCCGGGGCCGCCATGCAGTGTTATGACGGGCAGCCCGTCCGGGCGGCCGCATTCCTCGATATAGAGGTCATGTCCATTGCCAACCGCCAGTCGTGAGGCCTGGAGGGGCCGGATTGGCGGATAGAGGAGGCGTCTGGAGTAGGAGGCATCCATGCCGTCCACTGTGCCGTTAGCCAGTCATAAACACAATAAACCATAGCCTAATTGGCCTGCGCTCTGTATCGTCTCAGGCGATTTGGGGCTGTAAATCGTTCTTGGGAACAACCGTGTGATGATCGCATTCCGGCGTGCTCTGCTAGCCATTTGTTTTTGCAGTCTTGCTTCAGCGTGCGCGAGTGCGCCGATCTCGGTCGCAGCCTCATCTTTCCCGGGTTCCCGAACCGCCTCGACGCCGGCTCAGCTCGAGCTGGAGCGTGCAACTGACGCTTTTACATCGGCGCTCGAGACGCGTGGCCTGATCCGTGAAGCCAGCTCGGTGGACACGGCGATGCGCTGGATGAACCAGCTTGCCGGCCAGGAGGCTGAAACCGATACCAGTGGCCTTGTGCTCTATGTCGAGACCGCCGAGCTCGACCTCGCGACCCTGCCGGCGATAAACCGGGTTGCCATCCATCTTGTCGAGACCTGGCAGGGTGCTGCGAGCGTTGATGCCGCGTCGCGCGTGCTCATGAATGAAGGCGCCGGTCTGTCGCGCTCTGACGTGACCGACGCACTGGGCGCCGTGGAAACGGCCATGGCCAATGCCCAGACGGCTCAGTCGGTCTTCGAGGCCGCCATGCTTGAATTGACCGCGCATCATGATGCCGAGGCGCTCTCCAGCTTGCGGATCGAGCGCGACCTGCTGGCCTTGCGGGTCAATGATCTGCGTGATCGCGCCGATGAACTGGCCGCCCTGCGCCGCCAGATGCGTAACCCTGCCATTTCCTGATGATCCATCCCGATGAAGTCAAAGGCTTCCTCGATCCCGAGGAGGGCACGGCGCTGGCAGCACTGGCTGGTGAGGCCGGGCGTCTCGGCCCGGTACTGGAAATCGGCTCCTATTGCGGCAAGTCCGCCCTCTATCTCGGGCCGGCGGCGCGGGAGGCGGGAACGGTGCTCTACACGCTGGATCACCACCGCGGCTCCGAAGAGCACCAGCCGGGTGAGGAATATCACGACCCCGATCTGTTCAATGCCAAGCTTGGCGCGGTCGAGACCCTGCCAGCCCTGCGCGAAACCCTGTTTCGCGGCGATCTGGAAGACTGCGTCATCCCGCTGGTCGGACGATCTGCCGTGATTGCCGCCAACTGGACCACGCCGCTGGGCATGGTCTTTATCGATGGCGGGCATTCCATGGCGGCGGCGCTGGCGGATTATCGCGGCTGGGCCGGTCGTGTCGTCGCGGGCGGCATCCTCGCCATTCACGACGTCTTCCCCAATCCCGAGGATGGCGGACGTCCGCCTTACGAGATCTGGAAGCTGGCTTGCGCGTCGGGTCTGTTCGAACCGGTCAGGCGTACAGGAACGCTGGAAGTTTTGCGGCGGCTCTAGTCGCCGGGTATTCCGGCAGGTGATTGGCCACCAACAGGGTATGGCCGGGGCTCAGCCCCTCAATCGCATCCGCGGCAAGGATCAGGGCACCGGACGTCCAGGACGGGCGCTCGCGTGGCCAGATGATCGATTCCTCGAACTGCCAGCCCATCCAATAGCCGCCATCGCGTGCGATCAGGGGCGCAAGATTGGCGATCAGGGCGCGTGCCTGCTCGTGCTTGCCGACCGTCTGACAGGCCAGGGCGAGCTCGGCGGTTTCCGCTGCGGTGACCCAGGGCTGGTCGGAGACACAGCGGCAGCCCAGGCCCGGCTCGACGAATTCGGTCCACCGGGCATAGAGCCTCGCGCGACCAATATCGGTCGACAGGACACCGGCGAGGGCGGGATAGTACCAGTCCATGGCAAAGCCGCGCCGGTCCGTGCCCTTGCGGTCAAAGCGGGCATCATTCTCACGGAGTGCGGCGCCGATCCGGCGCCGGGCCTCAAGCCAGGGCCCGACAGTCTTGCCGAGGCGGCGCCCCATCAGGCTCGCGCATTCCAGTGCCTTGTAGAGGCTGGCATTGCCGGCACGCAGGCTGTCGATTTCGGTCAATGTCTGTTCGTCGCCCCGGGCGCGCCAGACGATATCGCCATGTTCGGTCTGGTGGGCCAGGACGAAGTCCATCGCCGCCTCGACCATCGGCCAGTAGCGCGGCAGCCGGTCCATCGCCTTCAGGGCAAGCAGGCTACGCAGAACGGTGACCGCGACATAGCCGGAGAAATTGGTGTCCCGCGCGGTTTTCGGCTTGCCCGGCACCAGATGGCGATTGGCGTCATCGAGCGGGACCGAGGCCCCGAGATCGCCGGTCCAGCCGCCATCGGCCTCCTGGCGATCCATCAGCGCGGTGAGGGCGCGCAGGGTTTCGGCCTCGCGACCGGCAATGGCGAGCCCCATCGTCGCTTCGCCGTGATTCCAGGCATCCCAGACGCCGGCCTCTATCCAGGGGATGGTTCCGTCGCTGCGTTGCAGGGCCGCGATGTGGTCGGAACAGGCCTCGATGTCGACCAGATCGCTCATCAATTCGTCTTCCTGAAATACATCACCACCGACTTGCCCATGACCGGATCGAGCACCCATTCCATGGCTCGGGTGAGCCAGGGGCGCTTGATCAGATCCCATTCCAGGAAGCGTCGGTAGAGCGCGACCAGACCATTGCTTTCCTGGGTGTCCCAGACGGCACACCGCAGCCACCAATAAGGACTGTGCAAGGCGTGGGCCCAATGGTGGCGAAAGCGCCGGAAGCCATGCTTTTCGACATCATGTCGAAAGGCTTTCGGCTTGAAGATACGGACATGCCCGCCCGGCGTGTTCTGATAGCCAAAGGACAGCCACCAGCAGATCGCTTCCGGCCAATAGCGCGGCACCGAGGCGGCGAATATCCCGTCCGGCTTGAGGACGCGGCGAATCTCGGTGAGGAAAAGTTCGGGATCGGGCACATGCTCGAGCACTTCGGAACAGATGACACGATCGAATGTGTTGTCAGGAAAGGGAAGCGTCTCGCCGGTCCCGGCCGTGAGGACGGCATGGCGCAGTGGCGAAGCGGGTTCAGGAGGCGGGAGCTCGAAGAATTTGTCGAGCGCGATCACCACGTCTTCATGGCAAAGATCCAGCCCGACGGCGGTGACCGGTGTCTCGTCCCAGTACAGGCCGTGCAGGTGCCGCCCCTGGCCACAGCCCAGGTCGAGAACGCGCATGCCGGGTTCAAGCGCCAGGCTTTCTGTCTGAATGGTCTGCATCGGTTCAGGCCCTGACCTGTTCTGACAAGGCCTCGACATAGAGGTGCGAGGCGGCGAGCGCATGGCTCGACCAGTTGAATTCCCTGCGGGCCCGGCTGGCGGCGCGTGCGCCCAGTTCACGGGCGAGGGCCGGATCATCGAGCAGGCGGGCGAGATTGTCGGCCATCGGCCCCGCTTCCCCAGCCGGAGAGACAAGACCGGCATCGCCGACCACTTCCGGCAGTGCGCCGCCATCACTGGCGACCACGGCAGATCCGCAGGCCATGGCCTCGGCGGCGGGAAAGCCGAAGCCTTCAAAGCGGGCCGGACACGCAACGATATGGGCGCGGCGGTAGAGATCGGCGACCTCGGCCCGGGTCAGGTCGGAAGAGGTGGTCACGCGTTCGGACAGGCCGTGCGCGGCCAGCATGCGCTTGGTGGGCCCGTCGCGCAGAGTGCCAATGATATGAAGCCGGGCCGCAGGGCGCGCCGCCGCGACGCGGGCGAGGGCCGCGATCAGGACGTCCAGACCCTTGATCGGGACGTCGGCGCTGGCCGTGGTCACGATCAGTCCGGTCTCGCGCTCAACGGCGCTGTCGCGGCAGAACGTGTCATGGTCCAGCCCGTTGAAGGCGATCTTAACGCGATCCGGATCAACGCCATAGCGCTCGGCATGGGTCTGCCGGGCGGCGCCGGAAACAGCGAGATGGCGCGGCAGGGCGCGGGCGGTTCTGGCCTGCATGTCGACGAAGCGGTACCAGCGCCGGGTCAGCAGGCGCTCCCACCATTTGCGACCGGCCGCGACGGCATAATCGCGGTCGATGGCGATCGGGTGATGCAGGGTGGTGATGACCGGGATGCGCGCGTTGATCCGCAGCATGGGAGCCGACAGGGTTTGATTGTCATGGACCACGTCGAACTGGTCTTCATGCGCTTTGAGAAAACGGTCGAGGCGCCGGCCGAACGCGTAGAGCTCGCCGAAAGCGCCGGAATTGTGTGCCAGCCATTCCGACAGGTCGGACCAGGACTTCAGATGCCGGGCGCGCAGGGCGAGAAAGGCATTGTCCTCGGCGAACAGGTCGAGCGAGGGCAATTCGTGCAGGGTGATGCCCGGGTCAAGCTCGGGATAGGGAGGGCCCGAGGCCACGGACACGTCATGGCCGAGTGCGCGGAGGGCGCGGGTCAACTCGCGCAGATAGACGCCCTGTCCGCCGACATGGGGATGGGATCGGTATCCGGTGACAAGGACGCGCAACGGCCGCACCGGTGTGACCTCACTCTCCTTTTCCATCCCTGCGGAAACAAGGTTATGTCCATCCATGAGGCGTGATTCCGGCGGTGGCAATTGAAACGCGAACCTATAGAAGTGAACATTGTTCGCCAAGCCGCTCTAGCCGGGAAATGCGGCGCTGCAGCGAAGCACGCGATCAGGAAGTCATGATGGTCAAACCCACAGCCCTGCGCTTCGCCACCTATTATGGCGCCTTCTATCTCATGTTCGGGGCGTTCCTGCCCTATTTCCCGCGCTGGCTGGACGGGCGTGGCCTGTCGCCGGAATGGATTGGCTGGATCCTCGCTGCCGGGATGATCGGGCGGACCCTGGTCTCGCCAATCGGCGCGCGATGGGCCGACCGTGCGGTGCGTCACCGGGATCCCATTCTCGCCTTTGCCATCGGGAGCGTGGTCGTTTTCGCGCTGCATATCCCGGTCGACTCGCCCTGGCTCCTGGTCGTGCTTTCCTTCGCGGCCGGCGCGCTGGTCTTCGGCCAGATCCCGGTGACCGACGCGTTCGCAATCCGCGCTGCCCGCGATCATGCCTTCGAATTCGGCCCGGTGCGCGCCTTCGGCTCGGCTCTCTTTATCGTCGCCAATTTCACCGCTGGCGCGCTTATTGACCGCACCGGCACCGAGAGTGTGCTGGCGTGGGTGATCATTGCCGGCGGGCTGATGGCGCTGGCTGCGGCCTGGCTGCCGCCGGGGCACCGGCCGACCGCCCATATCCCGCGACCCGATGAGTGGAAGGAATTGCGCGGTCGCCTGGCCGGCCCGCTGGGCCTCGCCCTGGCCGCCTCGGCCCTGATCCAGTCGGGACATGCCTTCTACTATGTCGTCTCGGCCAATGCCTGGACCCAGCAGGGTATCAGCGGTGCCATGGTCGGCACGCTCTGGGCCTTCGCGGTGGCTTTCGAGATCGCCTTCCTCTGGCTGTCCGGGCGGGGCTGGCTCGGGCGTCTCAGCCCGGCTCATCTGATGATGTTGGGCGGGCTGGCCTCGCTGGTTCGTTGGGGGCTGACTGCGCTCTCCCCGCCTGTCTGGGCACTGTTTCCCCTGCAGGCCTTGCATGCGCTCACCTTCGCCGCCACCTATGTGGGCTTTCTGCGGTTTACCGCCCGGGACATGCCAGACGATCAGACGGCCCTGTCGCAAGGCCTCAATTCAGCCTTGTCCGGTGGCATCATACTGGCAGCGATGTCGACCCTGTCGGGCTATGCCTTTGCGTCATTCGGGGTAGGTGGTTTCGCTTTCATGTTGGCGCCTGGCTTGTTGGGCCTGGTGGCGGCGTTCGGATTGCATCGCGTTTCTTCACTCCCGCGCCGGGAAAATATCGACTAGGATTTGCATGATGAGGGGAATGCGGGACGAATCATCGCCGAGGGCGGAACTGGTTGTGCGCGAGGAGGGCGAGCGCACGATCCTGGAACCGCATGGCGATTGGGTCGTTGACACGATCGGTCGTCATGACAGCGCGATCCGTGCGGTCGAGAATGCGGCCGACCCCTGCAATATCATTGTGGATGTCAGACATCTTGGCCGGGTCGATACGTCGGGAGCCTATCTGCTGGGCCGGGCGACGCGGCGATGTCCGACCCCCGATGCGGATTTCCATTTTGTCGGCGAGCATCGCACGGTCCGGCGTCTGATCGAGGAAGTCCGCCAGCGCACCCAGATTTGCGGACCGGAAGAGGTGACGACCTTCGGCTTCATCAAGGCTCTGGCCCGGATCGGCGCGGGGCTGGAGGCCGCTTATCTCGAGGCGGTCGACACCTTTGCCTTTTTCGGAAAGACGCTGACCACCGGTGCGTCCTGTTTCCTTCAGCCTTGGCGTTTTCGCCTGACGCCTACCGTCTGGGCAATGGAAGAAGTGGGCGTCAACGCTTTGCCCATTGTTGCCACCCTGACTTTCTTCATCGGCGCTGTTGTCGCGTATATGGGGGCGACCCTGTTACAGAGCTTTGGCGCGTCGGTGTTTACGGTCGATCTGGTCGGCCTCTCCATCCTGCGCGAATTCGGGGTGCTGATCACCGCGATCATGCTGGCCGCCCGTTCGGACAGTGCCTTCACGGCCTCGATCGGCGCGATGAAAATGCAGCAGGAAGTCGATGCCATGCGTGTGCTGGGCCTCGACCCCTATGAAGCGCTCGTCCTGCCGCGGGTTGTAGCCTGTGTGCTCATGGCGCCGCTTCTGACATTCGGTGCGATGGTTGCCGGGATATTCGGCGGCATGCTGGTGACTTGGTCTGCGCAGGATATATCGCCCGCGCTGTTTTTCACGCGCCTGCATTCCGAAATCGATATCAGTCATTTCTGGGTTGGCATGTCGAAGGCGCCGGTATTCGGAATGGTGGTTGCCATTATCGGCTGTCGCCAGGGCATGCAGGTGCAGGGCGATGTGGAGTCGCTGGGACGGCGCGTGACGGCGTCGGTGGTCCAATCGATTTTCGCCATCATCGTGCTCGAGGCCCTCTTTGCGATGATGTATCTGGAGTTGGGGATTTGACCGACGATATCCTCATCTCGGTCCGAAATCTGCGCAGCGCTTTCGGGCGCCATGTCGTCCACGAGCATCTCGATCTGGACGTCCATCGCGGTGAGATTCTCGGCATTGTCGGCGGATCGGGTACCGGCAAGACGGTATTGCTGAACACCATTTTGGGGCTCAAACGGCCTGAGGGCGGCGAAATACGCCTGAACGGGCAACGCCTGGCTGACATGTCGGCACGCGAGCGACGCCGGATCGACAGCCGGCTTGGCGTGTTGTTCCAGAACGGGGCCCTGTTCACCTCGCTCTCCGTGCTGGAAAACGTGATGGCGCCGCTGCGTGAGCATATCGACATGCCAATCTCGCTCATGGAGGAGATCGCCGGCATGAAGATCGGCCTGGCCGGTCTTGATCCGGGCGCGGCGGATCGCTTTCCCTCCGAATTGTCCGGCGGCATGCGCAAGCGTGCGGCCCTGGCGCGGGCGCTGGCGCTGGATCCTGAAATCCTCTTTCTCGACGAACCGACCGCCGGCCTTGATCCGATCGGGGCGGCGGCGTTCGACAGTCTGATCCGGGAATTGTCCGATGCCCTGGGCCTGACTGTGGTCATGATCACACACGACCTCGACAGTCTTTACGCGATTTGTGACCGCGTCGCGGTTTTGGCCGACAAGCGGGTTGAAGCTGTCGCGCCAATCAGGGAGTTGTTGGGGAATCCCCATCCCTGGATCAAGGAATACTTCCACGGACCACGCGGGCGCGCCGCGTTGGCCGCCAAGGAGAACTAGACCATGGAAACCAAAGCCCATCACGCCCTGGTCGGCTTGTTCGCTGTCCTCCTGCTGGCGGCCGGTGGCTTCTTCGCCCTCTGGCTCGGCAAGGTCTCCTTTGACGAGGAGTATGCCTTCTATGACATCGTTTTCGACGGACCTGTCCGCGGCCTGCGCGAAAGCGGCGAAGTGCGCTTCAACGGCATCCAGGTGGGTGAAGTCACGGATCTGGAGCTCGATGATCAAAGCCGGGTGATCGCGCGTATCCGCGTGCTGGCGCAGACGCCGGTCCGGGTGAACAGTGAAGCCCAGCTGGAGCCGCAGGGACTGACCGGCCTGTCCTATGTCCTGATTACCGGCGGCACGCCGGAAGCCCAGCGCCTGGAAAGCCCGGCCAATCGCCCGCCGCCCCGCATCTTTGCCCGCCGGGCGCAGCTGGAAGGCCTGGTCGAGGGGTCCGAGGATGTGCTCGACGCCGCACAAACGGCGTTGTTCCGTCTGACAGCCCTCCTGTCGGAGCAGAATGTGGATGAGGTCTCGGCGACGCTGACCAATCTGCGCGAGATCACCGACCGGCTCTCCGAGGAGGAGGCGCTGATCACCGACATGCGCAATACGCTCGCCAGTATCGATACGGCGGCCCAGGGCATGAATGAGGCGGCGATCTCGCTGCAACGCTTCGGGGTGACGGCGGAAGCCTTCCTCAATAATGAAATGACGCTGGCGACCAATGAGACCACCCTCGCGGCCATGGCCGTGAACCAGGCCGCCGCCGATACCAACCAGATTGTTCTCACCCTGCAGCCGGCGCTGGAAAGCCTGGCCGATAGCGGCATCGAGGATCTCAACCGGACTCTCTCCGACCTGCGGCGCGTTGTTGCCTCGCTCGAGCGGATCACGTCCGAGGTTGAAAGCAATCCGGGGAGCTTCATCGCCGGAGCGCCCCGTGAAACCGTGGAGGTGCCGCAATGAGCGGATCGCATTACATCCGGGCGGCCCTTGTCGGGCTGAGCGCGCTGTCGGTCTCCGCCTGCGTTTCCTTGCTGCCGGAAGCGGAACCGGTCTCCGTCTATCGCCTGTCATCGCCGGAGCCGGCGGAGTTGGCCGGTGAGACCTGGACCATAATCGAGATCGATACACCGAACGCCCCGCGCGGGCTGTCCGGCGACCAGATCGCCATCATCCAGGACGGGGCGAGCCTCGCCTATATCCATGGAGCACGCTGGATTTCTCCGGCACCGCGCCTGCTTCAGAGCCTGGTGATCGACACCTTCAATGCGCGTCAGTCCGGACTGGCCCCGACACGCGCGGATGACGGGGTTCGGGCCGATTACGAGCTGCGCGTTGATATGCAGGAATTCGAGGCTGTCTATGATCGCGGCGAAGACGCTGCGCCGATCATTCGGGTTCGGCTTTCCGCTCGCCTGGTCGCGGAGCGTGGTCGCCGATTTGCCGGTGCCCGTGTGGTGACCGCGCAAGTGCGTGCCAGCGCCAACCGGACCACGGCCATTGTCGCTGCCTTCGACCAGGCTTCGCGCGAGGCCAGCAGCGAGATTGCTGACTGGACCGCCAGTCGCACGCAGGCCGCGGACAACTAGCCGTCCAACCCGGTGCGCAGCGCGGCGTTTCTAGCTGTCGTCCGAGTCGGGGTCCGTCTTGCCGCCCCGGTTTCCGCGCTTGGGTGCGGGGGCGTCTTCGTCATCGGGCATGGATGAGAGCAGATCCTTCCAGCGCCAGCCCGGCTCGCTGCCGGAACCGCCGGGACGCCGTCCGCCGCGCTCCGGGAAGCCAACGGCATTGTCTGCCCGCGGCTGGGTGGACGCTTCGGAGTGTCCGAGCGGTCGCGTCATATCGTCAGCCGCCCCTGTATCGCTTTCCGGCTCGGCCGCTGCCCCATCATCGCCTGACGTGGCCGTGCGCCGCGGCTTGCGGCCGGCCAGAGGGTCGGGCAGTTCATTGCTCGCCAGCTCCGGCGCGCGCCGACCGCCAGCAACCGAACCCATGCGCAGCATGAAGTCAGAGAGCAATTCGTAATTCTGGCGGATGCGGGCCTGGAAGGCGGCATCGATCTCCTGGGCCTCTTCGGCCGCTGCCATTGCCGCAGCATTCAGGCCCTCCAGACCACGGCGCAGGGTGTCGGCCGCTTCCTGGGCCCGGTCGCGCGCCATGCCGGGCATTTCCGACAGGCGTTCGGTCATGGCATCGAGATGACGCTCGACAGTCTGGGTTTCAGAGCGCGCCGCGGCAAGGACGCTTTCGAGCCGCTTGCGCACGGAATCAGCGGCCTCATCGGCAGCCACGGAGGCGCGCTTGGTCAGCTTGTCGGCTTCCGCCAGGCGCAGTTCGAAGGCTTCGTCGGAGCGGCGCGCCGCTTCATAGGCCGCCTCATTGGTCTGTTCGACCTTGCTGGCGACAATGTCGGCCTGGGCTTCAATCGCCTCAATCGCGGCTTCGGAGACGGACTTGGCTTCCTGGGCTGAGGCGACAAGGCGGGCGAGGGCGGATTCATGTTCCTGCGCCGCGCTCTCGGTCTCGGCGCGGACCCGGCCCGCCATCCCGTCAGCGCGCTCGATCGCGGTTTCCACGGCTTCGCGGAAAGCGACAGCGCCGTTTGATGCGGCCGAATTCAACGCGTCGGCACCATCCCGGGCTGTCGAGGCCATGACTTCCAGCTCAGCCTTGTGGAAGTCGAGTGCGGCGGCGATCTTCTCCTGCTCCTGACGCAAGGCTTCGCCGGCATCGGCCAGGCGCTGGCGATGCTTCACATAAGCGGCGTCGAGATTTTCGGAGCGCTCCTTGAGGCCATCCGACAATTCGCGCAAATGGCTGCTGCGTTCGGAGATGACGAGGGCCGCGGCGTCGCTGCGTTCGGTTACGGCGCTGCCGGCCTCCTTGAGATCATCGACACTGGCGCGTATCCGCTTCTCGCTGTCGGAGGCCTGGCTGGCAGCCAGTTCTGCGGCTGCCGCGACCATTTTGGACTGATCCGATATGGCGGCGGCGATCAGCGCGGCCTTGTCGTCCAGCGATTCCGAAACCTCGCCGAGGCGCAGGCGTTCCGAGCGCAAACCCTTGAGCAGGCTCTCGGTGCGGTCGCGGGCATCAGTGGCGGACTGTTCAAGGGACTCGGCGTGGTGACTGATCACCTCTTCCATCGCCGCCAGGCGGGCGAGTGCGCTTTCCAGCGCCGAATTGATCCGCTCGACCTCGCCGGACACGGCGGCGGACAATGTCTGGACTTCGTGCCGGGCATATTGCGCCGGCTCGGCCAGTTTGCGGATGGCCAGTTCGACCCGGCGCGTATTGGCAGAGCTCCGGACGATTTCGCGCGCCATCATGCCGGCGATGATGAAGATCAGGGCAGGCAGGAGCGCGAAGACCGACAGGCCCGTCAGCTGGCCAAAGCTGTAGCGGCCCAGAGCCTCGAAGGACTGGATGCCCAGATAGGCCCAGAGATAGGCACTGGCTCCACCAACCCAGCAAAGCGCGAAGCTGTTGCCCAGCCAGACCAGCCAGTTACCGCCCCGCGGCGGTGCGTCGGATCCATGTGTGTCCTGGCTGGCGGGCGCTGTCAGCGCATGGCCACCTGTCGGGGCTACCGGTGCCGGGTTGTCCTCGTCGGACACGGTCATCTCCGCGAGTTCGATCGTGTGGTCTTGTCTGGTCTCGGTCATTTCGGGCCTGGCTGGCTGTATTCCGTGTACGGCCCGTCCGCGCGCGCGGGCGTGCCGGTTGGGCTCAATATGGCAGAGAATAGGGGGAGATGCGCGCGAGGCACACAGATAATCTATGCAAATTCAATATTTGCAGCGGAAAGGTCGTGTGGGCGTCGGCCCGCGACCGGACGCTAGCTGGTATAGACCAGTGGCGGTGCCAGGAGTTCCGGCAGTTCCTGGCTGTCGCGGATCGGTGTCCATTGTGCGCACGGATCGAGGCTGATCTTGGTCCAGTGGCCGGGCTGGCTATCACCCAGGACCATTACCGCTTCGCGATACTCGGCGGGCTGAGGCGCCGGCGCCGAGCCGCATTCGGTCGAGCCAGACGTGTCCAGGCCGACCGATGACAGGGCCACCATCGCGAACCATTCGATGAGAGATATCAGAAACTGGACCATGTCTGGTGTGCGCCCGAACGTCCAAAGGATTGAATATGTGCGTGGGACCTGCATACGGTGAAGACAATTCACGCAAGATGAGAGTTTCATGAAGTCTTCGTAAGAAGACGGCGGAAATGGGGCAGGGCCCGCAGGAGCAGGCATGGACGCAGGTGAAGAAGGGGAAGAGGCTGGCATCCTGATCATGCTTGGCGTGACGGTGTTTGGCCTGCTCTTCGCAAACCTGCCGGGCTTTGCGCATGTCTGGGCGGCGGCCGATCTTTTGCCGCTGCAGACAGCAATGCCCGGCCCGTTGGACAGCCTTGCCTGGTGGGCCGGCCAGACCTTTGTCGCCTGGGTATTCAATATCCTCCTGATTGTCCTGTTCGGCTCGGCGCTCGCCCTGCGCGAGGGCAGTGGCGACAAGCCTGGCCTGGGATGGCTGTGCCTGCTGGGGCTCGGTCTGGCCTATCTCTTCTGGCATGGCGAGTTGCTGACTGTGATGGCGCTTGCCGCGATGATTGCCCTGCCGATGAGGGCGTTGCCGCCGGTCACGCGCTGGGTCTCGCTGGTGGCGCTGATTGGCGGCACGGTCCTGATCATTCTCGCGGGGATCGGTATTACCGCGCTCTTGCCCGACACGATGGGATTGCCCGATCTGCTGGGTCTGGATGATGGCCGCATCGCCGCGATCGAGGCGGCGCACCAGTCCGGCTTCTGGTCCCATCTGCCGCACAATATGGCGACGGCCCTGCAATTCCATCTGGTCGAGTTCTTCTTTCTGGGGGGCGGTGTGCTGGGTCTGGTCCTTTTGGGCATGGAACTTGTGGAGCGGGGATTCTGGGGCGGACGCTGGCCGGTCATGCCCCTGGTAATCAGTGCCGCCATCGCGCTCGGGATCGGGCTGCCGTTGAGCGGTTGGAGTGCGGTGCAGGCCATGAGTGTTGCCTTCGCGCCCTCGCAGGCCTGGGAAGGGTTGATGGCGCGCACCTTCGCGGCCTTGCTGCTTGCTTATGGCTATGCCGCTCTTGTCGTGCTTGCCATCCGCTTTCGTATTGCCGAGCCGGTCCAGCTCCTCTTCATCCGGGCCGGGCATCTCTGGCTGAGCGTCCATGTCGGCCAGATCATTGTTCTGACCCTTCTGTTTTCCGGATTGCCCGGTCTGGCCCTGTTCGGACGACTGGACCCTGCCGCGCTCTTTGCGGTTGGCGTGGTTCTGACCGGCGTCCAGGTGGGAGCGGTCTGGCTCACCGATCGGTATTTGCGGTCCGGGCCGGTGGAATGGTTGCTGGACGGTTTGGCCAATCGAGGTTTCGCGCGGCTGAGACGCTAGGCCTGGATCACAGTCAGTTGATTGAGATTGCCCCGAATAAACGTGCCTGCGGTCACGGGCATGGCACATGTGTGGTCGCACTCACACGGGGGACAGAACCATGATCCGAACACTTGCCACACTCGCAACGCTTACCTTGACTCCGCTGGGACTGACGTCGGTCAGCCTGGCGGACGATCCGGTTACCGAAGCCGCGCTCGAGCCATTGGCCGACCGTTTTGCCCGCGGCTTTTATGCCCGCGATGCCGAGCAGGTCCTGTCCACGGTGCATCCGGAGTTGTCGAAGCTCGGCCTGCGCCCCAACTTCCAGGGCCGGGGTCGCATGGTGATCGAGAACCTGACCCCGGGCGACCTGCAGGTCCTTGGCGAGTTGTATAATGCCGATGGACATTTGGACCCCATCACCTCGACCGTGGATGTCCGCTTCTTTGACAGCACCGCCGATACCGGTGTGTTCCAGCTGACCGCGGATACGGACTGGTATGACTTCTTCGTCGGCACCCGCATCAATGGCGAGTGGACCCTCGTGAATTGCGCCTATGGTGGTTTTGACTGGCTCGACAATCCCGGTCGCGCCGACGATATGCGCGCGATCGGTGACCTCGTCGAAACCTACGCCGCGGCGTGGGATGCCGGCGATGCCGAGGCTGTGACGGCCTCTGTCTATCCGGATTTCGACCGCCGTCATGTCGATCGCAGTGGCGACCGCGAATACCTGGCACCGGAAACCCTGGAGACCATTGCCATCCATCTCGACCGCGCGGGTGCCGCAGCAGCGGCGTCCGAAGTGACGGTGTTCGAGGCGACCCAGGCGACCGGCGCAGCGCGCATTGATGCGGCCGACCGGACCGAGTGGCTGTTCCTCCTGCGGGTGGCCGGAGAGTGGGAGATCGTGAACAGCTTCTGGGAAGTGCGCCGGGCCTAGCCGTCTGCGTCGGGCTGGTTTTCCGGGGCAGCGTCCCGGAAGGCCGGCTGGGCGCAGCAGGCAGCGTCCGCCGCTTCCAGGGCTGGCCAGTCTGCCATGTCGAGACCCCAACGCCGGGCATTATAGGCCTGTGGGACCAGATAGATGTCGGCCAGGCCGGGAGTCTGGCCGCCCAGATATTCACCGGTCCGCGGAGCGGCCTTCACCAGCGTCTCGAGCGCGTCGAGGCCGGACCTCATCCAGCGTTGCGCCCAGGCCTTCATTCCATCAGGCCCCTGACCAAGATCGCCGGCCACAGCCTTCAGCACGCGCAAGTTCTGAAGCGGGTGGATGTCACAGCCAATGACGGAGGCCCAGCCTCTCGCCTGACAGCGGGCCGTTGCGTCGCGCGGCAGGAAAGCCGGGTCAGGCCAGGTTTCGTCAATCCATTCCAGAATGGCCGGGGATTGCAGCAGGCGCACCCCGTCATGCTCGAGAACCGGGACCAGTCCCTGAGGCTGGATAGCGAGCCAGGCATCGCCGCGTTGTTCACCATCCTTGAGGTTGACCGGAACCTGCTCGTAGGCAACGCCCTTGAGATTGAGGGCGATCCGCAGCCGGTAGGCGGCGCTGGAACGCCAGTAACCATAGAGCTTGGTGGTCATGGGTCAGCCTCTTTCGGTCAGCGTGAAGTCAAGCGACGGCAAGCCGTCAATCTGCGCGGAGACCGCGTCGCCGGGCAGCAGGGCGCTGACACCGGCCGGGGTTCCGGTGAAAACCAGATCGCCCGGCTGTAGCGTAAAATAGCGCGCCAATTGGGCGAGCAAGGCCGCCGGCGGCAGGATCATCTGATCGAGATCGCCGGACTGGCGGATCTCGCCATTGACGCTCAGGGTTATCGCCCCGGCCGATGGCGGCGGGCCGAGCCTCAGCGCGGCCATGGGGGCTGACCGATCAAAGCCCTTCGCAATTTCCCAGGGCGCGCCCTTCGCCTTGAGGCGCGCCTGGAGGTCGCGCTTGGTCAGGTCGACGCCGGTTCCGCTGGCGACAATCGCTCCGCCCGCGCCAAGCGCCAGGACCAGTTCCACCTCGTGATGCAGATCCTCGGTCTCGTCGGGATAGGGCAGGGTGGGCGCAGTGGTGATGGCGCTGGCCGGTTTGGTGAAGAAGATCGCTTCTGCAGCTTCACCCATCTCCTTGGCGTGATCGGCGTAATTGCGCCCGATGCAGAAGACCCGGCCGACCGGGAAATGGCGGTTGTCGCCGTCAAGGACGAGGCGGGGCGGGGCGGGGCAGGTGATGAGATCGATCATGGGCTATCGATAGCCGAGGAAGGCTCACGCCGTCGAGCCAACAAACGTCTTGCAGCTGCTCCCCGCATCCGGCAGGTCTGGGTCATGACGGATCCGAACCCACCTGCGCTCAGCCTGCGCGACTATCTGCCTTATCGTCTGGCCGTGACCTCGAACCAGGTGTCGCGCCTCGTCGCCCGTGCCTATCAGGACCGGTTCGGACTGACGATCTGGGAATGGCGGGTGATTGCCCTTCTGGGCGAGGCCGCGCCGATGACCGCGCAATCCCTGTCTGACATCGCCGCCATGGACAAGGTGTCGGTGAGCCGGGCTGTCAAAGCGCTTGTCGAGCGCGGATTGGTCAACCGGTCCGAGCGCGTCACCGACAGGCGATCTCGGGATTTGCGTCTGACCGATACCGGGCTGCAGGTCTATCGCGAGATCACGCCCGTTGCACTCGAGGCGGAAGCCGCACTGCTCACCGGGCTCGACGATGCGGAAGCCGCAATGCTGGCGGACATGCTGGACAAGCTGAGGCGCCGCGCCGGGGAATTGCTGTCCGGCTCGACGTCCGACTGACGCTCAGATGGCCTGGCGCCGGTAATTCGTCGCAATCCGCCCGGCGGCGAGCATCGCGAGGATGGTCGAGATCGCAAAGCAATAGGCGCCGATCAGCGGGCGTGCCTGCAGAAGGAGACTGTCGCGCAGGCTGAATACGACGAGCGCGATCACCAATACGTCTGCCATGGACCATTTGCCCAGCTTCTGGAGCCAGCCTATCGCGTCCTCATGCCTCTTCAGTCCCGATGGCGGTGGCGCAAATTGCAGCCTCCACATCCAACTCAGCTTGGCGAGCGGCACGGCGATCGAGAAGGTCAGTACGACAAGGGCGAGAAACCATTCTTCGTCGACAAGCAGCGAACGGCCCAATGAGAGGATGGAGTGCTGGTCGTCCCACAGCCCAAGATGCCGCGTTTCCAGCGCCGGAAGTATCAGGCCGGGTATCAGCAGAACGCTGGCAAGCAACAGCAAGCCGGTTGCCACCGCATCATTCCTGATTGGTTCGCGCTGCTGCATGACACCATCCCAACCCATGAAGGCGGCAGAAAAGCGGCGGTGAGAGGCTTTTCGACAGCACCCGCTACCGCCCTTTGGGTCTTCGCTATACTTGGAGGTGGTGAAACCTTTTCTTTATTAAAATTGTCGATGCAACATAAAATTGAGTGACATCATCTGGTCATGCCGCATTGCAAGCATTGGTAATATCCAATTACTCACCCGAAAGTCGTGGTTAATAACCCTCCTGTACTTCGACCTCATACGCCGCCATGCGGTGACATATGGAACAGGACGGGGTGTCCCCAATGCGTAAATTCATTCTGCCGGCTCTGGCCGGTCTTCTCTTCACAACGCCGGCCATGGCCGAGACGACCCAGCGCGATCTCGAAGTGATCGGCCGCGCGCTGAGCTTCGTCGAAGGCGCCAGCGGCTCGGATCGCACGGTCGCGATCGTATACGACGCGGCAAGCGAAGCCGAAGCCCAGGCTCTGGCCTCGGCCATGGCGGGCGGTCTTTCCGCCGGTCGCGTCACGCTCAATGCCCGGCTTGTGCCGATGGCTGACAGCGGGTCACTCGGCGGTGCCGATGCTGCGGTTTTGCTCGGCGCTGCTGCCGGCGATGGCGGCGTTTTCTCCGCCGCCAGCTCGGCCGGCGTGATGACCGTTTCCACGGACATGAGCTGCGTTGAAAGCGCTCAGTGCGTGATGGGTGTGCAGAGCGCCCCGTCCGTGCGGATCGTCGTCAATCGCGGTGCAGCCGACAGCTCGTCGGTCTCCTTCGCCGCCGCCTTCGCCATGATGATCGAAGAAATCTAAGCGCAAACAGAGTTTGAGAGAGTACTAGCCATGAAGACCCAATTCCTCACAACGTCGATTTCGGTGCTTGCGCTGAGCGTCGCATTTTCTGCCACCTCCGCCGCGCAGACCCTTGACTACACCGCCATGAGCGATCTGTTTGGTGAGCCTGTCACCGCCGGCGCAACCGGCGCTCCGCAGCGCGCATCAGACGTCCCGGCCACGATGGTCATCATCACCCAGGACGATATCGAGCGCTTCCCGGAGTACGACATTCCGGGCGTCCTTCGTCACTTTGCAGGTGTCAATTTCAACCGTTATGCCTTCGGCGACGGTCAGGTCTCGATCCGCGGCGCCGCAACGCCTTACACGCCGCGCCTCCTGGTGCTGGTGAATGGCCGCGAAGTCTATCTCGACAGCTATGGTTATACCGCCTGGTCGAGCCTGCCGGTTGAAATGGCCGACATCCAGCAGATCGAAGTGGTCAAGGGCCCGCAATCTGCCCTTTACGGCTTCAACGCGGTCGCTGGTGTGGTCAATATCATCACCCGCAACCCGGCTCATGGTGACTATGCGACGGCCCGGGCCGATATCGGGACCGATGAGTATTCCAACGTGTCGCTGTCTGGCGGGCGTCAGTTCACCGAGAATTTCTCGGCACGTTTCAGCTACGGCGCGCAGGAGGGTAACGAGTTTGCCCCGTATGCCCCGAACGCTCAGGCGGTCGGTATCGCCGCAGCCGGCAACCAGTTCAGCCGTGAAAATGCCGCGATCGCAGCCACCTTCCGTTTCAACGACAAGGTCAGCATGAATGCGGAAGTCACGACGTCCGACGTGACGCTGGCAGAGACGGGCTCGATCTACCTTGCCGGTGGTACGGAATATGACCTGAACTCCTACCAGGCGGGTCTGGAAGCGGATACCGACTTCGGCTTCCTGACATTCTTCGCGTCCCGCAATGAATCCGAAATCGCCTACAACTTCGGCTCGATGGAGAGCTCGATCACGGTGTTCCGGGTCCAGGATCTCATCAATCTGTCACCCAGCGACACGATCCGTTTTTCTGTCGAGTATCGTGACGCCGAAGCCGGCTCCTTCCCGGACGCGACAGACGGCGATTTTGGCTACACGTCCAGCGCTCTCTCCGCCATGTGGAGCCACAAGTTCAGCAATGAGCTGGGGATGACGTTGGCGCTGCGCTACGACAGCGTCGAATGGAGCCGTGACGCGTCCCCGAACCCAGGCGGTTATCCGTTTGTGCAAGCAGACTATGACCGCTCCATCGAAGAGCTGAGCTACAATGCTGCCCTTGTTTGGCGCCCAGAGGCCGGTGGAACGGTTCGTTTCTCGGCGGCACGTGGCGTGCAGGCCCCGACGATGTTCGATGTGGGCTTCACGCTCTTCTTCGGAACGGCCTCGGTCAGTGGTGACCCGAGCATCGAGCCTTCGGTCGTTACCAATTACGAGATCGCTTACGACCGCGACCTGACGGCTGACATCACCCTTCGTGCCGCGGTATTCCATCAGGAAACCACGGACGTCAAAGGTGGTACGAGCGTCATTCCAGTGGTGTTCCCGCCGACCGCTCCGGTCCCGGTTTACCTGTTCGGCAATCACGGCGACACCCAAGTCTCCGGCGCGGAATTCGCACTGGCTGGCGACATGGAGCATGGCTGGAACTGGGATGTTTCCTACACCTACCAGTCGGTCGAGGATGACCTTTTGACCTTCGGCGTTTTCACGCCCCAGGACTATGAAGGGGCGACCCCGACGCATCTGGTCAACGCCCATCTGGGCTGGACCGGTGGTCGCTTCACGGTTGATGGCTACGTCAATTATGTCTCGTCGGTCGATATGCCGATGCAGCCGGCCTTCGGCGCTGTCACCAGCGAAGCAATCGACAGCCAGGTCGCTCTGTCCCTGCGGGGTCAGTATGACCTCACGGATTGGCTCTCGGTGGCCTTGAACGCCCAGAACGTGAACTTTGGCGACGGCGAGGTGACGAATACCAATCACCTCAATGAAAGCCGGGTCTGGGCCTCGCTGACCAGCAGCTTCTAATATGAAATGAACGCCCCGGCGCTGAATGGTGCCGGGGCGTTAACCCTGACTTTAGCGATTCGGGCGAATTGTCTGAGCATCGACAAAACCGCCAATCGGTGATGTCACCTGGGAGAGTTCAATGGGCAAGTTAACTTCACTATTCAAGCTGACGATCGCGCAATCCTTCGCGGTCGCACCGATTGCGGCGATCATCGCACTGATCGCGGTTGCCGGTCTCGGGGCCTGGTCCCTGCAGAACGGGTCTGACAGCCAGCAACGTGCGATGGGCGAAATGAACGCAGCCCTCGAACTCACCGATCTGAAGTCCGAATTGCAGACCATCAATAGTGACGTGCTTGCTGTGGTCACCGCCCAGGCTGCCGGCAATCCGATCGATGTGATGGCCGAGTTCGATGCCGTGGGGACACGCGTTGACGGCCTGTCTGCCCGCATCGCCGACCTCCAGGTGTCCGGTGCGGACATTGCCGCCGGCACGAACACGTTCGACAGCCTGGTCGAGCAGCTCGCCCTCTACAAGGACGCGCTCGATTTCGTCGGCCAGATGCTGGAGCTCGATTTCGCCAGCTCGGTCGCTTTCCTGCAGCCCTTCGATGCCGTCTTCGCCGAGATCAGCTCGGACCTCGATAACCTCGCCATGGAGGGTGCTTCCCTGGCCCGCATGGATGCCGCTGCCACGCAGGCCGGTGTCCGCAATTCCATCTTTCTCTTTATCGGTCTGACCATTGGTGTCGGCGTTGCCCTGATTGCCCTGGCAGTTATCTTCGGCCGTCAGATCTCGGCTTCGGTGCGCAAGATCGCCGCGGCCACGGAAACGCTGGCCGATGGCGATTACTCGCTCAACATCGCGGCGCTTGAGCGCTCCGACGAGCTGGGCGCTGTCGTCGAAAGCCTGAGCCGCTTCCGCGAGAAGGGCCTGCAGGCCGAGGAACTTGAAAAGGAACAGCGCGCCCAGGCTGAAGCCAATGAGCGCCGCGCGGCCAAGCTGAATGACCTGGCCCAGACTTTCGACGCCGAAGTCATGTCCATGCTGGGCGAAGTGAACGAGGCCTGCTCCTCGATGTCGGCGATTGCCGAACAGCTGTCGCAAGCCGCGACGGAGGGGTCCGAGCAGTCTGGCCAGATGGCCTCGTCGGCAGCTCAGGCATCGGCCAATGTCGAGTCGGTTGCGGCGGCCTCTGAAGAGCTGACGGCCTCCATCGCCGAAGTGACCCAGCAGATCCAGGGCTCCTCGGACATGGCCAGCCAGGCTGATGAGCGCGCCAAGTCGGTTCGAACCGTTGTCGACAATCTCGGCGCCGCGGCGCAGGAAATCGGCAATGTGGTCCAGCTGATCAACGATATTTCCGAGCAGACCAACCTGCTGGCGCTGAACGCCACGATCGAAGCGGCGCGAGCCGGTGAAGCCGGCAAGGGCTTCGCGGTCGTCGCCTCCGAGGTCAAGTCGCTTGCTGCCCAGACCGCCAAGGCCACGGACGATATCCGCGACCAGATCCAGGCGATCCAGGATGCCGCCGCGTCGTCTTCCTCCTCGATCGAGGATGTGACCCGTGCGGTTGGCGAAATCTCCCGCTCGGCATCGGCCATTGCCGCCGCCGCCGAAGAGCAGAGTGCGTCGACCCGTGAGATCTCGAGCTCGGTCTCCCATGCCGCGACGAGTGCGCGCGCGGTTTCTGACAATGTCGATGTGGTGTCCCGCTCGGCCCGCCAGACCGGTGATGCGTCCCAGGACGTGCTGCGCGCGGTCAGGACGGTTTCCGAGCGTGCCGAAAAACTGAACTCCACGGTGGAAACTTTCCTCACCGAGGTTCGCGAGGCTGGCTGACCTCTCCCCCCGATGTCGCCTTGCAACACAAGCGCCCGGACCTCTCCCCCCTCGGTCCGGGCGCTTTTCTGTCTGGATATCGGTGCTGTGCTAGCGTTCGCCCAGCGCGCGGGCCGGCAGGTAGATGATCCGCGCAGCGATGTCGGCCAGGGCACCCAGCCCGCTCTCCCGCGCCTGGCCCGGCTCGCCGTTCAGGGCCTCTGACAGCGCACCGCTCGCAGCCAATTGCATCAGGGTTTCAGATGTTGCGAAGTCGACATGACCCAGCAGCGTCCCGTCGCGCAATTCGCTCAGATCAATCACTGCAATACCCCGTTCAACCAGCGCGTCGCGCTGACGGCCGATTCCCAGGCAGGATTGGTGGCCACCGCGCAGCGAGTCGGACAGGGCCAGGACGCGATCGCGGTCCGAAACCAGGACGGCAAGATGCGCCGGCGGAGGATCGATCGCGTCGAGTTGGTTCAGAAAGACATCGAAATCAATGTCAGGCGAGGCCAGGATGACCGGGTCGAGCCGGGACAGGACATCTGCCCGGCCTTCCAGGCTGAGCTGGCGCAGTGCCTCCATCGTTACCATTGACCCCATTGAATGGGCGAGGAGGATGATCGAGGAGGCCGGACTGTCGGACACGCGCTCGAGGGTCTCGACCAGACCATCGCGGGCAAATTGCGCGCTGTCTCGGTCGTAGAGATAGGCCGGCCAATGGCCCGCCGAGGGCCAGGCGTAATGCACCGCCGCCGTCCGCACGCCGAAATCATTGAGGATCTGGGCGTTCAGATACAGCCCGTCCGAGAAGGGCGTGTTGAAGCCGTGGACAAAGACGAAGACCTGCCGTTCGGCCAGCGGCATGGATGACAAATGCTGGTCAAGCATGGCCGACCAGGCTTCCGGAGCGAGGTCGGCCTGATAGCCGGTGAGCGCAAATTCACGCGTCGGATCGGCCGGCAGCGAGGGATGGGTGATTTCGCCTGCGAGCCGGTTGGCAGGAACCCAGACATCGGCCCTGGCGAAGGACAGCTCACCGCGCCCCGGCGTCAGGCGAATATCGGGATCCTCACTCGATGCCCGCGTCGTCGCAATCAGGATCGGCTCGCTCACACCCGCCGCCACATGGGTCGGCACGATCGGCAAGTGAGCCGGCGCGGTGGTGCAGGCTGTGAGTGTGAACAGTGCCAGGGCGAGGGCAACGCATGATTTGACGGGGTGTAGATGCATCGCAGCGATGACTTTCGGCGGTTCTGGACAGTCGATCGCAAAGATCAACGCAGCCGCTCCCGCCCGTCAATGGCCGGGCAGGCATGCAAAGACCGCCGGCCAGAAATTCGGGGGCATGGGTTTGCTGCAAGGTCGGAGAATTGGTGCGCCCACAAGGATTCGAACCTTGGACCCGCTGATTAAGAGTTTTTAGAGGACTCAATGAAATCAGCGACTTAAAAGTCTCCGAGGTACAAAGTTGCATTAATTTCGTGTACCCTAGGCAGTCCCGGAACTGTGCGCGTAAAAGCCTATTTGGCACCAGTTTTCCACAATCGATGATAAAAAATGCGTTATATTTCAATAAATTAGCGTGCAATCAAGAAATGGTTGTGGACAATCGGTCTAATCCTGAAGTCTCATTTCTAAATCGCTGCTATACTCTGTGAGTTCGGTGAGTTCACTGAACATGCCGGGGGTGCGGCTGATTTGAACCTCACCGCACCCACTCGGCTGGCGCGAGTATCTCGTCGCTGACGAGTTACACCTGCAGACGGCTGGGGGCGAAAGCCCTCAGCCGTCACGTCGCTAAGGTATCACCATAGTTTGATGAGGGCCAGTAGGTCTCGAACCAGGAGCTCGGAATTTTCGGGCTTGCGATGAAGTGATTCGGGCATCGACCGCCGTTTTCAACCTCGTTTCGGCTTTGTTGCGGTGCAAGAAAGTCTCCGGAGACTTTCTTATGTCATATCTGTTCCAACTTCGTTCCGAATCGATTGCCGTATCTATTTGAAAAGGTTGGTGCGCCCACTAGGATTCGAACCTAGGACCCGCTGATTAAGAGTCAGCTGCTCTACCAACTGAGCTATAGGCGCGCCGGTTGGGAAGCGGCGGAAAATACGCGTGTGACGTGTAAAATCAAGCCATTCCTTTGCCCGAACACACATATCTCCCATGCGTGATTGGCTGGCGTCCAGGCGGTGTGAATGCCTACTCCACCTGGGCCCGGCCGATCGTGCCCATATCGCTGCCAAACCAGATCTCGCCGGTTGATGGCAGATATTGCATATGGCGAACCACGCCGCCGCCCGAGGGGATGGCGGTGATGGAGAAAAACGCCTCGCTCTCCGGGTCAAAACCGACGAACCAATTCGGGTCGACACCGGTCTCGACGAACCAGATCCGGTCCTGGCCATCCACGGCGAAGGCATAGGGGCGGGCATTGGCGCCGGAGGGCATCTCCCATTCGGTGACGGATTGGTCGGTTGGATCGAGGACGCCGAGATAGCCGTCAGCATAATCGCCATACCAGACCCGCCCATCGGAGGTCACGGCGATGCGGCGGGGGCGCGTTGTCTCGCGCGGCAGGTCATGCTCGGTCAGTTCCAGGGTTTCCGGATCGACAGAGGCCAGCTTGTTGGTCCCGAACAGGGCAACCCAGATTGTCCCGTCCGGGGCCTGTTTGATGCCATAGGCGCGCGCGCCCTCGGTCGGCACCATGACGGTGTCCAGATCGCGGGTTTCCATGTTCAGGCGGCTGACCGAATTGCTGCGCTGGCTGGTAAACCAGATATGGCCCTGACCATCGAAAATCTGGGTGTGCGGGTCCGCGGTCGTGTCGCGCGGGGTCTCGATATAGTCGAAGCTTTCCGTTTCCGGATCATAGATGCCGATATGCGCGTCGCGATTGCCGGCATACCAGACGCGGTGATCATCCTGGACGATGAGATTATGCGGTCCGGCGCCTTCGCGCAGGTCAATCCGGATCATCTCACCGGTCGCGACATCAAGGCGGGCAATGTAGGAATTGGCCTGGCCGGCAAACCAGACCGTTTGCCCATCCAGCGTGTAGGGATCGCGCGGGCGACCCTCCCACGGCACATCCCATTCCTGGATGTCGATGGCAGCGATCTCAGGGCTGTTCTCGGGCGGGGTCACACCATCGGCCGGACGCGTCTCCTCCGGTGCGGCCAGGGTCTCGCTGGCAGCAGGCGGGCCTTCCTCGTCGACTGGCGCCGGCTGCGAGCAGGCGGCCAGCAGGCTTGTGATGGATACCGAAACGGCAAGCAGGCGGGTCAGTCGGTCACGCATGGAAGTCTCCCTCGCAAAAAGAGGTATCGCGCCGCTGCCCCGTCTTCAAGCCAAGGGCGCCCGCCCGCTACCAGCGACGATAGGGTGAGCGAATGTAATGGATCAGCCGGGTCGAGCCACGCACGGTATAGGTCCGCCCGTGGCGGTCACGGCACAGGCGGACGGCAACAAGGGCAGGACGTCCGCGAAAATGTGCCTGCTGGCGTGACTCCCAGCATTGTGACGCATAGCGATAGCGTGATGGCTGGCCGCGCCGATAGCCGTGATCATGATGCGATCCGCGGCGCGGACGATAGTCATGGCGCGGGCGATGGTGGCGGCGTTGGAGACGCTTCTCGCCGGTTTCAGCGGCCAGGCGTGGTGCGGTCTCGGTTGTGCGGGTGACGCCACTGTCCGCCGCGGCAAGCCCGCCGGCCCCCAATGCGAGGGCCAGACAGACGGTGAGTGTCTTGACGGTTTTGATCATGGTGCCCCTCCGGATTCTTGCTGCCAGCCTCACATTTCGCGCCTGACGCGAAACTGAACGCTTCATTCACCAAGCTGAGCGATCGGTCCTGTGCGGGTGGGTATTTAAGGAGGCTGTTAAGGGCGCCGGGCTAGAGATGGGCTATGATAGCCGCCATGGAAAACCCAGCCGCACCGCTGTTTGATGCCGCTCATCTCGCCCGTTATACGGGTGGGGATGTGGCCTTGCGCGATGAGCTCCTGGGGTTGATGTGCGATCAGGCGCAACGCTGCCTGGCGATCATGGACTCCCCAGTCGACGCGTCTGCCTGGCGCGCGGCCTGCCATACGCTCAAGGGGGCCGCGCGCGGTGTCGGCGCCTTTGCGCTGGCTGATTTGTGCGATGCGGTCGAGCCGGCTGCGGAGCCGGCCTGGCCGGGTGCCCGGCTGGAAGTGGAGCACTGCGTCCGCGAAACCGAACTCGCCTTTGCGCAAGCCGGCTGACCGGCTTCAGTCCTCGCGCGTCTTGTCCCAGACACTGAATTCGTAAGCGATCGAGCGCTCGACCAGTTCGCGCCAGACCGGTTCGGCGATCTCGACAGCCAGCCCGCGCTTGTCGGCTTCGGCGGTGACCTTGGCGATCACATCATTGATCCGCCATTCATCGCGGACCACATCGCGGCTCGGCTTGATCCGGGCGGCGGCTTCCATATAGCGCGCCCGCTGGGCAATGAGGGCGACCAGTTCGCGGTCGAGCGCGTCCACGCCGGCACGTACTTCCTGCATGGTCTGGCAGGCTTCGGGGTCTGTGATGTCGGGGCGGGTAGACATGGTCATTCTGGCGGATACCTGTGCTCGTTTCGCCTCTTATAGGCGGGCTCGCGGCGAGGCCCAAGCGGCGGACTGTCACAGCCGGTGAAACCCGCCTTGCCGGCACGGACACGCATTCATCATATGACCGCGCGCGCGGTGGCGTTATGCTGCGGGACCAGACAAGGGAGTCGTCCATGAACCAGCCCGTTCGCATCTATGGTGACCAGCGCAGTGGCAATTGCCTGAAGGTCAAGTGGACGGCCGACCGGCTCGGCCTCAGCTATGACTGGCATGAGGTCGACGTCGCCAAGGGCGAGACCCGCACCGAGGACTTCCTGGCCATCAACCCGGCCGGACAAGTGCCGTGCCTGGAGCGCGAGGATGGCCGCATCCTGGCCCAGTCCAATGCCATCATCTTCCATCTGGCCGCGGGTTCGGACCTGATCCCGGCCGATGCTTTCGACCAGGCCAAGATGCTCGAATGGATGTTCTGGGAGCAATACAGCCACGAGCCCTATATCGCCGTGCGCCGCTTCCAGAAGGCTTTCCAGAACATGAGTGAGGACACGATCGACCCCCAGCTCATGGCCAAGGGGCGGCGGGCGCTGGGCGTGATGGAGATGCGCCTCCTGTCGCGCGACTTCATCGTCCGCGACACGCTCACCCTCGCCGATATCGCGCTTGTCGCCTACACGCGCGTCGCCGATGAGGGTGGGTTTGATCTCGACGAATTCCTCGGCGTGCGCAGCTGGATCGCCCGCGTCGAAAACGAGCTGGAGCTGGATTATGATGAGGGCCGGGTGACAGCGCTTGCCTAGCGCGCCAGTTCCTTCATCGCCGCATCGACGCCTTCCAGGGTCAGCGGGAACATGCGGTCGGCGCCGATAATGTCCTGGACGAGGCGGGTGGAGTAGGAGTGCTCCCACCATTTCTCAGGTGTCGGATTGATCCAGATCAGGTGTGGCCAGGTGTCTGCGATACGCTGCAGCCAGACCGCGCCGGCCTCTTCATTCCAGTGCTCGACCGAGCCGCCATCATGGGTGATCTCATAGGGCGCCATGGCGGCATCGCCGACCAGGATGACCTTCCAGTCGGCCGGGTATTTGTGCATCACATCCAGCGTCGGCACGGTCTCGGTGCGACGGCGCAGGTTTGACCGCCACACGCCTTCATAGGGGCAGTTGTGGAAGTAGAAATATTCGAGATTCTTGAAGGTCGTGCGGGCGGCCGAGAAAAGCTCCTCGCACAGCCGGATATGCGGGTCCATCGAACCGCCGACATCGAACAGGGCCAGCACCTTGATCGCATTGCGGCGTTCCGGCCGCATGATGACATCGAGCCAGCCCTGTTTGGCGGTGGCGTCGATCGTTTCGCCAAGGTCGAGTTCCTCGCGGGCGCCATCGCGGGCAAATTTTCGCAGACGCCGCAGGGCGACTTTCAGATTGCGCGTGCCGAGCTCGCGCTCCCCGTCGAGATCCTTGTAGCGCCGCTGCTCCCAGACTTTTGCCGCGCGCTTGTTCTGGCTTTCGCCACCAATGCGCACGCCGGACGGATTATAGCCGGAATGACCGAAGGGAGAGGTGCCGCCGGTGCCGATCCACTTGTTTCCGCCCTCATGCCGCTTTTCCTGCTCCTCAAGGCGTTTCTTGAGGGTTTCCATCAGCTCGTCGAAGGGCAGGGCCTTGAGTTCGGCCATTTCCTCTTCGGTCAGCATGCGCTTCATCATCGCCTGCAACCACTCGTCCGGGATGTCCTTGTCCTCGAACATTTGGGAGAGCATTTCGACGCCCTTGAAGACGTGGCTGAACACCATGTCGAACTTGTCGAAATCCTTCTCGTCCTTGACCAGGGCGGCGCGGCTGACCGAGTAGAAATGCTTGATCTCCGGCTCGATCACACCCTTGTCGAGCGCTTCCAGCAGGGTCAGGTATTCCCGCGTGGTGACGGGGATCTTGGCGGCGCGGAGTTCGGTGAAGAAATGATGCAGCATGCGCTCAATCTAGCGGGGTTCGCGTGGCAGGGAAGGGCGCGGGTGCGTGCGATCCGCCGCCCAAACGGAAAACGGCCCCGCCCGGAGGCGAGGCCGTTGCGCCGCAATGGAGCTCGTGACTAGAAGTCGTAGCCGAACTCCACGCCCCAAACGCGCGGCGTCGAGATGGAGGAGAACGCGGTACCCAACGTGCTCGCCGTGATGTTGTTGACGCCCTCGACATACTGGTTGTCGAAAACATTGTTGACGAAGGCGCTGACCGTGAGGTCGCCATTGGGAGCGGTCCAGCGGGCGCGCAGATCGGTGCGATTGCGGGACTCGCCCAGGGCGAAGGCGGCATAGCCGCCGCATGTGCCCTGGAGGGTCGACTGGCTGTTGCACCGGCCCTCTCCACGCCAGGCGTGATTGGCCTGCAGGGTCAGATCACTGCCATTGTCCAGATCCAACACATACGCTGCGCCAAAGGCGACATTCCAGAACGGCTCACCGGTCGGCTCGCCCGACAGATCGGTGCCATTGCTGTCCACCCGGCGCTTGTGCGTGGAATCGATCCACTGCGCATTGCCGTACAGGCGCAGCGCGTCGGAGGCCTGCCAGTCCAGCTCCATGTCGACACCGATGGCTTCGTCATCGGAGGTCTGGACCAGGTATTGCGGCACGCCGCCACCGGTCGGCACGACCAGGCGGATGGATTGCTTGCCCTCATAGACATAGGAGAAGGCCGACATGTTGAAGATCAAATCCGGGTCCAGGAAGTCCGATTTGAAGCCGACTTCCCAGCTTGTCACCGTTTCGTTCTCGAAGCGCGAGCCGACCTCGACCGAGTTGTAGCCACCGGCCTTGTAGCCTTCAGAGAAAGAGCCATAGACCATGACATTCTCAGTCAGCTGATAGTCGACAACGACGCGTGGGCTGAGATTGTTCCAGCTGTCTTCCATCACGCATGGCACGCCCTCGGCGACATTGACGCCATTATCGCAGGCCACGCCCGCCAGCGGCGACAGGTCGAAGACAAAGTCGAACAGGAAGTCATTCGGAGAAGCCCCGGCGAGTGCGAGAATGCCGGCGCCGTCAAGTGCAGCCAGGGTCTGGTCGAGACCGTTGGCGACCCGCGGCCCATTGAGCCATTGGAAGGACTTCTCATCCTCGGTATAGCGCAGGCCGAGTGAGATATTCAGGCGGTCCGTTGCGGACCAGATCATGTCGGCATAGACCGCGCGGGCGGTGAACTCGCCTTCATTATTCATGTTCTCGGACCAGGAATGTCCAAGCATGGAGAAGGGCAGGCCGAAGGGGACGAGCAGGCCGTATTCCAGATCGGTGAAAGGTGTGCCGGCGCCGATATTGCCCAATACCGTGTTCACCGTGTCGGTGAAGGTGAAGGTCTCGGAGGCCTGAATCGCGGTCTCGTCATAATAGCTGGCGCCGATCAGCCAATCGACCGGCCCGTTGGTCCCGGCCAGGCGGAACTCCTGGTAGAAAGCTTCATTGCTCTCGACATTCGAGGTGTCGAAATAGGTGTTGATCCGGTTGGTACCGTCCTCGTCCTCGCGATTCATCGTGTCGAACTCACGGAAAGAGGTCAGCGAGGTCAGCGTCATCTCGCCAATATCCTGGCGGATAGTCAGCGTGGTCTCGGCCAGGTCGCGGGCTTCGCGATTGAAAACGACATCATTGCGCAAGGGCGCATTGAAGGGGTTGAGATAGGCGTCGGTATCCACCGGAAGCGGCGGTGTGCCGGGCGCGGCTGGCAGGTCGACGATGCCGATCGCCGGGCGGGCGTCCTGGTCAATGCTGTCACGGCTGTGGCGCAGCAGGATCTGTGTCGACGGGGTCGCATCCCAACGCACGGTGATACGGTCGGCCGACGCGTCTTCGCGACGATAATCCTCACCGGTCACGGCATCGGTCAACCAGCCGTCGGCGCTGTTGTCGAGGAAGTTTGCGCGCACGGCGAGCGTGTCGGTGATCGGGATATTGATCATCGCCTCGGTGCGGACACGGTTATGGCTGCCCAGGCGGACGGCCACGCGACCTTCCAGTTCATCACCGGGTTCGCGCGTGATGATGGAGACGGCGCCGGCGGCCGAGTTGCGCCCGAAGAGCGTCCCTTGCGGCCCTTTCAGCACCTCGATCCGTTCGATATCATTGAAGGCGAGCAGTGAGGCGCCCGAGCGCGCCGCATAGATGCCATCGACATAGATGCCGACCGCCGGATCGGTGCCGACGCCAAAATCGCTCGTAGTGATGCCGCGGATGGAATAGCGCGGCTGGGTCGGGCTGCCATTGGAGACATCCAGGCCTGGAACAAAGGCTTCCAGGTCACCCATATCATCGGCGGCGACCGAGCTGATGAATTCGCTGTCCATGACCTGCAGCGAGATCGGGACATCCTGCGAGGACTGGGCGCGCTGCTGGGCGGTCACAACGATGACGTCCTCGTCCATGGCGTCGTCCTGCGCCAGGGCAGGCGCAACCGCGATGCAGGCAGCCGTCGTGGCGAGCAGTGCGCGCAGGCCGAGCCGGCGAGCCGATTGAATGCGTGTCATTTTCCCTCCGCTGGGCGCTTGGCCCAATTCCGGTCAGCCGGGCGTTTATCTCGCCGGACATGCCGATTCCCCTTGGATTTCCCATTCGAATATCCAAATAAATGAAACAGAATTTTTTTCTGTTATTCAAGCGAGGGACTGCCTGGACCAGCTGAAACCGGGCAGGAGGCGCAAAAGGGTCACACTTGCCTCGCCGGAATGTTGTGCCAGATTGCAAAATGAATTCAACGAGGCAGCTTGTGAACGAACGTGCACCGACAGATGGGGTCGACCTGGAAAGGCGCGCCGCCCCGCGGCAGAAACGATCGCAGGATCGAATCCTGAAAATCGTTGCTGCGACCAAGGCTCTGCTGGAGCGTGGTGAGGTGGACGCGATCACGACCTCGACCGTGGCCGCCGAAGCTGGCGTGCCGGTGAGTTCCGTCTATCGCTATTTCCCGAATATCTACTCGATCCACCGCACCATATTGGAAGAGTTCAAGGCCGAGACCGACCGGATCGTCACCACGATCATGGAGGATCCGGACGAGCAGGACTGGACGGTCAGCCTGTCAGGCATGATTTTCGGCCTGCGCCAATTGGTGGCCAGCAATCCGTCTTACGGGGCCGTCTTCCGTCTGACGCTCACCACACACGAACTGCGCGCGGTTCGCGAGGCTTGGAATCTGCGCCTGGCGGGCTTCCTCGCTGATCGCTGGCGCAAGGGACTGGACGGCTTTCACGGCGGCGATCCGGACGTGGTCGCGCGGATGACGGTGGAAATCTATTGTGCGGCGGAAGTGCTGATCTTCGAGACGCGCGACCGGCCGGCCGATGCCGAGATCTATTTTACCGAGACCCTGGCAGCGCTGCAGCGCTATCTCGCTCCGTATCTGGACTGATCAGTCACAATCGCCAGGCAAGCTTTCAATCCAGGCCCGGATCAGATCGACGCCTTCGGTGTGTATGGTCGAGCGCCCCACTTCCGGCATCATCTGGTCCGGCTCGATATTGTCGAGACGGAAGAGAAGAATGGACTCGTCCGGCTGGCCGGGAACGATGTCATGCTGGCGATCACCGGTACCCGCGCCGGCCGCGATAGGCAGTTTGCAGATTCCAAGAGCGGGCCCGTGGGCGATACCCGGTTCAAGATCGAGGCCTGATGTGTCGGCCGGACCGACCGGGCTGTGGCAATGTGAGCAATTGGCATCGAGATACGCGCGGGCGCGGTCTTCAAGCGTCGCGTTGAGATCTGTCCAATCGGCATTGCGTGGCGCGTCTGCCGGTGCCGGCGCGCCGGTCAGGAAGCCGACTTCGGTGAGATAGTCGAGCTGGTTCATCGGGCCGCCGGGATAGGCGAAGTCGCGGTTGAGATGCCGCGGTTTGGGGCCGATGGGTGAGATGATCCGGGTATTGGAATCCGGCGCATGGCAACTGGCGCACTGGTTCACATCCGGCATCACATAATTGAAATCCTGCGCCTCGCCGTCAGTCCCGACCAGGGTCAAGGGCACGATATCGCCATAGCGATGCAGCACGGCTTCGCTCTGGTCGTCATTCCAGCGATAGGGCAGGGCCGCCCAGCCGTCTTCGCGGTGAACGAGGATGCGTGTCTCGATCAGCTGGACCCGGGACAGGTCGAGATCGCCCTCGGCGTCGATCAGGGCATGACCGTCGCCGCGCAGGACGGCCCCCGCTTGTTCGGCCAGCGGGTAGTAGAAGGTCTTGGTGATGACCGTTCCGACAGGGAAATCGAGCGTTTCGTGTTCCCGATAACCGGCCTGCATACCCTCCGGCATCCAGATCGTGCGCAGTTTCAGCGCGTAGTCGGTGAAGAGCGGGGTGTTGAGGTCATAGGCCACAACACCCTCGCCCAGTCGCAGGGTTTCGCCGCTAATCCCGACCTGGCCCCATTCAGACAGGAGCCGGGGCGTGTCGACCGCATGGAATTGTGGCGCCGGTTCGCTGGGCGAGCAGGCGGCCATGCCCAGCACGAGCATGAGGGTCAGTCGGCGAAACATGTCGTTGGTCCTGATCAGTCAGCGAGGGCCAGCTCGACCGGCGCGAGGTCGTCCAGCGTGCAGCGGAAGGCCTCGGTCTCGATCCGCGGTGCGCCATAGCCATTGGGACCGTCGGCATTGAGAACGTCGACATCGTCGGCCACGCAGATACGCAGCGCGTCCGGCAGGACACCATCGACGAGTTTCGCGTCATCGACAAAGCCGTCGAACAAGACGTCGGGCAGGGCGCCGTTGAGGCCGAACATGGCGATTTTCAGCGCTGTCAGGTCAAGCCCGTCCGGCGAAGTGCCGCCACCGGAATATGTGTTGTCATGGATCCAGATCGTTTCGGGATAGGGATCGAAATCACTTTGCACCGAGTAATCGGAATAGCCGGTCGAGTGCAGGCTGGAGATGATGATATTGGCGGTGTCATTGTCCGAGATGCGATTGTTGAAAATCTCGACCTGGTCGTTGGAATTGATGACAATGCCCGAGCCGGCCGGGACGCTGGCGACCGGTGTGCCGGCATGGCCGAAATTCTCGGTATTGTTCTCGAAGATATCATTGTCATAGACGCGGGTGTGATAGCCCGGCTGCGGCAGGTTCGGCATGTTGAAGACCAGGATGCCGCCCGTATTGTTGGTCGCGGTATTGCCGTAGACATCGGCACCGATGCAATTCTCGATCTCGATACCGGCGACATTGTATTCGGCACGGCTGTTGCGGACGACCACATTGCGCGACTGGCCGACATAGATGCCGGCATCGGAGGCGCCGATCGCAACCGTATTCTCGACGAGGACATTGGTCGTCTGGACCGGATAGATGCCGTAGGCGCCATTCTCGGTTGAATAGCCATTCGTCCATTCGACGCGAACGCCGCGAATGATGATGTTCTCGCCGCCATTCACTTTCAGCCCGTCGCCGGACGTGTCCTCGATGGCGAGGTCTTCCAGGGTGAAGTCATTGGCGGTGACGATCAGGCCTTCCGCCCCGGCGATCTGGCCCTGGAAGTTGAGGATGGTCTGGTCCATGCCGGCGCCGCGAATGGTCACGCCATCGACATTGAGGCTCAGTGAGCGGTTGAAGCTGTAGACGCCGGCCGGGATCTCGATGACGTCACCGGGTTGGGCGTCGATCAACTGCTCCAGCAGAACTGACTGATAATCCCCGTCCGCTTCAGAGACATCGCGTCCGTCCTGGCCGCCATTACCGCAAGCGGTCAGAACCAGCGCAGCAGCGCCCACAATCAGATATCGCGTCATTTTCATTGCCTTCTCCCCGGCTTACGCCCGCGCTTGAGTCGTCAGACTGTGGCGCCCTGTCCCTCTGTTGTGCCACAAATTTCCATATCTGGAAGCGATAGACAATCAGAAACAGAAACAGTTTCCGGTTTTGTGCAGCCGCGGCACGCCGCGCGGGCCGCTGTGAACGGCGCGCCCGGGCAGAGACAAGGCTGTGCGTGGCGCGGATCAGTCGGGCGAAAACCGCTCCAACGCTTCCACATCCGCCGTCATCAGGGCCTTGGATGCCGCGCGGATCGTCTCGACAGGCCAGTCCCACCAGGCGAGCGTCAGCAGGCGCTCGATATCGGCCTCGGGCAGGCGTTTGCGAATAGGCGTGGCCGGATTGCCGCCGATGATCGTGTAGGGATCGACATCGCGTGTGACGACGGATTTGGCGGCGATGATGGCGCCATGGCCGATCGTCACACCGGGCATGATCACCGCATCCCAGCCGATCCAGACATCATGGCCGATCGTGATCGCCCCCTTGTTCGGCCACGGTCCTGGATCTGGTTCACCCCAGCCCCCGAAAATCGGGAAGGGATAGCTCGACAGCCGGTCGGCAAAATGATTGCCGCCATTGAGGACGAAGGTCGCGTCCGCCGCGATCGAGCAGAACTTGCCGATCACCAGACGATCCTCGATGAAGTCGAAGGCGTATTTGAGCTGGGTCTCGGCAAAGCGGGCCGGGTCATCGAAGGAATGGATATAGCTGTATTCGCCGGCCGTGACCTTGGGATGGCCGGCCACCAGCGGCTTGAGATAGGCCATGCTCGGCGCTGCCGGCATGGGCGACCGGTTCATGGGATCAAGAGCAGGGTGGTCGAAGGCGGAAGTTTCGTGTGAGGCCGTCATGAACAGACTCCGGGCATGAGGGGTTTCAAATGATCGAAACGCGCCCCCGGTCTCCCGGCCAGGCGCGGTCTAGCCGCGATTGTTCATTTGAGCGCTCTCCTGTGTCCGGCGCGTGGCGAGGGTCGATGCTAGTCGGGTTCGGAATTACTGTCACCCGCAGGGCCATCGCCCCCCAGTGTGATTTGCGCACCCCCGTCCGCATAGCGGACCCAATTGGTGACGGACCAGTTCTCACGCAGGAGCTGGTCTATCGTCTCCGCAAAGCGCTGCGGGCTGGGCCATTCCGTGAAGCTGCCGTAGGAACCGCGGCCATCGGCCGTCGACAGGGTTAGCGAGACGACGGCCCTGTCCTCGTCTTCGCCGCGGCTGATGGCCAGCAGGTTGGAGCTCTCTCCGGCCTCGATACGAATCATCGGATCACCGGTGGGAGAGGCGCGATAGGCGATCGGCGTTCCGTCCGGGCCGAGTATGGCGCTGAGCACGCCACCACGCGGTCGGAATTCGGCTGCTCCAAGATAGCAGGACAGCGAGTCTCGGGAGACCGGGTCCGTCTCCGGCGCGGCCAGTAGTGACATCATCAGCGCGTTCTCCAGCGAGGCACCCATGTCGGACGAGGCCTGCTGGAATTCAGCCGTGTCTGAGCCCTCGATGGCGCGACATGTTTCCAGGTGGGCCTGCATGGCGGATGCTCCGGAGAAGGTGAGCTCTGCCGCCGCATCGAAATCGGCACGGGTCAGCTCGCCATAATGGGTCATGCGCAACTTCAGGGTCCAGCCATTGATCCAACTGGTCCAGGTGCCACTCTGCGTGCCGTTCTGCTCGAGCAGTGTATAGCGAACCGGAACGCCGCCCAGTTCGGTGGTGCCGGCTTCAACGTCGCGAGCCGTGTTGAAGTTCCGGCGCATGCTTGTCATGGCCGCTTCGAAGCTCTGCTCCTGTGAGGACTCCGGCGTGTGGTACATATGAATGGTGATCGTCGGGTTTTGTTGATTGCGAACCGCATAACTGCAGGCGACGTCGGTGCCGCGCGCATCGAAGCTGATCATTTCGCGGCGAACGAAAGGCCCGGAGTCTGACGGGCAATAATAGCTGGTGAAACGGTGGGTAACCGCGTTTTCGTCCTCGAAACGCCATTGCCATTCGTCCTGGGCGCGATTGAGTTCCAGCAGGCGGTCGCCGATGGCTTGCCATTCTGCGCGCCGGCCTAGCTGGAGCGCGGCGTTGGCTTGGCGGGTCAGCGCGATATCGAGCGCTTCGAGATTTTCAGCGTCATTGGTCTCGACGATTTCGACTGCCCGGCTGAACAGCTCGTATGCGCCCTGCAGGTCGGTGACTGCAAGCCGCAGGTCGCCATAGAGAATGCTGGCATTGAACGCCTCGGCGGGAGACTGGGCCGCGGCCACAGCCGCTTCGGCCTGCCGCAACGCTTCGTCTGTATCGCCGTCGCGATAAGTTGCGATGGCGGCCTCGACATAGGCGTCACTCGTCTCGGTCTGGGCGTGTGCCAGTGGCGCGAGAACGGCCATCGCCGCGATGCCTGAAAGAAGATGATGCCGCATGCCGTCCCCCTTTGGGCAATTTTCGGTCCTGCGACCTTCAAATGCTTTTTGGGCGACGGCAAGGCTGCGTTGCGGCAATCGCGGGGCTAAGCCGCCCCCGGCCCGCGCGGGCCCTCGCCCGGGCCACCCGGGCGGCGCGCCATGAAGGCGAGCTTTTCGAACAGAATCACGTCCTGCTCGTTCTTCAGCAGGGCACCGTGCAGCGGCGGGATCAGCTTGCGCGGATCGCGTTCAGCCAGGACCGAAGCGTCGATATCCTCGACGAGGAGAAGTTTCAGCCAGTCCAGGAGTTCCGAGGTCGAGGGCTTCTTCTTGACGCCGGGCACATCGCGGATCTGGTAGAAAAGCGTCAGCGCTTCAGACAGGAGGCGTCCCTTCAGGCCCGGATAATGGACCTCGACGATCTTGCGCATGGTTGATTCGTCGGGGAAGGCGATGAAATGGAAGAAGCAGCGGCGCAGGAAGGCGTCCGGCAATTCCTTCTCATTGTTCGAGGTGATGATGATGACCGGGCGGTTCTTGGCGGTGATCGTCTCGCCGGTCTCGTAGACATGGAATTCCATCCGGTCGAGCTCCTGCAGGAGGTCGTTGGGGAATTCGATATCGGCCTTGTCGATCTCGTCGATCAGCAGGACGGACCGCTCGGGGGCGGCGAAGGCCTCCCACAGCTTGCCCTTGCGGATGTAGTTGTTGATGTCGTGCACCCGGTCATCGCCGAGCTGACTGTCGCGCAGGCGCGCCACGGCATCATACTCATACAGGCCCTGGCGGGCCTTTGTGGTCGACTTGATGTGCCATTCTATCAGCGGCATGCCCATCGCCTGGGCGACCTGCTTGGCCAATTCCGTCTTGCCCGTGCCCGGCTCGCCCTTGACGAGTAGCGGGCGCTCGAGAGCAACCGCGGCGTTGACCGCGGCACTCAGTTCACCATCAGCAACGTACTGATCTGTTCCTTCAAAGCGCATGCCAGCGATCTAGCGCGATTGGTCGCATGTCTCCAGAGGGCTGAACCCGTTAATTTTGTATTCGCCACCGACACGCGTCGATTAAGGGACTGTAAAGACGAATCCCGTCGAGTGTGGTTGCATGATGAAAAAGGTGCAGGATCCATGGCTGACGGGATGATGCGGACCCAGAATTTTTACGCCTTCGAATGGCTGACCGGGAAGGTTGCGGATTGTGATCCCAATTTCCCGACCACTCTGCATGCCTGGGATGGCGAAAGGCTTGAACTGGGCAATGTGAACACGGCCTATTTCGGCTTTGTCCAGGACGGCGAGGCAACGCTTGTCACCGCCTCGGGACAATTCACGCTCCGGGCGGGGATGTATTTCTCGGCCAATAACGCGCTCACCGTTTCCGGTGGCCGCGGGATCGTCATGGCCCGCGAGTTCCACCAGGCGTTTTTCACGATCGGCGGACCGGTCGAACCGCAGGGGCGCCTCAAATATATCGATGGCTGCACCGACAGCCTGCTGATCGCGCCGGTCAAGATGGGCGATCCCTGCCTCAACCTGCTCTATTTCCCGCCCGGCATTGACCAGACCTCTCACACCCACCCGTCCGACCGGATCGGTGTGGTCTATTCGGGGCGCGGTGAATGCGAGACGCCGGAGGGTATCATCCCGCTCGAGCCGGGCGTGATGTTCCGCATTCCCTATGAGGGGCATCACAAATTCCGCACCTTCGACAGCGAGATGCGGGTGATTGCCTATCATCCGGACAGTGATTTCGGTCCCCAGGATGAGAACCACCCGATGATCAATCGCACGATCGTCGACGGTGTCTCTGCATCGAAAATCGACTCGATCCGCACCAAATAGGGGCGGGTCTGCCGAAACAAAAAGGGGCGCCTCCGGGCACCCCTTTTTTGTTTTAACACGTCGACTTCCAGCCTTCATGCGATGCTCCAAACAAGCGTCACCCTGACGAAGGTCAGGGCCCAGATCATAGAGCGTGATGGCGCCCCAGTTGGATGTACTCAGTCTTATGAACTGGGTCCTGACCTTCGTCAGGATGACGTTTGGAGGAGGCGGAAAAAGTGAGTTCGCATGACCGAAATCACGGGTGGGTCAACAAGCTCGCGTTAAAGTCCAAGTATGGCCCAGCATCCCTGCGTCTCCATCCTCGCCAGCCAACGAAACGGCACGCTCCATATCGGTGTGACGGGCAATATCGCGATGCGGATCATGCTGCACAAGGAAGGCAAGGGGGCCGCCTTCACCCGCATGTACAGGGTCAATCGCCTAGTCTGGTATGAATTTCACCAGGATTTCGGTTTCGCTATCGAACGCGAAAAGCGCCTGAAAAACTGGCATCGCCAATGGAAGATCAATCTGATCGAGCGCACCAATCCCGATTGGGAAGGCCTGTACGACACCATCCAGATGTGGGCGCCGATGGATTGAAGGCGGGGCTCAGGATTCCGCGCGGTCATCCGGAGCGTGTTGTGGGCGCAGCCAGTCGGTGCCGTTTTCGTCCGGCTTTCCGGTGGCGGCGTCATAGCGGCCGCGGCGCAGATTGCGGCGGCGATTGATCTCGCTCGCGGCGGGCCTTTTCTCGCCATCGCCCAGGGCAATTTCCAGATTGCGCAGATCGGTGATCATGGCGGCCAGTTCGTCCATTTCCATGGCGAAGGGATGGTCCGGTCCGGGCGTCGTGCGATCGAAGGTGACATGTTTCTCGATCACGACCGCACCAAGGGCGGCCGCCGCGATTGGTGCCATCGCACCGGGTGAGTGATCGGAGAGGCCGACCGGGAGGCCGAGCGTCCTTCGCATCGTCGTGATCGCGGTCAGGTTAAGATCCTCCCAGGCGGGCGGATAACTGGCGGCGCAGTGCAGCACCGTCAGATTCGGGCAACCGGTCCGGCTGAGCGTGCCCACGGCCTGGGTGACCTCATCCATATAACTGGCGCCGGTGGACAGGATGAGCGGCTTGCCGGTGGCGCCCAGGGCCTCCAGCAATGGTGTGAAGGTGAGGTCGCCGGAGGCAATCTTGTAGCGCTTGACCCCGATCTCTTCCATCAGTGCAACAGCATCCAGCGAGAAGGGCGTGGACATGAATTCCACCCCATTCTCCTCGGCGCAGGCCTTCAAGGGCGCATGCCAGTCATCGGGCAGGCCGGCATTGCCGAATGCGGCGAATTTCGGATTCTCCACGACCTGTCCGTCCGCATCCTTCACAAAGCGGGCGATGAGGCCCTCGCGGCTCAATGTCTGGAATTTGACGATATCGGCCCCGGCCTTGGCGCAGGCCCCGATATAACGCTTGGCGACGTCGATATCGCCGCCGTGGTTGGAGCCGATTTCGGCGATCACATCAATGTGGGTCATGGGTCAGGAGGCCAGGTCTGTGAGGATGGATTTGAGCACATGCGTCTCGTCGAGCAGGCGGCACAAATGCGCCGTGTCGACCGGCCAGTCGCGTTCCGCAAGGCTGGCATAGAGCACCCGCACCAGGGCGAGATCGTCCTGTGTGTCGACCGAAACATCAAACTCCGGCCGATGCAGGGCCTCCGGAAAATCCACCGTGTGACAGCGGAAGCGGTCGAGATGATCCCGAATGAAGACGGTGACATGCTCGCGATCGCGCGGGGTCGTCTCTGCGGCGCTGTCGAGCTGACGCAGGACGGCGGTCTCCACGACCTCGGCGCGCAGGCCCTTGGGCAGGTGACCGGCGCTGGGGCGGGTATATTCGGCGCCCTGGGCCCGATGCTCGGCGACGCAGCGGGCGATCACGGCAGGGTCGCGGAACGGGCTGTCCGAGGTGATTCGGATCAGCGTCTTTGCCAGCGTGTGTTCGGCCACCAGAAGGAAGCGCGACAGCACATCCTCTTCCGAGCCGCGGAAGACACGGATGCCCTCGCTCTCGGCCAGAGCCACGACCGCATCATCATCGGGATTGGTCGTGGTCGCGATGACCAGTTCGTCCACACCCTCAATGGCCCGCAGATGGCGGCACTGATAGGCCAGCAGCGACACATCGTCGTGCAGGGTTTCCAGGATCTTGCCCGGCAGCCGGTTGGAGCCGGTGCGGGCCTGAATGACGGCGACTGTCCGGGTCACGATCATGTCTCCTCGGTCGGCGGGATTTCGATGTCCTGCCAGGTTCGAACCATACGCGTTGGAGCATAGGGCGGAAAGGTTGACGGGATATGGCCGATCAGATGCTCGCGTCCGGCCAGCATGCGGATCAGCAGGGCGGGGATATTGAGGCCTGCCAGCGTCATCAGATAGCCAAAGCCCCACATGCGCGGATTGATCTCCAGCAAATAGGGCAGGGCGTCCCTGGTCGGGCGTTTCAGCTCGACAGCCGCGAGGCCATGCCAGGGGCCGGAAGCCTGGAGCACGGCAAGACCGGCGGCCATCAGGCCGGGATCATCAACCGTCTCGCCGGCGATGGCGACACCGCCGGAAGGCGGGTTGGTTTGCAGCTTTCGGTGCAGGGTCGACACGACCAGGTCGCCCTGGTTCCAGAGCGAGCCGATCGTATAGACGGTTTCCGCCCCGCCGGGGATGAGTTGCTGGACGACACAAGGGCCATGTTCGGCCGACGTCTCGGCCCACACGGCGTGCAGTTCTGCAGGGTCGGCGGGGTAGCTCACACCGCGCGCGCCGCGTGAGCTGCGCGGTTTGAGCACGCAGGGGAAGCCACCGTCCCAGCCCTCGAGGTCCGCGTCGCAGGCGGGTTGCAGCGTGTGTGGATGGGGCAGGCCGACCCGGCTAACCCGATCCAGCAGCAAGCCCTTGTCGATCCCGAAGGCGATCACCTCCGGCTCGGCGACCGGGACGCGCAGGCCGGCTGCGCTCCAGGCGCGGGCAACCGGGGCGAGGGCCGCGATCTCGGCTTCCGATCCGGCGATGATGATGTCGAGCCCCTCGCGTTCGCAGAAGGCCTTCACCGCCGCCCGGTAGGTCGCCGGGTCTGCGGCCGAGGGCAGGATGGTGTGTTCGGTTCCGGGCTCGAAAAGCCCGCCGGCCAGCGCATTGGTGTCAGCGGCGACCAGGCGCAGGGACGGGTCGGCGAGGCGCAGGGACCGCAATGTGCCCAGGCCGGGCGGTGCGCCAACGCCGGTGACGAGGACACCTTTGGTCAGGTCCGACAGGCTCATGTCGACCGCCATTGGTCGAGCGAGCGACCAAGCAGGTGTTCCAGGGCTGCAATCTCGGGCTCGAATTGCGCCTGCAGGCGGGCGCGCATTGCTTCGGCCATTGGCGGGATCGAAACCTTGGTGTCCTGGATCGGGGGGTAGACGCCGTCGGCGCTGGTGGCGCCAGCGACGCCACTGACCGGAGCGATCAGTTCGGCATGCAATGTCTCGAAGCTGGCGCCATCCCGATCATCATGGGCGCCTTCGAGAATGCTCATTTTCGAGCGTGGAATTCCGCCCGTATTATAGCGTTTCTCCACCGTGACCGGCACATCGCTGTCGATCTCCAGAAAGTCGAAAATTCGTCTGACCGTTCCCGGCCCGTCCTGATCGAGCTCGTCCTGCAGCAGGATGAGCATCTTGCCGAAACGGTCGCGATACTCCCGCAGGCGGTCGGCATAGCGGCCGGTATCGGCGTAGAGCCACTGAAAGCCCCAATTGGCGGCAATCCGGCGCGGCTCGTCGGCGAGCGCTTTCTCGAACGAGTAGAATTCCGCATCGCGGCGCACATTCTGGAGGTAGTGGGAATAGGTCCGATCCACCGGATTGCGAAGGATGGCGATGATCCGTGTCTCCGGCCCGCAATAGGTCATCACGCGCGGCGCCGCGATCGGGGCGTAGGCGTAATAGTCCGGCGAGACGTCGCCAATGCGCGCTTGCCCGGCATAATCCACAAACAGGGCCTGATAGTCGCTGACATTCGGCGCCGTGTCGAAATGGTAGAATTCCGGCCAGTAGACCGAGCCGTCGCCGACGCCGGAAAAGAAGCGGCCTTCCTTGCGGACCTTCGACAGGAAGACGTCGTTGTGCTGGCTGAGATAGTGATAGAGCGACGTGGTGCCGGATTTCGGCGCGCCGATGACCAGGAAATTCGGCCAGACCTGGTGGCCGCCGGATGTCGGCCCGGTTTTGCTCCGGCTGTCACCTGTCATGTGCCTGCCCTGTCTTTCTCAATCCGCTCGGGGCGAATCACCGTGGCGCTTGCCGACCAATGGACCTGTTGAGACTTAAGGATTTACTGCGATTCCACGGAACCCGTCGCGGCCAGCCCGATCAGGTGCCGGGCGACCCGGCCTGCACCATCGCCATCGACCAGGGCCTGGCCGGTCCGGGCCATGGCCTGGCGGCGTTCGACATCCGTGATCAGGGCGGTCAATTCGGTCTCGAACTGGCGGTCGAAACCCGGATCCTCCGGATTGAGCGAAAGGCCCAGTCCAACGCTTTCGAATTGCTCCGCCCGGTCCAGCTGATTGGCAGCGATCGGCACGCACAGGGTCGGCAGGCCGGTCGCGGCAGCTTCATGCAGGCTGGTGCCGCCGGCGAGAATGCCGATATCGGCAGCTTGCAGGGCCTGACTCAGGGGCGGTACGGGGCCATCGGTAGCCGGGCCGCGCCACTCGCAGTCGATCGCGGGAAATGCCCGCGCCAGAATGGCGCGAATTCGGGCGAGGAGCGGTGTGTGTGTCCCGCCCAGTGACAGCAGGACATGCCGCGCCGCTGCCCGCACCTTGCGGGCTGGGAGATTGGCGTAGCTATCTGATAGCAACAGGTATTTGGGTCCGCTGAGCGCGCGCGACCCGGAGGGGGACAGGCCGGGCAGGAAGCCCTGGCGGATATGAAGGTCCGGGATGGCGCCATGCAGGAAATTGCCGATCAGGGTGACGTGGAACCCTTGCCTGCGAAGCGCGGCAACCCGTTCAGCCTCGGTGAACTTCCAGTCCGCCACGAGGTGGTGGACCTGCTCTGACCCCAGCTGGTCGACAAGATCGTCATCGCTGTCCAGCGTGACAATCTTGATGGCCGGGGCGAGATCGGCGGGCAGGTGTTGCGGGGTCGTGGTCAGCCAGACGGGCGTCGCGCCTGCCGCGACCAAGGCATTGGCCAGGGCCCCGCATCGCATGACATGCCCCAGCCCGATCCTGTCCGAGCCATCGGCGCGAAGGGCGAGCCGCACCGACATGCGGGTCAGCCCGGTTTGCTGGCCAGCTCGGCCAGATCCGTGGCCACGCGTGACATCGTATTGTCCCAGTCCTGGAAGCCGGAGCCGAAGAAAGAGCGGGTTTGGGGATACCAGTGCTGGCGATCCGATCCGAGTAGCGTCCAGGTCGAGGAGCGGGCGTGGATGAACCAGACCGTGCCACCACAGGCGGCAGCCAGGTTGGAGGTCGCATTCATGGGTCCGATTACAAGGTCACAGGCCGAGGCATAGGCGGCAACCTTGTCGAGATCCATTTTCAGATCGATATCGGTGGGCTGGTGCAGGGTGACGCCAAAACGCTCCTTGGCGAGGGCGAGTTCATCCTCGACCTTGCCATATTGCAGGTTGATGAAGTCCACGCCCGGCGTTTTCAGCACAGTCTCCCAGGCGTCGAAAGCCGAGAAAAAGCGGGAGCGGCGGGCATTCATGTTCAGGGATTTCCACAAAACGCCGACCTTCAGCCCCGTGCCGAACCCGTCGATCTGCTCGCGGAAGGTGGCCTGTACCTCGGCGTCCGGGGTCAGGAAGCCCTTCTCGGCCGGGAAATCCTCAACGCGATTTCGGAATGAGCGAAGCGGCGTGGCCATGGGCGTCCAGAAATCTGCGCCATTCTCCAGCATGGGCGGTACGACGCGCACATCGCGGCCCTCGACACTGGCCGACATGTGATGGCCGACAACCGCGTCGGGAAAGGACCTCTGAACCAGGGGCATGAGGCGGTATTCGCAGGCGATACGCAGCTCCCCGTCCGGCCCGACGGCCTCGAGCAGATCCTTGACGGTATTCATGAAAAGGATTTCGTCGCCGAGTCCCTGCTCGCCAACGAGCAGCAGGGTCTTGCCGCGCATTTGCTCGGCATGGGTGCCATCCCACATCGGGGTTTTGAGGGTGAAAAGCGTGGCCTGGGCCCGGTTCGGGTTGAGCCGGCTCTCATTGGCGGCCCAGCCTTCCTCGATCCGGCCGGCGGCCAGCAGGACCATGGAGCGGCCATGCTGCATGGTGGCCTCCTCCATGGGGTCGGCAGGGTCCAAGAGGGCGGCGTCGAAATGCGGAATGGCAAGCTCGGGTTCGCCCAGCAATTCGTGGATATTGGCCATATTGTTGTGAGCGCGCCCGTAATTCGGCCGCAGGCGAAGCGCTTCTTCATAGAATGTGCGCGCCTGCACGGGGTCACCACTGTCATTGATGACGGTGCCCATCGAATTCCACAGTTCGAAATTGTCCTGATGCGCATAGATCGCCGTGCGCAGGATCTCGATCGCTTCCTCGAACTTGCCCGCATCGCGCAATACGCCGCCGAGATTGATCGCGGCATCGACGGCGGTCGGGGCTAGCTTGTATTGCAGACGGTAGAATTTCTCCGCCGCCTCCAGCATGTCGAGCTTCCAGGCGACGAGGCCGAGCTTCTGGTAGATCTCGGCGTCCTTCGGATCGATTTTCCAGGCGGCTTCGAAAAAGTCGAGCGCGCGCGACAATCGGCCCAGATTGTACAGCATGAGCCCGAGCACATGATTGGTCAGCGCGATGTCGGGGGCGAGCAGCCAGGCCTTGTGGGCGAGACGGGCCGCAGCGACATTGTCGCCTTCGGCTGACGTCTTCATTGCCCGTTTGGCGAGGGCGACGACTTTCTGGAAGGTACGCCGACGTTCGGCAGGCATGCCTTCCAGGTGCGAGTCCACGCGGACCGCCTGGGCACCGAGCGGTACCGCATCGCGGGTTTCATTCTTCTCGATTTCGGCCTGGGCGGATATTTCCGCATCAAGGTCGAGCGCGCTGGCTTCCTGCATGGTCATCAATCCTGCCTCGATTCTGTCGGCCAAGGCAGGAGATTCGCTTTAAGAACTCGCTAATAACGAATGACGGCATGCGGCTGCCGTGGAAACCTTTTCTTCACCCCATATTGCCAACCTGCACGCTGCGAAAATCACTGATCGCACTCGTTGTGGACCGGAGGGACCTCATGCCGCTCAAAATCTCGCTCAAACCCGGCGAGAGGTTTGTTCTGAACGGAGCCGTTATCGAAAACGGTGACCGGCGGGCCAATCTTGTGCTGCAGAACAAGGCTTCGGTGCTTCGCGAGAAGGACATCCTGCAGGCCGAGGACGTCGATACACCCGTCAAGCGGATCTATTTTCCGATCATGATGATGTATCTGTCCGACAAGAATGACGACAAGCTCTACGACGAATTCGTCCTCCGGATGAATGAGTTCATGGGTGTTGTCTCGGATCCGCAGATCCTCGCGCTTTGTGTGAATGTCAGCCGCGATGTCATGGCGGGTGAGCACTACAAGGCGCTGCTGGGGTGCCGCAAACTCATGACCTATGAAGCCGAGAGGCTGAGCTGATGTCGTTTCAAGCCTATCAAAATACCGCGGCGCGGGCCGAAGATCCGCGAGCCACCGAATACCGGCTCTTTGCCCAGGTGACGCGTTCCTTGATGAATGCCAAGACCCTGCCCATGGAAGCAGTCCGCGACCGGGCCGAAGCGATTGACTGGAATCGTCGCGTCTGGAGCAATCTGGCGCTGGATTGCGCCAGCCAGGACAACAAGCTTCCCGAGGCCTTGCGAGCCGCCATCATCTCGCTGTCCATCTTCGTCTCCAAGCACGGCAGTCACGCCATGCGCAATCCCGAGGCGCTCGATGATCTGGTCGACATCAACCGGACTGTCATGCAGGGGCTGATGCCGCAGGCCAATGCCAGCGCGAGCCAGGCCGCCGGGTAACAATTGCCGAGGCGGCAATATCGGGCGGGCAGGAACAGGCACCTTCTTCGGAGGGTGCCTTTTTTAATATCCTAATACTCAGATTTGATTGGTTTTTTCGCGTCCGTTCCGCGGCATGCCGTTTGCGATGCCTGCTGTGAGCAAAAGGCTCGCGGCTGAAAAATTCGGCCTTAAACGCATCCAGAATGGAGAGCAAAAAAATGGCACTTTCTGTCAACACCAACGCTGGGGCGATGATCGCCCTGCAGAATCTGAACAAGACGAACATGTCGATGAATGAGGTTCAGAATCGTATCAACACCGGTCTGGAAGTGGCCAGTGCCAAGGACAATGGCGGTGTTTACGCTATTGCCCAGCGCATGCGCTCTCAGGTCGCCGGCTATGGTGCGGTCTCACAAAGTCTGGACCTCGCAACATCGGTCACCGACGTAGCCCTGGCTGCCGGTGAGGCGATCTCCGATATTCTCGTCGAAATGAAGGAAAAGGCGCTCGCGGCATCTGATGCATCGCTCGATGCAGCCTCCCGAACGGCCCTGAATGAAGACTTCAAGGCCCTGCGGGATCAGATTGCAACGATTACCTCCAATGCGGAGTTCAACGGCACCAACCTGATCAATGGTTCGGTGACCTCGATTTCCGCACTGGCCAATTCGGACGGTTCCAACACGATCACCATTTCTGACCAGAACTTCACTCTGGCAGGTGGTACCGTGACGGTGGCGGCCACGGCTTCCTTCGCTTCGGCAGGTGACGCATCTACGCTTGTCACCACGATCGAGACGTCTCTCGACAACCTGAATACCTCTCTGGCCAAATTGGGTACCGCTTCGAAGTCGTTGGAAATTCACAACAACTTCGTTTCGCGGCTCACCGATACGCTGGAGCAGGGGATCGGCAATCTGGTCGACGCCGACCTGGCCAAGGAAAGCGCCCGACTCCAGTCGCTGCAAGTCAAGCAGCAGCTGGGTGTCCAGGCGCTCTCAATTGCCAACCAGGCGCCGCAGACCATCCTGTCGTTCTTCGGCTAAGTTCGTCCGGCCGGGATCGCCTTCGTGGCGATCCCGGTCATTTTTTTCAGGTTCACCAGCGCTGGCGTATACCCATGTCCAAATTCGACTATTAACCTGATATTAATCATAAAATCTTGCCGATCGGCAGATTTTACCTAGCCATTTGCGCCCTTTGATAGGCAATTTTTGCCGGGCAAATGGTTACCGGGGAAAGTTTGACTCGGCAAAAACAGCCCACCGAATCACGCGACCCCGAGTTAACCTTCGAGGTCAACAGCCAACTGGCACCAGCTTTGCTCTTTCCACAACAGGGTCAGAAGACCCGACGGGCAGAACGTCCGCGTAAAACCAGAATGGAAAGGGCCAAGAAATGGCTACAATCAACACGAATGCTGGCGCCATGGTTGCGCTGCAGAACCTCAACCAGACCAATCGCGACATGGAGCAAGTCCAGAGCCGCATCAACACGGGTCTGGCTGTGGCGTCCGCCAAGGACAATGGCGGCGTGTACGCGATCGCTCAGAAGATGCGTTCCGACGTCAACGGTTATGCCGCTGTCGGCAACTCGCTTGATCTCGCTGCTTCGACCACCGACGTGGCCCTGGCCGCTGGTGAGGCCATCGGCGATATCCTGATCGAGATGAAGGAAAAGGCCCTGGCCGCTTCTGACTCGTCGCTCGACACCGCGTCGCGCACGGCGCTGAACGAAGACTTCAAGGCACTTCGCGATCAGATCACGACGATCGTCGACAATGCTGAATTCAATGGCACGAACCTGATCAACGGTTCCGTGACGTCGATCTCGGCCCTGGCCAATGCTGACGGTTCCAACACCATCACCATCTCCGACCAGAACTTCTCTCTGGGCGGTGGTTCGGTGACCGTGGCTGCGACCGCATCCTTCGCGTCTGCTGGCGATGCTTCCACGCTCGTCACCACGATCGAAACCTCGCTCGACAACCTGAACGCTTCTCTGGCAAAGCTCGGCACCGCGTCCAGCTCGCTCGAGATCCACAAGGGTTTTGTCGGCAAGCTGTCTGACGCCCTGGAAAAGGGTATCGGCAACCTGGTCGATGCGGACCTGGCCAAAGAGAGTGCTCGGCTTCAGTCCCTGCAGGTCAAGCAACAGCTTGGCGTTCAGGCACTGTCGATCGCCAACTCGGCACCCAGCACGATCCTGGGTTACTTCCGTTAATCACGGATTGGGTAGCGGAGCCTCGCTCCGCTACCCGCCTCCGCGGTTGACGCGAAGATTTAGTGAGGCGCTGATGCCTCCGCGTCAGCGAATAGGAAAATGGCAGAAACGGGGTTCAATCCTAGATCTGTTCCCGTCACACCCATCAACGAGAACAGAGACATATCAACTGACCGCCCACGCGATGCCGTGCGGCGGGTCGAGCCTGTTCAGGACAGCGATCGCAGCGCGCAGACCGGTAATCGTCCGGAAGACAATGCCGCTGATATCGAGCGCCTTGCCGCGGACACGCTTGCCAACTCCCGTCTGAAAATCCTCCAGGACAATGCGTCCGGCGACTATATCTATCTGATGGTCGATCAGGATACGGGCGAGACGGTCCGGCGCTGGCCGCCGGAGAAGCATGCCGACCTTATGGAATTCCTGCGTACGCGCACGGGCGGCCTGCTCGATCGACGGGCCTGACGTCCAGGTCCCACCGGGGTGATGACCCGGCAAATTTTGACCCCCCGGGCACATGTGTCCCGGCAATGCGTGGTCAGACGGCGCAAGCCAATCTCTGAATTCATATATCAAGCATTTGACTTAAAACGTTTTTATTGAGCGTCCCAAAACGGCACGCCTTTTGCGCATCCCGTTTCGAACAGCCGCTGAATGGCGGTTTTATGAAACGCGGGAGAATGTCGCATGACGATGAGCGTCCATACCAACACCGGAGCCATGATCGCTCTTCAGAACCTGAACAAGACCAATGACGACATGTTGGGCGTTCAGAACCGTATCAATACCGGCCTGAAGATCAGCGGCGCGAAGGACAATGCGGCCATCTACGCCGTTGCTCAGGGCATGCGAGCCGATATCCGCGCATTGGAAGCGGTCCAGAGCGGTCTCGATCGGGCGTCGACAATCGGTGATGTCGCGCTCGCGGCCGGCGAGTCGATCTCCGACCTTCTGGTCCAGATGCGCGAAAAAGCCACCGCCGCCATGGACCCGTCTCTCGATACCTTCTCGCGCCAGGCCTATGATGCGGACTTCAAGGCGCTGCTCGACCAGATCAGCGGCATCCTCCAGAACGCCGAGTTCGACGGTGCCAACATTCTCGACGGTTCCATCTCCAGCGGTATCGAGTTCCTTGCGGACGCCGACGCGGCCCGCTCGGTCACGCTGAAGGCGCAGGACATGACCATTGGCGGCGCGATCGTCACCATTGCCGCCACCGCCAGCCTTGGTTCTGTGACGCTGGCAACCAACGCTGTTGCCGCGATCAAGACGTCGCTCGAGAATGTCAATCAGGCGCTGGCCAATCTCGGCTCGGATACAAAGAAGCTGGAAGCGCATTCCAGCTTCGTCGGAAAATTGATGGACTCGCTGACCAAGGGTGTCGGCGACCTCGTTGACGCCGATCTCGCGGTAGAAAGTGCGAAACTCCAATCGTTGCAGGTCAAACAGCAACTGGGTGTCCAGGCGCTGTCGATCGCCAATGGCCAGCCGCAGATCATCCTCAACCTGTTCGGCGGCTAACCCGTTCCACCACCTCCACCACCACGGCGCGGCTCCCGGTTTCCGGGGGCCGTTTCCGTTTGGGCGACTCAATCCATGATTTCCGGCATCATTGCGCATGAATGTCGTGCCGCCGGGCACCGCGGCTGGGAGTATTGCCGATGGCTGACGCCTTCTTGCCTTATGGGCGCCAATCAATCGACGACAGCGATATCGAGGCGGTCACCGCCGTTCTGCGTGGCGACTGGCTGACCACGGGCCCGTCAATCGACGCGCTTGAAGTCGCCTTCGCCGCCATGGCCGGCGCCGAGCATGCGGTTGCCTGCTCCAACGGGACCACGGCCCTGCATCTCGCACTCGCGGCTGAGGGCATCGGTCCGGGTGATGTCTGTATCGTGCCCGCGATCACCTTCATGGCGACAGCCAATGCGGCGCTGTATTGTGGCGCCGAGGTCGTCTTTGCCGATGTCGATCCCGACACCGGCCTGATGACGCCGGCGACACTCGCCGAAGCGCTTGCAAAAGCCGGTGATGCGGCTCGGGCGGTTCTGCCTGTCCATCTGGCCGGTCAGTGCGAAGCCATGAGCAAGATGGCGGATCTGGCCGCGAAGGCCGGGGCTGTGCTTGTGGAGGATGCCTGTCACGCGGTCGGCTCGAAATGGCAGGGCGAGCCGGTCGGGAATTGCCGGTTTTCGCGTGCAGCGACTTTCTCCTTCCATCCGGTCAAGACGATCGCGGCCGGCGAGGGTGGCATGGTCACCACCAATGATGCCGAGCTCGCGCGGCGCATGAAGAGCCTGCGCAGTCACGGTATCGAGCGCGATGCCGGTCGGCATCAGCGTCAGGCGGGTGAGCCCTGGTGGCATGAAATGCAGGCGCTCGGATGGAATTATCGTCTCAGTGATATCCAGGCGGCGCTGGCCTTGTCCCAATTGAAGCGTCTCGACGCCTTTGCCGCCCGTCGTCAGGCACTGGCTGCTGCCTATGACGCGGCGCTGGCGGGCAATCATCCCGGGCTTGAGGGGCTGGCAAGAACTCCTGACTGTGATCCCTGTCTTCATCTCTATCCGGTTCGGATCGATTTTCAGGGGAGCGGGAAAAGCCGGGCCGAGGTTATGACCGAGCTGGTCGCGAAGGGCGTGGGCAGCCAGGTCCACTATATCCCGGTTTGCGACCAGCCCTTTTACATCGCGCGCTATGGTGAGGCGGATGTGCCGGGCGCGCGGCGTTATTATGCGCGCACGCTCTCCCTGCCGCTCTTTGTCGGCATGGCCGATGAGGACCCGGCGCGGGTTGTCTCTGTGTTGTCGGACGTTGTGGGCAGCTAGGCGGCGGCTGCCATCCCGATCAATTCGCGCAGCGCCGCACCTGTCAGCTGTTCGGGATTGGTGTTGGACGCGTAGTTGAACCCGTCGGGAACGAGGTGTCCGCCGGACGCCATATAGCGCGCCGTGACCTTGGCCCCGTGCGCCGGCAGGATGGCGAATCGGTCATCCAGCTCGATCGTGGTGCGGGCATCATCTTCCGGGATCATGATCTCGTGCAACTTCTCGCCCGGACGGATTCCGATCACCTTGTGCGGCAGATGCGGCGCCATGGTGCGGGCGAGGTCGGCCGTGCTCATCGACGGAATTTTCGGCACGAAGATCTCGCCACCGCGGGCCATGGACAGGCTGGACAGCACGAAATTCACGCCCTGGTCGAGCGTGATCCAGAACCGCGTCATGCGCGGGTCCGTGATCGGCAGCTCCTGGGCGCCGCTGTCAATCAGGCGTCGGAAATAGGGAATGACCGAGCCGCGCGAGCCGACAACATTGCCGTAGCGCACGACCGAGAAGACCGGCCCCCCTTCACCGCCCATATGCTGGGCAGCGGTGAATATTTTATCCGCAGCCAGTTTCGAGGCGCCATAGAGGTTGATCGGGTTGGCGGCCTTGTCGGTCGACAGGGCGCAGACATGCTTGACGCCGCGCTTGATCGCGGCCCGAACCACATTCTCGGCGCCCATCACATTCGTCTTGATGCATTCGAAGGGATTGTATTCGGCGATCGGCACATGTTTCAGCGCAGCCGCGTGGATGACGATGTCGACATCACGCATGGCCTGGTCGAGCCGCGACTCATCACGAACATCACCGATGAAATAGCGCAGGAAGGGATAGTCGCTGGGCGAAAAATCCTGAGCCATTTCATACTGTTTGAGCTCGTCACGGGAGAAGATGATCAGCTTTTTCGGCTTGTATTCGGCGCAGATGGTCTCGGTCAGCTTGCGGCCGAACGAACCCGTCCCGCCGGTGACGAGAATGGTTTTGCCGTCGAGCGGCATGCGCGGATCGAGGAAGGAGCGTTGGTTCATCATTTCCTCGAAAGGCGTTTCGGGCGCTGTCTTGTCCGACATGCTGGGCCTCGCGATTCGTATCCAGTGACCGACGCTGCGCCGCCAAGGTTAACGGTGGGTTAGGCCTGTCGAAGCGCGAACAGGCTAACAGATTTTCGGCGCTGTGAGCAGGGCAGTCGGATTGCCCTGTCATGCTTGGCGATCCCTCCACTTGTCTCGATCGCATTTACCTTGTTTCGCAACACTTTCTTCGTGTTTCGGGCGCACTGTCGGCACTCAGGAAAAAGGATTCTCGCCGTGAGCGTGATCGGACTCAATGCAGGGCTTCTGACGGGGTGGTACAATTCACGTATCAGCGCCTCGCTGGCCTCCTCGACGGCCCTGTCGTCGGGTGCGTCCGCACGCTCCCAGGCCCCCAAGGCCCCGGCGCCCTGGGAGATCGGGTCTCCGAACCTGATGACGCTGGAAGAGATGAGCCGCAAGGTCCTCGCCAACGGCATCTTCTTCAATGATCCGGATCGCGAGTTTTCCGGCCTCGATGCGCCGAGCGACCACAAGCAACTCTTCTCGCTCCACCAAGGGCTGAAGCGTCTTGCCTCACTGGCGGAAGAGGCCATGGACAAGTCCACGGCCGACACGCGCCGCTCTTTCCTCGACAAGAGCTTCCAGTCAGGCTTGGCCCAGTTCGACGGATTTTTTGACGATCTGGACCTGGAAGAACTGACCCTGTTGAAGGGCGAAGAACTCACCAAGATCGAGAGTGAGGTCGCCATCGCGCGCGGCACCTCCCAGTACAAGACCGATACGATCCACAAGGGCGATTTCGACGCCGAAGTCGCCAGCCTGACCGGCGATGTGCAGTTCTCGGTCTCGGTCAAGAAGAGCGGTATCACCCAGACCATCGATATCAATCTCGCCGATATGGGCGCGACGACCCGCAATCTCGACAACATCTCCGATCACATCAACACGCAGCTGGAAGCCGCGGGCGTGATCTCGCGCTTCGAGCGCACCAAGATCGGCGAGGAAAACGATGTCGGCGTCGTGCCGGGTGACAATTACGGCTTCCTGATCCAGGGCGTGTCGACCGAAACCATATCCTTCTCGGCCAGCGCCGCGGAACCGGCGCTCTATTTTGCCGGCGTGTCGGGGATCAATGACAGTGCCGGCGGGCAGGTGGTGAAACTGACCGACCTGGCCAGCGGCGATCCGCAGACTGGCTATACGACGCGCTTCAGTGCCGACCCGAACGAGACCGAAGTGGCCGTCGTCGGGGGTGAGGAGGGCGAGACCCGGATCAAGCAGGAAGACAATCCGCTCGAGATCCACGCGACGACCGCCTCCAGCGATGGCGGCATTTTTGTCGTCGGCCACACTGGGGCCTCGACGGACGGTCAGGTGCTCAAGGGTGAGCAGGACCTGGTGCTGGCGAAGTATGACTCCACCGGCAATCGCGTCTGGAGTCGTGTTCTTGGCGCAGCCGAGACCGCCGAAGGCCTGTCGATCGCAACCGATGCGGACGGCAATGTCGTTGTCGCCGGCAAGGTTGAGGGCGGTCTGGGCGACAGCACGGATATCGGCGGCTCCGACACTGTGGTCGTGAAATTCTCGGCCAGCGGGGTCGAGCAATGGACCCAGCGGTTTGGCAGCACCAAGGATGACCAGGCCGGCACGGTCGCTATCGGCGATGACGGCACGGTCTATGTTGCGGGCAAATCCGCCGGCGCCTTTGGTGACGATGCCCATGAGGGCGGCAATACCGATGGCTATATCCGGGCGATCGATGCCAGCGGTTCCACTTTGTGGACCCGGCGGGTCGGTTCGACGGGAGACGAGAATGTCGCCGCGATCGCCATCGCCGAGGACGGCAATCTGGTTGTCGCCAGCGAGGAGGATGGCCGGGCCGTCCTGCGCAAGTTTGACGTCTCGGACGACACATCCGCTGCCATCTGGGAACAGGATTTCGGTAGTCTCGATGATGGCCGCATCGGCGGTCTGGCCATCGATGCGAGCGGCATCTATGTCACCGGCGCTGCGGGCGACGGCTTCGCTCCGACCGCCCCGGTCAGCGCCCATGCGGGCGGTGTCCGCGACGCCTTCGTGATGAAGCTGAGCGATGGCGGCACGCCGACCACGGATTTCCTGACTTTTGTCGGGTCGGACAAGGATGACGGCGCTGCCGGTATCCAGGTCGACAATGGCAAGCTCTATATTGCCGGCAAGACGCTGGGCGGGATCAATGGCGATGCCCTGATCGGGGAGCGCGACGCCTTTGCGGCGCAGCTCGACGCCACGACGGGCGCGCTGGACTGGTCGACCCAGGTCTCCGGTCGCGGTGGTCTGGCTGATGCCAAGGGTATCGCCCTGTCGACAACCGATGACAGCGTTCTCGACGCGCTGGGTCTGCCGACCGGCACGCTGACCTATTCCGACAGTCGTGTCGTGACCGACCGCAGTTCGGCGCGCGATGGCGACTATTTCTATCTCTCTGTCGATGGCGGCCGTCGCAAGAAGGTCTCGATCGATGCCGACGATACGATGCGGTCGCTGACCTTCAAGATCAACGCCAAGCTGGTCCTCGACGGGAGCGCCGATGTGCGCCGCTCCAGCGAGGGTGACATGCTGCGTATCAAGGCGGCCGAGGGCTCGACGATCGAGCTCTTTGCCGGCGGCGAGGGGCGCGACCTCCTCAAATCCCTGGGCATCGCGCCGGGGGCCATCGTCAATAACGGCTCTCTGCTCGACAAGGATGACAAGACAACGGATGGGCCACCCCTGTTCGCGCTCGACCTGCCGCAGACCATGTCCCTGAAGGAGTTGGACTCGGCCGAGACGGCGATGGAGGCCCTTCAGGATGCCCTGTCGAAGGTCCAGCGCGCCTATCGGGACCTGACCCTGGACCCGGCCCTGAAGGAATTGCTGAAGGGTCCGCAGGCGGGCAAGAAGGGCGGCACGGTTCCGGCCTATTACAATTCCCAGCTGGCCAATTATCAGGCCGGCCTGGCGCGATTGAGTTCAGGGCCGAGCGGACAGGCCGGGCTCTTCCTCTAGACGCGTTTCACCAGATTCAGGACCAGAAGGCGTGGCGGTGTCTCGGCGCTGATCTTGGTCCCGTCCCCGATCGGCTCTTCGAGCGTGAGCAGCGAAAACCCTGCCGCTTCGGCTGCGGCCAGATAATCTGCAACGCCATGATAATAGGCCTCCACGCGGACGGTCCTGCCATCACCCTGTTCGAAGCGGGCCTGGCTGCCGCCTGACTGCCGGAACGGGTGAATCTCCGACAGGTAAAGGCGTCCGCCCGGGCGCAAGACCCGAGCGGCCTGGACCATGACAGGCAACAGGTCGCGGACATGTTCGAGCACCAGATTGCCAATCACGATGTCCGCGGTCTCCGCGGCCAGCGGCCAGTCCTGGCATATGTCGTGTTCGAGGAAGGTGACATGACCGCCCAGCCTGCGCGCCTGGGCTTTCGCCAGCATTTCCGGTGAGATGTCGATCGCCACCACGCTGGCAGCATGCCGCGCCAGGTGGGCCGTATTCTTGCCGGTTCCGGCTCCGAACTCGACGATTTTTGCGCCGGCCAGGGGCAGGCCGGCAGAGGCGAGGCAAGTCGCGTCAAGGTCACGCGTACGGTTCTCATTCTCGTCATAGATGGCGGCCCAGGCGCGATAGGCGGTCAGGACCGGGATCTCATCATCAGGCGTGTCGGGTGGATTGATCGGCATGAGGCGGCTCCCATGGCGCTGGAATGCCAGCCGGAAGCCGCCTCGTAAATGCGCTATGAACGCCGGCTGGTCAGGCGGTGCGGTTGACCGCGATTGCGAAATTGCCGCCGCGGCCGGCTTGTTGCGCCGCGCCGGGGCCATAGCCGCCCGCCGTGGACCGCTGCCGGGAGGCCTCGTCGGCGATCGCCTTGACCACCCCCTCGGTGACGGTCTTCAGCGCTCCGACAATGCGACCATTTTCAGCCAGGGATTCATGGAAATTGGTGGTTGCCTCCCGCAGGGCAGCCTTGATCGGGGCCGGAGCACCGGCAAACCGGCTCGGCTCCTTGCCGGCGCGGGCCACTTCGGCGCGATAGATATTCGCCAGCTCGGACTTTTCGTCCTGCAGGCTGAGCGCGTCCTGGGGGCGACGGTCCTGGAAGAGGCGGGTTTCCTCATTGATGAGGTCGGTGAGCCGGCGGGTCAGCTTGAGCAGGCCCTCGGCGCGTTCAGCCGGATTGCCGGCAGCGAGTTCGGTCATTGTCTAGATCTCCCCGGTTTCCTGATAGCGCAGGATTTCAGATGTCAGGCGGTCAGCGAGGCCGAGGCCACCGGCCTGAGCCATGACATTGGCGTATTCCTCGTGCAGCAGTCCGGTGAAGGCGCGTTCGCCCGGTCCGCCGCCAAATGGGTTTTCCTCACCGACTTGCGAGAACATCTGCTCGATCATCTGCGAGAGAAAAAAGCTTTCAAATTCCTCGGCCGTTGCACGGGCCTCGGCCTCGTTGCGGGCGCCACCGATATTCGGTGTGCCCTGGGCGCGACCGGCGCCGGCCGCATTGGCGAGCTGGAGTTCGAGCAGATTATCCATCTTACAGGACCTCGATCTCGGCCTGCAGGGCGCCAGCAGCCTTGATCGCCTGCAGGATGGTGATCATGTCACGCGGGCTGACGCCCATCGCATTGAGGCCGTCGACCAGCTGGCTCAGCGAGACGCTCCCGTCGAGCACCCCAAGCTGCATATTGTCCTCTGAAACCGAGACATCCGTGCGCGGCAGGACCACGGTCTCGCCCTGCGAGAAGGGCGCCGGTTGGCTGGCGATGGGGCTCTCGGTGACGGTGATGGTCAGATTGCTCTGGGCAATGGCGACGGTGGAGACGCGGACATTCTCGCCCATCACGATGGTGCCGGTATTCTCGTCAATGATGACGCGGGCCGGGATGTCGGCCTCGACGCGCAGCTGCTCGACTTCCGCCAGCAGGTCGATCATGTCGCCGTCAAACTGGGCCGTGCGCTGCAGGGTCACCGTGCTCGGATCCGACGCGCGAGCGGCGCCCGGGCCGACATAGGCATTGATGGCGTCGGCCATGCGGCGCGCCGTGGTGATGTCCGGATTGCGCAGGGAGAGGCGCAGCGTGTCGCGATTGGCGAGCGCGGCCCAGGGATCGATTCCGGTGCCTTCAAACGGGTTCTCGATAAGCGCCCCATTGGCGATCCGGCCGGACGTCGGCACACCGCGCGTGATCACGGCTGCATCGCCCGCGGCTTCGAAACCGCCAACCGCCAGAGATCCCTGGGCGACGGCCCAGGCGCGACTATTGCTGTCGAAAAGCGGGGTGGCGATCAGGACGCCGCCCTGCAGGCTCGAGGCATCGCCGATGGCCGAGACGGTCACGTCAATACGGCTGCCCTGCGAGGAGAAGGCCGGCAGTGACGCCGTCACCATGACGGCCGCGACATTGCGCGTATTGAGATTGGCCTCTCGCGTGTTCACGTTGAAATGTTCGAGCATCGCGTTGAGCGACTGATTGGTGAAAGCGGAGTTGCGCAGGCTGTCGCCTGACCCGTTGAGACCGACGACCAGACCGTAGCCAACCAGGTGGTTGTCCCGCACATCCTCCACATCAACCATGTCCTTGATGCGCGACGACGCCATGACGGGCGCGGCGAAGGCGAGGGCGGCGAGCAGGGTGATGATCAGGCGCATTTTGCGGTCTCCGGAACGTGTTCGCGTTCGACCTTGCCAGTGCCGTGCCAGTTTTGCGGATTTGGTTAATAAAATAAGACGCTGAAAAACAGGGGCTTACCGTTTATGTTGGCTCTCGCAGGGGCGGAAAATCCCGCCGCCTGCAATCCCGGACCGGCAGAAATTGCCGATCGGGAGGCCCGAGTTAAGGCTCTGTTAATCGGCCCGACCGCATCCCTTGGACGTCATCACGAGGAAATGATTCCCGCCATGAAAGTCTCCGGACCCAGCTCCACCAGTTCCGTTTCAGCCGGCAAGCGCAAGACGACGTCGCGCGCTTCGGGTGAGGGATTCTCGCTGGATACGCCGACCAAGACGGCAGGGTCGATGACGGCCAGTTCCGTCTCCTCCGTTCAATCGGTGGATGCCATCCTCGCGCTTCAGGGCGTGGAAGACTTCACCCATGCCCGCAAGCAGGCGACCGATCGCGCCTTCGACATGCTGGACATGCTTGATGAGCTCAAGATCGCGCTACTGGAAGGCGGTCTGCCCCGCGCCAAGCTGGTCGCGTTGATGGATCTTTTGCAGACCCGTCGCGATGCCACGAATGATGCGCGACTCGAAGCCGCACTCGACGAGGTCGAGACGCGGGCGGCTGTTGAGCTGGCAAAGTTCAGCTGACCTGTTCGGTTCGACACAAATCATTCAAGGTTTTTCGCTATTTGCTTGCCAGGAATGGTGCGGCAACAGCGTCTCCACATTGACTTGAGCCGCTCGGCGAATATTCTCCGCCCGCTTTCTGGGGGAGAGCGGTATACCGCGTTGAGTTGAGTGGGAAGCGATGAGCGAAGCTGAACCGATCGAATTGCCCAAGGATTACTTCCCGTCGGAAGACGAGCCGTTCATGAATGATCGGCAAAAGGAGTATTTCCGTCGTAAACTGCTGGCCTGGAAGGATGACATCCTCCGGGAGAGCCGTTCAACAATCACAAATCTCCAGCAAGACATGGGCGCGCTGCCGGATCTGGCAGATCGTGCGTCGACCGAGACGGACCGTTCGCTTGAGCTGCGGGCCCGTGATCGGCAGCGCAAGCTGATTTCCAAGATCGACAAGGCCCTGCGCCGTCTTGAAGAAGACGAGTATGGCTATTGCGACGAGACCGGCGAGCCGATTTCGCTGGCCCGGCTTGATGCGCGGCCCGTCGCCACGATGAGCCTGGAGGCGCAGGAGCGCCACGAGCGCAAGGAACGCGTCCACCGCGACAGCTAGGCCCAGGCCTTTCAATCCGCTGAAGCCGAGAGCGCGGCTATTGCTGTGACGCGATGGCTTCGCGTGCGTTGAAAGCCGGAATTCCGTCGCGCCTGGGATCACCGGGCGGCTCGGATGCGTCCGGCGCGGAGCTGATCGCGCAACCTGTCCAGCATGTCCCGCGCGTCCGTAACGAGATCGCCCGCATTCGCGGGTTCGCCGCCAGTCTCGAAATGCGTCCGGTCCAGCTCCGTGACCTGATCGATCGCGATGAACAGGTCGCGATAGTCTTCGAGCCGTGTCTGGAAATCCTCTGACGATATGGCGGCCGGTTGGGCGCCAACACCGGGCATCACGGCCAGGAAGGCCAGGCCTGTCAGGCATCGGGAAATGGCGCGGAGCGCGGCGGTCACGGTCATGCTGATCCTCCCCAGTTCAGGCGGGAGCTTAATCCGGTTACGCCAGGCTCGACAATTCATCACGTGGCCGGGTGGCTAGATCACCAGTAGAGCCGAGCTGGATCCGATGATCCAGATCGCTGTCATAAGCTTCAGGCGCAGTCCGCCGAGCGCATGCGCCAGTCGCCGCGCGAGGAAGCCGCCGATCGCGACAGCAGGGGCGGCGAAGACAAGGACGCCCCACTCAAGATGGCCGGCCTCGAGATGGTAGAGACTGCCGGTCCAGACCGTGACGGCAGACACGATGACCGCTGTCGACACGCATATGTCGACCGGGTAGCGGCGCAGGAAAAGCGTCAGGGCCAGCAATTCCCCGATCCCGACCGAGAACAGGGCGGTAGCAGCGCCGCCGGCCAGACCCATGATCGGGATCAGGACAAGGTCCAGTCGTTCCAGTTTCTCACGCTCGGCATGCGGGCCACGCAGGATGACGACCTGGATGATGAGGGCGCAGCCCAGCGCGATCGAGAAGAGCTTGAAGAGCAGGAAGGCGAGTTCGCCATTGATCCGGGCCAGATATTGCGTCGCCAGCAGGGCGGGCAGGCCTGTTGCGAGCGTGATCAAAACGATCCGGCCGACCACGGGTCGGTGCGCGACCTCGTCAGGACGGACATCGGGGCGGTAGTAGCGATTCAGCCAGGTCAGCGCGCCAACGCTCATGCCAAAACACTGGATCGAGAAGCTGACCCCCACGGTCTGCGATGGACCCAGCTCGAGCAGGCCGGTCTCTCGCAGCGCCGAAAACACCGGCACGAAGACGACGCCGCCGCCGACCCCGGTCGAATTGGCGACGAGGGCGCCGGCCAGTCCCACAAAGCTGATCGGCCACAGGCCTGCCAGAGCCGGCCAGTCCGCGGCGGCAAGGACCAGCACGCACAGATAAGCCAGGACCAGCAGGCCGAGACAGGCCAGGGTGAAGGTGCGGACGCGCAGGCGTGGCAGGAAGGAGGGGGCGGGTAACATCGCTCGAGACGTTAGCGCTCCCGGCGCGACCGGCAAGTCTGCAAGCGCACATAAAAAGAGGGCCGTCACGCGCTTGGCGTAACGGCCCAGTTGTTCCCGATGGTGGCGGGGTCTCGTGTCCTAGAACGGCATCAGGATGTCGTAGAGTTCCTGGCCGTAACGGGGGCGCTGGACGTCGGAGAGATGTCCGCGGCCGCCGTAGGAAATGCGGGCTTCGGCGATTTGCGTGTGGGCGATCGTATTGTCCGATCCAATGTCCTGGGGACGCGCAATGCCGGTGATGAGCAATTCGCGCACTTCATTGTTCACGCGGACTTCCTGGCGGCCGGCGATCACCAGATTGCCGTTCGGCAGGACCTGGGTGACGAGCGCCGCCACCGTCAGCGAGATGCTTTCAGTGCGGTTGACCGATCCGGTTCCAGCCAGTGAGGACGAAGAGCCGAGGCTGGTCAGGGATGTCGGATCGATACTGTCATTGAAGAAGCCGGTCAGGTCTGCGCCAAGGAAATTGGTCAGATCGCTGTCTTCGGCCGACGTGCGCGAGCGGTTGGTTGTATTGTTCAGCTGGGCGCTGTCGGAAATATTGATATTGACGGTGACGATATCGCCTACCTGGTCAGCGCGCGGATCGCCGAAGAAGGTCGGCGAATTGGCGTTCCAGAGCGAATTGTTGGCGGCCGAATTCTGCGCATAGCGCTGTTGCGGCATACGCGGCATCGGCATCGGCAATTGTGACGGCCCTGTGCCGGCCAGCGAGGCCGGGTTCTGGATCGGCGTCATTGGCGGGGTCTGTCCAACATAGGACAGGCGATCGGTGGCGCAGGCCTGCAGGGCGAGTGAGGCGAGGACGAGAGCGGTGAATTTGCGGATCATGAGCTGACCTCCTCGATCAAAAGCTTGCGGCCGGCGAGGTGCCGACGCGGGCCCGGCCCGGACCATCGACGAGGGCCTCGACCGTACGGTTCGATTGCAGGTTGACGAAGCGTGCGACTTCGCCGTCGGCGGCATTCTCCATCGCCCGTGCGCGCACGGTGAGCTGGATGCCGGGAACTTCAAACATCAAGGTGACCAGATCCCCACGCTCGACCATGAGCGGGCGTTGCAGGTCATAGCCGCGCAGCGGCTCGTTCGGGCGCAGGGCGCGGCGCGTTTCCATGCCGATCATTTCGGTGGGATCGAGGATGGCATCGGGACGCAGCCGATCGGCGCGCTGACTGATCCAGGCGATGTCGGCACCCGTGATCTCCTGACCCGCAGCGACGGGACGTGCCAGGACGGGCAGATCGATCGTGACATAGGCCCGGCCGGTAACCCGGACGGTCTGGGCGCCGTGATAGGGCGCGATTTCAGCGGCCAGCATGCCGGAGCGACTGTCAAAGCTCAGGTCATGAATCTCCGGACCGCCAGCGCTGTCGAGCGGTGCATGAAGGGCCATCGCCGAATTCGACAACTGCACGTCATGGACCCGGCCTTCGGATGCGAAAAGCTCGCCTTCCAACATGTCGGTCAGGATGTCGGCGGAGACCACGCGGCTGGCCCGTTCGATGGACAGGCGACGCAGGCCGGCGGCATTGGCCCAGTCGAGATCATTCTCCAGCGCGATGCGGCGAATGTAATTGACGTCCAGTGCGGTGCGGCTGCCCGGTGACGGCGCGCGGGCGACGACGATGTCGGCTTGCGCGCCGGTGATGTCGAACAGGTCGCCCAAGGTGATATGGGCACCGTCGACGCGGATCGTCTCGCGCAGCACGACCGGCTCGCCGGCCAGCGCTGCGGATGTGGCCAACGGTACCGTGGTGAGGCAGGCGAGGGCGATGAGGCTTGTACGGATCATCAGTCTCTCCCGTTAGCGAAGGTTGGACGAAGCGGCCATCATCTCGTCCGAAGCGGTGATGACGCGGGCATTCATCTCATAGGCGCGCTGCGCCTGGATCAGGGCGGTGATCTCGGACACCGAGTTGACATTCGAGGTCTCGACGAAGCCCTGGCGGATCGAGCCGAAGCCCGGCGTGCCCGGTGTGCCGGTATTGGCGGCACCGGAGGCGGCGGTCTCCAGGAAGATATTGTCTCCGCGGGCTTCCAGGCCGGCCTGGTTGAAGAAGGTCGCCAGTTCAAGCTGACCAAGGGTCTGCGGATCGACCTGGCCATCAATGAGGGCCTGGACCTGGCCCTGGGCATTGATGGCGATTTCACGCGAGCCCTGCGGAATGGCGATGCCCGGTGCGACCGTGTAGCCGTCGGTGGTCACAAGCTCGCCCTCGGGGCTGATCGAGAAATTGCCGGCGCGGGTATATCCGTCCGAGCCATCCGGCATCTGGACGCGGAAATAGCCATGGCCCGAGATCGCCAGGTCAAACGGGTTGCCGGTGTTCGACAGGGCGCCCTGTTCGGTGATGCGATAGATGGAGGCGGTCTGGACGCCCAGGCCGACCTGGACACCGGTCGGCACGATGGTGCCGGCGTCGGAGGAGTCCATGCCCATTTGCTGGACGTTCTGATAGAGCAGGTCCTGAAACTCGGCGCGCTGGCGCTTGAACCCGGTCGTGTTCATGTTGGCCAGGTTGTTCGAGATCACTTCGACATTGAGCTGTTGAGCCTGCATGCCGGTGGCGGCGGTGGTGAGAGCACGCATATCCGTTCTCCTACGATCAGATCCGGCCAAGGCGCTCAATGGCGCGCTTGTTCAGGTCTTCTGCTTGTTCAAGAAATTTCGAAACCGACTGGTAGCTGCGCATGACAGACATCATGTCGGTGAGTTCGAGGATCGACTGCACATTGGACTGCTCGACAAAGCCCTGGCGGACTGACGGGTCGAGCATGGCCAGCGGTTCGTCGGCAATATCTTCGGCTGGCGGGATCGTGTAGCGACCATTGCCCTGTTTGGACATCTCGGCGCGATTGGCGATCTCGAACACGCCGACCCGGCCGATCTGCTCGCCGTTCTGCACAAGCGCGCCGCCATCCATCACCTCGACATTGCCCCGCGCGGCGTCGATCAGGATCGGGCCGCGGGTATCGGCATCGAGCACCGGCGCGCCATCGGCGGCGACCAGCTGGCCGGCCGCATCAAGGCGGAAGCGGCCGTCGCGTGTGTATTGCTCATTGCCATTCGCCTCGACCGCGAAGAAGCCCTCGCCGTCAATGGAGAGGTCGAACTCGCGACCGGTGAAGGCGAGTTCACCCTGGCGGAAATCACGAGCCATGCCCCACGTATTCACGAACTGGATGTCAGACGGTCCGTCCGCATGTTCGGCGGTGGGCGCAGCGCGGTTTTCCAGCAACAGGGATTCAACCTTGAAGCCGGCCGTGTTGGCGTTGGCGATATTGTTGGCCACGACATCCATAGACCGGCGAAGGGTCATCTGGCGCGAGAGGCCGATCATCATTGCGTTGTCCATCGGGCGGTTCCTTTCTGGAGCCTGGGGTCCGCCGTCGTCATTGCGCGGCAGTTGCCCGACAAGCTGCACGCAGCGTGCCAAGGTTAATTTTCATGGAAAACAAGAGGTTGACGGCGAGAGGTCAAAAAGACCGGCAAGCCTTTCCGGCAAAGACCGTCACAGCGGTGGGAAGAAGTTGCCGGGTCCGCCGCGATCACTACGAAACGTTAACCGCGCTGGCCGTTAATGGGTTCAAGCGATTCCCCCGAATGGGAGCCTGACAATGGCTGACGAGAACGAAGACATCGAAGACGAGACCGAAGGCGAGGAGAAGCCGAAGAAGAACCCTTTGAAATTGGTTCTGTTTATCGGTTTGCCTGTCCTCATCCTGCTGCTTGCGGGCGTGGGTGGTTTCATGATGTTCGCCGGCGGTGGCGATGATGAAGAACAGCATGCGGACGCGAGCCACGGCGAGGCCGGAGACGGTCATGGCGAGGCGGACGCGCACGAGACCGACGAAGTATATTATTATGATCTGCGCGAGGGGGATGGCACCGAAGAGACCATCACCACCAACATCCGGTCCTCGACCGGACGCCCGGTTATCGTGCAGCTCAAGATCACTTTCGAATCGAGCCGTGCCGATCTCGGCCCGATCCTGGAAGAGCATGTCGACCCGATCATGGATCAGTTCATCATGTTCCTGCGCGAACTGCGCGAGGATGATCTCTACGGGTCGGCCGGCATGCACCGCGTGAAGCTGGAATTGCTGCGTCGGGTCAATCTGGCGATCGAGCCGGCCCAGATCGACGCGGTCTGGATCCAGGAATTCATGATTGTCGACTAGGACAGCCCGGACGAACGGAAAGCACGCACATGTCTGACGATATGGACCAAGATGCACTGGCGGCCGAATGGGAGGCCATGGCCGAGGACGGAGACGACCTCGACCTGGCGTCCGAATGGGAGGCGATGGTCGGTGCCGAGGATGACGAGCAGGAGCTGCCCACGGTGGGTGGCGGCGCCGAGCGCATTCTCAACCAGGACGAGATCGACAGCCTGCTTGGCTTCTCGCTGTCCGATGATGACGCTGCGGACAAGTCCGGTATCCGCGCCATCATCAATTCCGCGCTGGTTTCCTATGAGCGCCTGCCCATGCTGGAGATTGTCTTCGACCGCCTCGTGCGGTTGATGACGACCTCGCTGCGCAATTTCACCTCGGACAATGTCGAGGTGTCGCTCGACAATATTTCGTCGATCCGTTTTGGCGATTACCTGAACTCCATTCCGCTGCCGGCCATCCTCGCCGTGTTTCGCGCCCAGCAGCTCGACAATTACGGCCTGCTGACGGTCGACTCCAACCTGATTTACTCGATCGTTGACGTTTTGCTGGGCGGTCGCCGCGGCACCTCGGCCATGCGGATCGAGGGGCGCCCCTACACCACGATCGAGCGCATGCTTGTGCAGCGCATGATCGAGGTCGTGCTGGGTGATGCCAAACAGGCTTTCCAGCCCCTGACCGAAGTCGATTTCGATCTCGAGCGTGTCGAGACCAATCCGCGCTTTGCGGCAATCGCCCGGCCGGCCAATGCAGCCATTCTGGTCAAGCTGCGGATCGACATGGAAGACCGCGGCGGTCGAATCGAGCTTTTGCTTCCCTATGCGACTCTGGAGCCGATCCGGAAAATGCTGCTCCAGCAGTTCATGGGGGAAAAATTTGGACGGGACAATATCTGGGAAGGCCACCTGGCGACCGAACTCTGGTCGACCAAGATGGAGGTTCAGGCCGTGCTCGACGAACAGCGCGTCTCTCTGGGCACCGTGGCCAATTTGAAAGTCGGTGACACGCTCTATCTCGACGCGTCGCCGACCAGTGATGTCGAGCTGCGTTGCGGCCAGGTACCCCTGACACGCGGCCGTATGGGCCGCATTGGACATAGCGTTGCCCTGCGACTGAGCGGTCCGCTCTCGCCGGGTGCCAAGAAAGCGATGATGAGGTTCGCATGACACTCGCCGCCCTGATTTTCGAAGGCCTCGTCGCTGCCCTGCTGGTAGTGGCTGTCGTCATGTGTTGGCGGGTCGACCGTCGTCTCAACGCTCTCAAGAAGGGCCAGGACGGGGTTCGCGAGTCGGTTATCGCCCTCAATGAGGCGACCGACCGGGCCCGTGCCAGTCTTGGTGCACTCGAGCGTGCCACGGCGCAGTCGGCCGAGGTGCTTGAGCAACGCGTGGGCGAGGCCCGCACGCTGGCCGACGAGCTGCGTCTGGTAACCGGCAGTGCCGATCGCAAGGCCGACCGCATGGCTCAGCCCCGTGCGCCGCGCCGTCGCGCTGCCGATATTTTCCCAGATGGTGCCGGTTCGCGTGTCATCAATGATCTCAAGGATGTGAGGTAGCGCCATGCGCGAGCCCCTTCGCTTTCTGACCGTCCTGGCCGTCCTCATGGGCGGGCTGTTGGGCTTGAAAACCCTCTCCATTGCCAATGGCGCCGCCGAATGGTGGGACGCCCAGGGCAGTGCGATGGCCGCGCAGGCGAGCCAGGAGGCCGAGGGCGGTGACGCCGACAGCGACGCGCCAATCATGCCGGCCGAGCACAGTGAGCCGGCCGAGCTCGAAGCCGAGCCGAGCGCGCTGGAGGTCTCTGCGGCCTTCGCAGAACGCATCGCCAGCGGCGTGCGCACCGCCGAGGAAGAGCGTGTCATCTATCGTCTGCGCGAACGGTCCAGCGAACTCGATGCGCGCGAACGTCAGCTGGAAACGCGCGAAGCGCTCATGCTGGCCATGGAGCAACGCGTCGACACCAAGATTGTCGAGCTCGACGCGCTGCGCACCCAGATCGAATCCTTGTCCGGAGAACTCTCCGAACGCGAGGACGCAGATATGGCGGTCATCGTCAGCTGGTACTCGGCCATGGAGCCGGCCGACGCGTCTGACCGCATCGCGACCCTGGACATGGAAACCCAGTTGCAGATTGCCTCGCGCATGTCGCAGCGGACATTCGGCGCGATCCTGGCGGAAATGGATACCGGCTCCGCTGCGGCTCTGACCGAGCGCATGGCCAGCCGCTCCAACCTGCCGGAAACGGTGGCCGAGCTGGAGGCGCGGATTGCCGAAGGCGGCTAGACATATTGGCCGACTGACCGGGAGCCTCCTGCCGCTGCTCCTGGCGTCGACCGCGCTGGCCCAGGCGCCCGCCACGCTCAGTGTCGAGCGTGGCGATAATTCTTTGCGCGTCCTGATCGACTATGCCGACAGTGTTGGCGACTCTCTTCCAAGCGCTGATATCGATGTCGAGCACACGGTTCTCATCGCCCGCCTGAGCGAGCCGATGGAGGCCGATGTCTCCAATCTGGTCGGCGAGCTGGAAGGTCTGGCGGCCCGTGCCCGTCTTGACCCTGACGGCTCGACCCTGCGCATCGCGCTCAACCAGACCGTCGATGCCTATACCTCGTCCAGCTATGACCAGATCGCGATCGATTTCGTGCCGGTGGGCGGTGTCCGCCCGGCCGATATCGTGTCGCCGCGCGAGGCCCGCGAGATCGAGGCCGCGCGGCTCGCGGCCGAGCAGGCGGCTTTGCCACCCCCGCCGCCTCCTCCCGCCGAAGCCCTGCCGGTGCGCTACCGGGTCGGGCAGGCGACCGAATACACCCGCATCGAACTGATGTGGCCACGTGAGGTGGATTTCACCGTCAGCCAGACCGGCAATACGGCCGAAGTCCGCTTTGCTGAACCGGCCGAGATCGATCTCAGCCGTCTGGTCGGATCACCACCCCGTTTCCTCAATTCAATCCAGCCGAGCCGCGAGGGCGATGAATTCGTCCTGACCATGGATGTCGAGCCGGGCGTGACCGTACGGGCCTGGGGCGAGAATGGGCGCGTTGCGATCGATCTGCCTGACCCGGCCTATGTTGATGCTGCCACATTGCTCGCTGAACTGGGTGGGGATGCGGCAGCGACCGCGGCTGCTGCTGCGGCCGAGACGCCAGACCCGGATCCGGAAGAAATTGCGGTGGCGACCCCAACCCGCCCGGCCGAGCGCGCCGTGGCCGAGCCGGTGCCCGTCGCGGACGGGCCGCAGGCTCAGCCTGAGACCGCTCAGCCAGCCATTCTGGCCGCCACGGCGACAGCCCCGCTTCAGACCGCCGCTCCTGGCGCAGACCCGCGTCCGGCCAATGGCATCGTGCGGGCGGAAGTCTCTGATTATAATGGCGACCTTCGGATCGATTTCGAGTGGGCTGCGCCTCTGGGCATGTCGGTGTTCCGGCGCGGAGAAGCGATCTGGATTGTTTTCGACAGCGCGGCCGAACTCGATTTGCGAGAACTGGATGCCGCCAATCGTCGCCATGTCCGGAATTATACCGGCGTCGATGGCGAGGACTGGTCTGCGGCGCGAATTATCGTGCCCTCCACCTCACAGGCCGAAGCGCGGCTCGACGGAAATCGTTGGTCCGTCGTTCTGTCCGAACGCATCGATTCGCCGCCGCGACCGATCAATGTTCGCCGCGATGCCCGGCGCGGTCGCCCCGGTCGGATCCTGATGGATATCACCAGCGCGAATGCCGTTCGCTGGGTCGATGATCCGGTCGTGGGAGACCGGCTGGGCGTAATCACAGCGCAGGGGCCGATCCAGGGGCTGACGGCGCGCAGTGAATTTGTCGGTGGGGCGCTTTTGCCCAGCGCTCATGGCGCGGCTGTCCAGGCCACCGCAGAAGATATCGAGATTACCCTGATTGGCGGCGGAGTTGCGGTCAGCCGGGCCAGCGGGCTCGACCTGACACCGGCCGCCACCGTCGGTCGCAATGACGCGGACGGGTCGGTTCTGGCCAATATCTCCTCGCCCGCCCTGATGTATTTTGACGCCTGGCGCGGTACCGGCAGTTTTGTCGATGAGTGGAATGCCCGGCTGCGCCGCACGGCGTTGGAGGACGGGACAGACGGCCAGATCGCCCTGGCGCGCTTCCTGCTGGCGCGTGACCTCGCCCCGGAGGCGCTGGGCATGCTTCAGGTCGCCGTCGATGCCGATCCGGAACTGGCCAATGACGCGCATGTCCGCTCGATGCGCGGTGTCGCAAGCTACATCATGCGTCGCTATGACGATGCCGACGACTATCTGGCCCATGCCTCGCTGGCCCAGGACCCTGCAGCGGATCTGTGGCGCGGCATGATCGCGGTCGGCGAAGAGCGTTGGCAGGATGCCCGTCGGCGCCTGAGCGCGGGTGAGGCCTCGGTCTACCATTATCCGCCTGAATGGCAGGCGCGCTTCAATGTCGCGCATGCGCGGGCCGCGCTCGAGCTGGGTGATACCGGCGCCGCGCAGGATTATCTTTACGCCGTCGAGGCCGGCGACCCGGACTGGCGGACCCGCCTGGATAGCAATTACGTCGCCGCCCGGTTGTCGGAAGTTTCCGGCGATTCCTTTGACGCAATCCGGCGTCTCGATGCCCTGTCGGAATCCGGTGACCCGGAGATGGAGGCGCGCGCCCTGTTCGACCTCTACCGCCTGCAGTTGGCCGAAGGTCAGATCAGCCGCAGCGAGGCGATCGAGAATCTGGAGAATCTCCGCTTCCGCTGGCGGGGCGACACGATCGAGCTGGAGACGGTTCGTGAACTCGGTGAACTCTATGTCCAGGCAGGCGATTTCGCCGGTGGTCTCGAGACCATGGCGACCGCGCAGGCGCGCTTTCCGGAATCCGAGGCCGGTCGACGTATCGGCGAGGACATGGTGTCCATCTTCCGTCGGCTCTTCCTGGAGGGCGAGGCGGATCGGATGGACCCGGTCGAGGCCGTGGCGATCTTCTATCAATACCAGCATCTGGCCCCGATCGGCGCCGATGGCGACCGCATGATCCGCCGTCTGGCCGATCGCCTGATCGCCTTCGACCTGCTTGATCCCGCGGCGGAACTCCTGCAGCACCAGGTTGACTACCGCCTGCGCGAACCATTGGCCCGGGCGCGTGTCGCGACGGATCTGGCCATCGTCTACCTGATGGATCGCCGCTATGAAGATGCCCTCAACACGATCCGCCGCTCCCGTATCGCGGGATTGCCGGAAGCCATAGTCGATGAGCGCTATCTGCTGGAAGCCCGGGCGCTGTCCGAGTTGGGACGGGCCGATCAGGCGCTTGAGCTGATTGCGTCGGACGAGTCGGAGGCGGCGACGCGTCTGCGGGCCGATGTCGCCTGGACCCAGCGCGACTGGCGCAATGCCGGCCGTCGCCTCGAAGGTATTCTCGGCAATCGTTTCTCCGACCCGGCACCGCTGATCCTGACCGAACAGGATGATCTCCTGCGCGCCGCCATTGCCTACAGCCTGGCCCGTGACAGCGTGAGTGCCGTCCGGCTCGGGGAGCGCTATGGCGAGGCCATGGCCGAGACCGATCAGGCCGCAGCCTTCAATCTCCTGACCGATGATGATGCCACGCCGGGCAATGTCCGCTTTACCGACATGGCGTCGCGCATCGCCAGTATCGACACGCTTGACGCCTTCATGGAGCCCTTCCGGGCCCGCTTCGTGAATGGTGGCGGCCCGAGCTAGGCGCCGCCGTTTTCTACCGGAAAACCGAACAGGCTCTCGCTTCCGCACGCTGTCGCGCCGGAGGATGGGAGGAAGCGGGATGCCGGCGGACACCGGGGTGTCCGTGTGGCGGGTCTGCGGTGTCCGTGGTGTCCTCGGCATCCCGCTTGCGGAGTTTTCCCGGGCTGTCTCCACCCCGTTTCCAATGCGTCAGGTAGATGGGGTCGGTCGTTTAGTGCCCCTCGACCTGGTCGCACGCCCTGCCGGAGCTTCGGATTGTCACATCCGTCGCGCGGACAGGCTCCGCTCGCTTCCGGGCACAAGTGACTGAGCTCGTGCCTCCCGTCCCGAAAACCGAGGGCATTATGGGGCGCGGTGGACGGGGTGCGGACAAGTTTGTCTCTGTCCTCACCCCATAAACTGTCGTCCCGATGACAATCGGGACCCGGGCTGCGACGCGAAGCCGTTGCCAGCACTGGTGAAATCGGGTGTGTGAGCCTGGGTCCTGACCTTCGTCAGGATGACGGTTGGTGGCGGGTTATGCCGGGGATAAACGGCCTCTCCCCGAAATAGATAGACACGCACCCACTCCCGCGCCACGCGCGGATTGACCCATAGATCCCGTGTCAGTCAGCGGGCCGTATCCGGTTCTTGAGGTCAAGGGCGGCGCGTCGGCAAGGGGGTTCGGGCGGGGTGAGCGTGGCCGTGCGGGCGGCTAAGCGTCAAACCGTAGGTGCTCCCGTTTTTCCCGCCTTTGCGGGCATCGGTCGGGATGACAATGACTCTATGGATCCGTCCGCGCGCGACCCGATCACGGACGGGCGCAAGTCCCCGGCTCGGTCGTCAACTCAACGTCCCGAAGCTTTGCACGAGCGATCCCGTCACCAGTCGCCAGCCATCGACGAGCACGAAGAAAATCAGCTTGAACGGGAGCGAGATGACGATCGGTGGCAGCATCATCATGCCCATCGACATGAGGATGGAGGCCACCACGAGGTCGATGATCAGGAAGGGGATGAAGAGCAGGAAGCCAATCTCGAAGGCGCGACGCAGTTCGGAGATCATGAAAGCCGGCGCGACAACCCAGAAAGACGCCTCTTCCGGCGTCTCCGGCACGGCTTGCTGGGACATGTCGATGAAGAGGGCGAGATCGTCCTCGCGCACATGGCTGAGCATGAAGGTCTTCAGTGGGCCGGTGGACAGGTCGAAGGCCTCTGTCAGTTCGATTTCCTCTTCGAGCAAGGGCTGGATGCCCTGTTCGTAGGATTCGGTGAAGACCGGCGCCATGATGAAGCCGGTCAGGAAGATGGCCAGGGAGACCAGGACCGCATTGGGCGGGCTCTGTTGCAGTCCGAGCCCGGTCCGCAGGAGCGACAGGACGACGATAATGCGGACGAAACTGGTCGTCATGATGACGATGGACGGCGCCAGTGACAGGACAGTGAGCAGCGCGATCAGCTGCAGGATGCGCTCGGTGAGGGCCCCTTCCTGCCCGGCGTCGACGGTCACGGTCTGGGCTTCGGCCGGGAAGCCGGCCAGGGTGATCATGCCAATCAGGAAAAGCCCGAGGCAGACCCAGAAACCCTTGCGAGCATTCATGATCGCGACTCCCTGGCGGTGGGCTTCGGCCGGACGGGGTCAGGGCGTGCCGGGCCGGTTGAAAGAAGGGTTTCACGCTCCGCGCCCAGCAAGACGATATGTTCGGTTTCGTCAGCCTGCAGGATGACCAGGCGGCGGCGCGGATCAATGACCAGCGTCTCGCGGATCTTCAGCCGCTTGTCGGCCCCGCCAAGCTGGCGCAGGCCGGTCATTTGCTGCAGCAGCCAGCCTTTCTGGATCGCATAGGCAAACAGGCCCAATCCGCCCAGAAGGACGACCAGGATCGAGATCGCGAACAAGTAGCTGGTCCAGTTGACGATATCGGACATCGAGCCGTGGCCTCATAAACAATAACCACTGTCTGGGGCGATGCGGTTAAGTCCGCGTTAACCGTGCGAGACCACCTTCGTTCATAACTGAGAAAGGGGATTCGCGCATGCGGCCCGACGACGTGCCGGTCCTGGCACTGCTTCGACAATCGATGAGTTTTCACTCTGATCGCCAGCAGGTGATCGCGGAGAACATCGCGAATGCGAATACACCGGGTTACACGCCGCGGGATCTCGATGAGTCCGACTTTCACGCCGCCCTGCGTTCGCAGATGGGCGACCGGTCGACCGCGCCGCGCGGGGCGATTGGCCTGACCACGACCCGGGCCGGTCACATTCCGGCCTCGACGGGTGCAAGCGCCTCCTCGGCGAGCTGGGAACCGATCGACAGCCCGGATTCGGAGACGACGGTAAACGGCAATTCTGTCGTGATTGAAGAACAGATGGTCAGGGCTCAGGAAAACCGCATGCGCTATGAGAGCGCGCTGACCCTCTACCAGAAAAGTCTAGGCCTGTTGCGGACGGCGATCCGTCCGCCGGGCCGCTAGGGAGTGAACCATGGGTAACGCTTCAGACGCGATGCAGATCTCCGCTTTCGGCATGCGGGCGCAAGCCGCCCGGATGCGGATCATCTCGGAGAATATCGCCAATGCCGACTCGACCGCGCGCGAGCCTGGCGGTGATCCCTATCGACGGCAGGTCCCGGTCTTCGAAGCCGAGCTCGATCGGGCGACCGGCCTCAATGCCGTGCGCATGACCGATGTCGCGCACGACCAGAGCGAATTCACGCTCGAATTTGATCCGGGCCATCCGGCTGCCAATGACGAAGGCTATGTCCAATACTCCAACGTGCAGACGCTTGTGGAGATGATGGACATGCGTGAAGCCATGCGAACCTATGAAGCCAATCTCAACATGATCGAAAATGCCCGCCGCATGCAGGAGCGGGCGCTCGATCTCCTGCGCCGCTAGAATAGCCAACGCGCACGCCATCTGAATGAAGGACAAAGTCCATGGCCGCTGACCTTTCTGCCGTACAGGCCTATCAGGCCGCTATCCGGACCGCCCAGCAATCCTCACTGGGCTCGGCCCAGGACGCGGCTTCCGGGGGTGCCGGGATGGATTTTGGCGCGCTGGTCACCAGTGCCGTCGCCGATACCGGACAGACCCTGGCCACTGCCGAGCAAATGACGGCTGCCGGCGCGGCTGGAGAAGCTGAATTGATCGATGTCGTTACCGCCGTCTCGGCTGCCGAAATCTCGCTGGAAACCGTCGTCGCCGTCCGCGATGAGGTGGTGAAGGCCTACCAGGAAATCCTGCGCATGCCGATCTGATCCGGCTGACGCAATACCCGGACCAATGAGCCCCGGCACCGGCCGGGGCTTTTTTGTGTCTGGTGCGGGATGGCGCGGCGTTTATCTCCGCCGCTCGAGCGCGAGTGCCGGTATCGTCGACGTTGAGTGACCACGTGCAAGGTGGGCCCGACCACAGCCGGGCCCTTGATCGCGTGGCGCCCTGCTCAGCCGCGTGTCTCGGCAATCCAGGCCTCGACCTCTTCGGTCAGCATGGAAAGCGGGATCTGGCCAGAAGCGAGAACGCGATCATGGAAGCCGCGCAGGTCGAAATCGGCTCCCAATTCCCGTTCGGCCTGTGCGCGCAGGGCGATGATATGGTTCTTGCCGACCTGATAGGCCGTTGCCTGGCCCGGGAAGACGACATAGCGCTCGACGGCGGGGACTATGTCGGCCTGGGCGTTGGGTGTGTTTTCGGTCAGATAGGTGATCGCGTCCTCACGGCTCCAGCCATAGGCGTGCAGGCCGCTGTCGACGACAAGACGGCAGGCGCGCCACAACTCCATCGCGATACGCCCGGCATTGAGATGAGGATCCTCATAAAGGCCCATCTCCAGCGGCAGGTATTCCGCATAGAGGCCCCAGCCCTCGGCATAGGCGGTGAAGCTGCCAAACTGGCGGAAGCGGGGCAAATTCCCCATTTCCTGCTGGATGGAACGCTGCAGGTGATGGCCCGGAATGCCCTCATGATAGGCCAGCGTCGCCATCTGGTAGGTCGGCATGCTCGCCATGTCGCGCAAATTGGCATAATAGACCGCCGGTCGTGAGCCGTCCGGCGTGGCATTCTGGTAGAAGGCCAGTCCGGCCCCATTCTCGCGGAAGGGCTCGACCCGCCGGACTTCCAGCTCGGCCTGGGGCAGGGTCCCGAACACTTCCGGAAGGCGCTCGCGCATTGCGTCAATGATCGCGGTGGCCTCCGCCATATAGTCCGCCCGACCTTCATCCGTGTTGGGATAATAGAATTGCGGATCTTCGCGCAGATAGTTGAAAAATTCGCCGAGTGAGCCGTCAAAACCGACCTCTGCCATCACGCCGCGCATCTCGGTTTGCAGGCGGTCGACCTCGGCCAGTCCCAGCGCGTGGATTTCCTGCGCGGTCATGTCGGTCGTCGTGAAACCGGTCAGAAGATCGTTGTAATAGGCTTCGCCATCGGGGAGATCGGCGACTCCGTCAGCCGTGGTCGACCGGTCGCGGTGATCTTCCAGCATGGCTTGCAAGCGGGCATAGGCCGGACCGACATCCTCCAGCAAGGCCGTGCGGGCCCGGGCGAGGAGATCGTCGCGCGTGGCCTCATCAAGTTCGATCTCGCCCAGCTTGCGCTGGATATCCGCCCAGAGCGGATGATCCGGTCCGTCATCGAAGGGCGCGCCGGACTGAAGCCCGGCGACGGTTGCGAGGACACGCTCATAGACCCAGGCCGGGGCCTGGATGCCGTTGTCGAAACGGTAGTCGGCTTCCTCGATCTGTTGGCCCAAGGCGTCGTCCATGGTCGACAGGCGCTGGATATAGGCTTCGGCATGTTCGGCGGTCTGGATGCGATGCTGACCGATCAGGAAGGCGACCAGCCCGGTGTGCGGTCCGAAGAGCTGGTTGAAGATGTAGCCATAGCGGCGATAGGGCTCGGCTTCGGCCCCGCGTTCGGTCTGGTATTCGAACAGGCGCCAGGACATCTGGCCGACCGGATCCAGTGCGGCGAAGTCAAAATTGGCGCGCATATGGGCCAGTCGCTCGCGACTCCGGGCAATGGCGGCCTGGGCGGCGGCTTCACTGGTGTCATTCCAGCGTCCGTAATCCTCGTCGATAATGCCCAGGCCGGTCTTGCCGGTGGGGAAGAATTCGAGATCAGCGTTGAAGAGTTCCTCGAACCAGGCATTCAGCCGGTCCGTCTCGGTCTGCTCTGCCGGGGCGGTCTCGGTCTCGGTCTGGGCCTGGGCCGAGGCTGTCACCGCCATGGGTGTGAGCCCGGCCAGGGCCGTGCAGCCGGCCAAGAGCCATGTGCGCAGCGTGGCGCGCGATGTGGTGGTCATGTTGTCCCCTTTACCCTCTGGATCAGCGGGCAAGATCGGGGCGCGGGGCCTGCGGGGGCCTGACGGGCGGCTTACGGTACAGTCATGGCCAATAGATTGCGCCTGTGTCACCAAATGGCCGCCACACATGAAAAAAAGGCCCCCGATCATGCACCGGGGGCCTCGTTTCGTCGGATCGGGGTACGCGCTATTCCTGCGCGTCCTCGATCCAGGCATTGACGCGTTCTTCGAGCACTGACATCGGCATGGCGCCCTGGGTCAGCACCACATCGTGGAAATCGCGGATGTCATAGGCGTCACCGAGCGCTTCCTCGGCGATGCCACGCAAGCGGAGGATTTCCAGCATGCCGACCTTGTAGGCCGTAGCCTGGCCCGGATAGACGATATAGCGGTCGATCGCGGCAACGATATCGCCCTGCGGATTGGGCGTGTTCTCGGCCAGATAGTCGACGGCATCCTGACGTGACCACTGGTGATAGTGGAGACCGGTATCGACGACCAGGCGGCAGGCCCGCCACAACTCCATCGCCAGTCGACCAAAGTCGGAATAGGGGTCGGAGTAGAAGCCGTACTCGACCGGCAGATACTCGGTGTAGAGACCCCAGCCCTCGGTATAGGCGGTATAGCCACCAAAGCGACGGAAGGCCGGAATGCCTTCCAGCTCCTGCATGATGGCCAGTTGCATGTGATGGCCCGGGCTGCCTTCGTGATAGGCGAGGGCCTCCATCTGATAGGTCGGCATCAGCGACATGTCGCGCAGATTGGCGTAGTAGACGCCCGGTCGTGAGCCGTTCGGCGCCGGGCGCTGGTAGAAAGCCTTGCCGGCGCTGTCCTGACGGAAGATTTCGACCCGGCGAACCTCCAGAGCCGCACGCGGGAAGGTGTTGAACATCTGCGGCAGGGTTTCGGTCATCGTATCGATCAGCGCCGTGGCGTCGGCGAGATAATCGGCGCGACCTTCGTCGGTGTTCGGATAGTAGAATTGCTCGTCCGTGCGCATGAATTCGAAGAAGTCCTGCAGCGAGCCCTCAAAACCGACCTGCTCCATGATGCCACGCATCTCGTCGTGAATGCGGGCGACCTCGGCCACGCCGAGCTGGTGGATCTCCTCGGCCGACAGATCCATTGTCGTATAGCCGTTGAGCAGGAAGTTGTAGAATTCGCCGCCATCGGGATGCTTCCACACGCCGTCATCATCGGTTGCGACCTCTGCCTGCTCCTCGAACAGGGCAATCACGCGTCCATAGGCCGGGGCCACGGCCTCGGTGAGGGCGGCTTCGGCCTCAGCGATCAGACGGGCGGTCTCCGCCTCGTCCAGTTCAAGTCCTTCGACCTTGCCGGCGAAGTCGGCGAGCAGCGGGCTGGCCTCGCCATCATCAAACGGAGCGCCGGTGATGATGTTGCGCGCGGTGGCGATCATCGGCTCATAGGTCCAGGCCGGGGTCAGCACGCCGAGTTCGGCCGACCGGCGCGAATTGGCGATATTCTGATCCATATAGGTCGGCAGATTGCGCAGGCGCCCGATATAGGCCTCGGCATCCGCGACCGTATCCACGCGGTGGTTGTTGATGAGGAAAGAGGCCGCATTCATGTGCGGACCGGAGCGCGGCGTGAATGTGTAACCGTGATCGACCCAGCGCTGACCTTCTGCGGCGCGCTCGGCATTGTATTCAAACAGGCGCCAGGAGAGTTGCGCGCTATCGTCCAGCGCATCGAAGTCGAAGGTCTCGCGCATATGGGCAAGATCGGCCTGGCCCATCTGGAAGCCTTCGAGCGCGAATTCCGGAGAGGCGTCGGACCATTGGTCGTAATTGGTCTTCATGCCGAGGAAAGTCTGGGTCATCGGTGAGCGCGCGACATTGCGGTCGAACGCGTCCTGGAACCAGGCATTGAGGCGATCGGACTCGGTCTCTTCGCCGGCGGCCTGCTCGACATCAGCCGAGGTGGCGTCGGCCATTGTCCCGGTCTCGGCTGCAGCCGTTTCGACCGGAGCGGCGTCGCTGGCGAGGGTTTCGTCTTCACTTGCGCCGCAGCCGGCCAGGAGCGCCAGGGCGGAAACGCCGACAATCAGGTTGGAAATACGCATCTTCATATCCCTTGTGCCTTTTCTATTGAGCCGTTTCAGCCCGTTTCTCTTCAACATAATCATTGATCAGTTGGGTCAGAACAGCCAGTGGCAGCGACCCATTGGTCAGGACCACGTCGTGGAATTCACCGTAATCGAAGGCGTCACCCAGCTCGGCCTGGGCGAAATCGCGCAATTGGCGGATCCGCATCTGACCCGTCTTGTAGGAGGTCGCCTGACCCGGCCAGACAATATAGCGCTCGACCTCGCGCGTGATCTCCTCCTCGGTGAAGGATGTGTTCTCGCGCAGATAGTCGATAGCGTCCTCGCGGCTCCATTGCAGCGAATGGATGCCGGTATCCACCACCAGGCGTCCGGCACGCCAGAGCTCATAGGCGAGACGGCCGAAATCCTGATAGGGGTCTGTGAACATCCCCATATCCTTGCCCAGGCTCTCGGCATAGAGCGCCCAGCCTTCGCCGAAGGCAGAGAGATAGAGGAAGCGCTGGAACATCGGCGTGCCCTCCTGCTCCTGCGCCAGCGTCAGCTGGAAATGGTGACCCGGCACGCCTTCATGATAGGCGAGCGTCTCCATCTGGTAGACCGGCAGGTTCCGCATGTTCAGCGTATTGGCGTAGTAGATGCCGGGGCGCGACCCATCCAGGGAACCGGTATTGTAGAAGGCGGAGGGTGAGCCGGCCGCCCGATAGGGTTCGACCTCGCGTACCACCATCTCGCCCGCGGGCAGGGTGTCGAAATAGTCGGGAATGACATCGCGGATGCTGTCGAACACGTCATTGACCTCGGCCATGTAGCGGGCGCGGCCTTCATCGGTGGACGGGTAGTAGAATTGCTCGTCCGTGCGCATGAATTCGAAGAAGTCCTGCAGCGTTCCCTCGAAGGCGACCTCTTCCATGATGCCGCGCATCTCGTCATGGATGCGGTCGATCTCGGCCAGGCCGGTATCATGCACTTCCTGCGGTGACAGGTCGGGCAGGGTGGTGAAAGCGGCCAGCTGGCTTTGGTAATAGGCCTCACCGCGCGGCAGCTTCCAGGCACCATCCCGGTCATCCGTCATTTGCTCATGGCGCTCGAACATGGCGATCAGGCGCTCATAGGCGGGACCGACCACATCCGTCAGCGCGCGGGTGCCGCGGGCAATCAGATCGGCCTTGGCGTCGTCATCTATCTCCAGCGCATTCACCTTGGCGGTAAAGTCGGCGAGGAGCGGCGAAACGGCATCGCTGTCATCAAAGGGTGCGCCGGCGATCACGGCCCGGGTATTGCCCGTCAGGTATTGGAAAGCAAAGCGTGGCGGCATGACACCGGCCTCGGCGCGCCCTTCCGCACGGGCAATCAGGGTGTCGAAGACCGGACCGATCCCGTTGAGCCGCGAGATATATGCTTCGGCGTGCTCGGCGCTTTGGACACGGTGCTGGCCAATCAGGGTCGAGGGCATGCCGGTATGGGGCCCGAACATCTGGGTGAAGACATAGGTCTGGTCCCGGAAGCCGTATTGGCGAATGCCGGTTTCCTGCAGGTATTCAAAAACGCGCCAGGAGACCCGGGCATCGCGATCGAGCGCATCAAAGTCGAACGTCTCGCGCATGTGGGCGAGACGGTCGATACGGCGTTGCTGGGCGGAGGCGGCTGCGGCATCGCTGACATCATCCCAGCGACCATAGGCGTCCAGGTCGTCAATCCGCCCGAGGCCGGTCTGTTGTTGCGGCGAGCGGGCGAGGTCGGCCTCGAAGAGTTCGGAATACCAGGCGTAGAGACGTTCGCTTTCGGTCTGGTCGCTGGAGGCGGCCTCGGTGGCAGCGGCAGCGGCTTCGCTCGTGCCAGTTTCACCCGTCGCAGGCGTCTCGCCAGAAGGCGCAGGCGAACAGGCCGCAAGAAGCGCGGCCAGCGAGGCTGTCGCCAGCCAGATCGGAAGCTTGGTCATGATGGTCTCCCCGGGCGCGACCGATCTCTCTCCCAGACCGGACGGGCCATCGTCAAAAGCAATCCAGCCGCCACACCGATCCCGGTGCGGCGGCTGATGAAATAAGCCGGGCGCAGAATAGCCTCTGCGCGGCCCGGCCTGTCAAACTTCAAGCGCGTTGAATTCGCACTATTCCGTGAGTTTGCGCGCAATCCAGGCGTCGACCAGCTCTTCCAGCAAGGTGAGCGGGATCGACCCGTTGGTCAGCACGATGTCGTGGAATTCGCCGTAGCTGAAGTCATCACCCAGCTGATCCATGGCGCGCTGCCGCAGGTCCAGAATGGTCAGCATGCCAACCTTGTAGGACACGGCCTGACCGGGCCAGACCATATAGCGCCGGACCTCGTTCGCGATGTCGCCTTCCGGCATCGGCGTGGTGGCGAGCATATAGTCAGCGGCCTCCTGCTCGGTCCATTGCAGGTGGTGGATGCCCGTGTCGACGACCAGGCGGGCGGCGCGGAAGACCTCATAGGAGAGGCGTCCGAAGTCCTGATACGGGTCGGTGAAGAAGCCCATGTCCTTGCCGAGATTCTCGGCATAGAGCGCCCAGCCTTCTCCATAGGCGGAATACCATTGCAAGCGCTGGAACATCGGGGCGTTCTCGAGTTCCTGGGCCAGCGAGGACTGGAAGTGGTGGCCCGGCGCGCCTTCGTGATAGGCGAGGGATTCCATCAAATAGGTCGGATTGTCCCGCATATTGGCAAGATTGACGTAATAGGCGCCCGGACGCGTGCCATCGAGCGACCCCTGCTCGTAAAAGGCACCGGTCGCGGTCGTGATACGGTATTCCTCGACCGCACGAACCTCGAGCTCGGCCCGCGGCAGCTGACCGAAATACTCCGGTGCGACTTCGCTGATCTGGTCAATCATGGCCGCCGATTCCGTCAGGTAACGCTCGCGCCCTTCGTCGGAATCCTCGTAGTAAAATTCATCGCTCGTGCGCAGATGTTCGAAGAAGTCCTGCAGCGATCCGTCAAAGCCGACCGTCTCCATGATCTGACGCATCTCGCCATGGATGCGCTCGACCTCGTCGAGACCGATTTGGTGGATCTGGTCCGCCGTCATGTCGGTGCGGGTCGTGTAATTCATCAGCTGGCTGCGGTAATAGGCCTCGCCATCCGGCAGGGCCCAGGCCCCATTATTGGCCTCGCCCGCCATTTCCGCATGTGACTGCATGGTCGCGATCAGATTGTCATAGGCCGGGCCGACGGAGGTGAGCAGGGCAGCCTCGGCGCGGTCGAGGAGGGCCTGGCGGGTCGCGTCATCGATCTCGATGCCGGCCAGTTTGGTCTGGATATCGCCCCAGAGCGGCGAGTCGGTACCGCTGTCATCAAACGGAGCGCCCGTGATGAAGCGCTCGGACGCGCCGACAATGATCGGATAGGCGAAAGCCGGAGCGAGCACGCCCTGCTGGGCCCGTTCGTCAGCCTGCGCGGTATAGACATTGAGTACATCGCCCATGGATTCCAGGCGGCTCATATAGGCTTCGGCATGGTCGAGGTTGTCGATCCGGTGATAGCCGATCAGCGTCGACGGCATCCCGGTATGCTGGCCGAAGAAGGATGAGAAGACAAAGCCGTGATCCCAGAATTCGGACTGCTGGGCGTTGTTCTCGGTGATGAATTCGGCAAAACGCCAGGTGATCTGGGCTTCCGGCGTCAGTGCGTCGAAGTCGAAATTCTCGTGCATGTAGCGCTGGCGGTCGGCGGCGCGTTGCAGACCGGCGCGGAAGGCCGCCTCGCTGGGGTCATTCCATTGGCCATAGGCGTCAAGGTCATCGAGCATGCCCAGATAGGTCTTGCCGATGGGCGAGAACTCGATCTCGGCTTCGAATTCCTGCTGGAACCAGGCGTACAGGCGTTCGGTCTCGGTCTGTTCGCTTGCGGCCGTTTCGGTCGGCGGTGCCGCTGTCTCGATCGCCGGATTGCCCACGGCATCCGCGCGTTCCGGCGTTTCGCCGGGCGAGCAGGCCGCAGCCAGGACAAGAGCGCTCGCGCTGGCGAGCAAGGTGTGAAGGCGCATGGCTGGAGTTTCCCCGTTTACCAGAATTGACTATTTCTTAACGCTGCAAGCTCATGCGTAAAGATAATTAACCGTAAAACCGATTCTCCCCCCGCGGTGAGAGGCGAGACCCGTGACCGGACCTGAAGTCCTTGATTTCGCAAGAGAAGCCATTTGGCTCATGCTGGCAATGTCGGCCCCGGTCATGCTGGTTGGCCTGGCTGTGGGCGTAACGATCGCGTTATTCCAGGCTCTTACGCAAGTTCAGGAGATGACCCTGGTCTTTGTTCCCAAGATCATTGCGATCTTTGTCGCCCTGCTGATTTTCCTGCCCCTCATGGGCGGTCTGATGGCCGGTTTCATGGGCGTTATTTTTGACCGGATCGCGAACCCATGATCCCGGAACTCCCGGCCCTGGTTTATGCGGCGGGTCTGGTCTTTGCCCGTCTCGGGTCGATCCTGATGCTCCTGCCGGGTTTCGGCGAGCCCTCCATCCCGGTCCGCATTCGGCTTGCCTTCGCACTGCTGCTCTGCCTGATCATGGGCCCGATCATCGCGCCGTCCCTGCCGCCCATGCCGGCCCAGCCGCTGGTCATGACAGGTATTGTGATGAGTGAGGTCATCACCGGTCTGATGATCGGTGCGGTGGCGCGTATCTTCATGTCGACCGCCGCGGTGGCCGGACAGGTAATCGGCATGCAGTCCGGCCTCGCCATGGCGCAATCCTTCGACCCCTCCCAAGGGCAGCAGGGCGCGCTGATCGCGACCTTTCTCAATCTGACTTTCCTGCTCGTTCTGCTGACGACAAATACGCATCACATGCTGCTGCAAATGGCCCTGAACTCCTATCAGGTGTTCGAGCCCGGCGGGATGCCGTCCATGACCGATGCAGCGGAATGGGCGCTGACCGCCTTCATCGACGCCTTCCGGATCGGGGTGCAGCTGGCCTCGCCGCTCATACTTTACGGCCTGCTTTTCTATCTCGCCCTTGGCATTCTCTCGCGGTTGATGCCGCAGGCGCAGATTTTCTTTATTGCCATGCCATCGAATATCATGGTCGGTCTGATCATCCTCACGATCGCCCTGGGGGCAATGAGCGCGGTCTGGCTGGAGCGCATGCAGCGCTTTGCCATGGAAATGACCTGACAGGGACGCTAGCGGATGGCCGAAGGCGAAGACGACAGCCAGAAAACAGAGGAACCGACCCAGCGGCGGCTGGATGACGCGCGCAAGAAAGGTGATGTCGCCAAGTCGCAGGAGATTCCCGGCTGGTTCATCCTGGCGGCCGGCCTCGCTCTTCTGGCTTTCATCTTTCCGCTGATGTCCCGGACGCTCGCGGGCTCACTGGAAGTCTTTTTCGAACAACCCCATCGTTTCGCTGTCGAGCCGGGCTCGATGATGACATTGCTGCAGACCATGGCCTGGCAGGTGATTGGCGCAGTCGGATTTGCGGTCCTGGTCCTCGCCATGGCCGGCTTTGCCGGGCATTACATCCAGCAAGGCATGCTGTTCACGACCGAGAAGATCCAGCCCAAGTTTTCAAAGCTGAACCCGATCGAGGGCTTCAAGCGCAATTTCGGTCCCCAAGGCGTGGCCAATTTTCTCAAGGGGGTTGGCAAGATGGCATTGGTCGCCGCTGCCGCTTTCCTGGTCATCTATCCCAAGCGCGAAATCCTGGCAGGCATGCCGGCGCTCGACATTTCAGCCCTGTTGTCGCTTGTCCGCCAGGGGGCGATCGAATTGCTGCTGGCGGCCCTGACCGTCTACGCGGTGATCGCCGGCCTCGATTATGTGTTCCAGCGCCAGAGCTTCATGAAGCGCAACCGGATGTCGCGCCGCGAGATCAAGGACGAGATGAAGCAGTCCGAGGGCGACCCGCTGGTCCGCGCCAAGCTGCGCCAGCTGCGTCAGGAACGGGCCCAGCGCCGCATGATGACCAAAGTGCCCGATGCCACTGTGGTCGTCACCAACCCGACCCACTACGCCATCGCCCTCCATTATGTGCAGGGCCAGACGCCGGCCCCGATCTGTGTGGCCAAGGGGGTCGACGCGGTTGCCCTGCGCATTCGCGAACTGGCCGAGGAAAATTCTGTCCCCATCGTCGAGGATCCGCCCCTCGCGCGTGCCCTGCACGCCACGGCGGATCTCGACGAGGAGATTCCGACCGAACACTTCCAGGCCGTGGCCAAGGTGGTCGGTTATGTTCTGTCTCTCGCTCAGGGACAGCGCGCGCGTTACCGCCCGAGCGAGTAGACTGAGCCGACATCGTTTTGATTCGCGCCGGAGTTCCGCATGGCCGATGCTTCCCCGCCGACCCCGCAGGTCGATGCCAATATTGAACGCAAGCCCTTTTGGTCGAAACCGGCCGGACGTGTGGCGTTCTGGGTGTGCGGGGTCGTCGCGGTCGCGGCGGCGGCGGTGGCGCTGATTGGCGCGGGCCAGGATGGCGGGCATGGCCTGGTCTATCTGTTCGGTCTGGCCGTGATTGCGGTTCTGATCCTGTTTGCCATCGCCGCGGGTGAAGCGGCCGGCCAGACCATGCGGCGCCAGGTGGCGCGCAACCAGGCGCCCAATACCACCGAAATCGGGTTTTCCGCCATGGAAGGCTTTCCCGACCCGGTTCTCATTTCCGACCAGCGCGGCGCGGCCCGTTGGGCCAATGCCGCCTATCGCGAGCTGGCGCGGAAGACAGGTGGTTTTGGTCAGAGTTTCGGCCTGCCGACCGTGGACCGGCTCTGGGCCGGTTCCGGTGGCGGTGACGGCACGGTGTACAGGCTGGCGCGCGCGGCGGCCGGCGGCGAGGGCGCGCGTGAACTCCTGCCACCGCTCGATCTGGGTGAGCATGGTGTCCAGCGTTTCCATCTCGAGGCGGCCCCGCAAGCGGGCGGGCTGATCCTCTGGCGCCTGATGCCGGCCGGCGACCATGAGGCCGGCGCATCCGGCGCCCTTTCGGACTGGTCCCAGCATTCACCGGTCGCCCTGTTTTCCTTGCGGCCCAATGGCGATGTGCCGATGGCCAATGCGACCCTGCGAGACTGGCTCGGCCTGGCCGAAGGCGCTCCGGTCCCCGCGCTCAAGGAGATGCTCACCGGTGATGGTGCCAAGCGCGTCCTGCAGACCCGGGGCGGTGAAGGCGTTGCCCGCATCGATGCCCGTCTGAATGCCCGCGACGGAATCGAGAGTCCGGTCGCGCTGGTTGTCGAATGGGCGCCGGGCGATCCCGGTGCGGGGCGGGCCGTGATGTACGGTCTCTCCGTGACCGGAGCCCCGCCGGGCGTGGCCCAGGCGATGTCTGCCGGTGACGGCTCAGAGGCGCGCCCGACCGGTCGGACCCTGGACGACATGTTCGGCAATGCCCCCTTCGGCGTTGTGCGCCTGGACGGTGCCGATCCGGAAACCGCGATCATCGAGGACGTCAATCCGGCCCTGGTCCAGCTCTCCGGCGGCAAGGCGCTGCCCGGCATCAAATTCTGCGACCTGTTCAACTGGGAAGACGGGCGTTCGCCGACCGATGCCTTTGCCGCCGCCATGGCCGGCAGTGGCGAGCCGGCCGAGGCGCGCCTCGATCACGACGAAACCAGCGTCTATGTCCATCTCGCCTTCTCGCCGGCGCGCGGCGGCAAGCGCGTCGCCTATGTCATTGACGTCACGGCCTGGAAAGAGCTGGAACGCCAGTTCAGCCAGGCCAACAAGATGCAGGCCGTTGGCCAGCTGGCGGGCGGCGTGGCCCACGACTTCAACAATCTGCTGACCGCCGTCCGGCTCAATTGTGATGAGCTCCTGAACCGCCACCCGGTTGGTGATCCGGATTATTCCGAGCTGCAGGCGATCAATCAGACCGTCGCCCGTGCGGCCGGTCTCGTGCGCAAACTGCTCGCCTTCTCGCGCAAGCAGACCTTCCGCATGGAGACGCTGGATATCGGTGATCTCCTGTCAGATGTGTCGGTCCTGCTGCGCCAGATCGTCGAGGAGACGGTGCGGCTGGACATCAAGCACGGTCGCGACCTGCCGATGATCAAGGCCGACAAGGGCCAGCTGGAAACCGCCATCATCAATCTCGCCGCCAATGCCCGCGATGCCATGCGCGAAAATGGCGGCGGCTCTCTGGTGATCACCACATCCCGCGTCGATGTCGACACGGTGCGCAATGCCGGCGCCCCCAATCCGCGCGACGGTGACTGGATGGCCATTGCCGTGACCGATCAGGGTCATGGCATGGACAAGGCGACGATGGAGAAGATTTTCGAGCCCTTCTTCACCACCAAGGAGGCCGGCAAGGGAACCGGCCTGGGGCTTGCCACCGTCTATGGCATCGTCAAGCAATCCGGCGGCTTCCTCTTTGCCGACAGCGAAGTGGGCAAGGGCACGACCTTCACGATCTATCTTCCCGGTCATGAACCAACCGAGGAAGAGGCCGTCGAGCTGGAACAGGCCGAGGTCGCCAAGACGGTCGAGAAAGCACCGGCAGATCTGTCCGGTCGCGGCCGGATCCTGCTGGTCGAGGATGAGGACGCCGTGCGCCAGATCGCGGCCAAGACCCTGATCAAGCGCGGCTATGAGGTGGTCGAAGCCTGCGATGGCGAAGAAGCCTATGAAATCCTCGAAGATGAGGAAGAGGGTTTCGACCTGATGATCTCCGATGTCGTGATGCCGGGCCTGGACGGTCCGGGGCTTTTGAAAAAGGCGCGCGACATGCTGGGTGACACGCGGGTTGTCTTCATCTCCGGTTATGCCGCCGAGCAATTCTCCGAGACCCTGTCCCAGGAGCAGGACGTCTCCTTCCTGCCCAAACCCTTCACGCTCACCCAGCTGGCCGAGAAGGTGAAGGAGGAGCTGGGCGAGAAGGTCGAATAGTTCGTTTCAGTGCCTCTTCCGATCGGCCCTGATCCGCAGTTTGCGGGCTGACAATTCCGGTGAGATGTCCATAAAGGGTGCAAACGCGCGCTGGCGCGCCAGAACAGGCTGTGCGGACCATCATGGACAAGACTTTCAACCCGAATGACGCCGAAACCCGGATCTATCAGGCCTGGGAAGACAGCGGGGCTTTCCAGCCGAAGGACGACGACAATGCCGAGGCGTTCTCGATCGTCATTCCGCCGCCCAATGTCACCGGCCGCCTGCACATCGGTCACGCGCTGAACAATACGCTGCAGGACGTGCTGGTCCGCTACAAGCGCATGCTGGGCTGTTCGGTCCTGTGGCAGCCGGGTACCGACCATGCCGGCATCGCCACCCAGATGGTGGTCGAGCGCCAGCTGGCCGAAGAAGGCAATATGTCCCGCGCCGAGATGGGGCGTGAGGCCTTTCTTGAGCGGGTCTGGGAGTGGAAAGAGGAAAGCGGCGGCGCGATCATGCAGCAGCTGCGCCGCCTCGGCGCGACCTGCGACTGGTCGCGCGAACGTTTCACCCTGGATGAGGGCCTGTCCAAGGCTGTCCTGAAAGTCTTCGTCGAGCTGCATCAACAAGGGCTGATCTACCGCGACAAGCGCCTGGTGAACTGGGACCCGCATTTCCAGACGGCAATCTCCGATCTCGAGGTCGAGAACCGCGAGACACAAGGCCATTTCTGGCATTTCGCCTATCCGCTGGCCGATGGCTCCGGCGAGCTGGTCGTGGCCACCACGCGCCCGGAAACCGTGCTGGGTGACAGCGCTGTCGCCGTCCATCCCGATGACGCGCGCTATCAGCACCTCATCGGCAAGATGATCAAGCTGCCGATCGCCGACGTGGAAATCCCGATCGTCGCTGACGAGCACGCCGATCCCGAGCAGGGCACGGGCTGTGTGAAGATCACCCCGGCCCACGATTTCAACGACTTTGAAGTCGGCAAGCGCAACGACCTGCCCAAGGTCAATATTCTCGACCGGCAGGCCCGCCTTCTGAGCGAAGACGACGGCACGGGCGGCCTGGAGCGTATTCCGGCCGAGTGGCGCGGCATGGACCGTTTCGAGGCCCGCAAGGCGCTGGTCGCGAAAATGGACGAGCTGGGTCTGCTCCGCGAAGTCGAGGACAAGGTCATCCAGCAACCCTATGGCGACCGCTCCGGCGTCGTCATCGAGCCCTGGCTCACCGACCAGTGGTATGTGAATGCCGGTGAGCTGGCCAAGGACGCCATCGCCGCTGTCGAGGACGGCCGCACCACCTTCCATCCCAAGGCCTGGGAAAAGACCTATTTTGAATGGATGCGCAACATCCAGCCCTGGTGCATCTCGCGCCAGCTCTGGTGGGGGCATCGGGTGCCAGCGTGGTATGATGACGACGGCAATGTCTTTGTCGCGGAGAGCGAAGAGGCAGCAGCCGAACAGGCGCGCGCCAAGCTCGGCAGGGACGTGGTGTTGACCCAGGACGAAGACGTCCTCGACACCTGGTTCTCCTCCGCACTCTGGCCCTTCTCGACCTTGGGCTGGCCGGATGACACGCCGGACATGGTCGAGCGCTATTACCCGACCTCGGTGCTGATCACCGCCTTCGACATCATCTTCTTCTGGGTCGCCCGGATGATGATGCAGGGCCTGCATTTCATGAAAGTAGCGCCCTTCAAGGACGTCTATATCCACGCCCTCGTCCGTGATGAAAACGGGCAGAAGATGTCCAAGTCCAAGGGCAATGTGATCGATCCGCTGGAGCTGATCGACGCATACGGTGCCGATGCCGTGCGCTTCACCCTGGCCGCCCAGGCCGGGCAGGGCCGCGATATCCGCATGTCCAAGGAACGCGTCGAGGGCTATCGAAACTTCGGCACCAAGCTGTGGAATGCCGCTCGCTTTGCCGAGATGAATGAGTGTGTCGTGCCCGAGGGGTATGACCCGAAATCCGTCACCCAGACGGTCAACAAGTGGATCCTGTCCGAGGCCGCCCAGGCGGTCGAGGCGATCAATGCGGGCCTGGATACCTACCGCTTCAATGAGGCCGCTGCAGCCGCCTATCGCTTTGTCTGGAATGTTTTCTGCGACTGGCACCTGGAATTCGCCAAACCGCTCTTCAATGGCGAGGACGAGGCGGCCAAGGCCGAGACCCGGGCGACCACCGCCTATGTGCTCGATCAGGCCCTGAAAATGCTCCACCCCTTCATGCCCTTCGTCACAGAGGCGCTGTGGGCGGAGACGGGCACGCGCGACACCCAGCTGATTGTCGCCGACTGGCCGCAGCTGGATGGTCTGCAGGACGCCGACGCCACGGCCGAGATGAACTGGCTGATCCATCTGGTCACGGACATTCGCCGCCTGCGCGCCGAGATGAATATCCCGGCCGGCGCCAAGCTGCCCCTGGTGGCTGTCGAGGCCGATGAGGTCACAACCACGCGCCTCTGGCGCCATTCGACCTTGATCCAGCGCATGGCGCGGTTGTCCTCGATCGATCTCGCCGACACGGTTCCGCCGGCGTCTGCCCAGAGCGTGCTTGGCACGACAACGCTGGCCCTGCCGCTGGAAGGCGTCATCGATTTCGGCGCCGAGAAGGATCGCCTCGCCAAGGAAGTCGCCAAGCTCGATGGCGAGATCACCCGGCTGGAGAAAAAGCTCGGCAATGAGCGTTTCGTCGCCAACGCCCCCGCCGAGGTCGTCGCCGAACAACGTGAAAAACTGACCGACTATGCCGGCCAGAAAACCAAGATGGCCGAAGCCCTGGCCCGGCTCGAGGCGATGTAATGGATGATCGCGCGCTCGAGCAGGTCTGGACGACGCGACTCCAGCCCTGGCTGCAATCTCGTGAAGCCGAACGCCGCCAGGCTGCGACGCGCTTCTGGCTGATCGCAGTGCCCGGTATGGCGGTAGCCGTGGCGCTGGGCTGGTTTGTCCTGACGCGGACTGAATCCCTGATGATTTCGGGCGGCGTGTTTGCCGTGTCTGCGGCGGTGTTGACGGGGATAGGCTGGGGGCCGCTCGCTCGAATAGAAAGCGAGATGCGGCAACAAACCCTGTTGCATCTGGCCGAGGTATTCGGGTTCACACTGGACGATGACGGCGCGCCAAACATTCCGGTCGAACGCTTCCATGAGCTTGACCTGGTCTATTCCGCGCCCGCGACTCTCACGCATTCGCTGAGCCAGACCCGCGCTGGGCGACAGGTCGATGTGACGGTCGGGAGTTTCACCTATCCTTCGCACGATCGCGACAAGCCCGATACATGGCTGACCGATTTCACCGGCGCGCTCATTCGCATCCAGCTGAATCGTCAGCTGGCCGGCGAGGTGATTCTGACGCGTCAGCTCGACTGGTTCTCCGAGTTGTCGCGAAAAGGGGGCAGCTTTCTGGCCAATCGGCTGGACCTGTTCAAGCTCAAGCCTGTCGAGGAAAGCGAGTCGTTCGCGGCCTACGCCAAAACCAGGCGTGACGCTGATGCCCTGCTGACACCCGGTCTGGCGGACGGACTGAAGCAGTTGCAGCCTCGCTTTCGAGGCGTGCCTTTGAGGGTGGCGCTTGTTCCCGAGACGGAAGGCAGCGTGTGCTACATCGCCGCGAATTCACTCGCCCTGACTGATAATACCTCGATCCTCGAACCGCTCGACCGGCGCAGCCGCGTCGATGGGCTGATCCGAGAGATGTCGGCAATTGATGATCTGGTTGACCTCATCATTCGCGAAGTCGACCCTGACGCGGACTCGTAAGCGTCCAAGTTGCACCCGGGCCGGTATCCTTTTTTGGAGGCGTCATGACCGAGCAAGACTGGAACACCGTCTGGACCGAAACGCTCGAGCCCTGGCTGGCGGGGCTGGAGAGTGACCGGAAACGCCTTGTCCTGCTCCGCTGGCGATGGACCGCCGGCGGCATGGCGCTCGGCATTGCCGCCGCGGTCACGCTCGCCTGGAATAATGTCGAGGCGGCGCCGATCGTGATCGCCGCGGTGCTCGGGCCCTTCCTTGGCTACATGATTGGCAGCCATGCGCTGGGCAAAATGTCCAAGCGGATCAAGGCCGAGCTGAACACCACGATCGCCGGGGCGCTGGGGTTGACCTATTCGCCCAAACCTTACTCTCCGGCGCGCTTTGACCGCTTGCGGGAATTCGGCCTGTTGCCGTCCTCGGACCGGCGCAAGTTCGAGGATCATTTTGCGGGTGAGCTGGATGGTTGTGAGTTCGAACTCTACGAGGCGCATCTGGAACAGCGCCGCCGCTCGAAGAAACGCACCTATTACGTCACCGTCTTTCGCGGCGTGATCATCCGCATCAATTTCCCGCGCAAGGTCGAGGGCATTACTGTCATCACGCGCGATGCGGGCTGGTTCAACGGCATCCAGTCCTTTGCCCGCGGTTTCGGGGCTCACAAGCTGGAGCGGATCGGCCTCGTCGATCCCGAATTCGAGAAGGCCTTTGAGGTCTATGGCAATGACCAGGTCCTCGCCCGCTACATGCTCACACCGTCCTTCATGGAACGCCTTCTGGCGCTGGAAACCAGCCTGAATGGCAAGAAGGTCCGGGCCGCCTTTGATGAGGCCAGCGGCGAAGGCGAGCTGCTGATCGCGGCGGAGACCGGCAATCTCTTCGAGGTCGGCTCCATGTCGAAACCGCTGACCGAACCCGGGCGATTCAACAGGATCGTCGAGGAACTCGGCCACATCACCGGTCTGATCGACCTCCTCGTTGCGCCGGCCCGGCTCGGCGAGCATGAGGCCCGCCAGGGCGAGTAGGTCAGGCTGGACGCCCGGCTTCGATCAGGCGCTCGGCCAGGCTTGCCAGCGAGGCCTCGTCCAGATCGGACGTCTCCAGCACAACCGGCTTTCCGGTCTCGCTGCCGCGCTTGCGGGCGCGGTCATAGGCCGGGTCGTAATGGGTGGTGATCAGGGCCGTGGCGAGCGGTTCGAAATCGCCGGCTTCCGCGAGCGCGTGCCAGGCTTCGATCTCCGTCTGTGGATGAAAGCGTCGCAAGCCATCAATGGCCGCCATCAGCTTGTCGGTGTCGCTGGCCAGATCCGGATAGGCGGTCATGAGATAACGCGCGCGGGCGCTGGCAGGTGCCTGGATCCGGATTCGCGGGGCGGCCTGCATCGCGGCCCAGACGCGGGGCGGGACGCGCAGGCGGCCGACCTGCCGGCTTTCCGCCTCGACATAGACCGGGCGGTCCGGATCAAGCGTGCGCAATTGCGTCCAGATCGCGGTCTCGAAGGCCTTCTGGCTTGGTTGCGGCGTATCCGCGAAATTGCCGAAAATGGAGCCGCGATGAGAGGCCAGGCCTTCCAGATCGATCACCTGTTCGCCGCGCGCGGCGAGGATGTGCAGGAGGCGGGTCTTGGCTGTGCCCGTCTGGCCGTCGATCAGGATGATGGGGATGGCGGCTTCGTCTTCCAGCGCCGCGCTGACCTGGCGCCGCCAGGTGCGATACCCGCCCTCGATCAGGGTCGTCTTCCAGCCGACCGCTGCAAGGATGGTCGCCATGGATTGGGACCGCATCCCGCCGCGCCAGCAATAGACAAGAGGTTTGAAGGCCTTCTCCCGGTCTGCCAGAACCGTGTCGATATGGGCGGCGATATTGCGCGCGGTGAGGGCCGCGCCCATACGGCGGGCCTCGAAGACGGAGACCTGGGTATAGTGTGTGCCGACCCGGGCCCGTTCCTCATCATCCAGAACAGGCAGATTGATGGCGCCCGGCAGATGATCGTCGGCGAACTCGGCGGGCGAGCGCACATCGATAATGGCGTCATACTGTGCCAGCGCTTGCGCGGACAGGTCATCCGTGGTGGCTATGCGTTGCATCGGTGTGTCGATCCCGGTCATGCCGGCAGACTAGCCAAAAAGAAGGGGTTCGGGATGATGGATGACACACGGCCAGTGCGCTTGAGTTCATTGGCGCATGGCGGCGGTTGCGGCTGCAAGCTGGATCCGGCAGTCCTCAGCGATATTCTCGGCACGCCGTCGGCCTTCCCCCTGCCGGCGGAACTGATTGTCGATGCCGCCACGCGTGATGACGCGGCTGTCTGGCGTATCAATGACGAGACGGCCTTGGTTGCCACCACGGACTTCTTCACGCCCATCGTCGACGACCCGGACGTGTTCGGCCGGATCGCCGCCACCAATGCCCTCTCCGACGTGTATGCGATGGGGGCGACGCCCATTTTCTGCCTCGCGCTCGTCGGCATGCCGGTCGGCAAGCTGCCGCCGGAGACGATCCGCGACATCCTCGCCGGGGGGCGCGCGGTCGCCGAGGCCGCCGGTGCGCCGGTCGCGGGCGGGCATTCCATCGATGCCGCGGAGCCGATCTATGGTCTCGTGGCGCTGGGGACTGTCCATCCGGACCGCCTCTTGACCAATGCGGGCGCACGCCCGGGCGATGTCCTGGTCCTGGGCAAGCCGATCGGGATCGGTGTCTTCTCGGCAGCGCTGAAGCAGGACCGCCTGTCCGATGCGGCCTACGCCCAGATGGTCGCCTCCACCACCCGTCTCAATACGCCCGGTGCCGGTCTGGCAGCCCTGGGCGGTGTCCATGCCGTGACTGATGTCACCGGCTTTGGCCTTCTCGGACACTTGTCGGAAATGTGCGCCGGGGCGGGTGTCAAAGCAGTCATTGATCGCGCCGCCATTCCGGTCTTCGACGAGGCTCGCACACTGGCCGGCGAGGGATTGAAGACGGGAGCGTCGGGACGCAATTGGGCGGCCGTGAAAGCCGGAATTTCCTGTCCGGAAGATTGGACCGGGATTGATGAAGTCCTGTGGTGTGATCCCCAGACATCGGGCGGATTGCTGGTCAGCTGTGCGCCGGATCAGGCTGATGCGGTGCTCGCGCGCTTTCATGAGCAGGGCCATGCCGACGCTGCCGTGATCGGCCGGGTCGAAACGGGCGAGGGCATATCTGTCATCTAGGCTCCAGCCCAACTCGGCGACGGACGCAATGCGTCCGCCGCCGATACACCCGCGGCCGGGGCTGGCTGGGTCAGCCGGTGGGTGAATGCCGGTCGGGTCTGTCAAGAAATGCTGCGCTGATTTCATAGGTATCGGCCGACAAGTGATGCCGCGTCATGAAATTGGCGAGCGACTGAAACGTGGTGGTGCGGATTGTGCCGCGATGGTCCTCCATGCGAATGCGCTCATCCACCGAGGGGCCGAACAGGCGCTCGAACAAGCCGGTGCGTATTGGCGCGGGCTCGAACCAGGCTTCCAGATTGGCCTTGATCTGAACCCGGTCCGTGGTCTCCCACGTCGCCGCCGCGATCACGTCGAGCAGGTATTCATTGCAATTCTGGTAGCGCGCATCGTGCGGGTTGGAGATCAGCGAATAGTCGGGCTGATGCAGGGCGTCGTCGGCATCAGTGCTCAACATCAACCACAGGCGCCGTTGCATCTCGGGGGAGGGCAGGATGACGCCGACCTCACCGATGACATCGCCACGCGTGAAGTTCAGCGGCCAGTCCTGGGCGAGATAGGATGATCGCGTCTCCTCGGCGTGGTGATAGAGATTGTGAACAGCATAGCCATGCGTTCGGGAGCCATCTTCCAGTTCAATCTCCGACCAGACCCAGAAGGCGCCATGCGTGTAGCGCACGCCATCGGGCAGGTCTTCGCGATAGCGGCCGCTGCGGAATACCAGGGCGACCCGGGCCCCGCGCGCGGCGAGGTCGCGCTCGATCTGTTTGGAAAAGTCCGCCGAGTCTTCGATCGCGAAGGGCGAGACCGGCAGGGCACCCGAGCCGGCCTCGGCTACCGGGGCGGTAGCGAGACCGGTCATGACGAGCGCGGTTAAGGCGATCGCGGATTGGCGGGGCATGATCAAGGCGTGTCCGGTGTCGTGAAGGGGACGGCCGGCGCCTCGTCGGCGACAATGATCGCATCGGTCACCTCGAGCGGCTCCGGTCCGAAGGGGGCAGCCGCCATGTGGGCCGCAAAGTCGAGCGAGTGCTCGACCAGTTCAGGATTGCCGGTCAGAACGCCGGCTGTTGAACCGGTTACGGCGACGACAGAGGCGCCGGTTACGGTGATGCCGGCCGAGGCCAGGGTCGCCGTCGCCTCAACCGAGGCGCCGGCGCTTTCACCGGAAGCCCGGGCTGCAGGATTGCCGCTGTCCGCTGCAGCGAGCGGAGTCTGGGCCAGAGTCAGGGTGAGTGCAGTCAGAAGTGTCAGGGTGCGCATGATGCGTCTCCATCCGGGTGCCAGCCCGATGGCACGGTCTCACAGGCGCCTCCATTTGTAAATGAACAATGTTCGTAAATTTGATTCACACAGCTGGGAGGGGCAAATCCGCGGCTCAGTCCTGGGAGGTGGCCTCGATTTCGAACACATCCTCGGCGAGGTCGAAAGTGAGCATGAAGTCCGCAATAGACCCATAGCTGGCAATCCGGACCGGTCCGCCACTCTGGTCTTCCAGTCTGAGAGCCGGGTCGAACCAGCCGGCGGTCAGTCGCTCCCACCAGCCCATCGCGATCGTTGTCGGTCGGAAATACGCATCCAGATTGACCTTGATACGGGTCCGGTCATCGGTCAGCCAAGCGGCGGCAGCGACAATGTCGAGCAGGAATTCCGCGCTGTTCTGAAAACGCAGATCTGCCGGATTGGACAGTGGGGAATAGGCGGGCTGGTGCAGCTGGTCATACTGGTCCGATGCGATCACATCGAGCAGCCGGATCTGCATTTCCTCGCTGGGAATAATCACCCCGACCTCGCCGAGCGCATCGCCCCGCATGAAGTCGAGCGGCCAGTCCTGAACCAGATGCGAGCCTGTCGGAGCCGCCTGACCGGGATAGAGATTATAGACCGCATAGCCATAGCCCTCAGAGCCATCCGCCTCGGTCACCGGACCGTAGACCCAGAAGGCACCATGGGTGTAGCGCACCCCGTCCGGCAGATCCGCCCTGGGCTCATCAGCCCGGAAAACCAGTGCGATATAGGCGCCGTGCTGGGCGAGCTCACGTTCGACCTGTTTCGAGAAGGCCGCGGCGGCCTGCAGCGTGACGCGGTCGATTGGGTCACGACCGGGATGGCCGTCGCCCTGCGCTTGCGCCGGAACGATAAGGGCAAACAGATAAAGGCAACACGCAATCAGGCGGATCATCCTACCGATCCGGGCCCGGATTGTCCTGGGGCTGCGAAACGACCGTCTCGCTCAGCGGAAGACCGCCTTCCGGTCGCGCACTGTCATCGGAGGTTCCGGCGGCACGACGCTGACGCGCCATGCGCTGGGCGGCGCGGGCATGATTGCGGGTCTGGCCCTGAGGCGCGTCGGTCTCGGCCTCTTCGGTGACGGCAGGGCGGGATTCGGCAGCCGGTGGCTGGGCATCAGCCTGTCCGGCATAGATGGCCAGCGTGAATGTTGAAATCAGTACAAAGCGCATGTCTTGGTCCGTCTAGGCTGGTCCCTCAATGAAACCTTACACGAGCCCATCGCGCCTTTGGAGAAAAAATCGCGATACACGCGAAAATGTGAGGTGGCCGCAGGACCTCGGGTCGGCCGCCAGCGGGCAGGCGTGCCGTGACACTGACGCGCTCGGACCGTCGAAGCTAGAGGTCGAAACTGCCCACGATCGGGATGTGATCGGAAGCCTTTTCCCTGCCGCGTGTCTTGGTGTGGATCTCGATGCCTTCCAGACGGTCGGCGGCCTGTGGTGAGCACAGCAAATGGTCGATCCGGATACCGTGGCCCTTATTCCAGCGCCCGGCCTGGTAATCGAAGAATGTGTATTGATGGCCGCGCCCGTCGAGCTGTTCGAAGGCTTCGGTCAGGCCGAGCCATTTCAGTGCCCGGAAGGCGGCGCGGGTTTGCGGCAGGGCGAGCGCATCGCGCTCCCACTCGGCGATATCCCAGCAGTCACTGTCGCGCGGTATGCAATTATAGTCGCCGGCCAGGATGAGCGGTTCCTCAAAAGCCAGGAGGCCCTCCGCGTGCAAGCGCAGACGCTCCATCCAGGCCAGCTTGTAATCATATTTCGGACCCGGCGCGGGATTGCCATTGGGCAAATAGATCGACGCCACGCGTACCGGCCCGCGCGGGGCCGAGATCACCGCCTCGATATAGCGGGCCTGTTCGTCGCTCTCATCGCCCGGCAGGCCGCAACGGATATCCTCGACCGGATGCTTCGAGAGGATGGCGACGCCATTGTAGGACTTCTGGCCGTGGGTTTCGACATTATAGCCGAGATCCTCGATCTCCATCCGCGGGAAGCCCTCATCCACCGTCTTGATTTCCTGCAGACAGGCGACGTCCGGCTTGGCCTCGCGGAGCCAGTCGAGCACATTCGGCAGGCGGGCCTTGATGGAATTGACGTTCCAGGAGGCAACGGTCAGGGGCATGGCGCTTCACGGGGGCTGTATGGCGGGACATGGCCAGCCTAACCCGTTTCGCGAATGAGGAAAGATGTGCGGCGCGCCCTGATGCAGGGGCAGATCTTGCTGCGGGTCTGCAGGCCATTGTCCGACTTCGCCCCGCCTGCCGGGATGGCCGTGTCTGTCTCGCGGTTCGACTTGCCTGCAACCCGACTCCCGCTTGTGGGTGCTGGCACGGGTCTGCCCGCACGGTTGCAGCCCTGGCACACGTCTCGCGGAGCGAGGGTGGACGGTCGCGCGGACGCAGTTTCACGCCTGTTGAGCCTATCCCGGCGTGGTCAATTGCATCCGAAAGAGCGCGGTGCGGCATCAAGACAGCAGGCACACAGGGGACGACCATGACCATTGCTAAACAAGCCCTCGCGGCACTTGCTGCCGCAACCAGTCTGACAACCGGCGCCATGGCGCAGGAGGCGAGCTATCATTATGAGGGCGATCTGAGACTGAGCCCGCAGACGGGAAGACTGGCGGCCGACTGGACGTTGACCGTGACCGATGACGCGCTCGCCGAAGTCACGGTCTTTCTCAATGCGGCCTTCGGTGAGGCCAGCGTGGCGGGTCCGGGCGTCTCAGGGGTCTCCAGCGCGCTGGCCGAGGGCTTCAGCGGCATGATGCGGTCCTACACGATCATGCTGGAACCGTCTGTCGACGGCTCGGACCGTGTCATCGAGATGCGCTATGGCGGTGCGCTCTTTCCCGAGCCGTCTGCCTCGACCATCAATACGCTCGATACAGAGAAAATCGAGTTCACCGTGGACAGCTTCTGGCTGCCCTTCGATGCGCGATTCTCGGCCCTGATCACCGCCGATCTCGACATCTGGCTGCCGGGCCAGTGGGACGGTGTGACCATGCAGTCGATTACGTCGACGCCGGGCGGGTTCCATATCGACCAGGACGTTCCGGCGCTGGATCTGGCTTTTACGCTGATGTCGGATTTCGAGCGGCATGCTGCGCCCGGCTACGCCATCTATGACACGCGGCAGCCGGCGGGCGGGAATATCGAGGCGGCCGTGGCCGCGCTGGATCATTGTACCGACTATCTCAACACGCTGTCCGGTACGGCGGGCCCGCTGCCAGACGCGTCCATTGTCGTCACCAGCCGCGCGGAGGGCGGGTACTCCCGCGGAACCTTGATCGCCCTGACCGATATTGCGGACGCGTCAGAGTCTGGCCTGACCCAGTTCGTCTGCCATGAGCTTGGCCATTATTGGAGCCATGGCAATGCCATGACGGTCGAGAACTGGCTCAATGAGAGCTTTGCCGACTATGTCGCCATCATGGGCATGCGCGACGCCTTCGGGGAGGCGGTTTTCGCGGACCGTATGGCCGGTTATCAGCGCCAGATCGATGGTGCCTCCGGTGACTTGCCGCCGGTCTGGACACCCGGGATCACAGCACGCCCGCCCTATCTTGTTGCCTACCGCAAGGGACCGCTCGCCCTTGCGCGTGCCGAGGAGCTGATCGGCCGCGAGGCCTTCGCCCGCTTCATCCAGGCGGTGATGGAGGCGCGCGTTTCCACGACCCCGCACATGCTGGACGTGTTTGAATCCGTGGGCGGCGCCGAGGCGCGCTCCCAGTTCGAGCAAATCCTGGCCGATCAGGCTCAGTGATCGAGGAAGGTGGTAAACGCGTCGACTTCGGCGCGCTCCGATCGCAGATCATTGACCCGGGCATCCGGATCGGCATGACCCAGTGCCATGCCGCACCAGATGCGCTCGTCCGGTGACAGGCCGATCGCGGCGCCGACCGTTTTCCAGCGTGTCATCCAGGCTTCCTGGGCGCAGGTCGCCAGACCCTTCTCCTCGGCCGCCAGCATGACGCACATGATGAACATGCCCAGATGACCCCATTGATTGGGGTTCATGCGGGCGTCGAGGCTGAAAAAGAGCCCGACCGGGGCGCCGAAGAATTCGAAGTTTCTGAGCAGATGATTGAGGCGCGCTGCCTTGTTGTCGCGGGCGATCCCCATCGTCTCATACATCTGCTCGCCCAGCGCATGGCGGCGCCCGCGGAATGGTTCCCACAATGATTTGGGATAGGCGCCGAAATCATTCTCGTCGCCGAACGGATCGACCTCGAGGCGCGCGCGTACGGTTTCGATCACGCGCTGTCGCGCCTTGCCGGTGACGACATGGACGGTCCAGGGCTGGACATTGCCGCCGGATGCCGCCCAGCGCGCGATGTCCAGAATCTCGCGGATCTCGGCTTCGCTGACCGGCGTGTCGAGGAAGGCACGCGTGGAAATGCGGCGCCGGGCAATGTCGGAAAATGTGCTGGCCATGAAGTGTCAGATCTCGCCCAGTGATTCAAAACCGCCGAAAATCAGTCGCTTGCCGTCGAATGGCATGTCATTGGCCTTCATCCGCGGATCGGCCATCATCTTTTCCATCGCGGCATTGGCCGTCGCCTTGTCCGGCCAGACCGCCCAGGAAAAGGTGACGGTTTCGCCATCCTTCTTCTGCACAGCTTTCGGGAAGGAGGTCAGCTCGCCCTCCGGCACATCCGCGCCCCAACAATCGACGGCCTGCAGGGCGCCGAATTCTTTCATCATCGCACACATGGCGACGCTGCTTTCGATGAAGGCGTCCCGGTTTTCGTCCGGCACGGCTGCCACATATCCCTGAACATAGGCCATGGTCTTCCTCCCGTTTCCGGGGGGAAGGATAGGGCAGCTTCCTGCGAGGGGCGAGGTCTAGATCGAGAAACTCGTTCCGCAGCCGCAGGCGGCGGTGGCGTTGGGGTTGTGAATCTTGAAGCTGGCCCCGATCAGCTCGTCGACATAATCGATTTCCGAGCCGTCCAGAAAAGGCAGGGACGCTTCGTCGATGACGACTTTGGCACCGTCGCGCTCGATCACCAGATCGTCATTATTGACTGTCTCATCGAGGTCAAATGTGTAGGAAAAGCCGGAGCAGCCGCCGCCGACGACGCCGATGCGCAGCAGCCCGGCAGAGGCCTGGGCCGTGATGATGGTATTGATCTGTTTCGCGGCGGACGCGGAAAGCGAGACATTGACGGACATGGTAGAGCCTGATGCTGGGCCCGGCGGGCCTTTGGTTTCTGCCTGTGTGGTCTTATATGGACCTCCCTCTGCGCGGATAAAAGGCCCCCCTGACATGATCATCGCCGCGACCGACCGAACCCGCGCGCCCTATGCCTGTCACCCGGCGGAGTCGCGCGGGCGCCGCTTTGCCCAGCCTGACAGTGCGATGCGCAACGCCTTTCAGCGTGATCGCGACCGGATTATCCATTCTGCGGCCTTTCGGCGACTGAAGGAGAAGACCCAGGTTTTCGTGGCCCATGAAGGCGACCAGTACCGCACGCGCCTGACTCATTCCCTGGAAGTCTCGCAGATCGCTCGGACCCTGGCTCGCGCGCTGCGCGGGGATGAAGATCTCGCCGAGGCGCTCGCGCTCGCCCATGATCTCGGGCATCCACCCTTTGGCCACGAGGGTGAGCGGGTGCTGGCGCTGAAGATGAAGGATTTCGGCGGCTTCGATCACAATGCCCAGACCCTGCGCGTGATCACCAAGCTTGAAGTGCGCTATCCGGAATTCGACGGTCTCAACCTGACCTGGGAGACGCTGGAAGGCGTCGTCAAGCACAATGGCCCCTTGCTTGGGGCTGGCCTGGACGAGTCGGACCTGCCCTGGGCCTTCACCGATTATGATGGCTGGCGTGCGTTGGAATTCGAGACGCATGCGGGCCTGGAAGCCCAGGTGGCCGCGCTGGCGGATGATATCGCCTACAATAACCACGATATTGATGACGGGCTTCGCTCCGGCCTCCTTGAGATGGAGCCCCTGCTCGAATTGCCGCTGGTCGGCGACATTTTCCGCCGTGCCCGCGAACGTTGGCCCGACAAACCGCAGACGATCATTGTCCATGAGTCCGTTCGCGAGCTGATTGGCGTGATGGTCGAGGATGTGTTGACCGAGACGCGTCGGCGTCTCGACAAGGCCAAGCCTGAAAGCGCCCAGGAATTGCGGGCGCTTGACCACCCGGTCGTGGCCTTCTCGGAAGAGATGACCCTGCACCTGGCCGCGCTGCGTCGCCATCTCTTTGCCCACATGTACAGGCATTACAAGGTCAACCGGATGATGAGCCAGGCGCGCCGTGTGACGAGTGACTTGTTCGATCTGTATCTGAGCGATCCGGGCGTGTTGCCCAGCGATGTGCAGGCGAGCATGTCAGGGGCCGGTACAGCGCAGACAGCGCGCGCGGTGTGCGACTATATCGCCGGGATGACGGATCGCTTTGCAGTGGAAGAGCACAGACGGCTTTTCACCGTGCAGGGGTATTTCTAAACTGTCGCGGCGGTAAGGGCATTCCTGTCGCGATGTTATCGTATGGCTGCCTGTCGCGATTCGCGCGGCCGCCGGACCTGAGGTGAGAACCGGAATTCATGACAGACCAGGACGAGGAAAGCCGGATCGGCGCCTACGCACCACCAGCGGACGAGTTTGCCACTTTCGACGCCCGTGACGAGGACGCTCGTCGCGGCCTGTTGTTGCTGACCACCGCCCTGGCCGCTTTCGTCCTTTTTCTCGGCGTGGTCTGGAGCGCCTATAATCAGGGCTTGCGCGATAGTGGCCGCGATGGCGCGCCGCGCCTTGTCCCCAATGAAGAACCCTATCGCGAGCGCCCGATTGATCCCGGTGGCGCCGAGACGCCGGATACGGAACTGGAAGTCTATGACCGCCTGACCGGCGATGATGCCGGTGAAGACACCGTTTCCCTGCGCCCGGCGCCGGAAGAGCCGCTTGAAGACTCCGCTCGGCCAAGCCTGCGTGTCGAACAGGTCGATGCGGACGAGGCGGCAGATCCGACCGTCGAGACCGAAACCCTGCCGGACGCCACGCCGCGCCAGGCGCCGCAACGGCCGGCCCGGCAGCCCGATCCGGAACCGGAACCCGTCGTGCAGACGCCGGCGCGCGAACCCGATCCGGTACCGGCCGCGACCCCGACAGGGACGGTCGGTGTCGACCTCTCGGGCAGCTGGGTTGTGCAGATCGCCTCTTTCCGCACCGAGTCGGATGCCGAAGCGGCGTGGGTCGCCTTCCGCACACGGTTTTCCGATATTTCCGCTGGCATGGCGCCGGATGTGGCCACTGTCGAGATTGAGGGGCGTGGCACCTATCACCGGCTGCGGATTGCCGCCTTTGCGGATCGAGGCGATGCCGTCGGTTTCTGCACGACGCTGCAGTCACGCGGGCAGGACTGTCTGGTGGCACGCCGATGACGATTGCGTCCGTGATCTACGGCCTCGCGGGGACCACGCTCGGTCCGGACGAGAAAGCCTTCTTTCGCGATATCGACCCGTGGGGCTTCATCCTGTTTGCCCGCAATATCGACGGCATTCGCCAGGTCTCTCGGCTGACGCTGGAACTGCGTGATTGTATCGGTCGTGATGTGCCGATCCTGATCGATCAGGAGGGGGGACGGGTCGCGCGGCTGCGTCCGCCGACCTGGCGCGCCGCGCCGGCCGCCGAACGCTTCGCCGATCTGTGGAAGATTGACGCGGAAATGGCGATCGAGGCCACACGCATCAATCACCGGCTTCTGGCGCATGAGCTGCGCACGATCGGCGTTGATGTCGATTGTGCACCGGTGGCGGACCTGCGGATTGACGGCGCTGATGACATTATCGGCGACCGAGCCTTCGGGCGGACGCCGGAGCCGGTCATCCATCTCGGCCGCGCTGCGATGGATGGCCTGATGGCCGGCGGGGTCGCTCCGATCATCAAGCATATCCCCGGTCATGGGCGGGCACTGGCCGACAGCCATCTGGAATTGCCGGTCGTCCCGGAAGAGCATGGCCTGTTGTCGGAAACCGACTTCGCGCCCTTCAAGGGTCTGAACGACGCACCCATGGCGATGACGGCTCATATCGTCTACGCCGATATCGATTCCGATCATCCAGCGACCCAGTCGGCCGAACTGGTTGGCAAGGTGATCCGCGGCGAGATCGGGTTTGACGGGCTTTTGATGACGGATGATCTGTCGATGAAGGCGCTGACGGGCACATTCCGCGAACGGGGCGAGCGTTCGCTCGGGGCCGGTTGCGACATGCTTTTGCACTGCAATGGTGACATGGACGAGATGATGGCCGTCGCCGAGGGCACGACATCCCTGGCCGGCAAGGCGCTGGAACGCGCCGAGGCTGCCGAGGCGGCGCGGGACGTGATCGAGGATTTTGACCCGGTCGACGCCGAATCGCGTCTCAATAGCTGGCTGGACAGGCTTTCCGCCTGATCCGGATCCGGTCAGCCGCCTGAAGCGGGAGCCCTGGAGCGGGTGCCCTGAAGTGGGAGTGTTGTGAGCGAGGAATTCGAGGAAGACGTCCGGTTTGAAGCCGCCGAGAACGCCGAGACCGATGCGCTCGTTGTGGACGTCGACGGATTCGAGGGGCCACTTCACCTCCTGCTCGCCCTGGCCCGCAAGCGCAAGATCGATCTGGCGAAGATCTCGATCCTCGAACTGGCCGAGCAATATCTGCAATTCATGGAAGCGGCGCGCCAGAAGCGTCTCGACCTGGCCGCCGATTATCTGGTCATGGCGGCATGGCTGGCCTTCCTGAAATCCAAACTCTTATTGCCCAAGCCGCAGAAGGATGAGGAGGAGCAGCCGGCCGAGGCCCTGGCTGCCGCTCTGGCCTTCCGGCTGCGGCGCCTGGAGGCGATGCGGGCGGCGGGTGACGCGCTGTTTGCCCGGTCGCTCCTGGGCACGGATATTCACGGCCGCGGCATGCCGGAGGGGGTGCGGGCGACGCGCTCGGTCGTCTATGAAGCGGATCTGCACGACTTGCTGTCTGCCTATGCCAGTCGCCGCGTGAAACAGGCGCGGTCTGTTTACCGCCCGCCGACGCCCAAGGTTTATGGCCTGGAAACTGCAAGGGATCGCCTCGAGACACTGATGCCACAAATCAGTGAATGGCGAGATCTGGATAGCCTTCTTCCCGGGGCCGGGGAGCTGGGTGCCAATCCACCTCCGATGCGGTCAGTGCGTGCCAGTTCAATGCTGGCCGCGCTTGAAATCACCAAGGAGGGCCATGCACGATTGCGTCAGCGTGAAGCCTATGCGCCGCTCTTCGTGAGGGCGCAGGCGGGGGAAGAGGGCGCGACTGATGAGTGACGAAACAACGACTGAAGAGCCAACGGACGCAATCTCCAGCGCGATCTCGGCGTTACGCGAGCGCGCCGCGCACCAGGGACCCAGCGTGGTCGCCGATGCCGAAGCCTCCGAGGCTCTCGGCGTGCATCTCGCCGTCAATACCGAACGCCAGAATCTGCGCGTGCTGGAAGCGCTGCTCTTTGCCGCCGCCGAACCGCTCGATGAGGAAACCCTGATCGGCCGGCTGCCGCTGGAAACCAATATTCAGGACCTGCTCGCAAAACTGCAGGCAGAATACGCCGAACGCGGCGTGCATCTCACCGAAGTGGGCGGACGCTGGCGCTTCGAAACGGCACCGGACCTCGCTGACGTGCTGGTCGAGGTCAAGCAGGAGCCGCGCAAGCTTTCCCAGGCGGCGCTCGAGACCCTGTCCATCATCGCCTACCACCAACCGGTCACGCGCGCCGAAATCGAGGAAATTCGCGGCGTTGCGGTTTCACGGGGCACGTTGGACCTGTTGTTCGAACTGCGCTGGGTGCGCCCGCGCGGCCGACGCCGCACCCCCGGTCGCCCGGTCACCTACGGCACGACCCAGGCTTTCATGGAATATTTCTCGCTGCAGTCGATCGGTGATTTGCCCGGCATGTCGGACCTCAAGGCCGCCGGCCTGCTCGATGCGCGCCTGCCGCCGGACTTTTCGGTTCCGGATCCGACCCGCAGTGTCGAACCCGACCTTCTGGAAGACCCGCTGAGCGACGAGGAGGCCCACGCCTTCCATGTCGACTTCATGGATGGGGATGACGACCCGGATGGTGCAGCGTGACGCCAGGCGTGCGATCATTCGCCCCGATGTCTGACTGACAGGTTGGACGAGGCCCGGCAAACGCAGTAGACCCAGTTAACTCGGTTCAGACGGAGGGGCATATGGCTCCCGGTATGTGGCAAATTCTTCTCGTGGTTCTTCTCGCCGTCCTGCTGTTCGGCGGGCGGGGGAAAATCGCTTCGGTCATGGGTGACTTCGCCAAGGGTATCACCAGTTTCCGCAAGGGACTGAAGGATGATGAAGGTGAGGGTGACGAGGCCGACAGCGACACGCCTGCCGGTTCGCTCAATGCCGAGGCCCGCGAAGACGAAAAAACCGGGAGCTAGGCGATGAGCCCCGGCATTGGCATGCCGGAATTGCTGGTGGTCCTGGTCCTCGCCCTGGTCGTGGTGGGGCCACAGCAATTGCCGGTCATGATGCGCAAGGTCGGCCAGATGATGGCCCAGGCCCGCGCCATGGCGAAGGATTTCCAGAACAGTTTCGAGGAAATCGGTCGCGAGACCGAGCTGTCCGAACTGCGCCGCGAGATCGAGGCGCTCAAGGATGCCAATCCGATCAACCAGATCCATGGCGAACTCGACAAGGCGGCACGCGGTGCACAGGAAGATGATATCCGCGCCCTGAAGCTGAAGCATGCCGAGACGGGCCAGGCGGAGGGCGAAGACGCCCGGTCGGACAAGCTGGCCGCGCTCGACGTCCACAAGCCGGAAGGCGCAACACCGGAAAGCGATGCGCAGGCCGATGCCGCTGCAAGCGGTGACGCGGCAGAGCCGACCGAGCCGGCACCTGCCAGGCCGGTCGATGAAATCAAGGGACGCTGAGCCGGATGGCTGAGATCGAGCAAGATGAAGTCGAGGCGAGCCGCGCGCCGCTGATCGAGCACCTGGTCGAACTGCGTTCGCGCCTCGTGGTGATCATGGGCTTTTTGCTGGCCGGGTTCATTGGCTGTTTCCTGGTCTCCGAGACGCTCTATCAATGGCTGCTCCTGCCCTATCGTGACGCGGCATCGATCGTTCGGGGCGTCCCGGTGGAAGAGCTGGACCTGACCGCCAATTTCTTCGCTCCGCTGGAGTTTTTCTTCGTCCGCCTGAAACTGTCCCTGGTGGGCTCGATCATCATCATTTTCCCGGTCATCGCCTGGCAGATCTACGGCTTTGTCGCGCCGGGTCTGTACAAGAATGAGCGCGGTGCCTTCGCGCCCTTCCTGGCCATGTCGCCGGTCCTGTTCGGCCTGGGCGTGAGCTTCGTCTATTTCTTCGTCCTGCCGATGGTGATGCGTTTCTCGCTGGGTCAGGAGCAATCGGCGGAGCTGGTCGGGACGCGGATCGAGCTTTTGCTCAATGTCTCCGATTACATGAACCTCATCACCACGCTGATGCTGGTGTTCGGCATCTCCTTCCAGATGCCGGTCTTCCTCATGCTGCTGGCGAAGGCCGGTATTCTCAAGGCGAAGACCCTGCTCAAGGGCTGGCGTTTCGCGGTCGTGGGGATTGCCCTGTTTGCCGCCTTTGCCACACCGCCGGACCCGATTTCTCAGATCATGCTCGGTGGCGCGCTGATGCTGCTCTACTTCATCTCGATTGGCGGCATGCACCTGATGCAGTCTTCCGAGACCGAGGCGGACGAGGCCGAAGAAGGCTGATCCGGTTTACGGCGCGCGCGGGCAGGGCTATAGCCCGGCCTCGTTATTTCATTCCAACCGGATCAGACCCATGCATGACATCAAGCTCATCCGCGACAATCCCGACGCTTTCGACGCTGGCCTTGCCAAGCGTGGCCTGGCGCCGCAATCCGCGATCCTGATCGAGCTTGATGCCTCCCGTCGTGACGCGCTGGGCAAGCAGCAGGAAGCCGAGACCGAGCGCAATACGCTGTCCAAGCAGATCGGCAAGGCCAAGGCGACCGGCGACGAGGCCGAGTTCAATCGTCTGCGCGGTGAGGTCGACCGTCTCAAATCCGTGCTCGAAGACGCCGGTCAGCAGGCCCGCCATTTCGACGAGACCCTGAACCAGCATCTCGCGGCCCTGCCAAACCTGCCGCATGACGACGTGCCGCAAGGTGCTGATGAGGCGGACAATGAGGAAGTGCGTCGCTGGGGTGACCCCCGGGCGATGGCGTTCACGCCGCGCGATCACGTCGACCTCGGGGAAGGCCTCGGCCAGATGGACTTCAAGAAGGCGGCGGAAATCTCCGGTTCGCGCTTTGTCGCCCTGCGCGGCGGACTGGCGCGCATGGAGCGGGCCCTGGCGCAATTCATGCTCGACCTGCACACCACCGAGCACGGCTATGAAGAGGTCAGCCCGCCCTACATGGTGCGTGACGAGGCCGTCTTCGGGACCGGCCAATTGCCGAAATTTTCCGAGGACCTCTTCCGCACGACCGATCATCGCTGGCTGATCCCGACGGCGGAAGTGCCGCTGACCAATCTCGCGCGCGAGACGATCCATGCCGAGACCGATCTGCCGATGCGCATGACCGCCTATACGCCCTGCTTCCGGTCTGAAGCCGGTTCGGCGGGGCGCGATACGCGCGGCATGATCCGTCTGCACCAATTCCAGAAGGTGGAGATGGTTTCCATCATCGCGCCGGAAGAGAGCGATGCCGAGCTCGAGCGGATGACGGGCTGCGCCGAGAAAGTCCTGCAGCTGCTGGAACTGCCCTATCGGGTCATGAAGCTGTGTACCGGTGATATGGGGTTTGCCGCCCGCCGCACCTTCGATCTGGAAGTCTGGATGCCGAGCCAGGATTGCTATCGCGAGATATCCTCCTGTTCGACCTGTGGTGACTTCCAGGCCCGCCGGATGGATGCCCGCTACCGCAAGGAAGGCGAGAAGCGTCCGGCCTTCCTCCACACGCTGAATGGGTCCGGCGTTGCCGTCGGGCGCGCGCTCGTGGCGGTGCTGGAAAACCATCAAAACGCCGATGGATCCATCACCATTCCGGCAGCCCTGCGCCCCTATATGGGCGGCGCGGAGACGATAACAGCCTGAGACACGGGATTCAGCCCTGTCAGTATGTCCATCTGGCCGGCAGGTCAGACGTCGCGTTCGACCGATGGAAGCGGCTGCGGCATCGCGAGACGTCGCACCGGCACGTGTGAGAATTCGCGTGTGGATGTCCGCAATCAAGGGCGGCCGTCTGGCCCCTGTCATGCCGGGGCGCCGCGATCGCCCACCCATTTGGGTGATTGCTCCCTTTGATGATTCTTGTCTCTCTCACCGGGACCGGCGTCGCCGGAACGGAACTCAAGAGCGTGCATTGCGCGCTTGGCCAGGCAGAGGCATTCGACTTGCCCAGTTGGGTGATTTCGGCCTGCCCCAGGATGATGCTGCACTGGCACTGCCCGTGCCCGACCTGCCGGAAATCCGGTGGTCGTCGCAGTGTTGAACTGGTCTGACGAGTGCACAGGCGGTCCTCCCCAAGGGCCGCCTGTCGCTTGTCGGGCACAATTGTGACCGCGTCCGGGGACTGGCGGCTGGCTCGAATTGCGTTAGAAGCAGGCGAACGCCAACACAGCAAGCGACCGGTTGATCATGATCCCTGAAAATCCCCGCATCCTCCTCACCAATGACGACGGCATCCGGGCCCACGGGCTCAAGGTGCTGGAGACGATTGCGCGCCAGTTGACGGACGATGTCTGGATCGTGGCGCCGGCCGAGGAACAGTCCGGGGCCGGGCGCTCGCTGTCGCTGCATGACCCGCTGCGGGTTCGGCATTTCGACGAACGCCGCATGTCTGTCTCCGGGACACCGACGGACTGCGTGCTGATGGGGGTGCAGGACCTGATCCCGGGCAAGCAGCCCGATCTCGTTCTGTCCGGCGTCAATCGTGGCCAGAATATCGCCGAGGACGTGACCTTCTCCGGCACTGTCGCCGGGGCCATGCAGGGCATGCAGCTCGGCATACCGTCGGTGGCGCTGTCCCAGGCCTATGGCTTCGGCAAGGATGACCCGATCCAGTGGGAGACCGCAGAAATGTATGGCGCGCCGATCCTGCGCCGCCTGTTCGATCTGAAATGGCCGGACGATGTGCTGATCAACATCAATTTCCCTGACCGCAAGCCGGACGATGTCGAGGAGGTCGAGGTCACCCGCCAGGGCCGCCGCGACCAGCATATCCTGCACGCCGAGCACCGTGTTGATCCGCGCGGCATGGATTATTACTGGCTTGCCTTCAAGGGTCTGTTGTCCAATCCGCCGGACGGCGTTGATCTGCGCGCGATCTATGATGGCAAGATCTCGGTCACGCCGCTGCATATGGACCTCACCCATGGCGAGACGCTGGGCAATCTGAAGAGCATGCTCGGCGGCGTCCCGCCCAAATCCTGATCCCGCCTCCGGCGGCGTACTGGCCCGCGAAGAAGGTTGCCTCGCATGCAGATGCCTGATCCCCGCATGATCCAGCTCGTGATGAGCCTGCGTGGTGGCGGTGTGACCGATGCCACGGTCATGGGAGCGCTCGAACGCACCCCGCGCCATCTCTTCGTACCGCAACGCTTTGGCGACCAGGCCTATGATGACAGGGCCCTGCCAATCGATTGCGGCCAGACCATTTCGCAGCCGCTCATCGTGGCCTTGATGACCCAGGCGCTGAAACTGGATGACCGCTGCAAGGTGCTCGAGATCGGGACCGGGTCAGGCTATCAGGCCGCCGTCCTGGCGCGGCTGGCCCGGCGGGTCTATTCGGTCGAGCGCTATCGTACGCTGTCGCGTGAAGCGGAGGCGCGTTTCGAGGCCATGCGCCTGAGCAATATCGTGACCCGTATTGGCGATGGATCGGTCGGCTGGCCTGAACAGGCACCTTTTGACCGGATCATCCTGACGGCCTCGGCGCCGACGCGGCCGGATGCCATTCTCGAACAGCTCAAGGATGGCGGCATCGCGGTGGCCCCGGTGGATCGTGAAAACCGGCAGGTTCTGGTGCGTTATGTCCGCGAGGGTGACAGCATCACCGAAACCGACATCATGGATGTGCGTTTCGTGCCCTTGGTGAAGGGCGAGGCGCGGGCGCTATAGCGCCTGTTCTGCCGGAGATTGGGCCAGGGTGACGATATGGGGATAGAGTATTTCGAACCGGGCGAGGACGGCTTGGCCAGGGCGATCATTACGGGGCTCGCCTCGCGCACCGAGCATGCGGCGATGGAAGAGCGCGCACGCCAGGATATCCGGTCCGGTCGCCTGCAAGGCATCATTATCGACGCAAGCCGCGCGGAGCTACCGGCCAAGCCGAGCTTTTCGCGGGAGATCTGGGATGATTTTCTCGGCGTGCTCGAAGCACGACCCTTTGCCTATGTGCCCCCGCGTGGGCATGACGGCGCCGAGCGCCAGGCGATGATTGCCGAGCTGGTCGGGGATTGGGAAAGCCATTATTGCGCGGTCGCCTCGGAGGCGGACGGGCGTGCCTGGTGTCTCGCCAGCCTGGCCGCGCTTCGGAACGCATGACCGCGGGCAGGCCGCTTCATTAAAATTGCACCCGGCTTGCGGGAAGGGGCGGTGTGGATAACCGCCGGTTAAGCCTTCTCTGGCTTGATGGCCCGGCTATTCCTGTCGGAGGTCGAGTCCGAAATGCGTCGAATGTCCCTGATCTGCCTCGTTGCGGTGGTGAGTGCGAGCCTTGCGGCCTGCGCCTCCAACCCGCGTGAGCCGGCGCGGGTGGACTATCGCAGTTTCGGCAATGGGTCGTCCTCTTCTTCTTCGTCATCGGCGCGTTCCCCGCGCCGTGCCAGCATGAATTGCGGCTCCGGCTATACCGTTCGGACCAATGATACCCTGTCGGAAATCGCTGAGCGCTGTGGGGTCAGCATGTCTGACCTGGCCGGTACAAATGGTCTCAACGCGCCTTACACGCTGCGCGTCGGGCAGACGATCGCGATGCCGCGTCCGCCGGTCCATGTCGTTCAGCGCGGCGAAAACCTCTATCGGATCGGCCTGCGCTATGGCGTGCCTTTCCAGCAGCTCGCGAACCATAATGGCATCCGAGCGCCATACGAGATCGAGGTTGGTCAGCAGATCAATTTGCCGGTCGGAACCCAGGTCGCCAGTACGACATCGGGTGGCTCCTCGCGTGCGCCAACCACGTCGTCGAACCGCGACACCTACACGCCGCCCCCCGCTGAAGCCGGGGCGCCTCGCTTTGACTGGCCGATCCGTGGTCAGGTATTGTCCAGTTTCGGTCGCCGACCCAATGGTGAGCGCAATGACGGCATCAATATCGAGGCGCCGTCCGGCGCTGAGGTGCGTGCCGCGGCTCCGGGTCAGGTGGTCTATGCCGGCAGTGAGTTGGCGGGCTATGGCCAGCTCGTCCTGATCCGCCATTCAGCTGGTTATGTCACGGCGTATGCACACAATTCCCGCCTTCTTGTGCGAGAAGGCGACCAGATTTCCCGCGGCCAGATCATCGCCCAGGCCGGAGCGACCGGGACGGTAGACCGTCCGCAGGTCCATTTCGAGATCCGATCGGGGGTGAACCCGGTCGATCCGATGTCCTATCTCAACTAGGGCCCGCACCGGTCACGCTGTGGCAAAGGTCACACAATAGCACCGCTTTCCAACAGCCGACCCTTGTTGCAACCAAGGCCCGTCCCGATATAGTCCCGCGCATTCGAATTTCCGGGTCTATGCGCAGATTTGTTGCGTCACACACCCACCAGTCGCGGAGCGCGCTACTTCATGGAACAGTTTCTGCAATCACCGATTCCCATGCTCGTCCTCATGGGCCTGGTCTTCTACTTCCTGCTTATCCGCCCGCAGCAAAAGCGGATGAAAGAGCACAAAACGCTGATCGAGGGCCTGAAGCGCGGTGATGAAGTCATCACCCAGGGCGGCATGATCGGCAAGATTGCCAAGGTCGGTGATGAAGAAGTGACGTTGGATTTGGGCGAGGGCGTGAAGGTCCGCATCGTCCGCTCCACAATCGCTGACGTGAAGGGGCGCACCGCTCCGAAGCCGGCCAATGATGCCAAGAATGACGACAAGAAAGATGACAAGGAAATCGGCTGAGCCGGTTGACCGTCACCCCTGATCGTCCCTGACCAAGAGGCCGCGCTGTCATGCTGCATTTCGGGCGTTGGAAACTTTTTTCCATCATCTTCATCACGCTTCTCGGCGTGATGTACACCATCCCCAATTTCGTGCCGGAGACCGACCGGTACACGATCAATGAGGCGGATGGCACACGCACGGCCAACGGCATCTGGCGCTTCATACCGTCCGGGACGATCAATCTCGGCCTCGATCTTCAGGGCGGTTCGCATATCGTCTTTGAAGTTGACATGGACGAGGTCCGTGATGCCCAGCTGGAAGCACTGGCATCCGACATCCGCACGTCGCTGCGCAATGCGCCGCCCGTGCTTGCCCGCTCTGTCTCCGTGATCGGCGACGAAGTTGTCGTCCTGATGTTACGCCCGGAAGAGCGTGAAACGGCATTGGAGCGCATCCGGGCGCTCAATTCACCGGTCACCACGGGGGCAGGCCAGGCGGGCTTTGCCAACATGTATGACATCGCGGCTGATCAGTCGGACCCGTCCGCCATTCGCATCACCGTGACGTCCGAGCAGTATGAGTCGATCCGGAACCGGACGCTGGAACAGTCGATCACGGTTATTCGCCGCCGTCTCGACGGTCTCGGTACGACGGATCCGACCATTGCCCGCTCCGGTGATCGCCGCGTTCTGGTGCAGGTGCCGGGTGCCGATGATCCGCAGGAAATCATTGATCTGGTCGCAACCCAGGCGTCGATGAGTTTTCACATGGTGGACGAGAATGTGGATCCCGGGCCGAATGGCCAGGGACGCACGCCGCCCGGCGTGAGTGTCTTCCCGCTGGCGGATACGGGCGGTACAGCCTGGCTCGCGGTCGAGACGCGTCAGCGCCTGACCGGGGAAAACCTCAATCAGTCCTATGTCGTCGCAAACCATCCGAATTTCGTTGGTCCGGTGGTTGGCTTCCGGCTCGATACCCAGGGCGCGTTGATTTTCGGCGAGCTGACCCGCGCCAATCGCGGTCGCCGCTTCGCCATTGTGCTGGATGAGCAGATCATCACCGCGCCGACCATCAACGAACCGATCCTCGGTGGGTCCGGTGTCATCGGCGGGAATTATACCTATGAGACTGCCAATCAGTTGGTCATCCTGCTCAATGCCGGCGCCCTGCCAGCCTCGCTGACACCGGTCGAGCAACGGGTCGTCACGGCCTCGCTGGGGCGTGACCAGATCGAGAGCGGCCGACTTGCCGTGGCGATCGGCTTTGCCCTCGTCATTGCCTTCATGATCGCGATGTATGGCGTCTTCGGAGTCTTCTCCACCACAGCCTTGCTGGTCAATGTGGTCCTGATCCTGGGCGGCCTGTCCGGTCTCGGGATGACGCTGACCCTGCCGGGTATCGCCGGTATCATCCTGACCATCGGTATGGCGGTTGACGCCAATGTTCTGATCTACGAGCGAATACGCGAAGAGTCGAAAAACAACCGAACGCCGGTGCAGGCGCTCCAGGCCGGCTATGAGCGGGCCCTCGCGGCCATTCTCGATGCCAATATCACCACATTCATCGCCGCTGCCGTGCTCTACATGCTCGGTGCCGGACCGGTGCGGGGTTTCGCGGTTACGCTGGGGGTCGGCATTCTGACCTCGGTGTTCACCGCTTTCGTCGTCTCCCGCCTGCTGGCGGTTCTTTGGCTGCGGGCCGTCAAGCCCACCAAGCTGCCGCTTTAAGGGGAGGAAACCGACATGTCCCTCGCACTCGTCAAATATCTCCCCACCTCGGGCACGATCCCCTTCATCCGCGGGCGTTTCATTGCCCTTGGACTGTCCGCGCTATTCATCGCTTTCTCGATGTTCGAGTTCGCGACAGTCGGCATCAATTTCGGCATTGATTTTCGCGGCGGCATCCAGACCGAAGTGGTCGCCGATGAGACCACCGCTATCGAAGACTTGCGTACCACGGCCAATGCGCTGGGTCTGGGCGAAGCCCGGGTCCAGGGCGCCGGCAGTGCCGGTGAAGGCCTGACCACCTACCTTATTTCGCTGCCCTTGCAGGAAGGTGAGGGTCTGGAGGGTGAGGCTGCCCAGAATGATGCGCGCGAAGCGCTGGAAACCGCGCTGGAGGCCGCGTATCCGACCATCGACATGCGCGGCACGACCGTGATTGGTGGCGCGGTATCCGGTGAGTTGATCATCACCGGGTTCACAGCCATTGGCGTCGCGCTCTTCTTGATGCTGGTCTACATCTGGTTCCGGTTCGAGTGGCAGTACTCGGTTGGCGCCATCATCGCCCTGACCCATGACGTCATCGCGACGGTTGGCATGTTCTCGCTGACCCAGATGACCTTTGACCTGGCGACCGTGGCCGCCATCCTGACCATTGTCGGTTACTCGATGAACGACACCGTCGTGGTTTATGACCGGATCCGGGAGAATTTGCGCAAATACAAGCGCAAGCCCTTGGAGGAAGTGCTCGACCTGTCGATCAACAACACATTGTCGCGCACCATCCTGACCTCCGTGACCACGCTGGTAGCGCTGATTTCGCTCTACCTCATCGGTGGAACCGCCCTGAAAGGCTTCGCCTTTGCGATGATCTGGGGCGTGTTGATCGGGACCTTCTCGTCCATCTTCGTGGCCGCGCCGATCCTGCTCTTCACCAATGTTCAGCGTGACAGCAGCGACAGCTGAACGGGTGTAGAGGCAGCGGCCCTATCCTGAGAGGCGAGTTCCGGTGTAATTTCCCTCCACTGGCAGGATGATTCTGCTCAATGGGGAGGGAAAAATGGCTGGAATTCTCAGCAATCTGCGCACGACGGTAATCGTCTCCTTCGTGCTCGCCGCAATCTATCTGGGCGCCTATGTCATGTCTGGTGCGATCGCGCTCGACGGTGCCTTCTGGCAAGCGCTCGCACGCTGGACGCATGTTGTCGCCGGCATCATGTGGATCGGTCTGCTCTGGTATTTCAACTTCGTGCAGATCCCGAACATGCCGAACATCCCGGATGATCAGAAGCCGGCAATCGGCAAGGTGATCGCGCCGGCAGCGCTGTTCTGGTTCCGCTGGGGCGCGGCCTTCACAGTCCTGACCGGCCTCTTGGTGGCAGGCCTGCGCGGCTATTCGATGGACGTGCTCAGCCTGGGTATCGTCTCCGACACCTACTCACCGCAATATTCCTTCATCGGTATCGGCATGTGGCTGGCCATCATCATGGCGATCAATGTCTGGTTCGTGATCTGGCCCAACCAGAAAATCGCGCTGGGTATTGTCGAGGCCGATGCCGAGGCCAAGCCGAAGGCGGCCCGCACGGCGATGCTGTTCTCGCGCACCAACACGCTCCTGTCCTTCCCGATGCTGATCGCGATGGCCATGGCGCAGACGATCTTTGGCTAGTAGCTGAGCCAGATTGTCGACCTGAAACGTTCAGGGCCCGCCGGAGACATGGCGGGCCCTGTTCACGTTCGGGGGGTACGTGAGCCGCGGGTCAGCGAGACAGGGAGGGAAGCGACCCGTTGCCCTCCTAGAACGCGGGACCGCGAGCCTTTCCGTCGCCCGGCAGCGAAAAACTTTCAGTCGCCCTTACTGCTGCGCGAAACTGCCATAGACCATGGGGCGGAAGACACGCAGGGTGCGCGGCTCCGGACGATGCTCGGACGGCTGGATCTGCGTCATGATGACGGCGGCGGTGCGGGTTTGCGGACTGACAAAGAAGTCGGTGTCGAACAGGCCGCCCCAGCTCAGATCGCCGGGCACACCCAGCGGGTCCTGTCCGTCTTCCGGCGGCAAGATAATGTCCATGCCCAGAGCAAAGCTGCGCCCATTCCAGCCATCGCCGAGCTGATCGGCTGTGGCATGCGGACGCGCGAAGTCCGTGAAGGTTTCCGGCGCCAGGATCTGAACCTCGCCCAACCGGCCACCATTGGCCAGCATCATGGCGAAACGGATGTAGTCGGAAGCGGTCGAGACAAGGCCGCCGCCACCGGACGCCCAGTCAGGATTACCCTGTTCGAACGCAACCATTTCACCGGTCTCGGTGTGAACATAGAGCGGCGACATGGCGTCTTCATCGAAATCGACATCGTCGAAGAAGAACCCGGTGGAGTGCATGGCGAGCGGGGTGAACAGCTCGGTCTCCAGGAAATCCTCAAACGGCATCCCCGACGCGACTTCAACGACGCGACCTGCGACATCAAGGGAGTAGGAATAGATCCAGCGTTGCCCCGGATCGGTATAGAGCGGGAGCTGCGAGAGCTGCTGCATACGCGCCTCCAGATCGCCCTCTCCGGAATAAAGGGAGTTCTCGAGATAAAGGCGCCCCAGATCGGTCTCGCCCTCGAAGATATAGCCAATCCCCGCTGTATGGGTGAGCAGGTGCTCGATCGTCATGGTGGCGGACGGAGCGCGGGTGGCAATATGGCCGTCCGCTCCGGCCATTGGCGTGACCGCGACACGCACATTGGCAAATTCGGGAATGTAGTCGCTGACGGCATCATCCAGAGAGATATCGCCGCGCTCGACCAGCATCATGATGGCGACTGCCGTCACGGGCTTCGTCATTGAGGCAATCCGCACCGGGCTGTCGACGGTGAAGGCTTCACCGGTTTCCAGATTGATCTGTCCGGCCTCGGACACAAAGGCGATTTGTTCGCCACGGGCAATGATCGCGGCATAGCCCGGACGGGCGCCCTCCGCGGCGAGCTCATCCAGGCGTGCATCAAGTGCCGCGAGCACGGCGGGCTGAAAGCCCAGAGCCGCCGGATCTTCAGAGATCGTGATGTCCTGCGCATGAACCGGCAGGATCGCCGTCGTGGCCAGCGCGAACGCAGCCAAGGCTTGTTTGAACGCCATTTAACCTTCCCCTCGGGATAGTGTTTATCGACCGGGGGGAAGGTTAGGGCGCAAGGGCCGCTCTGACGAGGGCCTTATTGGGCAGCCGCGAGATTTTCAGCCGCGAATTCCCAGTTCACCAGCTTGTCGAGGAAGGTGGTGATGTAGTCGGGGCGGCGGTTCTGGAAATCGAGATAATAGGCATGCTCCCAGACATCCATGGTGAGAAGCGGGGTCACGCCCTCCTCGGTCAGCGGGGTCTCCGCATTCAGCGTCTTGCGGACTTCCAGCTTGCCATTGGCCAGAACCAGCCAGGCCCAGCCAGAGCCGAACTGCGTCGCGCCGGCATCGGCGAAAGCGGTCTTGAAGGCGTCCAGGGACCCGAAATCACGATCGATCATCGCGGCCAGATCGCCGGTCGGGGCGCCGCCGCCATTGGGGCGCATGGATTGCCAGTAAAAGGTGTGGTTCCAGATCTGGGCGGCATTGTTGAAAATACCGGCCTTGCCGGCGTCACCGGCCGAGGCCTTGATCACGTCTTCCAGCGACAGCGCCGCCAGATCCGTCCCGTCAACGAGGCCATTGAGTTTGCCGACATAGGCGTTGTGATGCTTCCCGTGGTGGAAATCGAGCGTCTGGGAGGAGATATGGGGGGCCAGCGCGTCCTTGGCGTAGGGAAGATCGGGCAGGGTGAAAGCCATGAGTACCTCTTGCAGTGACAAAGTCGGGAAGGATGTGGGCCGGTTGGGCCGTTTTCATGTTCGCACATATGGTGTGGACTGCGGCCATGTCCACCGGGGAGACGCATGACAGTCAAAGAAATCGACAGCTTGCTCAAGACCGCTGACCCGGATCGCTATTTGTGCGCGCTTTTCGCACAGACCGATCAGCGGGCCGGCCTTCTTGCATTGTACGGGCTCAATCACGAGCTCGGACGGATTGCGGACAGCAGCTCGGAAAGCCTGATTGGCGAGATGAAGCTGACCTGGTGGCGTGATGCGGTCGCAGACCTTTACGCGACGCCGAAAAAAGTGCGGCGCCACGACGTGACCGAGGGCCTGGCCCCGCTGACCGGTCAGATCGGTCTCGCGGATGTGTCGCCGATGATCGAGGCGCGTTTCGAGGACATCGCCGCGCGTCCCTTCACGGACCTCGGAGACATTCTCGCCTATGTCGACAATACGGCAGTGTGTCTGGCTCGTCTGGCGCTGAAATCGCTCGACGCGACCGACAGTGTATCCGAAGACACCGTGATAGCGGCCGGGCGAGCCTGGGGGCTGACCGGTCTGCTGCGCGCGTTTCCGCTGCGCGCCCGGATCGGTCGGGCTCCGGTTGGCGGTGACGCGCTCGGCGCCGTCGGCGCGACCCCGGCCATGCTGGCCCAGGGGCTGGGCGAGGCGAAAGTCGCAGAGGCCCGCCAAGCGGTGATCGAGGCTGCATGGGCGGCGTGCGAGCGCCTGGCCAAGGCCGGGCCCCTCCCGGCCGAGGCCGTCCCCGCAATCGGCTATTGCCGCCTCGCATCGACCCATCTCGCGCGCCTGCCGGCCAATCCCTACGGGCTGGCGCCGGACATCAATCCCCTCTCTCGCCGGTTGCGACTGACTTGGCTGGCATTGAGCGGTCGATAGACCGCGTCCGCCTCTTGCACTCAGACCCGCCTCGCGTCCAACATGGCAGCAACGAGGGAGACGACCTATGCATCATGCGCTCATCACCGGAGCCAATCGCGGACTCGGGCTGGAACATGCCCGGCAATTGCTCGAGCGCGGCTGGCATGTCAGCGCGGCTGTCCGCAATCCGGACGCCGCCACCGAGCTGGCAGCTCTGGCCAAGGGCGATGGCAAGCTGGATATTCACGCCTATGACGCGGCCGACCCGGCCAGTGCAGCGGCGCTGGCCGCGGCCGTGACCGGACCGGTCGACCTCCTTTTTGCCAATGCCGGCATGGCGTCGGCCGAAACTCGCGCCTTCGGCCAGGCGGCCGGCGCGGCGATGCTGGATGAGTTCAGGGTCAATACGATCGCGCCGCTGGCCCTGGTCGAGGCCTTTGCCAGCCAGGTCGAAGCCTCCGAGATGAAAGTGATTGCGCTGCAATCCTCTCGCATGGGGTCTGTGCGCGAAAATGAGAGTGGTGGTGCCTACGGCTATCGCAGCTCGAAAGCGGCGCTCAACGCCATCGGCAAATCGCTCAGCATCGACCTGAAGGATCGCGGCATCGTTGTGCTCATCCTCCATCCGGGCTGGGTGAAGACCGATATGGGCGGCCCGAACGGTCAACTGACCGTCCAGGAATCGGTTTCCGGACAGCTTGATCTGATCGCCCGCGCCTACGGCAATCCGGTGATGAGCGGCCGCTTCTATCACGTCTCCGGCCAGGACCTGCCCTGGTAGGCCGGTTCAGGCGGCCTGCCAGCTCGCCAGGTCCGCCAGCGCTCGCTCCGACATCGCCATCTTGCGGGCCGGGGTCTTGGCCTTGCCCTTGATGCGGTTGCCTTCGGCATCGACGGTCGGCTGTTCGATCGGCGGGAAGAGGCCGAAATTGACATTCATCGGCTGGAAGGAGCCCTTGCCGCCGTCCAGGTGGCCGCCAGTGACATGGCCGATCAGGGCGCCCAGCGCCGTGGTGGCCGGCGGGGGCGTCAGACTGCCGCCGAGGCGTTCGGCGGCGGCGTAACGGCCGGCCAGAAGGCCCATCGCGGCGCTCTCGACATAGCCCTCGACCCCGATCAGCTGGCCGGCAAAGCGCAGGCGCGGCTGGCTCTTCAGGCGCAATTGCGCGTCGAGCAGTTTGGGCGAATTGAGGAAGGTGTTGCGGTGAATGCCGCCGAGGCGGGCAAAACGCGCCTCCTCGAGGCCCGGTATCATCCGCAGGACGTCGCCCTGGGCGCCGTATTTCATCTTGGTCTGGAAGCCGACAAGGTTGAACAGGGTGCCCAGCGCATTGTCCTGTCGCAGCTGGACAATGGCCCAGGGTTTCACGGTCGGATTGTGTGGATTGGTCAGGCCGACCGGTTTCATCGGGCCGTGACGCAGGGTTTCGCGACCGCGCTCGGCCATGACTTCAATCGGCAGGCACCCGTCGAAATAGGGGGTGTTGGCCTCCCATTCCTTGAACTCGGTCTTCTCGGACGAAATCAAGGCATCGATGAAGGCGTCATACTGGTCCTTGTCCATCGGGCAGTTGAGATAGGCCTTGCGCTCGGCGTCGGTCTCGCCCTTGTCATAGCGTGACTGGAACCAGGCCTTCTCGGTATTGACGCTGTCGCGATAGACGACCGGCGCAATGGCATCGAAGAAGGCAAGCTCACCCTCACCGGTCTGTTTCAGGATCGCCTCGGACAGGCTCTCCGAGGTCAGCGGACCGGTGGCGATGATGACGCTGTCCCAGTCTTCCGGCGGCAGGGCCGGGATTTCCTCGCGGTTGATCGTGACCAGCGGATGCTCGGATAGCTCCCGGGTGACAGCCTGCGAGAAGACGTCGCGATCCACGGCCAGCGCGCCGCCGGCGGGCAGACGGGCGGCATCACCCTGGCGCAGGATGATCGAGTCGAGGCGGCGCATCTCTTCGTGCAGCAGGCCGACCGCATTGGTGCGGTGGTCGTCCGAGCGGAAGGAGTTGGAGCACACCAGCTCGGCCAGCCCGTCCGTGTGGTGGGCATCGGTGCCCTTCACGCCGCGCATCTCGTGCAGGATGACGGGCACGCCCCTGGAAACGAGCTGCCAGGTGGCCTCGGAGCCGGCCATGCCGCCGCCGATGACGTGAACGGGTTTGATTGCGTGATCTGTCATGCGCGGCATATCGAGCCCGGGCGCGTTGAAGTCAAGCGGGCGGGGGCAGGGCGGCAAGCGATGTCGTGGTACCGGCTTGACGGCCGCGTTGGGAGTACGGATAAATCTGTACAACAGGGGGTTGTTTCATGAAGTGGTTGTTTGGCGCGCTGGTCGCACTCACTTTGGGCAGTGTGACATATGCCCAGGGTCTGCCGGATTCCGTGACAGAGCCTTATCTCGAATTCGAGGCGGCGCTTCGGGCTGGTGATGTCGCGGCCGTGCTGGATGCAGCCAATCGAGCCTACGAGGCCGGGCAGGCCGCAGATATTGACCTGTCCGTTCTCGCGACGCTCGCAGAGAATTACGGGTATGGTGCCGCCCTCAACCAGGATTATGAGACGGCACAGATCGGCTGGCGCGAAGCCGCCCAACTTTCGGACAGGGCGCGCGGGGACCCCGTGGAGCGGGCCTGGCGTTGGCACAATGCGGCTTTGTTCGCATTGCAGAATGACGATCGGAGTGATGCCTTTGCCTGTTCGCGCCGCGCGACCAATGCGCTCGACGAACTTGGTGGCGAGCTCGGTGCCGCATCGGATTTCGCCGGTACCGCCTTTCTGACACGTGCAGCGCTGTCCATGGGTCGAGGTCGTATCAGCAGTGCCGGGGAGGCCGCTCTCCAGTCCGCCGCGGCTTTCGAGGCGGTTCTGGACGAGCCGACCTCCAGCTATGCGCTCGCCCTGTTCTATGCCGGCATCGCGCAAACGCTTGACCGGGACTTTGAGGCCGCGACCTACTCGCTTCATATGGCGACAGACGTGATGGAAGATGTGGCGCCGGACCATCCCGACATGCGCACCATGTGGGCCGCATACGTCTCCGCGAGCGGATATATCCGCGAGCGTGATATCCCGGCGGGAGAGGCGGAGGAGGCAGGGGGCGACGCGGCGGTCGAGACCGCCCAGACGCGCGTGGATGCCAGGCTTGCGGAAAATCCCTTCCATACGGCGCGCTACATGACGCGAGAAATCGAGGAAGACGCCGCGGAGGACGCCCATGAAACCGGTGAGCCGCTACCGTGTTGCGACGCTCAACCCATCAGGCGACGCGAACCGAGTTATCCCATGAACGCCGCATACTCGAACCTCGACGGCGTGGTCTATCTGACCTTTGCGGTCACCGAAGATGGGCGCACGGACGCCATCGAGGTAACCGGCGCCTTTCCGCCTGGCATTTTCGACGAGGTCTCGGTCGCGGCTGTGGAGACCTGGCAATATGAACCCGCGACCCGGGACGGTGTTCCTGTCCGCCGCGAAGGGGTGGAAACCCGTTTCGACTTCCGCATGGAGCGCTGACGCGACCGTGCGTCGCGCTTGATCCTTGGCGGCAGGGCGGTATCTCTGGCATCGAAGTGATCGGAGCCGTCATGTCGAGCCAGCCCATTCCCGTCCTGCCCAGCGTGGCCAAGGCCTATGCCTTGCTGATTACGCATTGGTCGCGCTTCTTGATGGCCGGCCTGCCCTTTACGCTCGCCTATGCGATCCAGCTCTGGCTGGTCCAAAAGGCGCTCGCGGCGCCGCTCGACGGGTTCTGGCTGACCCTTGATGCGACCGTGATGATCGCGGCGACGGTGGGCAGTCTGGCTTTTTCGGCCATGTGTTTCCGGCTCGCCGTGCGCGATGAGTATGGCGGTCAGTTCGGTCTGCAATTGTCCGGCGATGAGTGGCGCTTCTTCCTGGTGGCCCTGCTCAATGCGGCGCTGGTGCTGATCGTGGCCCTACTGGCGGCGATGTTTGCCTTTGTTGTCTTCACCACGATCGCCGGTGGTGCTGTGGAAGGCGCCGGTATCGACCCGGAAGAATCCGGTTTCGATCTGCCAATGGCGATGAGCTATATGGGCACTGCCGACTGGGTGGCCGCCTGGGCCGTGAACATGGTGGCATTCCTGCTGGTCGCCTGGCTTGTGGCGCGCCTTTCCGTGTCCTTTCCGGCGAGTTTTGCGCAAAAGGCGGTACGGGTCCTGTCGGTCTGGACGCTGAGCGAGGGCCAGGCCTGGCGTATCCTGGCGGCCATGGCGCTCGCTGGCCTCCCGCTCATCGTGGTGGAAGTCGCGCTCTACGAAGCGCTCTGTATGGCGCTGGACGCCCGGCCTTTGTTGACCCCGGTTTCGGTTGGCGAGGTCATGGTGACGGACGGCGTGTTTGCCCGCATCCCGGAATACCTTCGTGTCGCAGGCCTTTTCTCGATCGTGAATCTGCCCGTGATGGCCGGGCTTTACGCGCAGTTTTACCGCGCACGCGCCTAGACGATCAAAGGGCGGGACATCGCCTGTCTCGTTCCCGCTGGTGATTTACCCCGGTTGCGCCATGATGCGATCATCATGGCATAGTGGAGGGACTGATCATGGCCAGGCAAGACTTTGACATCGGCAAGGGAATCTTCTGGTTCTTCATCCGTTTTGGCGAGAAGCCGGGCGGGGCGATCTGGCTGATCACCGTCCAGGCCCTGTGTGCGATGGCTCTGCTGGCCCTCTCTGTCATGGTGATGGGACCGGCCTATCTCAATCTTTTCCAGCTTATCGAGGCAGATGCAGCCCGGAATCTCAGCGATGCCGAAGAGCTTCAGCTGGTCTTCGATTTCCTGCTGCCGCTCCTGTCTTACGGTTTCATGATTATTCCGATCGGCCTTCTGTTCGCCGTGATGTTCCAGGCCGCCTGGCTGCGCTTTCTCACCAAGGGTGAGATCAAGCCGGTCATTCCGCTGCGACTGGGCGCAGACGAGATCCGTCTGATCGGCGTCAATCTCCTCTACATCGTGATCGTCATTGCCGGCTATTTCGGCGTTGCCGCGGTGTTGGGCGTTTTCGGGGTGGGGGCAGCTTTCGTGTTCCATGGCGGCGGCGACAGCGCGGCTATGGGCATTGGCGCGGGCTTGCTGATTACGCTGGCCGTGCTCGGCGTCCTGGCAGGCCTGATCATGTTGGCCATCCGGCTGGCATCGGCACCGGCGCTGACGATCCTGGATGGTCGCCTGCGCTTCTTTGAGAGCTGGGAGGCGACCAATGGCGTTTTCTGGCACATGCTGCTGGCCTATGTCGTCGTCTGGGCCCTCTTGGCCATTGGCGGCAGTATCCTCAGTGGAATCGTGCAATTGGCCGTGCTGGCCGCCTTCCTGCCCACGATCATTGAATTCGTGGAAATCGCCGAGCAGGGCCAGCATGTCGACCCGGATGTCGCGCTCGCCACCGTGCAAGCCTGGATCAGCGAGCCACTCACCGTCGTCAGCCTGCTGATCGGTTTCGGGGTGCTGTATGTCGTTCAGGTCCTGTTCGAAGCGGTCTGGCATTCGGTCGGCGCCTACAATGCCGTGCGAGCCCGCAGTGGCGGCGAGGGCGAAGCCTCTGATGTGCCGACCCTGGCAGCAGACCATCCGATGGGGGCTTCACCCAGCGAGGGGTGATGCGATCACGCATTCTGAAGGACAAGGCCGGGTCGCCCCAGGGCGGGTCGGCCTTTTCTCTGCGTGTCCGATTCTGAATCGCAACTTCAGATTAAGTCTGCTATTCTGACAGGGTGAGGCTGTATGGACAGCCCTCATCCCCAGAAGGAGGCATCACCATGACCACCAATCTTGCAGGCGTGTACATTACCGGCTTGTTCGGCACGAACGGGCGGCTCGCCCAGACCCAGAGTGAGTTGTTGGCGTCGCAGATGAATGACTACATTTTCTGGTCGGTTCATGTGAATGCGGATGCCAGCCTGCACTATAACGATGTGCCATTGGCGTCGGGCGGCACGCTCGACCCGACCACGGGCGCGGGCATTGGCGGTATCATCAGCGCCGCCCGCAAGGCCGGGCTGGCCCAGAATGTCTGGTTCTCGATCGGCGCCGGCGGAGTCTCGGACTTCCAGAATATCCAGGCCATTCTCGCCGCGGGTGGCGCGCTGGAAGACGAGCTTTATGCCAATCTGAAAGCCCTGATGGATCTTGGCGCAACCGGGTTTGACCTCGACTATGAGGAAGACCTCAGCGACCCGGTGAGCCTGATCAGCCAGTTCACAGTCGGCCTCAATCAGCGCCTCGGCGCCAAGCTAACCTATTGCCCCTATTACGGCACAACGATGTGGATTGATTGCCTCACGGCCAATATGACCGCGCTGGGCAGCCAGCCGGTCGTTGGTTTCAACCTGCAATGCTATTCGGGGGGCGGCGGCAATGATCCGCGGACCTGGGTCAGCGCCATCACCGCAGCTGGCGCATCGACCGGTGTGAGCGATGCTGTGAGCTTTGTCAGGCCGGGCATGGCCGTGGCCGGATCGCCTTCTTCACCGGCGCTGACGCCGGCACAGATGACAGCCCAGTTGAACAGTTGGGGGTCGCCCGGCGGCTGGATCTGGAATTCTGCCAATGTGCTCAATTCCCAGCCCGGCACCGGCGACTCGATTGCGGACTATGCAAGCGCCTTGCTCGCCGCTGTTTCGGTGGCCGAAAAGGCCTGACCGCCAGGACTGGCAGGGCCGGGTGCGTCGCGGTGCACCGCAACGCCCCGGCTTGCCAGACAGGATCGACCGCGCCTGGCCTCCCGATCCGTGAGGGACGCGGTCGATCCTGGATGCGGCCGATTCTGGACGCGGCCGGCCCTGGAAGTGGACGGCCCTGGAGGCGGCCAGTCCTGGAGGCGGCCAGTCCTGGAAGTGGCCAGTCCTGGAAGTGGCCAGTCCTGGAAGTAGACGGTCCTGGATGCCGATTGGCTGGGAGGCTGGCCTGCTGCGACAGGCGAGCCACACACCGACGGCACGTTAACCCGCCTTCTTGCGCAGCGCTTTCGCCCGTTCCAGCATCGGTGCCAGATAGCGACCGGTCCAGCTGCGCTCGACCTTGGCGACGTCTTCCGGCGTGCCGACCGCGACGATTTCGCCGCCGCCATCACCGCCCTCGGGACCCAGATCGATCAGCCAGTCGGCGGTCTTGATGACGTCGAGATTGTGCTCGATGACCACCACGGTATTCCCGGCCTCGACCAGCTCGTGCAGGACTTCCAGCAGTTTGCGGACATCCTCGAAATGCAGGCCGGTGGTCGGCTCGTCGAGAATGTAGAGCGTCTTGCCGGTGGCGCGCTTGGAGAGTTCCTTGGAGAGTTTCACGCGCTGGGCCTCACCGCCGGAGAGCTGGGTCGCCGGCTGGCCGATCTTCAGATAGCCCAGACCGACGCGTTTGAGGGTTTCCATCTTGTCGCGCACGGCAGGCACCGCCTTGAAGAAATCCGCGCCTTCCTCGACCGTCATGTCCAGCACATCGGCGATCGACTTGCCCTTGAACTGGACCTCCAGCGTTTCGCGATTGAAGCGTTTGCCGTGGCAGACATCGCATGGCACATAGACGTCCGGCAGGAAGTGCATCTCGATCTTCACCACACCATCGCCCTGGCAGGCTTCGCAGCGTCCCCCCTTCACATTGAAGGAAAAACGGCCCGGCTTGTAGCCGCGCGTCTTGGCTTCCGGCAGCTGGGAAAACCATTCGCGGATCGGGGTGAAGGCGCCGGTATAGGTGGCCGGATTGGAGCGCGGTGTCCGGCCGATGGGCGACTGGTCGATATCGATGACCTTGTCGAGCCGGTCGAGACCGTCAATGCGATCATGCGGCGCGGGGACTTGCTGGGCCTTTTGCAATTTGCGTGCGGCGGCCTTGTAGAAGGTCTCGATGGTCAGGGTTGATTTGCCGCCGCCGGATACGCCGGTGACGCAGGACATCACGCCGAGCGGGAATTGAGCGTCGACGGATTTGAGATTGTTTCCGGTCGCGCCGATGACTTTCACCATGCGCTTCCTGTCAATCTTGCGGCGCTGCGTCGGGACTTCGATACGCCGTGTTCCGAGCAGATACTGGCCCGTGAGACTGTTCGGGTTGTTGGTCACTTCCGAGGGCGTGCCAGCGGCCACGATCTCACCGCCATGAACCCCGGCCGCCGGGCCGAGATCGACGACATAGTCTGCGGTCTGGATGGCCTCTTCATCATGCTCGACGATGATCACCGTATTGCCCAGATCACGCAGGTCACGCAGGCTTTCCAGCAGGCGGGTATTGTCGCGCTGGTGCAGGCCGATCGAGGGTTCGTCGAGGACATAGAGCACGCCGGTCAGGCCGGATCCGATCTGGCTGGCGAGGCGGATGCGCTGGCTCTCACCGCCCGACAGCGTGCCCGATGCCCGGTCCAGGGTGAGATAGTCGAGGCCGACATCGACCAGGAATTTCAGGCGTTCGCGGATTTCCTTGAGAATACGCTCGGCGATCTGCCGGTGTTTCGGAGACAGGGTCGCCTCGACCGCGCCAAACCAGTCGCGGGCCTTGCGAATGGAGAGTTTGGAGGCGTCGGCAATGTCCTGCCCGTCAATCTTCACGCACAGCGCTTCCGGCTTCAGGCGCCGACCGCCACAGGTCTCGCAAGGCTGGGAGGACTGGAAGCGGGCGAGATCCTCGCGCACCCAGCTACTGTCCGTCTCACGCCAGCGGCGTTCGAGATTGGGAATAACCCCCTCGAAGGGTTTCTGGGTCTCGAATTTCCGCAGCCCGTCCTCATAGACGAAGGTGACCTTCTCCGTGGTGCCGAACAGCACGATCTTGCGGAAGGGCTCGGGCAGGTCGCGCCAGGCCTGGAACATGTCGCCGCCGAAATGCCCGGCGAGCGCTTGCAGCGTCTGCTGGTAAAGCTTCGAGGTCGCCCGGCTCCAGGGCGCGATCGCGCCATCGGAGAGCGGTTTGTCGCGATCGGGAACGACGAGGTCCTCGTCGAATTTCAGGGACTGGCCGAGACCATCGCAGGTCGGGCAGGCGCCGAAGGGGTTGTTGAAGGAGAAGAGGCGGGGCTCAATTTCCGAGATGGTGAAGCCGGAGACCGGGCAGGCGAACTTCTCCGAGAAGATCAGTCGCTCGGCCTTGCCCTTCCCGTCCTGGCGGTCGGCGAATTCCGCGACGGCCAAACCATCGGCCAGGCGCAGCGCGGTTTCCAGACTGTCGGCGAGCCGGCTTTCAATGTCCGGCTTGATGACCACGCGATCCACGACCACGTCGATATCGTGCTTGAACTTCTTGTCGAGCGTCGGCGCGTCTTCCAGCGTGTAGAATTCACCATCCACCTTGACCCGCTGGAAGCCGGCCTTCAGCCATTCGGCGAACTCCTTGCGGTATTCGCCCTTGCGGCCCCGGACGACGGGCGCCAGCAGGTAAAGGCGAGCGCCGTCCTCGAGCGCCATCATGCGGTCGACCATCTGGCTGACGGTCTGGCTCTCGATCGGCAGGCCGGTGGCCGGCGAGTAGGGCGTGCCGACCCGGGCCCAGAGCAGGCGCATATAGTCGTAGATCTCGGTGACCGTGCCGACGGTGGAGCGCGGATTCTTCGAGGTGGTCTTCTGCTCGATGGAGATCGCTGGCGAAAGGCCTTCAATGGAATCCATGTCCGGCTTGGACATCAATTCCAGGAATTGGCGGGCATAGGCCGACAGGCTCTCGACATAGCGGCGCTGGCCCTCGGCGTAAATCGTGTCGAAGGCTAGGGAGGACTTGCCCGACCCGGACAGTCCCGTGAACACAATCAGCTTGTCGCGCGGCAGCTCGACGGAAACATTCTTCAGATTGTGTTCGCGTGCGCCCTGCACGCGGATTTTGTCGAGCGCCATGCCTCAGCCTGTCCTCATTGGTCGCGCCTGTCGGTTGGGATTCGCAACCACACCGGAACGTTAGGGGAACATTGTGCGATCTGTCCAGCGCACAACGCGGTCCCGTTGAGATAGGACGCCAGCGTCCCGGGGTCCAGCGTTGCGGCGGAAGGCAGCTGACATGACGGTGGCAGGAGCGCGAGATCGGTCGATCTGCGATCCGTCTGAGTCGCTCGGCTGGACTCTGTGCCGCCCCTCCTCTCAAATCAGCCTGACTCGCAGGCCTGAATTGACCTGCGGAACAGAATGTGAACACTGGGCTGCCCCCTGCACGGGACGCGCAGCAAGGATGGAGAACGGGCGATGGCGGGAAGCGTCAACAAGGTAATTCTGGTTGGTAATCTGGGACGTGATCCGGAGATCCGTCGCATGAATAACGGCGATCCGGTCGTCAATCTCTCGGTTGCGACCTCTGAAAGCTGGCGTGACAAGTCCTCCGGCGAGCGCCGTGAGAAGACCGAATGGCACCGGGTCGTGATCTTCAACGACAATCTGGCCAAGGTTGCGGAGAACTATCTCAAGAAGGGCTCCAAGGTTTACGTGGAAGGCCAGCTCCAGACCCGTAAATGGACGGACCAGAACGGGCAGGAGAAATACTCCACCGAGGTCGTGCTGCAGCGTTTCCGCGGCGAGCTGACCATGCTGGACGGCCGCAATGAAGGCGGTTCCGGTGGTGGATTTGGCGGCGGCAGCAGCAGCGGCGGCTATGATCAGGCGGGTGGCGGGTCTGGTGGTGGCCAGCGCTCGTCGGATGGTCCCAAGGAAGATTTCCGAAATGCAGATCTCGATGATGAAATTCCGTTCTAGCCTGAATCGTCTCCTGATGGCGGGCCTGCTGGCGACCGGTCTGGTCGCCTCTGGCGCGTCCGCCCAGGACGTGGCCGAGGATTCCAATCAGCGCTCCCCCGAACTGGTGGTCGTACCGCTTGGAGAGGATGAGGGCGAGGCGCATTTCGTTGTCGGCCAGATGGCCTGGGGCGATGTGTTGGGCCTGCTCAACCAGCTGCAGGATCAGCCGCCCGAGCGCACGATCGAGGTGGCGCAGACGCTCTGGACGTCCCGTGATGAAAATCCGCCCTTCTTCCTGTTCGAGTTGGCGAGGCTGACCGCCGAGTCAGACCCGGCATTCGCGGTGCAGGCCTATTTCCTGGGCCGTTCGCGGACCATGTATGATGCGGCACGCTGTCTCGACTCGACCGCGCTGGACGTCATCAATGAGGCGTCAGCCTATGCCGGCGAGGAAGTTGTGCAGGTCATCGCCTCCCGCCCGGAACTCACCATCGCGGCCATCGAGCAGGTGATCGACAGCGGCAGCGCTTTCTCCAGCGTGGCCTCACCCTGGTGGGCCTGTTCCTTCGGCACCAATGCCTATTTCGCGGCGGTCAATGAGCAGACCCTGTCCGGAGACGAATGGCTGATGGTGCAGAGCCGCTGGCCATCGGTTCAGCAGCGGATCTCCACCAATCTGCAAAATAATCTGACCATGATGCAGGACGCCGTCGCCGCCGCCACGGCGAGCGAATAGATCGGGCCAGGGCGGGCGCCGGGCGTGCGCTCCGGCGCCGTCCCGGGCCTCACCGCAGGAGGCGCTGGGGTCGGCCTTGTCTTGATGGATGCGCGGCCTGACCTGGCCGCGCCTTCGTCTTCGAGGGGAGTGAAATGCGGGTTCTGATCACCGGTGCATCGGGCTTTATCGGCTGCCATCTCGCCGCCTCCGCTCTGGCCGCGGGCCATGAGGTTCGCGCGGCGGCTCGCAATCCGGCGGCGTCGGCGCGACGCCTCGCCGGGCCCGACTGGATCGGTTGCGACTTCCGTCATGACCGCGTGGAAGACTGGCTGCCGCGCCTCGTGGGTGTGGACGCTGTCATCAATTGCGTCGGCGTGCTTCAGGACGGGTTCGGGGATGACAGTCGCAAGGCGCATGTCGACGGAGCCGCGGCCTTGTTCGAGGCCTGCGAGCGCGCCGGCGTCCGCCGCGTCCTGCACATTTCCGCCGTCGGTGTCTCGCAAGCCGCAGACTCCGACTATGCCCGGGACAAGCTGGCCGGGGAGGCGGCGCTGAAAGCGTGCGACCTCGACTGGCTGATCCTGCGCCCCTCTCTTGTCATCGCCCGCAATGTCTATGGCGGCACGGCGCTGATGCGGAGTTTGTGCGGCATACCTTTCGTGACGCCGCTGGTCGGCGGCGGGCAGGTCTTCCGCCCTATCGGCATGGATGATCTGTGCGCGGCCATCCTTGACCTGCTTCGGCCCGAAGCTCCGAGCCGGCAGAGTTTTGATCTGGCGGGCCCCGAGCGGGTCAACCTGGCCGAGACCGTGCGGGGGTATCGCCGCTGGCTGGGTTTCGGCGGCAGTCGCATCCTCACCATCCCGCGCTGGCTGGCCCGTCCGGCTTTCTGGATGGGGGATGTCATGGGCTGGTTGGGTGTGCGTACCTCGATGCGCACCAATGCGCTCAAACAGCTCGATTTCGACGTTGAGGGTGATCCGACCGAATGGCTTGCCGCGACCGGGGCGAAACCGCGTGGCTTCAGCGACTGGCTGGCAGCCAACCCGGCCGGTCTGCAGGACCGCTGGCATGCCCGGCTTGGCCTTGCCCGACCGCTGGCGCGCTGGGTGCTGGGTCTTTACTGGCTGCTGACCGGCGTGCTCTCCCTGACGATTGCCAAGGATCATGCCTATTCGGTGCTGACGGCCGGTGGGTTCTCCGAGGCTGCCCAGCCGCCAGTCCTGTGGTTCGGCTCCCTGTTCGACATCGCGATGGGACTGGGCATGCTGGCGAAATGGCGGGTGCGCTGGCTGGCGACGATCATGATCGCCGGGACCTTCGCCTATATCTTCACGCTCAGCGTGACCCTGCCGGGTCTGTGGGCCGATGCCTTGGGGCCGATCCTGAAAGTCTTCCCGATGATGGCGCTGGCCCTGATGATCGCCGCCACCGAGGACGACCGCTGATGGAGCTCTATCCACTCCTGCGCCTGGTCCACATCCTGGGCGCGGCGGTGTTGTTCGGATCGGGCGCGGCGATTGCCTTTTTCATGCTTATGGCCTGGCGCAGTGGCGACCGCGCCGCCTTCGCGCTGGTTGCCCGCCATGTGGTGCTGGCCGACTGGGTGTTCACAGCGAGCGCGGTCATGCTTCAACCGCTGTCCGGTCTGGCCCTGGCGCATGTCGCGGGATGGTCGCTGACCTCTCCCTGGCTGCTGGCGAGTGTCGGACTCTATCTCTTCATCGGCGTGTGTTGGTTGCCGGTGGTGTGGATCCAGATGCGGGTCAAGCGCCGCCTCGCCGATGCCGACGGACCCGACATCCCCGACGACGTGCATCGCCTGATGCGGATCTGGTTCGTTCTGGGCTGGCCCGCCTTTGCGGCCTTGCTCGCGATTGTCTGGCTGATGATCACCAAGCCGGTCTAGCGCTTGGGCTCGTCCGGCAGTCTCAGGCGCTCGACAAGATTGCTTGTATTGCGTCCGCTGGCGCTGGAGGCCCCGCCGATGGCGTAGATGTCACCGCCAAGGCTGACACCGCCCAGGCCATGGCGCGGGGTGAGCATGTCCGGGCCTGCTTCCCAGTGGTCTGCTTCGGGATCATAGATCCACACCTCCGGATAGACCCCGCCGCCATTGTCGAAATACTCGCCGCCGAAAGCGACAAGCCTGCCACCGGCCACCGCGGCTGCAAGCCCGCCCTGGGCCTGGGGCAGGGGCGCCCGGCTTTCCCAGTGGTCGGCGACCGGATCATAGACCTCGTGATGGTCGGAATTGCCGGCATTGACCCGGCGACCGCCCACGACATGGAACTGCCCGTCGAGCACGGCCCCGGCCGCCGAATTGCGGGGATTGGGGTTGGGCGCGCGACGGGTCCAGCGGTCGCCGCTGGCGTCATAGGCAAAATGGTCGCCGCGATCGCCATGATCGGGCCAGTTGGCATTGGACGCGCCGTTCGGCTGGCGCCCTGTGGCAACATGGATCAGGCCGCCCAGAGACACCGCGCAGGTCTCGGCATAAGGCACCGGCATGGGCGCCATCTCGACCCATTCATCGCTGGCGAGCTCATAGCGCGTCGTGTTCGGGAGCATCTCCCAGATGCCGCCATTGCCAGCCCGAAAGCCACCAATCCCGTAAATGAATCCGTCATGGCCGACGAGATTGGGATGGTGGCGCGGTTCCGGCAGCGGGGCGCGGGTTTCCCAGCTTGAGCCGGCATTCGCCGGATCCGCCTGGATGAAGAGTTGATCGGAAACACTGTCGACATCCGGCCCGTCGCGCGCTTCCAGCCCGCCGGCGAGATAAAGGCGCCCTTCCAGCCCGGTCGGATAGACTTCCTGCACACGGCGAGGCAGGGCGGCCATCGGTTGCCAGGCGGCAGTTTCCGGCTGTCGCGCGGCCCATGCCGGTGCGGGCAGGCCACAGGCGGCGAGGCCCGCCAACAGGATGCGTCTGTTCATGCGGGCCATGTGAGCCTCCCTCAATCTGCCGGACAGCGCCCGCCGGTAATCCGGGCAACCTCTTCTGCGCTCCCATCGGTCTGCGCCGGCTCCAGGTCCAGCGCGCAGGCGATCAGGCCGTAGACATTGATATTGTCAAAGGCGGCCGGGCGGGCGCCTTCCGGGAAGATCGGGCCGACGCCTATAAAGGTGGCGCCCATCGAGTCGGCGCGATTGTCATAGCCGTGTGTGGCTCTCAAACCGGCGAGATAGGGATTGGAGAGGTCGGTGTCCGAGGCAGTCAGGAGCCAGCCCGGATCGGCCAGAATGAAGAGATCCGGGCCGCGGTCCGGGTGATCGAAGCGCCAGGCCGCCGGCATGTCCTCGCGGCGATAGGCGGTCATGTGCGGATGGGCGTCTGCCAGTTCGGCATGGGCACGCTCGACGGTCGCCTCATCGCCATAGGCCATCAGGAAGGGCTCGAGTCCGGCCCCGTACTGGCCGGCGAATTCCTCGATGAAGAGACCGTCCAGATCGGCAAATTCATCGACCGCGATTGTCCGCTCGGTCGAGACATTCACCATGCCATGGTCGGAGACGATGATGATCGTCGCCCGGCCCATGACGCCGCGCGCTTCCAGCCCGGCCACCAGATCGCCGACGAGGGCGTCGACCCGGGCGACGGCGTCACCTTCGGCTTCCGTTTCAACGCCGCCGCGATGTTCGACCGTGTCGACATGATCCATGTAGAAGGCCGCGAAACGCGGCTGTTCAGCGATCGGCGCGTCGAACCAGGACAGGACTTCCGCGACGCGGTCTTCATAGGGTCTGTCGTGCTCATACGGGTGCCAGACCGTTGGTCGGGTTCCCTGGATTTCCACTTCCGAGCCGAGCCAGAACATGATGTGCGAGCGCAGGCCCTGCTGCTCGGCAGTGATCCAGATCGGCTCGCCGCCCCACCAGCGCGGGTCCTGCGGGCTGCCGCCGGAATTGGAGAAGGTCTCGTTCAGGCGACGGTCCCAGGGCGAGTTGGAGACCATGCCATGGTGCTCGGGATAGAGCCCGGTCGCCAGGGAGTAGAAATTGACGAAGGTCTTGGTGGGCATGACCGACACCATCCGCTCCGGCCGCGTGCCGCGCGCGGCAAGGGCGCGCAGATTGGGCGCGTCATGGCGGTCAATGGCGTCATAACGCAGACCGTCGAGGCCAATCATGATCACGACCGGCGGCTCGTCGCCGCTGTCGGTGCCCGGGGCGGGCGCCGGGTCCGGAGCGCCGGGCAGATGCGCGCAGGCCGCGACGAGCGCAGTCAGACAGGTGAGGGCGAGAAGGCGTGACAGCATGGATATCCCCGATGGCGCGACACTGATGCAAGGCGCGATAGTCAGGCAGGGGCGAGCCGACAAGGCAAGGATTTGTGACGCCGAGTCTGCGATTTCCCGGAAGCCGTCCTCAGGTGACCGAAAATTCATCAATGAAATCAGTGTCCGGACGCTATAATGCGTGCGTCAGGACGGCAAATCGGTTCTTCTTGGCAGGCAGGGTGTGGCCAGGTCGGGTCGCACTCGGGTGCCAGCGTGAAACAGGGGCCGACCAGCCTTGCGGGTCGGAAATGACATGAAACGGCGTGAGAAGCAGAGCGAATTCCTGGAAATCCGCATTGGTCACCAGACCAAGCAGGACTTCATGGAGGCGTGTCAGTCGCATGGCGTGACGGCCAGCGAAGTGCTTCGTGCCTATGTCGAGACCTACCCCGTTTCGCGCCATCGCCGCCGGGTGCTCCCCCATCTCAATGTGAAGGAGTACACCATGCCTGCAAGCTTTCTCGCCCTCGTGACCGCGGTCGCCGTTGTCTCGGGTCTGCAGACCGCCCCCTCCGTCGACGCCGACGACCACGATCTGGATGCCAGCTTCGCGTCGGTCGACCGCGATGGCAGCAATGATTTCGACCTCGCCGAACTCTTCGTCGAAGCCGGCCTGACAACCGATGGCCATCTTGGCGCGGAACTGCGTGACGAGGTCACCGGCTCTGTCCAGACCGCTCTGGCCGAGCTTGGCATGAATGCCCAGCAGGGCGTCGCCTCGCCGGACTATCTCGACCGCGTCATCGCCAATGCCGAAGAAAGCGCCGCGCGCAGTGTGACCGCGGTCTTCCACAGGATTGATGCCAATGGAGATGGCCGCGTCACGCGTGATGAGTTCATGAATTACAGCGTGGAGTGATCGCCGGCAGGCGCTGCGACCCGGCCGCCATGCGGCCGGGTCCTGACGCTCAGCCTGTCTGCAAGCCGGCGATCCGAACCGGGTCGCCTGCCGTGGTGTCGAACGTGATCGCCAGGTGCTCGCCCAACCCTGCGGCAAACACGGTGATGCGGGCCTGCGTGGCGGTTGCGGTGAAGCCGGTCACCGGCTGACCCCCGAAATCAGCCGCGAGCTGTGCGAACATGGACACGTGCTGGTCCATGTCGGCGACGGCGAGCAGGTCCGGGGTGAACCGGGCCTCGATGAAGGCGCGGTGTGCGTCGGCATCGCCCGCCAAGGCGGCCATGAAATCCTCGACCAGCTTGCCGGTCGGCGTGTCCGGCAAGGCGACCGTCTAGTGGGACGATGCCGTCGCTGCCGGGATCTCATACGGCTGATCAAACCAGGCGGCGGTCAGCACGCTGACCACGCGGTCGGCATTCAGGCGGCGCTGATCGGTGGCGACGAAGAGGACCAGGCCGTGATCGGCGAGCTCTCGCCAATGGGCGTTGAAATGCCGATTGCCACCATTATGCCAGTACATGCGGCCCAGCTCGGCGTGATCCTCGACGACCAGGCCATAGCCATAATGCGAGACGCCGCCGCCTTCATCCTGAAACGGGGTCTGGCCGAGATCGCGCGCGTCCGGCGAGATCAGCTCACCGGCCGACCAGGCCTGGCGCCAGGCCAGCATGTCGGGCGCGGTCGAGACCAGCCCGCCATTGCCGGTCAGGTTCCAATTGGGCGGATGTCCACCCCAGGACGCTTCGGACACGTCACGCCCGTCGGCGAGGTGGACCGAGCGGTCACCATCAAAGACGGTCTGATAGCCGGTCTGGTGGATACCGACCGCCATCAGGTATTCGCGCAGCAGCGCCTCATAGGTCTGCCCGGTGGCGCGTTCCATGATCGCCGCTGCCAGCGAGAAGCCGACATTGGAGTAGTAATAACCCGTGCCGGGCTCGAACTGCAGGGGAGCGGCGAAGGCATTGGCCAGAAATGTGTCGAAATCCTCGTCGACAAGATCATCGCCGACATCGCCCGGGAGGCCGGCTGCATGGGTCAGCATCTGGTGCAGGGTGATCCCGGCCTTGTCCGCCGGGACATCGTCGAACACCTCATCCAGGCGTATCCCTGCCGACAGCGTGCCCTCGCTGATCAGCTGGGCCGCCAGCATGCCGGTATAGCTTTTGGTGATCGAGCCGATATCGACCTGGGTATCAGGACCATAGGGGCGGCCGGTCTGCGGGTCGGCCGCGCCGGCGCCGCGCATCAACAGGGTCTCGCCCGACTGCGAGATGCCGACAATGCCGGTGAAACCGGCGGCTTCGAGGGCGTCAAAGGCGTCCGACAGGCGGTCGCGGGCGGCCTCGACCTCGCTGGCTGGCGCGGCGTCCGGTCCTGGCGCCTGACTGCATCCCGCCGCGCTGACGGCCAGCGCCAGGCCCAGGGCCAGACCGGTCACACCGGTGAGTCGGACCTGTCCGCGGCTGAGGAATGACAAAGCTTTCATGGTTGTAGCTCTCCTTGCTCATGTTAGCCCCGACTGGCTAGGATGACGGCGGTTCCGCGTCCTGACGAAAACCTGTTGGATAGGCTGACATGACATTGTCCTCACCCGGCGGTGACGCCCCCGCCACGCGTTTCCGGATCGGATCGGCCCATTGTGACCTGATGTCGCTCGAGCTGGTGCGCGAGGGCGAAACCCATCGTCTTGAGCCACGTCTTGCCGGGGTCCTGCACCTGCTCGCCCGGCGCGGCATCAGCCCGGTCACCCGCGACGAGTTTCTCGAAACCGTCTGGGAGGAGGATGGCAGCGATGAAGCGCTCAACCAGGCCATTTCCCGCCTGCGGCGCCTTCTGGGCGATGCCAGCCTGATCCGCACCCTGCCGCGGGTCGGTTACAGCCTGAGTGCGCCGGTCGAAGGTGCCGGGGTCCTGCCAAGCCCGACCCCGACCTCGCCCTTCCTGGCCTGGCTGCGCACCGGGCTGGGCTTCGTGAAACGCCCCTTCCTGACCGGCCTCGTCGTCGGTGCCCTCGTCACAGCCCTTCTCGCCAGCGTCTTCTGGCCGCGCACGCTGGAGCAGGAATTCGAAGTGTTCGGCGGAGAGTTGGGCGAGGCGGGGGTGACCTTGCCGGATGAGGCTGGGTAGGGGGCGTCCGGGCGGCCCCCGCCGGACGATGCGTTCAGCGATTCTCAACATGATTGCCGTAAGACTTGCGCAGGGGCCGCGACGCGGGATGAATCATGTTGGATCTGAAGCAGAAAATATGGCCGGATCAGTCGGAACATGGCCGCTTGCGGCTCGCGAGCGAGCGCGCCGTGTCAGTGTTTTTCACGCTGGCGGGCGTATCCGGGCTCGCCATAACCCTGATCAATATTCCCTATCTTGAAGACTATCCGCTGACGGTCACGCTGGGCGGTCTGATCGCACTCTTGTGCCTGGCCGGCCCCTTCATGATCGTCGGAACACAGCATTTCGCGCGGAATACGCGCATTTTCGCGCACCTGGTCGCATCCCTCCTCCTTGCGCTCTCGCTGACCGCCCAGGAGATGGTGAGCCCAAGCAATCTGCTGTTTATCCCTGCCGTACTGACGGTGACGCTGGCGTTGGGGTGGCGGGATGGACTGGCCACCCTTCTCATGGCCTGTGCCGCCTATCTCGGCACTTTCCTGATGACAGGCGCTCAGTGGGCGAGTGATTTGCCCGATGTGAGCATTTTCACGCTAATTGCCGGCCAGGTCTTGGCGGCGTCGTTCGTGTTTGCGGGCGCTCGTGTCTTTCGCACGCAGATGGTGCAGGCGGCGATCGAACTTCAGCGCAAGTCCGAGCAGGCGGAAGAAGCGACCCGGGTGAAGTCCGAGTTTCTCGCCACGGTCAGTCATGAGATCCGCACACCACTCAATGGTGTTCTGGGCATGGCGCGGGTGCTGGATGATGGAAGCTTGCGACCGGACCAGCGCGACCAGGTCCAGGCCATCACCAAATCGGGTGAAGTCCTGCTGAGCACGCTCAATGATGTTCTGGATCTCTCGCGTATCGAGGAAGGTCTGATGGCTGTCGAGACCCGGCCGTTCGATTTGCCGGCGATGATCAATGGCGTGGCCCAGCTCTATGTTATCGCAGCCGCTGAGAAATCGGTGGAGTTTGTCATCGAGATCAGTCCGGATCTCGACCTGGGCCGGAAGCGGGTCGGTGACGAGAACCGGATCACGCAGATCCTTCACAATCTTCTTTCCAACGCGATCAAGTTCACGGCGGAAGGCCGCGTGGATCTCGTTGTTTCGCCGGGCGAGACGCCATCGGATATTCGCTTCACTGCGCGCGATACGGGTATCGGGATGAGCGAAGCGGAAGTCCGCCGGGTTTTCGAGCGTTTCACCCAAGCTGATCAGAGCACGTCCAGAAAGTATGGGGGCAGTGGCCTGGGATTGTGCATCGCGTCGCAATTGGCTGCGCTTATGGGGGGGCGAATTGACGTGCAAAGCGAACCCGGAGTTGGATCCTGCTTCACGGCAAGCTTGAAGCTGCCGGTCCATGACAGCGCGACTGTGCAGGGCGGGTCCGAAGCGACCGCGGCCAGCGGGCCGGCAAACGCGGACGCCCGGGACCTCAAAATCCTGGTCGTGGACGATGTCAGCATCAATCGCGAGGTCATGCGTGGCCTGTTGGCGAAACTCGGCTTCTCTGCTGAATTTGCCGCCTCCGGCGAGGAGGCCATGGACGCGGTTCGAAAGGCGGAATTCGGGACGATCTTCCTTGATATCTCGATGCCCGGGCTCAGTGGCTATGAGGTTCTTGAACAGATCAGGGCGCTGGAACGCGCTCAAGCTCGCCCGCCCAGCAAGATTGTCGCGCAGACCGCAAACATGATGACCCATCAGGTGCGTGAATATGGCGAGGCAGGTTTTGATGGCGTGCTTGGCAAGCCAGTCCGGCTGGAATTGTTGCAGGCGCATCTCGACGCGGCTTGATCGGCCTTTGATAATCGGGATCATTATCCCGCCCCCCAACCGCCCCCCGCGTTTGCTCTCCACCCCCACGATTGTTAAGACTTGGTGACAGGAAAGCCGCCTGATTCACACTGTCGATTCGCGCCCGCGCGCGAGGCTTGGTGATCGGCGGCGATTTTCGTGACGCGTCCGGTCTGCCATCCGGCACGCCGCGCCACGACAGAATGAAAAGAGGGCCGCCTTGAGCGATCACGACGACACGCCGACGACAGCCGAAGACGGTTCCGGAAACGGGGCAGACAATACGGGCGGTCAGCCGCCGGCCCTGCCGGACGGGGTTGGCAATATCGCCATCGAAGACGAGATGAAGTCCTCTTATCTCGACTATGCGATGAGCGTGATCGTGTCGCGGGCCATTCCCGATGCGCGGGACGGGCTGAAGCCGGTCCACCGCCGCATCCTCTACACCATGCACGAGAACGGGCAGACGCACGAAAAATCCTATCGCAAGTGTGCGACCGCCGTCGGTGACGTGATGGGTCGCTATCACCCGCATGGTGATCAGGCAGTCTACGACTCGCTGGTGCGACTGGCCCAGCCCTGGTCGATGCGCGTGCCGCTGATCGACGGGCAGGGCAATTTCGGCTCGGTCGATGGTGATCCGCCCGCCGCCTATCGTTACACCGAGGCGCGGATGCAGAAGGTCGCCCAGTCGCTGCTGGCCGATATCGACAAGGACACGGTCAATTTCGTCGAGAACTATTCGGCCGAGCGCAAGGAACCGGTCGTGCTGCCGGCGCGCTACCCGAACCTGCTGGTCAATGGTGCCGGCGGTATCGCGGTCGGCATGGCGACGAATGTCCCGCCGCACAATCTGGGTGAGGTGATCGATGGCACGCTGGCGCTGCTGGAAAATCCGTCGCTGACCGAAAGCGAACTCCTGGACTATATCCCGGGTCCCGACTTCCCGACGGGTGGCCTCATCCTGGGGCGGACAGGGGCCCGCAATGCGGTCCTGACCGGGCGTGGCTCTGTCGTGATGCGCTCGCGCACCTCGATCGAGGAAGTGCGCAAGGACCGCATGGCCATTATCGTCCACGAGATCCCCTACCAGGTGAACAAGGCCTCGATGATCGAGAAGATCGCCGACCTTGTGCGCGACAAGAAGATCGAGGGCATCGCTGATCTGCGCGACGAAAGTGACCGCAATGGCATGCGTGTCGTGATCGAATTGAAGCGCGACGCCGTCGCTGATGTCATTCTCAACCAGCTCTTCCGCTGGTCGCCGATGCAGTCGAGTTTCGGCGCCAATATGCTGTCGCTCGTCGGTGGTCGTCCGCAATTGCTGGGCGCGCTGGATATCCTGAAGGAGTTCCTCCGCTTCCGCGAAGAGGTCGTGGCGCGACGGGCCAAGTTCGAGCTCAACAAGGCGCGCGACCGGGCGCATGTGATTGTTGGTCTGGCACTGGCTGTCGCCAATATCGACGAGGTCATCGCCCTGATCCGCAAGGCGCCGAACCCGGCGACCGCCCGCGAGCAATTGATGGCGCGCGACTGGCCGGCGCTTGATGTCGCCCCGCTGGTCGAACTGGTCGCCGATCCGCGCTCCATGCTGCGCGAGGACAAGACGCTGCGCCTCACCGAGGAACAGGCCCGGGCCATCCTGGAATTGCGCCTCAACCGCCTGACCGGTCTGGGACGCGAAGAGCTCGGCAATGAAGCGGCGACGCTGGCCGAGCAGATCGCCGATCTCCTCGACCTGCTGCGATCCCGCCAGCGCGTGCTTGATATCATCCGGGACGAGCTGACCGAGGTTCGCGAGAATTACGCCACACCGCGGCGCTCCGAATTCGTCGATGCCGAGCTCGACTTCGAGGATGAGGACCTGATCCCGCGCGAGGAGATGGTGGTGACCGTCACCCATGGCGGCTATGCCAAGCGCACGGCGCTGTCGGACTATCGCGCCCAGCGCCGCGGCGGCAAGGGTCGTTCGGGCATGGCGACCAAGGACGAGGATTTCATTGCCACGCTCTTCGTGGCCTCGACCCACGCGCCTCTGCTCTTCTTCTCCAATCGCGGCATGGTCTACAAGACCAAGACCTGGCGCCTGCCCTTGGGCGCGCCGAATACGCGCGGCAAGGCCCTGGTCAATCTTCTGCCGCTGGAGCAGGGCGAGACCATCACCTCGATCATGGCATTGCCCGAGGATGAGAGCACATGGGCCGACATGAATGTCATGTTCGCCACCAACAAGGGCACGGTCCGCCGCAACAAGCTGTCGGACTTCGTCCAGGTCAATCGCAATGGCAAGATTGCGATGAAGCTGGAGGAAGAGGACGACCAGATCGTCAATGTGGTGCTGTGCACCGAGCAGGACGATGTCTTCCTGACCACCCACAAGGGCCGGGCCATCCGCTTCCCGGCGACCGATGTCCGTGTCTTTGCCGGCCGCAATTCGGTCGGGGTGCGGGGTATCCGCCTGGCCGAGGGCGATACGCTGATCTCGATGGCGATCCTGCATCATATTGATGTCACCTCTCCGGAGGCGCGCGCCTATCTGAAACATGCCACGGCGATGCGTCGGGCCCTGGGGGATGATGAAGAGGTCGAAGTCGCGGTCGCAGACGGTGATGATGAGGGTGGCGAAGATGCGGCCCTCTCGACCGAGCGTCTGGCCGAGCTGGGTGCCGCCGAGGAATTCCTCCTCACCGTTGCCTCCGACGGCATGGGCAAGCGCTCCTCTGCCTATGACTTCCGGGTCATGGGGCGCGGCAATAACGGTGTCGCGGCCACGGATATCAAGCGGGATATTCCGCTCTCGGCCAGCTTCCCGGTCGAGGATGCCGATCAGATCATGGCCGTCACGGATGGCGGCCAGCTGATCCGCTTCCCGGTCGACACTGTCCGGATTGCCAGCCGGTCCTCGCGCGGTGTCCGCCTGATCCGCCTCAATGAGGGCGAGAATGTTGTGGCCGTTGTCCGCATCCAGGATGCGGGCGATGACGGTGAAGAGGACATCGATCCGGACGCCCTGCCGGCCCCGGATTCGGCTCCGGAGAGCGGTAGCGAAGCCAGCGAGTAGCGCGCGAGTCGCACACTGGGCGAGGCGGGATGATTGATCTCGCCTCGCCGGTCTGCCAGACAGGACTGCGACACCGGGCCGGTGTCGCAGGGGCGCCTAGCCCGGGGAGAGAATGGCCATGACCCGTACCGCGCTCTATCCGGGCACGTTCGATCCGCTGACCAATGGTCATATCGACATCATTGGACGGGCTGTGAAGCTCGTTGACCACCTCGTCATCGGCGTTGCCATCAATGAAGGCAAGAATCCGCTTTTTAACCTGGAAGAGCGCGTCGACATGGTCCGCTCCGAGGTCGCCCAATTTGCCGACGGCGCCCAGATTGATGTGCGGCCCTTTGACGGACTGCTGATGCATTTCGCCGAGGAGATCGGCGCCCAGTCCATCGTGCGCGGGCTTCGGGCCGTGTCCGATTTCGAGTATGAGTTCCAGATGGTGGCCATGAACCAGCAGCTCAATGATGATATTGAGACGCTGTTCCTGATGGCTGATCCACGCCACCAGGCGATTGCGTCACGCCTGGTCAAGGAAATCGCCCGTCTTGGCGGAGATGTCTCCGCCTTTGTGACGCCCAGTATTGAACGCCGATTGAAGGAGCGTCTTGCGTGATCATGCGTTTCACCCTTTCCGCCTCCCTGGCCCTCGCGCTGACCACCGCCGCCTGCGCCCGCGAGACCACCGCCGACACGACCGAAGCCGATGCCGGCGCCACCCCTGCCGTCGCCGCCGCGGCAGCCCAGGACACCGCGCCGGCGCCGCAATGGGATCTGCCCGCCGATGCCTGGCGCACGGCTGACCAGGAAGACCTGCTCTATATCGAGACCGATCACGGCATGGTCATTGTCGAGATGGCGCCGGAATTTGCCCCCAATCACGTCGCGCGCATGCGCACGCTCGCCCAGGAGCGATTCTATGACTTCCTGGTCTGGCATCGGGTGATTGACGGCTTCATGGCCCAGGGCGGGGGCGCCCGCTCCAATCCCGGCCATGCTGCGGACGTGGACGGTCTGCAGGCCGAATTCACCGTGCGCCGCTCCGGCGAGCCGGTTGTGACAGAGTTGCAGGATCGCATGATCAATCCACGCTCCCTGCCGCAAATGGCCAAGGCCGGTTTCTGGGATGGCTTCCCGGCCGGGACCCAGACTGCGGCGCTGGCCGCAATCACCGGCGACGGCCAGGTGCAGTCCTGGCTCCTGCATTGCACCGGCGCTGCCGCTGCCGCTCGGACCGGCGACCCCAATTCGGCCCGCAGCCAATTCTACATCACGCGCGGCAATCCCGAGCATCTCAATGCGCAATACACAGCCTGGGGCCGCGTGCGCGTCGGTCAGGAAGCGGTAGATGCGATTGCCGTCGGCTCGGCGATGGATGACCCGGATTTCCGTCCCGACAATATCCGCTCCATGCGGACCGGTGATGAATTGCCGGCCGAAGCGCAGGTGACCATCGAGGTGGCTGATACCGACAGCGCGGCCTTTGCCGCCTATCTCGACACGCTGCGCGACCCGTCTGGCAATCTGCCGGACATTTGCGATATCACCGTGCCGACCCGGATTGTTGAATAGGAAGACCCATGGCTGAAGAACAACTCGTATTCACGCTTGAAGGCGGTGACGTCACGATCAAGCTGCGTCCCGACCTCGCACCCAAGCACGTGGCGCGGATTACCGAGATGGCAAAGGAAGGCTTTTATGACGGGCTGAACTTCCACCGTGTCATTGATGGTTTCGTGGCCCAGGGCGGTTGCCCGAACGGCAATGGCATGGGCGGTTCCGGCCAGCATATCCCGGCCGAATTCTCGGCAGAGCCGCATGTGCGCGGCACGATGTCGATGGCCCGCGCTGCCGATCCCGACAGTGCGTCGAGCCAGTTCTTCATCTGCCTGGACGATGTGCCCTACCTCAACAACCAGTACACGGTCTGGGGTGAAGTGATCTCCGGTATGGAACATGTCGACGCGCTGCCCAAGGGCGAGCCGCCGGCCAATCCAGGCAAGATCATCAAGGCTTCGGTCATCGAGGCCTAGGGCCTTGAGCTGGATAAGGACACTCGATCGAAAGGCGGCCGATGGTCGCCTTTCGGCTATCTATGACCGGGTCGCCGGCAAGGCCGGTCAGGTTGACAATATTCTCGCCTCGCACTCCCTGCGTCCGCACACGCTGGAAGGCCATATGGCCCTCTACAAGGCGGTGTTGCACCACTATGGCAACAGCCTCGACAAGGCCTATCTGGAGGCCATCGGCACCTGGGTCTCGTCGCTGAACAAGTGCGCCTATTGCGTCGAGCATCATTTCGCCGGGCTCAAGCGCCTGCTGGCCGATGACGAGCGCGCCGCGCAAATCCGCGATGCCATCGATAGCGGTATTCCCGAGCGCGCCTTTTCGGGACGCGAGCTGGCAGGACTGCGTTATGCGGACATTCTCACGCGCGCCCCGCACACGTTGACGGAGCAGCACGTCATCGCGCTGCGCGATGCCGGTTTCGAGGATGGCGAAATTCTCGAGATCAACCAGGTCACGGCCTATTTCGCCTATGCCAATCGCACCGTGCTGGGGCTGGGCGTCAATCCGGCGGGCGAAGCACTTGGCCTGTCACCGAACACCTCGGATGATCCGGATAACTGGTCTCACGACTAGTCGTTGGTCAGCTGCAGGCGCGCGACCAGTGGCCGATGGTCGGAGCCGGTATTGGGGCCCGCCTCGATCCATACCGTTTCCCAGGCGTCACCGGCAAAGATGTGATCAATCCCGACCAGCATGGGCGGGATCAGGAAACCGGCCGACGGGTCGGCGCTGAACAGGCCCTCCGATGGCCAGGTCGGCAGGGCTATCGAACGCCGCTCCAGATCGAGATCACGCTCGATCCGCGCCAGGGCCCTAGACGGCGCGGCGGCGTTGAAATCGCCCATCACGATCAGGCCGTCTTGCGGGTCTCCGCCAAGGGCACGGGCCAGATTGCGGCGCTGGCAGTCCTGGGCAGCGCTGGGGAAGGGCCAGGTGAGGTGAACGGAGACGATGACCGCCTCGCGCCCGTCCGGCAGTGCGACCCGGGCCCAGACCGCGGGCGGCAACTCCCAGTCACAGGGCACGGCATTCGCGAAGGAAATCTCCGGCGGGTGACGCACACAGCCACTGTCCAGGATGGGCAGGTGTGACAGGACTCGTGTCGACCGGCAGCGGGCAATATGGGGAAAGCTCGCCTCGAGGGTATCAACCACCGGCTTGGCATGCCGGGTCGCCTCCTGCAGGGCGAGAATGTCGGGCGCCATGTCAGCGACCATTTCAGGCACACCGACCGGATTGCGGCTCAGCCCCCAGAGATTCTGTGTCATGACTGTGAGTTCATAGCGCTCGTCAAGCATCACCGGGGCGGCCGGGGTCGAGGTCGAGATGCGCCGCACCCATTCCGGCGCGGCGGGCAGTGCGATCGCCAGACAGCCGAGAGCGAGCAGGGCCGGGACAAGGCGATGACGATTGCGCAGGGAGGCGAGTGTCACGCCAGCCGCGAAGACCATGACCAGCGGCCAGATCTGGCGCCAGGCATCAAAACCCCGCCAGACCGGCGCCAGGGTGATGAAGGCGGCGAGGCCGAGGACGGCGCACAGGGCCAGGATAGCGGAGATTGTGTGACGCACGGTGTGAACTCGGGGTGTGAGCCGGATGGAATAGCAGGCTTTCTACACGCCAAAGATTGCGAAGGCGTGTGTCCGAATATAGACCCCGCAGCCATGCGTGTTTCCGACTTTGACTTCCACCTCCCCGAGGAGCGGATCGCCCTGCGGCCCGCCCGCCCGCGCGACGCGGCGCGGATGCTTCATGTTGCGCCCAATGGCGTCTTCTCCGATCGCGGTGTGCGTGACCTGCCGGACCTCCTCCAGCGCGGCGATCTCATGGTGTTCAACGACACCCGCGTCATCCCGGCAGCGCTCAAGGGCGTGCGTCCGGCCCGGGCGGTGGGTGGTGGCGGACCCGTCGAGGTCGAGGTCAATCTGCACAAGCGCATCGACGCCTCGGCCTGGCGGGCTTTCGTGCGCCCCGCCAAGCGCTTGCGCACCGGCGACAGGATTGCGTTCGGCGAGACGCTTGAAGCCGAAGTGACCGGCAAATCCGAGGGCGGTGATGTCCGTCTGGTCTTCAATGCGACCGGTCCGGCACTCGATGCCGCCATCGCCGTGGCGGGTGAAATGCCGCTGCCGCCCTATATCGCGCGCAAGCGCGGGGTCGATGAGCAGGACGAGGCGGATTATCAGACCCTGTTTGCGACCCATGAAGGCTCGGTCGCAGCGCCCACCGCAGGGCTGCACTTCACGCCGGAACTGATGGCAGCGCTCGAGGCCCGGGGTGTCGAACAGACCCGCGTGACCCTGCATGTCGGGGCGGGGACTTTCCTGCCGGTGAAGTCCGACGACACCGATGATCACCAGATGCATTCGGAGTGGTGCACGGTCTCGGTCGATGCGGCAGCGGCCATCAATGCCGCCAAGGCCGAAGGCCGCCGGGTCATTCCTGTGGGCACCACGGCCCTGCGGACGATTGAGAGCCTGGCGAGCGGGCCGGGGGTGATCCGGGCGGGCAGTCGCGACACGGATATCTTCATCACGCCGGGATCGGACTTTGCCATCACCGACATGTTGATGACGAATTTCCACCTGCCGAAATCAACGCTTTTCATGCTGGTCAGCGCGTTGTCCGGCCTGAATGTCATGCAGCGTGCCTATGCGCATGCCATCGAGGCGGAGTATCGTTTCTATTCCTATGGCGATGCCTGCCTGCTGGAGCGCCGCACATGACCAGCTTTCCCTACGAGATACACGCCACCGACGGGGCCGCCCGTACTGGCGTCCTGAAAACGCCGCGCGGCGATATCCGCACGCCGGCCTTCATGCCGGTGGGGACGGCGGCGACGGTGAAGGCGCTCTATATGGACCAGGTTCGCGAGACCGGGGCCGATATCATCCTGGGCAATACCTATCACCTCATGCTGCGGCCCGGTGCCGAGCGGGTGAAGCGTCTGGGTGGCCTGCACACATTCTCGACCTGGAAAGGCCCGATGCTGACAGACAGTGGCGGCTTCCAGGTCTGGTCCCTGTCCAAGCTGCGCAAGATGACCGAGGAGGGGGTGAAGTTCCGCTCCCATATCGACGGTTCGGAGCACAATCTCACGCCGGAGCGCTCGATCGAGATCCAGGCCGATCTCTTGGGCGCCGACATCTCGATGCAGCTGGACGAGTGCACGCCCTTTGGCTGTTCCGAAACCGAAGCCCGGACCAGCATGGAACTCTCCATCCGCTGGGGGCAGCGCTCCAAGGCGGCGTTCGGCACGCGCGACACCCAGGCCCTGTTCGGCATCGTCCAGGGCTCGGTGTATGAAAACCTGCGCCGGGAAAGCGCCGAGCGCCTGATCGAGACCGGTTATGACGGTTATGCCATCGGCGGACTCGCGGTCGGTGAGGGGTTCGAAAAGATGTGCGACGTGCTCGACTTCACCACGCCGCACCTGCCCTCCGCGCGGCCGCGCTATCTGATGGGCGTCGGCAAGCCGATCGACCTCGTCGAGGCCGTCGCCCGCGGGGTCGACATGTTCGACTGCGTCCTGCCGACCCGGTCCGGTCGTCATGGTCAGGCCTGGTCGGATCATGGACCGATCAATATCAAGCGCGCCGAGTTCGCCGAGGATGAGACCCCGCTCAACCCGGAGATCGACTGCCCGGCCAGCACGGATTACTCGAAAGCCTATCTCCACCACCTCTTTCGCGCCGGAGAATATCTCTCCGCCATGCTGCTCTCCTGGCACAATATCGCCTATTTCCAGCACCTGACGGCGCGGATGCGCACGGCGATTGCGGCGGGGGAGTTCGAGGCCTTCCGCCGGGACTTCCGGGCGAAGTGGGAGCAGGGCCAGGCGGAAGCGGCCGAGCGGGCGGGCTAGGCATGTCGGTGACGGTTCGCCTTCTCGATCCTGCCGAATTGAGGCGCGAGTTGTCCGATTTTCCCCGCTTGTTGGTGGGGTGCGTCGAAGCGGGTGCCTCGATCGGCTTTCTGTCGCCTTTTAGCGACCAAGACGCCGGTCACTTCTGGGCCGCCATCGGGGATCAGGTTGTACGGGGTGACCGGGTGATCTGGTCGGCCCGCGACACCGCCACCGGCGCACTCCTCGGCACGGTCCAGCTGATCACCGGCCTGCCGGACAACCAGCCCCATCGCGGCGATGTCGCCAAGTTGATGGTCTCGCCTGATGCCCGCCGCCGCGGCGTGGCGGATGCGTTGATGGAGACGCTTGAGACTCATGCCCGCAAGACCGGGCTGCGCACGCTTGTGCTCGACACCGTGACCGGCTCGCCCGCCGAGGCGCTCTACCGCAAGCGCGGCTGGGTCGAGGTCGGTGCGGTGCCGGACTATGCCCTGTTTCCCGATGGCAGTCCCTGTTCGACGACCTTCTTCTACAAAACCGTCTAGCGGTGTTCTTCCTCGACGAGGCCATAGGCCTCGAACGCTCGCCGCATCTGCGCCGGGGGGCAGCCAAAGCCGTCATACAGTCCGCGCAGATAGGCCCGTCGCCGCTGGGCCATCTCGCGTTGTTCGCGGGCCTCACGTTCGATCCGCCCCGCGCGACCCAGGAAACGAACCACCGGACGCACCGGGTTCAGCCCGACAATCGTCGAGCGATAGAGGCCGCGCGCGCCATCGGCGGCGGCGTCTGGCGCCTGGGCGGCGATATGGGCGCTCTGGCCCATCCAGGTGTCATGATCATGCTCGTCTTCTTCGGCGAGGCGGCGTTCTTCCTCGACATCCGGGCCGAGAACGACCGTCAGGCGGGCCACGTCCTGCGCGATGGTCGAGCAGCGCCGGCGCGAGCCCTCACCGCCATAGGGCGTGGGGACGGTTTCCTCGCCCTCATCGACCATGACGCGGCCCGGCCGCTCGCGGGGCAGGCCGACAGCGTCTTCCAGTGCCTCGGCTGTTTCCTCGCGCGCAAAGCTGCCGGCATCGCCGGCGGTCTGGCGTGTGGACGAGCATGCGGTCGCGCCTAACGCCACGAGCAAGCATGCCAACAGACTCAATCTTCGCCTCATGCGCTGCATTTTAATCGGCGATTGCGGCGAAATCTCATCAAAAATGCTGAAATCCGCAGCCTTACCCCGATTGACCCCCCCAAATCGCGCGTATAGGTTCCGCGCTCCTCGTTCGGGGAGCCGATAGCTCAGCTGGTAGAGCAACTGACTTTTAATCAGTAGGTCCAGGGTTCGAATCCCTGTCGGCTCACCATTTCAGGACCTTCCGCAACATCCCTTGAAATGGACCGCCGCCGCGTGCGGGGACCCTCTTGTTTTGCGCGCGCAAAGCGCGGCCCGTCCCATAAATCCCATGTCAGCCAGCGGATGCGGCTTTCTTTCGGCAAGGGATTTAGGGCGGAGTGTGCGTGGGCACGCGTCTCTCTGACCTCGGCACACACTTCCGGCTCCGCACGCTGTCGCGGCGGAGGTGGGAGGAAGCGGGATGCCGGCGGACACCGGGGTGTCCGTGTGGCGGGTCTGCGGTGTCCGTGGTGTCCTCGGCATCCCGCTTGCGGAGTTTTCCCGGGCTGTCTCCACCCCGTTTCCAATGCGACAGGTAGATGGGGTCGGTCGTTTAGTGCCCCGCGACCTGGTCGCACGCCCTGCCGGAGCTTCGGATTGTCACATCCGTCGCGCGGACAGGCTCCGCTCGCTTCCGGGCACAAGTGACTGAGCTCGTGCCTCCCGTCCCGAAAACCACGGCTAGTATCGCTCGGGGTTGGAGGGGCGGGGATAAGTTTTTGGTCCGAGACGCTTTCCCCCTCCCTTGGGAGAAGGCCAGGGTGAGGGGTAAGTCCCGGTGACAGCGGGAGTTTTGCCCCTCATCCGGCCTCCGGCCACCGTCTGCTGAGGGAGAAGGAAAGTGGTGCCGAGTGTGGGACAAACACCCGCCCATCCGCCGCTCCGCCATTCCACGAAATGGAAAACCGGTCTTTCGCCGCGATTTGCTTGACCTTCACGCCATACCGCCCCAGCTTCTCGACAAATATACGGGGCAAAACCGGGGAGAACATCATGCGTCTTGGGCATCTGGCATTGGGATTGGCCGCACTGGCGGTATCGGCGTGTTCATCTGACGAGGAAGCCGCCTTCACGCCTGTGCCGGCCGCCGACCTGGTCCGCACCATTGGCCAGGGCGAGCTGGTCGGGTTCGAGACCGAGCAGGGCGCGGCGGCCTGGATGGCCGTGCCCTATGCGGCCCCGCCCGTTGGCAATCTGCGCTGGCGGGCCCCGCGTCCGCCGCTGGCCTTCGAGGTCCGGCTCGAAGCGCTCGAGGCCGGATCTGTCTGTCCCCAGGTGACCAATACTCTCAGCGCTGGCGAGCTGTACGAGACCGGCGAGCTGATCGGGGCAGAAGATTGCCTCACGCTTGATATCTACGCCCCGCGCAATGTCGCGGCCGATGAGGCCCTGCCGGTGATGATGTGGATCCATGGCGGTGCCAATACCTGGGGCTCGTCCTCGGCCTATGATGGCTCGGTGCTGGCCAGTCAGCAGGGCGTGATCATCGTCTCGGTTCAATACCGGCTCGGCCCGCTCGGTTTTCTGGCGCATCCGGCGCTGCGCGCGGACGCGGAAATTGACGATGATGCGGCGGCCAATTTCGCGCTGCTCGACCTGGTCGCGGCGCTGCACTGGATCAGCGGAAATATCGAGACCTTCGGCGGCGATCCCGGTCGCGTGACTGTCTTCGGGGAAAGCGCGGGTGCCTATAATATCGCCGGCCTGATGGCGGCGCCCCAGGCGCGCGGCCTCTTCCACCGGGCGATCATGCAGAGCGGTGGGACAGCCTCGGTCCCGCTCGGGATCGCGGAACAGGGCGGGGGCACTGACGCCGTCGCCGGTCTGGCGGCCGGGCTCGTGATTGCCGGGGAGGGCGCGACGGGGGCTGACTTGCGGGGGGCGTCCCTGGATGCTGTCTATGCGGCCTATCGCGACGCGGACGGCGAGCTGACCTCCATGCCGCGCATGATCGAGGATGGCGTGACCCTGCCCGAGGGCGGCATTCTCGCAGCGGCGGAGACTCCGGGCGGATTTGCCGATGTACCGCTGATGAGCGGGACCAATCGCGACGAGATGAAGCTCTATACGGTTTTTGACCCGCGATTGACCCGGCGCCTGGGCCCGCTGGTCTGGCCGAAGGGCGAGGATCGTTATGAGGCGGCGGTCGAATATCCCTCCCGTATCTGGCGCTATAATGCCGTTGATGGCCTGCTCAACCGTCTGGCTGCCAACGGGCGGTCCGATCTCTGGGCCTACCGGTTTGACTGGGATGAGGGGGGCTCGGTCCTGGTGACCGATACCGGGGTCCTGCTGGGCGCGGCACATGCCATGGAAATCCCCTTCGTCTTCAATCATTTCGAGCTTTTCGGAGCCTTTGACAGCGTGCTGTTCAATGACCGCAATGCAGTCGGACGGGTGGAGCTGGCCGAGACCATGGGTGCCTATTGGGCGCAGTTCGCGGCCTCTGGCGTGCCCGGTGACGGCATCGGCATGGGGCCGCAATGGCCGCAATGGACCGATACCGGTGCGGCCCTGCGCTTCGATACGCGTGAAGATGGCGGAAACGAGATCTTCTCGCGCACCGAATCGCCGTTGGCGATTGCCAATGATCTGGCCGGGGATGGGCGCGTCGATGACGAAACGCGTTGCCAGATTGCCCGCGGGATTGTTGCCCGGCAGCCGAGCCTGGCCGATGCCTTCGCAGTCGCACTGACCTGCGGGACCTGACCGGTCCGCACCGGGCGCTGCGTTGCAACGAGCGACTGGCCGTGTGCCGCGTGATGGCTATGCTGTGAGACGCGGGTCATTCGGGCCGGTGGTGATTCGGGGCGGTCATGGACACACTCCTTTTGCAGGCAGCCATCTATCTGGGAGCCGGCGTCATCGCTGTTCCGATCGCGCAACGGCTCGGGCTGGGGTCTGTGCTCGGCTATCTGCTGGCCGGCGTCGCGATCGCGCCGATACTGGACTGGGTCGGATCAGACCCGGAAAGCGTCCAGCATTTCGCTGAATTCGGCGTCGTGATGATGCTCTTCCTTGTCGGGCTGGAATTGCAGCCACGCCTGCTCTGGGATCTGCGCATGCGCCTGTTCGGGCTGGGTGGCCTGCAAGTCGCCCTGACGACGGCGGCCGTCGCGCTGTTCTGCCTGACAATCGGACTCGACTGGCGCCTGGCGATCGCGCTGGGTCTGATTTTTGCCCTGTCATCGACGGCCATCGTGCTGCAGACGCTCGGGGAAAAGGGATGGCTGCGGACCGAGGGCGGCCAGTCGGCCTTTTCCGTCCTTCTCTTCCAGGACATCGCGGTCATTCCCATGCTCGCCCTGATGCCATTGCTCGCCATGCCGGGTGGCGAGAGTGTGGTGGCCGATGCGGCTGCGCACGGGCCGGGCGACACACCATTCTCGCACTTGCCGGCCTGGGCCCAGGGCCTGGTCACGCTGGGTGTGGTTGGCGCCATCGTCCTGGGGGGGCGCTATCTCACCCGGCCAGCCTTCCGCATCATCGCCCGGACCGGTCTGCACGAGCTCTTTTTCTCGGCTGCGCTCTTCCTGGTGATCGGGATTGCTGTCCTCATGACGGCGGTCGGCCTGTCCCCGGCCCTGGGGACATTCCTTGCCGGCGTGCTGTTGGCGGAGAGCGAGTACCGGCATGAGCTGGTCAGCGATCTCGAGCCCTTCAAGGGATTATTGCTCGGCGTTTTCTTCATCACGGTCGGTGCGGGGATGGAGTTCGATCTCCTGGCGGGCAATCCGGGCTTGATCATCGGCCTGACCGTGGCCCTTATCGGGGTCAAGGGTTTGATATTGCTGGGGCTGGCCTTCGCCTTCCGGATGAAGGGGCGGGCGCGCTGGCTGTTTACTTTCGCCCTGGCGCAGAGCGGCGAGTTCGGCTTCGTATTGCTCGCCTTTGCCGGCGGTGTCGATGTGATCCCGGCCGATATTGCCGGTATTGCCGGACTGATCGTTGCCCTGTCGATGATGGCCACGCCGCTGATCATGATCGTGTTCGAGCGCTGGGTGTCGCCCCGTGTGCGACGTCCGGCCAGTCCGGAGCGCGAGGAGGACACGATCGAGGAGGAGGCGCCGGTCATCATCGCCGGCATGGGCCGCTTCGGTCAGATCGTCCAGCGCCTGCTGGTGATGGATGGCTACAAGCCGGTGGTTCTGGACAATTCCGCCGAGCATATCGACGGGCTGCGCAAATTCGGCATCCAGGTCTATTACGGCAATGCCATGCGTCCGGGCCTGCTCGAGGCGGCCGGAATTGCCCGGGCCAAGCTGTTGGTCGTGTGTACCGACAGCCGCGATCGCGCGGTGGAACTGGTGCATCACGTCAAGCAGCGGTATCCGCATGTCTACGTCATCGCCCGGGCGGCCAGCCGCGAACATGTCTACCAATTGCGGGCGGCGGGCGTTGACCTGGCGATCCGCGAAATGTTCGGCTCGTCGCTCGAGGCGGCCCAGCGCTCTCTGGTCGTTCTTGGTGAGAGCGAGGCGCGGGCCCGGCGCAAGACCGAGGCCTTCGCGCGTCACGATGAGGAAAGCCTGCAGCAGCTTTTCGAAGTCTGGGACGCGGATACCGACGTGTTCGACAATGACGCCTATATCGACAAAGCGCGGTCGCGCGTTGTCTCGCTTGCAGAGATCATGGCTGAGGATATCGGCAACCCGGATGATGACCCGGATCACCGGGAGGACCTCTGAACCGGTCGACCCTCGGCGGAGCCCGACTCCGTAACGGGTTACAGGGCGCGCTGAAATGGTTAACGTAGGGCCAGCAGCAAGGGGGCGTCTGCGTGATTCGGTTTTGGCAGAAACTGGCGATTGCCGGCCTGGCGATGTTGGCCCTTGCGGGCACGTCGGCCTGGGCCCTGCAGGACCTTGCTCCGAGGCCTGTCGGCACGGGAACTGAAGAGACGGGGACCGAAGGGCCGGGGACCGAAGAGGCAGGGACAGAAGACACCGCTGCGGAGGCCGCCCTCGTCGAGGCGCTGGACAGCGACCCGGTTCGCCCCGTGGCTGACATCGCCTACTGGTCGAGGCAGATTGGCGGCTGGACCGAAGCGCGTCGCGAGGCCCTGGCGCTTGAGCTCTTCGAGGCGCCCAGTCATGGCCTGCCATCGCTGGATGCCTATGCCAATGCGATCCTCGATCCGGCCCGCCCGGACGCCGAGCGCGATCACCTGGCGGGTATCGCCTATCTGACTTTTGCCGGTTGGCTCGAACACGGCTTGCTGGATTCCGAGACCCGGACCCCGCGCCATTTGTTCGACGAGGAGGCGGAGCAACTCGTACGCCGAATTGGCTGGGCCTTTGAGGCCGGGGATGTCGGGCAGGCCATCGCCGACAGCGTGCCGCGCGTGCGCGACTATGATGCGCTGCGACATGAAATGATGCGTGTGCTGGCAGTGACGCCGATCTGGCCGGGCGTGGATACCGGCCCGTCGCTGAGCCGTGATGATGCCGGACACCGTGTGGATCAGCTGCGCACCCGTCTGACTGCCGAAGGCCTTCTGGATGCGCGCTGGCAGGAAGGCCAGCCCTATGATGTTCGCCTCGAAACGGCCGTCCGGCGCTATCAGGGGCGAACCAATCTCGCCCCCACCGGCCGCATGGACCAGGCCACGCTGCGCCAGCTCAACCTGCCGCCGGATCGCCGGATTGGACAATTGATGGCCAATCTCGAACAGCGGCGCTGGCGGACGCGGGATCTCGGCCGACGGCATATCTGGGTCAATCTCGCCGACTTCCGGCTTGAGGCCTGGGAGGATGGCCAGCTGGCGCGTGAGCATGAAGTCATGGTCGGCGCGCAGGCAAGCTCAACGCCGGAATTCTCCGAGGAGATGCGCTATATCGTGCTGAACCCCTGGTGGGGGTTGCCGGCCGGTTCGGCGAGGCCGCGCTTCCAGTCCTTCCGGCGCAATCCGGGGCTGGTCCGAGATCTCGGCTTCCAGATCTATAATCGGGCCGGTGAGGCGATCTCGGTGTATGAGGTTGATTGGAGCCGCTGGGGCAATGACTGGCCCTACCGGATGTCACAGCCGCCCGGGCCGACCAATCCGATGGGGGAGGTGAAGTTCATTTTCCCGAACCGTTTCAATGTCTACATCCACGACACCACAGAGCGAGACCAATTCGTGCGGACACGCCGCGACTTCTCGGCTGGTTGCATCCGGGTCCAGGACCCCCTCGCACTCGCGGCCTGGGTACTCGAGGGCCAGGATGATTGGGATCGCGACCGGATCGACGCGGTTGCGGCCGGTTCGTCTCCGCGTGTTGTCTGGCTGGACGAGCGCATACCGGTGCACATCGCCTACTGGACGGTTGTTGGCGATGATGACGGCGAGGTCCGCTACCTCAATGACCTCTACCGGCGTGATAACGGCGTGATTGATGCCTATCTTGCCGCGTATGAGTCCCGATCCGGATTGGGGCCGTCCCCGGTGCGCTTGGCTTCCGGCGCCCCGAGCGCCAGTCTGGATTGACGACGTCGCGCCGTTTCGGGCTGCGATGCATTCGGGCGACAGGTTGCATTCGGCGTGAGGGCTGGCGTTTATCCGGCAACCCGATGTTTTTATTGCGGTAATTCCCGCGCCAGCCCGTCGGGCACGGCGTGGGTGTAACATCACTGCAACGGGCGCAGATTTTTACACCAAATGCTTGTTTTGTCTCGGAGCGGTGTAGCGCTCGCGATCTAATTGTAGTAGGAAATCCGTTAGGAAATGCCCTGTGGACAGGGATTCCTCGTGTTCGGCATGTGGTCGAAAACGGTCAGTCACACCAAGGGAGCACCGCTCCCGGAGGGGGAATGATGAAGAAACGGCTTTTTACGGCGGCCGCCGTTGGGGCCTTCCTGGCAGCGGGTCCTGCGTTCGCTGACGAAGGCTGGTATGTGCGTGGCGCCGTCGGTTACGGTGGCCCGGGTGACACGGATGTCTCCGGTTCGCTGAATGGTGAAATTCAGGGCGAAGGCAATTTCCGCGAAGCGGTTGCTCTCGGCTATGAGTGGATGGACGGGTTCCGCCTCGAAGGCGAACTGGCACACCGCTACAATGATACCGGTGCTGTTGGTGGCTTCGAAAACAGCCTCAGCGATTTCCAGATTTGGTCGCTGATGGCGAACGCTATCTTTGATTTCAATCCGGATGGTAGCTACCACCCGTATGTTGGCCTTGGTCTCGGCCTTGCCGAAACCAGTGGCACGCTCACCGGTTGGTCCGCAGGCACGATGCCTCCGCTCCCGACCCCCGCCGACTATGTCGTGGCTCAGGACTCGGACAATCCGTTCGCCTGGCAGGTCATGGCTGGTATCGGTTGGGATCTGACCGAGCGTCTGACGCTGGATACGGAATACCGCTATTTCTCCACCGGCAGCTCTGATTACGCTCCGGGCGTGAGCGTCGATGGTCTGGGTGGTCACGAAGTGTGGCTTGGTCTGCGTTATTCCTTCGCAGCCCCGCCGCCCCCGCCGCCTCCGCCGCCGCCGCCGCCTCCGCCGCCGCCGCCTCCGCCTCCTCCGCCTCCGCCGCCGCCTCCGCCGGCTGAAGTGTGTGACGATGTCAGCTTCCCGGTCTACTTCGAGTGGGACAGCTCTTCGCTTACGGATCAGGCCCGTGCGGTTATCGCTCAGGCATCCAACCAGCGTGGTACCTGTGACGTCACTCGCGTGACCGTCGCCGGCTTCACGGACCGTTCCGGTGCAGCCTCCTACAATGTGGGTCTGTCCGAGCGCCGTGCCCGCGTTGTCCGTGAGGAACTGGTTCGCCTTGGCGTCCCGGCAAGCTCCATCTCGATGGAAGCATTCGGTGAGACCCGCAATGCCGTCACAACTGCCGACGGTGTCCGCGAGCCGCTGAACCGTCGTACGGAAGTGGTTATCGTTCTCGACTAATTGTCGAGCGATCGCTGAACAAGATGCGGCCCGGTGTTTGTCACCGGGCCGCATTTTTTTGTTCTGGACCCGGGATTGGAAAATTAATGCGCCGATCTCGGGGTGAGAGGGCATGATTGGGCGGTTTTTCCGCCTTGCTGAGGACAGGCTTGACCCATCGGATGGGCCGGTTCAAACCGGCAGAAATCCTTTGCGGCAAACGGGCCGTGAGGCGTCGGGAGAATTATGATGAGCAAGCCGGACAAATCCTATCGCAAGCGCGAGATCGCTGGACACACGCTGAGCCCTGAAACCCAGATGATGAGCTATGGCTATGATCCCAAGCTCTCGGAAATGTCGATCAAGCCGCCGGTTTTCCTGACCTCGACTTTCGCCTTTGCCACCGCGGAAGACGGTGCAGCCTTTTTCCGTGTGACGCTCGGCCAGGCCGAAGAGGGCGACCCGGAACAGGCCGGTCTGATGTATTCGCGTTTCAACAACCCTAATATGGAAGTCCTTGAAGATCGTCTGGCCCTCTATGACGGGGCTGATGAGGCCGCGGTCTTCTCCTCCGGCATGGCCGCCATCTCGACGACGCTGATGGGCCTGGCGCATGCCGGTTCGGTCATCCTGCAGTCCACACCGCTCTATGGCGGGACTGAAAGCCTGATCCGTAAATTCCTCCCCAATTACGGGATCAAGTCGGTCGATTTTTTCGCTGGCGCCCATGAGGACGAATTGCGGGCCGCGGCCGATGCGGCCATGGCGCAGGGTGAGGTCTCGGTCATCTACACCGAAACGCCGACCAACCCGACCAATGACCTCGTGGATCTGGCGGCCTGTCGCCGCATCGCGGACATGATCAAGGACAAGCAGGGCAAGCGACCCTGGATCGTGGTCGACAACACCTTCCTTGGCCCGGTCGGGCAGGCGCCTTTGGCGCTGGGTGCCGATGTCGTCGTTTACTCGCTGACCAAATATATTGGTGGCCATTCCGACCTGATCGCCGGCTCTGCCTCCGGGCGCTCGGAAGCCATGGCGCTGATCCGCGGCCTGCGCGGCTATCTCGGCACCAATCTCGACCCGCACACCTGCTGGATGTTGCTGCGGTCGCTGGAGACCGTGAAAATCCGGATGGAAGCGGCCGCGCTCGGCGCTCGCAAGGTCGCGGAATATCTGCGGGATCACCCGAAGGTCGGCCGCGTGCGCTATCTCGGATTCATGGAGAAAGGGACGCGCGATGGCGATGTTTTCCATGCCCAGTCGACAAGTGCCGGTTCGACCTTCGCATTTGACCTGGCGGACGAGAAAGCTGCGTTCCGCATGCTCAATGCCCTGCAGGTCATGAAGCTCGCCGTCAGCCTGGGCGGGACGGAAACCCTGATCTGCCATCCGGGCTCGACGACCCATCGCGGTGTTGATCCGGAACTGCGCAAGCGCCAGGGCTTCTCGGACGGTCTGGTGCGGATCTCGGTCGGGATCGAAAACCCGGACGACCTGATCGCCGACCTCGAACAGGCGCTCCAGAACGCTTGATAACGCGACCATGTACCCCGGCCGGCACAACCTGTCGGCCGGGGGTGGACGGCTCGGTTTAAACGGCTATCACTGGCTCATGCACGACAAACTGGACCTCAATCCGGACGAATGCGCCGTACTCGATTGGATCGATACGCGGGCCGATGGCATGATCGAAACGGTCAAGGCCTGGTCAGCGATCAATTCCGGCAGCCGCAATGCCGATGGCCTCGAGGCCATGCGCGCGGAGCTGGAAACCGCCTTCGCCGAGACCGGCGGCGAGATCCGCGCGATCGAGCTGCCGCCGACCACGGTGGTTGATCCCGACGGCACTGTCCGCGAACAGGCTTTCACCCCGTCCTTCCATTGCCGGATCCGCCCCCAGGCGCCGATCCGCATCGTCATGACCGGTCATCACGACACGGTCTTTCCGGCCGGCAGTCACTTCCAGTCTACCGAGCTCTGGGATGATGACACGCTGAACGGCCCCGGTGTCGCCGACATGAAGGGCGGCATTCTGGTGATGCTGCACGGCATTCTCGGCCTCGAACGCTCGCCCTGGAAGGACGAAATCGGGATTGATGTCCTGATCAGTCCGGACGAGGAAATCGGGTCGCTCGGGTCTGGCCCCATTCTCGCCGAGCTGGGAGCCGGGGCGGATATCGGCATGACGTATGAACCGGCGCTGGCCGACGGGTCTCTGGCCGGTGCGCGCAAGGGATCGGGCAATTGGTCCTTGAAAGTCTCCGGCCGTGCCGCGCATGCCGGGCGCGAGCATCATCTGGGCCGCAATGCCCTGGCCGCTGCCTGCCAGTTCGGGCTTGGCCTTGATGCCCTCAATGGCAAGCGCGAGGACGTCACCTTCAATCTGGCCCGCATCGATGGTGGCGGTCCGCCGAATGTGGTGCCGGACAATGCCGTCGTCCGGTTCAATGTGCGGGTCAAAACCGAAAATGACCGTGTCTGGGTCGAGGCCGAGCTGGAGCGCCTGGTCGACGAAATCCGGTTTCGGGACGGGATTGAGGCAGAGCTTCATGGCGGCTTTACCCGGCCGCCCAAACCCATGTCGCCAGCCAATGCGCGCATGTTTGAATGGACCCGAGCAGCTGGCTCAGCGCTCGGGCTCGACATTCGCTGGCAGGACACGGGCGGTGTCTGCGAAGGCAATAATCTGTGGGCGGCCGGCTGCCCCAATGTCGATACGCTGGGCGTGCGCGGCGCGGATATCCATTCCGACCGCGAGATCGTCAAACTGTCCAGCTTTGCCGAGCGCGCCAAATTGTCGGCCATCATGCTGATGAAATTCGCGCAGGGCCAATTTGATGCGCGGGAGGCGCGAGCGCTGGCCAAAAGCCAGGGCTGAAGACTGATCGGGAGGGATCATGCTGATCGTACGAGCGGCCAAACGGTCGGATCTGGACGCCCTTGTGCGTCTCGCCGAGGAAGCCGGTACCGGCTTCACCTCACTGGCCGTGCCCCCGGAAGTGCTCGAGGAACGCCTCGTCAAATCCGAACGCGCCTTTTCAGGGCCGGGCGACCGGCAGACCGAGGATACCTATCAGCTGATGCTGGAGGATACCGAGACAGGCCGGATCGTCGGATGCTCGGCTGTCAAGGCCATGGTCGGTGTCTCGAAACCCTATTGGGACTTCAAGATCATGACCCTGGCGCAGCATTCCACCGAAGCGGATCGCCGCTTCGACATGGATGCCATGCTGCTGGTCAATGATTTCGCCGGGGCGTCGGAAGTCGGGACCTTGTTCGTGTCAGAGGCCGGGCGCGGTACCGGCGCGGGGCGTCTGGTCGCCCAGTCGCGCTATCTGTTGATCGCGGCCGGACAGCAGCGTTTCGGTGAGAAAGTTCTCGCAGAGCTGCGCGGTGTTGTTCACGAGGACGGGTCTTCGCCTTTCTTCGATCATGTCTCGCGCCCCTTCTTCCGCATGGATTTTGACGATGCGGACCGGCTGTCGGCGGCGACGGACAATCAGTTCATCCTCGATCTCGGGCCGCAGCACCTGATCTATGTCGACCTCCTGCCGGAGGCGGCACGGGCGGTGATCGGCAAGCCCCACAAGGACGGGCAGGGCGCCTATAATCTCCTGAAGTGGGAAGGCTTCCACTATGACCGCTATGTCGACATTTTCGACGGTGGTCCCCTGGTTTCGAACTGGACCGAGAATATCCGCACCCTGCGCGAGAGCCGCGAAGTGACGGTGCGGGCGGCAACCACGATCGGCGGTGCCGAGGGCATTCTCTCGACCGACCGCTTCAATGATTTCCGGACCTGCCAGGCGCAGGTCGTGGATGATGGTGACATTGTGGGCGTGTCCTACGACACGATGCAGGCCCTCGACCTGCACGAAGGCGATCGCGCCCGCTTCTGGCGACGCAAGGGATAGCAGCATGACTTTCATCAACGGCGAATGGCGCGACGGTAGCGGCGCGGAACTCGTATCCCACAATCCGGCGGATAACGCCGTCGTCTGGTCGGGTCACACGGCGACGCCGGACGACGTCGCCAGAGCGTTTGCCGCTGCCCGCGCGGCTTTTCCGGCCTGGGGGCGCCGGCCGCTGGCGGAGCGTATTGAAATCGTCGAGCGCTACAAGGCGGAGCTGGAAACGCGCAAGCCCGAACTGGCCGAACTGATTTCGCGCGAAACCGGAAAGCCGCGCTGGGAAGGTCTGGCCGAGGCGGGCGCGATGATCGGCAAGATCGACATTTCCGTAAAGGCGAACACCGAACGTACCTCCGGTCATGAAACCGAGACGGCGTTCGGATATGCCCGGCTGGCCCACAAGCCGCTTGGCGTCATGTTCGTGCTCGGCCCGTATAATTTCCCGGGCCATTTGCCCAATGGCCATATTGTTCCGGCGCTGATTGCCGGCAATACGATCGTCTTCAAGCCGTCCGAAATCACCCCGGGTGTCGGCGAGGCGATGGTCAAGGCGTGGGAGGCAGCCGGCCTGCCCGCAGGCGTGCTCAATCTGGTCCAGGGGGCACGTGAAACGGGAGCGGCTGCGCTCGATAATGCCGAGCTCGACGGCGTGCTTTTCACCGGCTCCTGGGGCACGGGCAAGTTCATCCATGAGACATTCGCCGGCCGGACCGGTATTCAGCTGGCGCTGGAGATGGGCGGCAATAATCCGCTTGTTGTCTGGGAAGCCGAGGATGCTGAAGCCGCTGCGCGCATCGCCGTCCAGTCGGCCTATGTGACCGCGGGGCAGCGCTGCTCCTGCGCCCGTCGCCTCATCCTGCCGGAGGGGGCCTTCGGCGATGCCGTGATTGACGCGATCATCCGGATAGCCGGCCAGCTTTCCATTGGTCGCTGGGATGCGAGCGAAGAGCCTTTCATCGGCCCGCTCGTCTCTGCACGGGCCGCGCAAGGCGTTCTCGATGCCCAGAGGGATCTGATCGCCCGGGGAGCCAAGCCCCTGCTGGACGTCGTGCCTGTGCCCGAGCTCGGCGAGGCCTTTCTGCGCCCCGGTCTGCTCGACGTCACCGGCGTGGATGTGCCCGATGAGGAAGTCTTCGGCCCGCTCATCCAGGTCACGCGTGTGGCCAGTTTCGAGGCCGCGATGGCGGCGGCCAATGACACGGCCTACGGCCTGTCTTCCGGTCTGGTGTCTGACAGCGAAGACCTGTGGGAGCGCTTTTGGGTCGAGAGCCGGGCCGGCATTGTGAACTGGAATCGGCCGACCTGTGGTGCGGCATCGAATATGCCATTCGGTGGCCCCGGCCAGTCGGGCAATCTGCGACCAAGCGCCTATTATGCCGCGGATTATTGCGCCTATCCGGTGGCCACACAGGCGGCCCGGACGCCGGAGCGGATGGCTGTCAAAGGAGTGGATTGATCATGTCGGCACGCGAGGCAAATTTCGACGGGTTGATCGGGCCGACGCATAATTATGGCGGCCTTTCGGATGGCAATCTGGCCAGCGCTCGCAATGAGGGGCTTGTCTCGTCGCCGCGTGAAGGCGTGCTTGAAGGCCTGACCAAGATGAAACGTCTCGCCGATGCCGGTCTGGTGCAGGGGCTTCTGCCCCCGCATGAGCGTCCTTTCCTGCCATTGCTGCGCCGCGCCGGATTCTCCGGCAGCGATGCGGGCGTTCTGGAATCCGCTTGGAAGCAGGCACCAGGTCTGGTGCGGAAAGCAAGTTCTGCGTCGCCGATGTGGTCTGCCAATGCTGCGACCGTATCGCCGTCGGCGGATACCGCGGATTCGCGCCTGCATTTCACGCCGGCCAATCTCCTGACCACCTTGCACCGCTCCATCGAAGGACGACAGACCCAGCGCGGATTGTCCTGGGCGTTCGCGGACACGGATCGGTTTGCCGTCCATGACCCTTTGCCCATGCAGGCCGATTTCGCTGATGAGGGCGCCGCCAATCATGTTCGCCTGTGCGCAGAGCAGGGCGGTGAAGGCGTCGAGATCTTTGTCTATGGCCGGGTTGCCGGCGAGAACTGGTCCGGCGCTTTCCCGGCACGTCAGACACTGGAAGCCTGCCAGGCGGTCGCTCGCTCCCACGGGCTGGACCCGGCGCGGTGCGTCTTTCTGCGCCAGTCGCAGGACGCGATTGATGCCGGCGCCTTTCATAATGATGTTGTCTGTGTCGGCACCCGTACGACGCTGTTCTTCCACGAGCTCGCATTCGAGGACCGGGCGGGTGCAATGGACGCCATCCGCCGTGCCGCCGATGGGTTGTTCGATCCCGTCTTTGTCGAGGTTCCCGAGGCGGATGTTCCGATCGGCGATGCCATCACCAGCTACCTCTTCAATTCGCAACTCCTGGAGTGGCCTGGCGAGGACCGCCTGGCGCTGATCGCACCGAAGGAGACCGAGGAGACCGAGACAACGCGCGCCTATTGTGCGGGCATGGTCGCCGGCAATGGCCCGATCGGGCGCGTGGAATATGTCGATGTACGCCAGTCCATGCGAAATGGCGGCGGACCGGCCTGTCTGCGCCTGCGCGTCGTTCTGACCGATGAGGAACTCGCCGCCGTGACGCCGTCGGCATTGATGACGGACGCGCTTTTCAGCCAGCTGACGGCGTGGGCGAATAGGCATTATCGGGACCGGCTTGCACCCGATGATCTCGGCGATCCGGCCTTGCTGACAGAATCGCGCACGGCCCTGGACGCGCTGACCGGGATCCTGGGTCTGGGCGGGGATTTCTACCCGTTCCAGCGCGGCTGATCGACCTGTGGGCGTTGAGGAATAATCCTATTCTCCAAGCCTCTACCCAAACAGGTTTTTCGTGATAGTTTGCCGCCTTCGCACTTCGGGGGGCATGCAGTTGTCAGACGTCAGGCTTGTGCCGGTCATTCTGGTCGATGATGACCCGGACGAGCATTTCCTGTTCAAGGCGGATCTCGAAGATGCCGGTGTTGACTTCGAGTTCAACGGTTTCACGCGTCCCGAAGATGCGCTGGACCATTTGCGTGCCCGAGATGCCGGCCCCGTTTTTGTGCTGTGTGATCTGAGCTTGGCCGGCGGCGATGCGCTCGCCTTCATCGGCGATACCCAGACTGAGCTCGGTGGCGGCGCGATCGGCGTGTATTCAGGCGCGCGCAATCCGGAAATGGAAGAGAAGTGTCGCGCGGCCGGCGCAACCTTCTACATCGTGAAACCGGTCTCACGGGAAAAACTGGTCGAGGCCCTCGCCAAGACCGGGACGATGATGCTGGCCGAAACGCAGGACGGTCGCGTCAGCCCGGCCTTGGTTTGAGCCTGGCGCTGAAACCGGAGCGCCGTCAGACAGCTTCCGCCTTGCCGGTCAATCCACCCGCCATCGCATATTCCTGACTGCCGCGCGTGTAGACCCTGTCGCCCTCGGCGACGTCAGATGGCTTGTATTCTGTCAGATCCGGCAGGCGATCATAGATCGGCGCGAAGTCGGCATAGGTCGCCTCCATCAGCTCGTCATAGCTGTCGATCACGAAGTAGCTCTGCTGGAAATCGTCATAGCGGTAATCGGTCCGCATGATCCGTTCGAGATCGAAATGGATGCGGTTGGGGGAGCGGGCTTCAAGGCTGAAGATCGACTCTGCGCGTGATGAGACGATGCCGGCGCCAAAGATGCGTCGACCTTCCGGCGTGTTGATGAGGCCGAATTCCACCGTGTACCAGTAGAGCCGTGCCATGTGCTTGATGGCATCGAATTCGAGTGAGCGAAGACCGCCCCGGCCATAGGCCTGCATATAGTCGGCGAAAACAGGCTGGGTGAGCAGGGGGACGTGGCCGAAGACATCATGGAAAATGTCGGGTTCGGGCAGGTAGTCGAGCTTCTCGCCATCCCGGATGAAGCGCCCGGAAACGAAGCGGCGATTGGCCAGGTGCTCGTAGAAGTCCTTTTCCGGGATCAGGCCCGGCACCGTCACAACTGTCCAGCCGGTCAGCTTTTCCAGCTTGTCATTGACCCGCCGGAAATCGGGAATACCGCCTTCATTGAGATTGAGCATCTCCAGACCGGCGAAATGTTCCGGTGCCGCGCGTCCCTTCAGGATTTTCATCTGGCGCGCGTAGAGCGTTGTCCAGATCGCGTGCTCCTCCGACGAGTAGCGCTCCCACTTCTGGTCGATGGTAAAATCGGCAGCAGGGTCCTGTTCCGCAACGACGGGATCATTCACAGGCATGGACGGGCTCCGATCACATGAGGGGTCAGGTTAGTTTCATTTGAAACTAATATAGGCCAAAGCGAGCCCTGACCCAACAGGGACATGTTGCGAAAACGCGATTTCGGGCACGAAAAACGCCGCCCCGGAAGCCAGGGCGGCGCTTTCGTTCAGGCCTGTGGCCGGATCAGTCGGTGCAGAGCACGTCGACCAGGGCACCGCACTGACCGGAGGTGCAGGCGCGGTTCTGTTCCAGATACCAGGTCTGCGACCGGTTATAGCGGTCCACGCTGTAATGGGCGGCGCGGCGCAGTCCGGCGGCCTGGCACATGCGGTCGGCGGCCTGCTGGTCGCAGCGGGCACCATAGCCACCCAGGCAGCGATCAATGCCATAGCCATTGATCTCCGGGCGCGGGAAGAAAAGGCTGTCGACGCCACGAACACCGCCGCGGATATCGGCACGTGGTCCGCCTGGATAGCCGCCACCGGGGCCACCCCAGCTGCCATCGACACGACGCAGCGAGGTCACGCGGTTGCGCAGGCCCAGACTGGTGAGGTCGCGAACCTCGCCCTGAACGCGCTGGCAACTGTCGGTGAAGCCTTCATCATCGCAGATGATCCAGGTCTCGCCGCGGGCAATGATCAGGCTGTCGGCGCGGTCATTGAAACCCATGCGGGAGAGGTTGGACGTGTCGGAATCGACGGCGACACGCTGGCCTTCGAAATTGATGCCGTCATAGAGGAAGACGCCGGAGCGAGGCCATTCGCCTCCGCCACCGGGGCGTCCCGGGCGGCTGGGTCGACCCGCATAATCCGGTTCGGCCGAGCTGATCTCGCCAGCCATGCCACCCCCGATATTGGCGATGTCGCCATCGATCACCATGCAGGCGCCATCGAAATTGGCGTGCTGGCAGGCAACCCATGCTCCGCGTCCGCCATGGCGAACCGACCGGGCCTGGTCATTGAAGTTGATGCGCGAGAAGTCCGGCGTACTCGTGGTCACGACAACCGCCCGCCCGGTATAGTTCGGACCGGAATAGAACGTCAGGGACGGGCCGCCATAGCCGCCACCGGGGCGACCGGGTTGACCGGCGGCGACCGGACGAAGCGAGGTCAGCTGGTCATTCATCCGACCCATGGACGCCTGGCCGGAGGCATGGATTTCACACGTGCCGCCATAGTCGTCGTGCTGGCACAATTCCCACTGGCCGGAGACGACCCGGAACGACGACGCCCGGTCATTGAAATTGACCGAGTCGAGATTGCGGACATCGCCGGAGATCCGCACTTCGCGTCCGCGATAATTGGCATCCTCGTAAAGGATGATGGACTGGGCGGCGGCGTGGCCGGCAAGGCTGGTGAGCAGGAGGCCGATCGCGGCCTGTCCCAGGCGTTTCATGGACATCTCATTCTCCCCTCTGTCGGGTCTGGCATGGTAGGCACAGACCGTGTCACAGCGCACATGAACCCGATCCGGGACGGCGGGTCATCTGACGTTCATCGTGATCCTATTGTGGATCGGCGGGTGTTTCTTCCTCGGTGTTTTCATTGCGGTTGCGCCGCTGATTGAGCAGGCCGCGCAGCAATTGTTCGGCCGGATCCGGGCGGCTCTCCTCGCCACCGTCATCAGTGGCATCATCCTGACTGTCATCCTCTCCGCCCAGGCCGATCGCATTGAGCAGGCCGTCGCGCAGCGCGTCTTCCGGCGAACCGGAGCCGTCACCGCCCAGCGCACTGTTCACCGCGCCCTGGAGCAGGGCCTCGCCGACCGCCTGGGTGTCGACGCCGACGGAGACCGAATTAAAGTCGCCGCGCAGTCGGATCGGTACGGTGATGCCGCGCAGATCGCGTTGGCCGCCCTGACCTTCGATGGAGGCGACCGCGCGTGGTCGCAGGCGGTAGTCCACGCTTTGCCCGGGCAGGTCCACTGACCCGGCGCCCTCGATGCGCAGGAGCGGAGAGAGCATGAGCAGGTCACGCTGCGCGACCTGGCCGTCGGTGATGGTGAAGGAGCCGGTCAGCGAGGAGAAGTCGGTGGCCTGCTGCTCGCCCGTACTCGCCGCGCTTTCATCCTCGGCTTCACCCTGGTTGCCACCGCCGCCCACCAGGCTGCTGACATTGCGGATGGTCTGGGCGACATTGATTCCGACGATGGCCCCATCGGCGAAGCTGAAATTTCCGCTGCCATCGAGCGAGCTCATGATGGCGGCCTGGGACGCGCCGGCGGCTGTGAGATCAAGCGAAAGGGCGCCGGTACCGCGCAATTTGTCAAAGCCCGCCGCGGCTTCGAGGAAGGGACCGGAGTCGAGCCCGTCCAGCGAGGCGTTGAGCGAAAAGCTGGGGCGATTGCCGCGGCCATTGGCGACCACGGTGGCGCTGCCCTGACCGGCATACAGCGCGATATTCTCCAGTGCCACTTCCAGCCGGCTATTGTTCAACCGGGCGCGCAGCCGGGCGTCGGTAATCTCCAGATCCTGGACCAGGAGCCGGCCAACCTCGAGCCGCAGATCGGCGTCGACCACACCGAGGCCGGCCAGATCGATCGGCGCTTCGCTCCAGGGCGGGACACCGCCGCCGGATGTCGGGGCCGGGCGTTCGACCGGTGCCGGCAGATAGGGGTTCACATCCAGTTCTGCCAGGGTGAGCGAGCCGGTCAGGCGCGGGCGCGGCCCGGTCATGTTGGCGGTCAGCGCGGCCGAGCCGGCAATGGCGTCAAATTCCAGCCGGGAGGCATTGAGTCCGATCTCGCCCGGCTCCCCGGTCAGCGTGCCGACGGCCCGGAAGCGTTCGATATTCTCGCCCGGCGGCAGGGCGGCTCCCGCAAAGGCGGCGAGATCGCGGATCGAGGGGATGGTGGCGTCCAGCGCGCCATCAAAGGCAACCGCTTCGCCAGCGAGAAAACGCCCGTCAAAGCTCACATCGGCGAGATTGCCACCGAGGCCCAGCGTGACCGGCGTTTCGCGTCCTTCGAAGAAATCGCGGATCGATCCGATCGTGGCGCTGAAGTCGAGGCTCTCGCCATCGGCATTGAGCGCACCATTCAGGCGGGTCTCCGCGTCCAGCGAGGGCAGGGCAACCGTCAGGTCAAGCCCGGTGATGGCCCGGCTCTGCGTGCCATCGGAGAAAAAGAGGGCGCCATTTTCGATCCGCACATCACCGAAACTGGCCTCCAGCGGCAGGGCGCCTTCACGCCAGACAAAGCCGTCGCCCGAGCTGACAGGCGCCGGCGCGGTCGCGTCGTCGGGATTGGTGAAGCTCCAATTATTGCCGGAGCGATTCTGTTCGAGGCGGATGGTCGGTTCGACCAGAACGAATTCGGTGATCTCGACGCGGCGACTCAGGAGCGGGATCAGACGGACGCCGACGCGCATCTCGCGCATCTCGGCGAAGGCTGCCTCACCGAAACCGGGCGCATTGGCGATCGAAACGTCGCTGGCGCGAATCTGTAATTGCGGGAAGACCTGCAGCGAGATGTCGCCGCCCAGCGAGACCTCGCGATTGAGGGCGTCCCGGGCGGCGGTTTCCACCGGCTCGCGATAGGTTGAGGCGGGAATGACCGCCGGCAGGACAAAGACCGCTGCGACCAGCAGGACGATGATGAAGCCGAGGGCGAGACCGAGGCGTTTCATGGCGGGGGCACTCCGGGTTGGTTGAAAAATCACGCTAGCGGCAGCGTTTGTCGTTTTCTTGGCGAGACGTGAAAAACTCTTCGCGTTAGGTTACCGCTGATTGGAACGTCACCAAAGGGGGGAAATGCCATGTCGAGGAAACCACCGGTCGATCTCGTCCGCCGTCGCGAAATGATCATGGGGCTGGCGGCCGGAACCGTCCTGCCATTCGTTGCAGGGTGTGCGGACAATGCCGCGCTCGGGCGCAGCCAGCTCATGCTGGTCTCGGACGGGCAATTGGCCCAGCTCTCACAACAGGCCTGGCAGGACAGCCTCCAGCGCGAGCGGGTCTTGCGCGATCCGTCCTATCAGCGACGCCTGCAGCGCGTCGGCGACCGGGTCGTCGCCGCCTCGGGCCAAAGCCATCTGGACTGGGAGTTCGTGGTCTTTGACAGCGATACGGTGAATGCCTGGGTCCTGCCCAATGGCAAGGTCGGTTTCTACAAGGGCATTCTCGACATCATGGACACCGATGATCACGTCGCCACCGTGATGGGGCATGAGGTCGGCCATGTCGCCGGACGCCATTCCGCCGAACGCGCCAGCCAGCAGATGGCGGCCCAGATGGGTGTGTCGCTCCTGGCCAGCGCGATCGGATCTTCGGGATCAAACTATGCCCAGTACAGCGATGATGTCGGGGCGGCGCTCGGCATGGGCGTGACCTATGGCGTGATCCTGCCCTATTCACGCGAGCACGAATACGAGGCCGACCGCCTTGGCGTCGATTACATGGTCGGGTCCGGCTATGACCCGCGCCAGGCCGTGGACTTCTGGGTCGGCATGTCGGCGATGAATGATCACAATGTGGCCGAGTTCGCCTCCACCCACCCGTCTGACGACAACCGCGTCGCCGCCATGCGGGCCCATATCCAGGCTCGCGGTTATGCGGGCTGACCCTCACCGTCAGGGCTGCTGCAGAGCCCTCTGCAAAAGCCTTGACGGGGCGCTTGCCAGCGCGGGGCGGGGGCGCTAGTTTCCCGCGCCTCACGCCAAGGTCGGCAGCCCCGCTGCCAACCCTTCGTCGTGACAAGGTGTGCCGCCTTAGCTCAGTTGGTTAGAGCGCTAGATTGTGGATCTAGAGGTCCCCTGTTCAAACCAGGGAGGCGGTACCATTTTTCTTCCGGCTCATTCCTGTTTCGCCCGCTTGCCGGGCGTTCTGACCAGAGTCTGGATGAGCAGGATCAGTCCGATCATCTCCAATGTCTCCTCCAGTGTGGCGAGGAGATCGCGCGTGAGGTCCGTCACACCGGCATGGTGCGGGTCCAAGCGGGTCAGGTATTCGCCAGCGATGAATTCCATCCCGACGGCCCCGCCAAGATAGATGGCGCCCGCGGTCATGAGCGCGAGGGCTCGCCAAAGGCCCAATGCGACAAACCAGCGCCAGAGAATTGCGCCGAGCGCGGCCAGACCGAGCACGTAGGGGATCGGCCAGGCGGCATAGGGCAGGACGTCCGTGCCCAGATAATAGCGCATTGCGGCGTCGACCCGCTCGTGGACCGACACAAATTCATCGATTGCCATCAGGGCGAGGACGGTCGCCACTGTGTACCATCCGGTCCGCAGCACCGTCTGGTCCGGCTGGATGCTCGCCTGCCGAACAGCCAGGCCGCTCGCCCCGAGCAGCAAAAGCACGGAGAAAAGCGTCGGCAGGTTTTGTTCGCGGTCGAAGTGCAGGAGCGTGACGATGCCCCAGCCATCCGTGATGCCGCCGTAATGTACCAGGCCAAGCGCCAGCGCGTTGCCAAGGCTGAGCGCGATGAGTGCGCGCCAGACCAGCTGGCCGATGCGGGTCGAGGGAATTGATAGCTGGATCGAGGTCATGCGGGCTCCCAAACCTGTTCAACCGGGACAGTCTCAAGTTCGAGGCCGGACGTCTCGCTGACGGGTTTCGGGCATAAGTCCCTGAAATCCGGCATGAGCATGGGCAGTTCCATGCGCGCGCTTCCTGGCCGCTTTCGCAAAACGCGAAATGTCAGCCTCAAATTGCAATTTGCAATCCGCATGTTGCGAGACGCCTGCCGTCCGCCGTCTCCAAGGCACTGAAATATTGCGGTTTTATTCCGTGACTTCTCTGGCCCCGGGCTTGCGCCTTTCAGGGCAGGAGGTTCGCCATGCGTCAAGATTTCAAGCTTTCTTCGTCTCAGCAATTGCGCACATTCGATCGCGCTCTGTTCGACTTTCTCAAGCACGTCTATGAGCGCCCCGTCTCGCGCAGCGTGTTCGTGGAAGGGCGCCCCGATGGCGAGGCCACGCTCAGGACGATCGACTGCACCTGCCCGGAGATGGCGCGCGAACTCGCCGCCTATATCGCCGAGGCGCTCTCGCGCCGCTCCGCGCACGGGCTCTGATCCATGTGCGCCCGGCTGATCCCGCTCCTTGCTCTTGCGCTCGCCTCCTGTGCGACGGCGTTCGAAGAGCCTCGCAATACCGTCGATCTGGCACATGATGGCTATACATCTGCCCGCCGTCCCATGTCCGGTATGCGCGAAGTGCCGCTCAGCGGGCAGGGCCGTTATGGTGATCTTGCCGGCTGCGCGAATGCCGATTTGCCGCTCTCCGCCCCCGAGAGCATCGCCTTTGCGGCCAGCGCCGCATTGGCCATGCCGCCCCTGTCGCCCGGCGATATGCTGCGCCTCAGCCTGCCCGCGGGTGAGGCTTTCGAGGGAACCTATATCGTCGCGCCGGATGGCACGCTGACCGTCCCGCATCTCAATCCGATCCGCGCGGCCGGCTTCACCATTGAAGTGGTCGAGGCCCTTGTCGCCCGGATGTTTGTCGAGGAGGGCATGTATCGCGCCGGCTTCCTTCAGCTCGACCTGGAAATCGCGCAATGGGCACCGGTCCAGGTGCACGTTTCCGGCGCGGTTTTCCAGCCGGGCGACCTGCTGCTCAATGATCGCAATGCCGAGCTTGTGCAGGGATCCCGCGTTGAGGCGCAGGGCGATGTCGCCTCGGGCCGCACGCTCGTCTCCGCCCTGTCCTCGGCGGCCGGCCTGCGCCCCGATGCCGATGTACGCAATGTCGTGCTTGTGAGAGATGGCCAGCGGCAGATCTTCGACCTGTCGGGCGCGTTCACCGGCCAGCGCATGGCGGATCCGATCCTGGCGACCGGCGACCAGGTCCACGTGCCCTCGCGTGGCTGTTTCCAGGAGGCGCTGGCGCGACCGAGCCGGATTACCATGCCGGGGATCCGGGTCTTCATGTCGAATCTGACGACCCCCGCCTCGTCGAACTCGCAAGCGGGCATCAATCGCGACACAGCAAGCCTGCCTTACGGAACGCGTTTCCTGCAGGCATTGGTCGCGGCGAATTGTGTCGGTGGCACGCAGGCCACCAACGCCGATCGCTGGGCCGTGCTGATCTCGCGCAATCCGATCACCGGCGAGAGCGAAGTCATCGCGCGCTCGATCGAGGACCTGGTGCGCCGGGCCGATCGAGACGCCTTCAACCCGATCATTCTGCCGGGCGATGGTATCGCCTGCTACGACTCGCACGTCACCAATGTGCGCGATGTGATCAGCGCCTTCAGCAGTGTGCTGACCCCTGCGATCAACCTGACCATTCTCAGCGGTGCCGCTCGATGAAGCGCCCGTTGTCCCAGAACCCGCCGGAGCCTCCGCCTTGCGCCGACCCTCGAAATTCGCAGCGTGAGACGGATTACACGATTGCGCGCAGAGCGCTCATGGGGCGCCTGCTCGTAGGCTCCGGCGGGCCCCGACGCTGGCTTCGTTATATTCTGGTCCTGGTCGTCGGCGCTGTTTTTTTTGGCGGGATTGCGGCGACCTATTACGTGACGTCCCCGCGCACCTATGTCAGCGGTTTCACGCTGATCCTGCCGGGATCCGGCGCCGGATCGAGCATCAATCTGGCCGATCTCGGCCAGGCAACATCCGCGACCTCCTCGGCCTTTTCCAGCGCCTCCCTGAGCCCGACGGAGAATTACAAGCGCCTGCTGCAATCCGACCGCGTCCGGGGTGCCGCCGCCGCGCAGGCCGGTGTGCCGTCCAGCGAGTTCGCCAGCGCTCGGGTCGCCCTCGTCGATCAGACACCGCTGATCTATGTGCGGATGACGGAGACGGATCCCAACCGTGCCTATGCCTCGGCCAATGCGCTGCTCCTGGCTTTCCAGGCCAATCTGGATGCCTTGCGCCAGGAAGAGCTCGACGCCCGCGACAGCGCCTACCAGGAAAGCCTCGCCCGCTATGAGCAGAATGTCACCGCGACCCGCCAGGCGGTCATCGAATTCCAGGCCGAGACCCGGCTGATCTCGCTGGACCAGTATCAGTCACTGGTGATCCAGACCGATGAGCTGGAGAGCACGCTCGCCACGACTCTCGACCGCAGCCGTGCGCTGAGCAACCGGTCCCTGCGGCTCGGTGAACTCATCGACCTGCCCGAGGATGTTGCCGCGCGGGTGCTTGTTCTGCGCGGGGATGCCGTCTTCGAAGCCCTGCTGGAGCAGATGGCGACCAGCGCGGCGCAGATCGCAGGCTTCGAAAACATGTATGGCCGCAATCATCCCGAGATGCGGGCGGAGACCGAGCGACATGCCGGTCTCGTCGAGGCGCTGACGGCGCGTGGCGAAGCCCTGCTGGGTGTCACCGGATACGGGCTCTTGCGGTTGGCCGAGATCAATCTGGAAGATGAGCGGGCGCAGCTCCTGCGCCAGGTCGTCGATCTGTCGGCCGAGGCGTCCGGCGCGCGCGCCCAGGCACAGTCGCTCCAGGAGCGGTTGCTGCGAAATGAGCGACGCGTTGAAGAACTGGCTCCGGTGGCGGCACGTCTCGATGCCTTGCTGCGTGAGCACCAGGTTGCCGAGACCGTCTTTGCATCGGCGCTGGCGCGGTTGGACACGTCCCGCGCAGACGTCTTCGCATCCTACCCGCTGGCCCAGTTGCTGGAGCCGCCGGCCCGGCCGGAAGAGCCGTCTTCACCCTCCAAGAAAATTGCCGCACTCGCCGCCATTGGCGGATTTGTTCTCTATTGCATCGGAGTTTTGCTGTTGTGGTTGCGCCTGCCGCTCATCCGCGCCCTGTGGAAGATTATATAGTCGCGCTCGCGCTCGCGGGTACGTGGCCAATCTACTTCCTCGGCGGTCTTTACGTCCTCGGCCCGGTCCTGGGTGTCATGCTCACGGCCATCGTGCTGGTGCGCAAATATGTCCGCGCGCCGACCACGGCGCGCCCCGAACCACCGGCGATCCCCATCGGCGTCTGGTTCTGGATTGCGGGCATGGGGGTGATGCAAATCGCCCTGCTCGGTGGGCATTGGAGCTATGAGCTGTCCACCGGGCAGACCCTGAAGTCGACAATCGGCTGGGCGAAGGGCTGGGCGCTGTTCGCCATGTTCACGCTGGCCGGTGCGTGCCTGGATATCCGTTTCGAAACAATCATTCGTGCCACGGGACTGACGGCACTCATCTCCCTTCTCCTGACGCCGCTGCTCTACCTGGCGCCCATGGTGGGTTTGCCGGAGGTCCTGTTTGTCTCCCCGCTGCGGGTCGTTGGCGGGCCGGGCCCTGAGTTCTTCGCCGTGCAACTCTACTCCATGGATCCAGCTGACGGGCTTCCGCGCTGGCGCTATTTCACACCCTGGTCACCGGCGGCGGCCCTGATCGGAAATCTCTACCTGATCCTGGCGATCGAAGACCGGCGGATGCCCTGGCGCGTCATCGGCATCATCTCCGCGCTTGCCATCATCATTCTGTCGAAGTCCCGGCTCGGACTGGTGACCGCCGTCCTGGTTTGGCCGGCCGCCTTCGGCGTGTCGCAGCTCCGCCGCAGCATTCTGTGGCTCGCAGCCGCGGTCCCGGTCTTCCTTGCCGGCCTGTTCTCGCCGATCCTCCTGGCCCAGCTGGGCGCCGCCTATGAGGGCTTTCGCGGCATGCGCGCGAACTCGACGCGGGTAAGGGAAGCGCTCGGCCGGATTGCGATCGATCGCTGGTGGAATGAGGCGCCGATCTGGGGGCACGGCGTGGTGGAGCGCGGCCCGCACTATGTTGAATACATGCCGATCGGCAGTCATCACACCTGGTTTGGCCTGCTTTTCGTGAAGGGCGTTGTCGGCGTCGGGGCGCTCGTCATTCCGCTGATGTGGAGCCTGCTGGAATTTGCGCTTCTCGCGCTCTCCAGCCCGATCGGCCGCGCGGCCTTCGCAATCACCATACTCCTGGTGCTCTTCACGGTCGGGGAGAACCTGGAGATTCTCACTTATCTTTTCTGGCCCGGTCTTTTGATCATGGGCATCGCCATGCGCGAAGCGGCCGAGAAGCGCTCCGCGATCCTTGCTGAAGCGAGAGCGTCATGACTGGTCCGATCCGTCCTTTCCTCTTTGTGCCGCGATACTGGCCCGGGGTCGGGGGTGCCGAGCTGCACTCGCGGCGGCTGGCACAGGAATTGGTGCGACATGTGCCGATCAAGGTGGCGCGCTGCTGCTCGACGGAAGACATCCCGACAGATTATGCCTTCGCGAGCGCGCGGCCCGCGCACGCCCGGGATGGCCAGATCGAGGTTGAAACCATCTCGCCGTCGGCGCCGTGGCAGCCGCTTCTTCAACCGCTCGCGCGCGCGTCGGGACAGTCCCGCATCGCGCGCGCGGTGTATGGCCGGGCCGCCGCGGTCGCCGCGGCGGGGCGTCTGCGATCCGCAGCCGAGCGCGCGTCGGTCGTGCATGCGATCTACAATGGGTTCACGCCCGGAGCCGCGGCGCTGCAATCGATCGGCAAGCCCTTCGTCTGGACACCGCTCGCCCACACTACCAAGCCCGAGGGAACCGCCTGGTCCTCGCCCGGGTTTCGGCGACTCTATCGTGCGGCGGATGCACTGATCGCAATGACCGAGTTTGAGCGCGACTGGCTGATCGGTCAGGGCGCGGCCTCCTCACGTGTTCATGTCTGTCCGATGGCGCCGCTGTTCGGCACTAGCATGCCGGACCCCAAGGCCTTCAGGGCAAGGCTTGGCGTTGGCGAGGCGCCCTTCATCCTGTTTCTGGGTCGGACCGCCGAATACAAAGGGTATCGCACCATCCTGGCGGCGGCTGAGCAGGTGTGGGCGACCCATCCGGATGCCCGCTTCGTGTTTTCTGGCCCGATCACACCGGAGGCCGAATTGGCATTCGCAGCGCATGAGGATCCGCGGATCATCGTGACAGGACCGATTTCCGGCGCCGACAAGAAATCCGCACTGGCCGCCTGCACACTCCTGTGTGTGCCCTCCACCGAGGAGAGTTTGGGCGTGGTCTATCTTGAGGCCTGGTCCTTCGAGAAACCGGTGATCGCCGCGGATGTGCCGGCCATGCGATGCGTGATCGATCACGGTCAGGACGGATTGGTCGTGGCGCAGGACGGCAAAGCCGTTGCGCAGGCAATCATGGATCTGCTGGAGCGGCCCGATCAGGCCAGGCGGCTGGGCCGGACGGGCGCCCGGAAGGTGGAGTCTGACTATAATTGGGCGGCCATCGCCGAGGCGCACCTGAGGATTTATGGGTCCGTCCTCTAGGTGGCCGCCGGCATGTCTGTCCTAGCTGGTCTGCGCGGACGGTAGCGCCAGGGCTTCCAGCCGTTCGTAGACCCGTTCAGGGGCCAGTCTCAGCACCGCTGCCGCGCCCACCGTCGTGGTGGTCTTGACCGGCTCGCGCAGCACGGCGATTGGCGCTTTCAGGACGGATTGCAGCGCCAGTTTCAGAGCCAAGCCCCGATCACGCATCCGGATTGCCCGCCGCGCGAGATAGCGCAGTTGAAAAGCCTCGGCCGACGCCTCCCATCGCTTGGCGAAAGCGGGCGCCAGTGTGCGAACCTTGTTGCGGACATACAGCCAACTGTCGAACTGGAGTGTGACATTCGCCGAGAGGCCGCCGGCATTGATACGATAAGCCGTGAGCGCGCCGGGAATGCCCTCGAACTTCCAGCCTGTCAGAAGGGCGATCCTCATCCAGCAATCAATGTCCTCGGACTGCCGCAGGTCTTCATCGAACCAGACATGCTCACCCGGATGAGCGGGTGACGGGCGGGCGATGTCGTCAAGGGCGCCACGGCGGATAACCGGGGTAGAGCCATTGCTGACCGGATTGCGCAGATAGACGTCCTTCGACGTGATGCCGGTCAGTTTCGGGGTTTGTTCGAGGCCGATATCCCGGCCTTCATCATCGATGAGGCGGGCTCCGGAATAGCTGACCCCCACCTCCGGCCGCTGCCGCAAATGCGACATATGGCGGGCGAGCTTCTCGCGGTGCCACAGATCGTCGGAGTCGAGGAAGGCGATAATGTCGGCCTGGGCGTAACGGATACCGGTATTCCGCGCGCCGGCCAGGCCGCGATTCTCCTGACTGATGATGCGAATGCGCGGGTCGGCGAATGCCCGGCACAGCGCAATCGAGCGGTCCGTACCGCCGTCATCAATGACCAGAAGCTCGAAATTCGCGAAGGTCTGGTCGAGCACGCTTTTCACGGCCGCTTCGACATAACGCTCGACATTGTAAACCGGCATGACAACCGAGATGGCTGGCAGGGTCATCGCAGATACTCCTTGAGTTGGGGAATGGGCAGCAAAAGCGCGAATGCGGCCAGGATGGTGAGGCCGACGCGCCGCGGCATGCGGATCAGGATCAACGGGTCTGTGAACAGAGCCTGGGTCATGAAGCCGAGCGCGGTGGCCGGCAGGCCGCCACGCAGGGCGCGCCTTGCCTGATTGCGGTGAAAGTCGGCGACCAGGCCGGTCCGGCGCGGGCGGACCAGGTCCGGCGATATCGCTTCGGCCCGCGCGATAAAGCGCCGCCAGCTCCTGGCGGTCCGGGTCAGGTCTGCCGATCGCGAGCGTCCGCCGATGCTGTAATCCATCAGAACGCGGTCGATGCCTTCGACGGTCCAGCCTGACCCGGTGACCGCGCGGAAAAGCAGATCCTGGTCCTCGATATAGGCCATTTTCATGTCGAAGCCGCCGATCTGGTCAAGCAGTACCGATCGGGCGGCGATGTTCGAGGTGGTGCAGACCGGATTTTCCGATATCAGTTCGCCGGGCCCGAGCGCGCTGAAATGGGGCGATGCATCGGCGGCACGTTGACCGTCTGCACCGATGAAAGCCACGCGGGTGAAAACGAGTCCGGCTTGCGGGTTTCGCGCGAAATGGTCGAGGCAGGCCGCAAGCCGCTCCCGGTGCCAGAGGTCGTCGGCATCCAGAAATGCGATGATACGCCCGCGCGCCAGACGAATGCCGGTATTGCGGGCTTCGGCCGGTCCGGCATTTGACTGGGTCGTGACCCGAATGCGGGGATCGCGTCGGGCCAGCTCATTGGCCAGCGCCAGCGAGCCGTCGGTGGACCCGTCATCAACCAGGATGAGTTCCCAGTCCCCAAAGGACTGCGCCTGGATGGAGAGGATTGATCCGGGCAGCGTTGCTTCGGCATTGAACACCGGCATCACAACCGAGGCGATGGGATTTCGGACCATGATCAGGCCTCCTTGGGCAGGGCGGGCACGGCATCCTCGCCCGACAGGTTCTGCAGGATCGGGTAGAGGGCGAGCGCCGTGAGGGTCGCGGCGAGGGTGAGGGCGATCGCTGCCGGGACCAGACCCGCCTGGGCGCCGATCATCAGGGCGCCCAGACAGGTGAAAGTCGTTGCGCTGACGGCCACCAGCTCCAGGCGTGGCCGGCCGCTCGCGCGGAGCAGAAGCGCGCATCCGTCCGTGAGCAGTTTGGCAGGCCCGCTCAGGCACAGCACGGCGATCAGCGGGACGGCGAATGTCCAATCCGTTCCGAACACGATGGGAACATAGATCGGCACGAGAGCGGCCTGGATCAGGAAGAGCGCCGTGAGGAGCACACCCGCCGATTTCAAGCCGGTATTGAAGGCGCCAAACGCGGAACCGGTCTTGCGAACGGCCTCGCAAAGATTGGGGTACAAGGCGCCGTTGAAGGCCGTCGACAGTGCCGAGGAAAGGCCAAGGCCGGCGTTGAAGGCGAAGTAGTAGACGCCCAGCAGCTCCAGGCCGCAAACCGCACCGATGATGAGCTTGTCGACATGCAGGCGTGTCGCGTTGAGAATTTCTGACCCGAGTACCGGAGCCGCGAAGGCGAACAGCCGGCGCGGCGAGGCAAAACCGGCGGATCGGTCGGGCCGCCAGGGGCGGCCCCACATGACGCCGGCAAGCCAGATTGGCGCGGTCAGGAGTTTGGGCAGGACGATCGCCCATGCCCCGAAACCGGCCAGCGCCAATGCGGCCGTCAGAAGATTGTCAATCGAGGTCTGGCCCGCGTTCACGGTCGCAAGGCGGCGCATATTCTGTCGACGCTGAAGCATCCAGCCATGCGGAATGCCCGGGGGCATGACCAGATAAACCCCGGCCAGGCTGGCGATCATCCAACCGATCTCTGCAGACCCGGTCGAGCGCGCAACGATGTAACCGACCAGACATTGCAGGCCGGCCAGCACCAGGCAGGTCGCCCACGCCGTCAGGTGTGCGGTTCGCATCAGGCCGGGCAGGGCGTCGTCCTTTGCGGCGATGACCGCGGCCCCCACGCCGTTCTGATTGAAGACACGAACCAGTTCGAAGACGGTTATGGCGATGGCCGCGGTCCCGAACTCGATCGGCGTGAGCATGCGCGCCAGCGCGATGGCGGCGAACAGTCTTGTGACCCGCGAGAGCATTTCACCGGAGGCCAGCCAGCCAACATTCTTCAAGAGCGTATCGCGTTCAAACAGGTTTCGGGCCGTGCGGATCATGGTCGCGTCCTTTTGCTGACCTGCAAGCTTCAAGTCCGGCGCCAATTCGGTAGCGTTCGGAATGTGCATTGAAAAACAACCTGTTAGAGGATTTATCGCCGGGCTGTGCCGGGCTGGGTTCCGCATTCTGCGAGACCGCCGCCGCATTGCGAGAGATCGCGCATCGCAATTTCGGAAGAACGAGGCTCTGAACACGTCGGGTATCTAGGCTGAATCGCAGTAAAATCAGGGCCTTGCGTGTCGATCCCCGCGAGTGGACCCGACTGTGAAGCCTGTAGGGCAGTCCGAAATGGAGTTGTTCGATGGTTGATCTGTCTTTGGATATGAAGGTGAAAGAACTCGCGCCGGTTGCCCGTTTCCAGCCGCACGCCACAGCCGGGGAGACGAGCGGTCGCGATGGCGTCGGTCCGGCTGTCGATGTGCTCGGTCTGCCGCTGCTTGCCATGTGCCAGAGCGATGCGATCCAGGCGCTCGTGGCGCGCGTGCGCTGGGGTATCAAGACGCGGATCGCGTTTGTGAACGCGCACTGCGCAAATGTTGCGTCGAAAGACTGGCAATACCGCCAGGCCTTGCAGTCATGTGACGCGGTCTTGCCGGACGGGATCGGCATCGAGATTGCTAGTCATCTCGGCGGTGAGCCGGTGACCGAAGATCTCAACGGCACCGACCTCTTTCTGCCGCTCTGTGAAGCGCTGGCTGCGGCCGGCAAGTCGGTCTTCTTCCTTGGCGGTCGGCCAGGTGTCGCTGATGCCACAGCCCGGGTCGCCAAGGCCCGAATTCCCGCGCTCAAGATTGCCGGCAGTTTTCATGGCTATTTCGGTCCGCAAGACGAGGACACGGTGATTGACCGGGTCAATGCCTGTCGGCCGGACGTCCTTTTCGTCGCGATGGGCGTGCCGGCGCAGGATACGTGGCTGGCGCGCGTCGCCGGCCGGATCGAGGCACCGCTGGTCGCCGGTGTCGGTGGATTGTTCGACTTCACCTCCGGCGCGACGAAGCGCGCGCCCGGATGGCTGCGTCAGGCGCGGCTGGAATGGGCCTATCGGCTTCTCCAGGAACCACAACGCATGTGGCGCCGCTATCTCCTCGGCAATGTCACCTTCCTCAGCCGGGCGTTGATTCACGGTTGGGTGAAGCGCCGGGAGAGTCGCCGACGCGCTGTCAGCAATGGCTTGAAGCGGGCGCTCGATATTACGGTGGCGAGCGCGGCAATTGCGGCCCTCTCGCCCGTGCTCGTTCTGAGCGCGCTTGCGATCCGGCTGGAAAGTCGGGGCGGAGCGCTGTTCCGCCAGGAGCGCGTCGGCGAGAATGGCGCGACCTTCAACATGCTCAAATTCCGGTCGATGTATGTTGATGCGGAAGCGCGCCTGGATGAGCTGATGAGCGCGAATGACCGCGATGACGGCGTGACGTTCAAACTGAAGCAGGACCCACGCGTCACGCGGGTCGGCCGGTGGATACGCAAATACTCCATCGATGAGCTTCCGCAGCTTTTCAACGTGCTGCGCGGCGAGATGTCGCTCGTCGGACCGCGCCCGGCCCTGCCGCGGGAAACAGAGAAGTATTCTGCGAGAGACCGTCAAAGACTGGCGGGCAAGCCCGGAATTACGGGGATATGGCAGGTCAGCGGTCGCGCTGACATTCCGTTCCAGCAAATGGTCGAACTGGATGTCGACTATCTGAGGACGCGGTCAGTGCTGGGGGATATCAAGATCCTGGCGCGCACTCCGCTGGCGGTCCTGACAGCGAAAGGAGCCTATTAGCCGGTTTGGATGAGGTAAATGTGGTTGCAATATGTGACGAATGGGCGTTGCATATTGCAATGCTGTTGCAAAAAGCGAATGCTTCACGACCTGATCCGCGGGCTAACGCGTTGAAATGTTTCCGCGCGCGACCGGAGCGGTGGCGGGCCAGAGTTTGCAGCCGGATCTCATGCGAGGGAGATCCGTCATGACCAGTTCCGATAACCGCCCCGAACCCGCCGATTCCAATCCAAGAAGCGCGGTTCTGGGAACGCGTGACCGGCGCGCCGAAGATCACGAGGCTGCCTTGCGGGCGGCCCTCGTGCAGGCCGCGCTTGATTGTATCGTCATCATTGATTCCGATGGCTTGATCATCGAGTTCAATGAGTCCGCCGAGCGCACCTTTGGCCATAATCGCGAGGACGTGCTCAACCAGCCTCTGGCCGAGCTGCTGATTCCGGAGTCGCTGCGGGGCGCGCATCATGCGGGCCTGTCGAAATACCTCGCCAGCGGCCAGCATGCGGTTCTCGGGAAGCGGATCGAAGTGCCCGCGCTGCACGCCAGCGGTCGCGAATTGCTGGTGGAGCTCGCCATCACGCCAGTACATCTCACGGATCAAACATATTTCACGGCCTATTTGCGCGACATCACGGAGCGGAAAGCGGACGAAGAAGAGCTGAGGCGGTCGCAGCAGCGTTATCGTGATCTGTTTGAACGGTCCGGCGATGCGATCTTCATTCACACGCTGGATAGCGAAATCGTTGATGTGAATACCCGGGCGGAGGAGTTGTCGGGCTGGGACCGGCAGACGCTGATCGGCATGAAGCTGCCGCGCCTCATGTTGGAGGCCGACCACGCGACCGCCAGTCAGTCCATTGCCGCGATCGAGGATGACGGGGAGGTTCGGCTCGAAGTGCGCTTTGCCCATCGAACGGGAGTCGAAATCCCGACCGAGGTAAATGCGCGCGCGTTTGAAACCGACACGCGAATTCTGGTCCATAGCGTCGTTCGAGATGTCTCCGAGCGCGCGAGGACAGAAGCCGAGTTGCGCACTGCGAAGGCCGAAGCGGAACGTGCGAGTGCTGCCAAGACCGAGTTTCTCGCGAATATGAGCCATGAAATGCGAACGCCGCTCAACGGCGTGATCGGCCCACTCGGCCTGATCAACAAGGCGGGGCTGGGCGATGACGCCGTGCGAATGATCGACCTGGCCGAACGCTCTGCAGAGAGCCTTCTGACCTTGATCGATGATGTGCTGGATATCAGCCATATTGAGTCCGGGCGCGTCGACCTGCAGGAGGAGCCATACTCGCCGAATGACCTGCTCGACCAGGTGCGTGAGATTTTCTCCAATCCAGCCGAAGAAAAGGGCTTTGCGCTTGAGGTCGCCACCATGCCGGAATCGCCACGCCTGGTCGGTGATCCGGGGCGCGTTCGGCAGGTGCTTTTCAATCTGGTCGGCAATGCGGTCAAATTCACCACGCAAGGCCGTGTGACGGTAACGGCTCGTCTCCTGGATGAGGGCGGCGCGAGCAAGATCGAATTCAATGTTCACGACACCGGCATCGGTATTTCAGACGAGGTTTTGCCGAAGCTCTTCTCCAGATTCGAACAAGCTTCGGCTTCGCCGACCACTCTGAACCAGGGGGTCGGACTCGGCCTTGCCATCAGCCGCGAGCTTGTCGAGATCATGGGCGGTCAGATCCACGCGACAAGCCAGGTCGGCGTCGGCAACCTGTTTCGCGTCACACTCCCTGCGGTGTTCAGCCAGTCTGCCGGGGCTGAGGAACCTTCTGCAGCACCCGGGTCACAGCTCTTGCATGGGCGCGTCCTTCTCGCAGAGGACAGTGAAACCAATGCGGCGGTCATTGCCAATATGCTGGCCAAGCTGGGGATTGAGCCGGAGATTGTCGCGGACGGTGCGGCTGCGGTTCAGGCCGTCGATGGCGCTGCCTATGACCTTGTGATCATGGATGTCGGCATGCCGATCATGAATGGTCTCGAGGCCTCGCGCCTGATCCGCGCCGCCGGACATGCTACGCCCATTGTGGCGCTGACCGCTCATGCCTTGCCGGAGAACCGCGAACAGACCCGGGCGGCCGGCATGAATGGTTTTCTCACCAAACCCATCCGCTTGAAGGATCTCGTTCGCGAATTGGAAAAATGGCTGCCGCGGGCCGAGGCGGCGCATTATGCCGTTCTGCGTGCGGAGCATATTGACGATCAATGGGCCGGTGACCTTGCCGGATATGCGTTTGTCTTGCGCATTTTTCTTGGTGAGTTGCGATCACGCCTGGAGCGGATATCCGATCATGCGCGGACCGGCGATGTGTCCCGGCTTCGACACGAATCGCATGCGATCAAGGGCGGAGCCAGCAATGTCGGCGCAGAGGCGCTGGCCCGTATCGCTGCAAGACTGGAACAGGTCTGCAGTGTCGACAATGGTGATGGGGTGCCTGGCACCTTGGTCGCCGATTTGAACAGGGCGACCGAAGCGTTCCTGCCGGTGGCGGAGAATATTTTGGCGCAGATTGAAGGAGGGCGCGGATGAGTATCGGACGGGTTCTGATTATTGAAGACAGCCCATCGCTTGCGCGCACCTATGAGGCTCAGCTCAAACGCGATGTGGCGGCGATCGAGATTGCCGAGACGGGGGTCGCCGGAGAGCGCGCAATCGGCGCTGGGCGACCGGACTGCATTCTGCTCGACCTTAACCTGCCTGACGCGAACGGCATGGACCTGCTGCGCTCCTGGCGCGCTGCGCAGATCACGACACCGGTTGTGGTCGTCACGGCGAACGGATCGATCAACACGGCAATTGAAGCGATGCGCGAAGGCGCGACGGATTTTCTGGTCAAGCCTTTCGGCGCCGAGCGTCTCATCACGACGGTCAAGAATGCGGTTGAAAAATTCAAACTCGAGAAAGTTGTCAAAGCGCTCGAGCAGAGCAAACCCAAAGCCCAGTTCGCCGAGTTCATCGGCGCCTCTCTGCCCATGCAGGCCGTCTATCGCGTGCTCGAGTCCGCGGCGCCGTCCAATGCCGGCGTTTTCGTCACGGGCGAGACGGGGACCGGCAAGGAACTGGCTGCCCGTGCGATCCATATTTCCAGCGGGCGGGCCGGTCGGGCTTTCGTTGCGGTCAATTGCGGGGCCATCCCGAAGGATCTGATCGAGAGCGAATTATTTGGTCATGTCAAAGGCGCCTTTACCGGGGCGACCTCCGACCGGGCCGGCGCGGCCGAGCTCGCCAATGGGGGAACACTCTTCCTTGACGAAATTGGCGAGATGCCGATCGATCTCCAGCCCAAACTCCTGCGTTTCCTGCAAACCGGTGCCTATGCCCGGGTTGGCGATAGCCGTGTTCGGCAAACTGATATCCGTATTGTGGCGGCAACCAATCGCGACCCCTGGGGCGCGGTGCGGGCCGGGCGCTTGCGCGAAGATCTGTATTTCCGCCTGAATGTGATCCCGGTGGAGCTCCCCCCGCTGCGTGATCGCGCGGGAGACATCCTGATGCTCGCTGATGCTTTCCTCACGCGCTACGCCGCCGAGGAAGGCCGGGCAGACTTGGCGTTCGCCGAGGATGCACGACAGGCCCTGTTGCAGCATCACTGGCCTGGCAATGTCCGCGAGCTGGAAAACCTTGTTCGGCGCTGCGTGGTGCTGACCGATGGTGCGGAGATCGCAGCATCGGATCTGATGCTCAATGCGGCACAGGGGGGGCATTCAGCACCGCGCCAGCAGGATCCGCTTGCCGCGCCGACCCGCCCGGCCGTCAGCGGCGAGACTCTGGCTCCGGCGCCCGCCGGTATTGAGCCGCTGTGGCGGGTCGAGAAGCGGTCGATCGAGCACGCGATCGCACTGTGTGATGGCAATGTCACCGAAGCGTCCAAGCAACTGGAGATCGCGCCGTCGACGATTTATCGCAAGCGCGAACAATGGGCCGAGAAAGTTTGAATCCGGTCCTCTGAAGCGGCTTATTCCGCGGCGATGCTGTAGGTCGCCATCCGCGCCCGCTCGCGCGCGGACCCCACACCAATTTGCTCGCGATGCTTGGCCACCGAACGTCGCGCGATCCGAACCCCGGATGCCGTCAGCGTGTGCGCGATTGCCGCGTCTGACATCGCTCCGGGGATGGCTTCCTCGCGGATCAGGGTTTCGATCCGGGCGCGCACGCAGGCGGACGAAATGTCCGCATGTTCGTTGTCGCCGGTCACTGCCGTGGAGAAGAATCCCCGCAGAGGCAGAACGCCGCGCGGCGTGAGGATGAATTTGTTGGCGACGGCGCGGCTGACCGTGGATTCATGCAGGTCGGTCTTCGCCGCGATCTCCCGCATGGTCAGCGGTGCCAGGTGCTCGGGGCCATCGGTCAGGAACCGGTCCTGGAAGGCGATCGCCAGACGGGCCACGCGCAGCAGGGTGTGTCCGCGCTGCTTGAGCGCACTGCGCAGCCAATCGGCCTCTTCCTGCCTGGCCTTCAAAAAGGGCAGGGCGGAGGCCGGCAGGGAGGTGTCTTTTTGCCAGTCACGATATGTCGGCTCGGTCGCGAGACCGGCTTGCGGATCCCATGTCAGGCCAACGGACCATTCGCCGGTCTGGGTTTTCACAACGCGCAGGTCCGGCGTGATGCTGATCGGCTCTGTGGTGCCGAAGCGATGGCCCGGCACGGGGTCCAGGGTCCGCAAATGAGCGATCATCCCGCCGAGTTCCGCTTCGGTGACGCCGCACCGTCGCGCGAGCACGCGTGCCGGCTCATTTGCCAGCGCATCGATATTGTCGAGAAAGGCGCGCCAGCCCGGACAGCTTGCCCGCGGCGCGTCGAGCTGCAACGCCAGGCATTCGGCCAGGGATCGTCCGCCGATGCCGGCGGGATCAAAGCCCTGCACCAGGTCGAGCGCTGCCGTCGCGTCCGGGGCGCAGGCCAGCCTGTCCCAGTCTTCGCCTGAGATCCGCCCGTCTGGCGCGATGTGTTCGATGATGCGTATGGCGGTCTGTTTGACAGGGCCCGGTGCCTTGGTGAGGGCCAGCTGATTGAACAGGTGGTCGGCCAGGTTGGTCGGAGCGGCGGTCGATGCGGCCCAATCACCGGGATCGCCCGAGCGCCCGCCCTTGCGAGCCCAGGCCGGCTGATCGGCAAGGAGCGGATTGGTCTCGCAAATCTCCGCGATCTCCCGTTCCAGCTCGTCGCGCGGGATCTGGAGAATTCGCATTGTGCGCTGCATTTGCGGCGACAGGGTCTGTCCGAGGGTTTGCGTCTGCGAAACGCCCATTCTTTGTGTGTAACTGGTCATGATGACCTCCCTGATCAGTATCAATGCACGGGAGGTGCGTTGTGAAGGGCTATTTAAATCAATGCTTTATGCTCAGTGCGGCGCAGAGTGCGACACCGGGTCATGCGATTTGCGCCGGTCGCGATTGCGGATTGCGCCGGCGGCTCGCCCGCGACCTCGACCTGCCGTTCCGCAAACCCCTGTGGGGCTTGAGCTGGCGACGCATAGGCGGCGATTCGGGCCGGGCTTTGCAGCCTTCCTTGGAGATCGACGTCTCTGTGAAGCTGAAAGGGTCATCCATGAAGGTTTTGGTTCTGGGGGGGGCTGGCTATATCGGCGCCCATGCCGCAAAAGCGCTGGCCCGACGTGGCGACCAGCCGGTCGTGTTCGACAATCTTTCGGCCGGTCGCCGCGAGTTCGTGAAATGGGGGCCGCTGGTTGAGGCGGATATCCGCGATCGCGCCGCGCTTGACGCCGCTTTCCGGGCCTACCGGCCCGATGCGGTTCTGCATTTCGCGGCGTCGATCGAGGTCGGTATTGGTGAGCGCGAACCGGTGGCGTTCTGGGAGAACAATGTCGCGGGCTCCCTGGGCGTGCTCGCCGCGATGCAAAGGCATGGTTGCCGGAACATCGTCTTTTCATCGACGTGCGCGGTCTATGGCGAGCCGGAATACCTGCCATTGGATGAGCGTCATGCCCGGCAACCCATCAATACATATGGTCGCACGAAGCTGGCCGTCGAGCAGGCGCTCGAAGACGCGGCGAGGGCAGGCGTGATCGATTTCGCGGCACTGCGTTACTTCAATGCGAGTGGGGCCAGCCGCGACGGCGATATTGGCGAAGAGCACGAGCCAGAAACGCATTTGATCCCGAACGCCCTGAAAGCGGCGGCCGGCATTGGCGGGCCCATGCAGGTCTTCGGGACCAACTTCGCAACGCGGGACGGAAGTTGCGTGCGGGACTTTATCCATGTCGACGATCTGGCGGTCGGGCACCTCCTGGCCCTGGACAGGCTTGCAGGCCGGCGTGAAAGTTTCGCCTGTAATCTTGGCACCGGGCAGGGCGTTACCGTGCTGGAGGTTCTCGACGCGGTCGGGCAGGTGGTCGGCCGGCCTGTGCCGCGCCTGCTGGCTGAGCGGCGCCAAGGCGATGCGCCCGAGCTCTACGCGGATATTGGTTTCGCGCGCGAGGCTTTGAGATTCACGCCGCGTCGGTCATCGATTCAGGAAATCGTCCAGGATGCATGGCGGTACCATGAGCCACGTTTTCGATCCGAAGCGGCTTGACGGGGCTGCCGGTCCGCTTGCGGCACCCACTCACCGCATGCTGTCGGCATCGCCTTCGGCGTCCGCGGCAGCGTTCGCCCGGGCTTCGATCAATGCCCGCGCCTCGTCATTGCTGGCGACCTGCTCGATCGTGTCGAAATAACAACGATCCTGCCGGGTCTGGACGTATTCGAAGTGCGGATTATGGATGGTGGCGAAATTGTCGATGCTGAGGCCGACGCCGGTGCTGGAGCGCAAACCCATGCAGCGGCGCTTGAGCGTCACCAGATAGCGGCGGCTGGCACCGGCGCGCAACACCAGGTGCTGGCGGTCAAGCACGGCGTAGCCATTGATATTGCGGATCCGGATCGGGCCGTCCCGGGCTTCGGTGGTGGCTTCGGTCTCGGGTTGAGCCGGAGCTGCCGCCCCGTCCTGCGCCGTGAGCGCGGCGGCGCTGGCGGCAAGACCCAATGCGCCGAGCGCGGCGACGAGTCCTGTCGCCAGTGTCTGGCGGGCCGGGGATTTGCGGGTCTGTGGCGTGCGGATCAGGCGTGTCATGCGTCGTCTCCTGGCTGGAGGCCCGGCATCGCATGATGACAGGCAACGGGTCGGACGTCCCTCGCGATTATTATTGGCCTATCCGCAGGCCTGTGCAAGCCGGTCGGCGGGCCGCGTTAACGCCGGGTTAGCCACGTTTGCGTGAGTCTGGGCAGGCGATTCGAGGCGATTCGGCCTCTTGGGATCCCCCTTTGGCAACCACGCCCGCGGAGAGACAGATTTGGTCAGCCCCGTCGACACACACAGCCAGGACTTCACGATGCGCGCCATTCGCCAGGCTGCGCAGGAGACTGGAACCGATTTCAACTTCCTGGTGGACACCGCCGCCCGGGAAAGCAATTTCGATGTGCGGGCCGAAGCGCGAACCTCCAGCGCCGCCGGCATGTTCCAGTTCATTGAGCAGACCTGGCTGGGGGTTCTGTCCCGTCGTGGTGCCGAGCATGGCTATGCTGCCGAAGCCGACGCCATCACCCAGAATGCCAATGGCCGCTTCACCGTCACGGACCCGGCGCGACGCGAGGAAATCCTCGATCTGCGCTTTGACGCCGTCGCCTCTGCCCGCATGGCGGGCGAGCTGGCAGCCGAGAACAGCCGCGTCATCGAGTCCCGCATCGGGCGACCGGCTTCAGGTGGTGAGCTGTATGCCGCCCATTTTCTCGGCGCCGGGGGCGCGGCCGAACTGATCTCCGCGGCGGAGGGACGTCCGGACCAGCGCGCCGACACCCTGTTTCCGGCCGCGGCCCGGGCCAACAGGCCGATTTTTTTCGAGGGCGGGCGTCCGCGCTCCACCGCTGAAGTTCTGGCGGTGTTGACCCATGAGGGCGATGGGGCCCGCACGCGCGGGAATACCCGCCAGCTGGCCCAGGCCACGGCGATGCAGGAGGTCGGCAACATGCTGGCCACGCCTTCGGGCTCGACGAGCGGCAATAGCATGGCGGCCCCGTCGCCGGTCATGCAGTCGGTTGCCTCGATGCGTTCCAATCTGCAGGTCGGCAATGGCGAGCTGTCGCCGGCTCTGGTTGAAATCCTCGCTTCGCTGGATGCCCCACGCGCCGGTCGGGTTCGCGATTCGTAAACGCGACGCAGGCGCCGGCAAGATTTCATTAAGCATGTCGCGCTTAGATTTCTCACCAGAATCTTTGCGTCTGACCCGTTTTCTCGCGTTTGAAATGGACGTCCCATGAGTGTCGTAGCCCTTCGAAACAGCCTGACAAACGATGATATTCGCCGCCTGGTGAAAGGCGAGAATGACGAGACCCGTGCCATGGCAGCGCGCAAAATCTGCCGCCGCATGGATGCCGCGTCCCTGACCGACGTCGAACGTATGGCGGCCCGGGACATCCTTGATCTGATCGCACGTGACGCGGCCGAACTGGTCCGTCGGGCAATGTCCATCACCCTGCGACAGTCGCCCAATCTGCCGCGCGACATCGCGCGCAAGCTCGCGGCCGATGTTGACAGTGTTGCGACGCCTGTTCTGGAGAACTCGCCGGTTCTCACCGATGAGGACCTGCTCGTCGTCCTGCAAACGGCCGAGACGACCAAGCGCTGTGCCATCGCCGGTCGCAGCCAGGTCGCGCCGATCGTGGTCCATGAAATCCTCGATAGTGGTGATGATGCTGCCGTGTCGGTCGCTGCGTCGAATGACGGGGCCGAGTTCGATGATGCGGCCTATCAGCGGGCCTTTACCGAATTCTGCGAGAATAGCGGCGTGATGGATGCCTTCGTGGCCCGCTCGCAATTGCCGCTGAGTGTCACCGAGCGCCTGATCGCCCACGTCTCTGACGTGGCGCTGAACCGTCTGGTGAAGACACACGCCCTGCCGCCGCAATTGGCAGTGGAACTTTCCGAGGGCGCGCGCGAACGGGCGACCCTGGACCTGGTTGACCAGGCCGGTCTGGCTCATGATCCCAAGCATTTCGTCCAGCAATTGCGCCTCAACAGCCGGCTGACGCCGTCCTTGATCCTGCGCGCCCTGTTGCGCGGACATATCGCCTTCGTCGAGCATGCCTTTGCCGAGCTGGCGGGTGTCACCCATTCGCGCGCCTGGTTGCTGGTTCATGATGCCGGGCCATTGGGTCTGCGCGCCGTCTATGACCGGACCGGCATGCCGTCGCGTCTCTATCCGGCAGTGAGGGCGGCGCTGGACGTTTATCACGGCATGGAAATCCCCCAGGATGAAGCCGGTCGGGCGCATTTCCGCCGGGCGCTGGCCGAGCGCGCGATCACGCGCTTCCAGGGTATTCCCGAGGACGATCTGGACTATGTGATGAGCCGCTTCGATGACGACCGGGACGCGCTCAAGGCGACCGGGTAAGGCACGCCTTCATCATCGCCCATGAAAAAGCCGGTGCTGATGCACCGGCTTTTTCATGTCTGGATTAGGCCGCAGGGCGTGACCGGATCAGTCGTCTTTCCAGGGCGCGGCAAAGGCCATCGTCTGGGTTTCCAGCTCGCCGGCCAGTGCGGCGGCGACGGGATCATTATCATCCCGGATATTCTGTGACAGGGCCGCGCGGATCGCACCGACATGGGCCAGGGCGAGGGCGGTCGGCGCCTTCTGACGCTTCTCCGGCATGTCGATCATCTTGGTCAGCGACTTGGCCAGGCGGGTGACGATCGGGAATTCATAAGTGGTTCCCAGTCCGCGCAGGTCATGGGCGCGAATGAAGAGTTCCTCGCCCTCCTCGCCCTTGAGGCCGGTCTCGCGGACGATCTTGGCGGCAGCCTCCAGCTTGACGACTTCCTCTTCGAGCCACTGGCCGAAATCACCGCGCATGTCCTTGAGGGCCTCTTCAGCCTTCTCGATCATGTGCAGATCGCCTTGGCTGATCGGTCCGCCGACCTTGATCTGCAACATGTTGGGGGCGGAGATGACCTCCACATCCTTGTTCTGGGCCATGAGACGTCCTCTTAGCTGGCAGTCGCGAGCGCGGCGTCTTCAGCGCCAGCCCGGTTGTGGGTTTGATAGCCGAGGGTCTCGCGCAAGGTCTGGGCGAGATTGGCCGCGGTGAAAGGTTTTGTCAGGAAGGCATCCACGCCTGTATTTCGTGCCTCGCGAACGCGCTCTTCGGCGCTGTAGGCAGACAGCATGATAACCGGCAGGTTTGGCGCCGGGCTGTGGCGCCGGTCGCGCAACGTGCGAACGAGATCGATGCCGTCGCGGGGTTTCATCTTCCAGTCGGTAATGACGAGATCGATCTGTCTGGAGCCGACCACATCGAGCGCCCGTTCCACACTGTCGGTCTCGATGACCTCGCTGCAGCCGAACGCCGTCAGCGAGACTTTCAGCGCGCCACGCAGGGCCGCGCTGTCATCCACCAGAAGTATGGTGAGACGCGATAAAGTCTTGTCCAGCGCGAAGTCGTTCATTGCGGGCTCGGGTCCGTTCGATCAAATCGTCCGTGCAGACTGGCACGGCTTGCTTAACGCCAGCCTAAATCGGATCAGTTTTCGAACTGTTCGACCAGAATGCGTTCAGCCAGATCACGGCCCGGATCGAACAGCATGGTGAGGGTCACATCCTGCGCTTCCACGACGTCCACACGGGCGACTTCACGAAATTCCTGATTGTCCGCCACGGCGGAGACGGGTCGCAGCGACGGTTCGACGATCTCGAACCCGACCCGGGCATTGCGGGGCAGAAGGGCGCCGCGCCAGCGACGCGGGCGGAAGGCACTGATCGGTGTCAGGGCGAGAACCGTGGAATCGAGCGGAAGGATCGGTCCGTGCGCCGAAAGATTATAGGCGGTGGAGCCGGCCGGGGTGGCAACCAGGACACCGTCCGCCTGCAATTCCGACATCCGGCTGGTGCCGTCGATCGTGATCTTGATCTTGGCGGTCTGACGGGTTTCACGCAAAAGCGAGACCTCGTTGATCGCCAGAGCCTCGAAAGGCTTGCAGTGAATGTCCTCGCCAACGGCTCGCAAGGGATGGATGCGCGCGCGCTCGGCCAGGGCGAGGCGCTCTGTCAGTCCGTCCTCGCGGAAATCATTCATGAGGAATCCGACCGAGCCGAAATTCATGCCGTAAACCCGCGCTCCGGTCTTGATGGACCGGTGCAGCGCGTCGAGCATCAGCCCGTCGCCGCCCAAGGCAACAATGATCTCGGCCTCCCCGATCGGAACATGACCATAAACCTGTTCAAGGCGCGACTTGGCGGCCTTGGCCTCAGGACGGGGGCTGGCAAGGAAGGCGAGGGAAGCGGTGATGACGGGCTCGAAGGAAAACCTGATGAAACAGGTTCTTATTCAAGCCCTCGTGCCCATCTGGCGCAAGACCTTCGCCGCTTTTTCCGGTCCGTACATGCGGAAGACATTTGCGGCGGCGGCCATCGCGTCGCCCTCGAGGGCCTGGTGGATGCGGCCGGAACGCTGCAGTGTCTTGTGAATGATCGGATAGGCGGTGCGGTCCAGCTGTGCGGCCTGGCAGGCCATGGCGGCTGCGCGCACGCCATTCATGGCCAGCGCAACGCGCCATTGCGATGCCTTGATATCGCACAGGGCGGCAATCGCATGATCGAAAACAGCTTCCTTGCCCGCCTTCAGGGATTCCATCGCGAAGCGACCGGAGAGTTTCCCGGCCTCCTTGGCGTCCTGGACTTCCCGGGCGGCATTCTTGTCGACGTCTTCCGGCGTGGCGCCCAGCGCCGCCTCGACAGCGAGGGTTTCGACCTTGGCCTTGTCGAGGCCAAAGCGACGATACAATTCTTCGCGCCAGTTTTCCGGCAGCATGATGCAGAGCTGGGTGGCGTAATCCGTCGACAAGTCATGGCGGCGGGCGAGGGCCTCACGCAGCTTGGGGTGCTCGCGAGCGACATGCAGGCAGACCTCCAGCGTGTCCTCGGAAATCTCGGCCGTGTCATTGTTTGCGAGCGCGCGCAGGACGATCGGCTCACCGGGTTCCGCCAGGCGATCGGTCACAGGCAGGCAGAGATTGGCCCGCATGGCGAGATGCCGGCGATGTTCGATCGAGCCCGTTTCTGCCAGCTCGATCATGTCCTTCTGGGTGAGAAGGTCGCTCTTTTCGATGATGATCGCAGAGATCTCGATCTGGTCGAACGCGAAATGGCGGACTGCCGAATGGGGCGCCCAATCGCAATTGGCGAGCTTCTTGGCCATCGCCACCTTGGTGTCGAGGTCAGACTTGGTCGACAGCGTGACAAGGAGGTCACCGGCAATCGGCTCTGCGCTTGGCGCGAGCGGTTGCGCGACGCACATCTCCGTTACGCTCAGCGCAAGCTGCTGGCGTTTCTCGGGGTCGCGTACGGTCGCGAGGAGGTGAAGAGCGTCAGCGGGTTTAGCGGCCATGGTTCTTGATTTGCGATCAGTTGTATTGACCGTTATCGATGACATGGACGCCTTGAAAACTTCTTAATTCGGGCAGTCGGCACGGGGAGTTAGAAGCATGGAAGACATGCGGCAGGTATCATTGTCGTCACTCTATTCGGGTGTGCGCAATCGAACACAATCCCTGGTCGCAGGATTGAGTGCCGAGGACATGCTGGTCCAGACCATGGCCGATGTCAGCCCGACCAAATGGCATCTGGCGCACACGACCTGGTTCTGGGAGACGTTCCTGCTTCGCGAGTATTGTCCGGGATACGAAGAATTTTCCTGCGAATACAATTACCTGTTCAATTCCTATTATAACGGGATCGGCGCTCGCCATGATCGGCCGGAGCGTGGTTTCCTCAGCCGCCCGCCGCTGGCTGAGGTGCTGGATTACCGCGCTCATGTCGATGCTGCGATGATGCGTTTACTCGGCGCTAACCAAGACATCAAAAACGCGGCGCTGGCTCCGCTGATTCAGCTGGGCCTCGCCCACGAGGAACAGCACCAGGAGCTGATCCTGACCGATATCAAGCATGTCCTGTCGCGCCATCCCTTCGCGCCAGCAGCCTTTCGGGCGCAGTCATCCCGCGCGGTAACGCCATCGGGACCACCCGGCTGGGTCGAGTTTGATGGCGGCGTTGTCGAGATCGGTGCCGAGGCCGGGGGCTTCCATTTTGACAATGAGGGGCCACGGCACAAAGCCATCCTCACACCCTTCGCCCTGGCGGACCGACTGGCGACGAATCGCGACTATGCCGATTTCATCGCTGATGGCGGCTATGGCACGGCGACGCTCTGGCTCTCCGATGGCTGGGCGCGGGTGCAGGCGGAGGGGTGGGCCGCACCGCTCTATTGGCGCGAAGGAGCCGCCGGGTGGGAGGAGTTCACCTTGCACGGCCAGCAAACGCTCGATCCGGACGCGCCGGTCATTCATCTCAGCTATTACGAGGCCAGCGCCTTTGCCGAATGGAGCGGGGCGCGGTTACCGGATGAGCGCGAATGGGAGCATGCGGCGACGACCGGGGCGCGTGCGTGCGATGGACGTTTCGTCGATCCCGGCCTGTCAGCTCATCCGGGCGTCACACCGCAATCCGCCGCGGCGGCGGGTGGTTTGCGCCAGATGTTTGGTGATGCCTGGGAGTGGACCCGGTCGGCCTATTCGCCCTATCCGCGCTATCGCCCGGCGGCCGGCGCGGTCGGCGAGTACAATGGAAAATTCATGTGCGGCCAGTTTGTCCTTCGTGGGGGATCCTGTGCCACGGCCCCCGATCATGTCCGCTCGACCTACCGGAATTTCTTCCCGCCCGAGGCCCGTTGGCAGTTTTCCGGGGTTCGACTGGCACGCGATATTTGACGGGACAGGCGACAGGCACGATCCTGAGCCGTGTTGGCGATAATGATATAAGCCATGGGGAGAACATCATGGATGATCAGGCAAATCTTTCGGTCAAGGATCAGGTCTCGGCCGAGGAATGGAAAGCGCGTTGTGACCTGGCGGCGCTGTACCGGCTTGTGCGCATGCACGGTTGGGACGACCTCTTCTTTACCCACATCTCGATGCGGGTTCCCGGACCGGACGAGCATTTCCTGCTCAACCCGTTCGGCCTTCTCTATGAAGACGTGACGGCCTCCAATCTCGTGAAGGTCGATCTGGACGGCAATGTGCTGCCGCCGTCGCAATACGGAATCAATCCGGCGGGTTTTGTCATTCACTCGGCGATCCACCACGCCCGCCCGGATGTCGCGGTCGCCCTGCACCTGCATTCCGATGCGGGTGTTGCGGTGGCAGCCCAGAAGGGGGGGCTGCGTCCGATCTCGCAACTGGCAATGAATGTCTTCAATGATGTGAGCTATCACGACTATGAGGGCATCGCGCTGGAATCCGAGGAGAAAGCGCGGCTGGTCGCGGATTTGGGCGAGAAGAATCTCATGATCCTGCGCAACCATGGAACGTTATCGGTTGGCGACCACCCGTTTAGCGCGTATATTCGCATCTATCTACTGGAGCGTGCCTGCAAGATCCAGGTCATGGCCCAGGCCGGTGGAGAGCTGATTGAATGGGACGAGAAGATGCAGGATCGCGTCTTCGGACAATCCGGGGAGATCGCGTCGAACGAGTTCTTCAAGGAAATCGCCTGGGCGGCCGTGATGGATCGCGTCCGTCGCGAAAGCCCCGGCTTCGACGTCTGATAGCGGCTGGCTGTCTGGTCGGCGCGACGGGACATGGTCTCGACGCGCCGGCTCATGCCGCGGCCTGGCCCCAGGAGCGCGGCGAAGGCCTGTTGATCCTGACAACGCTGATTGACCGGGCCGAGACCAGTTTCGATGCCTCCGGTCAGCCGGTTGATGACGGCTATTTCCACAAGGATGAAACCGCGGCCTATCTGGAATACGGGGTCACACACCGGGATACGCTGGTCGCGCGACTGGCCTGGCAGGATGTGCGCCGGCTGCGGGGGCCCTCCCTTGATTCCGCCCAGGGCTTGTCGGCGAGTGAGATCGGCTGGCGCCGCGAAGTCTGGCGCGGTTCCCGGGCCATTGCCTCGCTCCAGCTGACGGCCCTGATTCCGGGCCAGGGCGAGAATGTCTCGAACCAGGCTTTCGGGACTGGCGAAATGGCCGCGGAAGTCCGGGCACTGGCGGGGCGAAGCCTGGGGGATCACGTTTTCCTGGAGGCACAATCCGCCTGGCGCTGGCGCGACGGCGCCTATCTGGACGAAGCCCGCCTGGACCTGACCGCAGGCTGGGGATTTGCCGAGCGTTGGCAGGTATTGGCCCAGAGTTTCTCGGTCTGGAGTGCGGAGACGGCTCGGCCGGGTGCGCCCGACTTCGAACAGCACAAACTACAAGTTTCCATAAGTCGGGATATCGGTCGCCAGACCGTCCAGGTCGGGGCCTCAATCACCCCCGCCGGCCGCAATGCCATTGATCAGGAAGCTGTCTTCCTGTCGGTTTGGCGGCGTTTTTGAGCCGCGCGACCCTGCTTGTTATTCAGTTGTTTCCACGGCGATATAGGCAATCACATCGCGTCGGTCCTCGGCGTCGCGCAAACCGACAAAACTCATTCGATTGCCCGGAACCAGGGCCCGTGGGTTCTCGATCCAGGCGTCAAGGGTTTCGAGATCCCAGATCAGGCCGGCCTCACTCAACTGGCTCGAGAAGCTGAAGCGGTCGGCGTCGGCAGCGGCCCGGCCCATCACACCATGGAGGTTTGGTCCAACCGTGTGGCGACCGCCCTCATTCAAGGTGTGGCAGGACTGGCAGCGACGGAATTGGCGCGCGCCATTGACGAGGTCGGCATCCACATAATCGCCCCCGAGGCTGGTGAGGATGGCAATGGCTTCGGCCGGGGTATCGGGCGCGGCGTTGCGGCTTGCCGTGTCGGTTGAAGCCGAGTCGGTTGAAGCCGGGGCGGTTGGCGCGTCACCGGGTGCCGTCACATCATTGCCGCCACAGGCAGCGAGCGTGATGGCCGGCAGGAGGGCGATTAGGACAGGTTTCATGCGACATTCCCCAAAGCGATGCAGGCACACGTTATAGCCTGACAAGACTGCACCAACATGCGGCACGATGACACCAGGCTGCAAAGCAAGCCCGCACATCCCGATCCGGTCGCACTCATGCCGCTTTTTTGCTTGTTTGTTGCAGCGCGATAGCCAAGAAGTATCCGCGGGGATCATCTAGAGGCAACGGGACAGGATGCAGGACCGATCACGGCTGACGGCCGTCATGATTTGTGGAGCCGGACATTCTGGCTCGACCTTGCTGGGGATGATCCTCGGTAGTCATTCAGACGCATTTTACATGGGCGAAGGCGGCAAGGCGCGTTATCTCGGGGACGAGAAGAAACCCTTGCGCAAGCGTGTCTGCAAGATTTGTGGCGAGGACTGCCCGGTCTGGGCGGGCTTTGAATGGGATGGCGATACGCCGCTCTACGCCCAGGTCTCCGCGCATGTGGGCAAGCGGGTCATTATTGATTCGACCAAGGATGAAGGCTGGATCGAGGCGCGAGCCGGCGAGGTTCGCGCTGGCGGTGGCACGCCGGTCCTTTTGAAGTTGAGCCGGGATGGCCGCGCCGTGGTCAATTCCCGCCTGCGCAAATACCCCGATCGCGATCCGGCCGCCCAGATCCAGGCCTGGATCGACAAGATGGCCAGTGCGGACGCGCTCTTTGAAGCCTTTGATGGCCCGAAAATGCATGTTCGCTACGAAGACCTCGCAGAGAACAGCGCTGCGACGATCGAGGCCCTGTGCCGGTTGGTCGGCCTTGACTATGAGCCGGGCATGGCGAATTTCGCAGCGGTCGAACACCATGTTCTTGGCGGCAACAGCGGAACCCAGTTCATTGCTGCGCGGTCGCGCTTCGACGATCCTGAGGACGCGTTTGTCAGCCTTGGTTCACGAACGCGCGATTATTACGAAAATCACTCCGGCCGGATTGAGCTCGATCTGCGCTGGAAGACGGAAATGAAGCCCGAACACCTCGCCCTGTTCGAGCAGATGGCTGCGACGGCCAATGCGCCGTTTCAGTGGGGGGAATGATGATGGCGAAAGTAGATTTGGTTTTCCGTCAGATTGATGAGCGCACACGGGATGTCGCCCTTGAACTGGCAATCGAGAACATCCAGCCGGATGCGGTCCATGTGATCGACGATGTGCGCCCCTTCACCGAATGCGTGTCGCAAATGCTCCGCATCGAGCATGACTGCGATTATGTCGTCTATGTTGATGCGGACTGCCTCATCCTCGAAAACATGCGGCCCTTTATCGACAGCTGCGACGCGCCTTATGTCGACTCCTATGTCTCCGATCGTTTTCGCGGGCGTCTTCATTGCGGCGTGCACATCACCCGTATTGACCTGGTGCGGGCCATGGCCGCCGTCGAAATTCCCGACGATGACATGAAATACGTGCTGCGGCCGGAATCGCGTCTGCGCAATCTGGCCATGAAGCCCATGGGCTCGGCCAAGCAGTTCCGCAATTTCGACATCCTGCACGATCATTTCCAAGCCTATCACCACATCTTCATGAAATACGCCCTGCGCGAACTACGCAGCCGCACCAAGGTGCAGCGCGAGCGGCTGACTCGTTCGATGAAGAAATGGGTGACGCGCGACGGCGAGTTCTGTGATCTCAGCATGGCCCGTCACGCGGTTGAATATGCCCGGCGCCTCGTGCCGCTGTCGGCGACGCCGGATGAGGTCCATGATTTCATCGCCGCCCTGCCGGAGCATGCCGAAGCCGAACTGAAAGCGCTGGGCATCACGTCAGAAGCGCCGTTCACGCGAGCCGATCTCGACGCCTGGCTGGAGGCGAATTCGGATCGTGTCGCTTACGGTCGAAAAGCGGACAAGCCCAAGGTTTTCGGGCTTGGACTGTCACGCACGGGAACGCGCAGCCTGACATCGGGCCTGCAAATGCTCGGCTTTGACTGCAGCCATTATCCGATCGACGAGGATACCTATATCGAGATTGCCAATGCCCAGTATGACCTCACTCTGCTGCGCTATTTCGACGGTCTCACCGACATCACGACCATTCCGATCTACCAGCAATTGGACAAGCAGTATCCGGGCTCGAAATTCGTCCTGACTGTCCGGGAGAAGGAGAGCTGGCTCGGCTCGGTCTCGCGCCACTATTATAATCGCCCGGCCTTCAAGGATGTGAATGACCCGGACGAGGAAGTGCATCTGCGCATGCGCCAATTCCTGAGGGCGTCGGTCTATGGTTGCTATAATTTCTGCAAGGACCGGTTTTCCTGGGTCTATGACCAGCATGTCCGCGATGTGATGACCTTCTTCAAGGATCGTCCGGACGATCTGCTGGTGATCGATATCTGTTCGGGGGAAGGCTTTGAGCGTCTCGCGCCTTTCCTTGATCGTCCGGTCCCGAGCGAAGTCTTCCCGCACAAGGGTGCGGTCCTGTCGCGCAAGATGGCCGAGGAAGCCGCCGCCCAGAAGGCGCGGGTTGCGTGATCCATCATGCCGGAGTCTGCCCCGGACACGCTCAATGATCTGGTCCCGTCCTGGCGGGAGCGATTATCGGCGGCCGGTCGTACGCTTGCGATTATTGCCCGGACCCGGCCGGGCCTGACAGCCGGCATTGCCGTTATGACCGTGATCGCGGCCCTCCTGCCGCCGGCGGCGCTCTATGTGTCCAAACTCCTGATCGACGGCGTCGTCGCCGCGATCGAAAGCGGTCTGGATGCGGACAGGGACGCGGCGATGCGCTGGGTCATGATCGAGGCGGTTATCCTGGCGGTTTTGCTGGTTGTCCGCCGCTGGCTCGTGTTTCAGAAGGCGCGGCTTCATGCCGAACTCGGCTTCGCCGTGGCCCGCCTGATCCTTGACAAGGCCAACCGGTTTTCCCTGGCGCAGATCGAGCATCCCAAGGTTCAGGAAATGCTGATCCATGCGAAGCAATTTGCCTCGGCCCGGCCCTACGGGCTGATCGTGCGCGGCTTCGATACGCTGCAGGCGGTTGTCACGCTGATCTCGATCACCGCATTGCTGGCGGCGAGTGCGCCCTGGCTCATTGCGCTGATGCTCCTGGGCGGCTTGCCGGCCTTCATGGGCAATCTCCGGTTTTCCGGGGATGCCTACCGCTTCTACACGGCGCGCTCGCCGCAAATGCGCGAGCGCAACTATCTCGAAAGCCTGGTGACCAATGAGGCCGCCGCGCGCGAGCGTCTGCATTACGGGCTCGGCGCGCCGCTCCTGGAGCGCTTCACCGACCTGTTCACCGGCATGCATGCGGGCGACCGCCGGATGCAGGGGCGCCAGGCCCTGATTGGATCGGCGCTGGGGGTGCTGGGATCAGCCATTTTCCTCGGCGGCAAGCTGTGGATCGTCGCGGTGACCATTGGCGGCCGTTTCAGCCTCGGCCAGATGACCATGCTGATCGGCTTGCTCAAACAGGGTCAGAACGCCGTCAATGCACTGCTGGGTGCCTTCACGGGCAGTTATGAGGACGTGCTCTATGTGACGCGTCTCTTTGTCCTGCTGGACCTCGATGAAGGACGCACGCAGGGCCGACAGGTCGCGGGACCCAAGCCGGGTGATGGCCTTCGTTTCGACAAGGTCGGCTTCACCTATCCCGGTGCCCCCACGCCCGCCCTGCGCGATGTCAGCTTTCACCTGCCGCCGGGCACCCGTCTCGGTCTGGTGGGGATCAACGGGTCGGGCAAGACAACGCTCGTCAAGCTGGCCGCTGGACTGTACCGACCGGATTCGGGTCGGGTGTTGCTGGATGGCCTTGATCTGGGCGAGTGGGAGCCGACAGCTCTGGCTCACCGCATAGGCGTGATGTTCCAGCCGCATGTGAATTACAAATTGTCGGTGCGCGACAATGTCGAAGCGGGTCTCGGTCTCGAGACGCTGTCGCCCCGGGCCATGGACCGCGCCCTGGCCGCCGGTCTGGCACAGGACCTTGTCTCGGACTTGCCCGGCGGTATTGAGACGCGCCTGTCCAAGCGGTTCGCGGAAGGTGTGGAATTGTCAGGCGGTCAGTGGCAACGCCTGGCCATGGCGCGGGCGCATGCCAATGAGGCTGCCGATATTCTGATCCTTGACGAGCCGACCGCAGCGCTCGATGCAGAGGCGGAGGCGGCGTTCATGGCGCGACCGCTCGCACCGGGGCGTTCGCTTATTCTGATCAGCCATCGCCTGTCCAATTTGCGCGCGGCGGACCGGATCATCCTGCTTGAAGCGGGTCGGATCGCAGAAGCGGGTGACCACGAAGCGCTGATGGCGCAAGGCGGCGGTTATGCCGCGATGTTCGACCTCCAGGCTGACGCCTATCGGACATGAAAACGGCCCACGCCATGGGCGCGGGCCGTCTCCGTTCGCGGTCGATCAGTGTCTAGAAACGCTTTGACACATTGATGAAGAAGCGGCGACCGATCTGATCGTATCCGCCACCCGACGGCACATTGCGCGTGGTCAGGCTGCCAAGGCCAACGCCCTGGGCACCGAGGTCCTCATCGATCTGGGGCGGGGCTTCATTGGCGAGGTTCTGGATGCCCATCGTGACGCGCCAGCTTTCCTGCGACAGCGACACCGAAATGTCGTGATATTGGGCTGACGGGACATCAAACTGGGCCGAGGTGCCGGTTCCGATAAAGTTCGGATTCTCGGTCACATTCACCTCGCCGATCCAGCGCGCGCGGTGGAAGAAGGTGAGATCACCCCAATCCGTCGACGTGAAGAGCCGGTTGGTAAAGGTGCCGCGCCATTCCGGATTGCCGAGCGTATTCAGCGCCTCGTTGACATTCGTGACGCCACCCAGCGTGATCGTCGTCGTGATGTCGGTGGACTGGGTCAGGGCGGCATCCGAGGTCAGCGAGAAATTCTGACCGAAGGCGGTGAAGTCCTTGTTGAAGCGGATGTTGTAGTCCATGCCTTCCGATGTGTTCGACGACACGTTGAACGGCGTGGTGTCCACCTCGACCAGGAATTGCGTGTTCGGGTCACGCACACGGCGCGTACAGAACGGATCGTTCGGGAAATTGCCCGAGCGATAGCAGTTGCCGAGGATCTGACCGGCCGTCGGCACCAAGATCGAATCGCTGACTTCGATCTCGAAATAGTTCACGCCAAAGGTCAGGTCGAAGGCGTCCGTGAAGGGCTGCTCGATGACGAAGCCCAAGGAAATGGCCTCGGAGGTCTCCGGATCAAGACCCGGATTGCCCGACCGGAAGGCTTCGAAACCGCCCGTACCAGTCACGCCGAGATTGAGCGGGTCAACGCCTTCAGCCGTACAATTGTCCAGTACGATCTGGGCGCGACCGTCCAGGTCACCGATGCCGTCGCCATTGCTGTCCGGTCCCGGTGCATAGACTGGCAGACCGGTGATCGGGTCGGTTCCGACAGCGGTCGCCGGAACGCCACACGGATCATTGACGAAGCCGACAAAGCCGGACTGACCGCCCAGGAAGAGTTCTCGCAGGTTCGGAGCGCGGAAGGACGTGCCTGCCGTGCCGCGCAGGGTCAGGAAATCGACCGGAACCCAGCGCATGCGGGCACTCCAGGTGGAGTTCTGACCGTAGAACTCATGGTCGACCAGGCGAGCCGCCGCTTCAAACGTGATTTCACGCGCAAAGGCACGGTCCTGGATGATCGGTGCCACGACTTCGCCGTAGACCTCGAACAGCTCCACGGAACCCGCCGATGAGCGGTCCTTGAAGAAATTCAGGCCAAGACCGCGTTCAGCCACTTCGCCGGAGCGCGAGTCGAGCGATTGTTCACGCCATTCTGACCCGAGCACGACCGAGACTTCGCCATCCATCAGCTCGAAGAGCGGACCGGTGACGAAACCGCCGAGAATGCGCTCATCCACGAAGGTCGTGATCTCGCGCTGGCCGCGCAGCCAGTCAATGCCGGCCTGGCCTTCATCGAAAGCGGACTCAGATCCGTACAGGCCCTGGGCCCAGAAATTGATGGGCACGCAGGTTTCAGGCGTACGCGACTGGAAGAAGCCGCCCGGTGTGGGAACGCCGCAAACCGGCAGGCCGGTGGTCGGGTCGGCCGTGGCCGACGCGGACAGGTTGAGATTCTCTTCCAGCGTCACAGTGCGCGAGGAATAGCCCATGGAGCGCGTGTAGCCGGCAAAGACCTCATAGTCCCAGCCCGGTGCACCCATGAAGCCCAGATCGCCTTGCAGACCGTTATAGGTGCGCCACTGTTCCAGCTCGACGGTGACCTCATTATCCCACGGTGCCATCAGCAGGATGGAGCCCGGCGAACCGAAGGGGTTGAACGGGTTGTCGGCGTTGAAATCGACCGTGAACTGGGCCGGCCCGCCATTGAAGAAGGTCTGGCGGTTGGAGAAGGAGGTTTCGGTGAAGAAATTCGAACCCGGGAGCCAGTCGTCGAGCTCGTATGTCCCGCTCAGGAAGAAGACGGAACGCTCGAACTCCGGTGATTCATACGTGTTCACAACGCGGGAATTATTCAGCGCCTGGTCGGAGAATCCGCCGGCATTCGGGCCGCGGCCATTGACGAAACCGGCGACGCCGAGATCGGAGGCGGCTGCCGTGGTTCCCGGTGCCCCGTAGAACAGGGTGAAGCTGGGCAGGAGAATGCCGAGGCCGGACTGGAAGGCGTGCGCGGTGCCGCAGGTTTCTGTCGTCGTGCCGTCGCCATTGTCGATGATGTCGAAGGAACAATACTGACCGCCATCGCGGGACATCCAGTCGCGCTGGGTCCCCGTCAGCTCTTCATTGCGGACGAGTTCCGCAGCAAAGACGAAGCTGGCGCGGCCTTCCGTGCCGCCAACCAGGAAATTCGCGCTCGACTGGGAGCCGCCACTGTCTTCCGGAACGGTGGTGAAGGCCTCGACCTGGAAGCCGTCGAACTCGGTGCGCAGGACGACATTGGTCACGCCGGCCACAGCGTCCGAGCCATAAACCGAGGACGCGCCGTCGAGCAGGATGTCGACCCGCTGGATCATGGAGGACGGGATCAGCGACACATCCGGGAAGGATGGTGCGCCTTCAACGCCGGCCGGGGCGAAGCGTCGCCCATTGATCAGAACCAGCGTCCGGTCGGCGGCGAGACCGCGAAGCGACACGGCCTGGCCACCCGGGCCGGCATTGCCGACGAATTGCGAATTCGTCTGCAGATCCAGCTGGGCGCCCTGGACGACCGAGGTCGACCGCAGAATTTCACCCACATCGACCAATCCGGCTTCCTGGATGGTGTCCTCATTGATCACCTGCAGGGGCGAGGTCGAGGTAAAGCTGTTGCGGCGCACGCGTGAGCCGGTGACAACGATGCGGTCTTCCGTTTCCTCGGTTTCCTCGTCGACATCGTCGAGTGTCACGGGTTGCTGGGCGTGGGCCGGTGAAACCACCAGGCCTGCGGCGGCGAGGCCGGCAAGGATGGTGGATCGCAGGATGCGCGATTTGAAGTCTTCGTCTCTCATTTTATCCCCTCAGGAGTGATGGCGCCGGTTCAAGCGGAGCCTTGCAGCTGGGTCCGGCGCCGGCGGGAAGGCGCGGTGTCGGACAACGCCATGTGACGGGCGTATGGGACGGATAGAGCCGAATGGGCTGAACACACTGACAGTCGAAAGTTGCCAGCCACGGGCGGGTGTCGCGAATGGCGGCCTGTCTCCCCAAAGGTGTGAAATCCGGGCCGAACGGGGACGTTGTTTCATTGGGTGGCGGCTCGGGCCGGGCCAGTGTTGAACCCGGCCCGTCCCAGTCCGGCCGTGTTGGCCCTGGCTGTGCGGATTGTCAGGAAATGGTCAGGTTTCGGACGGCCAGACAGGGCAGGGTGCGCGCGCCGGGGCCCTGTCACCCGGGCCCAGTCACCCGGGCCCTGTCACCCGGGCCCTGTCACCCGGGTTCGGTCAGGCGGGCGGCTTCCATTCTTGCGCGGGTGTGCGGGGCAGACCGGCCGGCACGTCAACTCAGTCGAGTGTACGGGCCGGCAGGCTGGCCAGGGTCGTGTTGGCGATATGCGATTGCAGCGCTTCGGCGCCGCGGGCGCTGACCGGGAATTCATGCCCGGAGGCCAGTGTCACCCGGACAATGCGGCCGCGCGCGCGTTCAAAGGACGTGATCTGGGAGGAGCGGACGAGATGCGAACGGTGGATATGGATAAAGTCCCGCTCGGTCAGTTGCACGACAAGCTCCGCCAGCGTGGCGCGTTGCAGCCATTCGCGGGTGGCCGACACGAAGGCCACATAATTGCCCTGGGCGCTGACCGCGATGATATCGCCGATATCGAGGATGTCTTCCTGACGGCCATTGCGCAGCACGATCCTCTCCTCAACCGGTTCCCGGGCTTTGCGCGCGCGCAGGGCCGCGCGTGTGTAGAGATCGCTGAGGAGGGCAGTGAGGGCGATCATGACCGGATCCCAAGCCCAGTTGATGAGCGGGATCTGGTCGAGAATCTGTTCCGGGGGCGCGCCGATAAAGGGCGCATACACAAAAATGATGTGCAGATAGATGATCAGGATGCCGCTCGCTCCCAGGAGGGTGAGTTCCAGCGCGGCAATCCAGAGCGGCGTCTTGGCCGTGAGCTGGCAGACCCGCGTCAGGCCGATTGCCGGAAAGATGACCAGCCAGGGAATCATGATGACGGCCTGGGCCTGGACGACCTCGACAATGGTGTGCGCGATACCGAGGCGGGACATGTCGAGGGAATGGACGGTGGTGAAAACGACCAGCAGCGCGGACCAGCCGAGCGCGGTGGCCGCAATCACACGCCGCCAGCCCACTGGCGCTACCGTCGTCCCATCCTGCCACCACGAATGAATCATAACGCCCTCACAGATATTCCCGATAACGGCGACCGGCTGTGTCCAGGCTTGCCATCGGGTTACGGTCTCGACATCTGGGAGCGGAGGCGGTGGCCGAAAAGGTTGCGTGCGACACGCCGGATGGTGCGCCGCACGCAACGAGTAAGGGATATGGGCTCGTGACAGCCCGAGCGTATCCGGGATCAAAGAATTTCAATCTGACACGCCGTCTGACCGAAGCATTCGCCTGTCCGGCGCGCGAGGTGTTTGAGACGAGACGCGGCCCAGGGTGACGAGTCGCCGACTTCCGGCGCGAACGGCAGGTATTCGGCGACAAACCGTCCTTGGCATTCGTCGCGGAAATCCCGTCATTCGGCCCAGTCTGGCGCGTGATAAACCCAATCTGGTTCCATTCGCCCCATCATGGCGGCGTTTGGTCATTCAATCCGGACCCGCCACTATCGCGCCGACCTGATCGCAATCTATCATGTAAATCGTTGATTTCATTGATGGAGATTTTGTAATGCGGTGCGTCATTCTGGAAAGCAGACCTCTCGCCAGAGCGCATCTGGTTCGTGCGCTCCAGCGTGACGCCTCGGTGAAGGTGGATCTGGCCACCGCATCCGTCTTTTCTGTCCTGCCGATCTGCGATGCCAATGCCGCGGATGTCCTCTTCCTTGATGTGGACCATCCGGCGCTCGAGACCGCACTGGTTGCCCTGCGCGAGCTGGGCGAAAGCGCGCCTGTGACGGTGATGATCGGCGACTACCCGGACCGGGCCCTCGAGGCCTATGACCGCGGCGCCAGTGATTTCCTGTTGCGGCCGATCGAGGCTGCGCGCCTCGCGGTGACGATCCAGCGCCTGCAACAAATCCTCGTGGAGCGGCAGGCCCAGGCTCGCGCCGCCCTGCTGGAAGAGGCTCTGGCCGATTTGCGTGATCGGGCCGGTTCGGTCGGCACCGCCGCGTGTGCGCGCGATTTCTGGATTTCCGGGCACGGGGCCCGGGTCCGGATCGGCCAGTCCGAGATTGTTTGGCTGGAGGCGGCCCGCGGCTATGTCTATTTCCATCTGCGCACGCGCAAACTGCTCGAGCGCATGACCATGAAGCAATTGGAGGCGCGGCTGGATCCGGCCCGCTTCCTGCGGGTTCATCGCTCTGCAATCGTCAATGTCGATGAGATTGCCGCGGCCTTGCGGGACCGACACGGCCTCTATGCGGTCGAACTGACCAATGGCGCCCGGGTCCGCGTCGGTCGCAAATATCGCGACGGGCTGGCCGAGCTCATCCAACAAACCCAGGCCCGGCCAAGGACCGAGGAAGCGGCGGCCTGACCGGGCGTCAGCTCCCATGCCGGCTCCCGTGTGATTCCGGCGCCGCGATGGGGGAAGGCCCGCGATGGGCGAATGAATAGCCGGATGATGCGCCCAGGCGCAGCTGGCCTCGCCTGTCCAGCCCGGGACGGATGGTCGGCCTGTAAACCGAATTCCCTGTGACAGCAGGGGATTGAACGTGCGACTGCATAAGAGTGCAGAAACTCCCGCAAACGCTGATTGACTTCAAAAAGCGCGAGCCCTAAACCTCGCCCTCCTCGCAGCGGGGGCCACGGAAACGGGGCGCTGGCGACGGGGGAAGGGCTCTCGCTCTTCAGGTTTTCATCAGGCGCAATTCAAGTCCGGCGCCGGCGAGATTTTCCTCGGAAAACATCGCTGGACAGGACGCTCTGCAGAAACCCTGAAAAACGCGATTGACTTCA
>NZ_JAGDYT010000005.1:0-9598 GCF_049116555.1 Maricaulis maris | reverse complement strand
ATGGCGCCAATGACGCACCGGTCGCCATCGCGGACGTGTCGAATGCCAATGCCGACCTCGAGCAGGCGGGCAATGTGCTCGACAATGACAGCGATGTGGACTCCAGTGACGTCCTGTCGGTGATCAGCGTTCGCAATGAGGGCGGTGATGAGGCCAATGCTGACACCAGTCTTGTCGGAGCGCTCGGCACCTTGTTGCTGAATTCCGACGGCAGCTGGACCTATATGGCGGACCCGACAAATCCGGCGGTTTTCTCGCTGGCACTTGGCGATACGGCCACGGAGACCTTCACCTATACCGTCTCCGACGGAAATGGCGGCGTGGTCGAACAGACACTGGACATTACCATCATCGGTGTGAACACGACGCCGGATGCGGTGGCTGATACGGCCAATGCGACAGAAGACGGGGCTGTCATTACCGGCAATGTCGGCGACAATGACAGTGATCCCGATACCGGCGCGGTACTCAGTTTCAGCCTCGCCGACAATGCGCCGGACGGTTTCCAGCTCAATGGCGACGGGTCCTGGTCCTTCGACCCGGGCAATGCGGCCTACCAGTCGCTTGCCGAGGGCGAGCAAATCCAGTTGGTCATCGACTATGTCGTCACGGACGAGAAGGGCGCCAGTGCTCCCTCGACCCTCACCGTCACGATCACCGGTACAAATGACGGCCCGGTGGCTGTTGCCGATGCTGCGACGACTGACGAGAATGCGAGCGTCACGATCGACGTCCTCGCAAATGACACGGATGCCGACAATAATGCGGCCCTTTCGGTCAGCGCCGCAGCCATCAATACCGGCGGTGGCTCGGTCGCAATCGTCAACAATCAGCTTGTCTTTGACCCCGGTGCAGACTTCGACGGCCTGTCGGTCGGAGAAACCGCTACGGTGCTGATCGACTACACCATCCAGGACGAGCACGGCGTCGCGTCTGCGGCACAGGCGACCGTCACGGTGACCGGCTCGAATGATGCTCCGACGGTGTCGGCCATCAGCCTCACCGGCACCGGCGGCGGCAGCAGTGGCGGCGCCATTGTCGGCCTTGCGCTCTCGGGCAATAGCGATGGTCTCGTGATCCATGAGTTCATCGACAATGACGGTGACGGAGCGTCCGACACGGTCACCGAGAGTTCGCTGCTTGATCGCGCGAACATCTATGGTCGCGGTCTGGACAGCGGCGATATCGACGGCGATGGCGACATCGATATCGCCATTGCGACGGGCACCGGCGTCTGGGTCTTCACCAATGTCGGTGACACGGACGGTGACGGTTTTGCCAACTATACCGGTGTGCAGGCATCGACCAGTGTTCAGCAGGCCGTGGAGCTGACCGATCTGAATGGGGATGGTCTGCTCGATGTGGTGGCGGGCGCTTCCAATGGCACGCTGTTGGAAGTCATCAATCTTGGCGACACCAACGGCAATGGTGTGATCGACGAGTTCTCGGTGCGCGATGTCGCGCGACCGACGAATGGTTGGTCCTACTCGATTTCCTCCGGTGACATGAATGGCGATGGCCGGATCGATGTTGTGTCTGCTGGCTGGAGCCAGGGGCCGGTCGTGATTTCCTACAATCAGGGGGACACGAATGGTGACGGTCAGATCGATTACATCCACCAGACCTTTGCCAGTTCCTATGCCTTGGGCACGGAGGTCGGTGATGTCGATGGCGATGGTGACATGGACTTCATTGTCTCCCATTGGTCCAGCCGGGACGAGATTCTCTACATCAACCAGGGTGATTCAAACGGCGATGGTCAGAATGAATTCACCGCGATCACCTTGCCGACCGCGTCAAACACGCTCGAAAGCATGTTTGCCGATATTGATGGCGACGGAGATCTCGACATCATTCACGCGGACTTGTCTGGTCAGATCGATATCAGCCTGAATCAAGGGGACACCAATAATGACGGTCTGCCCGAGTTCGAGCAGATGGTGGTCGATAGTGGAACGACCAGTTCCTACGGCATCGCCGTGGGCGACTATGACGGCGATGGGGATGTGGACATCTATGTTCCGTCCAACAGTAGCGGCGGTGGCCGTCTTCTCACCAATGTCGGGGACACGAATGGCGACGGCCGTCCGGACTTCATCTCGGAAGTGGTAACCGGCGACATCCCGAGCTGGGATGCGACCTTCCTTGGTGCGGGCTTCTCCTTCGGAGGAACCGGCACTCGGGAAGACGGGGCGCCTGTTACCGAGTCCTTTGCTGGTGATGATGTCGACAGTGAGGACAATCAGGCCTCGTTGACATACGAGATCCTGACCCAGCCGGACGAGGGCAGCGTCATCAATAATGGTGATGGAACCTTCACCTTCAATCCAGGTGGCGATTTCCAGGATCTGGCCTTTGGCGAGAGCCGCACGGTGAGCTTCACCTATCGAGCGATTGACGCTCAGGGTGCCGCGTCCACCGTCGAGACGGTGACCATCGAAGTGGCCGGCGAGAATGACGCGCCGACCGTCATCACGGCTGATACGTCGGGGTCTGTGAGTGAAGTCGCAGACGGTGCTGCCAATGAAGGTACCGTCACCCATGTTGCCAACGGCACAATAGCCTTTGCCGATATCGACATCACCAATGAGCACACGGCGACGGTGACCCCGGTCGGCGGGAATTATCTCGGCACGCTTTCGCTGAGCCCGGTTGACCAGAATGGTGATACGGTGGCCTGGACGTTCGAAGTGGACGACAATGCCCTTGAAGGCTTGGCGGCCGGAGAGACCGCGACCCAGGATTATGTTGTCACGATTTCTGATGGAGATGGTGGCACGGTAACCGAAACGGTGACCGTCACGCTGAACGGTGCCAATGACGCGCCGACGGCGGGCAATATCGTCCTGCAGGCCAATGCCCTCGGCAATGGCGGTTTCGACAACGGGCTGACAGGTTGGAACGTCTCCACTTCCACCAGCAACATGACCCGTACGGATCGCTCCACGATCACCATCGACACCAATGGAACCTACATCCCGGGTGATGATGCGGTTGCCGTGCTCGACTTCGCCGGTACGGTCCCGAACGGATTTGGGAGCGGTTTTGGGCCGACCATCAGTTCGGACTCCTTTGAGGGGCAGGCTGGTGACACTGTTGCCTTCACCTACAACCTCTCCTCGGGAGGCGATCACGCGCTGGGCTTCGGCTATATCCGGGATGCGAATACCGGGGCGATCGTTCAGGAGATTTTCAACTTCAATACTGGCTTTACAGGCTCAACCGGTGTCACAACCGTCGAGCTGGAGCTGGATTATTCCGGTGAGTTCATCATCGAGTTCCGCGTCGGATCCTATGACGCGTCTGGAGGGCTCTATATCGGCGCCCGCATGGATATCGGCTTTGCCGGCATCCTCCGTGAGGGCGTCAGTGAAGATGGCGATTACACCTTCCAGGATGTCGTCAACCAGATCCTGGGAACCACGAATGACCCGGATGGTGACAGCCTCACTGTCTCGATTGCTGCGGGTTCAACGTCCGCTGGCGGTGCGTCGGTGTCGCTCAATGCAGATGGATCGCTCTATTACAGCGCTCTGGGCGCCTTCGATTATCTGGCGGAGGGCGAAACCTTCGTCGATACGGTGACGCTGATCGTTGATGACGGAAATGGCGGTACCACCACGGCAACGGCTGAAGTGACGGTGATTGGCGAGAATGATGCGCCTGTCATGGTCAGCGGCGCCGCTTACCTTGTCACGACCAACTATACCGGTGTCGTGTTCACGGCGGCGGCGACGGATGTCGATGCGAGTGATACGATCGCCTACTCCCTGTCGGGTGACGCGGCGGAATTCTATACGATCGATGCCACGACCGGCGTCGTCACCGCTTTGGGTGACCCTGCATTTGAGGGTGTCCACAATATCGTCGTCACCGCATCGGATGGATTGACCACGACCGATCAGGACGTTGCGATCACCTATTACCAGTCGGTTGGGCGCAAACTGGCTGAACCGAGCACAAAAGCCGAAGTGCTTGATGTTGCGAGCGAGAAGCCCGCTCCGGTTTCGGAAGCCATCGAAAGCTCTGACAGCGCGATGGAAAATGTCTCTGGACCGGCATTCGACAGTGGCGTGCGGATGCTGGCCGTTGGTGAGAGCGCAGACGGGTTCCTGACCCTGAGCGATGACGGCTTCAGCGATCTCAATTCGATTGGTTCTGTTGGATCCGATGCCTTGGCACAGGCCGCTGCAGAGTTCGGGAATGATATGGACCTGCCGATGGCGGACCTGGCTGGATTCACCTCGCTGACCGAAACCGGTCCGAGTTCGGCTCTTTTCCCCGGGGTCGCGATGTCGGGCGATGGGATGTTTGTTCTCGATGACCTCGCAGGTCCGCTCGACCTACCGGTCTCGCTGGACGTGCCGGTCACGCCGGACACGCCCGAAGGCTGGTAATGGGCCGGTCTCCAAAATTGAAGGGGCGGCGCACATGCGCCGCCCCTTTTTTGTTGTGCCAACGCATGGGCTTAGGCCGTGTCGTTCCCGGTCTCTGAATCGGTCTCAGAATCGGTCTCTGGCGCTGCCGTCGACGAGGCAGAAAAGGTTGATGAGCTCAGCCGGACAAAAAAATCGGTCAGCCCTTCGGTCTCGGGATAGCGAGCGGCCCAGCGAGCGCCGCGAATGGCCAGCCTCTTCAGAAGGTCTGGCGTTGCCCCGATCTTGTCTTTCGCCAAGAGATGCGCGCGATCACCCCAGCCATGGCTCGACTGGAAGTCCAGTACCAGATTGATGCGGACCATGGTGTGCAGACAGCCAAACGCCGACAGATAGCGTCCGAAGTCGAAATCGAATCTGTTCGAGTATTCTGCGCAAAACCCGCTAATCGCCGCCGTTTCCAGATTTCTGTCATCCGGGAACCATTCGTCGCAAACGAGCCAGGCGAGATCGTCCGCAATTACCCGACATCCGGCATGCTCCCAGTCAATCCAGACGGCGCGACCGCTGGAGGGGTCTATCAGGGCGTTGCCCGGGCGCGAATCCCATTTCACAAAACTTGCGGGGGGAGCAGACAGAATGGATCGAATACCCGCTCCGTCGAATGCCGGAGGCGGGAGCCCGCAATTTTCCGCCAGACTTGCCGGCAGGCCCGAGAAACGATCAAGCCAGCCTGCCTTCTGTCCAATCCTTGGCGCAATCCTGTCCAAGCCGGCCATTGTTCCGGCGCGTTGCAGTCTGGCCAGAGTGGCGGCGGCTTCAGCCACCAGCGCGGGCGTCGGATTCAGTGCGAGCCGCTCGGCGAGTCGTTGACCGGGCGTCCAGCTCTGCACAACCCATTCGTCCCGGCAAAGAACCAGTTCAGGCGTGTGCCCGCTGTCCTGGAGGCGTTCCAGAATGGTGGCTTCCAGACGGGCCCGACCTGGCCCGCCTCGTTTGGACACTGCATAGCGGGTCTCGTCGTAGCGTACGCAGAAAGTCCGGCGACTGCGTCCGCCAGGCCATTCGACTTCGTCCGGTTCTCGGCCGAAAAGGCCGATGACCGCCGAGCGTGCATCTTGGTTCGTGATCGCCATGAATTCCCCAGTTTCGACGGGACAAGATTAGCCAGACAGACCCGCTAAAACCACCAAGCAGCCACAGCCGCCAAAACACGAATGAGCGCGACCGGCGTGACGACGCAAACATGGCGATCCAAAGCCGATTGATGGACGTTGATGTCGTCGCGCCGGTCGGCAGGCTAAGGTTGATCCATATGCCGGCGACTGCGTATCCGGTCGCCGCCACCGCTCGGCCCAGCTGAAGGGAAATCCTACGGAAAACTGCTCTCGCGAACGCCCGATTTGGCTTTGTTCTTTCGGGCTTTAGTAGTAGCGTGATCATGCTTCGCCGGCGGGGGGTGTTCCAAGTCGTCAGGGGTGAGCTGGAGTCAGACAGGCTATTGTCTTGTCTGCGCGGGGGAAAATATGCGCGATATCCTGGATTTTGTTTCGACATTCGGCCGACCTGAGCTTCAGGCGCGGGGAGCCGATCAGATAAAATCCAGTCAGATAAAATCCAGTCAGGTAAAATCCAGAATTGCGCCAATGCGTTGGGCCGCACTTCTTGCAGCAGGCCTGGCCGGCAGCGCTCTGGCGGCCTCCGATGCGTCAGCGCAATTTTTCTTTACCACGTCGGCCGCGAGCTACGAAACCGGCGATGAGCCGCGGGTCGACCCCGGCGAAAACGCAGCCATCACCCATACTATTTGGGTGACCGGAGCAGAGGATCTCACAGACCTTACATTCACCGTGGATTATGAAGCGGCATTGACCGGCGCGCGACTCGATCTCGGGTCGATTTCCAGTTTCAGCTGCGGAGCGCCGACTATTTCTTCCGACGGGTTGGGTCTGGTCACTGTGTCCAACATCGACCCCGTCGGTCAGTGTCAAGTCCGCTATTCGGTTTCGACACCGGCGTCGACCGCGGCGGCGACTTATGTCGCGTCCCCAAGCAATATCACCGGCACGGGCTCTGTTTCTGGCGCGATCGACCGCGACTGGGCGGATTTCAATATCGAGGTCGGTGTCGATTCTGCTGCGCCAGCGCCGATTATCACAGGGCCGGGCGGGCCAGTGGATGCGGCGTTTAACGTCAATGTCAGCTTTGTCGAACTTGGCCTGTATGCGGAGACAATCGACGGCTTCGCGGTGAGCGATCTTGTCGTGACGAACGCGACGGTCGCCTTCGCCGACCTTGGCGGTGATGGCGTTCAATCGGGTGACGATGTTTCCACGGTCACAATCGAGGTGACGCCGACCGGCGCTGGTACGCCGATTACCGTTGAGCTGCCCGCCGCGACGGTCGTCGACCAGTCCGGCAACGACAATACCGCTTCAAATGTCTATAGCGTGGTTTACGACGTGGGCGGCGATCCGCGAGACGATGTGGACTTCACGGCATCCTTCGTCACCAGCCCGGTCGACCCGCTTGATCAGGCAACGCTGCGTTTCACCATCACCAATAATTCTGCTGATGATCTGACTGTCGGGCAATTTGACCTCGATATCGACGGGAGCTCGAGCTCTGATTTCTTCGGTGTGCAGCCCGCAGCCCTGCCTTGCGGTCCGAGTTCGACCGCGACCTTGTCGAGTGGCAACACCTATGTTCAGTTCCGTTCGATGGCGCTTGTTGCCGGTGCGAGCTGCACCTTTGACCTGCCGATTGAGGTCGATGACGCGCTTGAGGCCGGAAATTACGGGTTCACCACGACCGAGCTGGTCTATAATCTCGACGCCGTGAGTTATACGGACACGCAGGCTGCTGCCATCTTGGCTGTTGACTTTGCCGAGGGCGCCGGCGGCACAATCCAGTTCACCAAAACCTTCGCGGAAGACGACGTGGCGCCGGGCGACACGATCGACGTTGAGTTTTACATTGCAGCAACGGGCGCGTTCACGACAACGGACATCGTGTTCACGGATGACCTCGACGCGATGCTGGGTAGCGCGACGGCCACCGGGACGCCGCTGGCGGATGTCTGTGGGGCCGGTTCCAGTCTTACGGGCACAAGTGTCCTGTCATTGGCGGGCGGTAGCCTGGCATCCGAGGGCTCATGTACTTTCACTGTCACAGTCAGTGTTCCGGCAGGTGCGGCGGCTGGCACGTACACAAACACGACCAGCAATCTGACCGCGACCCGTTCTGACGACGGTGCTGTGACGATTGATCCCGCGTCTGACAGCTTCGTCGTCGATGTGCCGGGCGGCACGCCTCCCAGTGTCACGATTTCAGGTGATACCGATGATCTCGGCGTCGCTTTCTCTCGCGCCCTCGCTGTGCGTTTCAGTGAGCCGGTCACCGACCTTGTCGCTGGCGATTTTGATCTCACCAATGCCACGTCGGATGGGCTTACCGGGTCGGGCTCTGACTGGACGCTCACCGTTTCGCCCGCGGGTGTCGGCTCGGTCGAGGTCTTCCTTCCAGCGGCCGTCGTGCAGGACGCTGAGGGTGATGATAACGCCTTGTCGAACACATTCACATTCGAAGCAGTGGCTGGCGACCCGGAAATCAATGTTACGGGCAATTCGGTTTCGATTGCTGACGGGGCTGCCGCGCCAAGTCTGACGGACCATACGCAATTCTCGCCCGTCGATGTAACGGCCGGCACAGCGTCGCGCACCTTCACGATTGAAAATCTCGGCACGGACACGCTCACCATTGCGAGTGTTGCCCTGTCAGGCGCAGATTCCGCAGATTTCTCCATTACGTCAGCTGCGGCCGCCAGTGTGGCGCCAGCAGCGACCACGAGTTTCACAGTCCAGTTTGACCCGTCTGTCGCTGCGTCGCGTACCGCAACGATTACAATCGCCAGTAATGACGCGGATGAGGCGAGTTATGATTTTGCCATCGCCGGTGTGGGTACAGTCTTGCCGGAGATTCGCCTGGCGGATGCCGCAAACGCGATCGATATCGACTCTGCCGACGCATCGCCGTCTGTTGCGGATGGCACCGATTTCGGTAGCCAGGCCGTCGACAGCGGGACCGCGTCGGCCACTTTCACCATCAACAATGATGGTGGCGCCGTCCTGACGCTCGGCAGCGACGCCGTTTCGATTTCCGGATCAGATGCTTTTTCGGTAACCGCTCAGCCTGCCACGACCGTCGCGGCGGGCAATTTGACGACGTTTACGATCGAGTTTGACCCGGCAGAAGCGGGCACGTCCAATGCCACGGTTTCCATCGCCAATGATGATTCGGACGAGGCCCCTTACCTGTTCGGCATAACAGGTCTCGGCACGGATAATGTCGCGCCGTCCGGTCACACGGTGAGTTTCGATTCGACGCTCTACGGGCCGTCAAACTATACCGCCGCGTCGTTTACGATCGATAATCCGGAAACGTTGACGGACTACAGCTATACGATCTCGTCGGATGGCGGTGGAGCGAATGTCGTCGGGACTGGCAGCATCCCCATTCCCAATGCGGGCGATCCGGCTGAATTCCAGGTGTCTGGCCTCGATATTTCCGGCCTCAATGAAGGCGAGCTCACCGTGAGCGTCGTTCTCACGGACGCGTCCAGCAATGCCGCAGCAGCCGTCACCGATACTGCTACGCTTGACCTTACCGGGCCGACGCCAGTGATCTCGACCGGCTCCGCCGATCCGGTGTCTGGCGCTTTCACGATTGCCGTCGATTTTGGCGAGGCGGTCACCGGCTTCCTTGTGGGCGATATCAGCGTCGGCAATGGCGCGCTTTCGGCCTTTGCCGATAATGGCGGCGGCGACTTTTCTGCCACTTTGACCCCTGCGGCGGACGGAACCGTCACGGTTGATGTCGCGTCCGCCGCGGCTCAGGATGCCGCCGGGAATGACAGTGCCGCTGCGACCCAATTTATAATCGAAAATGACGAAACGGCTCCGACTGTAGCCCTCTCGACCGGCTCTGCTGATCCGACCTCGGGCGCTTTCACGATCACCGCGACCTTCTCGGAAGCGGTCACGGGCTTCGCCATTGGTGACTTCTCGGTCGGCAATGGTGCGGCGTCGAGCTTCTCGGCAACCAGCGCCACTGTCTACACCGCCACGATCACCCCGGCCGCTGATGGTTCGGTGACGGTCGATGTCGCGGGCAGTGCCGCCCAGGATAGCGCCGGCAATAACAATACAGCGGCGACGCAGTTC
>NZ_JAGDYT010000004.1:367710-373012 GCF_049116555.1 Maricaulis maris | reverse complement strand
TCGGGTGCGGGATCAGTGCGTCGCCGCCCTGGTGGAAGAAGATTTCCAGATCCTGGCGGGCAGCGTGGAAAACCTTGATGATGCGTTCGTCCGCCATCAGCTCCCAGAAGGGCTCCAGATCAATGCCCTCGGCGAGCGGATCGATGATGACCTCGGTCTCGCCGGCCGCCGCCTGGATCAGGCAGAGCTGGGGCCAGTAGACCGTCTCGCGCATGAATTCGGTATCAACGGCCACATAGGGATGTTGGAGGAGGGCGTCACAGGCCGCTTCGAGGGCCTTCGTCGTNNGTAATCATGTTCATGAAACGGCCCTTTAGCGCGGACCGGATGGTTTGGCTATCGTTTCGGCCAGCCCGGACACGCTTTCCGGACTGACCGATGCGATCAGGGCTCACGCCCCGGGCCCTCCCGTTCAGGCTTGTGCGCCGCGGCGCAGGTTGAGACGCCACAGGATGAACAGCACGGCCAGAGCCGAGACGACCGCAATCATCAGGAAGGCCATCTGGATCGGCAGCTGCAGAAGGGCGATACCGGCCAGGGTGAACTGACCCATCGTGGCTGTTGCGGCATTCATGATCCCGCCGGCCGCCAGCAGGCGACCCCGCAGCTCCGCCGGAGCCCGGCGCTGGGCCATCGCCTGCAGCGGCACCACGAACAGGCCGGCCGACACGGCCGCGAGGCCGAGATCGATCAGGATGCGCCAGTTGGCCTTGTCGGCCAGAAAGGCGTTGGCGCCGATCAGGGGTGAGCCCTCCGGCACCAGCGGATTGGACCAGGTGATCAGGGCCACATCGGTCGTGAACACCACAAGGCCGATCGCGCCGACAATCGAGAACAGCAGGGCGTCTCCCTTGCCTGACAGGGCGCCGCACAAGAGGGCTCCGATCGCCGCCCCGATTGTGAACAGCGCGCTGAACAGCAGGACCACGCTTGCATCGGCGCCCAGAACCGAGGCCGTGAAGACCGGCATCAGCGTGATGATCGAGGCGGCCAGCATCCAGAACCAGGCCGCGCCCAGAAGTGGTCTGAGCACCTGGGGCGCCTTGAAGGCAAAGCGGAGAACCCGGACGGTTTCCCAGACAAAATTGAAGCTCAGCGGCATGTCGGGCTGTGACGCCTTGGCCTCAGGCAGCTGGCGGCTTGCCAGCCAGCCCAGAACGGCCATCACGACCAGGCCCATGCCGACAAGTTCAGGGCCGAAGGACTGCATCACCAGCCAGGTTCCCAGCCCGATTCCGACCAGCACCGAGACATTCAGCAGGCCTGACATCATGGCGTTGGCCGGCACCAATTCTTCCGGTTTCAACAGCGTCGGCAGGGCCGAATTCTTGGCTGGCGTGAAAAAGGCTGACTGGGTGCCCATCAGGAAGAGGGCGACCATCAACAGGAGCGGTTGCTCCAGGAAAAATCCGAGCGTCACGATCGCCATCAGCCAGATCTCGGCAAACTTGGCGAAGCGCATGATGCGGGTGCGGTCAAACTTGTCGGCCATCCGCCCGGCAATCGCGGAAAACAGGAAGATCGGCACGGTGAAAAGCGAGGCGGCGATGGGGACCATCATCGAGCGATCGAGGTCGAACAGGGTCAGCCCGCCGAAAGTGACAAGGGTTACGAGTGAGTAGCGGAAGAAATTATCATTGAAGGCGCCCAGCGACTGGGCGAGCAGAAGCGGCAGGAAGCGGCGCTGGGTGATCAGCTGGGCGGCGATTTTGGCACTCATGAGCGGGCCTCCTTGTGGGCCTGACCCTCGGCTTCGAGGGCGCGGGTGCGGGTTTCGATGGTCAGTTTCAAACGGGGCAGGAAGGCGTCGCGCGGCAGGCCGGGCGGGATCGGGTCGAGAAACTCGACCACGGCGGGGCCGGATTGCTTCTGCCAGCGGTTTTGCGGCCAGCGCAGGCCGGTATTGGTGGCGACCGGGATGACCGTCCGTCCAAGCGTCTCGTACATGAGGTGAACACCCTTGCGGTAGCGATAGCTCTCGCCAACCTCTGGCAGGCGACCTTCCGGATAGATCAGCAAGGGTCGTGGATCATCGCCAGCGGCATCGATGGCCGCCTGCAGGCCGCCCTGGGCGCCGGTCAGGCCGGGAGAATTGACCATGGTCGCGCCGGAAGTCCGGACAATGCGGCCGATTAGCGGAAATTTTCCGATCTCATTGCCGATCACGAAATTGATGTCGCCCATGATCGCCATCATCAGGAAGCCGTCAGCCCAGGACTGGTGCTTGGCGGCAATGATGACAGGCCGACCGGTCGGCGGCATGCCGCGAACTTCGATGGGAGCACCGAGAAGCGTTGCCATCAGGCCGCGCACGGTCCGGCAGGCGGCGCGCATGACGGCCTTGAGGCCGCCGCGCCAGCCGGTGAGGGCGATCAGCCAGGCGATGATGGCGAAAACGCCCAGCACCGGCCAGAAAGCGAGATTGAACAAGGTCGAACGCATCGGATCCTCCCAGGATCGTCAAGGCGGACTGCAGCTTACGCGCAGATCCGGGCCTCGTCCGTCGAGCTGCGGGTCTCACCCTGCGACGCTTTGTGGCGCGGGGCAAACTCGGTCTCGAGCTGGCGTGAGCGGGTCTCGACCCGACGTTCCAGCGTGGCCAGGGCCAGATCGCGATCTTCGCCGGGCTGGATTGGGTCGAGGAATTCGATCACGGCCGTCCCCTTGAACTTGGACCATTGCTGCTGCGGCCAGCACTGCCCCAGATTTGTCGCGACCGGGATGATCGCGCGGTCCAGGGCGCGAGCCATGTGCCAGACGCCGGAGCGATAGCGCATGCCGGTGCCAACGGCCGTCAGATGGCCTTCCGGATAGATCAGAACCGGGCGGGGGCGGCCTTCGCCCTGGGAGCGGGCAATGCCCGCCATCATGCTCGCGCGCGCTGCCGTGCCGCCCTGGTTGGACAGGACAATGGCGCCGCAACGCTTGAGCACCCAGCCGATCAGCGGGAATTTCAGCATGTGATCGCCGCAGACGAAATTCACGTCACCACATTTGGCCATCATCACGATGCCATCGCCCCAGGACTGGTGCTTGGCGCCGATCACGACAGGCTGATCCTTGGGCGGCGTGCCGCGAACCTCGACCTTGATCCCGCAAATCCAGCGCATCAGGTGCAGCGTTGCACGGGAGTAGGAGCGCAGGCCGTGCATCAGCACAGTGCGGCCGGGAAAGAGCGCCAGGACGGCGCAGATTATGGCGTAGACGCCGGAGAGCGACCAGTAGGCGATGTTGAAGATGAAAGAGCGCATGATGCGTGTCCTGTCATTCGTTGAAACGGGGGTGGCGCTCAGGAGCGCAGAACGGCCATGATGCCGCGGGTGAACTGGTCGATATGGGCCGAGAGCGGGCGCTCAATTCGTCCATAAAGGCTGTATTCGGCGGCTTGCATGACCACGCCCAGCGCCATGGCCGAGCGCAGTTCAGGATCGCCTTGCGGGATCTCATCGCGCTCCATCGCCTGGGCGATGCACTCCGTCATCAAATCGGACGGGTCAGCGCCGCCATCACCTGAGGCGGCGATGAAATAGTTGCGATGGGTGAGGTGATAGGTGAATTGCGCCGGGTCCTCGTCGGCCAGCGTGCAATAGGCGGTGACCAGGGCGCGCGCGATCTCCTCAAGCGAGGCGTCGGGCTTGAGATGACTGGCGACCATGTCGAGGAGTTTCTTGTGGATGGCCTCGAACATCAGACGGGCCAGCGCGTCCTTGGATTTGAAGTGGCGATACATGGCGCCATCGGAAATCGTGCAGGCCTCGGCGATCTGCTTGATCGAGACGCCGTCCATGCCGTGACTGGCGAAGAGCTGCAGGGCGGCGCGTTCGATCCGGGCCTTGGTGGTCCCGGTCTTGGCGGTCACACCGATATTCGGGTTGGAGCCTTCAAACAGGTCTTCGCGAAGCATTCCGGTCATGTCCCATCCCCCTCAGGGCTGTAAGTGAATGATCATTTACAAGCTGTTTAGCGGGGCTCTCGCGGGCATGCAAGTGAATAGTCATTTACATGCCGCATTTTTTTTGGATCACCGCCTGGGGGAGCGGCTCAAAAGCGCGACCATTTGCGGGTTGCCGGGCTTTCCCCGGCTCGAAAGGGGCGTGAATTCGCGACCCCGGACTCGGCTTCAACGCGTTGAAAGCGTGCCTTGAATTTCAATATTCCCTTGCCACACACGGTAATCCGGCCGGCCGATTAGCGAATAATTTAATATTACCGGGTAGCGTCATCGTACCGAACGGCATTTGAGATCAACCGAAAACAGGTTGGCCGGGCCGGACCGGTGGTGGAATGCAGAAAGCGTGGGGAGCCAAGAAATGGCGACGATTAACACGAATGCAGGGGCCATGGTCGCCCTGCAGAGTCTCAGACAGACCAATCGGGACCTGGAAACTGTCCAGGCCCGGATCAATACCGGCCTGGCCGTTGGCTCGGCGAAGGATAATGGCGGCGTTTACGCGATTGCCCAATCCATGCGGGCCGATGTGCGCAGTTATAGTGCGGTGGCCCAGTCGCTCGACCTGTCAGCGTCGACGGTTGATGTCGCCCTGGCCGGTGGCGAGGCGATCTCCGACATTCTCGTCGAGATGAAGGAAAAGGCGCTCGGCGCGTCCGACACCTCGCTCGACCAGGCGTCGCGGGATGCTCTCAACGAAGATTTCAAGGCCTTGCGGGACCAGATCGGCAAGATTGTCGAGACGGCTGAGTTCAATGGCACCAATCTGGTCAATGGCTCGCTGTCCCAGATTTCAGCCCTCGCCAATGCGTCGGGGACCTCGACCCTCACCATCGCGGCGGAGGACTTGTCGCTGGGCGGCGCAGTGGTGACCGTGGCGGCGACATCATCCTTTGCCTCGGCGGGTGATGCCAGCACGCTCGTCGCGACGATCGAGTCGTCGCTGGACAATCTCAATGCCTCCCTGGCGCGGCTGGGGACCGGGTCGAAGTCGCTGGGCATTCACAAGGCCTTCGTGGGCAAGCTGTCTGATGCGTTGGAGAAGGGGATCGGCAATCTCGTCGATGCGGATCTGGCCAAGGAGAGCGCCCGGCTTCAATCACTTCAGGTAAAGCAGCAGCTGGGTGTACAGGCGCTCTCCATCGCCAATTCCTCACCCGCAACCATCCTGGGGTATTTCCGCTAGTCAGCGGTTGGACGAATACATTCTTTCTGGTGGCGCGGCCCGCAAGGGCGTGCAACTGGGGGCGCTTCGGCGCCCCCTTTTTTGACGCGCATTTACGGCGCCCGAGGGGGGGTGATCCGCTCTGGCGTCAGCCACAGCGGGTTTCAAAGCGCTGCTCCTCACTGGAG
>NZ_JAGDYT010000004.1:0-367681 GCF_049116555.1 Maricaulis maris | reverse complement strand
AGGGCCAGGGCCAGGGCCAAGGCCAGGGGCGGGGCCAGGGCCAGGGGCGGGGACAGGGCAGGGGCCGGGGCGGCCGGGTCGGGCAGAGGCGGCGGGATCACACTTTCTGGCCAGGCAACTGCGCCTCAGAACCCGGCCAGCTTGACATTTCACCCCGCAAACCGGCACATCGCGGCAACCTGTCTAACCCCGTTTTACCGGACGCTTTTCCATGCATGCATACCGCTCCCATACCTGCGCCGAACTGCGCAAGGACCATGTCGGCCAGACGGCCCGGATTTCCGGCTGGATTCACCGCAAGCGCGATCATGGCGGTCTGCTCTTCATCGACCTGCGGGACCATTATGGTCTGACCCAGGTCGTGCTCGAGCCGGAAAATCCACATTTTGCGACTCTTGAGCGTCTGCGCGTCGAGAGCGTGATCACGGTGACCGGTGCGGTCATTGCTCGCTCGGACGAGACGGTGAATGGCAATCTGCCGACCGGTGAAGTCGAGCTTCGCCTTGCTGAGCTGTCGATTCAATCGGAAGCGGAAGAATTGCCGTTGCCGGTCTTCGGTGAGCCTGACTGGTCCGAGGAAGTTCGTCTCAAACACCGTTATATCGATCTGCGCCGGGAAAGCCTGCACAAGCGCATCGTCCTGCGGTCGAAAATCATCGACAGCATTCGGCGCCGCATGGTCGACGATAATTTCGTTGAGTATCAGACGCCGATCCTGACCGCGTCCTCACCGGAAGGCGCGCGTGACTTCCTGGTCCCGAGCCGTGTCCACCCTGGCAAGTTCTATGCTCTGCCCCAGGCGCCGCAGCAGTTCAAGCAGCTGATCATGGTCTCCGGTTTTGACCGCTATTTCCAGATCGCACCGTGTTTCCGCGACGAAGACGCCCGCGCAGACCGCGCACCGGGCGAGTTCTACCAGCTCGACATGGAAATGAGCTTCGCCACGCAGCAGGACGTTTTCGACGTCATCGAGCCGGTGATGAAAGGCCTGTTTGACGAGTTCGCCGATGGTCGCCACGTCCCGAACGAGCCCTTCGAGCAGATCGCTTATCACGACGCCATGCGCTGGTACGGATCGGACAAGCCGGACCTGCGCAACCCGATCAAGATGTCGGATGCATCGGACACCTTCCGTGGTTCCGGCTTCAAGGTCTTTGCCGGCATGCTGGAGAAGAACCCCAAGGTTCAGGTCTGGGCGATTCCGGCGAAGACGGGCGGCAGCCGCAAATTCTGCGACCGGATGAATTCCTGGGCGCAAAAGGAAGGCCAGCCCGGCATGGGTTATATCTTCTGGCGCGACAAAGAGGGCGCGATGGAAGCCGCCGGGCCGATCGCCAAGAATATTGGCGAGGAGCGGACCGAAGCCCTGCGCCAGTCGCTGGGCCTCGAGATCGGTGATGCCGTCTTCTTCGCGGCCGGCGATCCCAAGGAGTTTGCCAGCTTTGCCGGTCGGGCCCGTGATGTCATCGGGACCGATCTCGACCTCTGCGAGAAGGACACGTTCCGGTTCTGCTGGATCGTCGATTTCCCGATGTATGAGTGGGATGAGGACAACAAGAAGGTCGACTTCTCGCACAATCCTTTCTCGATGCCGCAAATCGACCCGGATGATTTCCTCCAGCTGGATGCTGATACGGACGCCGACGCGCTGCTGGGCCTGAAGGCCTATCAGTATGACATTGTCTGCAATGGCGTGGAGCTGTCTTCCGGTGCGGTGCGGAACCACCGTCCGGATGTGATGCTCAAGGCCTTTGCCTTTGCCGGGTATGATGCGGAGACGGTTGAGGAAGAATTCGGCGGCATGCTCAATGCCTTCCGCTATGGCGCTCCGCCGCACGCCGGTATCGCGCCGGGCGTGGACCGCATCGTCATGCTGCTCGCCGGAGTCGAAAATCTGCGCGAAGTCGTGATGTTCCCGAAAGACCAGCAGGCCCGCGATCTGATGATGAATGCGCCGGCCGAGGTCGAAATGAAGCAATTGCGCGAGCTGCACATCCGCACTGTGGTGCCGGACGCGAAGAAGGGCTGATCCGCCCGACATGGCAAAACGCAAAAAGGCCGGTCCCTCTGGACCGGCCTTTTTTTATGGCGTGGATTGATGCGCGTGAGACGGGGTCAGTGCGGGTCGTGCCCGTCCGGTTCGGTGACGCCATCCGGGAGGGCGGGGGGCGTTGGCGGGGCAGGCGGGACGTCCTCGCGCGGCATGGGTCCGATGCGGCGCACGCTATTATCCTGCTCGTCAAACACCCAGACGCCATTGGAATCCGTATTCGGCAGTTCGAGAATGACCACACCATCCTCGGTCTCGATGCGAGCCGTCGCGCGGCTCGACGTCCGCACAAGGGTGCGGGTCTGGTCGCGCAGTGCGTCGCGGGCGACGCGGTTGGCATCCAGGGCCTCCAGACGGGCATCTTCCAGAATCCGGCGGCGCTCTTCGCTGATCGCCTGACGCTGGCTCGCCCGTTCACGTTCGATGCGACGTAATTCGCGTTCAGCCCGGGCGATCTCGCGCATCGCCTCATTGGTGGCTTCGCGGATGGCGTCCTGGTCGAGCTCGGTGGCGTGAACCTGCAAGGCCGCGCCGATTTCCGACAGGATTTCGATCCGCGCATTCTCGAGCGCGTGCAATTCGACGATGCGACCGGAGCGCTCCGGCGCCGAAAAGCGCAGGGCGTAATCAAAGCGCGCGCTTTCCAGGCTCTGATGGGGCAGGCTGTCACAGGCCGGCAGGGAGACAGTCTCACCCAGAATTGTGGCTTCGTCGCCGCAGGCGCCGGCGAGGCTTTCCTTGCTCAGACCGGCAACACCACTGATTTCCGCGCCAGAGAAGTTCGCACCGGCCAGGATGGCGCCGGTAAAGTCGACTTCATGCAGTTCGGCATGCTCGAAATTGGCGCCGGTGAGGTCAGCATCCTGGAAGTTCACGTCCCCGCCGCTGACCTCGGTAAAATTGGCACGCCGCAATTCCGCGCCACGGAAATTCGTGTCGCGCAGGTCGGCGCGCAGGAAATTCACCTGACGCAGGCGGCTATCGGCAAACAGGGTGTCGTTCAGCGATGAGCCGATGAAGGTCACAAACACCATTTGGGAGCCGGTGAAATCTGTTCCGCCGAGATCGGCTGAGGAGAAATTCACGCGCTCGATGACCGAATTGGTCAGAGTCGCTTCGCTCATATCGGCGCGCGAAAAGGTCACTCCGGTCAGGCGTGCATTGACCATGATCGTGTCGCTGAAGTCGGTGTCATTGAACCGACTCTCGATCATCGTAACGGAAGGCAGTTCGGATTCGACGAAGGATGTGCCTTCGAAATTCGCGCCGATGAAAACGGCGTTGGCCATGTTCTTGTTGGAAAAGTCGCACTCACTGCACTCGCCGCCGATGGCTAGGCCCCGGCGCGGGTGATCATCGCCCCCCGCGAAGGCGGGCGAAACCGCGGCAACGAGGAGCGCGGTGGCAGAGGCGAATGTCTTCAATCTGTTCCGCATAGCCTCACCGATAGGCCAGACACCCCGGCAAATCGACTTAATTCACGGTAATCCGTAAGTATATCCTATGAGTGACCGCGCGGGATGGCCAGCGGCCAGATGAGGGATTCAGCCGCAAGTCGGGACGGTGAGGCCGACCGGCAATCGGGTCGAGGCATCGCCGCAGGCGCTTGAAAGCTGAGCCTGTGTCAGGCCTCGTGCACTGCCCATTTCCGCACCGGACAGGGTCGCGCCGTCCAGGGTCGCGCCGGAGAAGTCGGCGCTGCCGAAATAGGCGCCGACCAGATTGGCGCGGGTCAGGTCCGCATTGCGGAAGCTGGCGCCTGTAAAACGGCCGCCGAAGAGATTGGCGATCGACAGATTGGTGCCGTCGAACCGGGCGTGATTCATCGTGACGAGAGCCAGATTGGCTTGGCGGAGACGGGCCCCGGACACGTCGATGCCGGGCAGATCAAGATAAGCCAGCTCGGCCTGGAACAGATTGCATCCCGGGCAGGACTGTCCGGCCTGAACACGGGCAATCTGTCCGGCATCCTGCGCGACGGCGGCCCCCGGCATCAGGGCCAGCATCGCCAGAAGGGCAATGATGCGTGTCATTTTGGCGCTCCCGTACAGTCTCGGAGCCTTGCGACGCAAGCCTCGTGCCGTCTTGGTCGCGCGCATCAGGCCGGTCAGCCGCCGGACCAGCCGCAGGCATCGCACTTCTGGCGCGTATCCTCGTCCTCGACCACTGTGAAATGGCCGCATTCCGGGCAGGGGGCCCCATTATACACCGAGATGTCGCGTGAGACCGGACGGCTCTGACGCTGGTCCTCGATCTCGTAATGGCCGGATTGGTCGCCCGTACCGTCCGCGGTGGCGACCTTTTTCGGAGCGTTGGCGAACATCAGGATATTGTCGGGCACCTGGCCACGGGAGAAGCCACGCGAAATGAATTTGGCAGCGTCTTCCTGCCCCAGTTTTTCCTGCTCGACGCCATGTCCCAGATCGCCGGCATCGACCTTGTCGGGCGAGATCTCGGCCAGGTCATCGCGACCGAGATAGGACACGCCCAATTCCCGGAACAGATAGTCGAGGATCGATGTGGCGTGCTGGATCGAGTCATTGCCCTCGACTGCGCCGGCCGGCTCAAACCGGGTGTAGACGAAGGCGTCGACGAATTCCTCGAGTGGCACGCCATATTGCAGGCCGATCGAGATCGCGATCGCGAAATTATTCATCAGGGACCGAAAGGCGGCGCCTTCCTTGTGCATGTCGATGAAGATCTCGCCGAGCTCGCCATCGTCGAATTCCCCGGTGTGGAGGTAGACTTTGTGACCGCCAACCGTCGCCTTCTGGATATAGCCCTTGCGCCGGTCGGGGAGTTTGCGACGCGCCGCCGGTTTCTCGATCACACGCTCGACCGTGCGTTCGACAATCCGTTCGGCCGGTGGTGCGTCGGCAGCGTAGTCGCCCTTGTCGAAATCAATGGCGGGCAGGAGATCAAACAGGCCCGACGCCGCGCGTCGGATGGCAAGGTCTCGAAGTCCGAGTTCGCCGCCGAGATCAATCAGGTCAGCGACATCATCGATAGTGGCGTCACCCTCCAGCGTGATGGCTGTCCGGCAGCGGCCCTCGATCTGGGCTTCGATCGCGGCGGCCATCATCATCTGGTCCTGCACGGTCGGGGCCTCGAAGACGAGCCGCGCAGGCGCTGAGATAGTCGGCGCACCTGCCAGGTCGCCTGTGCCGTGGGCATGGGCGTCGGCGGCGCGAATCTCGTCTTCGCCATATCCGATCGCATGACACAGGGAGTTGGCATCGCGGGCAATGACATCGCTGGTCAATCCCAGGGCATCGCGGCAGGTGCGATCGCCCAGCGTCCAGCGATTGAGCGCATGACGCACCGAAGCCCCCTCGGCGATGGAGTCCTCGAGACGCTCGAGCGCATCGACCGGCACGCCGCGCTCCATCAGGTCTTCCAGTGAAATGCCCGGTGCGCCTCGCAGACTGCCATGTCCTGCCGCGTGATCCTCTGCTCGCTCGATATCCGTGACGGAATACCCCAAAGCCAGCAGCCCCGAGCGGGCGCAGTCGCGCAGGCGCTGTCCGCCGGCCATTTCGGCATCGCTCGTAATGGCCGTATGGACCGGTGTGACGCCGACACTGTCCGCGTCCAGAAGAGCGGCGACATCATCGTCCGGTGCGCGGCAGATCAGGGTCGGTCCCGGGCGGGCGAGGGCGGCTTTCGGCAAGAAGGGAGGAGGCGTCGCGGTCAGCCGTTCCGCGATAAGGGCAAATGCGCCCGGCAGCGTATCGAGGGGTGGCGTGTCGGCCAGGCCGGGCGCTGCAGCGCCGGTCTCCATCGCGACCTCCCGCAGAGCCCGTGTGGCGAGATGGGACAGGGCTGCGAGGCTGTCGCATGCCGTTGCGTCGCCATAGGGCAATCCGGCGCTCATTAGCAGCGCGCCAACACCAGTGAGGGCGATTGACCCTGCCGACCCGGCGCCTTTCGGCGCGCTCAATGTCAGGGCAATGGCCCAATAGCGGATGCAGTCGGTGAAGAGGTCGGCCTGGAACCCATTCTCGCCGTCCAGGAAAGCGGGAAGATTGAGATAGATGGTCGGTCCGGTGTCTTCCGGACTGGCGTGAAAGGCAAGGCTCGGCGTTCCGAAGCTCCATACGGTGCGGGCAATGCCGGTCCGGAAGTCACGGGCCCGGACCGCGCCGCCATCCTGCTCGAAGGTCCAGGCTTCATCGGCCGTTACGGCGTGGCTGAAGGCACGGGGAACATGGAGCATGGCCGGGCGGGTCTCGACCGCATCCGGGATCAATGCAGAGAGCGCGTCATCATCGGTTCCCTGCCGCGCGAGGGCCAGCGCGCGCTCGACGGCTTCCTCCGGCACGCCGTCTTTCAGGGCCCGGCGCATGGCGCGGGCCAGGGCGGCATTGCGCCGCGGGTCAAAGCACTCCTCGACATCGCCGGAGCAGCGGCGGACGGCTTCGCCGATCGCCTGAAGCCGATCGCGTGTGACCCGGGCGCCAACGTCGAGGACCGAGGCGCGCAGGGCCGTCTCTGCGACGCGGCGCAATTGTCCCGGTGCCTGGCGTGAATTGACCCGGATCGTAAGCGCGGGCGTGGGCGCGACCTCACTGGAGGTCGGGTCGCCATAGGCCCAATCGACGCCGCCCTCGCGGATCAGAGTGCTGTCCGGCACGACCAGGCGTCCGGTGAGGCTGGCTGCCAGTTCGGCAGCAAAGCTCACGGCCTGGTCATCATCGCAAAACGCCCCCTGTCTGGCAGCAGACCAGGCCAGCGAACCGGCCAGACGGGCTGTCACATCCGGCAGTCCGGTTTCCAGCTGGCGTGTCTCGCCCTCGGCCGTTGACGGCTGGAGGCTGCCGAACCGCTTGGCACTCTTTCGCGGCTGGGTTGCTGAGGGGCGCGGCGTGTCGAGGAGGTCCGCGAGCGCCTGCGACGCCGTCAGGCTCCAATCCGCGGGCGTGATGATCTCACGCGCCTGAGTGGCGTCCCCGTTTGAGTCGTCGAAGGCACACAGGGCGCGCGTTGCCGGCGCACTCCCGGAAGCCGTGTCGGCGATGAAATCGGCAATGCGACCGAAGACCTGCATGCGGCTTTCCTCTCATGGCCCGAATCGCTTGGGCGGCCGCCAAGTGTACCGCGCCGGGTCTCTCGCCTGAAACCCGCCGCGTTCGACACTGGACCCGCCCGCCGTGCGAGGGCATATAAGCCAAGCCTGCCTCGACCGACTCGGAGCCGCTGACAATGTTCGGACTGATCTCAAAGATTTTTGTGTGGTGGAAAGACGCCACGCCGGGAACCTTCCTGACGCTGCGCATGCGTGGCGCCAAACAGGTTGGCTCCGATGAGTATGGCAATCGCTATTTCGAGGAATCCGGTGTCACCGGCCCCGATGGTCAGGGCCAGAAGCGCCGCTGGGTCATCTACAATGGCTATGCTGACGCCTCGCGCGTGCCGTCCGACTGGCATGGCTGGCTTCACCACACCTTCGACGACGTGCCAACTGATACGCCGCTGATGCGCCAGTCGTGGGAAAAGGATCACCATCCCAATCTCACCGGTACCGTGCACGCCTATCGTCCGACCGGTTCGCTGGCGACGAGTGACCCGCGGCAGTCAACCACCGGCGATTATCAGGCCTGGTCTCCGGACGAGACCTGATCGGCCTTTACCGCGTCACAATCCCGCGACAGGGTATGCGTCATGAAAACCAGTATACTCGCTTCGCTTGCCTCGCTCCTGATTGTGGCGCCCGTCTGGGCCCAGGATGAAGGCTCTTCGTCCGCCGACACGCCGGATGCGTCGGAACTCCTGCGCCGCGACGATCCGGACAATATGCCCGAGCGTGGCCCTCTTTCCTCAGACCCGGGCACGACTGTCGTTCTGCGTGGCCTCGACAAGGTGACCGCGCGGACTCGAGATTTCGAAGTCGCGATCGGTGACACGGTCGATTTCGGCGCCTTGTCGATCACGGCGCAGTATTGCCGCAAACGGCCGCCGGAAGAGACGCCGGAAACCTATGCCTTCCTGCAAATCAATGATCGGCGCACGGACGGTTTCGGTGTCGATGTTGAAGGCGAGCAGATATTCTCGGGCTGGATGTTCGCATCGCGTCCGGCGCAAAATCCGCTGGAACACCCGGTCTATGATGTCTGGGTGATCGATTGCAGGGCCTGATCGCCTGAAATCTCGTCCGGCAGGGCCTTGAAGTCCGCCTCGAAAATCAACGCATCGGACAGACGCTCGCGATAGCTGCTGCGGTCGATCGTGATGGCACCGAAGCTTTCGAGGTGTTCGGTGGTGAATTGCGTATCCAGCAGCGAAAAACCGCCGGCGCGGAGCCGGGCGATGAGGTGGACGAGCGCAACCTTGGAGGCGTCGCGCCGGCGCGAAAACATGCTTTCCCCGAAGAAGGCGGCGCCGAGTGAGACACCATAGAGGCCGCCGACGAGCTCGCCGGCGGACCAGCATTCGATCGAGTGTGCATACCCCGCTGAGTGCAGGTCGGTGTAGAGTCCGATAATGCCATCATTGATCCAGGTCTCTTCACGGCCCGGCGCAGGCTGTGCACAGGCGGCGACCACGGCGGTGAAGTCGTGGTCCACAGTGACCTGGAAGGCGTTCTGGCGAACCGTTTTGCGCAGGCTGCGCGAGGCGTGGAAGTCGTCGAGCGGGATAATGCCCCGCTCGTCGGGGTCGAGCAGATAAATGCGCGGATCATCGCGACCCTCGGCCATCGGGAAGACGCCGCGGGCATAGCAATTGAGCAACTCCTCGGCACCAAAGCCGCGCATGCCAACTCCTCATCTGGTTGGCCGGCGGATCAGGCGTCGCGGCTGGCCAACCAGTCTTCCAGCCAGCGGATATGATAGTTTCCGCTCACGAAATCCGCTTCCTCAAGCAATTCGAGGAAGATCGGGATCGTGGTTTCAATCCCGCCGACGACCATTTCCTCCAGCGAACGCCGCAGCCGCAAGAGCGCTTCTTCGCGCGTACGACCATGCACAATCAGCTTGCCGATCAGGCTGTCATAATAAGGCGGAATGGCGTAGCCGGCATAGAGGGCGGAATCGAGGCGGACGCCGAGGCCTCCCGGCGCATGGAAATCGCTGACGGTGCCGGGTGAGGGCGCGAAGGTGCGCGCATTCTCGGCATTGATCCGGCACTCGATCGCCCAGCCTTCGAAAGTGACATCGCTCTGTTTGATGTCCAGGGGCTGTCCATCGGCAACGCGAATCTGTTCGCGAACCAGGTCGATACCCGTGATCATCTCGGTGACCGGGTGCTCGACCTGCAGGCGCGTATTCATCTCGATGAAATAGAATTCGCCGTTTTCCCACAGGAATTCGATCGTGCCGACGCCACGATAGCCGATCGCCTCGATCGCACGACGGACGACGTCACCAATCTTCTTGCGGTCTTCGTCATTGAGCGCCGGCGAGGGCGCTTCCTCGAGGATTTTCTGGTGGCGCCGCTGCAAGGAGCAATCGCGCTCGCCCAGATGGACCACATTGCCATGGGTGTCGGCGAGAATCTGGATTTCGATATGGCGCGGGCGACCGAGATATTTCTCGATATAGACCGTGCCGTCGCCAAAGGCCGCAAGCGCTTCGGCAGAGGCCGTCTCCATGGCCTCTTTGAGATTGTCGGCTGTCTCGGCGACTTTCATGCCGCGACCGCCGCCGCCTGACGCCGCCTTGATGAGAACCGGATAGCCGATCTTTTCGGCGACCGGGATGGCGTCTTCATAGGTATCGACGCCGCCATCCGAGCCCGGAACGACCGGAATGCCGGCATCCATGACAGCCTGTTTGGCCGTGATCTTGTCACCCATCATGCGGATGTGCGCTGCTGTCGGGCCGATGAAGGCGAGGCCATGGGCCTCCACGATCTCCGCGAAGCGCGCATTCTCCGACAGGAAGCCATAGCCCGGATGAATTGCCTGGGCGCCGGTGACTTCGGCTGCCGTGATGATGGCGGGAATGTTGAGGTAGGATTTGTTCGCCGGCGGTGGCCCGATGCAGACGCTCTCGTCCGCGAGGCGCACATGCATGGCATTGGCATCGGCTTCCGAGTGCACGGCCACCGTACGGATTCCCATTTCCCGGCAGGCCCGGTGGACGCGAAGGGCAATCTCGCCGCGATTGGCGATCAGGATCTTGTCGAACATGTCGTCGCTCGCCTTGCTGGTCGCGTCAGGACAGGACGAAGAGGGCTTCGCCGTACTCGACCGGCTGGCCGTCCTCGACGAGGAGGTCGGTGATGGTGCCGGCCTTCTCTGCGGTGATCGGGTTGAAGGTCTTCATCGCCTCGATGAGGAGAATGGTGTCGCCTTTTTTCACCTGGTCTCCGACCTTCACGAAATTGGTCGCATCCGGATTCGGCTTGAGATAGGCGGTGCCGACCATCGGCGATTTGACGGCATTGCTGTCATCGACGGGCGCGGCGGCGGCCATTGCCGCCGGAGCCGGTGCGGCAGCCGGTGCCGCCGCTGGCGCAGCGGGAGCGGCGGCAGCGACGCTATGGACAATCGGTGCCGCAGTGAGCTGACGGGCAATTTTCAGGCGCAAGTCGCCGCGCTCGACTTCAATTTCCGACAGGTCGGTTTCACGAAGAATGTCGGCCAGTTCGCGGACGAGCTTCGCGCTGATCGGGGAGCGGGTTCGAGAATCAGAACTCATGATGTCAGGCCTTTGGTTCCGTCAGTTGTCGAGGCAGGTGACAGCCGCATTGATACCCAGCAGGTAGCTCTGCAGTCCCAGACCGGTAATCGATCCGCGAGCCGCAAGGGCAATATAGGAATGGTGCCGGAATGCTTCGCGTGCTGCCGTTTGACTCAAGTGAACTTCGATGACGGGAGGTTCTATAGCGCGAACCGCGTCATGCAAAGCGACCGATGTATGCGTAAATGCAGCGGGGTTGAAAACCACTGCACTCGCGTTGACGTTTGCGTCATGCAGCCAGTCAATGAGCTCGCCCTCATGATTGGACTGACGAAAGAGGATGTCGAAACCCAAGTCACGGGCATGAACAGAGCAAGCCTGTTCAATCTCACCGAGGGTCAGCGCGCCGTAAATTTCCGGCTCGCGCGTACCCAGAAGATTGAGGTTGGGACCGTTGAGAATGTGAATCGGTTGGGTCATGGCCTTGCTTTGCAGCCGCTACGGGATTTACCACGGGTCTAACGAGGGACTCACGGAAAGGCCAGCGAAGACCATGCTGCAGCTGACAGTCAATGGTGAAGGCCGCAAGGTCGAGCCCGGTACCAGTGTCACAGGGCTGGTGACCATCCTTGGCCTGGACGGCCGCAAGATCGCAGTCGAGCGCAATCTGGCCATCGTGCCGCGCTCGCAATATGAGCAGACCGCGCTCGCTGATGGCGACCGGATCGAAATTGTCGCGTTTGTCGGAGGTGGATGAGATGGATGACGCACAGGCCGTGAAGGCCCCGTTCGAGGATACCCCGCTGGTCGTGGCGGGCCGCACCTTCACCTCGCGCCTGATCATCGGCACGGGCAAGTACAAGACCTATGCCCAGAACGCACAGGCGCTGGAGGCTTCCGGGGCCGAGATGATCACCGTCGCAATCCGGCGGGTGAACCTGTCCAATCCGGACGAGCCGCGCCTGGTCGATTTCATTTCGCCGGAGGATTACACCTTTCTGCCCAACACCGCCGGCTGTTTCACCGGTGAGGATGCCGTGCGGACCTTGCGTCTGGCCCGCGAGGCCGGTGGCTGGAATCTGGTGAAACTGGAAGTCCTGTCCGACCCCAAACACCTCTATCCCGACATGGCCGAGACGCTGCGCGCCGCCGAGCTGCTGATCAAGGATGGGTTCGACGTCATGGTCTACTGCTCGGACGACCCGGTTTACGCCAAGAAGCTTGAAGAGATCGGCTGCTGCGCGATCATGCCGCTGGGCGCGCCGATCGGTTCGGGGCTGGGCATCCAGAACCCGGTCAATATCCGTCTGATCATCGAGCAGACCAAGGTGCCGGTCATCGTCGATGCCGGTGTCGGCACGGCGTCTGACGCCACCGTGGCCATGGAGCTGGGCTGTGACGGCGTATTGATGAACACCGCCATCGCCGAAGCCAGGGACCCGATCCGCATGGCTCGCGCGATGCGCCATGCTGTCATCGCTGGTCGGGAAAGCTATCTGGCCGGACGCATGCCCAAGAAGCGCTATGCCGACCCGTCTTCGCCGTTGTCCGGGCTGATCTGATCGGCAGGGCCTGCGCCATGAAGGACGTCTGACCTAGCCCCGCAGGGCTTCGGCGAGGGCCTGATCCAGGGCCATTTCATTGGCGCCGGGAACGACAACGCCATCGACGATGAAGAAGGGCGTGCCGGTCACATTGAGGGCGCGACCCAGGGAGCGGACCTGGTTGATGTGGGCCATGATGGCCGGGTCAGCCATGTCTTCGCGCATTTGCGCGACATTCACGCCGGAAACCGTTGCCAGCTGGTCAATCCGGGCCGCAGGCAGCGGACCGGAGGAATTGACCATGGCCATGTGGAAGGCCGCGTACACGTCCGCACCCTGGCGCAGCGCCGCGAGGGCGGCACGGGCGGCTTCCGTCGAGTCCTCACCGAGGATCGGATATTCCTTGAACAGGACCTGGACCCGATCACCATAGCGTTCGCGCACATCCTCGACCCAGGACGCTGCGACACGGCAGTAGGAGCATTTGTAGTCCATGAATTCGACGATCACGATCTCGGCGTCGTCGGCGCCCAGACGCGGATCACGGGGATCATTGTAGATGGCATCATAATTGGCGGCGACGGCGTCATAGACCGCCTGCATCTCGCGCGCCCGCGCCCGGCGTTGCAGTTCGATCAGCGCTTCTTCGATGATTTCCGGATTTTCCAGGATGTATTCGCGCACCACCTCGCGGACTTCGTCGCGCTCCGGATCTGTCAGCTGGGCGGAAGCGGCCGGCTGCTGGCAGCCGAGCAGGGCGACCGAAGCCGTGAAAATGGCGAACAAGCGATGCATGGGGCAGAACCCTCCCGTGTTTCAACCCTTACCTAGCTGACCGACTGCGCCGGGGCGAGGGTGCTGTCTGTAAAATCCGCGTGTGCCGGCTCAGGCGACCTCGAAAACCCCGTCGACCTCGACCGCTGCGCCCAATGGCAGAACCGGGCAGGACACGGCCGAGCGGGCATGGCGTCCGGCATCGCCGAAGACCTCGACCATCAGGTCGGAGCAGCCATTGATCACCAGCGGTATATCGGTGAAGCCCGGCACGGCCGCGACGAAGCCGCCCAGCTTCACCACTCGTTTGACGCGCGCGAGATCGCCCCCGCAGGCAGTTTTCAGCTGGGCAATCAGATTGATCGCGCACAACCGGGCGGCGGCTTGTCCGGCAGCCACATCCATATCGCTGCCCAACGTGCCCTTCACCAGGCCGTCTGCGCCGATCGAGACCTGGCCGGATATGAAGACCTGGCTGCCGCTCTGCACGAAGGGCACGTAATTGGCGACCGGTGCGACCGGGGCCGGCAGGGTGATTCCAAGTTCGGCGAGACGGGTATCGATGGCAGACATGGCAGGCTCCGGACTGTGTGTTCGCGGCGGAGATTAGCGCCGTATCGGCCCCATGCAATCTGCGTGCTTGACTTGACGCGCACGTCATCCGGCATGCTGTGTCCATGATGACGATGATCCAGGAAGACGAAATCCGATTCGACGCCCGTGACGGCTATTCGCTGTCTGGCCGGATCATCACACCGGACACGCCTCGTGGCGCTGTGCTGATCTCGTCCGGAACCGGGTTTCCAAAAGGGCTTTACCGGCGTCTCGCCCTGGCCGGGGCCGAGGCTGGCTATGCCTGTCTGATCTATGATTATCGCGGAATTGGTGGGTCTGCGCCAAGCCAGATGCGTGGCTTCAAGGCCGATATCGTCGATTGGGGCCGGCTTGACTATGCCGCCGCGCTCGACCGCGCTGCTGACCTGGCGCCAGATCTACCGCTTTTTGCGATCGGCCATTCGGTCGGCGGGCATCTGGTCGGCTTTGCCGACAATGCCACGGCGCCGCTCGCCCACGCCTTCATCACAGTGGGGACGGGGTATTGGGGCGCCCATGATGTGTCCTACCGACCGTCCGCGCTGTTGTTCTGGCTGCTTTACGGGCCTGCCTGCCTGGCCCTGACAGATCATATCCCGGCCGGGGGTATTTGGGGCGGGACAGCCCTGCCGCGCGATGTTTTCCTGCAGTGGCGGCAATGGGCCTCCAAGCCGGATTATTTCGGCCATTATCTCGATCAGCTGACCCCGCACAATTTCGATGCGGTGACAGCGCCGATCCGGTCCTGGACCTTCTCCGATGACCGCCTGTGCGCCCGGCGCTCGGCGGAGGACTTGCTGAAACTCTACCCGAAGGCTCCGTCCGAGCACTTGCGCCTCGATCCAGCCGATATCGGCGCCGAGCGGGTGGATCATCATGGCGCCTTCAAGAAAGAGGCTGCGGCCTTCTGGCCGATGATCTTCAACTGGTTTGATCAGGTTTCGGGGTCGGCTTCGCGCTGAGACCACGCCCCTTCACGACCGCATCGCTGCCGAATCGTTCACGCGCCTTGTCCATGGCGCGTTCCGCTGTGGCCCGGCGGATGGCTTGCGGGTCGAGCAGGTCGCCAGCATCGCCGACGGCATCGCGCAGGCCCGAAAACCCGATCCCGATCAGACGGTACCGGGTTCCGTCAACCTCCTTGTCGAGCAGGTCCCGACCGACCCGGAACAGGGTGTCGGCGAGCTGGCTGGGTTCGCTCAGCGTGCGACGGCGGGTGCGGGTCTTGAATTGCGCTGTCTTGAGCTTGAGCGTGACGACCTGACCGGAAACAGCTTTGGCCTTCATCTGGTCCGCCACTTTCACACTCAGTCGCCAGAGATGTTTTTCCAGCGTGTCACGGTCATCATGGTCGGCATTGAATGTGGTTTCGGACGAGACGCTTTTGCGTTCGCGCTCGGGGGAGACCTGGCGCCGGTCTTCGCCGCGGGACAGGCGCGAGAGATGGTAGCCCATATCGCCATAGCGATCCGCCATGCGCTTGTCGCCCTGCCGACGGATATCGGACAGGGTGCGGATGCCGTCGCGCTCGAGCTTGGCGGCGAAGGCAGGACCGACGCCATAGATCGAGCGCACGGGGCGCGGCGCCAGAAAGTCCAGCGCCTCGGCCTCGCCGATCACCGCAAACCCGTTCGGCTTGTCGAGATCTGACGCCGTCTTGGCGAGGAATTTGTTGAAGGAGAGGCCGACGGAGACCGTGATGCCGACCTCCTCCTCGATCCGTCTTTGCAGGCGTAGCAGGGTGAGTGCGGGCGGCGCACCGTGCAGCCGTGTTGTACCGGTGAGATCAAGAAAGGCCTCGTCGATAGAGAGCGGCTCCACCAGCGGGGTGATGGTCTTCATCATGTCGCGGATGCGATACCCCTCGCGGGTGTATTTGCCGTGCTCGGGTCGGATCACGACCGCGTCCGGGCATGCTTTCAGGGCCTGGAACATGGGCATGGCCGAGTGCACGCCGTACAGGCGCGCGACATAGCAACAGGTCGATACCACACCGCGCTGCTGGCCGCCGATGATGACCGGCTTGTCTTCCAGCGCCGGATTGTCGCGCTTTTCCACCGCAGCAAAAAAGGCATCGCAATCGATATGGGCGATGGAGAGGGTGTTCAGTTCGGCATGGCGCAGCAGCCTGTGACTGCCACAGGCCGGGCAGGCTGCGGTCGCGTCGGGCAGCGCGGCAAGACACGCCCGGCAATAGCCCGGTTCGTTCACAGCGCGGGCTCGGGCGCATCATTCCAGAGCCAGGCGGCCCCGCGCACGCCGGAGGCATCGCCATGCTGGTGGCGGACGATGCGGGTCCGGCAAATGTCGGAGAAGAGCCAGTTGGGCAGACGGTCGGCGACCCGCTCTGGCAGGCCTGGAGCGTTGGACACCCCGCCGCCAAGGACAATGATATCCGGGTCGAGGATATTGGCGACACTCGCCAAGCCGCGGGCCAGCCGGTCCGTATGTCGAGCCATGCTGTCAGCGGCCGCGGAATCGCCGTGTTCAGCGGCGGCAAAAATTTCGCGCGCGCTCAGCGCGCCGCCATGCTGGCGGGCATGAGCGGCGGCAAATCCGGGACCCGAGAGCCAGGTTTCGAGACAGCCCGTCTTGCCACACCAGCAAGTCGGCGGGTCGAGCTCATCATCCTGCGGCCAGGGCAGGGGGTTATGCCCCCATTCACCGGCTATGCCCTGGCAGCCCTCCAGCAATTGCCCGTTGATGACCACACCGCCACCGACGCCCGTCCCCAGGATGACGCCGAAAACCACCTCCCCCTCGCGGCCGGCCCCGTCCACGGCTTCAGAGAGGGCAAAGCAATTGGCATCATTGGCGAGGCGGATCTCCCGGTCGAGGGTCGCGGACAGATCCGCGCCGAAGGGGCGATCGTTGAGCCAGACCGAATTTGCATTGCGCATCAAGCCACTGGCCGGGCTGGTTGAGCCGGGGTGGGCAATCCCGACGCAGGCCGCGCCATGGGCGGCCTCCAGTCCTGCTACAAGCGCGTGGAGTGTCTGGAGTGTTGAATCATAGGTCCTTGGCGTCGCCACACGCTTGCGGGCGAGTTCCCGCCCTTCGCGGTCGAAGAGGCGGGCTTCGATCTTGGTTCCACCGAGGTCGATACCGATTCGATTCATTCTGTTCTTCCTTGCCGCCTGGGATATAGTTTTCCGGCTCTTTTTGTTCTTATCTTGTTCCGGAAAGCCCGGAAAGTCGCCTCTGACTCATGGTTGGTTAAGGAAAGTCGGGTTTAGTACAGGTGGGGTTCAACAAGCACGATAAAATACGTGCAAACAACGGGAAGCGCGTCACCGACATGCTGCAGGTCATGCCCAAAAAGGTCCTGATTGTCGAAGACAACGAGCTCAACATGAAGCTCTTCAACGATCTGCTGGAGGCTCATGGCTATGAGACCCTGCAGACAAAGGATGGCTTCAAGGCGCTTGAAATGGCGCGTGAGCACACGCCTGACCTTATCCTCATGGATATTCAGCTTCCCGAGGTTTCCGGCCTGGAAGTCACCAAATGGCTCAAGGATGATGACAGCTTGTCAGCCATTCCGGTCGTTGCGGTGACCGCCTTCGCGATGAAGGGCGATGAAGAGCGTATTCGCGAAGGCGGATGCGAAGCCTATTTGTCCAAGCCGATCACGGTTGCAACGTTTATTGAGACGGTTCGTCAATTTCTCGACTAGGGGTGGTCGTCGATGAGTGCGCGTATTCTCGTCGTGGATGATCAGGCCGCCAATGTGCGGCTGCTCGAAGCGCGTCTTCAGGCCGAGTATTTCGATGTCTGTACCGCTACCAATGGCGAACAGGCGATCACGGTTGCCAGGGCCGAACAACCTGACCTCATTCTGCTTGATGTCATGATGCCGGTGATGGACGGGTATGAAACCTGTTCCCGCCTCAAGGATGATCCGAGCACGCGACACATTCCTGTCGTCATGGTCACCGCGCTCGATCAGCGCGAAGACCGCATTCGGGGCCTCGAGGCCGGTGCTGACGATTTCCTGACCAAGCCGATCGACGATGTCACCATGTTTGCGCGTGTGCGCAGCTTGCTGCGTCTCAAGGAGGTGTTGGATGAATTGCGCTATCGCGAATCGAATTCAGCCATGTCGGGCCTGTCAGGTGATGTTCAGGATGATGTCGACAACACGTCACGTATTGTCATCGTCAGTACCGATCCGCGGGCGACCGAGCGATACGCGTCCGCCATGCCGACCCAGGCCCAGGTCCGGGAGACCCATGTGCCCGGCGACGCGATCGCGGCTGCGCGCGATCAGGCCGACCTGCTGATCGTGGATCTGACCGCGAATGACTATGACGGGCTCCGCCTGTGTGCCCGGATACGCTCGGATTCCGCGACACGGCAATTGCCGATTCTCGCGATTGTGCGGCCCGACGATGTCCAGCACGCGGTTCGCGCGCTCGACCTGGGTGTGAACGATATTGTCCACCGGCCTGTCGATGCCGGTGAGCTGGCGGCCAGGGCCCGGACGCAATTGCGTCGCAAGCGTTATGCCGACCGCCTCCGCTCGCATCTCGACGAGGGCATGGAGCTGGCCGTCACCGATGCGCTGACCGGGCTCCACAATCGCCGCTACATCTCCTCACGCCTTCGCCAGGCGATGGACAGTGCCAGCAATGGGGGCGCTCCGGTCTCTTTGCTGCTGGCCGATATCGATCACTTCAAGACGATAAACGACACCCACGGCCACGAGGCGGGTGACCAGGTTCTGCGCGATTTCTCGAGCCGCCTGTTGACCGGGCTGCGCGCGCTTGATCTGGCCGCGCGCTATGGCGGTGAGGAATTTGTCGTGGTGATGCCGGGCGCCGGCATGGCCGAGGCAGAGATCGCGGCGGAACGCTTGCGGTCCAGCGTGGCGGGTAGCGATTTCAAGCTGGGTGACGGCAGGAGAGTTCCGGTCACGGTCAGTATTGGCGTTGCGCAGGCCCAGCGCGGGGAAGCGATCGACAGCCTGCTGCGCCGGGCCGATGAGGCGCTCTATGCGGCGAAGAATGCCGGCCGGAATCAAGTTCAGGCCGCGGGCAACGCCGCGGCCTGACAAAACTTGATGGTCGAGCGGGAAAAACCGTTCGGACGGGAAACCCGTCTTACTTGATTTTCGCTTCCTTGAAATCGACGTGCTTGCGTGCGACCGGGTCGTACTTTTTCAGCACGAGCTTCTCGGTCATGGTGCGCGCATTCTTCTTCGTCACGTAGAAGTAACCCGTACCAGCCGTGGAGTTCAGGCGGATCTTGATGGTTGTCGGCTTCGCCATGGCTCTAAATGTCCTGGTGCTTTGAGTGTGCGCGCATTCGGCCCCATGCCGACGCGAGAGCGCGCGAACATACGCACGGCAGCGCCGCTGTCAACTCTTCCCGGCTGTTTGCGATGCACGTCTCCAGACCAGTCCTGCATAGACTGCGGCGATCCCGGCCATCACGATCATCAGCCCGTGCGGTCCCAGCCCGTCCATCGTAATGCCAGACGCGGGTGGCCCGAAAAGCGAGCCGGCGCCATAGGCGAAGATAAAGGCCGCATTGGCCGCCGCGATGCCGCCGCCCGAGAAGCGTTCACCGAGCAAGGCCAGGCCGACGGTGTAGAGCCCGGATGCGACGCCGGCCTGAATGAAGAAGAGCAGCATCATACCCGGCAGGAAGTCGCCGACGGCCCAGATAGCGAGCGGGGTAAGGGCTGCCATGGTGGCAATCCATTTGAGCGTTTCCCGGCGATCGGTCCGGTCCGCGATCCAGCCCAGCGGGATCTGGAAAGCGAGCGCGCCAGCCGCCGCCGCCATCGCCACCATGGAAATGCCGTGCGCGTCGAGGTCGAGCCGATCGCCATAGACCGGTGTCAGGGAGAAGAGGACGGTTTCCAGAGCACCGAAGGCCAGGGCCGCCCCGATCGCCGCCGGAGCGGCCTTGGCGGCGCCCAGTATCGCGCGCGGCGAGGCTTCATCCCTGCCCGGCGCCTGCGCGGCTGGGCCTTGCAGCAGGATAATGGGCAGCGCGCCGATCATGAAGATAAGACCACCGGCGTAAAAGCCGGCATCGCTGACCGCGCCCAGCTGACCGAACAGGAAGGCGCCGATTCCGAAACCGCCGGACAGCACCGTCCCGTATATGCCCAGGATCGTCGCCCGGCGTAGCGGGGTGGCGATCTGGTTGATCCAGGTCTCCGAGACCACGAAGATCACGGTCATGAACGCGCCCATGACAAAGCGAAGAACAAACCAGGCGGGCACATTGTCGAAAACGGGGAAAAGTGCGTGCAGCGCGCCGGCCAGGACGAGGCTGATCACGATCAGCACCCGTCCGGGCATGAGGGAGAGCAAGCGCGGCACGATCGGGGCCATGACAAGCGTTGATGCGGCCGCAGCGGTCCCGTTGAGGCCGACGATCAAACCGGACGAGGTCATGCCTTCCAGGCGCAGCGAGATCAGCGGCATGGAGAGCCCGAACACAATCCCGCACACCGCCGCACAACAGATCGCCGCAATCAGCGAGCGGTTATTGGCGAAACGGGGATCGGTGAGCGGATTGGTCATGCGCTGAGCTATAGCGGCGAGAACCGCAATCGTCTCGCTTGCCTACAGCGGCTCCACCATCATCCGGCCGCGCACGGCCCGCATACAGCGCGGATGCTCAGGGGTCGGGGGCAGGACGCGCTTGAGCTCATCCAGGACGAAGTGGGTGACCATGGGGAGGTCGAGATCCCGGGAGTCGGCGAGAGGCACCCATTGGACATCCTCCAGCTCGCTGCTCGGCTGGGGCGCCCGGTCGTCGAGCAGGGCCGAGGCATCCGTGGTGAAGAACCAGGTATCGAAGCGGCGGGTGCGGCCGGGCGGGGTGATGGCGCGGGTGATGAGTTTGAGCGAGCCGAGATCGGGCGCCGCGCCAGCGTCGCGGAAGGGTGACCAATTGGGGTGGCGGCTGCGCACCGACGCCTCGCGGGCGATCAGCAGCCCGGTTTCCTCGGCGGTCTCACGAATGGCGGCTGTTGCGGCGGCACGCGCGCGGCGCGGGTCCAGCGTGCGGGCCATCAGATCAAGGACGCGGCTGTCCAGGTCACGCGCCAGCGGGGCGGTGCTGTCGGCCCGGTCCACACGGCCACCGGGAAAGACGTATTTATTGGGCATGAAGACATGTCTGGACGAACGTCGTCCCATCAGGACATCCACGCGGTCGCCGTCGCGTCGGGTGAGGATCAGCGAGGCGGCGAGGCGAGGCCGTATCGGTTTGACATCCTTGCGATGATGCTCGTCACTCACCGGCGGCGCCCCTTTTTCCAGGGTTTCCCCGAACGGCGGCCATTCGGCGGTCCGCCGGTGCGACCACGATGGCGGCCCTTTGGCTTTTCGCCTTTCTCCGGTTCGGTCAGCAGATCGAGCAGCAAGCCACCGGTGACAGGCTGGGCTTCGTCAATGCGGACATTGACAGCCATGCCGAGCCGGTAGCGCGAGCCTGTCTGCAATCCGATCAGCGCATGGGCGCTCTCGTCATGCTCGAAGCGTTCCTCACCGAGGCGGGAGATCGGCACCAGCCCGTCTGCTCCGGTTTCGTCGAGACGGACAAAACAGCCAAAGCGGGTCACGCCCGTGATCCGGCCGGGGAATTCCGCCCCGACCTTGTCGGCGAGATAGGCGGCAATGAAGCGATCCACCGCATCCCGTTCGGCGGCCATGGCGCGCCGCTCGGAATGGGTGATGTCCTCGGCGATGACGGTCAGACGGCTGCGCTCGGCATCGGTTTGGCCGTCATCCCCCAAATTGAGAGCCCGGATCAGCGCCCGATGAACGGTAAGGTCGGCATAACGTCGGATCGGCGAGGTGAAATGCCCGTACCGACGCAGGTTGAGCCCGAAATGACCGCGATTATCTGTGTCATAGACCGCTTGTGACTGGCTGCGCAGGACGACCTCATTGATTGTCGCATAATGCTCAGAGGTGACCGCCTGCTTGAGCAATTGGTTGAATCGTCCGGTTTCCACCGAATTGCCGCGCGCCCATTTCATGCCGACGGTTGGCAGAAAGTCGGCGAGGGCATCGATCTTTTCGCGCGAGGGCGGTTCGTGGACGCGATAGATGAGCGGCGCATTCTTCTGTTCCAGACTCTCTGCGGCGCAGACATTGGCCTGGATCATGAATTCCTCGACCAGCTTGTGGGCATCAAAGCGCTGGCGGGTTTCCACGCCGATGACCGTGCCGTCCTGGCCGACCCGGACGCGGCGTTCCGGTGAATCGATTTCGAGCGGTTCGCGGCGATTGCGGGCCTCGCGACACGCGAAATAGGCGCCCCAGAGTGGTTTCAGGACATCGTTGAGCAGAACATTCGCCGGACCGCCATCACCGCCATCAATGGCGGTCTGGGCCTGGGTATAGGAGAGCTTCGCGGCCGAGCGCATCCAGCCCCGCAGGAAGCGGTGTGAGCGCTTATTGCCGGTCTTGTCGAAGACCATGCGGACGGCAAGGCAGGGCCGGTCTTCCTTCTCGCGCAGCGAGCACAAATCATTGGAGAGGCGTTCGGGCAGCATCGGCACGACCCGGTCGGGCAGATAGACCGAATTGCCGCGCTTGAAGGCGCCGCGATCCAGGGCGCCATCGGATTTCACATAGGCGGCGACATCAGCAATCGCGACAATGACCTGCCAGCCTCCCGGATTTTTCGGGTCCTTGTCCGCCTCGGCCCAAATGGCGTCGTCATGGTCCTTGGCGTCATCCGGATCGATCGTGATCAGGGGCAGGGCGCGCAAGTCCTCGCGCTGGCCCTGTTTGGCCACCGGCGCCGTTTCGGCCTCGCGCAATTCGGTTTCGGAGAAACCCTGCGGGACGCCGTGCGAGTAGAGCGCGATGAGACTGCCCGCACCGGGGGCCGAGACATCGCCGATCACTTCGACGATCTCGGCGGTCTTCAGGCCGTGACGGCGTTCGCGAGCGATCTGGCACAGGACCAGATCGCCGTCCTTCGCCTTCTCTGCCTCGCCCTTGGCCGGGACCAGTTCATGGCGTGAGCGCCGGTCCACCGGCTGCAGCCGGAATGGGCCCGATTGCGGCTTGCGCAGGACGCAGAGGAGCTTGTGAGCGCTCTGGCCAAGCTTCTTGATCAGGCGGGCTTCGTAGCTGCCGTCCTCCTGGAGGGCGAGGCGAACCAGGGCCTTGTCGCCAACCCCGATCGCCGGTGTGCCCTTGCCGCCCGCGCCTTCGCCCGGAGCGAGGCGGATGGTCGGTATGGGACCGCCATCCCGGCGGGCCGGTTCGGCGAGCAATTCACCGTCATTGTCGCGGCCACTGATCTCGACCACGCTCACAGCGGGCAGGGCGCCCGGCAGGCGATAGGTTTTGCTGTTGGAGCGCGTGATGGTGCCGTCTTCGACGAGGACGGCGAGGGCATCTTTCAGTGCCCGCTTGGCATCCATGCCCTTCAGGGCCAGAGCCCGTGCCAGTTCACGCTTGGTGAATTCGCCGCCGCCCAGCTTGACGGCTTCGATGACCGCCTCGCGGGTGAGGCCGGCATCAAACTCTGTCTTGCCGGCCATGCGCGCTACTCCGCCTTGGCTTTACTGGCGGCCGTCTTTTTGGCCGCCGGCTTTTTCGCCGGGGCTTTCTTGGTGGTGGTCTTCTTCGCCGCGGTTTTCTTCTTGGCAGGCGCCTTTTTCTTGGCCGGGGCTTTCTTCTTGCCGCCCTTTGCGGCCTTGGCCTCGACCCATTCCATGGCTTGTTCCAGGGTCACGCTTTCCGGATCGGTATCCTTGGGCAGGGTAGCGTTGATCTTCTCGTACTTCACATAGGGACCATAGCGACCCGACATGATCTTGACCGGCTTGCCGTCATGTTCGCCCAGATCCTTGAGGGCCGACGCCGTTGCGCCGCGGCGACCGCCATTGGCACGCTTGTCGGCGATCACCGAAATGGCGCGGTTGACGCCGATCTCGAAGACATCCTCGACCGAGCCGATATTGGCGTAAGTCTTGTCGTGATGAACATAAGGGCCGTAGCGACCGATATTGGCCGTGATCGGCTGACCGTCATCGGGGTGCTCGCCAACCGTGCGCGGCAGATCAATGAGCTTGATCGCCTGTTCTTCGGTCAGGGTGGCGGCCTCCCAGCCCTTGGGAATGGAAGAGCGTTTGGGCTTGTCCTCGCCGTCGAGCTGCATCTGCAGATACCAGCCGAAACGGCCATTCTTGAGCTCGACATCCTTGCCGGTTTCCGGATGAACGCAGATCACCCGATCTCCCTGGACATCATCATCGCCGGGAGGGCTCATCTGTCGGGTGAAGGAACAATCCGGATGGTTTGAGCAGCCGAGGAATGCGCCGAACTTGCCCAGGCGCAGGCTGAGCGTGCCTTCGCCACAGGACGGGCAGAGACGCGGATCCGATCCGTCTTCCTTTTCCGGGAAGATGTGCGGGGCCAGGGCCTCGTTGAGCGCGTCGAGCACGTGGGTGATTCGCAGCTCACCGATCTCGTCCACGGCGGCGCGGAAATCGGTCCAGAAATCACGCAGCAATTGTTTCCAGTCGAGTTCGCCGGCCGAAACCTTGTCGAGCTGGGTCTCCAGCGCTGCGGTGAAATCATATTCCACATAGCGGGCGAAAAAATTCTCCAGGAAGGCGATGACCACACGCCCCTTGTCGAGCGGATGGAAACGGTTCTTCTCCATCTGCACGTAATCGCGATCGCGCAGGACTTGCAGCGTCGAGGCGTAGGTTGAGGGGCGGCCAATGCCGAGCTCTTCCATCCGCTTGACCAGTGAGGCTTCGGTGAAGCGCGGTGGCGGTTGGGTGAAATGCTGGTCAGCCCAGGTCTTGCCGACCTGGGCGCTTGCACCCTGACTCAGCTTGGGCAGACGGTTCTCGCCCTCATCCTCTTCATCATCGCGGCCTTCCTGGTAGAGAGCGAGGAAGCCGTCGAAGAGCTGGACCGTGCCGACCGCGCGCAGGGCTGTCTTGCTGTCGGGCGTGGCGATATCAACGGTTGTGCGCTCGAAGCGGGCGCTTTCCATCTGGCTGGCCACGGCGCGGCGCCAGATGAGCTGGTAGAGGCGGGCCATGTCCGGATCCAGCGACAGCTTTTCGGGCAGGCGCGAGAAGCTGGTCGGGCGGATCGCCTCGTGCGCTTCCTGGGCATTCTTCGCCTTGGTCGAATACATGCGCGGCGCGCCGGGCACATAAAGCGAGCCATGCTCCTTGCCGATCACATCGCGGGCCTGGCTTATGGCCTCCGGCGCCATGGAGACGCCGTCGGTCCGCATATAGGTGATGAGACCGGTGGTCTCACCGCCCAGCGTCACACCTTCATAAAGCTTCTGCGCGGTCTGCATGGTGCGCGTGGCGGAGAAGCCCAGCTTGCGCGCTGCTTCCTGTTGCAGGGTCGAAGTGGTGAAGGGCGGCGGAGGATTGCGCTTGGCCGGCTTGGCCTCGACGCCGGTGATCGACAGGTCGGCCGAATTGATGGCCTCGACGGCGGCATTGGCGCTGGCACGGTCCTTGATCGACAGCTTCTGCAGCTTCTTGCCGTCCAGCGTGACGAGTTTGGCGCGGAAGGGATCGGAATTGGCGGTGATCTCGGCATCGACCGACCAATATTCCTCGGCGCGGAATTTCTCGATGGCCAGTTCGCGATCGCAGATCAGTCGCAGGGCTACCGACTGGACACGGCCGGCAGACCGCGAACCGGGCAGTTTGCGCCACAGGACCGGCGACAGGGTGAAGCCGACCAGATAATCGAGCGCGCGGCGCGCCAAGTAGGCGTTCACCAATTCCATGTCGACCGCACGGGGGTGCGCCATCGCTTCCAGGATGGCCGGCTTGGTAATGGCGTTGAAGGCAACGCGCTGGATGGTCACATCTTTCAGCACGCGGCGCTTTTGCAGCGCTTCCAGCAGGTGCCAGGAAATCGCTTCACCTTCGCGATCCGGGTCAGTGGCAAGGATGAGGCGGTCGGACTCGCGAACCGCGTCGGCGATCGCCTTGACGCGCTTGGCCGAGGCCGTGTCGATCTCCCAGGCCATCTCGAAGTCTTCGTCCGGCTTCACCGAACCGTCCTTGGCCGGCAGGTCGCGGACATGTCCGAAACTCGCCAGAACCGTATAGTCCGAACCGAGGTATTTGTTGATGGTTTTGGCTTTGGCCGGGGATTCTACGACGACAACATTCATCAGTGCTTGGTTCCAGACATGTGGCAGGGACCGCCGGTCAGCGGCCAAGGCGCGCGAAAGTGTTCGAGGCGAAAGGTTGTGTCAACCGACCGGAGGATTCCAGTCCGACGCGCACACGGCCTGCTTCATGCAGGAATTCAGGGCCTATGGCGAGCCGTTCGCCGAGCCGGTCAGCGTCCTGGAGCAACCGCGAAGCAGGGGTGATTCCGTGCGGACAGATCGCGGCAGGCGAGCCGCGCCTCGTCTTCGGTCAGGGCTTCGAACCGGGCCCGCCAGAGTCGGTCACCGCTGATATCGACCGCTCGGGCGGCGGGCTGAGCCGCGTCGAGAGCGCCAGAGAAAATCGCGACTTCGGCGAGCCGGTCATGGGCTGCCCCCGATGTATTGTAGGCGCCAACCTGTATCGACCAGGCGCCGTGAATGAGGCTCGGCTCCGCCCGCCTCGTGGCAGGCGCGGTGGCGGGCGGAAGGGGCTCGGCGCGCATCGCGTCCTCATCGGCGAGGACGACCTGCAGGGCCGGTGGTTGATCGGCGGACCCCATTTCAGTCGGCTCGTCCAGATAAAGCGCGGCGACATCGCGCGCGATCAGGTCCTGCTGGCGTACCGGATTGATACGCGGCGAGGAGAGGGCGGCGAACAGGCGCGTGTCCTGGCGTTGCTCGAGAGTCGCGAAGGCGGCCTCGATCAATTCCTCGGCATGAGCATCACGCGCTGCGGCGGTCGGGCCACCCATGATCACGGTGATCAGGCGGTGATCGCCGCGTTCGGCCGACACAACGACATTGAAGCCGGAGGCGCGAATATAACCGGTCTTGAGGCCGTCTACGCCTCGGACCCGGCCGACCAGCGTATTGTGGTTGCGATAGGTGCGGCCATTCCAGGTGAAGCTCTCTTCGTTGAAATACTCGAAATAGTCGGGGTAGTCGCGATGCAAGGCGATCGCCAGACGGGCCATGTCGCGGGCCGTGGTGGTCTGACGCGAATTGGGCAGGCCCGACGCGTTGCGGAAAATCGTGCCGGTCAGGCCGAGTTCGCTGGCGCGTGTGGTCATCAACTCCCCGAAGCGGGATTCACCGCCGCCCAGGCGTTCGCCCACAGCGACCGCGACATCATTGGCGCTCTTGACCACCAATGCGCGAATAGCGTTTTCAGCGGAAATGGTCTGGCCGGCGCGCAATCCGAGTCGGGATGGCGTCGCATTGGCCGCATTGGCCGAGATGCGTATCTGGTCGTGAAGCCCGATCTCTCCGGTCTCGATCGCTTCGAACAGCATGTAGAGCGTCATCATCTTGGTCAGCGACGCGGGATAGCGCTCGGCTTCGGATCGACGCGAATGCAGGACGACGCCGGTATTCTCTTCCACAACGAAGGCGGCATAACGCGAATTGTTAGCGTGGGCAGGCGCGCTGACCCCGCTGAGAGCGAGGGCGAGGCTGAGAATGAGAAGATGCGCTGTCTTGATCATGACGGGCAGCCTGCCGTTCGCTCATTGCCAGCAGGTTAAGGCTTCGACGGTGACATCAGATATGTTTTGTGCGCTGCACAATAATTCGCTTGACCGGGTCCGCCGGGGTGAGTAGTAATGTTGCGACTGCGAAGAGCATTTGCAGCAAGTGTAGCAACCGGACAGTGACCCGTGATGAGCGACGTCGACAAAATCTCCACCAAACCGCAAGCGGCTGCCGTCAAGGCTACCGCCCCGAGCGCACCGCGTATTGTGTCGCCGAATGTGGTTCCGGTGAAGGCGACCGCGAAAACGACCGCGAAGACGAGCCCGGCCAAGTCGAAGCCCTCGACGAAAGCCAAGAAGGCCGCGCCCAAGCCGTCGACGGTCAAAGCGAAACCCGCACCGTCCAAACCCGCCCCCAAGGCAGCCAAGCCGGCCCCGAAAGCCAAGCCCGCTGCCCGCACCGCAAAGAGCTTTGCCATGAATGACACCATCGAGAGCATGACCGCCGCCAGCAATGAAGCGCTCAAGGACGGTTTCGAGAAGACGCTGAAGTCGGTTACCGAGGCCAGCAATTTCCAGAAAGAGACCGTTGAGGCGCTGATCGCCTCCGCGACCCTGGCTGGCAAGGGCATCGAAACCGCCAATACCAATGCCGCCACCTACGCCAAGTCGGCCATGGAAGACAGCGTTGCCGCGACCAAGAAGTTCGCGTCCGCCAAGTCGGTCCAGGAGATCTTCGAGATCCAGTCCGAGTTCACCAAGTCGGCGATGGAAAACTACCTCGCCGAGGTCAATAAGAGCTCTGAGCTCTTCTCGGACATGTTCAAGAATTCCGTGAAGCCGCTGAACGATCGCGTCGCGGCCGCCATGGAGCTCGCACAAGCTCAGCGCTGAGCGCGTGTGATCTGACGAAATTCAGAATTTTCCTCCCCGACTGGGCCCGGTGATTTGTCACCGGGCCCTTTTTTTGTCGGCGTCGCCTCGTTGAGGCGGGGTGGCCTTGTGGCCGTCTTGGGGCGCACGGCGCGAGCACCGTGCGGCCTGTTGCGTTTCGGCGCCGGTTTTCCGGCTGCATGCGAAACGCTGGTGTCCTCCCCGACCGGGCCCGTGATTGATACGGGGCCATTCCGGCGGCACCCCGTCGCGAGACGGGGACCGCCTTTCTAGGCCGAACGCGGTGAAACGGGAAGCATGAATTTTCGGGGCGTGCTATTCTATTGCCTCGACGGTGCTGTTCACCGTCCCTTTCCAAGTCCGGTACGGATTCCTATCTGTCCCGATGAGTAGCGAAGTAATATTCGAGCACGTTTAAAATATGACCGAACGAAAACAAGATGATACCGGCGTAGAAGAGGAAACTGGCCTCGCGACAAAGACACGCCCGGCAACCAAGAAACCTTCGCTTTACCGTGTTTTGCTACTCAATGATGACTACACGCCAATGGAATTTGTGGTCGAGATTCTCGTCCGTATTTTCCGGAAGTCTCCCGAGGATGCAGCGCGAATCATGCTGCATGTACATCAGAACGGCGTCGGGATGTGTGGCGTGTATACGTATGAGGTTGCCGAGACGAAGGTAGCCCAGGTCATGGACGCCGCACGGCGGGCCCAACACCCGCTGCAGTGCACAATGGAAAAGGAATAGAGTGGTGCCCTCATTCTCTTCAGATCTCGAAGACAGCCTGCACCGCGCTCTGGGCTACGCCAATGAGCGTGGGCATGAATTTGCCACCCTGGAGCATCTCCTTCTTGCTCTGGTTGACGACCAGGACGGCGCGGCGGTCATGAAAGCCTGCGACGTCGATCTCGACGAATTGCGCGCGACCCTTACCGAGTATGTCGACAATGAATTGTCGGAGCTCGTCGTCGATGACGAGGAAGATGCCAAGCCGACCGCCGGCTTCCAGCGGGTGATCCAGCGCGCCGTGATCCACGTCCAGAATGCCGGGCGTGAGGAAGTGACCGGCGCCAATGTGCTGGTCGCGCTTTTCGCGGAACGCGAGAGCCACGCAGCCTATTTCCTCGCCGAGCGCGACATGACCCGTTACGACGCCGTGAATTTCATCTCGCACGGAATCGGACGCAAGCCGGGCGCGACCGAAGAACGCGCCGTCCGCGGCGCCGAACCGGCTGAGGAACCTCAAAAGGATGGCGATGCGCTGACGGCCTATACCGTCAATCTCAACGAGAAGGCCCGAAATGGCGGCGTCGATCCGCTGATCGGTCGTGATGCGGAAGTCGAACGCTGCGTCCAGGTCCTGTGCCGCCGCCGGAAGAACAACCCCTTGCTGGTTGGTGATCCGGGCGTTGGCAAGACGGCCATCGCGGAAGGTATCGCCCGCAAGATCATCGAGGACCAGGTCCCGGATGTGCTGGCAGGGGCCACGATCTATTCGCTCGACATGGGTTCGTTGCTCGCGGGAACCCGCTATCGCGGTGATTTCGAGGAGCGTGTGAAGCAGGTCGTCAAGGAACTCGAGGAAAAGGACAATGCTGTCCTCTTTATCGACGAAATCCACACCGTGATCGGTGCCGGCGCAACGTCGGGCGGGGCGATGGACGCGTCCAACCTGCTCAAGCCCGCCCTGCAATCGGGTGGTCTGCGTTGCATGGGGTCGACGACCTACAAGGAATACCGTCAGCACTTCGAGAAGGACCGGGCCCTCGTTCGCCGCTTCCAGAAGATTGATGTTGCCGAGCCGTCCGTTCCGGATGCCATCAAGATCCTGCAGGGTCTGAAGACCTATTTCGAGGACTTCCATGATGTGCGCTTCACCAATGACGCGCTGAAATCGGCGGTCGAGCTGTCGTCGCGCTATATGGGCGACCGCAAACTGCCCGACAAGGCGATCGACGTTATCGACGAGGCCGGGGCGCAGATGCGGCTCCAGCCGGTATCCAAGCGCAAGAAGACGATTGGCGTGAAAGAGGTCGAGGGCGTGGTCGCCACGATGGCTCGCATCCCGCCGAAAACCGTGTCCAAGGATGACGAGCAATCGCTCCGGACGCTCGAGACCGATCTGAAGCACACCGTGTTCGGGCAGGACGAGGCGATTGACCAGCTGGCAACGGCCATCAAGCTGTCTCGAGCCGGCCTGCGCGAGCCCGACAAGCCGATCGGCTGCTATCTCTTCTCCGGCCCCACCGGTGTCGGCAAGACCGAGGTGACCAAGCAGCTGGCCGATACAATGGGTATCGAATTGCAGCGTTTCGACATGTCGGAATACATGGAGCGTCACGCCGTCTCGCGTCTGATCGGGGCGCCTCCCGGTTATGTCGGGTTCGACCAGGGCGGTCTTCTGACCGACGGGGTCGATCAGCACCCGCACTCGGTGTTGCTGCTTGACGAGATCGAGAAAGCACACCCGGACCTGTTCAATATCCTCCTGCAGGTGATGGACAATGGCACGCTCACCGATACCAATGGCAAGAAGGTCGATTTCCGCAATGTCATCCTGGTGATGACGACCAATGCGGGCGCGTCGGACGCGCAAAAGGAATCGATCGGATTTGGCCGAGGCAAGAAGACGGACGAGGCGGACAAGGCGGTCGAACGCCTGTTTACACCGGAATTCCGCAACCGGCTGGATGCGGTCATTCCGTTCGCACCGCTGTCCCCGGACTCGATCGGTCGCGTGGTCGAGAAATTCGTCCTGCAGCTGGAAGCCCAGCTCATTGATCGTGGTGTTACTTTCGAGCTGACCGCTGACGCCACCGCATGGCTGGCCGAGCGCGGCTATGACAGTCGTTTCGGTGCCCGCCCGCTGGCCCGTGTCATCCAGGAGCACATCAAGAAGCCCCTGGCGGATCAGATATTGTTCGGGGAGCTCAAGAAAGGTGGCCTGGTGAAAGTCGATGTGGATGAGGCGGATGGTGATCGCCTTGACTTCCACATCACGCCTGGCGACCGGCTCCTGCCACGCAATGCGAAGAAAAAGGACAAGAAGGAAGAGGTCTGACCCAGGCCAACTCTTTGTCCGAACGAGAAACGGCGTCCCGCGGGGCGCCGTTTTTTTGTTGGCCAGCGTTTTCCGCTGCGACCTCAGTGCCTTGTCGTTTAGATGGACATGTCTCGTAAAACAACTATAAATGGTCATCCCTGACTTGGGCTTTGGGAGGTTGTTTGTGGCTGGCGCTGATGATGGAATTGAAAACGTCCTCGTAGCACCAATCGGATCGATGATCCGGCAGGTCGGTGCGGCTGTCGCCGATGCCCAGACCTCCATGCATCGCGCTTTTCTCGAACTCCAGGAAAACCAAAGCGACGAGATGCGGGCTTTGGGTATCACGCCGTCCTGGTACGAGCTTTCGCAGATCGATGTGGAGCTGAAGCTGGCGCTCCACATGGAAACAGAGGCGCGCCCGGGCCGAACGAAGGGGTTTCGATTGCTGGCGGCCTCCCACAACGCGCAGTATCAGAACGCATTCAGCTTCAAGGCCGACGGGGCCAGCACATTGAAGATGCGCCTCTCTTCCGCGCCGCCGCCCGCCAACCTTCAGCGGGACACACAGGCGATGACAATCCGTGAGCTCCGCCGATTGCGCCAGATGAAGATCGAATCCGACAAGGTGACCGCCAAGATCGAGGCGGATGCGGCCGGAGACGACGACTAGCGTAACAGGCTTCCCCGCGTTGAAGGTCGGTCCGGAGTCAATTATTGTTCAGACCGCGCCCGGCCAGGCCGTCGCGAATCTGGTGTCACTGGAGGCGTTCGGTGGGCCCGGGTCCACGACCGAAACTGGCTCGACTATTCCGCGGCCAAATCGCAGGGCGCGGGCACCCGGTCGGCATTGTCGGCCTGGCGGCGGTATTGCCGGGGTGTCATCCCTTCACTTTCCTTGAAGGCCCGGTTGAACGGTCCGATCGAGGCGAAGCCGCTGTCGAGTGCAATGTCCAGGATACTGGTCTCACGGCAGGACGGATCACGCAGGCACGCCTTGGCGTGATCGATCCGGTAGCGATTGACGAAGCGATTGAAATTGCGTTCGCCGAGACCCGCGGTAATGGAGCGGCTGATCCGGTAATCCGGTTCACGCAGGCGCCGGGCGAGGCTGGCGACCTTGAGGTCCGGATCAAGATAGAGGGCGTCCCGCTCGACCTGGTTACGGACCCATTCGCCCAGTGCGCGTTCGTCATCACTCGGGGCAGCGGGCAGCGCGACCGCGTCTGCCGGCATTGCCGGGATGGGGTGACGTGTGCGCCAGATTACGCCGAATCCGGCGACAAAAAAGATCGAGGCGCCACACACGGCCTGCATGAGGGCGATACTGGCTTCGCTGAAACGCGTGCTGTCGCCATGGTCCAGCAGGGCCACGCAGATACTGACACAGACGCCATAAGACGTCAGGAAACCTATGCGCAACCGACGGTTTGTCCGTGACTCGGCCTGCTTCCAGCCGCGCAGGCCTTCCCAGAAAGCAAGCACGAGGACGGTCGATGAGAGCATGACCTGGAAGCTGCTGGATGCGGCGAGCGTTCCGTCCAGTCCAGACTGGCCAATGACGCGTTCCGCCGACAGCGCGGTCAGGGTCTGATTGAAGATGGCGGGGCTGAATATCCCGCCGACCAGCAAGGCGTGAGGCCAGCCAAAACCGACATCGGGGCGAAAGAGGCCGCGCGCGACCAGCCAGAAACAGCTGCAGCTGGCGCAGCCGGCGATCGCCAGGGCCGGGGTGAGGGCGCCCGTCGCGTCGCCATAGACATCGCGGATCATTACGGCGGCGAGGCCGGCGCAGAATACCGCCCAGGCGATTTGCAACCCGCTGCGCTTGTGCAGCGAGAGGATAAAAAGGATCGAGGCGATCCCGCCTGCTCCCACGATGAGCTTGATGGCGTTCGCAATGTCGAGCATCCGATGCGCCTCCCTGTGTTCCGCGTCTGCGCCTCTGAGATGGGTGTCGCATATTTCGGGCCAGGATCAACCTGCCTGAATTCGATAAAACCGGATTTGCCGATTTTGAAATCGGCAAGACGGGCATGGATCTGTGTGGTCGAGAGGTCGAGGCGGCGAGTTGAACGCGCGCCTTCAGGACTGTGAAAAGGGTTCGACCATGTCTGACACATCTGCCGCACCGGTTCGGCGACACGGCAATTTACCGCAACAATTCCTGCAGGGAAGCGGCGTCCTCTGGTTCATCATTGCGGCGATCGGCCAATGGATGTTCGTCGTTTACATCCTCGGTGCCTATATTCCGCGAACGCTGGGCGGCAGTTTCGAACGCTGGAATGAAACCGGCCTGATTGACGGTTATGTCCAGAATGATGCGCTCGGGAATTTCGGTTTTATTTCTCACGTTCTGCTCGCAGCCTTCGTCAGTGCGGCGGGCGTGATCCAGCTCTTGCCGATGATCCGGCGCAGGTTTCCGACCTTTCATCGTTGGAATGGTCGCGCCTACATGTCCGTCGCCGTCTTTCTGGCAGTCGGTGGCATCATCCTGGTCTGGGTGCGCGGCACGCGGATGAATGACTGGGCCGCGCTCGGCACGACACTGGATGGTGTTCTGATCGTGGTCACCGCCGCCTTCACGCTGCGCCATGCGATGGCGCGCCGGATTGATCTGCATCGTCGCTGGGCCATGCGCCTCTTCCTGGTGGTGAATGGAGTCTGGTTCGTCCGGGTCTTCTACATGGCCTGGGCCATTGCAAGCGGTGGGGCGGGCATGCACCGGACGATGGACGGCCCGACCGATATACTAGTGCCGTATTTGGCCTTCCTCGTACCGCTTGCCCTGCTGGAGGCCTATCAGAAAGCCCGGGAATCGCGGTCGTCAGCCTTCAAGCTGGGGGTAGCCGGTCTGATCCTGGCCGGTGCCGGCGTCACGGCCCTGGGCCTGTTCGGTGCCTGGATGATGATGTGGTCGCCGAACATCCTGATTTTCGGCTAGGGTGTTGGTGCGGACCGGCGATCGCGGACATACAGGCAGACGGCGAGGTGGAGCAGCCAGCTGGCGAGACCCAGCATGGCTGTCCCCGCCGCCAGTCGCGTGTCCGCATCAAAACGCTGGCCGAGACCAAAGACGACCGCGATCAGGCCCAGAGCCGTCAGGCCGTGCCAGCGGAGCGGCGACCAGATTGTGCGGGCCGGCGGAAGGCCGACGGCGGCAGTCGGCGCCGCAAGCCGGTTTTGCATTGCTTCGCTCGACAGGTCGAAGCTCGTCGCCAGGGCCTTCACGGCTTCCAGGCTGGCGGGGCGACCGCTCTCGATACGCTGTATCGTGCGTTCGCTGAGATCGCTGATCCGGGCCAGCTCGGCCTGTGACCAGCCCTTCGCCTGTCTGAGGGCCTTCAAACTCATCTATCTGCTCTCGGTTTCGTCGCCAGCAAGGTTCAGTTTGGCCACATGATAGCGGTCCATCCGCAACGGCACCACGACATGAGCCCGACATCGCCGGAAATTTGAGGGTGCGCATTGTATTCGGCGCATTGATACTGACGCCGAAGTCGCCCAGAACGGAGTCTTGTCACCGGGACCTCCTTCCATGTCGCAGCCGAGCCCTGCCGAGATTCTGAGCGCGACATTCGGCTTCCCCGGATTTAGACCCGGGCAGGCGGATATCGTCGACCATATCCTCGCGGGTCGCCCCACTCTTTGCGTGATGCCGACAGGGGCCGGCAAGTCGATCTGCTACCAGGTGCCGGCCCTCATCCTCGATGGGCTGACGATCGTGGTGTCCCCGCTTACGGCGCTTATGGACGACCAGGTTGCGGCGCTGCGGGCCAATGGGGTCGCGGCAGTCGCCATCCATTCCGGGCGGGATCGCGATGCCAATATCGATGACTGGCGCCGCGTGCAGTCGGGGCAGGTGCGTCTGCTCTATCTTTCGCCGGAACGATTGATGACGGGTCGCATGCTGGCGGCGCTGGAGGGTGTCGATCCCGCCATGTTTGTCGTCGATGAAGCCCATTGTATTTCCAAATGGGGCGCCAGCTTCCGGCCGGAATATGAGGAGCTCGGCTTTCTCAAGACACGTTTCCCGAAGGCGCGCCTGTCGGCCTTCACGGCGACAGCGGACGCAGCGACCCGCGCTGATATTGCTGCCAAACTCTTTGGCGAGGATGCCGAGATTGTTGTGCACGGTTTCGATCGGCCCAACCTCACCCTGTCCGTGGCAGCGAAAGACAAGTGGAAACCGCAATTGATGAATTTTCTTGAGACCCGCCGCGGCGTCTCCGGGATCGTCTATTGCCTGTCACGCAAATCAACCGAGGAAGTCGCCGGCCTGTTGTGCGAGAGCGGGTTCAAGGCGTTGCCCTATCACGCCGGTCTGGCGCCGGAGACCCGACGGGAGAACCAGGAACGCTTCATGGCGGAGGAGGGCGTTGTCATGGTCGCCACCATCGCATTCGGCATGGGGATCGACAAACCGGACATCCGCTATGTCTTCCATCTCCACATGCCCGGTTCCATGGAAGCCTATTATCAGGAAATCGGTCGGGCTGGGCGCGATGGTCAGCCGGCCGAAGCGATGATGCTCTACGGTCTCGGCGATGCCCGCATGCGTCGGCAATTCATCGACCAGGACGGTGAGGATGGTGATCACAAGCGCCGTGAACACAAACGCCTGGACAGTCTGCTTTCCTATTGCGAGGCGACCCGGTGCCGGCGCCTTTCCCTCCTGTCCTATTTTGGTGAAAGCGGCGGTGAGCCTTGCGGCAATTGCGATCTGTGCCTTGATCCGCCGACCCTGATCGATGGCACGCGCGAGGCCCAGAAGCTGTTTTCCGCGATTGCCCGGACCGGGGAAATGTTTGGGAGCGCTCATGTCATCGATGTCCTGCGGGGGGCTGATACCGACAAGATCCGTGCGCGAGGTCACGAGGCCCTTCCGACTTGGGGTGTTGGCTCTGATCAGCCCAAACCCTTCTGGCAGGGCCTGGTGCGGCAATGCGTGGCGTCGGGCCTGCTGGCGATCGATATCCAGGGATTCGGCGCGCTCAAGCTGACCCCGGCCGCTCGCGCGGTGCTGAAGGGCGAGCAGACCGTGGAAATTCGGGAAATCAAGGCGAAACCGAGTGTGGCTTCCAAGCGCAGTCGGGCGACGATCGCAGCAGCGGCCGGCGGGGTGGATGTCGAGCTTCTCGGGGCATTGAAGGCCTTGCGCCGAGAGCTGGCAGCACAGCGTAATGTCCCGGCCTATGTCGTGTTTTCCGACGCGACCCTGATCGACATGGCGCACCTCAAGCCGCAGACCCTGGAGCAAATGGCTGCCGTCAACGGGGTCGGGCCGAAAAAGCTCGAAACCTTCGGAGCAGACTTCCTGAACTTGATGAAATAACGGGGTCGGATCGTCGGCATCACGGGCAAGCCGGATGACATTCACGGCAAATCATGACGTCATGGAGTGGCCCAGCAGGAAGAGCCATGCCCCGTCGCGACGCCCCCTTTTATATCCTGATCGGCCTGCTATCTGTGCAGGTCGCCTATGGTTTGTTCTGGGCAGCCAATGACATAACGGCCCGGATGGGGCTGTGGCCCGACCCTCTGCTTGCCGCCGCTTTTGTCCAAAGCCTGACCGTGCTCCAGGAAGTTTTCTTCTTTTCACACGTGGTCATGAATGCGGTGGCGCTGGCCCTGACCTTGATGGAACGGCGCCTGGCACTTCCGGTCTTTGTCCTGTCCTTCGTGCTCGACCGGGCCGACTGGATCATCATGGGCGGCAATAACCTGTTTTCAAACATGGTGGATGCCGACGCTTGGGCACTCTTCTCCTTCACCCTGCAAGGGGGGATCATGGCGTTGCTGGTCTATCTCACTTTCGAGCGCCGCTTGCGCTGATGCCGATCCGTAACGGTCGCTCAGGGCATTTCGATCGCTGCCGCTATCCGGGCGGCCTGGTCAGCCAGTTCATCCATGTCTGCCTGGCCACCAGCATGGGCCCCCAATGCGTCGCCCTTCGTGCGTGGAATGATGTGAAAATGGACGTGGAAGACGGTCTGCCCGGCCGGCGCACCATTGAATTGTGTCAGCACGATCCCGTCAGGGGCGAGGGCGGTCTTCACGGCCAGTGCGATCCGCTTGACCCGCACCATGGCAGCCTGTAGCGCGCCATCGGTCATCTCGAGCGCATTGCGCGCCGGTTCGCGCGGTACCACGAGGACATGTCCTGGCGCCTGCGGAAAGATGTCCATGAAGGACAGGACATGCTCGTCCTCATAGACCTTCACACAGGGCAGTTCGCCGCGCAGAATCTTGGCGAAGATATTCTCGGGATCGTAGGGGCCGTCGAGGCTCATCATGTCTCTCCGCTTCGAGTGAGCTGGATAGCCTGCCTAGCCTGTTGCGCCCGGGCCCGTCCACCGACCGGCGGGATCAACGGTCCTTGTGGAGCGTCTGTCCGACCGCGGGAAGGCCTGAAAGCCAGTCGCGCAGACTGAAGGAGGAGTGAGGTGCATAACCCAGCTCCTCCACCGTGAAAGGCGCCGGTGGCTCGGCTTTGAAGGTTTTCTTGCAGCTGCCGCATCGGCGGTGACGCGAGAAAAAGGGATGAAAGGTTCCAAGCGATGCGATGATCGCCATCAAGAGCAGCCGGCGAGTCCGGCGCGTTTCGCCGCCACAGCTCGGGCAGGGAAAGATCGGCTCCGTACTCGCGGGCTCAAGGCTTTCCAGCCATGCTTGGGCCTCCCTTTGGCAGCTCGGCGGGACAAGGACACGCGGCCGGTTATACCCGAACTCCAGTGACGGTTTGATTGAGATGAAGTGCCAGTCAGCCGCCGCCGCCGGGAAACCACCTGCGCGCAATGTACAGGCGAGGACCAAGGCCTCGTTCTGCCAAGGCGGGTAGGCGTCTCGCTTGCTCAAGACGTCTTGTCCCGCCGAAACGGGCTCTCCGCGTCCTGCAGCCGGATATCGGTCCGCACGGCCGTGCGTTCCTGGTCCAGGTACTGCGCGATGGCGTCGCGAAATCCGGGATTGGCGATGTAGTGGGCGGAGCGAACCTCGCGCGGACGATAGCCGCGGGCCAGCTTGTGCTCGCCCTGGGCGCCCGCCTCGACGCGACTCAGCCCGCGCGCGATCGCGGCGTCGATGGCCTGGTGATAGCAGAGCTCGAAATGCAGGAAAGGATGATCGTCCAGCTTGCCCCAATAGCGGCCATAGAGCGCGTGGGAGCCGATCAGGTTGAGCGCCGCGGCAATATAGCGGCCCTCCTTCTTTGCCATGACCAGCAAGACACGATCAGGCATGCGCTGATGGACGAGGTCGAAGAAGGCGCGATTGAGATAGGGGTAACCCCATTTGCGCGACCCGGTTTCCTGGTAGCAGGCGTAAAAGACGTCCCAATGCTCTGGCTGCAGGGAGTCGCCGGTCAGGTGCTCGATCTCGATTCCGTCCTGCGCGGCGGCGCGCTCCTTGCGCAGGGCCTTGCGCTTGCGTGAGCTGAGGTCGGCGAGAAAGGCGTCATAATCGGCATAGTCCCGATTGGACCATATGAACTGCCGGTCGACCCGGGCCAGCAGGCCGGTCTCATCGAGCTCGCACGCGGTTTTGGTGTCGGGGAAATTGACGTGCCATCCGGAACAGCCCCAGCGTTCGGTCAGTTCGCAGGCGGTTTGTGCCAAGGCGCGGCGCATCGCGGCGCTGTCGGCCAGCACGCGTCGCCCGGTCGCCGGTGTGAAGGGAATTGCGCTCAGGAGTTTGGGATAATACTGCCCGCCGGCGCGTTCATACGCGTCGGCCCAGGCGTGATCAAAGACATATTCGCCCATCGAATGGGTCTTTGCGTAGAGCGGCAGGGCGCCGACCAATTTGCCATCCGGGCGGGTGGCCACAAGATGACGCGGCAGCCAACCGCTTTCCTCACCGACACAGCCGCTGGCTTCGAGCGCCTCGAGAAAATCCCAACTCAGGAAAGGGTCGAACTCGGCATCGGCCGGATTGGCCAGCGCGTCCCACGCGTCTCGTGACAGGGCGTTCAGGCCCTCGATCGCCTGTACGGTGACCGCCGGCGACCCGCTCTCGCCGTCATCAGCCGGTTGAGGCGCCATCCAATCCCCGGTCAGTTGCGGCGTTGCTGGCGCCGGATCTGACGCAGTTCCGCTGCGGTGGGCAGGGAAACGGCTTCGATCTCGGTCGCCCGAACCCAGGCCGGCGTACCGACTTCCAACTCGGCGCGGGCACGCGTTGCAAACTGGTGCGCACGTGGTCGATTGCCGGCGGCGTAGGACTGTTCGGCGATCGCCAGTTGGGCCAGAGCCGTGTCGCCATTGCGCTCGTGGATGATCGAGAGCTGATACCAGGCAAAGCCATTATCCGGTTCAATATCGAGCGCGACGCGCAAGTGCCGGGCCGCCTCATCCTGATAGGCCGCGTCCTCGGTCGCGATCATCGCGATGGCCAGATTGACCCGCAGCAAGGGCGCCGTGGGCTCAAGGTCGACAGATTGCCGGTGGGGTATGATCGCGTCTTCCGCGTGGCCGCTTTCGAACAGCATCTGCCCGTGCAATTCGTGGAAATACGGGTTGTCCGGTTCTTCCTCGAGCAGGCTCAGAATCTCCTCGAGCGCGCGGTCGAGCCGTGCGTCATGGTAGTAGGCCACCGCCCGCGCATATCGCGCCGGCAGCGACTGATCGCTTTCGGGATAACGGTAGAAAACGAATTGGGGTTCGGCGAGGAAGCCGTAGATCTTGGCCTGGATCCGGGCCAGGCGAGCCATTTCCCCGGCGCTGTCCTCAGTCTCGTAATAAGGCGACTCGGTCGCGCCACCCCGCAGATTGGCAATCCGCTCCGATGACAGCGGATGGGAGCGGAAATAGGGGAAGCGCCGGGCATTCGACATCACTTCCTGGTAGCGGAAGCGTTCGAAGAATTGCACGAGACCTTCGGCTGATTGACCGCTGGCTTCGAGGAATTGCAGCCCGGCCTGATCGGCGGACGCTTCCTGGGCACGGCTATAGGTCATGAAGGAGAGGGCGCCAAACTGTTGTGAGGACGCCAGCAGGGCACCGGCTGCGCCGCCTTCACCTGCCAGGGCAGCGAGGACGCCCAGACCGAGACTGATGAACATTGGCGCCTGGGCTGCGGTAATGCCATCGCCAATTCGCGCCAGATGAGCACCGGAAATATGTCCGGCCTCGTGGGCAATGACACCAATCAGCTGGTTCGGTGTCTCGGATTCCAGAATGATTCCGGTGTGCAGAAATATGTTCTGACCCCCGGTGACAAAGGCGTTCAGCGAGGGGTCCGCAACGATGTAAAGATCAACATCGGCCGGCTCCAAGCCGGCAGCATCAAGTATCGGGTCAGCATAATCGCGCAACATGTGCTCGATTTCGGTGTCCCGGATCAGAGACTGACCCAGGCTCGGCGCATGTGCGGCCACAGCAAGCATGCAGGCTGTAGCGACGGTTTTCAGGACAGACATCCTGCCTCCACTGATCGGCCCCCGCTCGGCCTATGATAGCAGCATCACCCCATGACACCACAAGATCCAAGATGGGTTGCCCGGACACGCCGGGCAACCCTTATCCTGGTCAGTTCCCGAACAAGCCCGTCCGGTTCCACCAGCCACGACGCTTCGGCTTGCCGTCATCACTCTCGGCAGTGCCGGCGTCGGCAGCTTCGGTTTCACGCGGTGCAGCGTCGGATTCCGTCGCTGCCTTCTTGGGTTTTGCAGCAGCGGCCGGTTTTGCGGCAGCCTTAGGGGCAGCTTTGGAGGCTGCCTTCGGGGCTGGCTTGGGGGCAGGTTCTGCTGCCTCCGCTTCTGGCTCGTCCGCTTTCTTGCGCCGTGTACGCCGCTTCGGCTTCGGCGCTTCGTCCTCGACCGGTTTGGCTGTTTCGGCCTCGGTCGTGTCGGTCGCGGCTTCAGCGACAGGTTCGGCAGCCTTCTTGCGCGGCCGGCGGGTGCGCTTCTTGGGCGCGTCCTCGGTCGCTGTCGGCGCCTCGTCCGGCGCCTCGTCCGGTGCGTCGGCAGTGGCGCCGGCGGTCTCTTCCGCGACAGCCTCAACAGGCGCTTCGGCCTCGGCCTTCTTGCGACGCGGGGCGCGCTTGCGCTTCGGCTTCTCTTCGGCGGGCGCCGCGTCGGCCGGTGCGTCGGCCGGTGCGTCTGCCGGTGCGTCTTTCGGAGCGTCTGCCGTGGCGTCACTCACGGCGTCCGCCGTGGTCTCTGCCGTCGCGGACTCGCCATTGTCACCGGATGCGGCGTTTTCTTCTGTCGAGGTCTCGCCTTCGGTACGACGACGTCCCCGTCCACCCCGGCGACCGCGGCGACGGCGACGGCGCGGCTGATCCTCGCCATCATCACTCTGGGCGTCGCGATTGCCGGACTCCTCACCTGAAGCCTCTGCGGCCTCATCGTCCGACCCTTCGACATTGACCACTTCCATGGCGGCGTTGCTGTCCTCGGAGGAGGGCTTGCGACGCCGGCGCCGACGACGGCGACGTCCGCCACCTTCGCGATTCTCGTCCTCGCTCTCGGCGCTTTCCTCTTCCGGCGTATCCGGGATCTCGATCTCTTCGATCGATTCCACAGACAGCGGTGCCATCGTCAATTCTTCGCCGGGCTCGCGGTTCTCGAGGGCTTCGATCGAGAATTCCGGTGCCAAGATCGAATCGTCGGCTTCCACGGAGATGCGCATGGAGAAACGCTGTTCGATCATCAGCAGATGATCCCGCTTCTCGTTGAGCAGGTAGATTGCAACCGCGGTCGGGACCGAAATACGGATCCGCTTCGCGCGACCACGCGTGCCTTCCTTCTCCAGGCCGCGCAGGGCGACGAGGGCGCTCGATTCGGTGGAGCGCAAATGGCCGGTGCCCTTACAGGTCGGACAGGTTGTGGTCGACCCTTCCAGCAGGCTGGAGCGGCGGCGCTGGCGGGAAATTTCCATCAAGCCGAATTGTGAGATCCGACCCACCTGCAGGCGGGCGCGATCGCGTTTCAGCATGTCCTTCATCTTCTTCTCGACGGCACGATTATTCTTGTTCTCGTCCATGTCGATGAAGTCGATGACAATCAGGCCGGCGAGGTCGCGCAGACGCATTTGGCGAGCCGCTTCCGCAGCGGCCTCAAGATTGGTCTTGAGCGCGGTCGCTTCAATGTTGCGTTCACGCGTCGAGCGGCCCGAATTGACGTCGATCGAGACCAGGGCTTCGGTCGGATTGATGACCAGATAACCGCCGGACTTGAGCGGAGCGACGTCGGAATAGATTGCCTCGAGCTGGGATTCGCATTGGTGACGCAGGAAGAGCGGCACGGTTTCCTTGTAGTGCTGCACCTTCTTGGCGTGGCTGGGCATCAGCATCTTCATGAAGGCTTTCGCCTCCTTGTAGGCCTCTTCTCCCTCCACCTGCACGCTGTCGATCTCCTTGTCATAGAGATCGCGGATCACGCGCTTGACCAGATTGCCTTCCTCGTAGATCAGCGATGGCGCCACTGAGTTCAGCGTCAGCTCGCGGATATTGGTCCACAGGCGCAGAAGATAGTCGGCATCGCGCTTGATCTCGGTCTTGGTCCGTGAGGCTCCGGCGGTCCGGATGATCAGACCGACTCCCTTGGGCAATTCCAGCTCGGAAACAACGGACTTGAGACGCTTGCGGTCGGACGCGTTGGAGATTTTTCGGGAGATTCCGCCACCACGCGGCGTGTTGGGCATCAGGACGCAATAGCGACCGGCCAGCGAGAGGTAGGTCGTCAGAGCCGCGCCCTTATTGCCGCGCTCTTCCTTGGCGACCTGAACCAGAAGGATCTGGCGACGCTTGATGACTTCCTGGATCTTGTAGCGGCGCAGCATCTGGCGACGGCGACGCGCGGCCTGCTGGTCGCTGATATCGTCGTCTTCGCTGTCATCACCGATGGTTTCGGGGGCTTCGGACTCACCGTCAGCGTCGCCATCCGGGTCCGCATCGCCATCCGAGGCGGCGTCGTCGGATTTCGGGGCGGCTTCGGCCTTGGTGTCTTCCGGCTCGTCCTCGTCCTCGTCAGCCGCGGAGGCTTCTTCCTCGGCGAGGGCAACGCGGTCCTCATAGGGAATCTGGTAATAGTCGGGATGAATCTCATTGAAGGCCAGGAAGCCGTGGCGATTGCCGCCATACTCCACAAAAGCGGCCTGCAAGGAGGGCTCGACCCGGGTTACCTTGGCGAGATAGATATTTCCGCGAATGGGGCGGCGGGCGGCCGCTTCGAAGTCAAAATCCTCAACTTTCGAACCGTCGAGCACGACGACGCGGGTCTCTTCTGGATGACCCGCATCGATCAACATTTTCTTGGACATTAAAGTCGTCTCCTGCGCACGCGCTCGAATATCTGCTGCTCGCCAGTCGGCGAGACAGGGACGGAAGAGGCGGCGGGGGCGAGATGGACGGGGTGCGGCCTGTTTTCAGTGCTCTAGGCATCAGGCGCTCCCCGCGCATCGGCAGTTACCATAAGCGTCCCGCACCATGATTGGGAGGACGCGGCGGTCGGGGCCCCGGAATAATCTTCGGTCGGACCGGGGCGACGATTAGCGTTTTGGCCGACAGCTTGGGTCGACCGCTTCGCGCCTCGCTTCCGCACTCGACCGGCAATCCGGTGGTGCGTCGCCAAGGCCTTGGCAACATGCAACATTCGAATGCGGATGAAAAGGCTTTCGCGCCGTCGGTGAATTGCACGGCAAAATTCCGTCCCGGCATCAACGAAACGTCAAGTTCCATGCGCTAGCGTTACGCAAAAGCCGTGGACAGAATCACGGTGTGTGCGATGGTGTAGTGATGCGGGTTCAACAGTTTTTAGTGGCGTTGACAGGCGCTTTGACGCTTTGCGGACCGGGTCTGGCCGACCAGGAAGTGCGCGATGTGCGCTTCGGCGTGGATGTCTCCACGACGCGGGTTGTCATCGAGACATCCGAGCCCGCCGACTTCCGGGCCTTCACTCTGGACGGTCTGGCCGACCGATTGGTCGTGGATCTTCCGTCGTCGCGCTGGTCTGTCGCCAATCTCGCATCGGGCGAGGGTGTCGGACATGGTCTCGTGGATGCTTTCCGCTTTTTCGACAATTCCGCATCCAGCTCTCGCGTGGTTTTCGAACTCGAACATCCTGCTGTCATCGTGAACCAGTTCGTGCTCGACCCGGCGACGCCGGGCGGCAATCACCGTTTGGTCATTGATGTCGAACGGTCCAGTTCCGACAGTTTCCAGAGCGCGTCCGGCTTCGAGCACACCCGGGCCGACTCGCTCGATTCGCTGATCGCCGAACGCGTCGAGGCTGTTTACGTGCCGCCGCAGCGCGAGCGTCGGGTCGTCGTTGTCGACCCCGGTCATGGCGGACGCGATCCCGGCTCGATCGGCCTGCATGGCACCCAGGAAGCCGATATCGCCCTGGAAGCCGCGCGCGAGTTGCGGCGCCAGCTCGAGGCGACCGGGCGTTATGACGTGCTTCTGACGCGCGATCGGGACGTCTATCCGTCCTGGGAACAGCGTGTCGGTGTGATGGCAGAATCCCGGGCGGACCTCTTTATCTCGCTGCATTCGGACTCGTCGCAGAATTCCGGTGTGCGTGGCGCGGCGGTCTATACGCTCAATGACCGGGCCGAGAACCGGGCGCGTCAGCGGGCTCGTGAGGGCGCCAACCACACCTCGCACGCTGATGTGAACAATATCCTTGTCGAGCTTGAGCTGCGCGAGAAGCGCAATCAGTCATCGGCTTTCGCGGAAGTCCTGTTGGAGCATCTCGACAGTGCCGGTCCGCTTCTGGCCAATCCCCATCGTCAGGCCAATCTTTTCGTTCTGCTCGATTCCCGGGTTCCGGCGGTTCTGGTGGAAATGGGTTTCCTGACCAATCGGGCGGATCACGGCAATCTGACATCGGCGAGTTATCGCCGTCGCCAGATGACCTCGATTGTCCGCGGCATCGACGACTATTTCGCCAATCGTGGCGATGAGATGTTTGCCGATCGTGAGACGATTGCACTTCCGGCCCGCTGACTCCCTTTAAACCCGGACCGAGCGCGGCCATAATGGTGCCTCGGAGTCATGCTCAACCAAACAGCCTGACCTGCGGGTAGAGTGGCCAGAGGGCACAATGAAGATCTTCACCTTGCGTAACGTCTTGCGGACAGCCCTTTGGGGCGGGATTGCTGCTGTCGTAGTGGCCGTCATCGGCTTCATCGCCGTGGCTGTCTATGTGGTGCGCGTCACCGATGATCTGCCGGACTACCAGCAGCTGGCCGAATACGAGCCGCCCATCATGAGCCGGGTTCATGCCGGCGATGGTCTGCTGATCGCCGAATACGCCCGTGAACACCGGGTCTTCGTGCCAATCGCGAATATCCCGCAAAATGTGGTTCACGCCTTCATTTCTGCCGAGGACAAGAATTTCTACGAGCATGGCGGGCTTGATTTTCGCGGCATCATCCGCGCCGGACTGTCCAATATCAGCAATGTGATCAACGGGCGCCGCCTCGAGGGGGCGTCGACCATTACCCAACAGGTCGCCAAGAATTTCCTGCTCTCCAGTGAGCAGCGCCTGGAACGCAAGGTGCAGGAGATGGTGTTGTCGCGCCGGATCGAGCGCGCTTTTACCAAAGACCAGATCCTCGAACTCTATCTCAACGAAATTTACCTCGGCAATCGCGCCTATGGCGTGGCCGCGGCGGCATTGAACTATTTCGGCAAGTCGCTCGACGAGCTTGACCTGCATGAAATCGCCTATCTCGCAGCCCTGCCGAAAGGTCCGGCAAATTACCACCCGGACCGGCACCATGACGCCGCGATCGAGCGTCGCAATTGGGTGCTGTCGCGCATGGCCGAGAATGGCTTTGTGACCGAGGAAGCGGCCCGCGAAGCCATGGCGCGACCTCTCGAGACGGTCGATCGGCTGTCCGGCGCGACTTACACTGCCGCCGAGTATTTCGTCGAGAATGTGCGGCGGGAAGTTTTCTCGCTCTATGGCGAGGACGAGCTTTACGACGGTGGCCTGTCGATCCGCACAACGCTGGACACGCGCATGCAGCTGGCGGCGCGGGACGCGCTGCGCGGCGGTCTGGAATCCTATGATCGCCGTCACGGTTATCGCGGGGCCTTGTCGACCATCGAGCTGGGCGAGGGCTGGGCCGAGCGCCTCGCGGAAGCAGACATTCCGCGTGATCTCGATGATGGCTGGCTGCAGGCGGTGGTCCTTGAGACCAGCGCTGGTGCGGCCCGTATCGGGTTCCTCAATGGCGAGGAAGGCTCGATCCCGATGGCGGCGCTGGAATGGGCGCGCGAGAATCTACCGGATGGCGAGATCGGGCCGGTCGTTTCGCGACCGTCAGAAGTTCTCACGGCGGGTGATGTCATTCTGGTGGAGAGCCTGGCCGACGAGGAAGGCTATGAGGATGGCCAGTACGGCCTGCGTCAGGTGCCCGCGATCAATGGCGGCATCATGGCCATGGATCCGCATACCGGCCGGGTTCTGGCAATGGTGGGCGGTTATTCCTTCCAGCACAGCCAGTTCAATCGGGCGACGCAGGCTCGCCGTCAGCCCGGCTCGGCCTTCAAGCCCTTCGTCTACGCCTCGGCGCTGGACAATGGCTATACGCCGGCCAGTTTGATCCTTGATGCTCCCTTCATTGCCACGGGCGGTCCGGATGAGCGTTTCTACATGCCGTCCAATTATTCCGAGCGGTATTACGGCATGTCGACCCTGCGTCTGGGCCTGGAGTTGTCGCGCAATGTGATGACGGTCCGCCTGGCCCAGGAAATGGGCATGGCACCGATCGTCGATTACGGCACGCGCTTTGGGATTTATGACGAGCTGGAACCGGTTCTGGCCATGTCGCTGGGTGCCGGGGAAACCACGCTTTATCGCCTGGTCTCCGCCTATGCGACGATGGTCAATGGGGGGCGCCGCGTCGAGCCGACCATTATCGACCGTGTTCAGGATCGCTCCGGTGCCACGATTTTCGCCCATGAGGTCCTGCCGTGCGAGACCTGCGATGTGACCGCGTGGGAGCGCGGCGAGGTACTGGAGCCGCTCTTCCCGGAGACCCGTGAAGAAGTGATCGATCCCGTGACGGCGTATCAGGTTGTGAACATGCTGGAAGGCGCTGTTCAGCGCGGTACCGGCACCGCCTTGCGTCCGCTTCCCTGGACGCTGGCTGGCAAGACGGGCACCACCAATGACTTCCGCGATGCGTGGTTCATGGGATTTGGCCCCGACCTCGTGGTCGGTGTCTATGTCGGCTTTGATACCCCATTCCAGTTGGGTAGCGGTGAGGCTGGCGGTCGTGTCGCGGCGCCGATTGCGCGTGATTTCCTGGCAGTGGCCCTGGAAGGGTATCCGGTCGCGCCATTCCGCGTGCCGCCGGGGGTCCGCCTGGCCCCGGTCAATCGGGTCGATGGTGAGCCCGGTGTGCTGGGTCAGTCCGGCGTCATTCTTGAAGCCTTCCGTCCGGGCACCGAGCCGTCGCGTCAGACGGATGAGGAAGAAAGCGGCCTCAGCTTTGCGCGGTCCTCGGTCAGTGATGACCCGCTCGCCTTCCTGCTCGCTGAGGAGGATGACGGGGAAGAAGAGGAAGAAGATGACGAGCTGGGTGGTCTGTACTGATCGCATCGACGCCTCGGCCTGCATGCGATGACTTGTCTCGGCAGGCCGCTCTGATTATCCCGTTTCCACGACATGCTTTTTCAAGAATCGCAGGATTGAACGCCCATGCGTGCTGACATCCAGACCCTGTCCGACGAAATCCAGCAGGCAGTTGGCCTGCTGAGGAGGCGTCTTTGACTGGGATACGGCCCAAAAACGTCTCGATGAATTGAACGCGAAGTCGGAAGATCCCGACTTCTGGAACCAGCCGCAACAGGCGCAAGCGCTGATGCGAGAGCGCAATCGGCTGGATAGCGCCATCAATACGGTCGTCGAATCCGAACAGGAACTCTCCGACAGTCTCGAAATCATCGAACTCGCCGAGATGGAAGATGACGGGGAAATGGTCGAGGAGGCGGTCGCCGGTCTCAATCGCCTTGCCGACCGCATGCGCCGGGCCCAGCTGGAGACTCTGCTCTCCGGCGAGGCTGACGGCAATGATGCCTTCGTGGAGATCCATTCCGGTGCCGGCGGGACCGAGAGCCAGGACTGGGCTGCCATGCTCGCGCGCATGTATTCGCGCTGGGCCAATGCGCATGGCCACAAGGTCGAGATCATGGAAGAGCAAGCCGGCGAGGAGGCGGGTCTCAAATCGACGACGATCCTGGTCAAGGGCGAGAATGCCTATGGCTGGCTGAAGACCGAGACCGGGGTGCATCGCCTGGTACGGATCTCACCGTTTGATTCCAGCGCCCGCCGCCATACGAGCTTCTCATCGGTCGGCGTCTATCCGCAGATCGATGATGCGATCGAAGTGGATATCGATGTCTCGAAAGTGCGCACCGATACCTATCGCGCTTCCGGCGCGGGCGGTCAGCACATCAACAAGACCGACTCAGCCGTTCGCCTGACCTACGACATGCCGGGTGAGGAAAAAGCGGTCGTCGTGCAGTGCCAGAATGACCGGTCCCAGCACAAGAACCGGTCTCAGGCCTGGGACATGCTGCGGGCCCGTGTCTACGAAATCGAGCTTCAGCGACGCGAAGCAGCGGCCCAGGCCGAGGCGGACAGCAAGAGCGAAATCGGCTGGGGGCATCAGATCCGCTCCTACGTCCTGCAGCCCTACCAGATGGTCAAGGACCTGCGCACCAATGTGGAGACCTCCAATACCGGCGGTGTCCTCGATGGTGATCTGGATGAATTCATGGCCGCGGCGCTGGCTGCCCGCGTCGGCGGAGATGACGAAGACGCCTAGCTTTCAGCTTCGCCATCCTCATCGCCCAGCTTGCCCAACAGGGCTGCCATCGCCTCCACATATCGGCGGAAGGCCGCGCGGCCGGATGCCGAGAGCCTGACACGGGTCAGGGGTTTGCGATCGAGGAAGCTTTTCTCGATCGTGACATAGCCGGCTTCTTCCAACTTCCGCAGATGAACCGAGAGATTGCCCTGGGTGGCTGCCAGGGCGGTCTTCAATTCGTTGAAGTCAGCGGCTTCGGCTTGGGCAAGATAGGTCATCACTCCGAGCCTGAGGCGCCCGTGAATGATCTCGTCAATCTGTCCGATGGGGGGCGTGCTCATTGCGAGTCGATCAATCGGCCGCGCGGGCCTGTCGCCACAGTACAAATCCCGGCAAGGCCATCAATCCCAGCAATGAGACCGACGCGACGAGATTGAATAGCGGCTGGCCCATGGTCAGGCCCAGGGCTGCGGCGGACAGGAACCAGCCCAACGCCACCGCCCCGAACCAGAGCCGCTTCTGGACCCGGGCGGCGACAAACCAGGCCGCGCCCTGCATGGCGAAGACGACCGGCACATAATAGAGCCAAAGCATGAAGTCGTTCGTTCTTAGTGCGTTGTAACCAAATACGAAAACCATGGCCAAATTCGCGAGCCCCACGGCCTGGAAAGCGGTCTCATAGGCCTTGCGCATCGCAGTGCCGGTCGGCTGGTTTCGGTCCAACCAGAGCACGATGACGAGGGTGAGGAGGAAACCGCCGGTTCCGCCGATAGCGGCTGCCATATGGATCCAGGCGGGCACAGGAATGAGTTGGCTGACACCGAGCCAGTGGATCAGGGTTTCAAGCCCGTAAAGGGAGCCTGCGGCCATCAATAACAGGCCCGTACCGGCCGAGGGCCGCGGGTCGCCTTCGGCGAGCGTGCGCAGGAAAGCAAGATCGGCTCGGGCGTTGGCCAGTTCATCGGTCATGGAGTGTCCTCGGATAAGGTCCGGCGCGCCCCGGGAGGGGCGCACCGGCATTATGCCTTGATTCATCCGGGCGTATCAGTCGTTAAACCGGGCGTGCCCTGATCGGTTTTGCCCAGTCGCCGCCCGTTCAGCCAGCCCCCAATCCAGGTATTGCGGACGATGAGGTGATAGCTGCCGAGCAGGATGGCAAAGCTGGCGGCCAGCACGATTGCGAGCTTGATTGCGCCGGGCAGGGCGACATCTGACAGGGCGACCTGGAAGGCCATCACCAGCGGCAGGTGCAGGAGATAGACCCAGTAGGAGGAATCCGCGAGATAGCGCCAGATCCTGTTCTCGCGCGTGAAGACCATGAGAGCCGCCCCGGTCAAACCGAAGGTCCAGGTCCAGATCGCCAGTGTATAGGCGGCGGCAACCGGCAAACGGTCGAGCCCGGCTGCGACCGGCATGAAGTTTGGCGTCACACCAAGCTCCATGACGAGCCAGATCGTTAGGCCGGCAGCGATCACGAGGTTGACATGCCAGGCGCGTTTCCATGCCGTTAGAACCAGGTCGCTGCAGCGATGGGCGGCCCAGCCGACCGCGAACGCGGTGCCATAGGCGATCAGGGCTCCGGTATTGGGGATGAGGCCGGTATCTGGCGTTGGAATGCCAAACCAGCTCATCCACATCGGTGTTGTCACAAACCAGGCCGCGATGGGCGCTGCCAGCAACAATGTGCCCAGCGGGGTTCGGGCCAGAAGGCCGGTCACCGCATCCATCAGACGGCCGGTTCTGTCCGACCGGTCCACGAGCCGGACCAGTGCGGCGAGGGGCAGGCTGACGGCGTAGAAGATCACCAGCAGGTAGAGGAACCACAAATGGGTCAGCGGGAAGTTCTGCGCGGTCAGGGGGGGAGTTTCCTGCTGCGGCGCTTCGCCTCCATTGGCCTTGATCGCACCCCAGATGGCCACGGTAACAATCAAGGCAAAGATCGGCATCCATAACGTGACCAGAGGCAGGGCGATGCGTTTGGCTCGGTCGAGCGCGAGCCCGAGTACGCCGCGCCTGCCAAGCGCCATGCGCGCGAAATATCCGGCGATCATGAAGAACAGCACCATCCGAAAGATATGGGGGACGAAGAAGCCAAGGCTGAAGCCGGCGCTCGCTTGGCTGTCCTGGACGATCCAGATCGGTATTCCGGGGATGAAAGACATTGATGCGTGCAGGACGACGCCGAGGAAAAGGGCTGAGGCGCGGACCGCATCAAGCGCATGGATTCGAGGTGATTGTGGAAGGGACATGAAGGGCTCCATTCGGGTGTTGCCGATCATTTAGCATAGACAAGTTTAAATTACAAACCAGTCTGTCAAAGCTCAACGTGCCGCCCAACAAGGTTTGGTTGGGCCGGGAATCCGGAATGATATCAGATTGTTGAGAGTGGGCGTTTGCGGAGCGAGCTATCGGCGAGCTTCGGGCACAAAAAAACCGACGCTCGACTGGAGCGCCGGTTTTCCTGATTGATGTCGCAGTCGACTAGAAGCCTGACTTGCTCGCGACCGGCGGCTCAAGCGAACCCAGCGGGTCCTGGCCCTTGGCCGGGGCCGGGGGTTTGCTGTCGGCCTTCGCGGACGGCTCGGACTTGGCACCGTTATCCTTCGCGGCGGCCGGCTTGCTCGATGAACCGCCATCCTTGAGCGGGTCGGACGAGTGACGGCAATGACCATCGAAGAAGGCGCCACTTTCCACCGACAGGGCGGCGTGGACGATATCGCCCTCGATACGGGCCGTTGAAGCGAGTTGAACCTGGCGAGCGCGAACGCTGCCGGTCACACGACCACGAATGACCACGGTCTCTGCCTGGACTTCGCCGGATACGGTGGCGTCTTCGCCAATAATCAGCGAGCCCGCACGCACATCGCCCTCAACCGTGCCATCCAGCTGGATTTCACCGTCGGAAACGATCGTACCGGTCAGAACGAGGTCACCGGAAAGAATGGAGGGGGCTTTCGATTTCATGGCGGTCCTTTTCGGGGCGGCGCTGAACGCACCGGTGTCGGGAGACGAAGAGTCTTTGTTACCCTTGTTGAACATATTGGCCAGCTCTCAATAAACGCTCAGGATCGATAGCCGATCCGTTATACCAGATTTCATAGTGCAGGTGCGTGGCCGTACTGCGTCCCGTGGACCCCATCCCCCCGATACGCTGACCGCGTTCGACTGTATCACCACGCCGCACGTCGATTTCATGAAGATGCCCATAGCGCGTCACGAAGCCGTAGCCATGATCAATCTCCACCGTGCGACCATAGCCGCCCCGCCAGCCGGCGTAAATGACCCGTCCCGGACCTGTCGCTTCGATCGGGGCGCGACGGTAGGCGGCGAAATCCATTCCGCGATGCGAAGTCGGCCGGCCGTTGAACGGATCAATGCGCACGCCGAAATCACTGGTTTGACGATAAGTGTCGCCAACCGGCTCGCCCAACGGGCCCGCTTCGACGAAGTCTTCCAACTCTTCAACTTCCAGCAAACGCGACGCGATGCGGGCGATGCGGCTGGAGAAGGCCTGGTCGATATTGACCGAGGACGAGGCGAAGGCGCCGGACTCGGTTATCGGAATGAACGGGCCGCCCGTTTCGGTGGTGTCACGATTGTCCGCGATCACATCTTCCAGGTTCAGCCCGGTGAGACGCAGGACCGCGCGCAAGTTTTGCAGCCGCGCTTCGGTCGCGTCCTCTGCCTGGGCCAGGACACTGTCCTGTTCTCCCATGAGGAAGGTGATCTGGTCCTCCGGCTCACCTGACGCGGTCGCGGCGATAGCGACCAGCGGGTCGCGGGCTTCACGCGGTGTCGGGTCGGCGGGGGTCGCGGCCATCAGCACCCGTCCATCGGCGAGCGCCGGCGAGGGTTCCATTTCCTGACCGGTCAATTGCTCGGCAAACTCGACGAGCTGACGCAGGGTCTCGTGGCGCATCTGGAATTCGTAGGCGGTCCGGTCAAACTCCTCCATTCGCGATTCCATCAGCGATATGGCGGTCGCCTCGGTGGCGCGTGCTTCGGCGACGAGGCGGTGCGACTCGAGGCGCTCTCGCTCAATCTCGTCTTCCTTCGCCGCCATCGCCTGGCCATGGAAGGCTACCGAAACGGTCGAGAAACAAAGCCAGCCAGCCAGTACTGACGCACTCAGAAGTGCGGAAATCTGTATGGTTGTGGAGATCGCAAAATAGCGGACCTGCCCATCGGAGCGATGGTAGATCTGTCGGTCCGGAAACCAACGCTGAGCCGTTCCCCAAACAGCTTCTTTAACTCTAGTGAACATGCAGTACGCCGCTTTGTTCCGATTGCCCCGAGCCCCAAGCCGAGCATGTGACACAAAACCGGGGCCAATATCAACAAGTGCGATGCAAGAGATGCGCCGGACTAGGTTAGGTCTTGGTAAAATTCCGGGGGCAAGTCAGCCCGCAGTCGTGCTTCTGCATTGAAGGGTGGTTTCAGACCGCTACTGAAGTGATGTCGCACAAGGGTTTTGAACCAGTCGGCCGGATCGCGTCCGGCGCGGGCGGCGACATGCCTGAACCAGCGTGCGCCGGCAGCCACATGGCCGACTTCTTCTGCATAGATGACGCGAAGACAATCGGCACTGATGGTGTCTCCGGCAGAGACCAGCCGGTTGATCATGCCGGGTGTCACATCAAGCCCGCGCGCTTCCAGCACAAGTGGGGCGACGGCGAGGCGGGCCGGTAGCGAATCGCGGGTCGCCATGGCTGCGTCCCACAGGCCACTATGGGCGGGCAGATCGCCATAGCGTGCATCAAGCTCGGCGAGCCTGTCCGTGATCAGGCGAAAATGGCGGGCCTCGTCATCGCCGACGCTGATCCAGTCATCAATGAAGGATTGCCGGGCGTCCGGCGCCAGCGCCATGTCGCAGGCAAAGCGAGCCACCATGTCGAAGGCCAGGTCGATGGCGTTGAACTCGATATGGGCGACCGCATGCAGCAAGGCGATCCGACCAGGAACCGTGTTCAGTCGACGCCGTGGCACATCGCCCGGCGCGACCAGAACCGGGTGAGCCGGCCGCGCGGGCTGATCATCTGGCGCGGGCGCCGTTTCCGGCACAGCGCTCTCACCCGCGCGCCAGTGCTGCGCAACCTCATGGGCCCGCTCGGTCTTGGCCACCGGATCGCCGGTCGCCAGGACGCTGCGGGCCAGAGCGGTGATATCGTTGGTGTCAGCCAAGAGCGCGCACGGCCTCGAGGACCTCGTCGACATGGCCTTTCACTCTCACCTTGTGCCAGATGCGAGCGAGGCGGCCGTCACGATCGATCACGAAAGTCGAGCGATCAATGCCCATATATTCGCGGCCATAGAGCTTCTTGAGTACCCAGGACCCGTAGGCTTCGATGACGGCGTTGTCCTCGTCGGAGGCGAGACGCACCTGCAACCCATGTTTGGCCTTGAAATTGTCATGCTTTTTGACGCTATCCTTGGACAGGCCGATAACAATGGCGCCGGCATCGGAAAAGGCGTCTGCCGCAGCGGTAAAATCGAGGGCCTCAGTGGTGCAACCCGGTGTATTGTCCTTGGGGTACATGTAAAGCACGACGATCTGACCGCGCAGCTCGGCCAGATCGATAGTCTCTCCGCCGTCGGCGGGCAGTTTGAAAGTCGGAGCAAGGTCGCCGGTTTTGAGTTCACTCATGTCATTTCCCCGTCTGGTTTCGACTGCAAGGCCGGTCTCGGCGTGTAATGTGCGTCTCCGGGCCGTCACGTCCAGTGCTCGGACTGCGGGAAGGCCGGTCTGAATGCTGCGCAAATCCGTCAAATGGACGTTGATCTACCTGCTAGAGGCCGTCGCGGCCTTGCTGGCGCTGTCCATTTTTGCGATCGGATTCGTCCTCTGGCGCCTATCCTCAGGGCCTGTTGAGCTCGATTTTCTGCGCGAGGATGCCCAGGCCATGTTGGCGTCGGCGTTCGAGGGCGAGGTCGTGGCCCTGGGAACGCTGGAAGCCCGCTTTGATCCCTCGGCCCGCGCCATTGTCATGATGGCGACCGATGTGACAGTGGCAGAGGCCTCGGGGGAAGTGGTAACCCGCGCGCCGCGAATCGAGGCGGGGCTGGCGGTCGACGCACTCATTTTTGGCCGGGTCGAACCGGTTGAGCTCACAATTGATGGCGGATCCGTCTCCATCGTGCGACGGGCTGATGGTGCCGTAGGTGCGGGACTGGGCGGCGTGGAGCGGGTTGCGGCGAGCGCCCGCCTGCCGGAGCGTGGCGGTGATGACAGTGCCTCGCTGTTCGAAATCCTGTCAGGTCCGGCTGCGCCCGCGCAGCTGGGACGGTTGCGGCGGGTGATTGTCTCCAATGCCGCAGTCCGTGTGGTTGATGACGTTGTTGGCCTCGCCTGGTTTGCCGATTCGGCGGGCGTAGTTTTCGAGCGTGACGATACGCGCATCCTCGCGGAGATCGAGGGTCGGCTGGCGACACCATCGGGATTTGCACCTGTCTCGCTGCGCCTGCGGGCCGGAAGCAATCTCGAAAGCCTTCTTCTGGAAGCGCGGTTCGAGGGCTTGTCTCCTGCTGGAATTCTGCCGGATAGCGGCCCGGCCAGCTCTCTTCGGGCACTGGATGCGCCGATAAATCTGAGCCTGGTTGTTGATGCGACACGTGACAGCGGCATTCGCACGGCATCTGTTCAGATGGATGTGGGACCCGGTCAAATCCTTGTGGATGGCCAGACACACGCCTTCGAGGGTGCCAATCTCTATGCCAGCTTCGACCCGGTTGAGGCGGTGATGACCCTGCATAGCGGGCGTGTCCGTTCTGACCTGTTTGCGGCCTCGGTCGAAGGTCGCCTGACAGAGATAGGGAGGTATGACGGAGTCTTGCCGACGCGGGCTCGGTTTGAACTCGCCATCGGCGAGGGCTTTATCGATATGGGGCCGGTCTTCGAGCGCGCGCCTCAGTGGGAATTGCTGGCTGCGTCGGGCGATGTCCGCCTGGACGAATTCGCCCTGACCCTCGATCGACTGGATGTCGTCGTCGACACCATTCGCGCCGAATTGAGTGGTGGTCTCCAGCTGCAGCAAGGCGAAGACGGCAGCTGGTTGCCCAACCTGCAGCTGGCCGGGCCGATCGCCGGAGACATCCAGCCGCAGACCGTACTCGCCTACTGGCCTGTGGAACTCGCGGACGGCGCCCGCGAATGGGTGAGCGAGGGCATTCTCGGCGGACGCTTCTACAATGCTCGGTTCGACCTGGATCTTCCCGCGGCCGCGATCGAGGCCGGGCGGATGGACAATGACCGCATGCGGCTCAGCTTCGATTTTGAAGACGCTCACGTGCGCTACATCTCGACCATGACGCCGATCACCGAAGGGCGCGGTTCGGCGGTCCTGCATGGCAATGCCTTCGAAGTTGCCATGGAAAGCGGGATGATCGGCGAAATCGCCCTCAGTGAGGGATTCGTCGACATGCCTCGCCTCAACCCCAAGGGCGCCATAGCGGGGTATGGTGGCGTTGCGCGCGGTGAGGCGGCGGATCTGCTCGCATTGATCGATGAGGATCCGCTCTTTCTGGTCTCCGACTATGGTCTCGATCCGACGCTGGTTGGTGGTCAGGGCGAGATGCGGTTCGAAATCCGCCGCGCCATGCTTACCGACGTCGACCCCGAGGACATACCTTTCTTCATCGAGGGGCGTTTTACCGATGCCTCGCTCGATATACCCGGTACCGACTATGCGCTGAGCGATGGTGATGTTGTCATTACTGCCAGCCAGGAGGGCCTTGAGGCGCGGGGGACAGCGCGGCTCTTCGATGCCCCGGTTCAGATCAATTGGCGCGAAACCTTTGGCCTGCCTGATGCCGAACCCTCGACACGGATCGGGCTGGAAGCGACGATCAATGCCCGCACGCTGGACCGGTTCAACATGCCGGCGCGTCGCTATCTGGACGGGTCGATCCGCATCGCGGCCGAAGCGGTTTCAGATGGTCTCGAATTCCGGTCAGTCGATATCGAGGCGGATCTGGTCGATGCTCTGATCGAGGCGCCGGGTGGTGTCTGGACGAAGGAAGCAGGCGCCCCCGGTCGGGCCACGCTCAGTCTTACCCAGGCCGATGATGGCGGTTTCGATCTCGACGCCATTCGGCTGGAGGCGGAGGGCGCGGCCCTTGAGGCCTCGGCCCGGATCGCCGCGAACGGAGCCCTGCGTGAGATTGAAGCCGACCGCATCTTCGTCGCGGACCTGATGGACATCGCCGGCCGGATCCGGCCGGCTGATGAGGTTGGCGAACCCCTCCGCATGAGTCTGACCGGCCAGTATGCCGATATCAGCACGATCGTGCCGCACCTCACCTCGATGGGCGGCGAGGGCGGGATCACGCTGCCGCTATCGCTCCAGGTCGATGTTGGACGTCTGATACTGTCGGAGAACAGCGTACTCGATCAGTTCAATCTGATCTGGCGCAGCGAGGAAGCCGGCATTCGGGCGGTTTCGATATCCGGCAATGCGACGGACGGACCCTTCCAGGCGTCCTTCGGCGCGACCGAGCCTGGCGGGCCGCGCGACTTCCGTATCGAAGCCCAGTCTCTGGAGCGCTTGTCCGCCCTTATTGGCATTGAAGGGTATGCGCGGGGCGGGCTTGTGTCAGTACTCGGCAGCGCACCGCCCCTGGGAATACAGGGCCCGTTGACGGCCCGGGTCGAGATTCGGGACCTGACGCTGGTCCAGGTGCCAGTACTGGCGCGCATCCTGGCCGCGGGGTCCTTCCAGGGGTTGGGCGCCTTGTTGAATGGCGAGGGCATCAGTTTCGACGCGGTCGATGCGGATATAGCCTGGGAATCAGGTCTGTTGACGATTGGCGATGCCCGGGCTCGGGGCAGCGCCCTGGGTGTGACCGCCTCCGGCACAGTCGATTTCGCCGGCAGTCTTGCCGCGATCGACGGCAATCTGGCACCGTCCTACGTCATCAACTCACTGTTTGGCGGTGTGCCATTGATCGGTGAGGTTCTGGTCTCGCGCCCTGGTGAAGGGGTGATCGGGATTACCTATTCGGTCGAAGGGCCCTTCGACAGCCTGACCGTCTTTGCCAATCCGCTCTCCGCCCTTGCGCCGGGCGTTTTGCGCCGGATGTTCGAGGGCACGGCCGCCGAACGGGCCGCCCGCGAGCGGGAGAATGCGCCCGTGATACCCGGACCGGAACCGGCTGAAGCGGGCCCCCCGGTAACAGTCGCGAACGAACCGCAGCTACATCTCGAACCGGTCGATGAACCCGGGGCGGATAACGACAATTAGCTGGGCTTGGCGAGGGCGTGACGCTTCTTGCCGATCGACAGCTTGATCGCCCCATCAACCAGATCGTCGGCGCTGGCCTTGGCGTAGGGATCGGTCAGCGGCTGGTCGTTGACCTTGGCTGCCCCGGCTTTCACATGGCGCCGCAACTCGCCATTCGAGGCTGCCAGCTCGGCGGCGATGAAGAGACTCATCAGTGTCACTTCACCTGTTTCCAGCCCGTCGAAGGCGATCGTTGGCAAGGCTGCACCTGCCCCACCCAGGGCGAAGGTCTGTTGAGCGGTCTGCTCGGCCGCTCGGGCAGCCTCGGCTCCATGCAGCAAGGTGGTAGCCTCATTGGCCAGACGGATTTTGGCCTGGTTGATCTCGGCGCCCTCAAGGGCTTCAAGGCGGGCGATCTCGCCCAGCTCCACATCGGTGAAAAGACGCAGGAAGCGCCCGACATCGGCGTCCTCTGTATTGCGCCAGAACTGCCAGTACTCGTACGGGCTCTTCAGATCATCATTCAGCCAGACAGCACCCTCGGCGGTCTTGCCCATCTTGGCGCCGGAAGCGGTAGTGATTAGCGGCGTCGTGAAGCCGAAAACCTCTTTCTGGTCGACCCGGCGACAGAGCTCGACGCCATTGACGATATTGCCCCACTGATCGCCCCCGCCGAGCTGCAGCGTGCAGCCATAGCGTCGATTCAGTTCGAGGAAATCAACGGCCTGGAGGAGCATGTAGTTGAATTCGAGGAAGGTCAGCGGCTGTTCGCGCTCGAGTCTCAGCTTCACCGAGTCGAACGTCATCATGCGATTGATCGTGAAATGAGGGCCGAATTTGCGCAGGAATTCCAGATAGCCGAAACCCGACAGCCATTCGTCATTGTTGACGACCAGGGCATCGGTCGGTCCGTCGCCGATCGTCATCAGCGGCCGGAAAGGCTTGAGAATGCCCTCGATATTGGCCGCGATCGCCGCATCATCCAGCATGGAACGCGTCTTGTCCTTGCCGGACGGGTCACCGATCTTTGTCGTGCCGCCCCCCATCAGGATGATCGGCTTGTGCCCCGCTTGCTGAATGCGGCGCAGCATCATGATCTGGACCAGCGATCCGACATGCAGGCTGGAGGCCGTTGCATCAAATCCGATATAAGCCGTGACAACGCCGTCCTGGGCCGCCTTGTCCAGGCCCTCCAGATTGGTCGCGTCGTTGTAATAGCCGCGCTCGACCAGCGTGCGCACGAGATCGGACTTGTAATCACTCATGAAGGTCTCTCCTGATAAGACGCTTCTAGGTCGAGTGGCGGGCGGGGAAAAGAGGGGGCTTGCATGAAACGGATCATCGGTCTGATGAGCGGGACATCGCTCGACGGGATTGATGCGGCCCTGATCGAAACCGATGGCGAGCGCGTCAATCGTTTCGGGCCGGGTGAAACCCAATCCTATTCCGCCAGTGATCGTGACGTTTTACAGGACGCTGTCGATCGCGCCCTGGCCTGGGGATTCGACGGCGCTGTACCGGATTTTGGGGCGGCGGAGCGCGTGCTTACGCTCAGGCATGGCCTGGCTGTCCAGCGGGTGCTGGATGCCGCCGGCCTTGCCAACACCGATATCGACCTGATCGGCTTTCACGGGCAGACCGTGCTGCATCGGGCACCCCAAGCCGGCTGCAACGGGCAGACGCTGCAAATCGGTGATGGGGCAGCCCTCGCGCGAGCCACCGGCATTGCCGTGGTTCACGACTTCCGGTCGGCCGATATGGCGGCAGGTGGGCAAGGCGCGCCGTTGGCCACGCTCTATCATGATGCGCTGGCCCGCCAGTCGGGCCTCGAGAGACCGCTCGCTGTCCTCAATCTGGGTGGCGTTGCGAATGTTACCTGGCTGGCGTCGGATGCGGATCCGATTGCCTTTGACACGGGGCCGGCCAATGGCCTGATCGATGCGTGGTGCCAGCGCATGATCGGCCAACCCTATGATGATGGTGGCAAACTCGCGGCGCGGGGCGCGGTAGACCAGGCAGCGCTTGAGAGATTGCTGACGCACGCTTTTTTCCAGCAGGCACCGCCAAAGTCTCTCGACCGGTGGGACTTTACGCTTGACCCAGTCCGGTCGCTCTCGGCGGCGGACGGCGCGGCGACATTGACGGCTTTCACGGCCCGGACGGTGGCCGATGCCATCAATGCCCTGGGGCGCCCGGCGCGGCTACTGGTGGGCGGTGGTGGTCGACACAACCCTGTATTGATGGCGGCGATTTGCGACGCGGCGGGTGTCATGCCCGAAGCGGTTGAGGCGGCCGGCTGGCGCGGGGATTTGCTGGAGGCAGAGGCCTTCGCCTGGCTAGCCGCAAGAGTCGCAGAAAACCTGCCGACCTCGCTGCCCTCAACCACTGGCGCGCGCGAACCGGTCTGCGGTGGCCGGATCGCCCGACCGAATTGACTCCGACGAATGAAAAAAGCCCCGACCGATTGGCCGGGGCTTTTGCTTGTCTTCGCTCTGCAGACGTCTCAGCGTTTGCCAGTGATTGTGCGCTCGGAGCGCTCCTTTTCCACCAGCGGCAGGCGGTCGTCGAGATAGGTCTCGATGTGCTTTTCCAGGATTTCCAGATGTTCGGAGAACAGGTGATTGGCGTCGGGCACGACCTCGGTCGTGATTTCGATACCCTTCTGCACGCGGACCTTTGACATCACACGCTCGACATCATCGGGCGGCACAATCTTGTCGGCCGAGCCATGAACGATGATGCCGGAAGCCGGGCAAGGCGCCAGGAAAGTGAAGTCGTACATATTCGTCGGCGGGGCGACCGAAATGAAGCCGGCGATCTCCGGACGACGCATCAAGAGTTGCATGCCCACCCAGGCCCCGAAGGAATGCCCGGCGACCCAACAAAAGCGCGCACCTTGGTTATAACCCTGAACCCAGTCCAGAACCGTGGCGGCATCGGACAACTCGCCGAGCCCCTGGTCATAGCTGCCCTGGGACCGGCCAACGCCGCGGAAATTGAAGCGCAGGGTCGCGAAGCCCCGCTTGCGGAACACGTCGTACATCATGTCCACTGAGGGGTTTTCCATATTCCCGCCACCCAGCGGATGGGCGTGCAGGATCAGGGCAATCGGGGCTGTTGCGTCTTCGCTCGGGCTATAGCGCCCTTCAAGCCGTCCGGCCGGGCCGGGAATGATCACATCAGGCATTCAGTCTCGCCTTTTTGGGTCTTGATGTCAGTGTCGTGTGAGTATGCGGCAAATCGCCCGTTGAAAGTGCACAAGAGCGCGCCCATATTCTTGACTAATTCACTCGGATATTGGACCAGCAACACTCGTATCGAGGCCGCCCCCCCTTCCGGAAAGGCGGGTCTTAGCATGATCGGCCTGCCGGATGCGAGTGTTTAAGGAGGTAAACGCATGAAGCTGAGCACAAAAGGGCGCTACGCGGTGATGGCCATGGCCGACCTGGCGGATGCCGCCGACAGCGGTCCGGTGACGCTAAGTGATATCGCGTCACGACAATCCATCTCGCTCTCCTATCTCGAACAGCTTTTTGCCAAGCTGCGCCGGGCCGACATCGTGTCCTCAGTGCGCGGGCCGGGCGGTGGCTACAAGCTGAGTCGCTTGCCGACCGAAATCCGGATCTCGGACATCATCCTGGCGGTCGACGAGCCCCTGCGCGCCACGCGGTGTTCGGAGGCCAAGGGCTGTCTCAGCGATGGCCGCCGTTGCATCACGCATGATCTTTGGGATGAGCTCGGGCGGCACATCTATCTCTTCCTGTCGTCGATCACGCTGGAAGATGTTCTTGAACGTCGCCTGTTCGGGGCGGCGTCCGGTGCCGTGGGGCGGATCGAGCGACCGGGCGGAAATCTGCGCGCTGGACGCGTCTCCAACGATATTCATGCCGCTGAATAGACATGAGCCGTATCTATCTTGATCATAATGCGACCACGACCGTGCGACCGAGCGTGGTTTCGGCGATGACCGACGTGATGACCCGTGTCGGCAATCCGTCCTCCGTGCACGCCGACGGGCAAGCTGCGCTCGCGCGTGTCGAGACGGCGCGGCGTCAGGTCGGCAAGGCGTTGTGCGCAAGGCCCGAGGATATCGTCTTCACCTCCGGCGGTACCGAGGCCCTGAACCTGGCGATCCATGCGGCCCTGAGCGCTGGCGAGATCGGGACGATCATCGTTACGGCGATCGAGCATGAAGCCGTCGCGGCGACTGCGGTGGTCACCGGCTGTTCGGTCGAGATTTGGCCGGTGAATGATCAGGGCGTCGTGGAGATGTCCTGGCTTGAGGCGCGCCTGTCGCGCTGGACGCCGGCCGACGGCAGGCCACTTCTCGCCATGATGCTTGCCAGCAATGAGATCGGCACGATCCAACCCGTTGCCGAGGCGACGGCACGGCTACGCCAGGCCGGTGGGCTGAGCGTGGTTGATGCGATCCAGGCGGTCGGCAAGATTGCCGTCGATTTCGCCGGTTTGGGCTGTGACTACATGGCGATCTCTGCCCATAAATTCGGCGGCCCCCAGGGCGTCGGCGCCTTGCTGGCCTCCTGCGACGCCCCGATGGCGCGGCATCATCATGGTGGTGGCCAGGAGAAGGGGCGTCGCGCCGGCACCCTCAATGTCGCTGGCATTGTCGGTCTTGCGATCGCGCTCGAGGAGGCGGTTTCTGACCTCGACGCCTTTGCCAGGCTGGGTGAGGCCCGTGATCGTATGGCTGCGGCTCTGAAGGCTGCGTCGCCGGACCTGATCGAGATCGGCGCGAATGTACCGCGCCTGCCCAATACGCTGGGTATGAGCCAACCCGGCTGGCCGGGCGCAACCCAGGTCATGGCGCTGGACCTCGCCGGTGTGGCGATCAGTGCGGGCTCCGCGTGTTCCTCGGGAAGCGCGAAGGGCTCGAAGGTCGGCACGGTGCTGGGCCTGCCCGAAGCGGCCTCGCAGGGCTTCGTGCGTGTAAGCCTGGGTTGGAATTCGAAACCGGATGATGCAGACGCCTTCGTCGACGCTTGGTCGGCGGCGCGCGCGCGTATTTCCCCGACACTCAAAGCAAGTGCCTGAAGAGGCGGTAGGATATCATGGCTGCGGTCAAGGAAACCATTGAAGACGTTCGCAATCTTGAGGCCGACAAGTATAAGTACGGCTTCACGACGGATATCGAGCAAGACCTCGCTCCCAAGGGGCTGAACGAGGAGACCGTGCGTCTCATCTCGGGCAAGAAGGATGAGCCGGACTGGATGCTGAAATGGCGCCTGGAAGCCCTTGAGCGCTTTATGGCCCTGAAAGAACCGGAATGGGCCAAGGTCGATTATCCCAAGATCGACTATCAGGACATTCACTATTACGCCGAGCCCAAGGCCGGCGCGAAGTATGACAGTATTGATGATGTCCCCGAGGAAATCCTTGCTGACTTTGCCAAGCTGGGTATTCCGCTCAAGGAGCAGGAGGTTCTGCTGGGCGTGAAGGGGTCGGAGAATCGCGTCGCAGTTGACGCGGTTTTCGACAGCGTGTCGGTGGTTACGACATTCAAGGCTGAACTGGCCAAGGCCGGTGTGATTTTCTGCTCGATCTCCGAAGCGCTGCGGGATCATCCCGACCTCGTGCGCAAATATCTCGGTTCGGTCGTGCCAGCATCAGACAATTATTTCGCCACGCTCAATACCGCCGTCTTCTCGGATGGCTCCTTTGTCTATGTTCCGCCGGGCGTGCGATGCCCGATGGAGCTGTCGACCTATTTCCGCATGAATGCGCAAGGCACCGGCCAGTTCGAGCGCACGCTGATCATCGCCGACAAGGGCGCCTACGTCTCCTACCTGGAAGGTTGCACGGCGCCGATGCGCGACGAGAACCAGCTCCACGCCGCCGTGGTGGAACTGGTTGCCCTCGATGACGCGGAGATCAAATACTCGACCGTCCAGAACTGGTGGCCGGGCGACGAGAACGGCAAGGGTGGGGTCTATAATTTCGTCACCAAGCGTGGCGATTGCCGCGGCAAGAATTCGAAGATTTCCTGGACCCAGGTCGAGACCGGTTCCGCCATCACCTGGAAGTATCCGTCCTGCATTCTGCGCGGCGAGAATTCGCGCGGTGAATTCTATTCGATCGCGGTCACCAATGGTCGTCAGCAGGCCGATACCGGCACCAAGATGATCCATCTGGGCAAGGGCTCGACCAGCCGTGTCATCTCCAAGGGCATTTCCGCCGGACGCTCCGACCAGACCTATCGCGGTCTGGTCTCGGTCCATGCCAAGGCCGAGGGCGCACGAAATTTCACCCAGTGCGACAGCCTGCTGATCGGTGATCAGTGCGGCGCCCACACCGTGCCCTATGTCGAGTGCAAGACGCCGAAGGCTGTTCTCGAACACGAGGCAACCACCACCAAACTCTCCGAAGACCAGCTCTTCTACGCCCGCCAGCGCGGGTTGGGCGAGGAGGCGGCGACGGCGCTGCTTGTCAATGGCTTCGTGCGAGATGTGTTGCAGCAATTGCCGATGGAATTCGCGGTCGAGGCGCAAGCCCTGCTGAAGGTCTCGCTTGAGGGGAGTGTGGGCTAGTGAAGTCCCCCGTCACCCATATCAATGACGCGCCCCTGGAAACCATGGCGCATGGCGACAAGTTCTCGGTCGATTTTGCGCGCCTCGGGCCGTTGATAGGTCTGCAGCAACTGGGCTGTTCGCTGGCCGTTGTTCCGCCGGGTAAGACGGCCTTCCCCTATCACAATCACCACGCCATCGAGGAAGCGGTCATCATACTTGAGGGCGAGGGCACTTATCGTTTTGGCGAGGATCGTCATGCCGTGCGCGCCGGACATGTCCTGGCCGCGCCAACGGGTGGCCGCGATGTCGCGCACCAATTGCTCAATACCGGCGCTACCGACCTGAAATACATCTGTGTTTCGACGATGCAGCCGGTCGATGTGGTCGAGTATCCGGATTCAAACAAGGTTGGCGCGGTGCGCTGGTCCGAGATCGATGGCGATGAGCCGACTTTCCGCCACAGAGCCTTCGCCGCCGAGCCAGTCGATTACTGGGATGGGGAGGATTGAGATGACTGTTTTTGCTAACGCCATTGCTGTTCTGGCGCTGGGCGGCTTGGCCGCCGGGATTACACTGTCGAAGTCTGGCCCCGATGGAACTCCGAGTGTCGACGAGAGCTTGCCCGAGTGTGACCAGGTGGAGTTTGACGGAGCGCATCAGAACTGTGTCTTGCCACTCGGGAATGGTCTGGTTGTCGTGCGCGTGACACCCGGCGGCATGGACGAGTGGGGCGACCCGGTTGAGCGCGCAGAGCTTGATTTCCAACGCGCCGACGGTTTTTCCCAGACGTTCGAAGACACGCTCGGGTCGAGCTTCCTGCATCCAAGTGCCGAAGACATTGATGGCGACAGTGACTTTGACCTTCTGCTGCCGCAGGAGACCGGCAATGTGAACACAAGATCCCACGTCTGGCTGCAAGGCGAAGCGGGCTTTGTGTCCGCCGGCAGCATCAACGGGATCGGTATCGATCCCGAAGGCGACGGCCTGATGTCTGTCCCCGCACGGTCCAGCGCGGCCGAGTGGGAAACGACTTACTACGTCGCCCGTGAGAACCGGTTACTGGGTGTTTTCAGTGTCTCGACCCACCTCGCTGAAAACAGCTGCTCGGTCAATGACTGGGAGGGCGGCCTGGCCTTGGTCGGACTGACCCTCGACGAAGCCACCGCGCGTTATTGCAACGCCGATTGAAAACACCTGACACGATGACAAGAAGAACGAGACGAAGATGCTGAAGATCAACGACCTAAAATGCAAAGTCGAAACCCAGGATGGCGAGGAGAAGGCCATTCTGAAGGGTCTCTCGCTCGACGTGCCGGCTGGCGAGGTCCATGCGATCATGGGGCCCAACGGGTCCGGCAAATCGACCCTGTCCTATGTCCTGACCGGTCGTGACGGCTATGAGGTCACTGGTGGCAACATGCATTTTGCCGGCGAGGACCTGGCAGCGTTGGAGCCGGAAGAACGGGCCGCCCTCGGCCTTTATCTCTCTTTCCAGTATCCCGTTGAAATTCCAGGTGTTCCGACCATCACCTTCCTCAAGGAAGCCCTCAACGCGCAGCGTGCCACGCGCGGCGAGGAAGAGGTCTCGGCGCCGGAATTCATGAAGCTGATCCGTGAGAAGGCCAAACAGCTCAACGTGTCCATGGACATGCTCAAGCGGGCCGTGAATGTCGGCTTCTCCGGGGGCGAGAAGAAGCGGATGGAGATCCTGCAGGCTCTTGTCCTGGAACCGAAATTCCTGATCCTCGACGAGACCGATAGTGGCCTTGATATCGATGCCCTCAAGATCGTGTCCGATGGCGTCAACGCGCTGCGCTCGCCCGAGCGGGGCATGTTGGTCATCACTCACTATCAGCGTCTGCTCGACCACATCACGCCAGACGTCGTCCACGTCATGGCCGATGGCCGGATCGTCAAATCCGGTGGTCCGGAACTTGCGCGCGAGCTCGAGGCTGAGGGCTATGACAAATATCTCGGCGAGGCGGCCTGAGGCATGACCGCGACGCTCACCCATACCGCGGCCGAACAGGCACTGATCGACGCGCTCGACGGCGCGACCGGCTGGCGTGCGCAATTGCGCGAGGCGACTCAGCGTGATGGCTTGCCGACACGCCGCAATGAATTCTGGAAATGGTCCGATCTGAGGCGGGCCGCGAATGATGTCAGCGGTGCCGGTCGCCTTGATGTGACCGGGCTTGATAAACTCGCCAACGTCAAGGATGGCGATCGTATCGAATTGGCGGTTGCCGCGTCGGCCGGCGCGAGTGCAGCCGATGCAGCCCTGGTAGTGCCGGCAGGCGTATCTGTGACGCTTGTGGAGAGATTGGCGGGGGCAGCCGGGTCGCTCGGCAATTGGCACATGGTCATTCGCGTTGAAGCCGGTGCCAGACTCGACCGTGTTGTGATCACGGATCATGACGCCGATGCGATCTTTGTCGGTTCCGCTGAAATCGAGCTGGCCGAAGATGCGACACTCAACCAGACGATGGTTGATACCGGCGCTCGTCTTTCGCGCAATGAGACCCATGTGACCCATCCGGGGCAGGGCGCCCGCATCGACATGGGCGGCGCCTACGTCCTCGCGGCCGGACGGCATGCGGACAGTACAACGGTTGTCCACCACGCCGGTCCGGGCTGCCAGACCCGGCAGCTCGTCAAAGGCGCTGTTGCCTCGGGCGGCCACGGGGTTTTCCAGGGCAAATTCATCGTCGACCGCATTGCCCAGCAGACCGATGCGCGGATGACCCACCGGGCCCTCATGCTCGGCGAGAAGGCCGAAATCGATGCCAAGCCGGAGCTGGAAATCTATGCCGACGATGTCCAGTGCGCGCACGGCAATGCGCTTGGTACGCTGGACGAGACCGCACTCTTCTACATGCGTCAGCGCGGTCTGCCCGAAGCCAAGGCCCGGGCCCTGCTGATCGAGAGCTACCTGGCCGAGCCTCTGGACCAGGTCAGCGATGAAACCTTGCGCGAGGAACTCAAGTCGATCCTGCGCGCCCGCCTGGGAGCCGTGTCATGACCGCCCAGACTGCCATCACGGCGCCCCTGAATATCGAGGCCATCCGGGCCGAGTTCCCGATCCTGCAGCGGGAAATCAACGGCTATCCGTTATGCTATCTCGACAATGCGGCATCGGCCCAGAAGCCGGAATTCGTGATCGAGAGCGTGGCCGGTGTCTATCGGGCCTCTTACGCCAATGTGCATCGCGGGCTCCACACCCTGGCCAATGAGACGACCGAAGAGTTCGAGAAGTCGCGCGAAGATGTCCGACGTTTTCTCAATGCGAAGCGGACCGAGGAGATTGTCTTTACCCGCGGCTCGACCGAGGCGATCAATCTGATTGCCCACTCTTTCGGCCAGATGCTGGAGGCGGGCGATGAAATCATCATCTCGCAGATGGAGCATCACTCCAATATCGTGCCTTGGCGCCTTCTATCTGATTCCAAAGGGCTTATTCTGCGGTGGGCACCTGTAAACGATTCCGGTGAGCTGGATTATCCACAACTGGCAGGTATGGTTAATGATAAGACCAAGCTGATCGCCATCACCCATATGTCCAATGTCCTGGGCACGGTGAATGACGCTGCCCGGATCATGGAGATTGCAAAAGCTCACGACGTGCCGGTCCTGCTTGATGGGTCGCAATCGGCGGTCCACCTGCCGGTGGATGTCCGAGCGCTTGATTGTGACTTCTTCGTCTTCACCGGACACAAGCTGTATGGCCCGTCCGGCATCGGGGCGCTCTATGCCAAGGGCGACTGGCTGGACCGTCTGCCGCCCTATATGGGCGGCGGCGAGATGATTGCCGACGTGTTCGAGGACCGGGTGACCTTCGCCGATGTCCCGCACAAGTTCGAGGCCGGCACGCCGGCCATTGCCGATGCGATCGGCCTAGGCGCTGCCATCCGCTGGCTTGAGCGGCATAACCGCATGGCGGTGCTGGAGCATGAGCGGACGCTGATGGACAGGGCCATGACCGGTCTGGCCGATATTGACGGCCTGAGAGTTGTCGGAACGGCCCAGGACAAGGGCGCGATCATCTCCTTCACCGTGGATGGCGCCCATCCTCATGATGTAGCTCAGATCCTCGACAAGTACGGCGTTGCGGTTCGGGCCGGGCATCATTGTGCCCAACCCCTGATGCGTCGCATGGGCGTGAGCTCAACCGCACGGGCCAGTTTCGCCATCTACAACACCATTGAAGAGGCCGATGCGTTTGTCGACGCATTGAAAAAGGCCCGCGACTTCCTCATCTAGGGATGACCATGACCGAGCAAATCAACCGTGACGTGATCGACCTGTCTGCCCCCGCCGAGCCGGTGCCCGCGAGCGCAATTACGACCGAAAGTCGCCCGGCTGACGGCACTGGTGCCATACCGGCTGACGAACTGGCGCGTATCACCGATGCCGTCGTCGAAGCGCTCAAGAGCGTCTACGATCCGGAAATCCCGGTCGATATCTACGAGCTTGGCCTGATCTACAAGGTCGATCTGGAAGATGACAGGACCTTGAAGGTCCAGATGTCGCTCACGGCGCCGGGTTGCCCGGTCGCGGGCGAGATGCCGGGCTGGGTCCAGGAAGCGGTGGAAAAGGTCGACGGCGTTGATCGTGCGCTGGTGAATCTCACTTTCGAGCCACCCTGGACGCCCGATCGCATGTCTGATGAAGCGCGCCTCGCGCTGAACATGTTCTAGGAGGCCGAAATGGCTGTACGTGAACGACCCAAGGCAGTGAGCCTGACCGAAGCGGCGGCCGAGCGTGTGAAGGGGCTGATGGCCCAGCGCGGTGCCGGCTTCCTGCGGGTCGGTGTCAAGAATGGCGGGTGTGCCGGCATGGAATACGAGATGGCCTATGTCGAGGCGCCTGGTCCGCTGGACGAGCGCGTTGAAGACCATGGCGTCGAGATTGTGCTGGAGTCGAAGGCGCTGTTATTCCTGCTCGGAACGCAGATCGACTATGAAATTACCCCGCTTCATGCGAAATTCGTTTTCAACAATCCCAACCAGACCGACGCATGTGGATGTGGGGAAAGCGTGACGATCATTCCTGTCAAGGAAGTCTGACCGACCATGAAACTCATCATCTCGACCACCTCGCCCTATTCACGCAAATGCCGCGTCATGGTGCATGAACTGGGTTTGGCGGACGAGGTGGAAGAGCTGGAATCCCATCCCTTTGACGATGATCCGGCCTTGATCCAGGCTAATCCGCTCGGCCGTGTGCCGTGTCTGGTACTGGATGACGGGCAGGCCTTCACCGAGAGCGCGCTGATTGCCGATTATCTGTGTGAGCGGGCCGGTGAGCCGTGGCCGCGGGACTGGAATGACCGTCGCCTCGAGGCGCTCGGCAATGGTTTGCTCGACCTGACCGTCGCACGCCGCGTGGAAATGGTGCGTGATGAGGGTATCCAGTCAGACTTCTGGATCCAGCGCCGCGAGCGCGGAATCATGCGCGCTATCGATGAGATCGAAACTCTGATTGGTGATCTGGACGCGCCGCTTGCCCAGGGGCCATTGACCATGGCGGTGGCGCTGTCATACATGGATTTTCGCTATCCCGAGAGCGGCTGGCGCAGCGGGCGGCCGCACCTGACGGCATTGCTGGAGGCATGGGAAGCGCGTCCCAGTTTCAAGGCCACGCCGCCACCAGCGGAGAGCTGACATGATCAGGCCGCCTCGAGAGGCGGCCTGATGCAGAATGTCGAACATGTGACTGGCGCGGGGTCAGGCGGCGCTGCGTGAACTCGCCCGTCCATCATCGACGGTCGTGCGATTACGGCCCTCGGTCTTGGAGCGGTAGAGGTTCGAGTCGGACCGCTCGATCAGATCCTCAATCGACTCGCCGTCCTGATACGTCGCGATGCCGAGCGAGACCGTGATATTGCCGAGGTCCTCATTGGTGGACTTGCGAAGCAATTTCTTGGATTCGACAGTCTTGCGGATTTTCTCGGCAACCTGTTCAGCAACATTGGGAGCGGTATTTGGCATCACAATACCGAATTCCTCGCCGCCATAGCGGGCCACGAGATGACCCTCGCCGGCATGCCGGGTCAGGCAACCCGCTACGAAACGGATGATCTGGTCGCCCGTCTGATGGCCCCAAGTATCATTGAAGCGCTTGAAGAAGTCGATGTCGCACAGGATCAGGCTGAGCGGCTGTTTCTTGGTTTCCGAGTCGCGGCGTGCACGGCGGAGGCTTTCGTCGAAGCGTTTGCGATTGGCGATACCGGTGAGAGCATCGGTCATGGCCTCCTCGCGAACCTTTTCCAGATTCGAGCGCAGCTGCGTCACTTCGTTGGAGGTCGCCTGAAGGCGATCCTCGAGCGCTTGACTGCGGCGTTGCATCCGGGCGGTGGCCGAGACCAGACTTTCAACGAGTTTCTTCATGCCCGGGGCATCCGGGCTGGCAACCAGTTCGTGGCTGGCGCCCTCAAGTGCCTTGCCATAGGCCGCGGTGTCCCGCTCGGCGGCTTGCAGCGTCTGCTGCACGGCGCCCAACTCGCGACACATCGCGCCGCCGCTCTCCAGAATCGCGTCCTGAATGGCTTTCCACTGGAAATACTGTTCGAAGAGTTCGGTATTGATCGTTTCCGAGAAGGTGTCGCCGGACTGGATGTGACCTTTCAGGGTCTCGCAAAGTTCCGGATTGGTATCACTGGCGAAACAGACCCAGACCGCATAGTTTTCGGGTGTCGGCGCGATGCCGAACTGATCCATGAGATCCAACGCCTTGAGCGCGAACTCACGACCTTCATTTCCAAGCAGTCGACCGTTCACCAGAAAGTCCTTCCCTGCCGACGCGAATGACTTCGCTCTTCGGATTGGGGTGACCCTAACCGGCAAAGGGAAAGAAGTAGTAAAAATGGCTTATAGCGTATGAGTTGCTTTTACTGATTTTGCGGCCATTCGTTGCGATTGGGTCGGCAGAGGTCAGCGATCGGCATTCATGAAGCTTGGAACGTGGTCGCCAAATCCCACCACAGACCGGTCATTGTCCTGGCTGCGATCCCGTTTGGAGCCTGACTTCCGTCCGCCTCGACGCGGTGCTTCGGGTTGCGCCTCGCGCTTTCCGGCTTCGGCCTTCTCGGTGACCACCTGTTCGGGTTGAGCCTGTTTGGCGGGTTCTTTCTGCTTTTCTTCTACCGCTGCGACGGCTTTTTGAACCGCCGATGCCGCGCTGGTGGGCGCTTCGTCGCCCGGCGCCTCGGAGCGGCGCGGCTTGCGCGAGCGTGAGCGTGTGGATTCGCTTTTGGATGACGACGAACTGCCACCACTCTTCGGCACGGACCGCCGTGATCTGCCGCTAGAGACACCGGCATCAGCCATTGCGGTGCCCATGCCGTCGAGAACCAGTTCAGGGATTTCGACCTGGATCAGCTTGAGGACGGCCGCCAGGGATTTCTCATCACCCGGCACGAAGATCGTGATCGACTCGCCGGATTTGCCCGCGCGCCCGGTCCGGCCGATGCGATGCACATAATCATCGGCATGGTGCGGCATGTCGTAATTGAAGACGTGACTGACATCGGGAATGTCCAGACCGCGCGCTGCGACATCACTGGCCACCAGGAAACGCAATTCGCCGGACTTGAAACTGGCGAGGGTTGCGGTTCGGGCCGACTGGTCCAGATCGCCGTGGATCGGAGCGGCCGAGAAGCCATGGCGTTGCAGGGAGCGGGCGACGATGTCGACGTCGCGCTTGCGATTCGAGAAAATGATGCCGTTTTTCACGCCATCACGGGACATGGCGAGGCGCAGGGCGGCGCGCTTGGCCTTGGCCGAGTTGTCACCCAGCTTGATCATGAGCTGGGTGATATTGGTGGATGCGGTCGCCGGGCGCGAAACTTCCACCCGTTCCGGGTCGCGCAGAAAGCGATCAACCAGGCTCTGGATTTCCTTTGGCATGGTGGCCGAGAAGAAGAGAGTCTGACGACGCGGTGGCGGCGGTACCAGCGAGAAGATTTTCTCGAGATCCGGGATGAAACCCATGTCGAGCATACGGTCAGCCTCGTCGACAACCAGCATCTGAACGCCGGTCATCAGCAGCTTGCCGCGCCCGAAATGGTCGAGCAGGCGACCCGGTGTGGCGATCAGGACATCCGCGCCCTTGTTGAGAATTGCCTCTTGCGGTCCAAAGGCAACGCCGCCGATCAGCAACGCCATGGAGAGTTTCTGGCCCTCGGAATAAGTCTCGAAATTCTCGGCGCACTGGGCGGCGAGCTCGCGGGTCGGGGCAATGATAAGCGAGCGCGGCATCCGGGCCTTGGCGCGGCCACGGGACAGACGCTCGATAAGGGGCAGGGTAAAGGACGCAGTTTTCCCGGTGCCCGTCTGGGCAATGCCAAGCACGTCTTTCCCGGCAAGCGCGGGAGGAATGGCACCGGCCTGGATCGGGGTCGGTTCGCTATAGCCAGCCTTCTGGATGGCTTCGAGTAGTTTTGGGCTCAGACCCAGATCTGCGAACGTCATGGCGTCCTTTGGTTTGACCTAAATACGGTACGGCCGCGCCGTAGTGGCGCGGCCGCTTGGTGAGCGCAAAATACGGGGGCGCCGCTGCGAGTCAACGCAACAAGGCTGATCCCCTAACGCCGATAGGCGAATGGCGTCTCGTCCGTGATATTGATGTAACGGTTCAGAAGGCGCGTCTGCCGCGAATCCATCTCCGTCATTTCGCCATCGATCAGGACCGCCGTCGGTGAGCTCATCACCTCCAGCGGGTCCCCGTCCCAGACGACGACATCGCCGGCATAGCCATTCGCCAGGGCGCCATAGCGGTCGCCCACGCCGTAGATTTCCGCCGGGGTAAGTGTGATCGACCGGAAGGCCTGATCCCAGGCCACGCCGTTGGCGACAGCATTGCCGGCGTGCTGGGTGATCAGGCGGGCATTGTAATACCCGTCCGAGGTCAACGTGGTGTAGGCCACGGTTACACCGGCTGCATGCAGGCGCTGAGCACCGTCTAGCGTCGCGGCGATCTCATCGAATGAGGCGGGGAGATTGCGTAGCGGGTCCAGCAGAATCGGAATTCCGGCCGCGGCCAGCTCATCCGCGACGAGCCAGGCTTCGGCACCACCCTCGATCATGATCTGGACCGGGGCGTTTTCCGCCTGGAAGCGGATCGCCCGGCGCAAATCGGCTGCTCGATCAATGTTCAGAACGAGCGGAACGCGTCCCCGCACCACAGGCAAAAAGGCCTGGGCGTCGAAGCGATTGAGTGCATCGCCCTCATGGTCGGCCGAGAACCGCCCCGGATAGCCGCGCGCATCATTGAAGGCGGCCTCCAGATAGGCCCAGGCGGCCGGGCGGGAACCGCCGGCTGTCGAGGCCCCGGACTGGCTGAGGTCTGCATAGACAAAGCTGCCACTCTCGAACACCGAGTCGGAATCACCGCTCGTACTCACCAGACCGCCCTGACCAGCAAAGATGTTGTGGCCGGTCGAGGGATAGATGGCGGCCCGGGTTACGCCGCGCATGCGGGTCGACGCGATGTGCGTTCCGGCCGGGTTAAACCCGTCGGTGACATCCAGTGCGACGGAATAGGGCGAGTCATTCGCGCCCGCATCGGTCGTGGAGCCTTCAAGAGCGACTTCAATCAAGCCGATCTGGGTGAAGGGTGCGAACAGGCCTGGCGTGATCCAGCCCCCATCGGCATCGATAACTTCGGTACCGTCCGGGATGGTCACATCAGCGCCAACCGCAACAATGCTGCCATCGCGGATCAAAACGGTGCCATCGGCGATGATGCCCTGAACCGAGTTGGTGACCACGCGGCCATTGGTGACGGCATAGGTCTGGGCGAGGCTTGGCGCCGTGCTGGCAAGGGCCAGGGCGAGCGCGGGAAGGATCGCTTTCATCATTGTTCTCCTTCACCCGGTTGGCCGAGCATGAAGTCGCGGACCGGCTGCTGGTCTTCGTCACGCCGGTCAAAACTCAGCGCGCCATCGATCCAGACCTGGTCGGCCCGTGTGTAAGTGGAATAGGGATTGCCAGACCACAGAACGACATCGGCCCGCAGACCGGTTTGCAGGCTGCCGGTTTCGTCCGCGATACCCAACGCCTGCGCGGGGTTCGAGGACAGCCAGGCCCAGGCCTCGCCATCGGAAATCTCAAGGCCGGCACGGCGACCATCGCCAAGCGCCTTGGCGACTTCCTGATTAAGGCGCTGGATACCCATATCGCTGTCCGAGTGGATCATCGCGCAGGCCCCATTGGCATGGGTCAGGGCGAGGTTCTCGCGAATGGCGTCATAGGCTTCCATCTTGAAGCCGCCCCAATCGGCCCAGACAGCGGCGCAAGCGCCGTTCTCGGCCAGAAGGTCGGGAATTTTATAAGCTTCGACAGCGTGGTGGAACGTCGTGACCTGATACCCAAACTCCTCTGACATATCGATGACTTGAGCCATCTGGTCAGCACGGTAGCAATGCATCTGAATCAGGATTTCGCCGTCCAGGACACCCATCAGGGTTTCCAGCTCGAGGTCGCGAGTCGGCGCGGTGGCATCCTCGCCATTCTCGGCCGCTTCCCAATAATCATGCCAGCTGTCGCGGTAATCGGAGGCGCGGATCCAGGCGGCGCGATAGCCGGCCATATTGCCCATATCCGTGGCCGGGGATTGGCCGCGATTGCCGTAGACGCGGGACGGATTTTCGCCACAGGCCATTTTCAGTGTGTAGGGCGCATCCGGGAATTTCATTTCCTGGACGGTACGCGCCGAAATATTGCGCAAGGTCACGCCGCGTCCGCCAAACAGATTGGCCGAGCCGGGCAGGATGTGCAGTGTGGTCACGCCGCCGGCAAGGGCAGCCTCAAAGCCGGGATCCTGTGGCCAGACGCTGTGCTCGACCCAGACTTCCGCGGTCACCGGCTGGGTGGCCTCATTGCCATCGCTGTGCGCACTGACACTTGGTGACGGATAGGCACCCAGATGGGAGTGGATATCGACCACGCCCGGCGTCACATAGCGCCCGGTGGCATCAATCACGGTCGCACCATCCGGGGCTTCCAGGCCCGTACCAACCGCGCTGATACGGCCATTTTCGATCAGGACATCACCATTTTCGATCTCGCCACCAATTCCATCGAGCACCGTGCCGCCACGAATGAGCGTGGTGCCGCTCTCCCGGGCCGTATAGGTCGATGGAAATGGATCGAGACTGTGTCGGACAATGTCCGAATCCGACGAAGCAGAGCCGGAACCGTCTGAGTCGGTGCCGGCGCTGCACGCCGCCAGGCCCATAAAGGCGGTCGCCGCCAGAGCTGGCATCCATGCCTTGCGTGTCATTGTCTATTCCCCACTTGGCGTTCGGCACTGCGGAGCCGAACGAGATTGAGCAATTGAACGCCCTCGCGCCCTTGCCGTCAAACCCCGATGCGTCGGTCGAGGGAAAGATTTGTGAATATTCAGCAGGATGCCTTACGCGGCTCGCCGAGCTCGGAGCGCTACTATTGGTGATGCAGTGAATCAATGCAATCTTGGATGGAGGGTCGGGCCGGGAAGCGCGGCCTCCAGGCTGGGAGAGCGCCATGAAACTATTCAACCCCTATGTCTTCCTGTCGGTCATCGTTCTGGCCGCTGCGTGTTCTGCCGAGATCGACGGCCCGGATGCGGACGAACCACCACGCGCAGATGCCTTCGAGGAAGTCTCCAATTTTCTCGCCTGTACCGGCAATCCATATGCGCTGTGCTACTACTCCGGGCCGGGTGACACCATCGCGACATCGGACGGGGCGAGCCAGAGCTTGCCCTGCGTGCCGGGTGACAGTGCCGACGGTGCGACCGCCAATGCGGAGTGCCAGTGTTTCGCGTTTACCGAACCGTCCGACCTGCACCAGACAATCTATAATTTTGTGGAGGTCGGCTCGATCCTGAATCCGGTCGTGCGCGATGCCACCGCGGAGGTTTGCAACGAGGATGGCTCGAATTGCCTCAACATGGCCAGCCTCCTGAGCGGTCGCTGCAACATGGATGACCCCCATATCGCCCAGGCTGAGCACTGCCAGTTTGCGCCGGTGTGCGAATATCTCGGGGATATGGAAACGGGCGAGGGTCAGACCCTCTACCCCTATTTGCCGGAAGCCACCCTGATCTCGACGTTTTCGCTCGAATACAGCCAGGATTTCGACTTTGGCTCAACGAGCTGTGAGAATACCGGGACCAATTATGCCGGCTGCATGACGGCGCCTTGCAGTGATGCTGGCGAGGATGGCCTGACCGCGTGTGTCTGCCCGGTCTATGACGGGCCTTATGATATCGGTCAGAACAATATGCGGTGCGACATCCGGCCGAATGTCTGGTCGGCGGCTCTCAACAATATGTCGCGGGATGTGCTGCGCGATAACCAGTAGGTCGCGATCGCCAATCGAATTGGCGGGCGCGAGATTTGACCTCGCGCCCGCATTTCCGGCTAGTGATGGTCCTCATCATTGTAGTCGCCAAAGGGGCGATCGATCAGAGCACCGAAGAAGATCGCATTCATGAAGGCCCGCTCAGTGCCGCGGAATGTGGCCCGGAACATCGGGTTGTCGGCGAACATCACGACGCTGCCGCGACCCAGCCGCTGAGCGATCACGGCCGGCGTGCCGCTGATTTCATCCTGGCGCATCTCAGAGGCATATCCCGACATCAGCGGATCATCCGCGTACTCAGCCACCACAGCGAAGGGGTTGCCCTCCGGCCGTTGCAGGGTGAGCGTGGTATTGCGGTGGACGGGCAGGAGGCGATCACCATAGCCGAAGCCAATCGGATGTGAGGGGTCCAGATCGGTCTGGAAGATCGCTCCGCCAATGACATGTTCAGCGTCATCGACCCCGATATCCGCGTAATTGCGGCGGTCCGGTGTCTCGCTATCCGTGTCCTCTTCAGTGTCGTCTTCCGCTTCCATATCGAAGAAGGTCGACTGTGCCATGACCGAGGCTTGGCGCATGGTGACGAGCACTCCGCCATCCTCACGAATCCACTGTTCGACCCGCTCGGCGCTGCGCGAGGGCAGGCTGGTATTGCCGCCACCGACAATCACCATATGGGTGTAGCGAGACCAATCGAGGCCACCCAGATCATTCTTGCGGCGCAAGGTGACCGGTATGTTCATGCGGTGATCGAGCTGATGCCAGACTTCGCCGGCATCATAGCTTGTCAGCCCATTGTCAAACAGGACGAGGATTTCGGGGCGGCGCACCGCACGGAAACCATTGCCGTCACCCAGGTCGGGTGAACCTGCCGCCGTCGAGCCGGATGTCACGGCGTGAACCGCAACACCATCATCTTCGGCTATCGATGCGACGAGCTGATGGATGGTCTCGCGATCCGGGTCCTGACCGACCAGTGGCACAAAGACCGCGCCCGGGCCGAACTCCGTGGCGCCCGTATGCGTCGCTATCGTTGCCGGCTCGGTGGCAACACGAACGCGGACATCGGCATCCAGCAGGCGATAGAGGGCACGCGGTGCATAATAATCCGACCAACGCAGGACATAGCCATAGCTTGACCGCGGCGGCGCCGGCTGGGCGAGCGATTCCGGACCTGTTTCCGCGCCGAGCAGATCAGTGGACCAATCGCGACCCAGAGCCGTGTAGTCGAGGTCATAGGCCAGAGGCAGGGTCCAGCCCGAAACATCGTAGAAAATGTTTTCTTCGAACTCGGTGGGTTGGTCGAACATCGACCTGATCATCGTGTATTGCGGCTGGGCCAGTTCGACGACGAAACTCTCGTCGGCGCGATAGGTGCGGCCATTGCTGCGCACATCACGGGCCAGTCGATTGACCCGGATGTCATGGCGATTGAGCAAGTCGACAAACATGTTCGCGCGGGCCGGGTCACCGTCCGCCGTAAAGACGAAGCCGCGATCGCGGTCGCGCCCGGCCTCGGTGGCCGAATTGGCAAAAAAGTCGCGCTGATAGGCGGCGATCTCGTCATGTCCGGCAATGCCGCCTTCGATCGTGGTCAACGAAGTGCGGAAATGGGTGCGAACATTGTCGCCATGACTGACCAGGCCCCGTTCGGCTTCGATCAGGCCGCCGCGGGCCGCGCCGATCTCGAACAGGATGCCAAGCGAGCCATTGACCTGCGGATAGGTCGAACCCTTGCCGACATAGAAATTGTCGAAGCCTTCCTCGGACGTATATAGCCGCGCCTCACTATCGAGGAAGTCGATGTGGTGCTGGGCGATGCCAAGGGTCAGATCGCGTGCCCGCTCCGGGATGAGGGGATTGCGGCGCAGGGGTTCGCCGGGGTGGAAATAGAAGGTGCTTTCCGTACCCATCTCGTGGAAGTCGGCGGAAACCTGCGGCTTCCATTCATGCCATTGCTCCAGCCAGGCTTGAGATTCAGGCTGGGTTTGCAACAGCCACTGGCGGTTGAGATCGAACCAGTAATGATTGGTCCGCGCGGCAGTCCACAAATTATGCTGTTGGTGATCGGGATCGGTCACCCGGACATCGCCGCCGAAGGTCTCAACATGATTGACCCGGCGCGAATGGCCATCCGGATTGAAGATGGCGGTGATCAGGATGACGCTGTCGTCCAGGGTCGACTCAATCTCGGGGCCTTGCGCAGCGGCGAGGTGGTAGAGTGTCGGGATGGATGCATCCATCCCGGCGGACTCGGCACCATGGACCCCGTAGTTCAGCCACAGGATGGCAGGGCCATCACTCACCGGCGCGCCCGGCTCGAGCGAGGCCAGGTGCTGGGCCCGGATCTCGTCGATACGCGCATGGTTTTCCGGTGAGGTGACGACAAAGAACAGGATCGGGCGCCGCTCATGGGTGTAGCCGATCGTCTCGACCGAGATACGGTCGGACCCGTTGGCAATCTCCGAAAGATAGCTCACCAGCTGGTCATGGCGTACCGGGCGGTCGCCGACCCCCCATCCGATCACATCCTCTGGCGCGGGTACGTCCGGGTCATAATCGATGCCCTCGACCTGGAAGAATTCGACCGGCTCGGCCAGGGCCATGCCGCCCAGGCCGCCGACCATCAGGCTGGCCCCAAGCAGGGCGTTCTTGAGTGCGCGTGTACAGGTCATCGGCTTCCCCTCGTGATTCTGGATAGTGCTGCGCGAGAGGCTAGCGCGGCGCGCAGACTTGTCCACTCGCCGGGCAGTATCCTGACGCAACCGCGGCGCCCATAGCCCAAGGATCGCTAGAGATCGAGTTCTTCGGTGACGAAGCTGGCATTGTCCTGGATGAACTTGAAACGCGCTTCCGGCTTCTTGCCCATCAGGGTCTCGACCAGGGCTTCCAGGCTCGGCAGATCATCCTCATCGATCACAACGCGCGCGAGCGTACGCACGGCGGGGTCCATCGTCGTCTGCTTGAGCTGGCTCGGAGTCATTTCTCCAAGGCCCTTGAATCGGCCGACATCAATCTTGCTGTTGGCCTTGAACTCGTCGCGGATCAATTGTTCGCGATGGGCGTCATCGCGGGCATACAGCGTACGCGTCCCTTGGGTCAGGCGATACAGCGGTGGCTGGGCCAGGAAGAGCCGTCCCGAATGAATGAGCTCAGGCATGGACCGGTAGAAGAAAGTGATCAGCAGCGCAGCGATATGGGCGCCATCAACATCGGCGTCGGTCATGATGACGACGCGCTCATAGCGCAATTCTTCCAGCTTGAACCGGCTCCCAGTCTGGCAGCCAAGCGCGAGCAGGAGGTCGCTGATTTCCTGGTTGGCGGAAATCTTGTCGGCCGTCGCTGACGCAACATTGAGGATCTTGCCGCGCAGCGGAAGAATGGCCTGGGTCTGGCGTGAACGGGCCTGCTTGGCAGAGCCGCCGGCCGAGTCACCCTCGACCAGGAAAAGCTCGGTCCCGTCGGCATCGGCGCGCGAACAATCCGCCAGTTTGCCTGGCAGGCGAAGGCGACGCGAGGCAGTCTGGCGCTTGACGTTCTTTTCCTTGCGCCGGCGCATCCGGTCATCGGCGCGCTCAATTGCGAATTCAACGAGCTTGGCGGCTTCCTTCGGTGAGCCGGCAAGCCAGTGGTCGAACTGGTCGCGGACCGCGGTCTCCACCAGCTTGGTCGCTTCCGGGGTCGCCAGGCGTTCCTTGGTCTGGCCCTGGAATTCAGGATCACCAATGAAGACCGACACCAGCGCGCCCGCGCCCCCCAATACGTCCTCAGCCGTTATCTGAGCCGCCTTCTTGGCATGGGTGTGCTCGGCATAGGCGCGCAAGCCCTTGGAGAGGGCCGCGCGGAGACCCTGCTCGTGGGTGCCGCCCTGTGGTGTTGGAACCGTATTGCAATAGGACTGGCAAAAGCCGTCTGCGTCGCCGCCATAGCCATTGCCGGACCAGGTGATCGCCCACTCGACGCCGCCCGCGCCATCCTCGCGCTCGACACGCCCGGTGAAGGCTTCAGCCGTGATGAGCGCGCGCTTGTCGGCCATCTCCGTCATCCGGTCAGCCAGCCCGCCCGGGAAGCAGAGGATATCGTCAGCGGGGATGTCCGTGCCTTCAACCAGGCTCGGGGCGCAGCGCCACTGGATCTTCACGCCACGGCGAAGGAAAGCTTTCGACCGCGCCATCGCATAGATGCGCGCGGGTTTGACCGACATCTTCTCGCCGAAGATCTGCCGATCAGGCAAAAAGCGGATCTTGGTGCCACGCCGGTTCGGTGCGGCGCCGGCATTGACCAGCTTGCCGAGCGGCAGGCCGCGGGAATAGGACTGGGTCCACAGCGTTTTTTCGCGCGCGACTTCGACGTCAAGAACTTCCGAGAGGGCGTTGACCACTGAAATGCCGACGCCGTGCAGGCCGCCGGAGGTCTTGTAGGCACTGTCGGAGAACTTGCCGCCGGCATGCAAGACCGTGAGAACGACTTCAAGCGCCGACTTGTCCGGATACTTGGGGTGAGGGTCGACCGGGATGCCCCGCCCATTGTCCGTCACGGTGATATAGCCGTCCTCGTCGACCGCGACCTCGATCCGGTCGGCCCAGCCGGCCACGGCTTCATCCATCGAGTTGTCGAGGATCTCGGCAAAGAGGTGATGATAGGCACGCTCATCAGTCCCGCCGATATACATGCCCGGACGTCGGCGAACGGCTTCAAGACCTTCCAGCACCTCGATATGGGCCGCCGAGTAGCCCGGGGCCGGGGCCTTGGAAGGGGTCGGCGCCGGAGCACCGCCAAACAGGTCGGAATCGGAGTTCTGGTTCGACATCGGTCCACTTTGCACGAGTCGGCGGCAGGTAGGGGAATTCTACGCAGCGAATCGGGCGCGGATAGCCTGTCTGTGCAGCCGTCGACAGAGGTTTTCAGGGTGTTCCACACAAAAAACCGGCCCGACTGCATTGCAGCGGGCCGGCTGTTTGAAACCCGGAGAGATGGATCAGAAGATCATCCGCATGACCAGGCGGGCCGTGTGGCGAATGAAGTCCTCGCGCACATCAGCGTCATAGTCGAACGAGAAGGTCGAATAGCCCGACCCGGCAGCAATACCGAAGCCCAGGATCGCGCCGGTTCCCGGCATCGCCTGTGAGCGCAGCGTGAAGGTGTCGTCAAAGTCCGAGAAGCTCGCTGTCGTCTCGGCATCGGAATCGCCGAACTCGTTGCGGAAGCCGACCCGCACTGTCGGAGCCCACCAGGAATTGTCATTCTCGAAGCGGGCACCCAATGTCATGAGGCCTGTACCCGAGAAGCTGGTGGTTTCCCGATCACCGACCGAAAGGTCGACGCCGATACCGCCACCGGTTTCGGTGTAACCGCTCTCGCTCAGGCGCAGGTAATCCACCGAGAAAGCGGGCCGGAAATACCAATTGTCGGTGAAAGCGATGTCCCGACCGATGCGGGCTGACGCTGAGGTGTGCCAGCCGGTCCATTCCGCGCTTGGCGAGGCATCAAACTCGCCGATCAGCACGCGACGATTATGCTCAAAGCTGTCATAGCCAAGGGCGGCGTAGATATCGAGGTCGAACATGTCGGTATGAGCGCCGGCATAGGCACCGATTTGAGCCGTCAGCGCACTCATCGGGTCATCGACGCCGTCCACTTCCGAGACTTCGCTGGCCGCGCCGACGAAGTTCAGACCGGCGGCATAGAAGGGGCCGACGGGGCGGTCGAAACCCACTGCGACACCAATACCGTGACCGCGATAGCCCGGACCGAAAGCGGTGCCGGCGCGATCGGCGAAGTAACCGAATTCCTGGATCCAGAGACCACCGGTCTCTTCCGGGCTGCGACGCACGGCTTCCAGGCGATTGGCGAGCGCGCCGACCGAGCTGTCATTGGCCGCGAGCGCAAACTGGATCGCGCTGGCAGCATATTCCGGGAGCAATTGGTCATAGGCCGAGAAGAATTCATCCTGGGTGAGCAGGGATGCGATCGCCTCGCCGAGAAGGTCATTGCCCTGCCAACCTTCCAGGGCTGCGGCATAGGCAGCGCCCTGATTGGCGTTCATCCCCAATTCTTCTGCCGTGCGACGACGCAGGGTCAGGATGAGCGCATTGGCATTATTGGGGTCGAATTCGAGGCTGGATTCATACAGCCAGGGAGCCTCGGTGTTCTGAAGGATGTCGAGGCTTTCCTCGATGACAAGATTATTCGCCGACACAACGACATAGGTCGCGCCGTCGCCAATCAGATTGGCCAGCGTCGCGGCGACACGAGAGCCGGACTGGAAGGTGATGTCGCCTGACGCCGTCAGGCTGGCTGCCGTACCGGCGTCGTCGTCAATCTGGAAGCGGATGACGGAGCCGTCGCCGAAGCGTGCGGTCGCAATGTCGGCGCTGGTGCTGGCGCTGAGGCTGAGACCGGCATTATCGACTTCGATCGCGAGATTGCCGTCGGAATCATTCAGGCCACCCACAACCGTGCCGCCGGTGATGATCAATTCGTCAGCGCCATCGCCGAAGCTGAGATCGCCCGTCACGGAGCCGGATTCAACTTGCAGGCGGTCGTCGCCGGATCCGAACCGGACGTCGCCGATGATCTCTTCGACGAAACCATCTTCGGCGTCATCCGCGCGGTATTGGCGCACGGTCGTTCCCACGGTGTTCGCCGAAAGATCGATCGCAACCAGATCATCAATCTGGGGGTCGGTGCCCGGGACGGTGTTGAGGTGATAGGCGCCGATTTCACCGGTATTCTCGATCATGGTGAGAGAATTGGAGACATCGGTCAGCGCGGTGCCGCCGCCACCATTGAGCGCGGTCGCATCGATGACGCCCGAATTCACGAGCATCGGAACATTCGCACCGGTATCGATATAGACGCCTTGCGCGTGAGACCCTTCGCTATTCGTCCGGATCAGGATGTTTCCGGCATTGGCAAATGTCGGGACAATCGCGCCATTGCCCATCAGGACGCCAGTGGATTGTCCGGCCCAGGCCGAGCCGCCGATATCGCCCTCATTGAGGAAACCACCGGTCAGGCTGACCGTATGCCCGTCCGTGCCATTGACGAAGAGCGAGACGGTATCGACACCGTCCAGATTGCCGGCGGACTGGATATTGCCGCGATTGACGAGCGCGTAGCCGATCAGCTCGGCAGCGACGCTTTCATCAACATCGGCCGTGTCGGGATCATCAGGAATCGCTTCCAGGACGACTTCGCCGAGGACAATGTCGCCGGAGCTCGCATTGGCCAGGATGTGCGCCGCCGGTGCAGAACCGCGAACGGAAATATTGGCTGACGGTGTGCTGGGTCGGTCCGTAGAGAAGCCGCTGAAGAAGACGCCACCGCTGACATTGCCGTTCACCAGGACAGGTGAGGCGCTATCGGCGCGATCCTCGGCCTCAAGCGTGTCGCGTACGTCTTCATTCGGCCGTCCGATGAAGCGGTAGGCCGTGGCATTGACGGTACCGCCAATGCTCAATGCGCCGTCAATGTCACTGGCAATCAGGATGCCGCCACTGCCTTCGCCATTGGCTTCATAGCGGCCGTCGAGCGTCACATCACCGGTGACCGTGCCGCGCAGCTCGACGCCGAAACTGTTGTCGCCGATCACGCGGATGAGGCCTGCGGTGCTGATATTGCCATCGAGGCCCGTCAGAAGACGCAAGCCAGCTGAATCATTGCCGATCACGGTCATCGTGCTGCCAGCGGATGCCACGATGTCGCCGGTGAAGACGGCTGCCCCGTCAACAAGGATGGCAACGCGGTTCGAGCCAATGGCGATCGGGCCATCCACAATACCGTCGGCGGGGTCATCCGTGTCGGCCGCGCGGGTCTCGGCGACAACCTGGATGGTTCCCGAATTCGTGATGTTGCCGGTATTGCCACCGATGGCGTGAATGCCGACGCCGCCATCATCATCGCCTTCGATGATGATCGAGCCGCTATTGGTCACGTCATTGTCGCTGTCGATCGTGACCGCGGTCGCGTTCGGAACGAGCGTAACGCGGCCGCCGGCCGTGATGACAATATTGTCGGCGACGCCGCCATCGCCCGCCGTGGAGGTGGCGATCGGCGTGGTGATTTCGTCGCTGATTTCGCGATCTGCGAAAGCGGCAGGAGCTGTAACGGTCAGCGTGGCAAGGGCGCTGGCGAACAAGAAACGGCGACGCATACGAACTCCTGACAGGACTTCCCCGAACGGGGTTGGTCGAATGAGACACGATTTGTAGCGAAAGCCCGCGCGCTCGTCGACCGTATCGGGTGCGCTGAGTGCAAAAGAAAGCGGCCGGACATGGGTCCGGCCGCCAACTTTAATTGGAATTTGTTCGAAACTGCTTGATTTAGCAGGAGTAATACATGTCGAACTCGACGGGGTGAGGGTGCATTTCGAAGCGCAGGACCTCTTCCATTTTGAGATCGATATAGGCGTCGATCTGGTCGTCATCCATGACGCCACCCTTCTTGAGGAAGTCGCGATCGCCATCGAGCGATTCCAGGGCCTCGCGGAGCGAGCGGCAGACGGTCGGGATGTCCTTGAGCTCTTCGGCCGGCAGGTCGTAGAGATCCTTGTCCATCGGATCGCCCGGATCGATGCGGTTTTCGATACCATCGAGGCCGGCCATCAGCAGCGAGGCGAAGGTCAGATAGGGATTGCCGGCCGGATCCGGGAAGCGCGTTTCCAGGCGTTTGGCGTTCGGCGAGTTGACCCATGGGATGCGGATTGACGCGGACCGGTTGCGGGCCGAATAGGCCAGCAGGACCGGCGCCTCAAAGCCCGGCACAAGGCGCTTGTAGGAATTGGTCGAGGCGTTGGCGAAGGCGTTGATCGAGCGCGCGTGCTTGATGATGCCGCCGATATAGTGGAGGCAGGTTTCCGACAGGTCGGCATAACGATCGCCTGCGAACATCGGCTTGCCGTCTTTCCAGATCGACTGGTGGACGTGCATGCCGGTGCCATTGTCGTTCCAGACCGGTTTCGGCATGAAGGTTGCCGTCTTGCCATAGGCATGGGCGACCATATGCACCGTGTACTTATACAGCTGCATGCGGTCGGCCATCGTCGTCAGGGACGAGAATTTCATGCCGAGTTCGTGCTGGGCCGGCGCGACTTCATGGTGATGCTTTTCCGGATTGAGGCCGAGTTCATCGAGCACGGTCAGCATCTCGGTCCGCATGTCCTGGCCGCTATCGACCGGATTGACCGGAAAATAGCCGCCCTTGGGACCCGGGCGATGACCCATATTGCCGCCCTCGAACTTCGAGCCGGTATTGTGGGGCATCTCTTCGCTGTCGAGCTTGTAGCTCGTGTCCTGCTGGCTGGTCGAATAGCGGACATCGTCAAAAACGAAGAATTCTGCTTCCGGACCGAAATAGGCCGTGTCGCCGACACCGGAGGCCTTCAGGAAGGCCTCGGCCTTCTTTGCCGTGGTGCGCGGGTCGCGGTTATAGGCTTCGCCCGTCCCCGGCTCGAGAATGTCGGCCAGAATGACTGCGGTCGGCTGTTGGTAGAAGGGATCGACCTCGCAATACGAGGCGTCCGGCTTCAATACCATGTCGGACTCGTTGATCGCCTTCCAGCCGGCTATCGAGGAGCCGTCAAACATGATGCCGTCCTCGAAGAAGTCCTCATTGACTTCCGAACGGTCGAAGGTGACGTGCTGCAGCTTGCCGCGCGGGTCGGTGAAGCGCAGATCGACAAAATTGATGTCTTCGTCTTTGAGCTTTTTGAGAATTGCGTCTGACATGGGCCAGGCTCCGGATTACTGGTCAGGTTGGATTAGAGAGCATCGCGGCCGGTCTCGCCGGTCCGGATGCGGATCACACTTTCGATCGGGCTGACGAAAATCTTGCCATCGCCGATGCGGCCGGTCTGGGCAGCGGTCTGGATGGCTTCGACAGCGGCGTCCACGCGATCTGCGGGAAGCACCAGTTCGATCTTGATCTTGGGCAGGAAGTCGACGACGTATTCGGCGCCGCGGTAGAGTTCGGTATGCCCCTTTTGCCGACCAAACCCCTTGGCCTCGATGACCGTAAGGCCTTGCACACCGATCTCCTGCAGGGCCTCCTTCACGTCATCAAGCTTGAAGGGTTTTATGATGGCTTCGATTTTTTTCATCACGGACTCCATGATCTCTCGTTGAGGCTAGACGTGGCGTAGGCAGTGACAAGACCGAAACAGGTCTGCACGGCAGCGGGTTGATCATATGCCTCACAATCAGGCACAGCTGCCACAGAATGGAGCGAGCATGGCCACGGAAATTCTGACCACCGCCGACAGCGCGCGCTGTGACCGGTTCGCCGTCGAAAACGGCGTCAGCTCGCAGGCGCTTATGAAGCGGGCCGGGGAGGCGGTGAGCAAGGCGATTCGCGCCCGCTGGTCGATGCGCCCGGTGCTGGTTCTGGCAGGGCCCGGTAATAATGGCGGTGACGGATTCATCGCCGCCGCCGCGCTGCGTGATGCGGGGTGGCCGGTCCGGGTCACGCTGCTCGGTGATGAGGCCCGGCTGGACGGCGACGCGCTCTGGGCGCGGTCGGTCTGGAAGACGGGCTTGGTCACGGAATCACCCGATACGCGCCTGAATGGCGATCTGGTTGTTGACGCGCTGTTCGGGGCCGGGTTGTCCCGCCCGCTCGACGGTGAAGCCGCCGCGTGGTGCAAGGCGCTTGATGATGCATCCGTGCCGGTGGTTTCTGTGGACCTGCCCAGTGGCATGAATGGCGACGCCGTCCCGGTCGACGGGCCGTGCGTCGCGCCGGACCTGACCGTCACGTTTCATCGCAGAAAGCTGGCGCATCTTATTGACCCTTATGCGGAAAAATGCGGTGAAGTCTTGCTTTGCGACATCGGCATCCCCGATGGCTGGGCGGGCTCTGTGCCCCCGGTTGCGCGCCAGACCACTGCCCCGGCATGGCCGTCTGCCGGAGCGCAATCCGATCCGGTGGCTCACAAGCACAGGCGAGGGCGGGTCGCTGTCTTCAGTGGTGGCGCGAGTGCCAGCGGCGCGGCGCGCCTGGCGGCGAGGGCTGCGTTGCGCGCCGGAGCGGGCCTGGTGACGGTGTGTTCGCCGCCATCAGCCAGCCTCGTCAATGCGTCCCGTCTTGATGCCATCATGCTGACGCGTTGGTCCGGCGGCGAAGATACCGCCCGCGTCCTCACCGATTTGCGGGCCCAAGCCGCCGTCCTCGGCCCGGCCATGGGGATGGGAGGGGCGACTCGCGACAGTGTTCTCGCGGCGCTTGCCACGGGCCTGCCCCTGGTTCTGGACGCTGATGCGCTCACCAGTTTTGAAGGCGCGCCGGAGGCCTTGTTCCAAGCACTCCATGCGCACTGCGTGCTGACGCCCCATGCCGGCGAATTCGCGCGGCTCTTCGGGCGTGATGACCCGTCGCAGAACCGGCTGGACCAGGTTGGCGCCGCCGCGGACCGGGCCGGTTGCACGGTTTTGCTCAAGGGACCGGCGACGCTCATTGCAACACCCGGGCAATTGCCCTGGATCAACCGGCATGCGTCGCCCTGGCTGGCGACTGCTGGCAGCGGGGATGTTCTGGCCGGGATGGTTGCGGCGGGGCTTGCCGCCGGTCTTTCGCCTCATGATTCTGCAGCTGGTGCGGCGTGGCTGCACGGCGATGCCGGGCGACGACTTGGTCCGGGCCTGATTGCCGAAGACTTGCCCGAGATTTTGCCCCAGGTGCTGCAGGCCGTGATCGCGCGTCACAGGCGCGAGTCCGCCCTGACCCATCTGCTGGCGCATGGAAGCTAAGCGTTTGCGGGGCTTGGCACTTGTCGCGGAGCGGTGCAGGGTCGCTGGACGTCCTTCCCCCGGGGTGAAACATGGCTGAATCGACCTACCGCGCAGACAATCAACTCGACGCTGACGCGCTTATCTTCCACATGAAACCGACGCCCGGAAAGCTGTCCGTGGCGGCGACCAAGCCGATGGCAACACAGCGCGACCTAGCGCTCGCCTACAGCCCCGGCGTGGCAGCGCCAGTGCGCGCAATCGCGGAGAATCCCGAGACCGTCTACGACTATACGTCCAAGGGAAATATGGTGGCGGTTGTATCGAACGGGACGGCAATCCTGGGCCTCGGCAATCTGGGTCCTGCGGCGTCCAAGCCGGTGATGGAAGGCAAGGCGGTGCTGTTCAAGCGCTTTGCCGATATCGACGCGGTCGACATCGAGGTGGATTATACGGATCCGGACAAATTCATCGAATGCGTCCGCGGGTTCGGCGACACCTTTGGCGGCATCAATCTGGAAGACATCAAGTCACCGGAATGTTTCGAGATCGAAACGCGCTTGCGCGAAGACCTCAACATCCCGGTTTTCCATGATGATCAGCATGGCACGGCGATCATCGCAGCCGCCGGCCTGATCAATGCCTGTGACCTTACAGGCCGCAAGATGGAAGACTTGAAAGTCGTCCTGTGCGGGGCCGGCGCTGCCGGGCTCACCGTGCTCGAGCTGATCGAGTCGATGGGAGTGAAGTCTGAGAATACCATCGTCGTGGACATTGATGGCGTTGTCTATGAGGGCCGCCCCGGCGGACATGACCGGCTGAACCGGCATGCCATCAAGACGGACAAGCGAACCCTTGCCGATGCGGCACAGGGTGCGGATGTCCTGCTCGGCCTGTCGGCAGCAGGGGTCTTTACCAAGGACATTGTCGCTTCCCTGGCGCCCAATCCGATCATTTTCGCCATGGCCAACCCGACCCCGGAGATCACACCGGAGGAGGTCAAATCGGTTCGTGATGACGTGATCATGGCGACCGGTCGGTCGGATTATCCCAACCAGGTCAATAATGTTCTCGGCTTTCCTTATATCTTCCGGGGCGCGCTGGATGTGCGGGCGCGAACCATCAATGAAGAGATGAAGATCGCCGCGGCGCGGGCGCTCGCCGCTTTGGCGCGCGAGGATGTGCCGGACGAGGTGGCCCAGGCCTACAAGGTCGATCGCCTGCAATATGGTCCCGACTACATTATCCCGACGCCGTTTGATCCGCGCCTGATTTCCTGGGTGCCTCCCTTCGTGGCCCAGGCTGCGATCGATAGCGGCGTGGCACGCCGCCCGCTCGAAGACAATGACACCTACAAACAGGTTCTGGCCCGCCGTCTGGACCCGACCGCCGCCGTCCAGCAGCGCATTTCCGCGTCCATTCGGGCCGAGCAGAAAACCATCGTGTTTGCCGAAGGCGAAGAGCCCGCAGTGATCCGCGCCGCCCATGCTTTCCAGGTCCAGGGGCTGGGCAAGGCGGTGCTGGTCGCGCGTGAGGAGGTGGTGGCTGCCAATATGAAGGAATTGGGAATTCCGGCCGGTTCGCTCGAGGTCTGCAATGCCCGGCTTTCGGAGTATAATGCGGACTATTCCGACTATCTCTATGAGCGCTTGCAGCGGCAGGGATATCTGCGCCGGGACGTCCAGCGGCGTGTGAATAATGACCGTAATGTCTTCTCCGCCTGCATGCTGAAAATGGGTCATGCCGACGGGATGGTGACCGGGGTGACGCGACACTCCAACGTGGTCATGAATGAGGTCGAGCTGGTCCTGGACCCGATTGAGGGCAGCCGGCCGGTCGGCGTGACGATCGCGGTGACGCGTGGGCGCAGCCTGGTCATTGGCGATACGTCGGTCACGGAATTCCCGGACGCCCGGGCGCTGGCCGAGATCGCGGTCGTGACCGCGAATGCCGCGCGCCGGTTCGGAATTACGCCGCATCTCGCCTTCCTGTCCTATTCCAGCTTCGGCAATCCGCCGGGTGAGCGGACAGCCAAGGTCCAGCAGGCGGTCGAAATCCTCGATGCCGAGGGGGCAGACTTCGAATATGAGGGCGAGCTGGCGGCCGACGTCGCGCTCGACCCGGATCATCACAAGCTCTACCCGTTCTCCCGCCTGACCCAGCCGGCCAATGTCCTGATCATGCCGGCCATTCACTCCGCCTCCATCGCGGTGCGGCTGCTCAAGGCAGCGGGCGGCGCGACCGTGATCGGCCCGATGCTGGTTGGCCTGGAAAAACCGGTTCAGATCGCGCGCCTTGGCGCGAATGTGACGGATATCGTCAATCTGGCGGGCATCGCGGCCTATGACCTGAACAAAGTCCCGGGCTGACCATCACGGGGGCTCTCCGGCCGAACCGGTCACCGGCAATCACAGCGAATTGACAGTCACGTGCTGCAGACACGACGTGTCATACCTATCTATGTTCGTCTGCGAGTGAAGAGGGGACAGCATGGCCGGACGGGCAGCACGCGACATGACGGAAGGCCCGGTCTTCGGGCACATTCTGCGCATGATCATGCCGATGAGTTTCGGCATTCTGGCCATGATGCTGGTCGGTATTGTCGACACCTATTGGGTCGGCACGCTCGGTACGGCGCAGCAGGCGGCCGTGCAGATGAGCTTCCCCGTCACCATGCTGGTCATGAGTGTCTCCATCGGCCTCGGTGCGGGGGCGGTTTCGGCTGTCTCGCGGGCCGCCGGTCGCAATGACGGGACCTCGACCCTAGCCCGCATTTCCACCGATGCGATGGCTTTGGCCCTGATATCCGTCGGCACTGTCTCCTTGCTCGGTGTTGTTTTCGTGGAGCCGATCTTTACGGCTCTGGGGGCGAGCGAGACGATGCTCCCACACGTCGTCGATTACATGACGGTCTGGTTTTCCGGCATTGTGCTGATTGTTGGCCCGATGGTCGCCAGCAATATCCTGCGCGCCCTCGGAAATGCAGTCGTGCCGAGCCTGATGATGATCGCGGCCGCCTTCGTGAATCTCATCCTCGATCCGATTTTTATCCTCGACGATGTCTTTGGACTGTTTCCCGGCCTGGGTTGGGGCGTGTCCGGCGCAGCGCTGGCAACTGTTGCCGCCAATGCGGTGACGTTCGTGATGGTCGCCTGGTATCTCGGCGTGAAGGAAAAATTGATTGATTTCAAGCCGGAAGACCTCGGCGAGGTTTGGCATCATTGGGTGGATATCGCGCGCGTCGGAGCGCCGGCCTGCCTGTCCAATGTTTTCAATCCGCTGGCGATGACGGTGGCCATGTCTGGTCTTGCCATGGCGCGCTTTGGCGATTCCGCGGTCGGCGGGCTCGGTGTTGCTGGCCGGATCGAGGCCTTTGCCATCGTTCCGCTGTTCGCGCTCTCGGCCTGTATCGGCGCTGTGACGGGTCAGAATGGCGGCGCTGACCGTCTCGACCGGGTCCGTGAAGCCTTCCGCTCGAGCTTCCTTTTCTGCATGGGCTGGAGCCTGACCATTGCCGCCATCTTGTGGGTGACGGCGCCCTGGCTGGCGACGGCGTTTCTGCCAAGTGAAGCGGGCCAGTCGACGGCCATCGCTTACTGGCGGATCGTGCCGCTGACCATTGTCGGTTATGGCATTACCATTGCCGCTTCGGCCGGCTTTAACGGGCTTGGCCGACCGGCGCACGGCATGGTGATAACCGCGTCCCGGGCGCTGGGCTTGATGATCCCCGCCGTCATCATCGGCGCTCACCTCATGGGCGCGCCGAATGGTGTTATCTGGGGTGTGGCCTTTGCCAATATTCTCGCGGGGGGCGCCACCGCGCTCTTCGTCCTGACGCGGGCGCCGATGACGGCGAAACATGGCAAGCAACGCAAGCGCCGGGCGCCGCTTGCCGACCCGGTCGCGGCCGAGGACGCACCCTAGCGGCGCGTCAGCACGGCGGCGAGTTCCGGCTTCCCATTCAAACTGGGATGCGGCCAGGCCTGGATGTCATCCGGGTCCGGCCAGATCCACGCTGTCTCGCTGAACAGTTCGCGCATGGCATCAAGTGGGCAGCCGAAGGGCGGGCCGCCGGGCTCGTCCTTCTGCATGAAAAGGGCGAGGAATTGCCCGCCCGGTTTCAGCCAGAGATTCGCCAGGGCGAAAGCGTAATCCTCGCGAAGGCGCGGATGGATAGCGCACAGGAAAGTCTGGTCATAGACAAGATCGACTGGCTCATCGGGGCGCCAGAGCTGGTCACCCGGGCGGAGGATGTCGGCGGCGATGCAATGGCCCGTCAGCTTCGCCGCGCGCAATGCAGTTTTTTGCCAGGCAATCGCGGTATCAGACAAATCGGCTGCGGTGACCGACAGGCCGGCCCGCGCAAAGGCGGTGACTTCCGGACAGCGACCGCAACCCGGCACGATGACCGAGCGACCGGGCGCCAGGACGCCGGTTTGCAGCCAGACTTCAGCGGCCGGGTGCAGGCCCGGGCGTTCCCAGGGCGTGTCATCATTCCTGAAGCGGGCTTCCCAATCGATCCCGGTACGGTCTTCGGTCTGGCTCATCACGCCACTATCGGCAGACCCGGCCTGTGCGTCTAGGCAGCCTTGTGCATCCGGTAGAGGTCGACCATGGAGAGCGCCTGACCGGGAGCGGGTGAGGTTCTGTCCGGAACCACGCTCTGACCGGAGAAGAAGCGGACGCCGCTGGCCATGGCGGCCTTGAGAACCAGCAGATCGCGGACATCATGCAGATAGGTCGCGGCCTTGTGGGCTGCTGCCGCCTTGACCATCTGGTTCAGCGCTCTCGCATCATGGTCCATCATGCCTTCGGAATTGGCATTGGTCGGTGCGGGCGAGGCGCAGGAAAAGAGGCTGATCGGGCAGGCCGCGAAGGCCTCGAGTTCGGTTTCGCCGAACGGGATTTCCGCCATCAGCCCGACCCCCAGCTCTCCCAGTCCGGCCAGCGCCTCGGCCTGGCTTTGTGGTTGATCGGAGAGCCCGTCGATTCGGACGAGCAGCGACTTCCGGGCCGGCGCCGGCAATGTCTCGATGCGCGCGCTCAGCCTGGCTCTGTGATCGCGGTCCGACCAGCAGCTCGCATGAAGGGCAATGCGCAAGCGGATACGCTTTTGCTTGCGGGCGAAGGCTGTGATCATGCCGATCGCAGCATCCAGGGCGCACATGTCCAGATCTATCTGGCTGATCTTGGACATGCCGGTTGAGATGGCGCGGCGCCCTTCGAGCGCCCGACCACCCACCACGACCTTGGCAAGCGCGGCATTGATGGCAATGGACTGTTTCTGGGCGTCCCAGAGCGGCCGATAGTGCGCGAGCACGTCCTCGTCTTCGCATTCCGACACCGGTCGACTGCGTGGAAAGGGCGGCGTTTGGGCGGGGGTCGGTTTTGCTGGGGCTGCCGGCGCGGCTTTCGGTGCCTGCGGCGGGGAGGCGGTTATCGTTGCCAGTTGGGTGATCTCGTCCGCTGCAACGCGGCTGGCCTCGCTCTCAATTCCGAGTTCCGAGGTTTCCGGAGAGCCGAGGAAGAAAGCCATCAAGGCGTCCCCCAGCTCGGCCAGAAAGGCAGCCGGGTCCTCAGGCGCTTCGGCGAAAAGGACCAGGAAGCCTTCTTCGCAGGGAATCACGGCGTCATCATCGGACAGGCGCCGGGCGAGAAACTGGGTGCCGGCAGTGAAAACTTTCTTCTTTGCAGTCGGCCAGTTCTCGCCAGCCTTTTCCCGAACTGCAGTCAGATTGACGAGACGGAATTGCCCGACATCAATGCGCTCGCCACGCGACATGGCCCGCTTGATGAATGTTTTTAGGTCAGCCGTCATCGATGTCCGTGCCCGGAATGCTTGCAGGCAGTATGCCCCTGAATGCTTAAGACCGGATTGACTGTAACGTGTTTGGAACGGGCCGGAATGCAGCGCGTTGAATGCCGGTCTTGCCTGTCCTGCCAAGCCGCGCCATAACGCGCGCCCGGCCTGCGGATGTGGCGGAACTGGTAGACGCGCCAGATTTAGGTTCTGGTGCCGAGAGGCGTGGGGGTTCGAGTCCCTCCATCCGCACCACCCTTTGCCCGTCGGGCTCCGGGTGGCGAGCTGTCGGCGGTCGCGCCGTCTCGTGCACGGGGTGTGGCTCAAGCCCCGTTGACCCCCGGCTTTGACCACTGACTCTGCTGCGCTGTGCGGCCGAACCGCTCCGCAGCGTTGCCTACGCCGAATCCGCGTGACATAACGCGCGCTCGATTTTGCACGCGGTTTTTTGCCGCCCGTCTGTTTGAACATCTAAGGCTAACCCATGAACGTCATCGAGAAAGCCTCCGAAGGCTTGAGCCGCACCTATGAGATCGTCATCCCGGCTGATGATCTGCAAGCTCGCCTGTCTGCGAAGATCGAAGAGATCCGCCCGGAAGTCCGCCTGAAGGGTTTCCGCCCGGGCAAGGTGCCGACCAGCCACATCCGCAAGATGTTCGGCGAAAGCATCATGGGCGACCTGCTCAACGAGCTGGTTCCAGAGACCACCCAGAAGACGCTTGACGAGAAAAAACTCCGCCCGGCATCGCAGCCGGATATTTCGGTGACCAGCGAAGCCAAGGACGTGCTCGGCGGCAAAGCTGATTTCGTGTTCGAGATCGCCCTTGAAATCATGCCTGATTTCGAGCCGGCTGATCCGGCCAAACTGTCAGTCACCCGCCCGGTCGCGGTTGTCGAGGACGCTGAAGTCAACGAGGCGCTCGAGCGTCTGGCCAATGAAAGTCGTGAATTTGCGGCCAAGAAGGGCGGCAAGAATGCCAAGGCGGAAGACGGCGATGTCGTCGTCGTCGACTTCGTCGGCAAGCTGGACGGTGAAGTGTTCGAAGGCGGGTCCGCCGAGGACGCGCGCGTCGCAATCGGCGATGGCGCCTTCATCCCGGGCTTCGAAGAGCAACTCCTCGGCGCCAAGGTCGGCGAAGAGCGCGAGCTCAATGTCACCTTCCCGGAGACCTACCAGGCTGAACAGCTGGCCGGTAAGGCGGCTGTGTTCGAGGTTACCGTGAAGGGTCTCGAATCCCCGCAGGACGCCAAGGTTGATGACGAGCTGGCCAAGCGCCTGGGTCTCGAAAACCTCGACAGTCTGAAAGAGGCGCTGAGCAAGCGTTTCGAGGGCGAGCATGCCCAGCAGTCGCGCATGAAGGTCAAGCGTGACCTGCTCGACAAGCTGGATGCCGAACACAAATTCGACCTGCCGCCGAAAATGGTTGAGGCCGAGTTCGAGAATATCTGGCGCGAAGTGGCGAGTGCCATCGAGCAGGATCAACTCGAGGACGAAGACAAGTCCAAGTCGGAAGACGAGCTCAAGAGTGAGTATCGCGATATTGCCGAGCGTCGTGTGCGCCTGGGCCTCGTGCTGGCCGAGATCGGTCGCCGCAACAATATCGACGTGACCCAGGAAGAACTGTCCCGCGCCATCAATCAGGAAGCGGTGAAGTATCCGGGCCAGGAGCGTCAGGTCGTCGAGTTCTATCAGAAGAACCCGAATGCCGTCGCCCAGATGCGTGCGCCGATCTACGAAGAAAAAGTCGTGGACTACATCCTTGAACTGGCCGATGTGAGCGAGACCAAGGTTTCCAAGGACGCGCTCTACGCGGACGAGGACGAAGCGTCCGCCAAGCCGGCCAAGAAGGCTGCAGCGAAGAAGAAGGCACCGGCCAAGAAAGCCGCCGCCAAGACGGACGAGGCTGCTGCCGAGAAGAAGCCGGCCGCCAAGAAGAAGGCGCCGGCGAAGAAAGCTGCTGCCAAGAAAGACGATGCCGCTGCCGAGAAGAAGCCGGCTGCGAAAAAGAAGGCGCCTGCCAAGAAGGCTCCGGCCAAGAAGGCGGCTGCCAAGAAAGACGCGTAGTTCGACACGCGTTCCGCAATGATACAGCGCCGGCGCTTTTTTGCGCCGGCGCTTTTCGTTTCGGGACGAATTGACAGATGCGGCTGCAGCGCGCGCCTTGCCTACAACTTCGACGCCCGCAATAGTTCAGTTATCCCGTCTGATGAGAATCGGCCCGATCCCGGCGCCGTCACCCCAAGGAGCGCGATATGCATGATCCCCAGGATGTAATGATGAATCTGGTCCCGATCGTCGTCGAGCAGACAAGCCGCGGCGAGCGCTCTTTCGACATCTATTCGCGCTTGCTCAAGGAGCGCATCATTTTCATCACCGGTCCGATCGAGGACCATATGGCGAGCCTGATAATCGCCCAGCTTCTCTTCCTCGAGTCCGAGAACCCGAAGAAAGAGATCTCGATGTATATCAACTCGCCGGGCGGCGTGGTTTCGGCTGGTCTGGGTATCTACGACACGATGCAGTATATCCGCTCACCTGTGTCGACCATGTGTCTCGGCATGGCTGCGTCGATGGGCTCGCTGCTGTTGACGGCCGGCGAGAAGGACATGCGGTTTGCCGCGCCGAATGCCCGCATCATGGTACACCAGCCGTCCGGCGGTTTCCGTGGCCAGGCGTCCGACATTGAACGCCATGCGGCGGACATCCAGAAGATCAAGCGTCGCCTCAACGAGATCTATGTGCACCACACCGGTCGCAAGTATGACGAGATTGAATCCGCGCTTGACCGGGACAACTTCATGTCCGCGGAAGAGGGCCTGGAATTCGGCCTGATCGACAAGGTTATCGAGCGTCGTAAGGACGACGAGAAGGAAGGTTCTGACAGCTAGCGGCTCATCGGGATGCAGGCTTGATGCTTGATCGGGACTGCATCCATGTGATCGAATGCGCAGCAGTAGAAACCTTTCGCTAAAGTTCGGCCTTGATTTTGCACAAGGTCGTAAGCGAAAGCCGGTATTGTATCGATACCAGCGGGTTGAAATGGAGCGGTCATGAGTAAGACGACGGGCGGAGACAGCGAGTCGAAGAACACCCTCTACTGCTCTTTTTGCGGAAAGAGCCAGCACGAGGTTCGCAAACTGATCGCCGGCCCGACGGTGTTCATCTGTGATGAATGCGTCGAGCTCTGCATGGACATTATTCGGGAGGAGAACAAATCCTCGCTGGTGAAGTCCAAGGAAGGTGTGCCTTCACCGCAGGAAATTTTCAACGTTCTCAACGACTACGTCATTGGGCAGTCGCACGCCAAACGCGTGCTCGCCGTGGCTGTGCACAATCATTACAAACGCCTCAACCACGCCTCCCAGAATGCGGATGTGGAGCTGGCCAAGTCCAATATCCTGCTGATCGGGCCGACCGGTTGCGGCAAGACTCTGCTTGCGCAGACGCTCGCGCGTATTCTCGATGTGCCCTTCACGATGGCGGATGCGACCACGCTGACCGAGGCCGGCTATGTCGGTGAGGATGTCGAGAATATCGTTCTCAAACTGCTGCAATCGGCCGACTACAATGTCGAGCGGGCCCAGCGCGGCATCGTCTATATCGACGAGATCGACAAGATTTCCCGCAAATCCGACAATCCGTCGATCACGCGTGACGTGTCGGGCGAGGGTGTGCAACAGGCGCTTTTGAAGATCATGGAGGGGACGGTCGCCTCTGTCCCGCCACAGGGTGGGCGCAAGCATCCCCAGCAGGAATTCCTGCAAGTTGACACCACCAATATCCTCTTCGTCGTCGGCGGCGCTTTTGCCGGCCTGGACAAGGTGATCTCCCAGCGCGGCCAGGGCTCGGCCATCGGCTTTGGTGCCGATGTGCGCGAACCCGATGCTCGCCGGACCGGTGAAATCCTGCGTGAAGTCGAGCCGGACGATCTCCTGCGCTTCGGCCTCATCCCTGAATTTGTCGGTCGTCTGCCGGTAATCGCGACCCTTGAAGATCTGGATGTTGGCGCCCTGGTGCAGATCCTGACCGAGCCGAAGAATGCGCTCGTCAAGCAGTATCAGCGTCTGTTCGAGATGGAAGGCGTTGGCCTGACCTTCACCGAGGATGCCCTCAAAGGTATCGCCAACCGGGCGATTGCCCGCAAGACCGGTGCTCGCGGCCTGCGGTCGATCATGGAAGGCATCCTGCTGGAAACCATGTTCGATCTGCCGAGCCTGGAAGGCGTCGAGGAAATCGTCGTCAATGGCGAAGTGGTCGAGGGCAATGCCAAACCGCTGTCCATCTATGCCGAGCGCAAGGATGACAAGCGGGAGGGTGCTTGACCTTTCGGGGTTGCGTCGCCACCTCTTGAGGTAAGCGGGATGACCGGGCTGCATGTTATTCATGCGGGCCCGGAGTCATCCGATTAGAGTCACGATCTGTATCAAGGTCTGCACGCGCCCCCACCGGTGAGCGCGAATGGAGCAAGCATGTCCACCACGAAGACACTCCCCCTTCTGCCTCTGCGCGACATCGTCGTGTTTCCGCACATGATCGTCCCGCTCTTCGTCGGGCGCGAGAAATCGGTCAAGGCGCTGGAAGAGGTGATGAAAGCCGACAAGCAGATCCTGTTGGCAACCCAGCGGACCGCGTCGGACGATGAGCCGACCGCCGATGCGATCCACACAACGGGTGTGATCGCCTCGGTCCTGCAATTGCTGAAACTGCCGGACGGGACAGTCAAGGTTCTGGTCGAAGGCGGTGTTCGCGTCGACATCAGTGGCTATTCCGACCGCGAAGATTATTACGAAGCTGTCTGTACGGTGATCGATGAGGATCCGGGCGAGGCGGCTGAGCTGGAAGCGCTGATGCGGACCGTGTCGGCAAAGTTCGACGATTACGTCAAGCTCAACAAGAAGGTCCCACCGGAAGCCCTCGCTTCGCTGTCGCAAATCCGCGAGCCGGGCAAGCTGGCCGATTCCATCTCTGCGCATCTCGCCGTTAAAATTGAAGAGAAGCAGTCGCTTCTCGAGGAGCCTGACGTCAATCGGCGCCTGGAGCGCATTCTCGGCCTGATGGAAGGTGAGATTGGCGTGCTGCAGGTCGAGAAGAAAATCCGCTCGCGCGTGAAGCGCCAGATGGAGAAGACCCAGCGCGAATACTATCTCAACGAGCAGATGAAGGCGATCCAGCGCGAGCTGGGTGAGGGCGATGACAGCCGCGAGGAACTCGCCGAGCTGGAAGAGAAGCTGGCCGAAGCCAAGCTCTCCAAGGAAGCCCGCACCAAGGCCGATGGCGAGTTCAAGAAACTCCGCAATATGAGCCCGATGTCCGCTGAGGCCACCGTCGTGCGCAATTATCTCGACTGGATTCTCTCGGTCCCCTGGGGCAAGCGCAAGCGTCTCAAGAATGATCTCGATCGTGCGGAAAACGTGCTCGAATCCGATCATTACGGACTGGAGAAGGTCAAGGAGCGCATCCTCGAGCATCTCGCTGTCCAAGCGCGGACCCGCAAGCTCAAGGGCCCGATCCTGTGCCTGGTTGGACCGCCCGGTGTCGGCAAGACCTCCCTGGGACGCTCGATCGCCAAGGCGACCGGCCGCGACTTTGTGCGCATGTCGCTGGGCGGGGTGCGCGATGAGGCGGAAATCCGCGGTCACCGCCGGACCTATATCGGGTCAATGCCGGGGCGCATTATTCAGTCGATGAAGAAGGTCAATTCGTCCAATCCGCTTTTCCTGCTGGACGAGATCGACAAGCTGGGTGCGGATTATCGCGGCGACCCGGCCTCGGCCCTTCTGGAAGTCCTGGATCCGGAACAGAACGCCAATTTCAACGACCATTATCTCGAGGTTGATTACGACCTGTCCGACATCATGTTCGTGACCACGGCCAACACACTCAACCTGCCGCAGCCGCTTCTCGACCGGATGGAAATCATCCGGATCGCCGGTTACACCGAGGATGAGAAGGTCGAGATCGCCAAGCGTCACCTTCTGCCCAAGCAGATGAAGAACCACGCCCTCTCGGAGACCGAATGGTCACTGACCGAAGAGGGCTTGCGTGACTTGATCCGCTACTACACACGCGAAGCCGGTGTTCGCAGTCTTGAACGCGAAATCGCCAATCTGGCGCGCAAGTCCGTGGTTCGCCTCGAGACCGGCAAGGCCAGTTCGGTGACGATCACGCAGGAAAACCTGGGTGAGTTTGCGGGTGTGCGGAAGCATCGGTTCGGCGAGACCGAGGATCATGATCAGGTTGGTATCGTGACTGGTCTGGCCTGGACCGAAGTTGGCGGCGATCTCCTGACCATCGAAGCGGTTCGCATGCCGGGCCGAGGCAAGATGATGGTGACGGGTAATCTGCGCGACGTGATGAAGGAGTCGATTTCAGCGGCCAATTCCTTCGTTCAATCGCGTGCTCCGTCGCTTGGCATCAAGCCGACGATTTTCCGGGCGGCCGATATTCATGTCCACATGCCGGAAGGCGCGACGCCGAAGGATGGCCCGTCGGCCGGTGTCGGCATGATGACCGCGATCGTTTCTGTTTTGACCGGAATTCCGGTCCGCAAGGATATCGCCATGACCGGTGAGATCACCCTGCGTGGCCGTGTCCTGCCGATTGGCGGGTTGAAGGAAAAGCTGCTCGCGGCCCTGCGCGGCGGTGTGAAGACCGTGCTGATCCCCAAGGACAATGAAAAGGACCTCGCGGAGATTCCGGACAACGTCAAAGACGGAATGGAAATCATCCCGGTTGAGACCGCAGATGAAGTCCTCACCCGGGCCCTGGTCGAGCCGGTCGAGCCGGTCGAGTGGACTGAGGCTGATGAGGCTGCGTTGGCCGCCGTCGCCGCGCAGCAGGGCCCCGATGCCAGTGGGCAGCCGATTGCGCACTAGGCGCTGACTTTCGTTTCGCTTGAAACAATCTTGGCCGGAGGCGACGTCTCCGGCCATTTTTGTGCAGAATTACTGCGCGGCGCCGCACAAAGAGCATTGACCGTGCGCCAGCCTGCGGCCACTCTCGCCGTCATGAAAAGCGCGACGTATTTCTTTGCGGCCTATTTTACCAACGCAACCTCTGTGGGGGCGGTGGCCGGCTAGCATGTGTGAAAGCGCAGCGGAACCAGGGCCTCCCCCACGGGGAGGCCTTTTTTATTGTGTGAAGGGATGATGGCCATGACGACGGAAATGACGCGGGAGGATATCCGCAACGCGATCAGCGAGATTGATCTGAAATTGATCGATGCCATCGCGCAGCGTTCCGATCTGGTGGAAGAGATTCTCAAGGCCAAGGCCCGTTCAGGCAGTCCGGTCCGTGATCGTGAGCGTGAGCGCGAGGTATTGCGAGCCGCGGTTGAACGTGGGGCTGAAAAAGGCGTCTCGGTCGACCTGGTGGAAACCCTTTTCCACGCGCTGTTCGAAGCCTCTATCCGTCGCCAGCGCGAGAATTTCGATTCCATGCGCAATGACGAGCTCAACGAGGCCAGCGTCGCCTATCTTGGCGGGCCGGGCAGTTACTCCCACATCGCTGCCCAGAAAGTCTTCCAGCGCCGAAATGCGACCGTCATCCCGTCGCCCAAGCGTGACTTTGTCTCAATCTTCCGCGCGGTCGAGAATGCCGAAGTCGATTACGGCGTTATTCCGATCGAGAACACCACGACAGGCTCGATCAATGAGGTCTACGACATCCTGATCAACTCCCACACCCAGATCATCGGGGAATTCCTGTTGCGGGTCGACCATTGCCTGGTCGGGCGGGCCAGCGGGCAGGGCCGCGTACGCCGTGTCTTCGGTCACCCCCAGGCGCTGGCCCAGTGCCGCCGCTATATCGGGTCGCACCCGGAGCTGGAAACCCATATGGCGGCGTCGACCACGCGGGCACTGGAACGCTTGCTGGAGGATGATGACACCGCGGTCGCTGTTGCGGGCGAGGATGCGGCACGCCTCTTCGGCATGGATATTCTGGAACGCAATGTCGGTGACCACGAGCAGAACATCACGCGCTTCATCGTCATTGGCCGCAAGTCGAAACTCCCGACCCGCGAGGTTGAGTGCAAGACCTCGATGATGTTCACCACGCGCGATACGCCTGGCTCGCTGGTCGATGCCCTGCTGGGCTTCCGGGATAATGAGATCAATCTGGTGAAGCTGGAATCTCGCCCCATCGCCGGCAATCCCTGGGAGGAAATGTTCATCATGGATGTCGAGGGGCATCTTGAGGATCGCAAGATCAAGGACTCCATGTCCGTCCTGGAAGCGCATACCCGCGAGATCAAGCTGCTGGGCTGTTACGCCATGGACGCGATCGACAAGGTCTCTGTCGCCGAATAGGCGTTGCCGGATTGAGGGAGGGCACCGGTCGATTGACCGGCGCCCTCCATGTCAGGCCTTGGCGACATAGTCCTCCAGCAGTTTCTCGTGCTTGGCGCGTTCGAGCTTGGACGAGAACTGGTCATTGATGCGCTGTTCCTGCAGCGTCTTGACGAGGGTGATGAGTGAACCGGTGAGGAAGAGTATGCCCATCCCCACATAGCCCTTGGTCGACAGGTCGACCGGCATCAGCATCAAGGACAGGCCGAGCATGGCATAGGCGACGCCGACACAGACATAATTGAAGCTGATCCAGAGCTTGGATTGTCCCAGCATGTGTAATCTCCCTAAGCCGGTTGAGGGGTGGCGTCACCACCGGACAGATTGTCCCGGAGGCGATCGAGAATTTGACTCCCGCGGGAGCGAACCGCCGCGCCGAAGCCTTCTTCAGCCATGCGGTCGGCAAGGTCATCGCCGGACAATTCCGCGTTGATCCCGTCCAGGACATCGGCGAATCCATGGGAGTCTGGACTGTCGAGCGCCCGTTTGAGCACGGCTTCGCCCTCCATGATCGCGCCCAGGCCGCCCAGACTGCCTTCCAGTGCGTCACCGCCACGCCGTTCATCCTCGATCGAACGCGCCGTGATCAAGCCCTGGCGCAGGTCGGTGAGGCGACGCTCGGTCTTCTCCAGGAGGAGCCTCAGGCGCCTTGCGCTGGTGCGCGTGCGCTGAAGCGCGTCCTGGCGGGCGGCGTGTTCGTTTTCAAGATCGGCGAGGGCGTTGGCGCCTTCACTGGCGAGAGCCTCCATGCCGGCCTGGAGCGCGTCGCGGGTTCTCGCCTCCATGTCGGCCATGCGACCGGTCAGGCCCTGCAGGGCTTTGCCTTCATGGCGTTCACGCAGGATCAGTGCGGCGAGGGCGCGCTTGGCGTTTTCATGTCCCTTTTCCGCTTCACGAACCTTCTGTTCGATGAGCAGGGCGGCATGGGTTGTCTCCAGGCTTTCCCGGGTGCGTTCGGAGCGGGCCCGGAACAGGGTAACGAGTGTCGAGAACATGATGAGCTCCTTTAAATGAACAATGTTCACTTAATTAGGCTAGGCGAGAATATCGTTCACGCAAGCCGGAAAATGAACATTGTTCGGACGCGCGGCTGGGGGTATCAGGAAGGCATGACAGACACTCAGGACTCGACACGGCCACGTGGTCGCCCGGCGCTGGCGCCTGAAGCCCGCGCCCAGGCGCTTGCTGCCGCCGGTGAATTACTCGCCGAGGCCGGCCTCAACGGCATGAAGGCCCGCGCCATAGCAGAGCGGGCCGGTGTCAGCGTGGGATCAATCTACAAGCTGTTCGGCGATATCGACGATCTGGTTCGTGAGCTGAACATGCTCACGTATCGAGACTTCGCGGCCCATCATCGCGAGGCGCTGGCCAATTCCGGCCTCGATGAGAGCGATGTTCATGGTCGACTGATGGTGCTGGCCAGGGCCTATGTCGACTTTGTCACCCGCGAGGATGCCCGCTGGCGGGCGCTTTTGACCTTCAACCGACGCCAGTCCGGCACCGCGCCAAGCTATTACACCCAGTTCGAGGATGACCTGTTCAACCTCGTCATTGATGTGCTCGCACCCGCGCCCGGCCTTGACGACCTGGCGCAGCGTGAGGCGGCGGCCCGGGCTCTGTGGGCGGCGGTGCACGGGATTGTGGTGATCGTTTTGCCCAATACGACCTATGACTCGCCTGTGGACGCGGCAATGAGCCAGATCGAAATGATTGTCGGCGCCTTTATCCGGGATGCTGCAGCGCGGCGGTGAGTCAGGCTTGCGCTGGCGGCCCTGGAGGCATTACAAGCGCCTCCTCGCCCGGTAACGGGCACCATGGTCCGGGCGGTTAGCTCAGCTGGGAGAGCATCTCGTTTACACCGAGAGGGTCGGGGGTTCGAGCCCCTCACCGCCCACCATTCCCTGATCACGCGTCGGCGCTAGTCGAGCAGCGTGTTGGTCGCGCTTTCAAACAGATCCAGCAATGCGTCCGGCTTGTCCGGATCAAACACGCGGACATCGGCTCTTGGGGCAAAGCGGCTGATCGTGCGCGCCGTCTCGGCAATCGGTGTTTCGCTCTGCGGATGATCATTCAGAATCACCGTGCAGCGTCCATCGAGAACACGAAGGGCGGTTAGCGTGTGCGAGATCGTGCCGAGATAACTGCCTGCGACGAGGACGGGGCGCGCGTCCAGCTCGCGGATCAGGTCGAGATTGAGCCCGTCTGAGGCGATCGGCGACATGACGCCCCCGGCCCCTTCGATGACTGTCGGGATTTCCCGGTCGATGTGATCGAGGCACCAGCTGACAATCCGCTCGAGGGCCAGCTCCCGTCGCTCCTTGCGGGCGGCAAGGTCCGGAGAGAGCGGAGCTTTGAAACGCCAGGGCGAGACTGCTTGGACGCCTTCTCCGGTGAGAGCATCCCCATTGGCGCGCATGAGTCGGATCGTGTCGGTCTCGTTAAGAGCCGACTGGTCAAAGCCTGAAATGACCGGCTTGAGTACACGCATGCGCCTGCCGCCGGATCGCCAGGCGCGGATCAGTTCGCACAGCACGTGCGTTTTGCCGATATCGGTTCCGGTTCCAGTGATGAAGAGCGGACGCATTACTCGGCAGCCTCGGCGGTTTGCAGGATTGTTTTCAACGCTTCGGCGAGACGGTCGATATCAGCCTCTTCCTGCGCGGCATTGAAGGTGATGCGCAGTCGGGAAGTGCCGCGCGGCACGGTGGGCGGCCGGATTGCGGTCACCAGAAAGCCGGCCATTTCGAGTTCGGCCGACGCGTCCAGGGCTGCCGTTTCCGACCCGATCAGGATGGGCACGATCGGGGATTTCGGCTCTGCGAGATTCAGCGACCGGCAAAAGCGCCGCGCCAGCTGCATCGGACGCTCACGCAGAACGGGATCGGTCTCGATCAGGTCCAGCGCGGCGAGGGCCGCTGCAATCGATGCCGGCGGGAGGGCCGTCGTGAAAACCAGCGGCCGGGCGCGGGTTCGCAATAATTCGCAGACCGACCGCGATGCGCACAGATAGCCGCCATAACTCCCCAGAGCCTTGGACAGAGTGCCCATTTGCAGGGCAGGAAGGGCAGGCGGCGAGAAGGCGTGTGCGGTGCCACGACCTTCGCCGATCACGCCCACCCCGTGTGCGTCATCGACCAGCGCCCAGGCATCATGCCGGTCGGCAAGCGTCAGAAGATCGGGAAGGGGCGCCAGATCGCCATCCATCGAGAACACCCCGTCGGTCAGGATGAGTGTGCGGCGATGGGCATGGCGTAGCGCGTCCAGCTTGCCGCCCAGATCGGCCAAGTCGTTATGGTTGAAGGTTTCGAACCGGGCGCCTGACAGGCGGGCGCCGGCATGAAGACAGGCATGGGCGAGCGTGTCGACGAGGACCAGATCGCCCTTGCCGGCGAGTGCGGGCGTGATGGCAAGATTGGCCAGATAGCCCGAGCCGAAGATCACGCAGTCCTCGGTCCCCTTGAAGGCGGCGAGGCGCTGTTCGAGCTCGAACAGGAGTGGATGGCCTCCGGTGACGAGGCGTGAAGCGCCGGAGCCGGCACCATAGGCACGGCTGGCCGCACAGGCGGCCTCGATCACGTCGGGATGCTGTGTCAGGCCGAGATAATCATTTGAGCAGGCATTGACGAGGCGTCGCCCCTTGCGCTCGACAACCGCGCCGCCAAGCGGCCGGGTTTCCTGCAAATGGCGTCGCAGATTGCGCCGGTCGAGCCCGGCGAGCTTGCCGGCCGCGAAACGATCAAGGGAAGCATGCGCGGATGTCATACAAAGCCTGTCGCACAGATTTGTTGCCTGCTAAAGCCTCCACATGAACCGGGATGCAGACAAGTTGGGCTTCGAGCCCTCCGCTCACGCGCTATGGCGACCCTATGCGCAGATGAAAACCACACCGCCGGGCTTGCCGGTGGCCAGTGCCGAGGGTGTCCGGATTCGGCTGGAAGACGGACAGGAGCTGATCGATGGCGTCTCGTCCTGGTGGACGGTCTGTCATGGCTATCGACATCCGCACATCATCAATGCGGTGAAGGCCCAGCTGGATGCGGTGCCACATGTCATGTTGGGTGGCCTGACACATCAGCCAGCCGAAAAGCTGGCCCGGCGCCTGGCCGACCTCGCGCCAGGCGACCTCAATCATGTCTTCTTCTGCGAATCCGGCTCTGTTTCGGTCGAGATTGCGATGAAGATCGCGGTCCAGTCCTTCATCAATCGCGGTGAACGCGGGCGGACCCGCTTCCTGGCATTTCGCGGCGGCTATCATGGTGACACGCTGGCCACCATGTCTGTCTGTGATCCGGAAGAGGGGATGCACACCCTGTTTGCCGGCGCGATCGCCCGACAGGTAATCGCGGATCTTCCAGTTGATGCGCCGAGTCAGGACAGTCTCGCCGCGTTGATGGTCGAGCAGGCACCGACACTGGCCGGTGTGATCGTCGAGCCGCTGGTGCAGGGCGCCGGCGGGATGCGCTTCCATGATGCCGAGACCCTGCGGGCCTTGCGAGCCCTGTGCGATCAGCACGGCCTGCCCCTGATCTTCGATGAGATCATGACCGGTTTCGGTCGGCTGGGAACGATGTTTGCCGCCGAGAAGGCCGGCGTTACGCCGGACATCATGACGGTCTCCAAGGCGCTGACAGGCGGTACGCTGCCGCTGGCCGCGGCAATAGCCTCGACCCGATTGTTTGCGTCCTTCTGGGATGAAGACGCCGGCAAGGCGCTGATGCATGGCCCGACATATATGGGCAATCCTGCCGCCTGTGCCGCCGCCAATGCCTCGCTTGACCTGTTCGAGCGAGAGCCGCGCCTGGCCCAGGTTCATGCGATCGAATCGATGTTTGCCGCGCTCTTGCCCGCGGCGCGGGACATCCCCGGCGTCGTCGATGTGCGCTGGCAGGGCGCGATCGGCGTCATCGAAATGGAGAGCCTGCCCGAATTGAATATCCTGAAGGCCGAATTCGTGGATGCCGGCGTCTGGGTCCGGCCATTCGGCAACATCATCTATCTGATGCCGCCCTATGTGATCAGTGCCGAGGATTTGCAGACGCTGATCGCAACCACGCTTCGCGTGACAGAGGGCTGGGCGCGGCGCCATTTTTCGGCCGGGTAGGGACGGACTGCATTCGATCTGCATTCAGCCTGCAAAGCGTGTTGAAACCCGCTTGACCGCACCGCGCTCTGCTCATAAACAACGCACCTCGCTTCGGCGAGACGCCTTACGCGGGTGTAGCTCAGTTGGTTAGAGCGCCGGCCTGTCACGCCGGAGGTCGCGGGTTCGAGTCCCGTCACTCGCGCCATTTCCTTCCAGGAAATTGCGCAAGACAAAATGGCCGCCCCAAGGGGCGGCCATTTGCGTTTCAGCTCCGGGAAATGTGATTATTCGGCAGCAACCGGCTCGGCGAGGTCGAGCCGGGCCTCGGTCTCGGCAATCAGGTGACGATCATCGATTTGCCAGGGGTGGAAGCCAGGTTGGAAATAGGCGAGCCAGGCAGGCAGGACGCGGCGCAGCACGCCGGGGCGGCCCCACAGATACCAGGCCAGACGCGCCCGGGCCGATACACCCGCAATCCCGTCCTGGGCGAGAAGGGCGAGGCTTTCGCGCCAGCGCTTGAAGACGAAATCACGCGAAACGCGCGCAAACACCGCACAGCGAATACCCCAGCGTTTAAGCGGTTTCACATCGCGCATGATGTGGGCATAGGTGTCGAAGGCGACGCTCTTGTGCTCGACCTCCTCGATTGCGTGCCACAGCCACATGCGCTGCGATTCGCGGTCGGTATCGGCGTAGAGCGCGACATCCTTGAGCGCGAGATGGGCGAAGATCGCGGTGAAATGCTCCAGCGAGACCGTGATGCTCAGCTGGGCGACGGGATGCCCTTCACGCGCCTGTGCCAGACTCGCCTCGACTGTTGCGAGGGCTTCGCTGACTTCATAGCCATCATCCATGACCCGTTGGTTGAACGCGTTGTGCTCACGCGTGTGGAAGGCTTCCTGCCGTGCGAAGTCCTTGATCTGAGATGCGAGTTCTGGCGGGACGCTTTTCTGAAAGCGGCGAACGCTCTCGATGAAAAAGGTCTCGCCGGCCGGAAAGGTGATGGACAGCGCATTGTGCCAGGCTGTGGCAATGGCATCGCCACCCATCCACCAGCGGGACCGGCCTGGCGTGTTCTTGAAGCGGCGATTGCGCGGCGTGATGACGAGGTCGGTCGGGGTTGCAGTGCGGGCCATGTCAGGTCTCTATCGGCGAGGTGAACGCTGTTCACTCTTGCGCGGGGGCCTGGGCCTGTCAATCAGGCCTCTTGCTGCGATTGCGAAATGATTTGCCATGCATGGCGAAACATGGGACACCGCGCTCACGACCTGCCGCGTGTAGGCAGCCATGTGGCTGCAACGGCAGGCGTTGGCGAGACAGTCCGTCGGTGATCCGACGCGTATTGATCATTGCCACCGCGGCGCCAGGTCCGGCGCCAGTCAATTGGCAGCTGATCTACGCAAGCTTCCGCAACGCAAAACCCCAAGAATCTGGCCGGCGCGAGTGCGCCACCTGATTCCCAAGAAAGATATTGTTTTTGACCCAGTTTACTGATCTCGGCCTGGCCGAGCCCATTCTTCGCGCCTTGACCGATGAAGGTTATGAAACGCCGACCCCGATCCAGCGCGAAGTTATCCCGGCGATGATTGAAGGCCGTGACATTGTTGGCATTGCGCAAACAGGCACCGGCAAGACAGCATCCTTCGTGCTGCCCATCCTCAATCGTCTGATTGAAGAAAACCAACGCACCCACCCGAAAACTTGCCGGGCGCTGATTCTGTCGCCGACCCGCGAGCTGTCCGCCCAGATCCTCGAGAATGTTCGCGGTTATAGCCGTCATATGCGCGTCTCCTCGACGCTGGTGGTGGGCGGCGTGAAGCCCGGGCCTCAAATCCGTGCCCTGGCGAAGGGCGTCGACGTGCTGGTCGCCACACCGGGGCGTCTGCTTGATCTGATGCAATCGGGCGCCATCAAGCTCAGCGAGACGAAGGTCCTGATCCTGGACGAAGCCGATCAGATGCTGGACCTCGGCTTCTTTCCGGCCATCCGCAAGATTGTCAGCTTCCTGCCGAACAAGCGCCAGACTGCCCTGCTGTCGGCGACCATGCCCAAGCCGATCCGCGCCCTGGCGCAGGAAATGCTGGAAGATCCCAAGGAAGTGTCGGTCGCGCCGGCCTCCCGTCCGATCGAGCGCATCGAGCAGTCAGTTGTTCTCTTGCCCAAGGAGTCCAAGAAGGACCTCCTGCTGGAATTGATGTCAGACCAGTCCGTTGAGCGCGCGATCGTGTTTTCCCGCACCAAGCATGGTGCCGACAAGATCAATCGCCATCTGGTCGATTACGGCCTCAAGTCCGCCGCGATCCACGGCAACAAGTCCCAGGCGCAGCGAATCAAGGCGCTGGCCGGCTTCAAGACCGGTGCGGTGAAAATCCTGGTCGCAACCGACATCGCCGCGCGCGGCATCGACGTCGATGACGTCTCACATGTGGTCAATCACGACCTGCCGAATTTGCCGGAATCCTACGTCCACCGGATCGGTCGGACAGCACGGGCCGGCAAGTCCGGGGTCGCGGTTTCGATGTGTGAGCCGGGTGAGTACGAGTATCTGCGCGACATCGAACGCCTGACGGGCCTCGACATTGACCGGGTCTTCATCGGCGACGAGGACAAGTTTCTCGCCGAAGCGAAGAAGGCGACACCGGCCGCGTCGCAGAAGAAACAGCAGCGGCCGTCGCGCAAGAAGCCTTTCACCGCCGGCCGTGCTCGTCCGCAAGGGCAGGGCAATGGCGGTGGCCAGGGCGGCGGGTCCAAGCGTCCCCGCCGCCGTAACAACCGGTCTGGTGCCCGTACGTCGGTCTGAGCAATGGCCTGAGTGCTATCGTCGCCCCTCCGCCCCGGCTTCGGCCGGGGCGCTCGCGGCAGCCGGGACCTCATACTCGAAGCTTGCGCCGTCCGGCCCCAGGGGCAGGTCGAAGGCGAACCAGACGAAGATCATGGCCAGCGACGAGACCAGGATTGCCATCGAGTAGGGCAGCATCACCGCGATCAGGCTGCCAAGGCCGAACTCCGGCACATAGCGCTGACAGAAAATCAGGATCAGCGGCAGATAGGGCATGAGCGGCGTGATGATATTCGTCGCCTGATCACCCATCCTGTAGGCCAGTGTCGAGCCTTCCGGCGAGATGCCGAGCAGCATGAGCATGGGCACGAAAACGGGCGCCAGGAGCGCCCATTTGGCCGAGGCCGAACCCATGAAGAGGTTCAGCACGGCAACCAGCAGGACCATGCCGATAATCAGCAGCGGGGCGGGCAGGTTCAGGGATTGCAGGCCCCCGGCACCCGAAATGGCAATCACCGTATCCATTTCCGACGCGCCGAACAGGAAGATGAAGTGCGCCATGGCAAAGGCGAGGATTATGTAGCCGCCCATATCGGCCATGGATCGCGTGCCCAGGGCGACAACATCCTTGTCGGATTTCACATTGCCAACGGCGATACCGTAGAGCGTGCCGGAAACGAGGAAGGCGATCATCAAGATGGCGACGATGGACTGGAAGAAGGGTCCCAGACCGCCATTGGCGTCGCGCAGGATCCCGTTTGACGGGATAGTCAGCGCCAGAACAATCGCGCCAATAACCAGCAGTGAAATGCCTGCCCAGGCCAATCCCTTGCTCTCATTGGCGCTCAGCGTGCCATCGCCTTCGGGCGCCGCGAAATCATCCGGGCGCTGCCACTCACCGAGGCGGGGTTCGACAATGTAGTTGTTCACGAGCGTTCCCACGACAACGAGGATCGGGGTCAGTGCGAGGGTGAAGTAGTAATTGTCGAGATTGTTCAGGGTCCAGCCTGGCTCGATCGACTGGGCTGCTGTCTGGGTGATGCCGAACAGGAGCGGCTCAAGCGAGGTGACCAGCAGATTGGCCGAGAAGCCGGCGGATACACCGGCAAAGACCGCGGCAATGCCCGCGATCGGGTGGCGTCCGGCTGCGGCGAAGACGACAGCCCCAAGCGGCACCATGACGATATATCCAGAATCAACGGCCAGATTGCCCATGACACCGGCAAAGACGAGAACCGGGGTCAGCAGGGCGCGCGGCGCACCGGAAACCAGCACCCGCATCCCGGCGGACAGCAGGCCGGTCTTTTCCGCGATACCGGCACCGATCATGACGACCAGCACCATGCCGAGTGGAGCAAACCCGGTCAGCACGCCAGGCATGCCGACGAGCAGCGTTTGCAATTGGCTGCCGGTCAATAGATTGATGACCGAAATGCTTTCGCCTGTGACAGGGTGGTCGACCGCCGTGCCCAGCCCTGACAAGGCCAGCGAGGCGAGCATGACCACGCCAATCAGGACCAGGAATATGGTCACCGGGTCGGGCAGTTTATTGCCGGCCTTCTCGACCGAATTGAGAATGGCTGATCCGATGCTCATCGCGTCTCTCCCCCGCGTCAAAAGTTGCGGGGAGTGTGGACGCATTTGGTGGCCGACCGCAATGCCTTGTCGTAGCGGAAGAATTCACGCCGCCGTGTTCAGACCTCGTCGCCGCGATCCTCAGTGGCAGGCATGGCCACGCCTCCCATCGCGTCATCGCCAGCCGACAGGGCTGCCAGCGCAGGCGAAAAGAATTGCCGCGACAACAAAAGGCTCGCGACAATGAGTGTCACCCCGATCTGGGCAAAGGGGCCAGCGATCCAGGCGAGATATCCGATGGACAGGAAGAGGGCGCGCAGGCCGCGATTGAACTGACGTCCCGCGACGACATTCATGGCTCCCGCGCGATAGGCCCCGCGCAAGGCCTCGGGCGTGGCGTCATTGTCCCGCGCGATGTCCGGGGTCGCGCCAAGCAACATGGCGGAATAATTGACCAGGCGGTAGGCCCAGCCGAATTTGAAGAAGGCATAGGCGTAGATCACCAGAAGACCCAGTGACATGACTTCCCACTGAATGCGCGAGGTCGTGTCGAGGAAGGGCACGTCGGCCACTGCCGTCATGACCGGGTCGAGGGCGGTGATGAGCGTGAAAGCCGCGCCGATGCCCAGCAAGGCCGTCGAGGCAAAAAAGGCGATCCCGTTCTGCAGGCCGGCAATGATCTGACTGTCCATGATCCGCACCGAACGGCCGGCCATGTGTTGCATCCATTGCTTGCGATGCTCATCCATCCGCCGCGACAGCGTACGCTGGGATAGCGGGCTGTGATCAACCAGCCAGGAAAAGCCGGCGGCAATCACCATGAAGCCGATCACGCCAAAATAGTCTGCCAACATTGAAACGGCCCCGCCTGCTCGATCCCATGCAGCCATGAGCGGCGGCGGCATGCAAGGCTTGTTGGAGCCGTTCATGTCAAAGACAATGATGTCAGCCGGCTTTCAATCCGGCCGAGCCAGCCGGCGCCGGAGCAGTGAAAATGAGGGGGCGGGATCACGCACAAGCCCGTCCCGCTAGGCACGTCGCGCGACGTGCGCGACAGAAGGCGATGAATCGCTTTTCCCGGGCCCTGGTCGATCGTCTCTGGTTCTTGCGCGCCACGTGGCCGCCGCTGTTTCTCGCTGTCTGTTGCCTGACCTTGTCGCGTCTCCAGATGCCGGCGTGGTGGGGCGCGTTGTGCGTGATCGGCGCCTTGTTGCTTTGCACCGACAGCCTGGCGCGGCATCGCGAGTTCCGGGTCCTGCGGCATTCCGTCCGGATGGCTCGCGGTCTGAGTGGAGAGGCACTTGCCCGCTTTCGGGCGGCGCGAACGACCTGGTGCTCCCGCCGTGCCGCCATTGCTGCCGCCCATGCCGAAGGGTTCGGCACCGATGCCCGTGCACTGGTGGATGACTGGGGGTACAAGCCATGGCACGTCTTCCCGGACCGTGCCTTCAGTTTGCGCTCGCCATTCCTGCGCCTGTCATTCTGGCGGTCTGTCCTCGGAATACGCCGATGAGCCCGACCCGAAATGACCGGCCCGGATCGGTCCAGTTGCAAGTGGCTTGCAACTGGACATCCCAATCTCCCGACCGCGACACAAGGAACTGATGTCAGGCGGTCTTTAGCCCTTGCTCCGAGCGTCTCTGCGCTCTAGCTTCCGCGCCAAATCGGGCAGGGGGCTTGTTTGGCGTTCGCGATTCGCTTTGACGCGTATCCAGCCAGCCAAATCGAGGCCTCCCGCACCTTACCGGACGCTCTTCAAGGCGAGGCTTGGCGATGGACGCATTGCTCCTGGAATACCTGCCCATTCTGATTTTTTTCGCGATTGCCGCGGTGATCGGGATCGGCTTCATGGTGGCGGCTTTCGTGATCGCACCGTCCCGGCCGGATCCGGAAAAGGTGTCGACCTATGAGTGCGGTTTCAACGCCTTTGACGATGCGCGGATGAAGTTCGATGTGCGATTCTACCTGGTCGCCATCCTCTTCATCATCTTCGACCTCGAAGTCGCCTTCCTGTTTCCCTGGGCGGTGACCCTTGGCTCGCATCTCGGCCCGTTTGAATTCTGGTCGATGATGGTTTTCCTCGGAATTCTCACCATCGGCTTCATTTACGAGCTCAAAAAAGGCGCGCTGGATTGGGAGTAGTCCACAATGGCAACTGATCTGACCCCTCATGCCGGCATGGCCGGGCGCTCGACCGTCCCCGGCTATGACCCGAAAAAACACGATCCCTTCTTTGATGGTGTCAGCGACGCGCTGGCCGACAAGGGCTTCGTGGTTGCGGCCGCTGATGATCTCGTCACTTGGGCCCGCACCGGCTCGTTGATGTGGATGACATTCGGCCTGGCTTGCTGCGCCGTCGAAATGATGCAGGCCTCCATGCCGCGTTATGACGTCGAGCGCTTCGGTTTTGCGCCGCGCGCTTCCCCGCGCCAGTCCGACGTGATGATCGTCGCCGGCACCTTGACCAACAAGATGGCTCCGGCCCTGCGCAAGGTCTACGACCAGATGCCCGAGCCGCGCTACGTCATCTCGATGGGGTCGTGCGCCAATGGCGGCGGTTATTACCACTACTCATACTCGGTCGTGCGTGGCTGCGACCGCATCGTTCCGGTGGACGTCTATGTCCCGGGCTGCCCGCCGACCGCGGAAGCTCTGGTCTACGGCATTCTGCAATTGCAGAAGAAGATCCGCCGCGAAGGCTCGATCGAGCGCTAGGAGAGAACGGCAAATGAGCGAAGCCCTCAAGGTTCTCGGCGAGCATATTGCCAACGCCCAGGATGCGGCCATCACCGGCTGGTCGATCGATAATGGCGAGCTGACCGTGCAGATTCACCGCGACCGAATCGAAGCGGTGCTGACCTGGTTGCGCGATGATCCGGCTTGCCGTTTCACGACGCTGATCGACATTTGCGGTGTCGACTACCCGCAGCGTGCCGAGCGTTTCGAGGTGGTCTATCACCTCCTCTCCATGCATCAGAACCACCGTATCCGGGTGAAGCTGTCGACGGATGAGGAAGCGCCGGTGCCGACCGTGATCCCGGTTTACCCGGTCGCTGACTGGTTCGAGCGTGAAGCCTTCGACATGTACGGCATCATTTTCGCCGACCATCCTGATTTGCGTCGCCTGCTGACCGATTACGGCTTCGAGGGGTATCCGCTGCGCAAGGACTTCCCGCTCACCGGCTATGTCGAGGTGCGCTGGGATGAGGAGCAGAAACGGGTTGTCTACGAGCCGGTCGAGCTGGTTCAGGAGTATCGCGACTTTGATTTCATGAGCCCGTGGGAAGGTGCCAAATACATCCTCCCGGGTGATGAAAAGGCGGAGGGCTGAGCATGGCTGATGACATGATCGAAACCGGCAAGTCCGAGCGCAATTTCACGATCAATTTCGGACCCCAGCACCCGGCCGCGCACGGTGTGCTGCGCCTGGTTCTGGAGCTGGATGGTGAGGTCGTCGAGCGCGTGGATCCGCATATCGGCCTTCTGCACCGCGGCACCGAGAAACTGCTCGAGCACAAGACCTATCTCCAGGGCATCGGCTATTTCGACCGCTTGGACTATGTCGCGCCGATGAATCAGGAGCATGCCTTCTGCATGGCCGCTGAAAAGCTGGCCGGCATCACCGTGCCCCGGCGCGGTGAATATGTGCGCGTGCTGTATTGTGAAATCGGCCGGGTGCTCAATCACCTCTTGAACGTCACAACGCAGGCCATGGATGTCGGTGCGCTGACGCCGCCGCTCTGGGGCTTTGAAGAGCGTGAAAAACTCATGGTTTTCTATGAGCGCGCTTCTGGCTCGCGCATGCATGCGCACTATTTCCGGCCGGGCGGGGTCCATCAGGACCTGCCGATGAAGCTGGTCGAGGACATCCGTGCCTGGTGTGACCAATTCCCGGCCAAGCTGGACGATATCGACAGCCTTCTGACCGAAAACCGCATCTTCAAGCAGCGCAATGTCGATATCGGCGTTGTGACCAAGGAAGACGTGCTGGCCTGGGGTTTCTCCGGCGTCATGGTGCGCGGGTCCGGTCTTGCCTGGGACCTGCGTCGTTCGCAGCCCTATTCGGTCTATGACGAGCTGAAATTCGACATTCCGGTCGGCAAGAATGGCGATTGCTATGATCGCTATCTGTGCCGCATGGAAGAAATGCGCGAGAGCGTGAAGATCATGATCCAGTGCTGCGACTGGCTCATGAAGGACGAGAATGCGGGCGAAGTGCTGGCCACCGATAGCAAGTTCTCGCCGCCGCGCCGGGCCGAAATGAAGCGTTCGATGGAAGCGCTGATCCAGCACTTCAAGCTCTACACCGAAGGTGTGCGGGTCGAAGAGGGCGAGGTCTATGTCGCCGTTGAGGCGCCCAAGGGCGAATTCGGCGTCTATCTGGTCTCCGATGGCTCGAACAAGCCCTACCGCCTGAAGATCCGCGCACCGGGCTTCGCCCATCTCGCGGCCATGGATTACATGAGCAAGGGCCACATGCTGGCCGACGTGTCCGCGATCATCGGCTCGCTGGATGTCGTGTTCGGGGAGATCGACCGATGAGCGTTCGCCGTCTCGCGAAAGAACAGCCGGACAGCTTTGCCTTCAACAAGAAGAGCGAAGCCGAGATCAAGTTCTGGCTGGCCAAATACCCAGAGGTCAAAAAGGCCTCGGCGGTCATCCCCATGCTGTGGATCGCGCAAAAGCAGGAAGGCTGGGTCAGTGAGCCGGCCATTCGCGACATCGCGAGCCGACTGGAAATGCCCTATATCCGCGTCTACGAAGTCGCGACCTTCTACACCATGTTCAATCTCGAGCCGGTCGGCGAGCACCTGATCCAGGTCTGCGGCACCACGCCGTGCATGCTGCGCGGCTCGGACGAGCTCATCGAAGTGTGCAAGAAGCGCATCGGCAAGCAGCACGAAATCTCCGCGGACGGCAAGTTCACCTGGGTCGAGGTCGAGTGCATGGGCGCCTGCGCCAACGCCCCGATGTTCCAGCTCGCGAACGCCGATGGCGACCATTACGTCGAGGATCTGGACGGGGCCAAACTGGAAGCCCTGATGGACGATCTGGCGGCCGGCAAGAAGATCAAATACGGCCCGCAATCGGATCGCAACGCCTCCGAACCGCATGGCACCAAGGTGCTGACCGATCCGTCGCTCTATGACGGATCGCGCGCCAAGAAGATCAAGCTGCCGAATACGGCAAAGGCTGAAACCAGCAAGGCGGAGGGCTAACCCATGGCGACGCAACTCCTCCAGGACAAAGACCGTATCTTCACCAACCTGTTCGGGCATCACAGCCCCGATCTGGACGGCGCCAGGCAGCGTGGCTGCTGGAATGGCACAACCGAGATCCTGCAGCAGGGTCGCGACTGGATCATCGACCAGATGAAAGCCTCCGGCCTGCGCGGCCGTGGCGGCGCCGGTTTCCCGACCGGTCTGAAATGGTCCTTCATGCCGAAGGAAGTGGGCGCCCGCCCGCATTATCTCGTCGTCAATGCCGACGAATCCGAGCCGGGCACCTGCAAGGACCGCGAGATCATGCGGCATGATCCGCACCTTCTCATCGAAGGCTGCCTGATCGCCTCATTCTCGATGCAGGCGCACGCCTGTTACATCTATTTGCGCGGTGAATATGTCACCGAGCGCCTGGCGATGGAAAAAGCCGTCAAGGAGGCCTATGAGGCCAAGCTGATCGGCGATGACAACATCCATGGCTGGCCCTTCCACGTCTATATCCATCACGGTGCCGGCGCCTATATCTGTGGCGAAGAGACGGCCCTGCTGGAAAGCCTGGAAGGCAAGAAGGGGCAACCGCGCCTCAAGCCGCCATTCCCGGCCAATGCCGGCCTCTATGGCTGCCCGACCACGGTCAACAACGTGGAATCGATTGCCGTCGCCGGCACCATCCTGCGCCGCGGCGCCGAATGGTTCGCCAGCTTCGGCCGTGAGCGCAATGTCGGCACCAAGATTTTCTCGATCTCCGGCCATGTGAACAATCCGTGCAATGTCGAAGAAGCCATGTCGATCCCGATGAAGACCCTCATCGAGACGCATGCCGGCGGTGTGCGCGGCGGTTGGGACAATCTGAAGGCCGTCATCCCGGGCGGCTCCTCGGTCTCGCTCCTGCCGAAAGACATTTGCGACGATGTGCTGATGGATTTCGACGCCCTCTCGGCGCACAAGTCCGGTCTGGGCACCGCCGCTGTCATCGTCATGGACAAGTCCACCGACGTGGTGAAGGCGATTGCCCGCATCTCCTACTTCTACCGCCATGAAAGCTGCGGCCAGTGCACGCCGTGCCGCGAAGGCACCGGCTGGATGTGGCGCGTGCTGGAGCGCATGTCGCGCGGCGAGTCGACGATTGAAGAGATCGACATGCTGCTCGACGTCGCCGGTCAGGTCGAAGGTCACACGATCTGCGCCCTCGGAGACGCGGCCGCCTGGCCCGTCCAGGGCCTGATCCGCCATTTCCGGTCCGAGATCGAGGACCGCATCAACAATTACCGCGCTGGCAAGCCTGTGTTTGTCAGCCAGGTCGCGGCTGAGTAGGGGCATCATCCGATGAGCGAAGATCTCCGGAAAATCATTGTCGACGGCGAGGAAATCGAGGTTCCGAATTCCTATACGCTGTTGCAGGCCGCCGAAGCAGCAGGCCGGGAAATCCCGCGCTTTTGCTATCACGAGCGTCTGTCAGTCGCCGGCAATTGCCGGATGTGCCTCGTCGAGCTCGTGGGTGCACCTAAACCGGCGGCCTCCTGTGCGATGAATGTGCGTGACATGCGCGGTGGTCCCAATGGTGAGCCGCCGGCGATGAATACGCTGTCGCCGCTGGTCAAGAAGGCGCGCGAAGGGGTGATGGAGTTCCTGCTCATCAACCACCCGCTTGATTGCCCGATCTGCGACCAGGGCGGCGAGTGCGACCTGCAGGATCAGTCCCTCGTCTATGGCCGTACCGGTTCCCGTTTCCCGGAGAACAAGCGCGCCGTTGAAGACAAGGAAATGGGTCCGATCATCGCCACGGAGATGACGCGCTGTATCCAGTGCACGCGCTGTGTCCGCTTCGTGACCGAAGTCGCCGGCTCGCCGGAAATCGGCATGATCGGTCGCGGCGAGGATGCCGAGATCACCACCTATCTGGAAAGCGCCGTGACGTCGGAACTGTCCGGCAATGTGATCGATCTCTGCCCGGTCGGTGCGCTGACCTCCAAGCCTTATGCCTTCAACGCCCGTCCGTGGGAGTTGAAAAAGACCGAGACCATCGACGTGATGGACGCGCTCGGTTCCAACATTCGCGTCGACGCGCGCGGGTCCGCCGTGCTGCGCATCCTGCCGCGCGTCCATGAGGGCGTGAACGAGGAGTGGATCTCCGACAAGACGCGCTACGCCTGGGAAGGCCTGGGCCGTCAGCGTCTCGACAAGGCCTATCTCCGGGAAAACGGCAAGCTTCGTCCGACCGATTGGCCCGAAGCCCTGACGATCGCGGCAGAAAAACTCGGCGGCGACGCCTCGAAAATCGGCATGATTGCCGGTGATCTGTGCTCGGCCGAGGATATGAAAGCCGCCAAGGATCTCGCCGATGCGCTCGGCGTAACCTCAATCGATTGCCGCCAGGATGGCGCGAAAATCGGCGGCGGCGCGCGTGAGGATTATCTCTTCAACGCGACCATCGCCGGGATCGAGGAGGCGGATGCCATCCTTATCGTCGGGTCCAATCCGCGCAAGGAAGCGGCCATTCTCAACGCCCGCATCCGCAAGACCTGGCTGCACAATGACACCCAGGTCGGGCTGATCGGCGAAGCGGTTGATCTGTCCTACCCCTATGAGCATGTCGGCACGTCTGCGGATGTCCTGGCTGGCCTCAAGAAAAAGCGCTCCGGCTTCATCAAGACCCTGAAAGACGCCAAGCGTCCGTTGATCCTGGTCGGTTCCGGCGCCCTGACGCGCGCTGATGGCGCCCAGGTCCTGCGTGCTGCCGGTGAACTGGCTGATGCGGTCGGCGCGGTCAGTGCCGAGTGGAATGGTCTTTCCATCCTGCACACGGCGGCCAGCCGGGTTGCCGGTCTCGATCTCGGTTTCGTGCCGGGTGAAGGCGGTCATGATGTCGCTGGCATGCAGTCCACCGCGATGGACACGGTCGTGCTGATGGGCGCGGACGAGCTGGACATGAGCCAGTTCGGCGATGCGTTCGTGATCTATGTCGGCAGCCATGGTGATGCCGGTGCCCACCGCGCCGATCTCATCCTGCCCAGCACGGCCTGGACCGAGCAGGACGGGCTGTTCGCCAATACCGAAGGCCGCGTCCAGCTGGCCTATCGTGCGACCTTCCCGAAGGGCGATGCGAAAGAGGCCTGGGCGATCTTCCGGGCGCTGTCCGAGCGTCTGGGCAAGACCTTGCCCTACAACAATCTCACTGAATTGCGCCACAAGCTGTTCGCCGACATTCCCGTTCTGGCGGGAATCGATCACGCACCGGGCGCGGGTGAGGGCTATGACGCCAAGACCGCCGGCGCGGCGGGCGATGTCGAGGCGACCGATTTCGTCCCGGCGGTCAGCAATTTCTACTTCACCAACCCGATCGTTCGGGCCTCCAAGACGCTGGCGGAATGCTCCGCCCTCGCGTCCGGTCCGGCCCAGATGGCTGCGGAGTAAGCGATGACGGATTTCATCGAACAATTCGGTGTCTGGGGCGGACTGGGCATGTCCCTGCTGCAGATCCTGGCCTTTGCCGTAGTCCTTCTGATTTCACTGGCTTTCCTGCTGCTGATGGACCGCAAGGTTTGGGCCGCCGTGCAGATGCGCAAAGGCCCGAATGTGGTCGGCGCTTTCGGCCTGCTGCAGTCTTTCGCCGACTTCTTCAAATTCGTTTTCAAGGAAGTCGTGATCCCGGCCGGAGCGGATCGCTCGCTCTACCTGCTGGCACCGCTGATCACCCTGATCCTGGCCTTCGTGACCTGGGCTGTTGTACCGGCCGCGCCTGGCTGGGTGATTGCCGACCTCAATGTCGGGGTCCTCTACCTGTTCGCCATGTCCAGCCTGGGTGTCTATGGCATCATCATTGGCGGCTGGGCCTCGAACTCGAAATATCCTTTTCTCGGCGCGCTGCGCTCCGCTGCCCAGATGGTCTCCTACGAAGTCTCGATCGGCTTCATCATCGTCACCGTGCTCTTGTTCGCCGGCTCGATGAATCTGTCCGACATCACCGAGATGCAGGCGGGCGGCTTCTGGAATTGGAATGTCCTGTCCTTCCACGCCTGGCCGATGCCGATGTTCCTGGTGATGATCCCGATGGCGGTGATCTTCTTCATCTCGGCCCTCGCCGAGACCAACCGTCCGCCTTTCGATCTGCCCGAAGCGGAATCGGAACTCGTCGCCGGTTACCAGGTCGAATATTCCTCGACGCCCTACCTGCTGTTCATGGTCGGTGAGTATCTCAACATCGTGTTGATGTGCGCGATGACGTCGATTCTGTTTTTCGGCGGCTGGAACGACCCGTTTGGCCTTGACGTGTCCGACTGGCCCTACATGGCCTCGCACGCCTGGTACTTCTTCTGGTTCGCCGCCAAGATCGTCTTCTTCTTCTTCATGTTCGCGATGGTGAAGGCCCTGGTGCCGCGCTACCGCTACGACCAGTTGATGCGGCTGGGCTGGAAAATCTTCCTGCCGATCTCGCTGGCAGCGGTCGCCTTGGTCGGCGCCGCCGTCGTTTACGGACCTCAGGGGTAAGTCATGGGACGCATTCAACAAGCATTTCGCGGCGCGCTCCTGATGGACTTCTGGTCCGCTTTCGGGCTCGGCATGCGATATTTTTTCGCCAAGAAGGCGACGCTGAACTACCCGTTTGAAAAGGGTCCGCTCAGCCCACGCTTCAGGGGCCAGCACGCCTTGCGCCGTTATCCCAACGGTGAAGAGCGCTGCATTGCCTGCAAGCTGTGCGAGGCCATCTGTCCAGCCCAGGCGATCACCATCGAGGCCGAGCCGCGCAGTGACGGTTCGCGCCGCACCACGCGCTACGACATCGACATGACCAAGTGCATCTATTGCGGTTACTGCCAGGAGGCATGCCCAGTGGATGCAATCGTGGAAGGCCCGAATTTCGAATTCGCCGCCGAAACCCGCGAAGAACTTTTCTACGACAAGGCAAAACTGCTCGAGAACGGCGATCGCTGGGAACGGGAAATTGCCAAGAACCTGGAACTTGATGCGCCGTACCGCTGACGCGGGCAGTGCATCTGGGACGCTTTTGAGAGGACGAGGGCACCATGCTCGCTAACCTGGCTTTCTGGGCCTTTTCCGGAGTGGCGATTTTGTCGGCCTTGATGGTCGTTATCGCGCGCAATCCGGTGCGGTCAGTCTTGTTCCTGATCCTGGCCTTTTTCTCGGCGGCCGGGCTCTTCGTGCTGCTCGGCGCCGAATTCCTGGCGATGCTGCTGATCGTTGTCTATGTCGGCGCGGTTGCGGTGCTCTTCCTCTTTGTGGTGATGATGCTGGACGTCGACTTCACCGAGCTGAAGCAGGGCTTCTTGAGCTATCTGCCGCTGGGTGGCCTGGTCGCGCTCATCCTCGCCGTCGAGCTCGGCATGATCGGCATGACCTGGCAGGCCTCCGATCAGGCCATGGCACTGCGCGACGCGGCGATCCCCGAAGGCATGACCAATGTCGAGGCGCTCGGTCTCGTGATCTACGATCAGTATGTCTATTTCTTCCAGGCTGCAGGCCTCGTGCTGCTGGTCGCCATGATCGGCGCCATCGTGCTGACCCTGCGCCACAAGCCGGGTGTGCGCCGCCAGAGTGTCAGTGCGCAGGTCGGCCGGGATCGCAAGGATGCGATCTCGATGCATGACATCAAGCCGGGACAGGGGATTGGGGAATGATGGACGTCGGACTGGGACATTATCTCGCCGTCGCCGGTGTGCTCTTCACCATCGGTGTCTTCGGCATTTTCGTGAACCGCAAGAATGTCATCATCCTGTTGATGTCGGTCGAGCTCATCCTGCTCTCCGTCAACATCAATCTGGTGGCTTTCTCGGCCCATCTCGGCGATCTCGCCGGGCAGGTCTTTGCGCTGTTCGTGCTGACCGTGGCAGCCGCGGAAGCGGCGGTCGGTCTGGCCATTCTCGTCGTCTACTTCCGCAACCGGGGTGATATCTCGGTTGAGGGCGTCAACCTGATGAAGGGCTAGGGGATCATGGCACCCATTATCGTCTTCGGGCCGCTCCTCGCATCGGCCTTTGCCGGACTTCTCGGCAATCATGTCGGCCATCGCACGGCGCAGATCGTCACCACGGCGACGGTTCTCTTGTCCTTCGTGCTGTCGGTGCTTGTCTTCTTTGATGTCACCTATGGCGGCAATGCCCAGACCATCCATCTGGCGACCTGGATGAGCGTCGGTGCCTTCGACGTGTCCTGGGCGATCAAGCTGGACAGTCTGTCAGCGGTGATGCTGGTGGTGGTGACCTCGGTCTCCTCACTCGTGCACATCTACTCCTGGGGCTATATGGAGCACGACCCGCACCGGGCGCGCTTCTTCTCCTATCTCTCGCTGTTCACCTTCGCGATGCTGTCACTGGTGACCGCCGACAACTTCCTCCAACTCTTCTTCGGCTGGGAAGGTGTGGGGCTCGCCTCCTATCTGCTGATCGGCTTCTGGTACAAGAAGAAGTCGGCCAATGACGCCGCCATCAAGGCCTTCGTAACCAACCGGGTCGGCGATTTCGGCTTTGCGCTGGGCATCATGGCGCTTTTCCTGGTCTTCGGATCGGTGACGTTTGACGATGTTTTCGCGGCAGTTCCCGAGCATACGGATGCGGTGCTGGCCTTTGCCGGCATGGAGTTCAATGCGATCGAGCTGATTGCCTTCCTTCTCTTCATCGGAGCCATGGGCAAGTCGGCGCAATTCTTCCTGCATGTCTGGCTGCCTGACGCCATGGAAGGCCCGACGCCGGTCTCTGCGCTGATCCACGCCGCGACCATGGTCACCGCCGGTGTCTTCCTGGTCTGCCGGGCTTTCCCGATCTTCGAGAATGCGGAAGCGGCCTCGGCCTTCGTCACCGTCATTGGCGCCACGACGGCGCTTTTCGCCGCGACGGTTGGCATGGCACAGAACGATATCAAGCGGGTGGTTGCCTATTCGACCTGTTCGCAACTCGGCTACATGTTCTTTGCTGCCGGTCTCGGCCTCTATGGCGCGGCCATGTTCCACCTGTTCACACACGCCTTTTTCAAGGCGCTCCTATTCCTCGGTTCCGGCGCGGTGATACACGGCGTCCATGACGAGCAGGACATGCGCAAGATGGGCGGGCTCTACAAGATGATGCCCATGACCTGGCTGATGATGCTCATCGGCACGGTGGCCCTGACCGGTGTCGGCTTCTCATTCGGCGTGTTGGGCCTGTTGCCCTGGGATCTCGGTTTCGCCGGCTTCTTCTCCAAGGATGCCATTATCGAAGGCGCCTTCATGGCGGGACGCGAAGGTGTCTTCTTCGGTATTCCGGCCTTCTGGTTCGGTGTCGTCGCAGCCTTGCTGACCAGCTTCTATTCCTGGCGCCTGATCTTCATGACCTTCCACGGCAAGTTCCGTGGTCCCAAGGAGGTGTATGAACACGCCCATGACCCGAAATTCGCCATGGCGATGCCGCTGGTCGTGCTGGCCATCGGTGCCATCTTTGCCGGGGGTATCTTCAAGAAGGACTTCATCGGCGAGAATGCCGGGCATTTCTGGCATGACGCGGTTCCGGCTGCGTCGCATGGACCGGCCGTGGCCGGTGATCATGGCGAGGATCCGGCCTATGGCGACGACCATGCCGAAGCGGATACCCATGCGGCTGACGACTCCCATGCTCCGGCGAGTGATGATCACGGGTCGGAGGCGGCTCATGCGTCAGCAGACGAACACGCCGAGGCCGGTGAGGGCGATCATGGCGGCGGCCATCATCCGCCGACCTGGGTGTTGCTCTCGCCCTTCTTCGCGACCTTGTTCGGGTTCGGACTGGCGATCTGGTTCTACCTGATCAATGAGGGTATGGGCGCCCGGATCGCCGCGCGCGGTGGTCCGCTCCACTCCTTCCTCTACAACAAATGGTATGTCGACGAGATCTATCATTTCGTCTTCGTGCGCGGAGCCAAGGGCCTGGGCGATCTGTTCTGGAAGATCGGCGATGTGAAGCTGATCGACGGGCTCGGTCCCAATGGCGTGGCCGGCACGACGCTCGCCGCGGCCCGCCGCCTGGCCAAGGGCCAGTCCGGTTTCCTCTATCACTACGCATTCGTCATGCTGATTGGTGTCCTCGGCTTCTCGGTCTGGATCCTCGTCAGCCAAGGGGGTCTTTAAATGTTCGGCGAATTTGAAGCCTTCCTGTCGATCCTGACCTTTGTTCCGGCGCTCGGCGCGCTGGTGATTGCGATTTTCCGCTTCACCGCCCGCAATGAAGACCAGGGACTGATCGACCGCAATTCGCGCTGGGTGGCCTGGCTGGCCACCATGGTGACGTTCGGGATGTCGATTTTGCTTCTGGCGAATTTCGACACCGAGGCCACCGGATTCCAGTTTGTCCATGAAGTGACCTGGCTCGAGCAGATCGGTCTGGGTTACCGTATGGGCGTGGACGGGTTGTCGGTCCTCTTTGTGGTCCTGACCGCCTTCCTCATGCCGATCTGCATCATGGCCTCGGGCGCGATCAAGACGCGCGTTGCCGATTACATGATCGCCTTCCTGCTGCTGGAGACCATGGTCATCGGCGTCTTCTGTGCGCTCGACCTCGTCGTCTTCTACATCTTCTTCGAAGGTGGCCTGATCCCGATGTTCATCATCATCGGTGTCTGGGGTGGTCAGAACCGCGTCTATGCCGCGTTCAAATTCTTCCTCTACACCCTGCTCGGCTCGGTGCTGATGCTGGTCGCGATGATCGCCATGTTCCTGCAGGCCGGTACGACCGACGTTACCGTGCTGCTTGAGACCGAATTCGCGCGTGATGCCCAGATGTGGATGTGGCTGGCCTTCTTTGCCTCCTTCGCGGTGAAAATGCCGATGTGGCCGGTCCATACCTGGCTCCCGGACGCACACGTACAGGCGCCGACCGCCGGTTCGGTCATCCTGGCCGGTGTGCTCTTGAAACTGGGCGGTTACGGTTTCCTGCGCTTCTCGCTGCCCATGTTCCCGGAGGCGAGTGATTATTTCGCGCCGATGGTTTTCGTGCTGTCGATCATCGCCATCATCTACACCTCGCTGGTGGCTTTCCGTCAGACCGATATCAAGAAATTGATCGCCTATTCCTCGGTCGCCCATATGGGCTTCGTGACGATGGGCCTGTTCGCGATGAATGAGACGGGTGTCCAGGGCGCCCTCTACCAGATGATTTCGCATGGCTTCATCTCTGGCGCGCTCTTCCTATGTGTGGGTGTGATCTATGATCGCATGCACACCCGCGAGATTGCCTTCTATGGGGGTCTGGTTCACCGCATGCCGGTTTTCGCGGCCATCTTCGGGCTGTTCGCGATGGCCAATGTCGGCCTGCCCGGCACATCCGGCTTTGTCGGCGAGATCATGACCATGGTCGGCGCCTTCCAGGTCAGCTGGTGGATCGCCACCGGTGCCGCGGTCGGCGTGATCCTGTCAGCCATGTACATGCTGACCGTCTATCGCGATGTCGTGTTCGGAGAGATCACCAATCCGAAGCTGGAAAACATCACGGACCTGAACCGCATGGAGTGGCTCATCTTTGTACCGCTCGTCATTGGTACGCTTGTCCTCGGCGTGTTTTCCACCCTGATCACGGATGTCACCGCGACCGCGGTCAATCATCTGATTTCCAATTACGATGCGGCGCTCGCTGCATCGGCCCAGTAGGAGAAGCCAGCCATGACGGCCGACATGCTTTCCCAGGATCTGTCGCTTCTCATTCCCGAGCTCGTCCTCGCCGGCGGTGCCCTGGCCCTGCTGATGCTTGGCGTCTTCCTGAGGGAGGACAAGGCGTCCGGTCTGATCCAGTGGCTGACCATCGGCCTTCTGGTGGCGGCCGGCCTTGCAGCGCTGTTCCTGGTCAGCGGCGAGGGCACGGCCTTCAATGACAGCTTCGTTTTCGACAGCCTCGCCCGCTTCTCCAAGACCGCCATCGCGCTGGTTGCGGCGATCGCGATGCTGTTGGCCATGCCGTATCTGAAAACGGAAAACCTCGGCAAGATTGAATACCCGGTCCTGGTCGCGCTCGCCGTGACGGGCATGGTGATGATGGTCTCGGCCAATGACCTGATCGCCATGTATATGGGTATCGAGCTGCAATCACTGGCGCTCTATGTGCTGGCCGCGTTCAATCGTGACAGCCTGCGCGCCTCCGAGGCCGGCCTGAAGTATTTCGTGCTCGGCGCGTTGTCCTCCGGCCTGCTGCTATATGGAGCGTCGCTGGTCTACGGTTTCGCGGGTTCGACAGGATTTTACGATATCGCCCTGGCGGTGGAGAGCGGCAGCAATGTCGGCCTCACGGTCGGCCTCGTCTTCGTGATCTGCGGTCTTGCCTTCAAGGTCTCTGCCGCGCCCTTCCACATGTGGACGCCAGACGTTTATGAGGGCGCACCGACCCCGGTGACGGCCTTCTTTGCCACGGCCCCGAAATTCGCGGCGATCGTGCTCCTGGCGCGCGTTTTGATGGAGCCTTTCGGCGCGGTCGTCGATCAATGGCGCGACGTGATCTGGATGATCGCCGTCCTGTCCATGGGTGTGGGGGCGTTCGGCGCGCTGACCCAACAGAATATCAAGCGCCTGATGGCCTATTCCTCGATCGGCAATATGGGCTATGCGCTCGTCGCCGTGGCGGCAGCCAGCCAGACGGGCCTGTGGGCTCTGCTGGTCTTCATGTCGCTCTACATGGTGGGTGTGATCGGCTCCTTTGCCGGCATCCTGTCCATGCGGACCCGCGAAGGCATGGTGGAACAGGTTTCCGACCTCGCCGGTCTGGCCCAGCGCAATCCCGGTCTCGGCTGGTCGATGACGGCGCTGATGTTCTCCATCGGCGGGCTGCCCTTCATGGTCGGCTTCTTCGGCAAGTTCTTCGTCGTCTATGCCGCGGTACAGGCCGACATGATGATCCTCGCCGTGCTCGCCGTTCTCTTCTCGGTTGTTGGCGCGGCCTATTATCTGCGCATCGTGAAGGTGATCTGGTTCGACAGTTCGGACATTGAATTCGTGCCGTCAGCGGTCTCCACCTATTGGGTGGCACGGATCGCGGGCCTGGCGACGATCCTCCTTCTGCCGGTCCTCGGCTGGCTGGTCTTCCGGGCCTATTCAGTCGGCTTGTCGCTGCTCTAGCGGGCGCGACTTGTCTGACCCCCAGCCCCGGATTGAGTGGGTCGAGGAAACCGCCTCGACCAATGCCGATATCAAGGCTCGCGCGATCGAGGGCGAGCGCGGTCCGCTCTGGCTGGCTGCGCGGCGCCAGACGGCCGGGCGAGGGCGCCGGGGTCGGGCTTGGAGCGGTCTGAGCGGCAATCTCTTCACCACCGGACTCTACACCTTCCAGTGCGATCCGGGGCGCGCCGCAGAATTGTCCTTCGCCGCGGCCAATGCAGTCGGTGCTGTCTGTGACGCGGCGCTTGGTGATCCGGCGCTGACCCGCCTGAAATGGCCCAATGACGCGCTGGTATCGGGTCGCAAGGCGGCCGGCATCCTGCTTGAGAGCGGCCCGGCGCCCGGAGGCGGGCTCTGGCTCGCGGTCGGGATCGGAATCAATCTCGCGGAGGCTCCGGAGGATGTTGAACGACCGGCGACAGCCCTTGCCGCCCATGGCCGGACCCTGGCTCCGGAAGCCGCTCTCGACATCTTGATCACGGCTTTTGAGCGGGAGCGCCGCGACTGGCTTCTGGGCGGTTTCGGTCCGATCCGCGACCGTTGGCTCACGCGGGCGCACGGGCTGGGCCAGAGCTGCGAGGCGCGGCTTGAAAACGAGACCGTCAGAGGCGTGTTCTCGGATCTCGGGCCTGACGGCGCACTGCGACTGGACTTGGTTGGCGGCGGTCGCCGGTATATCTCCGCAGGAGACGTGTTTTTCCCCGACGCGGGATGAAAGGACAGCCATGCTGCTCGCCATCGATTGCGGCAATACCAATACGCTCTTCGCCATCCATGACGGAACGGACTGGGTCGCGCAGTGGCGGTCGGGAACCGACTCGACCCGCACCGCGGATGAACATGCCGTCTGGCTGTCCCAGCTCATGGCGTTGCAGGGGCGCTCATTCGACGACATCAGCGCCTGTGTGATCTCCACGGTCGTGCCCCAGGCGCTGTTCAATCTGCGCAATCTCTCGCGTCGCTATTTCAAGGCCGAGCCGGTCATTGTCGGCGAGCCGGGCGTGCGGATGGATATCGAAGTGCGGTTGGAGCGCCCCCAGGACGCCGGCGCCGACCGTTTGGTGAATGCCCTGGGCGCGCGGGCGGTCTATGACGGTGCGCTGATCATCATCGACAGCGGCACGGCAACCACGTTCGACGTCATTGCCGCAGATGGTGCTTTCGAAGGCGGAATTATCGCGCCGGGGATCAATCTCTCCATGCAGGCCCTGCATGCCGCAGCAGCCAAGCTGCCGCGGGTCGCGATCGCCAAGCCACTGCGTGTGATGGGCAAGGACACGGTGTCGGCGATGCAGTCGGGGGTCTTCTGGGGCTATATCGATCTGATTGACGGACTGGTGCAGCGGCTCAAGAGCGAGTACGCCCAGCCCATGACCGTGATCGCGACCGGCGGTGTCGTCTCCCTTTTCGACGGCGCGTCCAAGGCGATTGATCACTACGACGCGGACCTCACCATCCGCGGTCTCCTCGAAGTCTGGAAACTCAATGGCGGTACCAATTCTTGACCGATAGCCTCTACTTCCTGCCGCTCGGCGGATCCGATGAAATCGGCATGAATCTCAATCTCTACGGCTATGGGCCGGAGGGCGAGCAGAAATGGATCATCGTCGATTGCGGGGTCACATTCGGTGACCTGACGACGCCGGGCGTCGATCTGATCATGCCCGATCCGCGATTCATTGAGGAACGTCGGGACGATCTGATCGGCATGGTCCTCACCCATGCACATGAAGACCATATGGGCGCGGTTGCGCACCTCTGGCGTCGCTTGCGCTGCCCGATCTGGGCCACGCCCTTTACGGCCTGGCTGGTTCGCGACCGTTTGCGGGAATTTGGCTTGCTGAACGAAGTCGAGCTGCACGAGATGGCGCTGGACAGCCGTTTCAACCTCGGCCCGTTCGACCTGCAAATGGTCACGCTGACCCATTCCATCCCCGAACCCAACGGGATCGCCATTCGCACGCCGGCCGGCATGGTCCTGCACACCGGTGACTGGAAGATCGATCCCAATCCGCTGATCGGCGAGGTTACGGACAGCGCCGCCATCTCCGCCATCGGCGATGAGGGCGTGCTGGCCATGATCTGCGACAGTACCAACGTCTTCACGCCGGGCGAGGCCGGTTCGGAGGGCGATGTACGGGACGAATTGATCAAGCTGGTCGGCGAGTGCGGGACCGGCAAGGTGGCGATCGCGTCCTTCGCCTCCAATGTCGCGCGGCTGCAGTCCGCCATTCAGGCCGCCGAGGCCAATGGTCGCCGGGTCTGTCTGGTTGGCCGCTCCATGCACCGCATGACGGCGGCGGCCAAGTCCGTCGGAATGTTGTCGGATGTGAAGGACTTCATCAGCGAGGAAGAGGCGGCGCGCTTCCCCAATGACAAGATCCTCTATCTTTGCACCGGTTCCCAGGGCGAGCCGCGGGCCGCCCTGTCGCGCATTGCCGAGGGCAATCACCGCAATGTCTCGCTGAGCAGCGGCGATACGGTGATTTTCTCGAGTCGGGTCATCCCGGGCAATGATGTCGGGATTTTCCAGCTTCAGAACCGCCTGGCCGAGCGCGGCGTGAATATCTTCACCGAGAAGGACCGGCCCATTCACGTGTCGGGCCATCCCTGCCGGGACGAATTGGCGCAGATGTATGCCTGGGCCAAGCCGAAAGTGGCGATCCCGGTCCATGGCGAGCGCCGCCACCTGCTCGAGCATGCCGCCTTCGCGCGCGAACTCCAGGTTCCGCAATCGGTCTCGGTGCGCAATGGTGACATGGTCCAGATCCGCAGTGACGGGACGGCGTCCATTGTCGACGAGGCGCCGGCCAGCCGGCTCCATATCGATGGCAATTTCATCGTCGACGCCAATGCCGACTCGATGCGCGAGCGTCGCAAGCTGGCGCATGCCGGCCAGATCGCCATCGCCATGGCCGTGACGGATGCCGGCGAACTGGTCTCGGGCCCGGAAGTCCGCATGCAGGGGGTGCCGGAAGATGCCAATCTATCGCTGGATGGATTTGCTGACGCCCTGGCGGACGAGGCCGAGCGCGCCTTCGACCGCCTGTCCAAACGCGACCGCCGCGATGTCGAGCGGGCCGAGGAAGAGGTTCGCCGCGCCGTGCGTCGGGAAGCCAATCGCATCTGGGGCAAGAAGCCCTGGGTCGAGATACTGATGCTGGAAGTCTGACGAGGAGACCATCGCCATGAAGATCGGACGTTTGAACCATGTTGGCGTCGCCGTTCCCGATATCGAGGCGGCCAAGACAACCTATGCCGAGCTCTATGGCGCGGTTGACGCGACCGAGACCAAGGACTTCCCGCACCTGGGTGTCCGCGTGTCCTTTGTCCATCTCGACAATTCCGAGATCGAGCTGATCGAGCCGTGCGGTGATGACAGCCCGATCCACAAATTCCTCGCGCGCAATCCCAAGGGCGGCCAGCACCATCTCTGCTTTGAAGTCGCCGATATCATTGCCGCGCGCGATGCCATGCAGGCCAGGGGAGCAACCGTGCTGGGCACGGGCGAGCCCTATATCGGGGCCCATGGTGTGCCGGTGATTTTCATCCATCCCAAGAACAGCCATGGCCAGCTCATCGAGCTGATGCAGGAGCCGGCGCGATGATGACCTGGCTCAAGCGTGCGCCCGTGGCCCTTGCGGGCCTGCTCTGGCTCTCCGGCTTTTTCATCCGCGATGGTGGGGTCGGCGTGGTCAATGGCGTCGTGGTCTTCCTGATCGTCTGGTGGCTCTTCTTTTTCACCATGCTGCCGATTGGTGTGCAGTCCCAGGAAGAGAGTGGGGATGTGGTCGAGGGCTCCGAGCGCGGCGCACCGCAGGCGCCGAACCTGCCGAGAAAAATGTGGTGGTCGACCGTCGCGGCCTCGACCGTCTGGATCATTTACTTCATCGTCAATGAAAGCGGCGTTCTGGCGCCGTTCATGCCGTCTGGCGCTTACTAACAGAAACGACCTGACGTGCAGTCCCGAAAGGGGTGGGGCTGCGCTTGTCTGAAATGGGGAAACAAGATGACCGAACCAGTATCGACGCCGGAAACCAAGCGCCGCGGCGCCTTCACGCGCTTTCTTGACGGCGTCGAATGGCTCGGCAATCTCCTGCCGCACCCGGTGACCCTCTTTGCCATCCTGGCGGTCGGTATCGTGCTCCTCTCCGGATTGTTCGGTTGGCTCGGGCTTGCTGTTGAGGATCCGCGGCCGGCCGGGGGTCGCGGCGTGGCTGAAGACGGGATGATCCGGGCGATCAGCCTGATGGACGGGGACGGGATCCGCCGCATCTGGACCAGCCTGGTGACCAATTTCACCGGTTTTGCGCCGCTGGGCGTGGTGCTGGTGGCGATGCTGGGTGTGGGCGTCGCCGAGAAATCCGGTCTTCTGTCCGCCGCGGTGCGCGCCATGGTTCTGTCGGCGCCGCGCCATGTCGTGACGGTCGCTATCGTCTTCGCCGGTATCGTCTCCAATACAGCGTCCGAAGTTGGCTATGTGGTGCTCATCCCGCTGGCGGGAGCGATCTTCTACGCGCTGGGTCGGCATCCGCTGGCTGGTATGGCAGCGGCCTTTGCCGGTGTGTCCGGTGGCTATAGCGCCAATATCCTCATTGGAACCATTGATCCGCTGCTGGCGGGGATCACCCAGGAAGCTGCGCGGCTGATCGACCCGGATTATGTCGTGGTTGCGACCGCGAACTGGTATTTCATGGTCGCTTCGACCTTCCTGATCACGGCCATCGGTTCCTTGGTGACGATTTTCATCGTCGAGCCCAAGCTGGGGCAATACAATCCCGCGCACGCTGACGAGACCGTCCTCGACAAGAATATGATGCAGCCTCTGGAAGCCAAGGAACGCAAGGGCCTGGGCTGGGCGGGCTTTGCCATTCTCGGCGTTTTCGCGTTGATGGCCCTGACCCTCGTGCCGGAATGGGGTGTCCTTCGTAACCCCGAGACCGGCGACCGGATCAATTCACCCTTCTTCCGCGGTTTTGTGGTCTGGATCCTGATATTCTTCATCGCTGCCGGTTATGCTTATGGCCGGGCGACGGGCACAATGAAGTCCGACCGTGATGTCATCAATGCGATGGCCAGCGCGCTGAGTGCGCTGGGCCTCTATATCGTTCTGGTTTTCTTTGCGGCTCAGTTCGTGGCCTTCTTCGGCTGGACCAATCTGGGCGCGATCACCGCCGTGACCGGTGCCCAATTCCTGCAGGATAGCGGGTTGACCGGGCCGTTGGTCTTCTTCCTCTTCATTCTGATGTGTGCGGTGATCAACCTCTCGCTCGGCTCGGCCTCGGCCCAGTGGGCGGTGACGGCGCCGATCTTCGTGCCCATGCTGATGCTGATCGGTTATGCCCCGGAAGTGATCCAGGCGGCTTACCGGATCGGGGATTCAACGACCAATATCATCACGCCCATGATGAGCTATTTCGGCCTCATCCTCGCCTGGGCAACGCGCTATGACCGCAATCTCGGGGTCGGCACGCTGATCGCGATGATGCTGCCCTATACAATCTTCTTCATCCTCTTCTGGTCGAGCTTCTTCTTCCTGTGGACTTTCGGCCTCGACCTGCCGGTCGGACCGGGCTCGCCGACCTATTACCCGGCCGAGGGGTAGGGGCACGGGCTCATTCGAGCGGGCAGGGCTGATTGAGGCGAGGCGTTGAGCGCCGCGGGCGGCATGCCGGTCTTGGCCTCAGATTTATGGGCGGGCTTGCGTGTGGCGCCGTTGCTGGAGGCCGCGGCCGCCGTCACGTCCACGGCATTCCCCTCTCTGCATCCCAACCCCCTTCCATCCTTGTATTACGCCGCTCACGCGGTCTAATGGACGTCAAACACGAACCCACCGGAATCGACCATGCGCCTGTCCCGCTACTTCCTGCCTGTCCTCAAGGAAACGCCCTCCGACGCCGAGATTGTCTCGCACCAGCTGATGCTGCGCGCCGGCATGATCAAGCAGCAGGCGGCGGGGATTTATTCCTGGTTGCCTCTGGGCCATCGCGTGCTCAAGAAGATCGAGCAGATCGTGCGCGAAGAGCAGGACCGGGCCGGTGCCATCGAGCTTTTGATGCCGACGGTTCAGTCCGCTGATCTGTGGCGTGAAAGCGGCCGCTATGACGATTATGGCGACGAGATGCTGCGCATCACCGACCGGCACGACCGCGAGCTGCTCTTCGGACCCACGAATGAAGAGATGATCACCGACATCTTTCGCTCTTACTGCAAGTCCTACAAGGACTTGCCGAAGATGCTCTACCATATCCAGTGGAAGTTCCGCGACGAGCGCCGCCCCCGTTTCGGGGTCATGCGCGGCCGCGAATTCCTGATGAAGGACACGTATTCCTTCGATGTGGACGAAGCGGCAGCCCGCCGCTCCTATAACCGTATGTTCGTGGCCTATCTGAACACTTTCTCACGGCTGGGCCTCAAGGCCGTGCCGATGAAGGCTGACACCGGGCCGATCGGCGGCGATCTGAGCCATGAATTCATCGTCCTTGCCGAAACCGGTGAGAGCGAGGTCTTCTGCCATGCCGATCTCGTCGAGATGGGCGCGCCCGGTCTCGATGTCGACTTCGACGGGGATTTGCAGCCGCTCGTGGACCAGCGCACGGCGCTCTATGCCGCGACCGAGGAGATGCACCAGCCCGACGCTTTCGCCGCTGTACCGGCCGACCGCCAGCTCTCGGCTCGCGGGATCGAAGTCGGACATATCTTCAATTTCGGCACCAAATATTCCGAACCGATGAAGGCAATGGTCCAGCACCAGGATGGCCAGCCGCGCCCGGTCCATATGGGCTCTTATGGCGTTGGTGTGTCGCGCTTGCTCGGGGCGATCATTGAAGCGCATCATGACGAGAAGGGCTGTATCTGGCCGGAGAGTGTCGCGCCTTTCGGTGTTGGCATCATCAATATGCGTGTCGGCGACGCGGCGTGCGACGCAGCCTGTGACACGGCTTACAAGGCGCTGGTCGAGGCTGGGCTCGACCCACTCTATGACGACACCGACAATCGCGCCGGCGCCAAGTTCGCGACGGCCGATCTGATCGGTCTGCCTTACCAGATCGTGATCGGGCCTCGCGGTCTGAAAGAGGGCAAGGTCGAGCTCAAGGTGCGGCGCACCGGCGAGACCCATGAAATGTCGCCGGATGACGCCGTCAGCCGGCTGGCCGAGAGAGCTTTTGCCGATGACTGATACGGTGCGCGAGACAGGCCATGCATCGGCTGGTGGGGCGCGCCCCTTCAGCCCTTATGAATTCCTGCTCGCCTTCCGTTACCTGCGGGCCCGCCGCAAGCATGGTGGCGTCGCGCTGATCGCCTGGATTTCCTTTGGCGGGATTGCCCTGGCTGTGACCGGGCTGATCGCGGTCATGTCGATCATGAATGGGTTTCGCGCCGAACTCTTCAACCAACTTCTCGGCTTTCAGCCGCATGTCTATGTTGATACGCGGGAAATTTACCCGGGAAGCATTGACCGCCTGATCCAGGAGATCGAGGCCATGGCCGGCGTGAAAAGCGCCGATCCGGTCGTCACAGGTCAGGTGCTCGCCTCGTCAGAGCGCTATGAATCCGTGCTCCAGGTCCTGGCGGTTCGCCCGGCTGACCTCGCCAGCATGGATGTGATCCAGTCCGGTGATGACCCGCGCAGCCTGACCGGTATCCAGTTCGGCGATCTCGAGACATTTGGTGAGGGCCATAATGGCGGCGATGGGATCGTCGTTGGCACTGGGGTCGCCCAGCGCCTCGGCGTGACGATCGGCGACCGGGTCACTTTTACCGCCGCCCGGGCCGCGCCGACCGCCTTTGGCATCCGCCCGCAACAAAAAGCCTATTATGTCGAGGCGATTGTCGCGGCTGGTGTCTCCACCATCGACAATAATCTTGCCTATATGCCGCTCGACCAGGGCCAGCTCTACTTCACCCGTGGCGATGTGGTGGACACCATCCAGATCCGTCTCGACATACCCGAAATGGCTCCGCAATTTGTTGCGCCTGTCCGCGAGATCGCCGGTCCCAATGCCATGGTCTACGACTATACCCGGCTTGACCCCGCCTTCTTCAACGCGCTGCAATTCGAGCGCACGGCCATGCGTCTCATCCTGTCCATCGTGGTCGCGATAGCAGCCATGAACATCATTTCCGGCCTGGTCATGCTGGTGAAGAACAAGTCGCGCGATATCGCCATCCTGCGCACGATGGGCGCGACCCAGTCCTCGGTCATGCGGGTTTTCCTGATCGTCGGCGCCAGTATCGGCATGGCGGGAACGCTGGCCGGGTTGTTATTGGGCATCCTCTTCGTGACCTTCATCGGGCCGATCCAGGATTTCATCACCTGGACAACTGGCGCTCAGGTCTGGGATCCAAACGTCTATTATCTCTACCGCATTCCGGCCAAGATGGACTGGGGCGAAGTCGCGTTTATCTCTGCCTTCGGCCTCGCTATCTCCCTGCTCGTGACCCTGCCGCCGGCCTGGCGGGCCGCGCGGCTCGATCCGGTGGAGGCGCTGCGCTATGAGTGAATTCGTTCTCGAACTCGACTCGATCGACCGCACCTATGTGACCGAGGCCGGCGAGCTGCCGGTCTTGCGCGGCGCCAGCCTGACCCTTTCTCCGGGTGAGATCGTCGGCCTCGTAGGGCCGTCCGGTTCGGGCAAATCCTCGCTGCTCCATGCGGCAGGACTGCTGGAACGCCCGGACGCCGGTGAAGTGCGGGTGAGGGGCAAGGCCACAGTCGGCCTGTCAGACCGTGAGCGAACATCCATTCGGCGCCGCGAGATCGGCTTCGTCTATCAATTCCACCACCTCCTGCCCGAGTTTGATGCGCTGGAAAATATCGTCCTGCCGCAATTGATCGGCGGCGTGCCATCCGCAAAGGCGCGCGAGCGGGCGGAGATGCTGTTGACCCAGCTTGGCCTGGCTGACCGGCTCTTGCACCAGCCGTCGCAATTGTCCGGGGGTGAGCAACAGCGTGTCGCGATTGCCCGGGCCCTGGCCAATTCGCCCCATGTCCTGCTGGCCGATGAACCGACAGGCAATCTCGATCCGGGAACGTCGGAAACGGTCTTCGCGGCTTTCCGCGAAACCGTGAAGGCGGAAGGGGCGGCGGCCCTTGTCGCGACCCATAACCATGAACTGGCTGGCCGGATGGACCGGATCCTGACCTTCGCGGACGGCCGGCTCACGCCCTATATCCCCGACTGACCAGGCCGAGCGAATCGCACAGGAACAAAACTGGAACATTTTTCTTGACGCCTGTCATGTCCCGAAATAGAACAAATGCAGAACTCGCAATTGGGGAGAGAGTTATGCGCCGTGTTGTTCAAGATGTTTCTGCTGCCACCGCCGTTCTCGGCTTTGCCTGGATGATTGCCATGTGGGGATCGGTTCTCGGCGCGGCCTGAAGCGGCTAGACTGATCGCCTGACTCGCGGCCGCCCTTCGGGGGGTCTGGTCGAGGGCAGGGCTGGATCAGATTCGGGGCCGGATTTCAGGAGCGACGCATGGGCGTGCAACATCCCTTTGTGCATTTGCGTGTGCGGTCTCCGTATTCTGTCCTTGAGGGCGCGATCCGCATGCCCAAAATGGTCGAGGCTTGCCAGACCTATGGCATGCCCGCGATCGCGCTGACCGACACCAATAACCTGTTCGGGGCGCTGGAATTCTCGGAAGTCCTTTCCGGTGCCGGTGTGCAACCCATTGTTGGCTGTACGCTTAAGGTAAGGCTTGGCGATCCGCATCCCGGTGAGCGCGCCGAGCCGGATGGCACGCTCGTCCTTCTGGCCCAGGACGAGGGTGGTTATGGCAATCTGATGGCGCTCTCCAGCGCCGCCTTTTGCGATGTCGACGGGTCGGAAGAGCCCCATATTCCCCTGGCGCTGGTGCTGGAACATGCCCATGGCGTGATTGCGCTGACCGGCGGGCCTGATGGCCTCCTCAATCGCCTGATCATTGGCGGGCGGCAGCCTGAGGCGGCAAGCTATCTTGCCCGGCTCCAGTCGGCCTTTGGCGACCGGCTCTATGTCGAGCTGCAGCGTCACGGACAGGCAGAGGAATTGCAGGCCGAGGACTGGCTGGTGCGCGAAGCCTATGCGCGCGAACTCCCCTTGGTCGCGACCAATGAAGCCTATTTCCCGGACCCGTCGATGCACAAGGCGCATGATGCGCTCCTGTGTATCTCGGAAAGCTCCTTCGTGTCTGTCGCCGACCGGCGGCGCGTCACCGCAGATCACGACCTGGCCTCGCCGGAGACGATGCATGCGCGATTTGCCGACCTGCCGGAGGCGCTCGAGAACACGCTCGAGATCGCCCGGCGCTGTGCCTTCCGGGTCCGCACCCACGCGCCGATCCTGCCCAGCTTTCCCACCGAAGGCGGCCGGACCGAGGTCGAGGAGCTGATCGCGCGGGCCCATGACGGTCTGACCGACCGGCTCGCCAGCATCAATGCGGCAGCGCCTGAATCGGAATACCGTGCCCGGCTCGATTTCGAGCTCGACATCATCAAGCAGATGGGGTTCCCGGGCTATTTCCTGATCGTCTCGGACTTCATCCAGTGGGCCAAGAATAACGACATACCGGTCGGACCGGGCCGGGGTTCGGGCGCCGGCTCACTGGTCGCCTACGCCCTGACCATCACCGATCTTGATCCGCTTCGCTTCGGGCTGCTGTTCGAACGTTTCCTCAATCCCGAGCGGGTTTCCATGCCCGACTTCGACGTCGACTTCTGCCAGGAGCGTCGCGGCGAGGTGATCCGTTATGTGCAGGAGCAATACGGGCATGACCGGGTCGCCCAGATCATCACATTCGGTACGCTTCAGGCCCGCGCCGTGGTGCGCGATACCGGCCGCGTGCTCCAATTGCCGCTCGGCCTCGTTGACCGGCTCGCCAAGATGGTCCCGGCCAATCCGGCCAATCCGGTAACGCTTGCCCAGGCGCTCGATCTGGAGCCGCGATTGCGCGAGATGCGCCGGGATGACGACAGCGTCGACACCCTTCTGACCGTCGCGCTCAAGCTGGAGGGCCTTTATCGCAACGCCTCGACCCACGCCGCCGGTGTGGTGATCGGCGATCGCAAACTCTCCGAGCTGGTCCCCCTCTATCGGGATCCGCGATCGGATATCCCGGCGACGCAGTTCAACATGAAATGGGTCGAGCCGGCCGGCCTGGTGAAGTTCGATTTCCTGGGCCTGAAAACCCTGACCGTGATCGCGCGGGCGCTCGGCTATATCGCCTCGGCCGGCAAGGACGTGCCGGATATCGAGGGCATTGATTTCGACGACCAGGCGACGTTCGACCTCTTGCAGTCCGGCCATGCGATCGGCGTGTTCCAGCTCGAAAGCTCGGGCATGCGCGACACGCTCAAGAAGATGAAGCCGGATGCAATCGAGGATCTGATCGCCCTGATCTCGCTCTATCGACCAGGGCCGATGAAGAATATCGACGTGTATGTCGACCGGAAATTCGGCCGGGCCGAGGTGGATAATCTCCATCCCGACCTGGAAGGCGTGCTGTCGGAAACCTATGGCGTCATCATCTATCAGGAACAGGTGATGCAGATCGCGCAGATCCTGTCCGGCTATTCGCTTGGCGAGGCCGACCTTCTGCGCCGCGCCATGGGCAAGAAGAAGAAAGAGGAGATGGACAAGCAGAAAGTCCGTTTCCTTGAAGGGGCCGAGGCCAAGGGCGTCAGCCGCGAGAAGGCCTCCTACATTTTCGAACTCGTGGCCGAGTTTGCCGGTTATGGCTTCAACAAGTCCCACGCTGCCGCCTATGCCGCGATCGCCTATCGAACCGGCTTTTTGAAAGCCAATTACCCGGTCGAGTTCATGGCCGCGCTGATGTCGCTCGACGCGGCCAATACCGACAAGCTGTCCGCCTTCTTCCAGGAAGTCCGGCGGATGAAGCTTGAGGTGCGCCCACCGGACGTGAATGCGTCCCAGGCTGATTTCTCGGTCGAGGAGGGCACGATACGGTTTGCGCTCGGGGCCATCCGCAATGTCGGCTTCGTGGCCATGGAGCATATCGTCGAGGAGCGCGAGGCCAATGGGCCGTTCCGCGACCTCTATGATTTCGCCGAACGCGTCGATCCGCGCCAGGTCAACAAGCGGACCTTCGAAAACCTCGCCAAGGCGGGTGCTTTTGACAGCATGGATCCGGACCGGGCTCGGGTCATGGCCTCGGCGGAAACCCTGATCTCGATGGCGCAACATGCTGCCGAGCAGCGCGAAAGCGCCCAGGCCAGCCTGTTTGGCGGCGGGGAGGAGGCTCAGCTCGAGCGCCCGCGCCTGCCGCAGCCGGATCCCTGGACCGCCACCCAGCGGCTCGATGCTGAATTGTCGGCGATCGGTTTTTATCTCTCCGGCCATCCGCTGGACGATCTGGCCGATCACCTGGCCGGTCGCGGCGTGGTCTTCTTTGCCGAAGCCCCAGCCCGCGTCGCCGACGGCGCGACCGCGCTGCGTCTGGCCGGCATGGTGCGACGGCGCCAGGAGCGTGTCTCCAACAAGAATGGCGAGCGTTTCGCCTGGACCACCCTGTCCGACCCGACCGGGGAATTCGAGGTCTTCGTCAATTCGGACTTGCTGATCAGCTCCCGGGACATTCTCGACAGCGGCCAGGCAGTGATGGTCAATTGCCGGGTCGATGAGCGCGACGAGCAAATCTCCTTCTTCGCCGACAAGATCGAGCCGCTGGATACCAAGGTGTCAGCGGAACGCCTGCGTATCCGGCTTGATGCGAGCGAGGCCCTGGCCGGTGTTCACGCCCGACTCGAGCGGGCGAACGGGCGCAAGGATGCCAGTCATGACGCCGTGATCGACCTTCTGCTGCCGCTGCGGGATGGCGGCGAAATCGAGATGCGTCTGCCGGGGCGCCACAGCGCCGATGCCGCGCTGCAGGCCGCCCTGAAAGGGGTGAAGGGCGTCGCCTCGGTCGAGAGCGCCTGACCGTCGTCCGGTATCGCATGCCTGGACTGCATATCTGGCGGGTTTGCCCGCTTGCCAAGGCGCCCCCGCAAGCCTATAAGCCGCGCCATTACGCACACGGGGCTACGTCCGGTCTTTGACCGAACGCTCCGGTGTCGCCTGCATGTGCAGGTGGCTCCGCTCCGTGGAGGCCAACCGGAAAAGGAAAATCGATGGCTCTCCCTGATTTCAGCATGCGTCAGCTGCTTGAAGCTGGTTGTCACTTTGGACACCAGACCCACCGCTGGAACCCGAAGATGAAGGATTTCATCTTTGGTGAGCGGTCCAACATTCACATTATCGACCTCTCCCAGACCGTTCCGCTGCTGCACCAGGCCCTGGTGAAAGTGCGCGAGACGGCTGCCAAGGGCGGTCGCGTGCTGTTCGTCGGCACCAAGCGCCAGGCCCAGGACCCGCTGTCCCAGGCTGCCGGTCGCTGTGCCCAGTACTACATGAACCAGCGCTGGCTCGGCGGTACGCTGACCAATTGGCGCACCATCTCGAACTCCATCGCCCGCCTGCGCGAGCTGGAAGGCATGTTCGAGAATGAGGGCGGCATGGCCGGCCTGACCAAGAAAGAACAGCTGATGCTGACCCGCGAGCGCGAAAAGCTCGACCGTTCGCTGGGCGGTATCAAGGACATGGGCGGCACGCCGGACCTGATGTTCGTGATCGACACGAACAAGGAAGGCATCGCCATCCAGGAAGCCAAGAAGCTTGGCATTCCGGTCATCGCCGTGGTCGACACCAATTGCGATCCGGACCTGATCGACTTCCCGATCCCGGGCAATGATGACGCCTCGCGCGCCATTTCGCTCTATTGTGACCTGATCGCCGACGCCGTCCTCGACGGCATGAGCGACAGCCAGATGGCAATGGGCATGGATCTGGGCGAAGCGGAAGCACCGATCGAGACCCTGGTCGAAGCCGCTCCGGTCGAGGAAGCTGCCGCTGAAGAGGCTCCGGCTGCCGAGGCTGCGGTTGAAGCGGCTGCGGTTGAAGCGGCTCCGGCTGCTGAAGGCGACGCCGCTGCCACGGATACGTCATCTGAATCTGACAAGACCGAAGCGTAAGGCTTCGATCCAAATCGAAATCCAGGAGAAACCGATGGCTGCCATTACCGCTGCTCTCGTGAAGGAACTGCGCGAAAAAACCGGCGTAGGCATGATGGACTGCAAGAAGGCGCTCGGCGAGAATGACGGCGACTTCGAAGCCGCTGTCGACTGGCTGCGCAAGAAGGGCCTGTCCAAGGCTGCCAAGAAGGCGGATCGCGTCGCCTCTGAAGGCCTCGTCGCCGTGTCCACCGATGGTGGCAAGGGCGCTGTGGTTGAAGTGAATTCGGAAACCGATTTCGTGGCCCGGAACGACAAGTTCCAGTCTGCCGTCAAGGAAATCGCGGCCCTGACCATCAGTGCCGGTTCCGATGTCGACGCCATCAAGGCGGCCAAGCTGGCCTCCGGTGACAGCGTTGAGGATCACCTCACCAGCCTGATCGCCACGATCGGCGAGAACATGTCCCTGCGGCGTGCCGCCGTTGTGACGGCCGAGCCGGGCGTGGTTGCGTCCTATGTCCACAATCCAGCTGTTGCTGACATGGGCGCGATCGGCGTTCTCGTCGGTTTGAAGTCGGACGGTGACAAGGCCAAGCTCGCCGAGTTGGGTCGCAAGATCGCCATGCACGTTGCTGCCGGTTCGCCGGCCGTGGCCGTGTCCGTGGACGTCGACGGTGTCGACAGCGCGATCGCTGACAAGGAACGCGAAGTCTTTGCTGACCAGGCTCGCCAGTCCGGCAAGCCGGAAAACATCGTCGAGAAGATGGTGGAAGGTCGCATGCGCAAATTCTTCGAGGAAGTCGTGCTTCTGAAGCAGGCTTTCGTGATGGATCCGGATTCGACCATCGAGCAGGTGCTCGAAGCGGCTGCCAAGGACCTTGGTGCCCCGGTCGAGATCTCCGGTTTCGTCCGTATGGCGCTGGGTGAAGGCGTCGAGAAGAAAGAAGAAGATTTCGCGGCGGAAGTTGCAGCTGCAACTGGCCAGTCCTGATCCTTCTGACAACAAGCGGCGGCGCTTCCCAGCGCCGCCGCTTCCTATATGCTGCACGCCGTGACTGATTCATCTGTATCCGGGCCGGCTGAGGGCCATGCTGGAGCGCCGAAATTTCGGCGTGTCCTGCTGAAAGTTTCTGGTGAAGCCCTGATGGGCTCCCAGAATTATGGCATCGACATCGATACCGCTGACCGGATTGCGCGCGAAGTCGCCGCAGCCGTGGCCGCGGGAACCGAGATGTGCCTCGTCATAGGCGGGGGCAATATCTTCCGCGGCCTCTCGGGCGCCGCGAAGGGGATGGACCGGGCCGCTGCCGACTATATGGGCATGCTGGCCACCGTCATGAACGCGCTGGCCATGCAGACGTCGCTGGAACGGATCGGGGTCCAGACCCGGGTCCAGTCGGCTATTCCCATGACGACGGTCTGCGAGCCCTATATCCGGCGCCGCGCCACGCGGCACATGGAAAAGGGCCGGGTGGTGATCTTTGCCGCCGGCACCGGCAATCCCTTCTTCACGACAGATACCGCTGCTGCGCTGCGCGCCGCTGAGATGGGGTGCGATGCACTCCTCAAGGGGACGCAGGTGGACGGTGTGTACGCCGCCGATCCGCGGACCAATCCCGATGCCGAACGCTATGACCAGCTGGACTATCTCGATGTGCTGACCCGTGACCTCAAGGTCATGGACGCCTCGGCGGTGACGCTGATGCGTGAAAATGCGATACCGATTGTCGTGTTCGACATCCACAAGACCAATGGTCTTGCGCGGGTGTTGGCCGGGGAGGGCCTGTGCACCATGATCGGCAAGATGAAGACCGATACGTCAGCCGGCTGACAACAGGAAAGAGCAAGAACGCCATGAGCGACGAGTATGACGAAAATGATCTGAAGCGGCGCATGGACGGGGCCATCGAGGCTCTGCGCAAGGAGTTTGGCGGCCTGCGGACCGGTCGGGCCAGCGCGGGTCTTCTCGACCCGATCAAGGTGGAAGCCTATGGCACGCCGACCCCGATCAGCCAGGTCGGGACCGTCTCCGTACCGGAGCCGCGCATGATTACGCTGAATGTCTGGGACAAGGGCCTCGTGGCCGTTGTCGACAAGGCGATCCGCAATTCGGGCATCGGCCTGAACCCGGTCGTCGAAGGCCAGCTCCTTCGCATTCCGATCCCGCCGCTCAATGAAGAGCGCCGCGCAGAGATCGCCAAACTGGCCGGCAGCTATGCCGAGCATGCCCGTGTCGCGGTTCGCAATGTGCGCCGCGACGGCATGGACGCGCTCAAGAAGATGGAGAAGGATGGCGACTTGTCCGAAGACGAGTTGAAAGCCTTTTCAGAGGATGTCCAGAAGTTCACCGACGAGGCCATCAAGCGGATTGATGAGAGCCTGAAGGGCAAGCAAGAAGAGATCATGCAGGTCTGATCATCCCGTTGGGCGGAGCGAAAGAATGAGTGACGACGCTTCCGCTGACCAGCCGGGTCCGAGGCACACGGCCATCATCATGGACGGCAATGGCCGCTGGGCGAAATCCCGCGGCCGCCCGCGCTCCTTCGGGCATAAGCGCGGTGTGGAGACTGTCCGCCGTACCGTTGAGGACGCCGGTGATCTGGGCGTGCGCTATCTCACCCTGTTTTCCTTTTCGACGGAGAATTGGAGCCGCCCGGCCGATGAGGTGGGCGCCCTGTTCGAACTCCTCAAGCATTATGTCGAGGCGGACCTGGAAGGGCTGGCCAGGCGCGGAGTGCGGATCCGGATCATTGGCCGTCGCGATAATCTGGGGCCGGACCTGATTGCGATCATTGATCGCGCTGAAGCCCGTACGCGCGAGAATTCCGATTTTCACCTGACCATCGCCTTCAATTATGGCGGACGCGATGAATTGCTGCGCGCCAGCCAGTCGGTCGCGCGCGCCGCTGCAGACGGCACCCTCGATCCCGATACGCTGGATGAGGCAGTTCTGGCAGGCCATCTCGATACGGCTGAACTGCCGGATGTCGACCTGATGATCCGGACCAGCGGCGAGCAACGCATTTCCAATTTTCTGCTCTGGCAGGCGGCCTATGCCGAACTGGTCTTCCTCGACGTGCTGTGGCCGGACTTTGACCGTCAGGACCTGGCCCGGGCGATCGAGACCTACCGGCAACGCAGTCGCCGCTATGGAGGCGTGGATGCCGGCGCCGCGTGATCCGGTTTTCCGGCGTCGTCTGATTTCAGCCCTCATCCTCGGCCCGTTGGCGGTGGGGCTGCTCTGGGTTGGCGACCTGGCCTTCACCGCCTGGGTGGCGGCTTTCGCGGCCGCAATGGCGTGGGAATGGATTCACATGTCCGACCGGGATGCGCCGCCGGTCGCCTATGCGATCGCCTGTGCAACCGCGTCCGGGACGGTCCTGCTCGCCGGGCAGACCAATGTCATGGATGCGCTGGCCTGGGGGGCGGCGGGGACACTGGCGAGCGGCATCGAGCGCTGGCGACGCGGCTGGTCGAGCGAAGTGCTCGGAATTCTCTATGTCTCGCTGAGCGCTGCCTTGCTGGCTTCCATGCGCGCCGAGCCGGATCATGGCCTCAAGGCGGTCATCCTCCTTTTTTCCATTGTCTGGGCAGCAGACAGCCTGGCCTATCTCGTCGGCACCTGGATTGGCGGACCCAAACTCCTGCCGCAAGCCAGTCCCAAGAAAACCTGGTCGGGTTTTCTTGCGGGCGTGGTCGCCGGTTGCGCTGCTGGCTGGGCGACGGGCAGTCTTTTCGGTCTCGATCTGGCCCAAGTGATCCCGTTTGCGCTCATCGTCGCGCTCGCTTCGGTGGGCGGCGACCTCGCCATGTCGGTGTTCAAGCGTAGTTTCGGGGTCAAGGATTCCGGAACGCTGATACCGGGCCATGGCGGGGTGCTCGACCGCGTCGATGCCCTGATGCTGGCGGTGATTGGTGCGGTATTGGCGATGCGTATCTGGCCGCTGGGCTGGGGGGCGGGAGGATGACGCGCCGTATTTCCATCCTTGGCGCCACCGGTTCGGTTGGCCTCGCCACGTTGGATCTGATCGGCCGCGCCGAGCCGGGCCAGTACAAGATCGTCGCGCTCACCGCGAAGACGAATGCGGCCGAACTGGCCAAACAAGCCATCCGCTTTGAGGCCGAGTGCGTTGCCATTGCCGATCCGGCTGCGGCCAAGGCGCTCCATGGCGCGCTCAAGGATTACCCGGCGATCGAGATCGGCGTCGGGGAGGCGGCTGTCTGCGAGATGGCGGCCCGAGATGCCGATTGGGTCATGGCCGCGATTGTCGGAGCCGCCGGGCTCAAGCCGACGCTCGCCGCCCTGCGGCAGGGCCGTTCCCTCGCATTTGCCAACAAGGAATGCCTGGTCTGCGCGGGAGCGCTCTTCATGGACGAAGCGGCGCGGTGCGGGACCACGCTCCTGCCGGTCGACAGTGAGCACAATGCCGTTTTCCAGGTCTTCGATCCGGCGCAACGCGAGACCATCCGTTCGATTACGCTGACCGCGTCCGGTGGTCCTTTCCGGGAAGCCAGTCGCGAGGTGATGGCGAAAGCCTCGAGAGCTGACGCCCTGGCCCACCCGACCTGGGAGATGGGGGCCAAGATCACGATCGACAGCGCCACCATGATGAATAAGGGTCTGGAAGTGATCGAGGCCTGCTGGCTGTTCGACCTCCCGCCGGATCAGGTCGATGTGGTGGTGCATCCGCAATCCATCATTCACGGCCTTGTAGAATACGCTGACGGCTCGCTTCTGGCCCAACTTGGGTCACCGGACATGCGCACGCCCATCGCCAGCGCGCTGGCCTGGCCGAACCGCATGACGGCGCCGGTCGAGCGATTGCGGCTGACGGATATCGGTCGACTCGATTTCCAGCCACCGGACCTGACGCGATTTCCCGCCATCCGCCTGGCCAGGGAGGCCATTGACGCCGGCGGCATAGCGCCGGCCGTGCTCAATGCAGCCAATGAGATCGCGGTTGAGGCCTTCCTCGCGGATCGCATCCGATTCCTTGACATCGCGGCAGGTGTTGAAGACGTTCTCGAGCGCAGTATTTCCGATGCGGACATGCCGCAGGCGCTAACGGCTTTTGAAGATGTTTTTGCCATTGATGCCCGGGCGCGCCAGATGGCACGGGACTTGATGGTCGAGCGCCAGACAAACCCATAATCACAGGCAGTTATTCATGGACCTGATCGGCAGCGGTTTCCTGACCATTTTCTCCTTTGTCTTCCTGATCTCGATTGTCGTCGTGATTCATGAGCTTGGGCATTATTGGGCTGGACGCGTCTGCGGTGTTCATGCGGAAGCCTTCTCGATGGGTTTCGGGCCGACCCTGGTCTCATGGCGGGACAAGCACGGCACGGTGTGGCGCATCGCGTCCCTGCCGCTGGGCGGGTATGTGAAATTTCTCGGTGATGCCGGTGCGGCCAGTGAGCCGGATGCCGACAAGCTGGCCCAGCTTCGCGCCCAGATGGGGGAGGCGGCAGATCGCTGCTATCACTTCAAACCGATCTGGCAGCGCGCCTTCATCACCGCCGCCGGACCGATCGCGAACTTTATCCTGGCGATCGTCATTTTCGCCTCACTCGTGCTGACCCTCGGCAATCGTGAGCTGCAGCCGGTTGTTGGGGCTGTCGTTCCTGATTCTGCGGCTGCCGAGGCCGGAATCGAAGTCGGCGACCGTTTTGTGTCGATCGACGGGCGCGATGTGAACACGTTCAACGACATCATGCGGATGGTGATTTCGGGCGGGTCCAGTGAGCTGGATGTCGTGATCGAGCGCGACGGTAGCCAGCTGCCACTGCAAATCATCGCCCAGCGCAATACCGTGGAAGATGAGTTCGGCGGATCGCGGCGCCTTCCGCAACTGGGTGTCCAGGCCTATTCGGACCCGATTATCGGCGGCGTTGTGCAGGACAGTCCTGCCGACCGCGCCGGATTTGAATCTGGCGACCGGATTGTCGCGGTAGACGGCGTTCCTGTTCGCAGCTTCCAGCAATTCTCCAATCGCATTGATGGTCCCGCCGAGCGAGTTGAGGTGGAGGTCCTTCGCGACGGCGATACCCGGATCATCCGCACGGATGTCGGCCCGCCGGGTGAGGAGGCTGGGACCACTTCGCCTGCCTTTACACGGCTGGGTCTCGTCTCCACGGGTCTGATGGTGGACTATCGCCGCTTCAACCCGATCGAGGCTGTCGGCTATGGCGTCCAGCAAACCGGAGCGGTCGTCTCCACGACCGTTGATTATGTTGGAAACATAGTCACCGGGCGAGCCTCGCCGGAGCTCCTCAATGGTCCGCTGGGCATCGCCACTGCCGCAGGGCAGGTGGCCCAGCGGTCGATTGACGGGCATGACAACGCCTTCAATGCCGCACGATCCTTGCTGATAAACCTGATAAATCTGGCCGGTGTTCTCTCCGTCGGACTGGGATTGGTCAATCTTCTACCGATACCCATCCTCGACGGCGGGCATTTGGTGTATTACGCCTATGAAGCGGTGGCGCGACGTCCACTGAGCATGAAGGCGCAAGCACTCGGTTTCCGCGTGGGGCTTGTTTTCGTACTCGGTATGATGCTTGTAGCGACCTGGAATGACCTGAATTATTTGCTCGGCCAGATTTTCTGACGATTTTCTGATGATTTTCTGACCGGGCCCAGCAAGCGGCGATCTTCCATGGCGAGTGTTCTGCGTGTGCTCTTCGCAGCCCTGATGACTGTGAGCGTGTCGGCTATAGCTTCGGCACAGCAAACGGGTGCGGAAGTTCCCGCAACGACCCAGCAAGAGGTGCAGCAACCCGCGCCCGCGCCGGTGATCCGACAAATCCTGGTCGAGGGCAATCAGCGGGTCGAAGCCGACACCGTCCTGTCCTATTTGCTGATCCAGCCCGGACAGCCTTTTGACGAGCGTCTGGTGAACCTGTCGATCCAGACCCTGTTTGCGACCGGGCTTTTCTCCGATGCCCAGTTCGAGGATCGCGGCGAGATCGTGATCGTCCGGGTCCAGGAAAACCCGATCATCAACCGCGTGATTCTCGAGGGAAATAGCGCCATTGATGATGACAAGATCACCGATGAGATCCAGGCCCAACCCCGCGCGATCTTCACGCGCTCGCGGGTTCAGTCCGATGTTCAGCGTATTATCGAGGTTTATCGTCGTTCCGGCCGCTTCGCCGCGACCGTGACGCCCAAGATTGTCGAGCAGGCCCAGAACCGCGTTGATCTCATCTTCGAGATTTCCGAAGGGCCGGTGACCGGCGTGCGCCGGATCAATTTCATCGGCAATGAAAGCTATTCCGACCGCCGCCTGCGTCGCGAATTGGTGACGCGCGAATCGCGTTGGTGGCGTTTCTTCTCATCGAATGACAATTACGACCCGGACCGTCTGGAATATGACCGTGAATTGCTGCGTCAATTCTATTCCAACCAGGGTTACGCAAACTTCCGCGTGCTGTCGGCGGTCGCCGAGCTGACGCCGGATCAACGTGACTTCTACATCACCATCACCATTGATGAGGGTGAGGTCTATAATTTCGGCGAGGTCAATGTGACCACCGAGATTCCTGACCTCAATCCCGATTTCCTGCGGGCGATCCTGCCTGTTCAGGAAGGCGATCTCTTCCAGGGTCAGCTGATCGAGGACAGTATTGATGCGCTGACCTTCTCGGCCGGTGCGGCAGGCTATGCCTTCGTCAATATCCGCCCGTTGACCTCGCGCAATCGCGAAGACCGCACCGTTGACGTCGAATTCGTCATCGATGAAGGCCCGCGTGTCTATATCGAACGCATCGACATTGCCGGGAATACCCGGACGCTGGACCGCGTCATTCGCCGCGAGCTGGACATTGTCGAGGGCGACGCCTTCAATCAGGTCCTGATTGATCGCTCGCGGAATAATGTGCGCCGCCTGGGCTTCTTCGAGGAAGTCGAAGTGGAGGAAACGCCGGGTTCTGCGCCTGACCGGGCGCGGGTCAATGTCTCGGTCTCCGAGCAACCAACCGGCGAACTGGCCTTTGGTGCCGGTTTCTCCTCCACCGATTCCTTCCTGGTCGACCTGTCGATCTCGGAGCGCAATCTGCGGGGCCGTGGTCAATTCCTGCGCTTCCGGATCTCTGCCTCGTCGAACCGGGAATCCCTGGATATCCGCTTTACCGAGCCGCGCTTCCTGGATCGTAATCTCGCCGCCGGTTTCGACCTGTTTCGGGTCAATTCGGACTTCCTGTCGGAAGCGTCCTTCCAGACCGAATCGACCGGTGCCAGCCTGCGACTTGGTTTCCCGGTGACGGCGTCGACCAATCTCCAGCTCGGCTATACCTACCGGACGGATAATGTCCTGGTCTTCTCCTCGGCCTCCTCGGCCTTGCTGAACCAGGCCGGCAGCCGCAATACATCGGTGCTGACCTATACGCTCAACTGGTCGCGCCTGAATGACCCGATCGAGCCGAGCAATGGCTACCGTCTTCAATTGACACAGGGCTTTGCCGGTATTGGCGGCGATGTCCGCTATGTGCGGTCGGAATTCAATGGCGCCATATATCGGCCCTTCTTCCCGGGTCTACTCGGCAATGACGTCGTGGCCAGTTTCACGATGAATGGTGGATTTGTCCTGCCCTGGGGCGGTGATTCGGTCCGCATTAATGACCGCTTCTTCAAGGGCGGGAATTCTTTCCGGGGCTTTGAAGTGGCCGGTATCGGTCCGCGCGCCGTCTCGCGCGACCCGGACACGGGTGAATTGATCCGGGGCGATGCCCTGGGTGGCAGGCTTTATGCAGTGGGCGCACTGGAAGTCTCATTCCCGCTCGGTTTGCCCGAGCAGTACGGGGTGAGAGGGAGCTTGTTCACGGAGTTCGGCACGCTTGGCATGCTCGACTCCGCGGATCAGGTAGACGAGGGAACAAACGCGGTGTTCACGGTTGATGATCTGGCGCTTCGCGCGTCGGCCGGCCTGAGCATCTTCTGGGATTCACCATTTGGACCGGTCCGGTTCGACTTTGCGCAGGCTTTCATTCGGGAAGACTATGACAGGGCCGAATTCTTCCGGTTCAGCACGCGAACAGGGTTCTAAAACCATGAAACTGCTTAAAACGCTTCTGCTTCTCCCGGTCCTTGTGGCTGGCATCGCCGCCCCGGCGATGGCACAGGCGAACATTGCCGTCCTGAACGAAGAGCGCGTCCTGCGCGAGAGTGCCGCCGGCATCCATATCGCCGCGCGCATGCAGGAAATCGCCCAGGAGATCGACAGCGAACTCCAGGCCATGAGCCAGCCGATCCAGCAGGAAACCGAGCGCCTTAACGCCGAGACCGCGTCCATGACGCAGCAGGCGATCCAGGAACGTCCGGACCTGATGAGCCGCATCCAGACATTGAACCAGTCGGCTCAGCAGTTCGAAGTCGTGCGTCGTGCCCGTCAGCAGGAAATCGTCCAGACCGAACGTCAGGCCATGCGCCCGGTGTATGAAGCGCTGGGCCCTATCCTGGAAGAAGTGGTCGCGGCCCAGGGCATCGACATGCTCATTGACCGTTCCAACCTGGTCTTCGCTTCGCCGGATCTCGACATTTCCGACGATGTGATTGCTCTGCTGAATACGCGCCTGCCGACCGTTCCGGTCACCCGTGTGCGTCTGCCGCAGAACGGTGCCGGCCAGCAGCAGCAATAATCAGCTGATACTCAGGGGGTAAAAGTGGCGGATCCGCGTTTCTTTGACCGGCTTGGCCCGCTTTCCCTGCAGGAGATCGCCGCGCTTTCGGGTGCGGCGATTTCTGATTCCGGGCAAGCTGGCCATCAGGTTTCGTCGGCTGTGCCGATCCGTGAGGGCACGCCCGGGGCCTTGTCCTATGCCGACAATGCCCTCGCGCTGGGTGACACGTCTCTGGAAGGCGTTGCCGTCATCGTGAGCGAGGCGCTGGCTGATACGGCCACTGGCCTCGGGGCCATCATTCTCACCCATTCCGCGCCCCGCACCGCCTTCGCACTGGCGCTCGCAGCCCTTGCTGCCCCGCGCAGCCCTGCGTCGACGCAGCGTATTGATGAGAGTGCCGAGATCGCACCGGATGCGGTCATCGCCGCGACCGCGAGCATTGGGCCGGATGCACGGATTGGGGACCGCGTCCGCATTGGCCCGGGCAGCGTGATCGGACCCGGCTGCCGCATTGGGGCCGGAACGATCATCGGCGCCAATGTCACCGTGCTGTGCAGCGATATAGGCGCCGATTGCAACATTCTCTCGGGAGCCGTGATTGGTGAGGCGGGCTTCGGTATCGCAGTATCCGATACCGGCACGATCGACATTCCCCATGTGGGGCAGGTGGAGATCGCCGACAAAGTCACTATCGGGGCGAATAGCTGCGTGGATCGCGGTCTCTTCGGTCCGACCCGGATCGGTGAGGGCACCAAGATCGATAACCTCTGTCATATCGGACACAATTGCACTTTGGGTCGCAATGTCGTGATGGCGGCCTATGGCGGTATTTCCGGCAGTTGCGTGATCGAGGATGGTGTCATGATGGGCGGACGGGTCGGCACCCATGATCATATCACGCTCCACGCCGGCGCTCGTATCGGCGGTAATTCCGCGGTCGGTCGCAATGTCCCGGCAGGTGAAACCTGGCTTGGCTCTCCGGCTCAGCCTATCGAAAGTGAAATGCGTCAGATCGCGGCATTGCGGCGATTGATGCGGGCTACTCGTAAAAAGAAATAGGAAACGACTTCGTGTCCGACCGGATTGAACACCAGGAAATTCTCACGCTTCTTCCGCATCGCTATCCGTTCTTGCTGATCGATGCGGCGGAAGACTATCGGCGCGGCGAGTCGATCGTCGGGATCAAGGCCGTTACGGCGAACGAGCCATTTTTTCCGGGACATTTCCCTGGTAATCCGGTGATGCCGGGCGTGTTGATGATCGAAGCGATGGCCCAGGCCGGCGCGGTCTTGATGTACAGGACGCTCGACGTTCGCCCCGACAGCGCAACGGTCTTCTTCATGGGCGCCGACAAGGTCCGCTTTCGTGCACCTGTGCGTCCGGGCATGATGTTGCGCATGCCGGTGACGGTGACCGCAGCCCGCCATGGCGTTTTCAAGTTCAAGGGTGAGGTCTGGGCCGACGGCAAGCGTGCGGTGCAGGCTGAGTTCTCCGCCAAGGCGATCGAGAATCCATGACGCGCTCAACCCAGATCCATCCCACTGCGATTATCGACCCGGCCGCGCAAATCGGTGAAGGCGTCGAGATTGGCCCCTTCAGCATTGTCGGTCCGCAAGTCGTGCTGAAGGACCGCGTGCGTGTGATCTCTCACGTCACCATTGCCGGCAATACGACGCTGGGCGAGGATTGCGTCCTTTATCCGGGCGCCCAGATCGGTCATCCGCCCCAGGACTTCAAATACCAGGGTGAGGACACCGAACTCATCATCGGGCAGCGCAATATCCTGCGCGAGAATGTGACCATGCATCCCGGCACCACATTTGCCCGGGGTCGCACGGTGGTCGGGAATGACGGCTACTTCATGGTTGGCTCCCATGTCGCCCATGATTGCATTGTCGGGGACCGCGTCGTGTTCGCGAATTGTGCGGCGATTGGCGGCGAGACCGTGATCGCGGACCACGCCATCCTTGGTGGGTATGCGGGCATCCATCAAAAGAGCCGTGTCGGGCGCCATGCCTTCATCGGTGCGATGGCGATGGTGACCGCGGACGTGATTCCCTACGGGTCGGTTATCGGCAATCACGCGCATCTGGCTGGACTGAATGTGGTCGGGCTGAAACGCCGTGGCATGCCGCGTGAGACCTTGCGCGAATTGCGCGCCGCCTATCGTCTCCTGTTTGCCCAGGAAGGCACGTTCGAGGAGCGTGTGGTCGACGTCGCACAACTCTATTCGGACAATGCGCCGATCGCGGAAATCATCGATTTCATCCGGGCGGACGCCAAACGCTCTATCTGCATGCCGAATGACTGAAACCGCCTGGACAAAGTTGGGCCTGCTGGCCGGAGGCGGTGACCTGCCGCTCGAGATACTCAAGGCAGGCGGTGATCGTCCGGTTCATGTTGTGGTTTTGCGCGGTTTTGCAGACCGTGATTATGCGCCCTTCGAAACCTCATCGCGCTCGGTGGGCGAGATTGGCGGCATCATCAAGGATTTGCGTGCGGCGGGCTGTGATGCCGTCTGTTTCGCCGGCTATGTCACGCGGCCCGATCTCTCGACGCTCAAAATGGACGCGCGAGGCCTGATCATGGCGCCTCGTGCCCTGGCCGCTGGTCGCAAGGGGGATGATGCGATCATTCGCGTGGTCGTCGACGAGTTCGAACAGGCCGGGTTTGCGGTCGTCGGCGCTGACAGCCTGTTGGCCGAGGACGGACTGCCGGCCGGATTGATCGGGACGGTCGAGCCTGATGCGGCGAACCGCGCCGACGCCGTCAAGGCGATGGAGGTCGCCGCGGAAATCGGCCGGCTTGATATCGGCCAGGGTGCCGTCGTCGCGGACGGCGTCGTACTCGCTGTGGAGGCCCAGGAAGGCACCAACGCGATGCTGGAGCGCGTGGCGGGCCTGCCAGCCACTTTGCGCGGCAGCGAGATGGCGCGGTGTGGCGTGCTCGCCAAACGTCCCAAACCGATCCAGGAGCGGCGTGTGGACCTGCCCACGATCGGTGTCGATACGGTGGAGCGCTGCGCCGCGGCGGGTTTGGCGGGGATTGTTCTGGAGGCTGACGGGGCGCTGATCGTGGATCGCGATGGGGTCCTGGCCGCCCTGAACCGTCATCGGCTGTTTGTGCTCGTCGAGCCGGCGCGATGAGCGCGCCGCACGTCTTCCTCGTCGCAGCCGAACGCTCCGGTGATTTGCTGGGGGCCGGGTTGGCCCGTGAACTGCGCAGCCTGACGGCGGACAAGGTTCGCTTGTCGGGTATTGGCGGTACGGCGATGGCGGAGCAGGGCATTGAAAGTGCGATCAGCATCGACGGACTCAGCATTCTTGGCTGGATTGATGGCCTGAAAGCGTATTCGCGGGTCAAGCAAGCGGTCTCCGAGGCCGTCGACGCAATTCTGACGGCAAAGCCGGATGTGGTTGTCCTGATCGATTCCTGGGGTTTCACCCTGCGTGTCGCGCAAGGCGTGCGCGCCGCGGACCCGGCCATCCGTCTCGTCAAATATGTTGGTCCCCAGGTCTTTGCCACGCGGCCCGGTCGCGCCGCGACCCTGGCGGCGAGCGTCGATGAACTCCTGACCATTTTGAGCTTTGATGCTCCTTATTACGAGGCGCACGGTCTCCCTGTAACCTTTGTCGGCAACCCGACGCTGGAGCGTTTGCCGCGCGGTAATGGCGCAGCATTCCGCACCCGTCACGGGATCACAGCCGATGAGGCGGTTCTCGTAGTCCTGCCGGGCAGCCGACCGTCGGAAATCCGGCGCATGATGCCGCCCGTGGTCGAGGCTCTCAAACGCCTGACGCGGGATCATGCCGATCTGCGGCTCGTGCTGCCGGTCGCCGATCCGGTCGCCGGTCAGGTCGACGCCGCCATCGCGGTCCATCCGGTTCTGCAATCGGCCATCCGTGTGGGCGAGACGGAGAAGGCGGATGCCTTCGCCTCGGCCGATCTGGCGCTGGCCTGTTCAGGTACAGTGGTCACCGAGTTGGCGACCGCGGGTGTGCCAACGATCACCGGTTACAAGCTGGGCTGGATTACCTGGGGACTGGTTCGGGCCTTCAACCTGCTCAAAACCCCCCATATCTCGCTCGTGAACATTGCCGCGGACGCCCGGTTGGTGCCGGAGATCATCCAGCTCAAATGCACAGGCAAAGTGCTCGCCGATGAGGTCGAGCGCCTGTTGGATGATCCTGTTCGACGCGCTGAGCTGTCGGTGCGATTGCAGGCGGTCACGTCTGAAATGCGCGGGTCGGGTCAGGCCAGTCGACGCGCAGCGGAAGCGGTTCTCGCCGGGCTTGATTGACCGGGGTTGGCGCTCGGCGCGTACGGAGGCCGCTGCAGCCTTCAGAAAAAAAGGCCGCTCCAGGTGGAGCGGCCTTTCTTTTGGACAGCGCGGGGTCGATCAGCGATTTGCCAGGTCGACATAATCGCGCGGCGTCGCGCCGGTGAAGAGCTGGCGGGGACGGCCGATCTTCTGGCTCGGGTCTTCCAGCATTTCCGACCATTGCGCGATCCAGCCGACAGTCCGGGCGAGCGCGAAGAGGACGGTGAACATCTCGGTCGGGAAGCCCATCGCCTTGAGGGTAATGCCCGAATAGAAATCGATGTTCGGATAGAGTTTTTTCTCGACGAAATAGGGGTCTTCCAGCGCGATGCGCTCGAGCTCCATGGCGACCTGCAGGGTCGGATCATTGCGAACGCCCAGCACATCGAGGACTTCGTGGCAGGTGTCACGCATGACTTTCGCGCGCGGATCGTAATTCTTGTAGACGCGGTGACCGAAGCCCATGAGGCGGAACGGATCAGACTTGTCCTTCGCCTTGGCGACATATTCGGGAATCTTGTCGACCGAGCCGATCTCGTTGAGCATGTTCAGCGCGGCTTCATTGGCACCACCATGCGCCGGGCCCCAGAGCGAGGCGATACCGGCCGCAATACAGGCGAACGGGTTGGCACCCGAAGAGCCGGCGAGGCGCACGGTCGAGGTCGAGGCGTTCTGCTCGTGATCAGCGTGCAGGATGAAGATCTTGTCCATGGCCTTGGCGAGAACCTTGTTGCTCTCATAATCCTCGGCCGGCACGGCAAAACACATGCGCAGGAAATTGGCTGCATAATCCATGTCATTGCGCGGGCTGATGAACGGCTGGCCAATGGCATATTTGAAGGCGCGTGCCGCGATCGTCGGCATCTTGGCAATCATGCGGTGGCTGGCGATCGTGCGCGCCTCCGGATCATTGATATCCGTTGAGTCGTGGTAGAAGGCGGACAGCGCTCCAACCGTGCCGACCATGATGGCCATCGGGTGGGCATCGCGACGGAAACCGCGGAAGAACTGGTCAAACTGGTCGTGCAGCATCGAGTGACGGCGGATCGTCCAGTCGAAGGTTTCCAGCTCACCGGATGACGGCAGCTGGCCATTCATCAGGAGATAGCAGACCTCGATAAAGGATGAGCTGTCGGCCAGTTGATCGATCGGATAGCCGCGATAGAGCAAGGTGCCCTTGTCGCCATCGATATAGGTGATCTGGCTTTCGCAACTCGCGGTCGAGGTGAAGCCGGGATCATAGGTGAACATGCCGGTTTGGGCGTAGAGCTTGCGAATGTCGATGACATCCGGTCCGATCTCGCCAGAGAAAACCGGCAATTCCAGAGATTGGCCGTTGTAGTTCAGCGTGGCCGATCCGTTCGGTTTGGCTTTGTTTTCCATCTCGTCATCCCCATGGTTCGCGGCTAAGCGGGCGTAGCCGGTGTCATCTGATCCTTGATACGAGCCAGCGCCTCATCCCGACCAATCAAGGTCATGACGAGAGCCAGGTCGGGAGCGGGTGCTCCGCCGGTCAGCGCCGCGCGCAGCGGCTGACCGATTTTGCCAAAGCCGACCTCTTCGGCCTCGGCGAATTCCTTGAGCGCGTTGGACAACGCGTCTTCCGTCCAGGCCTTCACATGGCCGAGTTCGGTGAACAGGCGGTAAAGCCGGGCGCGAGCCTCGTCATCCTTGAGCGGCTTTGCGGCCTTGCCCTCGATCCGGAACGGGCGCGGTTTGAGCAGAAAATAGCTCTGCCCCGCCAGTTCTTCCAGTGTTGCTGCGCGGGATTTGAGCGCCGGCATCGCGGCCAGCAACCGCTCTTGCGTGATATCGACTTGCGGGATGCGATCTTCAAGCCCGTCGAGGAAGGGCATCACCAGTTCTACCAGGCGCGCATCATCGGCCCGTGCCAGATGATGGCCATTGATATGGTTCAGCTTGTCGATGTCCATCCGGGCCGGCGCCTTGTTGAGCCCGGCGAGATCGAAGGCGGCGATGGCCTCGGCATCGCTGAATAATTCCTGGTCGCCATGGGACCAGCCCAGGCGAAGCAGGTAATTGCGCAGCCCCTCGGGAAGATACCCCATATCGCGATAGGCTTCGGCCCCAAGCGCGCCATGACGCTTGGACAATTTCTTGCCGTCCTGGCCATGGATGAGCGGAACATGGGCAAAGACCGGTCGATCCCACCCCATCGCGTCATAGATCTGGCTCTGCCGACCGGCATTCACCAGATGATCATCGCCGCGCACGATATGGGTGATTTCCATGTCGTGGTCATCGACAACAACGGCCAGATTATAGGTCGGGTTGCCATCCGAGCGGAGCAGAATGAGGTCGTCGAACTCCTTGGCGGCCCAGCGAACCTGACCCTGGACCGCGTCCTCGAGCAGGACATCCGTGTCGGGTGCCTTGAACCGGACGGTAAAGGCTGTGTCGGCCGGCGCATCGGCCGGGTCACGATCGCGCCAGGGTGAGCGCAGGGCGCGGCCGGCGGCGAAGGCCTCGTCGCGCAAGGCCTGGACCTCGTCCGGGGAGCAATAGCATTTGAAGGCGTGGCCGCCCTCGAGCAGGGCATAGGCCACCTCCGCATGACGCGTGGCGCGCGCGAACTGCGAGATGGCATCGCCGGTCCAGTCCAGACCCATCCAGCTCAGACCGTCGAGAATCGCGTCAATCGCGTCCTGGGTCGAGCGGGCCCGGTCCGTGTCCTCGATGCGAAGGAGGAATTCGCCGCCATGGCGCTTGGCCAGCAGCCAATTGAACAAAGCCGTGCGCGCTCCCCCGATATGCAGGAAACCGGTGGGCGAGGGCGCGAAGCGCGTGCGGATCATCTTGGCGTTGTTTTGCAATTGCGAATTCATGTTGCACTGCGAGAAGGGAAAAGCGTGTTAGCATGAATATCAGCTTTTGCGATAGACCGAAGGCTGCTTCGTGCTTCAACCTGACGCAATCCTGCCGCACTCGGCGGTACACAAGACGAAGAAATCAGCCAAGCCGGTTGATCCCTTTGTGGAATTCAAACCAAGCATCCTTGCAGCCCTGGCCGCAATAATCGGCTGCGGGCTCTATTTCTCTGTCCCCGAAGAGCCGTCCCGGGCCTTGTTTCTCGCCCTGATCGCGCTCGCTGCGGCCCTGGCACTGGCGGCCCGTTTTTCCCCTGAGAGCAGAAAACCTGTTTCGCGCCTCCTGGGGATAACGGCCCTGGTCCTGGGGGTCGGGACGGCTTTCGCCTGGCGTGCGCAGGGACATAGCATGGTGCATCACGCCGATTCTGGTGCCGGGGTTCACCTTGACGGCGGGCGAGAGGCGGTCACGATCGAGGGCTGGCTGGAAGCGATCGAGCGCAGCGGGTCCGTGCGCATGCGGCTTCTGATCCGGACGGTGAGCGCGGATCCAGCGGCGCCGCGCCGGCAGCGGGTTCGGGTGTTGGGGGAGGCGGGTAGTATTCAACCCGGTGACCCGATCCGTATCCGAGCCGTGCTGGCCGCTCCGCGACCGGCGGCCGTGCCCGGCGGATATGATTTCGCCTTCCACGCAGCCTTTGCCGACATTAGGGCGACCGGATTTGCCGTTGAGGCCGCCGCACCGGGGCCAGCGACGGGGCAGGACCCGGTGGCCCGACGCCTGGTGAGACTGCGTGCCTCGCTCTCCAGCCATATTCGCGCGCGCATGGCGCCGCGACCCGGCGGGTTGGCGGCCGCACTGTTGACGGGGGATCGCGCGCACATCGCGCCACGCGACGTAGATGCGCTCCGTCAGTCCGGGCTCGGCCATGTCCTGGCGATCTCGGGCATGCATATGGCGCTGCTGGCCGGGGGCGTCTTTTTTGCCGTTCGCCTCCTTCTGTCCGGCCTGAGCCCGTGGGCGAGGCGGCATGATGCCGCCATACCCGCTGCCTGTGTGGCACTGGTATTCGCGGCGGGCTACCTCCTGCTGTCCGGGGCGGGCATCCCGACACAGCGGGCCTTCATCATGATTGTCTCGGTCTTGGGGGCCGTCCTTCTGCGGCGGCGCGCCCTGTCGCTGCACACGCTGTCGATCGCCGTCCTGGCGGTGTTGCTGCTGCAGCCGCAGGCGGTCATTACGCCGGGTTTTCAGATGTCCTTTTCCGCCGCCTCGGCCCTGATTGTGGCTGCACGGGTCTGGCAGGCGCGGCGGCAGGCGGGATCCGGGCGTGGTGTGTTCGCCCAGATACGGCTCTTCGTCTCCGGCCTCGGCACGACCAGCCTTGTCGCCGGAAGTGCGACGGCGGGCTTCGCGGCCTTCCACTTTCACCGTATCGCCAGCTGGGGCCTCGCGGGAAATTTGCTGGTCATGCCGATTTTCTCGCTGATCGTGATGCCGGCCGGCGTGATCGGCCTCGTGCTCATCCCGCTGGGCCTGGACGCCTTGCCCTTTGCCGTCATGGAAGGCGGCCTTGTCGTCATGCTCGACCTGGCCGCCCGCGTCGCCGATTGGCCAGGCGCGCTTCGCCCCGTCATTGCCGCGCCAGGCCCGATCCTGGGCTTGTTTGCGTCGGGCTTTGTCCTCGCCTTGCTGCTTCGTGGCCGGGCGCGCCTGGCGGGGGGCGCCATCATGCTGGCGGCGGGATTGTGCTGGGGGCTTGTGCCGCCACCCAATCTCTTGATCTCGGAATCAGGCGTTGTGCTGGCGCAGATCGAGAGCGGTCAATGGGTCGTCAGCGACCGTCGCCGGTCGCGCTTCGCGGCCCGTGTCTTTCTTGAGGCACGGGGCGAACCGGGCGTGCAGCCCGAACGCTGGGATGCGCAGTGTGACGGCTTGGGATGCGGCCATGAAATTGAAGGCATTCGCCTCACCGTGCTCGAGCGCCTTGATGACTGGCCGACGGACTGCGCCCGCGCCGATCTCATCATTACCCGGTTGTCGGTGCCACAAAGGATCGCCGAGCGCTGCACGGCCGAACTGATTGATGCCAGTCTTCTGACCCGTCATGGCAGTCAGGTCCTGCACCTTGATGATGGCCTGATCCGCAGCCGTCACAGGGCCCGCCCCCTCCATCAGACCCGGCCCTGGTCAGGATAGGGAGCGCGATATCGCGCGATCGAGCGCATCGCTTCGTCTGGCGTGCCGTATTGCGGGTATCGACCCGCATCAGGACGCGCGGGCGGGGTTCGCCAACACCCGTCCCGGGCATGGCGCAACCACGCCATCGCGCCAAGTCATGGGAGTGTGACCACACGGCTTTTGACAGGGTGGCCGAACGGCGCAACCACGCCAAGATACTGGCAGGATGGTCAAACGGCCTGGACGCCGCTTGCTGTCAGGATGCGATGGTCTAGTGGTAGCGGCGGATAAGTCCGACGAGTCGACCTTGAACCTTGACCCGGTCCGGCCCGAAAATCCGCGTCTCGTATTCCGGATTGGCGGCTTCCAGGGCGATGGATCCACCTTTTTTGCGCAGACGTTTCAACGTCGCTTCCTCATCATCGACGAGGGCTACGACGATCTCGCCAGTCTCAGCGGACTGGCAGCGACGGATCAGGACGGTATCGCCATCCATGATCCCGGCCTCGATCATGGAATCACCCTTGACCTCGAGCGCGAAATGTTCGCCACCCGTCACCATGTCGGCCGGCACAGGCATACGATCGGTCTCATGCTGGATCGCGGAGATTGGCACGCCGGCGGCGATGCGGCCCAGGATGGGAATATCGACCGTCGACTCGCGTTCATCAGAATCGGGCTTGGCAAAATTCCCGCGTACGACATTGGGGCCGAGATCACCCTTGGGCACATTCGGATTATCCATGGCGGCGGCCGACTCAGGGAGTTTGAGGACTTCCAGGGCCCGGGCACGATGGGCGAGCCGGCGGATGAAGCCGCGTTCTTCCAGTGCCGTGATCAGACGGTGCACGCCTGACTTCGAGGCCAGCTGGAGCGCCCCCTTCATCTCGTCGAAAGACGGCGAAACGCCTGTTTCCTTGATGCGTTGATGGATGAAGAGCAAAAGCTCGTTCTGTTTCCGCGTCAGCAAGGTAACCCCCTTGTTCGCATTCCCTGAATCGGACTCATGGCCGAGGGAACAAATCAGGAATAGGAGATTTTGTTCTACAAGTGTTCTGATAGGCCGTCAAGCGCGCGTGGTCGGGTCCATGAGGTCGCGCGTCGCCGCTTCGACATCGGCCTGCCGCATCAGGCTTTCGCCGACCAGCAGGGCGCGGGCGCCGGCAGCCTGCACGCGTTTGGCATCCTGCGGTGTGAAGATCCCGCTCTCGGCGACCAGCAATCTGTCCGCGCCAACCATGGGGGCGAGGGCGTCGAACGTGTCGAGTGTGGTCTCGAAGGTCCGCAGGTTTCGGTTATTGATGCCGAGGAGCGGGGCGTCGAGGGCGAGGGCGCGTTCCATCTCCGCGGCATCATGGACTTCGACGAGGACATCCATCGACCAGAGCGCCGCTTCCTCTATCAGGGCGAGGGCGGTGTCATCATCGACCGCGGCCATGATGACCAGGATCGCATCGGCATCAAGCATGCGGGCTTCCGCGACCTGATAGCGGTCATACATGAAGTCCTTGCGCAAGGCGGGCAGGGCGACCGCATCCCGCGCCGCGACAAGAAAGCTGTCAGCGCCCTGAAAGCTCGGACCGTCGGTGAGCACGGACAGGCAAGTCGCGCCGCCTGCCTCATAGGCCTGTGCCAGTGCCGGCGGATCAAAGTCCGCGCGGATAAGACCCTTCGACGGGCTTGCTTTCTTGACTTCGGCGATCAGGCCCAGACCGCCCGGGGCGGTCGTGAGTGCTTTGGTGAAGCCGCGCACGGGCGACGCGTCCCGCGCGGCGGCCGCGATCTCGGTATAGGGCCGGGCGGTCTTGCAGGCGGCGATATGATCGCGCTTGTAGGCGCCGATCCGGGCCAGCGTGTCAGGCAGTGCAGTCATCGATCAGGCCTCGCCGCATGAAATGGCAACCATGCGGTCGAGTGCCGCCTTCGCGCGACCATCATCAATGGCGGCTTCTGCCAGGCGCGTCCCTGTCGGGATGGTGTCCGCCAGACCGGCCAGCATCAGCGCCGCGCCGGCATTGAGCACTGCGATGTCCCGGAAAGGACCAGGCTCGCCGTCGAGCAGAGCCCGGATCGCCTCGGCATTACGCTGTGGCGTTCCCCCTTGAAGGTCCGACTCCGCGACCAGAGCGAGCCCCGCTTCTTCGGGGTGGAAGCTGTAGGTTTGGATGTTGCCATCCTTGAGTTCGGCGATATCCGAACCGGTCGTGGTGGTGAGCTCGTCCATCCCGTCCTGGCCGCAAATGACCAGTGCATGCTCGCACCCCAGATCGCGCAAGGCCTCGGCAATGGGGACCAGCCAGCGCTTGTCATAGACACCGAGCAATTGCCGCTTGACGCCTGCGGGATTGGACAGGGGGCCAAGCAGGTTGAATACCGTGCGCACTTTCAGCGCCTGGCGAGCCGGGCCGACATGGCGCACAGCTGCATGGTGGGCGGGGGCATAAAGAAAGCCGACGCGTGCCTCCGCGAGGGAGCGTTCCACCGCGGCAGGCGGGCAGTCGAGCTTGACGCCGAGCTGGGCCAGCACGTCGGAGGAACCGGACTTGGACGAGGCGGCGCGATTGCCGTGTTTGGCAACGATTGCCCCGGCGCCGGCCGCGATAATCGCGGCCGTGGTCGAGATGTTCCAGGCGCCCTTGCCGTCACCGCCAGTCCCGCAAGTGTCGATGGCGCCATCAGGCGCGGAGATGCGGGTCATGCGGCTACGCAGGGCGCGGGCACCTGAAGCGATGTCCGAAGGACGTTCGCCAAGCGCGGCCAGGCCGATCAGGAAGCCCCCGATCGCCGCGTCCGGTACATCGCCCGACATCAGTTCGTCAAAGGCGTGGGCAATGGCCGTGTCGGCGGGGAAGTCGCCGCGGGCAAAGGCGGTCAGGCATTCGGAAATGTTTTGCATGGTCAGTCGTTTCGCTGGGCAGGTTCATGAACGGCCATCTGGCCGCTTACCGGTCATTCAGGACGCAGGACGGCGCCATCGATGATCCGTACGCCATCGGGCGGCCGGTTGAGTGTATCGAACGCGCGTCTCGTCGCACACAGCCGCGCGGCCGGTGCTGGGCACCGGCGAATTCGGATGTGGAGCGGGCAAAGACGGCATACCTGTCACCGGGTTGAACAAAGCGAACCTTACCGAGTTAGCGCGGGCGCCGAGGCAATTCAACGATGACGGGCTGCAGTGGTTGGCCCGGACCGGCTCAGGCCGCAGCGACGCGGGGCAGGCCGGTCAGATCGAGGAAGTTGCGCAACAGGGCGTGACCCTGTTCCGAGGCAATGGATTCCGGGTGAAACTGCACGCCATGAATGGGCCGGTCGCGATGCATCAGGCCCATGATTTCGCCATCGGCGGTATGGGCGTTGGCGATGAGGCTGTCGGACACGCTTTCCGGGCGCACCGCCAGTGAATGATAGCGGGTTGCGGTGAACGGGCTGGGCAGGCCGGTGAAAAGGCCGCTGCCGTCATGGCTCACTTCGCTGGTCTTGCCATGCATGATGACCTTGGCGGAGATCACCTCACCGCCGAAAACCTGGCCGATGGATTGGTGGCCGAGGCAGACACCGAGAATCGGCAAGTCGTCCGGCGCCTGCGCAATCACGTCGAGACAGATCCCGGCCCGGTCCGGGTCGCACGGGCCCGGGGAAAGCACGATCCCGCTTGCCCCGAGGGCCAGCGCCTCGCTTGCCGTCATGGCATCATTGCGAATGACCGTCGTGTCCGCGCCCAATTCCTGGAAATAATGGACGAGGTTGAAGGTGAAGCTGTCGTAATTGTCGATGATGAGCAGCATGGTGATCTCCCTGGCGCCAACCTAGTCAGGCCGCCCGGTTTCGCCAATCCCGGCAGCGCATTAACGCCTGGTTAACCATGCGGGAGCGAGCTGGGGGCATGCCCTCACTGCGTCGCACATCCCTGAAAGCTCGGCACTCCGCCATCCCCGCATTCGCTGGCGCGCTCGCAGCGGCTGCCTATCTGCTTGGCGCCATTGTGTTTTCTGCGGCGAGCAATGGTGCGCTTCCGGTCCCGGCAACGGCCTCAGCCGAGCTGCCGCCGCGCCATCAGGGCGTGCGGGTCACCCGTGCGCGCAATTTCGATTCGCTCGAATCCGCCAATTCAGGCGTTGAGACGCTGGCGCTGGCTGCACCTGTCGAGGTCGCCGCATCAAATATGAGTCCGGTGATCATCCCGCCTGAAAATGAGACCCGGTCCAACGACGGGCCAGCGCGGTTGGTGCTGGTGATCGATGATGTCGGTCTCGACGTGGATGCCGCGCAGCGGGTTCTGGCCCTGCCGGTTCCATTGACCGTGGCGATTCTGCCCTATGCCGAAGCGGCGACCCCGTTGTCCGCCCTGGCGCGCCAATCCGGGCATGACGTGCTCTTGCACATGCCGATGGAGCCGGTCGGCCTGGCCGACCCCGGTCCGAATGCGCTGCGGATCGGCCTCAGTGATATCGATCTTCAGGCCCGCATGCGCTGGGCCATGGCGCAAGTGCCTGGCGCGGTGGGGCTCAATAATCACATGGGAAGTCGGTTCACGGCGGATCCTCGAGCCTTGCGCGTGGCGCTCTCCGCCATCTCGCATGATGATCCGGTCTTCCTGGACAGCCTGACGACCGCCCACAGCCGCGGCGGGGCTGTGGCGTCCGGCCTTGGATTGCGCACGCTGCAGCGCGATATCTTCCTCGATCATGATCTTGATGCCGCTGCCATTCGCGCGCGCCTTGACGAGGCGGCCGAGCGCGCACGCGACACTGGTTATGCGGTCATGATCGGGCATCCGCATGATCTGACACTGGCGGTGCTGGAGGGCTGGCTGTCGAGCGATGCCGTTGCCGACCTCGAATTCGTCACCACAAGCGCGCTCGCCGATTCCCTCTTCGCGACCGAGCCCGGTCTTCAGGCCTCACTGACCGAGTGAGTCCTCGGCGGCGCGGAACAGGGCGGCTGCCTTGTTGACCGTTTCCACCCGTTCGGATTCCGGATCACTATCAAGAACCACACCGGCACCTGCCTGGACATACATCCGGCCATCCTTGAACACGGCGGTTCGCAGCGCGATGGCCGTATCCATGCCGCCATCGGCGCTGAAATAGCCGACGGCACCGGCATAGACACCGCGGCGATGCGGTTCCAGTTCGTCAATGATTTCCATCGCCCGGACCTTCGGCGCGCCGGACACGGTTCCGGCCGGGAATCCGGCGAACAGGGCGGAGACCACGTCTTCCTGGTCGGCGAGATCACCCTCGACATTGGACACGATGTGCATGACGTGGCTGTAGCGCTCAACAATCTCACGTGCGGTGATGCGGACGGTCCCCGGCTTGGCGATGCGTCCGACATCATTGCGGCCCAGATCGAGCAGCATGAGATGTTCCGAACGTTCCTTCGGATCGGCCAGAAGGTCGGCCTCGAAGGCATCATCCTCGGCCGGTGTCTGACCGCGCGGTCGCGTGCCGGCGATAGGGCGGATCGTCACCACATCATCACGCAGCCGGACCAGAATTTCAGGGCTGGACCCGACAACTTCAAAGCCGTCAAACCGGAAAAAGAAGAGGAAGGGCGAGGGGTTGAGCCGCCGCAGGGAGCGATAGGCCCAGAACGGGTCGGCCGGGTAATCGGCGGAGAATCGCTGGCTGGGCACGACCTGAAAGGCATCGCCGGCGCGGATATAGTCCCGCGCGGTGTCCACCGCCGCGCGGTAATCATCCGGTGTTCGGTTGGATTGGCGTTCACCCAGTTCGCCGTCGGGTCTGGCGAGCTCCGGTGTGGCTCCTGCCAGACGTTGCAGCGTGGTCTGCAGGCGTTCGACGGCCGCGTCATAGGCTTCACGGGCCGAATACTCACCGGGGCGCACGGGGCAATAGACCTGGATTTCCTGTTTCAGGGCGTCGAAGACAACCATGGTCTGGGGCCGAAGCAGCACGGATTCAGGCAGGCCCAGCGGATCCGGCGCCGCACCTTCCGGCAAGCGCTCCAGATAGCGCACCATGTCATAACCGACATAGCCGAACAGGCCGGAGGCGAGCGGCGGAGCGTCGTCGGGCAGGGGGCAATGAGCCGCTTCGATAACCGCTCGCAGGGCCGTCATCGGTTCGGTATCGAGCGGTGTGAATTTGCGCGCGGCGACATCCATCCCGCTTGCCTCGGAAACGACGCCGTTTCGGCATTGCCAGATCAGGTCCGGGTCAAGGCCGATGGCGGAATACCGTCCCCGCCAGGCCCCGCCCTCAACCGACTCCAGAAGGAAGCTGTTGGGCTGGTTCGCCGCCAAACGCAGATAGGCGGCGACCGGCGTCAGGAGGTCGTCCACACGGCGTGCCTGCAGGACGCAGGTTTCACCCCGCTCCAGACGCTCGGCGACCGTCCGGAAATCGGGCGTGATCGGCGCGTGGGGCGTCATCGCGGTGCGTTGGGGTCGGTCTCGCCAATCGCCAGCGAGAACAGGCGGGCATCGACGGATTCATCCGTGATGCCGTATTCGCGCACCAGGTAGTCACGGGTGGCCTGAAGCACGTCATCGCCCAGCTGGGAATCGATGTTCGAGCTGATCCCGTCCATCTCCAGATCGGACGCAGTCGCGATGTCGGCCGGAATGATCTCGTTGAGCGTCATGAGCAGATAGGTGCCTTCACCGACCTGCAGCATGTCAATATCGCCGACGCTCATATTGAACGCTGTCGACATGGCCAGCTGGGAGAAAGCCCCCGCGGTCTGGCCGCGTTGCAGGGTCGAGGTTTCCGTGCGCCCACCGGTCGTCAGGGAGACGAGCTCCATGTCATCGCCCGCTTCCAGTTGTGCCAGCGCGTCTTCGGCGCGGGTGCGGAGCTGGGTGTCGACCTGGATGGAGCGCCAGCGGGCCTCCGCCTGATCGCGGATTTCATCGAGCTCGAACGGACGGCTCGGGACGATGCTATCAACACGCAGGGTGAAGAAGTCGGTCTCGTTGAACGTGCGCAAATCGATCGCGAAACCTTCGACCGAATCGAAGGCGACAGGCAGGAGTTCGGGAGCCAGAGACTGATACCGGGCAGCGTCAAACCCCAGATCCTCGTCGATCGAGTTCAGGGCCAGGGGCTGATAAATTTCCAACGGAACCCCGGCGCTCTCGGCCGCGACTTCCAGGCTTGCACCATCCGCACGCGCCGTTTCGAAGCGCTCGACAGCGTCGTAGAGATCATCGGTCGCCTGGGCCTGTGCAGCACTGGCCTGCAAACGATCACGCTCTTCTTCAAAGGTTGGAATGAACGCGTCCTCGGCGGCGGTAACCAGGACGGCGCTCCAGGCAAACCGACCTTCGATCGCAGCGGATTCCTCAGCGGCCATACCGAAGACGGCTTCAGCAAGCTGGCTGTCGGGAATATCGCCGACCTGGACGTCTTCCTGAATGAGCGGTGCGCCGAGTCCGAGTGCAGCGGCAATGTCTGCCGGCGTTTCGCCGGCGGTCAGGCGTTCGGCGGCGGCCTGCGCGGTCGCTTCATCCTGGGTGGTCAATTGGGCAAAGCTGCGAGTCGCCGGGGTGCCAAGGCGACCGGTGGAGCGCTCGTAGTCATAGGTGTCGCGCAGGAAGGTCTCGTCAATCGCGACATCGCGGATGAAGTCCTGCAATTGCAGGCGGACGAGCGTGAAGGCCCGAAATTCCGGTCGTGTGAAGAGCGGTTGGCCGTTCTGCCCCGGAGTTTCCTCGATGAAAGTCTGCAATTCCTCATCGGTGGGGTCGGCAATTTCATCGGCCGTCGAGGCGTCGATCACCAGCCCGGTCACCCGGCGGCGTTCCTCCGCCACGAGATAGCGGGTCTGGGCCATCTGATCGGGTGAACCGGATAGGCCGGCCAGGGTCGCAATGAGCTGGGTCCGCAGCAGGTCGCCTTCGATATTGTCGGCAAACTGGTCTTCGCTCATCCCCACGCGCCGGAGGGCAGCGGTCATCGCATCGCGATCAAAGTCTCCGGTGACCGGGTTGAGGAAGGCTGGAATGTCGGCGACTTCGCGCACAATGGCCTGATTGGACACTTCCAGCCCCAGTTCACGGGCGCGGGCCGCAAAGGCGGCCAGGGTGATCTGCTGTTGAAGGACCTGTTCGCCAAGTCCCTCGGCTCGCGCCTGCTCGGCGGTGATCGAGGAATCCTGGTCCTGCAGGCGCCGGACCTCGCCATTGAAAGCGCTGGACAGCTCGCGCTGACTGATCCGCTCCGGCCCCACCGTGACCACGGCATCACCGCTGCCGGTGAAGATGCCGCCACTGCCGGGCAGGGCGATGGCGAAGGCCAGGACGAGAAGAACGATGATGACCAGTGCGAGAGGCGACTGGGCGAAAGACCGGAAATTGGACAGCATGGAACCGAAATGCCTTTGAAAAACGTCGCGCGGAAGGTAGCGGCGCGGTCAGATGGTCGCAAGCACGAGGGGCGGTTGTTCTGCGATTGTCGGTGCGCCCCGTTGCGAAGCCCGGTTTTGATGATTACTCCTGCCGCGCATCAAGGGGACGGGATCAGCCGGTCGGGGAAGCAAAATGGCGCGTCGCACACTCATCGCGGGCAATTGGAAAATGAACGGGTCCGTCGCGGCCCTCGGTTTCTTTGACGCCGTGGCTCCGATCGCGAAGGACGCGGACGCGGAGATCCTGATCTGCCCTCCGGCCACCTTGCTAGCCCAGGCTGCAAGCGCTTGTTCAGGCAGTGAAATACGCGTCGGTGGTCAGGATTGCCATGCGGCGATGTCCGGCGCCCATACCGGTGATGTCTCGGCGACCATGTTGCGCGAGGCCGGGGCCAGTCATGTGATCCTCGGGCATTCTGAACGCCGCGCTGATCATGGTGAAAGCGACGCGCTTGTCCGGGCCAAGGCCGAGGCCGCGCTTCAGGCCGGCTTGGTGCCGGTGATTTGTGTCGGTGAAACCCGCGATGAGCGGGAGGCCGGGCGCGCGGTCGAAGTGGTCGCGGGTCAACTCGCGGGCTCCTTGCCGGAAAATCCGGCCCGGATGACACTGGTAATAGCTTATGAGCCGGTCTGGGCGATCGGGACTGGATTGACGGCTTCGATCGGCGATGTGGCGGCCATGCACGGGGCCATTCGCGAGCGCCTTCCCGACCCGCTAACTACTTGTATTTTATATGGTGGTTCGGTGAAGCCGGGGAATGCGAAAGACCTGCTCGATCTGGAGGATGTCGATGGCGCGCTCGTCGGGGGTGCAAGCCTGAAATCCACTGATTTTTCAGCCATTATTGAGGCGGCAGGTCGCAAATCCGAACTAGTCCGGTAAGTGGATCGAAACCTATTTGCGGCAATGTTGAAACCTGACGTTTCCTGTTTCGCCGCTTTTGTGGAGCCGAACCGAGTATGGCCGAAATCGACTACACCCGGGCTTCCGTCCTGTTGTTCGACCCCATTCACGTCAACCAGCGGACGAGTCGGTACGCGCTCTTCGAGATTGGCTTCCGACAGATTGAATGCGTCGCCTCCATCGCCGATTTCAAGAATGGAATCACCGAGGGTGCACCGAGCCTGATCGTCGCCGAAGCCAGCGCGAACGATAAGGATATTTTCAATCTGGTGCGCTCCGTCCGTCGCGGTGATGTGGGGTCCAACCCATTTGTCGTCTTCCTGCTGACGACCTGGAGCCGTGATACCGGTCATATCCGCAAGGCGATCGAGTGCGGCGCCGATGATGTCATCGTGCGGCCCTTCTCGACCATGTTTGCCGAGGAACGGGTCAAGACACTGATCCGGGGCCGCAAGGATTTTGTGGTGACGTCCGATTATATCGGACCGGACCGCCGCAAGGACAGCGAGCGTTCCACCGATGCGCCGCCGATTACGGTTCCGAATTTTCTCAAGGCAACAGTCGAGAATGACGAGCAGGCCCTGAATAACGCCCAGCAATGGGTCCGCGAGGCGCGGGAGGCCGTGACGACGGAACGCGTGCGCCGTGTGGCGATGCGGATCGTCATCTCGGTTGAGCTGGAAGCCTCCAAGAAGACAGAACAGGGCAAGGTTCCCGTTGCCCTGGACATCAAGGACCTCGATCGCGCCGCACGCGAGCTGAGAGCCCATGTCCTGCGGGCAGGGCGCCGAGAGGCCGCCGAAGTCGCCGAGGCCCTGCTCGACCAGATTGGCGCGTTGGGCGACGGGCGCAATGCGGATGCCGGCGTTCTCAAACTCGTCAAGGAATTGGCCATGGGCACCTATGCAGCCTTCGCCAATGGCGACACGATCGAGCGGTCCAAGGACGAGATCGGTCGGACCGTGTCCAATCTGCGCAAGCGCCTGCAGGCGCGTGCCGAGGCTGCCCGGCGCAAGGCGGTCCTGATCGCCGAGGAAGCCGCAGCGGAAACCGCAGACGATGCTGGCCAAGAAGGTTCGCCTGATATAAAACGCGCCGCCATGTGACCGGGCGGTGCTGACACCGCACCGGAAACTCCCTATATCCACGGCCGAGCCGCCCGACCGGGCGGCGCGGCCTGACACATGGCGGTATTCATGACCACAGTTCTTTTGATCATCCAGCTTCTGGTCGCCCTTGGACTCATCGGCGTCATTCTGCTGCAGCGGTCGGAAGGCGGGGCCCTGGGTATCGGCGGCGGCGGCGGTGGCGGCGGCATGATGTCCGGCCGTGGCGCGGCGAACATCCTGACCCGGACGACCATGATCCTGGCCGCGGTCTTTATCGGCAATTCGATCCTGCTCGCCATCGTGACCGGCGTCACGGCGGACGGGAATAGCGTGTTCGATACCGAGATCGACAATCCGGCGACCGGCATTGTTGAGCAAGAGGAATCAGGCGCTCCGGTGCCGACGGACGGCTAGTCCTTCCTCTTTTAATCATCACATATTTCAACTCGCGTCTTCCGACGCGTCCGAATCTGGGATAATCAGACGGCCCATGCCGCGATATATCTTTATTACGGGCGGCGTGGTCTCCTCCTTGGGAAAAGGCCTCGCTTCAGCCGCTATCGGAGCCCTGCTTCAGGCGCGTGGATATAAAGTCCGCCTGCGCAAGCTGGACCCCTATCTCAACGTTGATCCGGGCACGATGTCGCCCTATCAGCATGGCGAATGCTATGTGACCGATGACGGGGCGGAAGCCGACCTCGATCTCGGCCATTATGAACGCTTCACGGGCGTTGCCGCGAGCCAGGCCGACAATATCACCACAGGCCGGATCTATTCACGCATCATCGAGCGTGAGCGCCGTGGCGATTACCTTGGTGCGACCGTGCAGGTCATTCCGCACGTCACCGATCAGATCAAGCAATTCGTCCTGTCGGATGCCGGGGATGTCGACTTCGTGCTGTGCGAGATCGGCGGCACGGTCGGCGACATTGAGGGGCTTCCCTTCTTCGAGGCGATTCGTCAGCTCGGTCAGGAGCTGGGCGACGACAATGCGGTCTTCCTGCACGTCACCTTGCTGCCTTTCATCAAGGTCGCCGGCGAGATGAAGACCAAGCCGACCCAGCACTCGGTGAAAGAATTGCGCTCGATTGGTATCCAGCCGGATATCCTGCTGTGTCGCTGCGAGATTCCGATCCCGCCGGGTGACAAGCGCAAGATCGGGCGCTTCTGCAACGTGAAGGAAAGCGCTGTCATCGAGGGGCGCGACGCGGCTTCGCTGTATGATGTGCCGCTGGAATATCACTCCCAGGGCCTCGACACCGAAATCCTGCGCTGCTTCGGGATTGATGATGCACCGGCACCGGACCTGTCGCGCTGGCAGGCCATCTCCGAGACGATCGCCAATCCGGACGGCGAGGTCACGATCGGTGTGGTTGGCAAATATGTCGGCCTGCTGGACGCCTATAAATCCCTGATCGAAGCGCTCGCCCATGGCGGGATCGCCAATGGTGTGAAGGTCAAACTCAAATGGCTCGATAGCGAGCAGTTTGAAAGAGACGACCCGTTCGAACCGCTGGAAGACGTCCATGGCGTGCTTGTCCCGGGCGGGTTCGGCGAGCGGGGTGTCGAGGGCAAGATCGCCGCGGCCCGCTTTGCCCGCGAGCGCAAGGTCCCCTTCTTCGGGATTTGCTACGGCATGCAGATGGCTGTGCTCGAGGCGGCGCGCAATCTCGCCGGTGTCGAGCATGCTGTCTCGACGGAATTCTCCGACAGCGGCGAATCGGTGATCGGTCTTCTCACGGAGTGGACCCGCGGCAATGAAGTCGAGACCCGGTCTGCCGGTGACGATATGGGCGGCACAATGCGTCTCGGCGCCTATCCAGCCGTCCTCAAGGAAGGCTCCAAGGTCCGCGAGATCTATGGCGAAGCCCATATCGAGGAGCGCCACCGTCACCGCTATGAGGTGAATGTCGGCTACAAGGACAAGCTGGAAGCTTGCGGTTTGACCTTCTCTGGCCTGTCGCCCGATGGCGTGCTGCCGGAAATCGTCGAGATTTCGGATCATCCCTGGTTCGTCGGCGTGCAATTCCACCCGGAGTTGAAGTCCCGCCCGTTCGAACCGCATCCGCTGTTTGCGAGCTTTATCGCTGCGGCATTGCATCAGAGCCGGATGGTTTAGAGACGAGAGCCTTTCGCGCTTGATTGTCATCCCGGATGGATGCCCGGCGAAGGTCGGGCGTCTGACGGGGATGACAAGGTCAGCCTTCGGCCTCCAACTCCCCAATCACTTCCACCGCCTCCATCACATCCTCGCGCGTGCAATCAAACTGCCCGACCTGGAAGCGGATCACATGGCGGCCGTCATGGCGGGTCTGGGTGAGATAGGTTCGGCCGTCGGTGTTGATCCGGTCCAACAAGGCTGCCGTCGCCTCATCGCCCGCCTTGCAGGCAAAGCTGAACAGGCTCAGGCGCGGCTCTGTGACAATCACCAGACCAGGCAGGGCGCGGATCGCCTCGCAGGCCTCGTTTGACCAGGCGATGTGATTGCGGATGCGTGTGCGCAGCCCTTCCAGCCCATAGGCGCGGATCAGGAACCAGAGCTTGAGGGCCCGGAAGCGGCGGCCGAGCGGGATGGTCCATTCGGAATAGTTGACCGCGTCCTCCATGCCCGGTGTTTCCAGATAGTCCGGGCGCAGGGTCAGGGATTTGAGCTGGTCGGTCGGGTCCTTGAGGAACTGGACGGAGCAGTCGAACTGGGCGCCGAGCCATTTGTGTGGATTGAAGACGATCGAGTCGGCTTGGTCGCAGCCCTCCCAGATGGAGCGGAATTCCGGACAGATCATCGCAGAACCGGCCCAGGCAGCATCGATGTGGGTGTAGAGACCCTCGGCCTGCGCCACCTCGACGATGGCCGCCACCGGGTCGCTGGCGCCGATGGATGTGCCTCCGACACAGATCACGATACCGGCCGGCAGATGGCCGGCGGCCCGGTCTGCCCGGATCGCGGCGCGCAAGGCGCCCGGATCCATGCCGTAATCATCGCTGGTGGCGATCCTGACCAGATTGTCCTGCCCGATACCGGCGACCCAGCACGCCTTGTCGATCGAGGAATGGGCCTGGGCCGAGGCATAGATGCGCGGCGCGCTCTCGCCGCTGAGTCCGGAGCGGATGCCGCGCCAGTCGAGCGCCCGTTCGCGCATGGTCATGATCGCGGAGAGGGTGGCCGAGGACGCACTGTCCTGGATCACGCCGCGCCAGCCATCCGGCAGGTCGAGCGCCTGGCGCAGCCAGTCGACCATGCGGGTTTCCATTTCGGTGGCGGCGGGTGAGGTCTGCCACAGCATGCATTGTGCGGCCATCGTTGTGACGAGCTGCTCGGCCAGGATCGAGGCCGGCGCCGCATTGGCCGGGAAATAGGCGAAAAACCGCGGATGCTGCCAATGGGTCATGGCGTCCGGGACAAGGCGTTCGAAGTCGGCGAAGATGTCGGCCATGTCGGTGGCGGTTTCCGGCGGCGCAACGGGCAGGGCATTCAACACATCGCCGGCCTTGGTCCGGGCGCGCACAGGACGGTCCCGCAAGGTCTCCAGATATCGGACCGACCAGTCGGCTATGCGCCGTGACCACAGGCCAAACTCCTCGATTTTCATCATCATCCCCCGTGCCGGATGCGGTTTTTTACATCGGGCGTGCATCTAAACCCATTGTCACACGCATCCGGGAGGTATCGCCGCTATGATGCGGCCATGAATTGATACGGGTTCAAGGAGACTGCCATGCGTTTCAACCGCTTCACCATGCTCGCCAGCACCGCCATCGCCGCACTGAGCCTCACCGCGCCCGGTCTGGCCCAGGACAGCGAGATCCGTGACTTCGCAGGCTTCACCGCGATTGACGCCAATGGCGGCTTCGAAATCCAGGTCGTGCAGGGCGACAGCTTCTCGGTCGAGTTGATCGGGGATGGCGATGATTTTGCCGACATTGAAACCGAGATCGATCGCGGCACGCTCGAGATCGATCAGGACAGTGGCTGGTTCACCCGTCGCGACAGCCTGGACGTTGTGGTCCACGTGACGATGCCGGCGATCGAGGAATTGGAGTTCGGCCGCGGCATTAGCGCCGAGGTCTCGGGCATTGATTCGGGCCGGCTTGAAGTGGACGCATCCACCGGCACATCGGTTCGCTTGTCAGGCACGTGCGGCTCCCTGGAAATCGATGCCTCGACCGGCACATCGCTCAATGCCCGCAATCTGGTCTGCGCCCGGGTGGAAGTTGATGCCTCGACCGGCGCCTCGGTCTCTGCGCACGCCACGGAGGCCTCGGATGCCTCGGCCAGCATGGGCGCATCGGTCCGAATTCACGGCAATCCACCGTCCCGCCATGCGAGCAGTTCGATGGGGGGATCCGTCAGCCATTCGGCCGGCGGTTGACGGCATCCGCAGCGCGGCCTGCAACAGGTCGCGCACCATGCTTGCAACAGGCTGGCTAAGCCTGTATACCGCGCGGCTCGTACGGTTGGTGAAAGCTGGCCCGACCACTGATTCATAGCGCTGGAGAGGCTCAATGGCCGTCCCTAAAAGAAAAACGACGCCGAGCAAACGCGGCATGCGCCGGGCCCACGACAAGCTGGCTGCCCCGGCCTACATCGAAGACAAGGACAGCGGCGAGCTGCGTCGTCCGCATCATGTCGACCTGAAGTCGGGCATGTATCGCGGTCGCCAGATCCTTGAGCCGAAAGACGACTGAGTCGTTGCCGGCTGACCGGTTACCCGGTCGATCACGCTGACAAGAAAACGCGCCAGGTCATCACCTGGCGCGTTTTTCTTTGTCTGGTTGCGGGCGCAACCGGTTGAATCGGACGATTCCTTCGACGGCTTGCAAGCTTGTTCAACATCCCCACACTGCCTGAAGAGCTGACCACAGGGGACATCATGACCAGCGATATCGAAATCGCCCGCGCGGCGAGCCTGAAGCCCATGGCTGAAATTGCCGCGTCGCTTGGCATTCCCGAAGCGGCAATCATCCCGTTCGGTCGATCCAAGGCGAAGCTCGCGGGCGACTATATCGCGACCCTGCAGGAGCGCCCGCGCGGCAAGCTGGTGCTCGTGACCGCGATCAGTCCGACCCCGGCCGGTGAGGGCAAGACGACGACCACGGTCGGCCTGGGCGATGGACTGTCCCGGATCGGCAAGAAGGTCGCGATCTGTCTGCGCGAGCCCTCACTGGGGCCGTGCTTCGGCATGAAGGGCGGAGCAGCCGGAGGCGGCAAGGCCCAGGTCGTGCCGATGGAGGATATCAATCTCCACTTCACCGGCGATTTCCACGCCATCACTTCGGCTCACAATCTCCTCGCAGCGCTGGTCGACAATCATGTCCACTGGGGCAATGGGCAGGGTCTGGACAATCGCCGTATTGCGCTGAAACGCGTCATCGATATGAATGACCGCTCGCTGCGCCATCTGGTCACCGGGCTGGGCGGTCCCGCCCATGGCACGCCGCGTGAGGGCGGGTTTGACATCACGGTCGCCTCCGAAGTCATGGCCATTCTCTGCCTGGCCCGTGATCTGACGGACCTGGAAGAACGGCTGGGCAATATCGTCATCGGCGAACGGGCCGACCGGACCCGGGTGACGGCGAAGGATATTGGCGCCGCGGGGGCCATGACTGTCCTCTTGAAAGACGCCTTCCAGCCCAATCTTGTCCAGACGCTGGAGCATACGCCGACCTTCATCCATGGCGGCCCCTTCGCCAATATCGCCCATGGCTGCAACACGCTGGTCGCGACTGACACGGCCCTGCGACTGGCTGACTATGTGGTGACCGAGGCCGGATTCGGGGCGGATCTGGGTGCCGAGAAATTCTTCGACATCAAGTGCCGCAAGGGCGGGCTGGAACCGTCGGCGGCGGTGCTGGTGGCCACGATCCGGGCGCTGAAAATGAATGGTGGCGTCGCCAAGGATCAGCTCGGCGAGGAGAATATCGCCGCGGTCGAGGCCGGGTGCGCCAATCTGGGCCGGCATATTGAAAATCTCGGAAAGTTCGGCGTTCCGGTCGTGGTGGCCATCAACCATTTCACTGCCGATACCGACGCCGAGGTCGCCGTGGTCGAGGCCTTCTGCCAAGCGCGCGGCGTGAAGGCGGTCCTGGCGCGTCACTGGGCTGAAGGCGGGCAGGGCACCGAGGCGCTCGCCGAAGCCGTCAGCGAGCTCGTGGAGGGCGGCACGAGCCGGTTTTCGCCGCTCTATGGCGATGATCTCTCCCTGGTCGACAAGATCGAGACGATCGCCCGCACGATTTATCGCGCCGGTTCGGTGACGTTCGAGCGCTCGGCGCGCAATCAGCTGGAAGCCTGGCAAGCCGCGGGCTATGGCCACCTGCCTGTGTGCATGGCCAAGACCCAGTATTCCTTTTCCGCCGACCCGGCCCTGACCGGCGCGCCTGAAGGGCATGAGCTGCCGGTGCGCGAAGTCCGTCTGTCCGCCGGCGCCGGCTTTGTGGTCGCGGTCTGCGGCGCGATCATGACCATGCCGGGTTTGCCGCGTAAGCCGGCGGCGCTGGATATTCATCTCAATGCTGACGGAGAGGTCGAGGGCTTGTTCTAGGCCAATCCGGCCCGTTAACCGCACAAATTTCGCGTGTTCGCGGTAACACGGCGGATTGCCCGCATGCGCGGGCTTGCGTCCCCGCCAGCCTTGGTTATGAAGCGCCCAACGCGCCTTTATCCCGAAGAGAGTCTCATGACCGCCATCACCGACATCATCGCCCGCGAAATTCTCGACAGCCGGGGCAATCCGACTGTGGAAGTCGATGTTCTGCTGGAAGACGGGTCTTTTGGCCGGGCCGCGGTGCCGTCCGGCGCCTCCACAGGTGCTCACGAGGCGGTCGAGATGCGCGACGGTGACGAGCGCTATAATGGCAAGGGCGTCCAGAAGGCCTGCGACCTCGTCGAGGGCGAGATCTTCGAGGCCATCGCCGGCATGGATGCCGAAGATCAGCGACGCATTGACGAAGCGATGATCGAGCTCGACGGAACCGCCAACAAGGCTCGCCTCGGGGCCAATGCGATGCTGGGTGTGTCCCTGGCTACCGCGCATGCCGCTGCCGATGTTCAGGGCCTGCCGCTCTATCGCTATATTGGCGGCATGAATGCGCGTGTGCTGCCGACCCCGATGATGAATATCATCAATGGTGGCGCCCATGCCGACAATCCGATCGACTTTCAGGAATTCATGATCATGCCGGTCGGCCTGCCGAGCTTTTCGGAAGGCCTGCGCTGCGGCGCCGAAGTCTTCCACGCGCTCAAATCGCGTCTGAAGGCTGACGGTCTGAACACGAATGTCGGCGATGAGGGCGGTTTCGCCCCGCACCTGACGTCCGCCGAGCAGGCCCTCGACGTGATCATGGATGCGATCGAAAAGGCCGGTTACAAGCCGGGCGAGGATGTTGCCCTGGCGCTCGATGTCGCCTCGACCGAATTTTACAAGGATGGCCAATACGTGCTGGAAGGCGCAGGCGAGAGCCATGACGCCGCCGGTTTCGCGCAGTATCTTGAAAAGCTTGTCTCCAAATATCCGATCGTCTCGATCGAAGACGGCATGGCCGAGGATGACTGGGACGGCTGGCGCGCCCTGACCGAGCGTCTCGACGGTAGCTGCCAGTTGGTCGGTGATGATCTCTTCGTCACCAATCCCGAGCGCCTCGCCGAGGGCATCGAGACCGGAGCCGCCAATGCGATCCTTGTGAAGGTCAATCAGATCGGCACGTTGTCGGAAACCCTGGACGCGGTCGATATGGCGCTGCGCTCGGGCTATGGCGCCGTGATGAGCCACCGCTCCGGCGAAACCGAGGACGCCACCATTGCCGACCTCGCCGTCGCCACCAATTGCGGACAGATCAAGACCGGCTCGCTGGCCCGTTCCGACCGCACCGCCAAGTATAACCAGCTCCTGCGTATCGAGAGCATGCTCGGCGAGACCGGTCTCTATGCCGGCTCTTCCGGCCTCGCGAGCTAGGGGGCGGCGAGACTCAGCAGCAATTGTCATCCCCGCCGGACCTCTCGCGGGGAAGACAAATCGGGGCCATCCGGCCTCATTTGAGTCCAATCCCTTACCCAGACCTGAATCCCGGATTCACGACTCCTAAAGTGTGATCATGTTGAATCACCCACAGAAGAACACGGCGTATGAGCGCCGGTCTCAACGAGGGTGAACGGGTTTGGACGCGATCAAGCGATTCTCCACGACCGCATTACTGACCGTCGCGATCGCCTATTTCGGCTATCACGCACTGACGGGCGAGCAGGGTGTTCTGAACTGGATCGTCGTGAAGACCGAGATCAGCGAAGCCGAATCCGAGCTCGCCCTGGCACGCGCCGAGCGTGAAGCGCTGGAAGTCACCGCGGCCCGCCTGCGTTCCGACAGCCTGGATCTCGACTATGTCGAGGAACGGGCGCGCGCCATTCTCAATGTCGCCCATCCGCGCGAATTCATCGTCGAAATTGAACCGGATGCCCGTCGCTAGAGGCGCGTTCCGGCCGTCGCGCCAAATCTCCATCTGATTGAATTTCCGCTTCATCGCTTGCCCCGGCGGTGCGGCATCTGCTATGCGGCGATGGACGTCAGATGGGAGCGCGAAGGTTTTATTTCGCGTGCGAATTAATGACTAGCAAGCGCACTAGCAAGGCCACCGCCTCGAAATCCGCCGCCAAAGGCGCCGGAAAAGACGAGCTGCTTCAATACTATCGCGAGATGTTGATGATGCGCCGTTTCGAGGAAAAGGCGGGTCAGCTCTACGGCATGGGTCTGATTGCAGGCTTTTGTCATCTCTATATCGGCCAGGAAGCGGTCGTCACCGGCATCCAGGCTGCCCTCGAGGAGGGTGACCAGGTCATCACCGGTTATCGCGATCACGCCCACATGCTGGCCTGCGGGATGGACCCCAATGGTGTCATGGCCGAGCTGACCGGCCGCGAGGGCGGCTATTCGCGCGGCAAGGGCGGCTCCATGCACATGTTCTCCCGTGACAAGCAGTTCTACGGTGGTCATGGCATTGTCGGTGCCCAGGTGGCCCTTGGCACGGGCCTCGCCTTCGCCGATCGCTACAAGGACAACAAGAAGGTCGCCGTGGCCTATTTCGGCGATGGCGCCGCCAATCAGGGCCAGGTCTATGAGAGCTTCAACATGGCCAAGCTCTGGGATCTCCCGGTCATCTATGTGATCGAGAACAACCAGTATGCCATGGGCACCTCGGTCAAGCGGGCCTCCTCGGAAACAGCACTGCACAAGCGTGGCATCTCCTTCGGTATTCCCGGTGAGGAAGTTGACGGCATGGATGTCGAAGCGGTCAAGCGCGCTGCCGAGAAGGCGGTCAAGCATGCCCGTGAAGGCAATGGCCCCTACATCCTCGAGATGAAGACCTATCGCTATCGCGGTCATTCCATGTCCGACCCGGCGAAATACCGGACGCGCGAAGAAGTCGACGACATCCGCTCGCACCACGACCCGATCGACCTGATCAAGAAGCGCCTGATCGAGGGCAAGCACGCGACCGAGGATGAGCTCAAGGCGCTCGACAAGGACGTGAAGGCCATCGTCAACGCCGCCGCCCAATTCGCCAAGGACAGCCCGGAACCGGATGCGTCAGAGCTCTATACCGACGTTCTGGTTGAGGTCTGACCATGAGCGCACGTCTGGCCGGTATCGAAATCCATGCCTCCGACCCGGATGCCTTGGTCGCTTTCTACACGAAGGCACTGGGCTGGTCGTTCGAGCCCAAGGCGTTCGGCGACGTGCCGTATTGGCAGATTGTCACCGCGGATGGCTTGCCGACCGGGCGATTGATCAAACGATATGGCGACGGCCCGCAAGCCGGCGCTGCCGTGATGGGTGCCGTGATGTCAGCTCTCGTTGACGATATCGACGCAGCCTGCACCGCCGCCTCGGAGGCGGGTGCTGTGCCGGCGATGGAAAAATTTCCAATTCCGGGTGAAGGCTGGCAGGCCTATTTCCAGGATCCGGACCACAACGTGTTCGGCCTTTTCCAGGCCGACCCGGGAGCCGGCTCATGACCCCGCAAGTGAAACACTTCCTCGACAACTGGCACCAGGCCGTGCGTGAGCGCGATGCCAATCGCCTGTCCTCGATCATTGCCGAGGGCTGCGAGCTGCACTCCCCGGTCGTCTGGAAACCGTCCGCCGACAAGCATTACCTGCTGCACATCCTGATGGGTGTGATCACGGTGGTGGAAGGCTTCGACTATCGCCAGGAATGGGTCGATGGCAATGATCTGATGCTCGAATTCACCGGCTCGGTGGAGGGCAAGGGCCTCGTTGGCATCGACAAGATCACGCTGAATGAAGACGGCCAGATGGCCCGCATCGAAGTGCTGATCCGCCCGATGAACACGCTGATGGAATTCGCCGGAAAAATGCGCGAGCACGCGCTGCGTTACAAACCCGAAGCCGCCAACGGCTGATGCCGTGCCGGTCTCCGGCGCACTGCAAGATTTGACACAGGACAGGTAGAGCCATGTCGATTGAAATCCTTATGCCGGCCCTTTCTCCCACGATGGAAGAGGGCACGCTCGCCAAGTGGAATATCAAGGAAGGCGACACCGTCGAGAGCGGTGACGTGATTGCCGAGATCGAGACCGACAAGGCGACGATGGAAGTCGAAGCCGTCGAGGAGGGCGTGGTCGCCAAACTCCTGGTCGCCGAAGGCAGCGAGAATGTGAAGGTCAATGCACCGATCGCGATCCTGGCCGAGGATGGCGAGGATGCCAGCGCTCTCGAGGCGCCCAAGGCTGCCACCTCCGAGGTCGCTCCGGCTGTCACCGCAGAACCGGAACCGGCTGCAGAGGCTCCTGAGGCGTCCGCCCCGGTTTTCGCGACGCCGGCTGACCCCGACATTCCCGCCGGCACCAAAATGGTCTCCACCACGGTCCGTGACGCCCTGCGCGATGCGATGGCCGAGGAAATGCGCCGCGACGACACCGTCTTCGTGATGGGTGAGGAAGTCGCCGAATACCAGGGCGCCTACAAGGTCACGCGCGGCCTTCTCGATGAATTCGGGCCGCGCCGTGTCGTCGACACGCCGATCACCGAGCACGGCTTTGCCGGCCTGGGTGTCGGCGCGGCCTTCAACGGCCTCAAGCCCGTCGTCGAGTTCATGACGTTCAACTTCGCCATGCAGGCGATCGACCACATCATCAATTCCGCCGCCAAGACGCTCTACATGTCCGGCGGTCAGATGGGCTGCCCGATCGTTTTCCGCGGTCCCAATGGCGCGGCCAGCCGGGTCGGCGCCCAGCACTCCCATGATTACTCCTCCTGGTATGCCAATGTGCCGGGCCTCAAGGTCGTCGCGCCCTATGACGCGGCTGACGCCAAGGGCCTGATGAAGGCCGCCATCCGCGATCCCAACCCGGTCGTCTTCCTCGAGCACGAGCTGATCTATGGCGAGAGCTTTGATGTGCCAGATGTCGAGGACTGGGTCCTGCCGATCGGCAAGGCCAAGGTCCGCCGCGAGGGCAGCGACGTCACCATCACCGCGCATTCCCGCATGGTCGGCTACGCCCTTGAGGCGGCTGAAATCCTGGCCGGTGAGGGCATCTCGGCCGAGGTGATCGACCTTCGCACCCTGCGCCCGCTCGACACCGACACGGTTGTGGAATCGGTGAAGAAGACCAACCGCATCGTCTGCGCCGAGGAAGGCTGGGGCCGCATGGGTGTCGGCGCCGAGATCGCCGCCGTCGTCACCGCCGAGGCCTTCGACTATCTCGACGCCCCGCCCGCCCGCGTCCACCAGAAAGACGTCCCGCTGCCCTATGCCGGCAATCTGGAGAAGCTCTCTTTGCCGGGCGTTGACGATATCGTGAAGGCGGTGAAGGCCGTCTGCTACGCGGAGTAGGGTGATGGCGTCCCCCACCAAATCCTGGCGCCACGGTGAGTGCCATTGCGGTGAGGTCGGCTTTGCCGTCAACCTGCCGGACAGTGTCGTCGCCCTGTCGTGCAATTGCTCGATCTGCGCCAAGACCGGCTTCATCCACCTCATCGTGGAAAAGCCGGACTTCAAGATTGAACGCGGCGCCGAGAGCCTGACCACCTATACGTTCGGCACGCATGAGGCCAAGCACCTGTTCTGTTCGAAATGCGGCGTGAAGGCTTTCTATGTTCCGCGCTCGCACCCGGACGGCTGGTCCGTCAATCTGCGCGCGCTCGATGCCGACGCCGATCTCCAGCTGCGCTTCGAGGAGTTCGACGGCGCGAACTGGGAAAAGAACGTCTCCAAGATCAACCCCGAACTGGCCCAACCGGGCGCCAATGACGCCTGAGGCGAGGACTTAAGCCATGTCGATTGAAATCCTGATGCCCGCCCTGTCACCCACCATGGAAGAGGGCACGCTGGCCAAATGGCACGTCAAGGAAGGCGATACCGTCGAGAGCGGTGACGTCATTGCCGAGATCGAGACCGACAAGGCGACGATGGAAGTCGAGGCCGTTGACGAAGGTACGGTCGGCAAGATCCTGGTCGAGGAGGGCACTGAAGGCGTGATGGTCAATGCAGTGATCGCGATCCTCCTGGAAGAGGGTGAGACCGAAGTGTCTGTTTCGGCACCGGCAGCGCCTGAGAAGGCTTCGGAGGCCGCGCCTGCCGTCAAGGACGAGCCCGCCAGTCCAAAACCCGCCCCTGCGAGCAGCCCCACCACTGGTGGCGCTGGCCAGGCCGCCAGCGACCGCATCAAGGCCAGCCCGCTGGCCAAACGCATTGCTGCCGACAAGGGACTGGATCTCAAGACCATCGACGGGTCAGGTCCCTATGGCCGGATCGTCAAGCGCGATGTGGAGAACGCACAACCGTCTGTCGCGACCTCGTCCGCTACATCCTCCGGCGCCACGGCAGCGCCGGTCGACATGGACAACCCGCTCGCCAGCTATGGCATTGCCCGCGACCGCTACGACGTCGAGAAGGCCGACGGGATCACCAAGATTTCGGCGAAGCGTCTGGCTGACAGTTTCCGCGATATCCCGCATTTCCCGCTGACTGTGGATTGCCGCATCGATGCGCTGATGGATTTCCGCAAGCGCGTGAATGCCGCCGCCGAGAAGGATGGCGACAAGGTTTCGGTCAATGACATCCTGATCAAGGCGTGCGGCCTGGCCCTGAAGAAGGTCCCTGCCGCCAATTCCTCCTGGATCGAAGGCGGCATGATTGCGCGCCACAAGCATGCGGATGTCTCCATGGCCGTGGCCATCGAGGGCGGTCTGATCACGCCGATCGTCACCGATGCGGATCAGAAGGGCCTGGTCCAGATCTCCCGCGAGTCGAAAGACCTCGCCAAGCGCGCCCGTGATCGCAAGCTGAAGCCCGAAGAATTCCAGGGCGGGACCTTCTCATTGTCCAATCTTGGCATGTTCGGCATCGACAGCTTCGCCTCCATCATCAATCCGCCGCAAGGCATGATCATGTCGGTCGGGGCAGGCGAGCAGCGTCCGGTGGTCAAGGACGGCGCCCTGGCCATCGCCATGGTGATGACGGTCACACTGACCTGCGACCACCGTGTCGTCGATGGTGCCACCGGCGCGAAATGGCTGCAGGCCTTCAAGACCTATGTCGAAGACCCGATGACCATGCTGATGTAGCTCGGCACGACTGCAGGCCCGACCTAACCGAACATCAATCTCCCGGCCAACTTCTCGTTGGCCGGGCTGAGTATTCTGCCCCCCTATGGCCTGTCCGCGGCTCGGACAGGTCGGTACACATTGTGGGGGACTGGATGTCATTCAGAAAAATCACGACCGGCTCGGTTGCCGGCTTGGGACTGCTTGCGCTCGGCCTTGCAGCACCGGCCTACGCGCAGGATGATCGCTGCGAAACCTATCCACTGCCAATGGCGACCGCACCGGCCGCGCTTGGCTGGTCCGCTGATGAATTGTCAGGGCTCGAGACGCTTGCCCGTGATCTCAACGCCACCGCCCTGATGGTCGTGCAAAGCGGACAGGTCGTGTTCGAGCATGGCGAGACCGATCGGCTGATCATGGTGCACTCCCTGCGCAAATCGTTGATGAGCGCGATGATCGGCGTGCTGGTCGACGCCGGGGCCCTGTCGCTTGATGCCAGCCTGAATGATCTCGGGATTGATGACCTGGCCGGACTGACCGATCAGGAGCGTTCAGCCACGGTTCGCGATGTGATCATGGCGCGCTCGGGTGTGTATATCCCATCGGCCGCCGAGACCCCGCAAATGCGCGCGGCGCGGCCCGAACGCGGCGAGTTCGCGCCCGGGGAGCACTGGTATTACAATAATTGGGACTTCAACGTCGCCGGCCACATCTTCGAGCGCGCATCCGGTCGAAATTACGATTCGGCCTTCCTGCGGGTCTTCGCCGAGCCCCTCTGCATGCCCGATTTCGACGTCTTCGAAACCCATCGCCAGCATGCGCCGGGGACGATGTTCTCCGCCTATCACATGCGCCTGTCGGCCCGGGATACAGCCTTGTTTGGTCAACTCTTCCTGCAGGAAGGTGAGTGGGAGGGCGAGCAGATCCTCTCCGCTGACTGGGTGCGCGAAAGTACGGCGGATTATTCCGATACCGGCTGGCCCGGGGCCTGGATGGGCGGTTATGGCTATATGTGGTGGCGACCGGCCGATGCGGAGATCGCTGACGAGCATGGCCTCGCTGCCGACATGTATACCGGGGCCGGTTATGGTGGCCAGTATGTCACCGTCATTCCGAGCCTCGACCTGGTCATCGTCAACCGGATGAATACCGACATTCCGGACGGGCCCCGCATGGGTGGCCGCGACTATACGAGCATTCTTCGGAGCGTCATCGCGGCAGCCCGCACGCCCTGATGTCGACCGGTGTTGAGGGCGGGCGAAATCGCCCAGGCGCCGGACGGGCGGCGGCCCAGTCATCCGGCGTCGAAGATTGAGTGCCCGACCGGGTCGGGACGCGATTTTCGCCTTCATTTCCTTGCCTTGACCGGCACCAGACTGGTCTTTCGCCGGAAAACCGCTATCAGGTTCGGGTCAGTCTTTTGCGGGAGTGCGCATGCGCTGGACCATACATCTGGGTTTGCCGAAGGCCGCCTCAACCAGCTTTCAGGCCAGTTGCTCGGACGCCGCGGACGCCTATTTTGTCGGTAAGTTGCCGCGCCTGGGTGGCAGTGGCAGCCTTCCGCGTTACCAGAGCGACGAGGACCGTACGGTTCTGCGCACCATCCTGCCGGTCTGTGGGCCGGGCCATGCACCCTGGCAGCGTTTGCGGGCCTGGGTGGAGGATGTCGAGCGCCGGGCGAGGGCGGCCGAACATGATCACGTCCTGGTTTCGGACGAGATCCTGTCAGGGGTCGGTTTTGCCGGGATGGAATTCGGGACAACGCTGGAAGGGGTTTTGGCGGTCCTGCACAGGCTGCTGGGTGACCGGGCGACTTTTATCCTGATTGCACGTGAGCCGGCCGGCTGGCTCCGCTCCTATTATTCCACCCGCCTGAAACAGGGCTATAGCGCGTCATTTGCCAGTTTCGTCACTTGGGCCACAAGCTTTCCCTATGGTTCCGCGCTTCGGGGCGTGGATTACCGTTCTATCGTGCGGCTCGCCGAGCGACCCGAGCTGGATCTGCGGATATGGGTATTTGAGCGCTTTATCAGTGATGCCGCCTATCGTGAGACCTGTCTGGCCGAGCTTGGCCTCGATGTCTCCGGGCAGGGTCTGGAGCATCGCAATCGCCGGCCCGACCTGCGACGGCTTGAGCGCCTGCGGGCCTGGAATGCGGTCCATGCACGTGACTGGGAGGCGGCAACAGGTGCCATGCGCCATCCCGTCATCCAGCTCCTGATGTTGCACGATGATTGGCGGGCCTCGCTGAATGACGGCGACAATCCTGACGAGCCCCTTGCCGCGCCGGCGCTGGCAGCCATCAATGCCCGAAATGCCTATCTCGCCGACCAGAGTGGCCAGTCGGGTCCGGAGCTGTCCTATGAGGTCCCGGATGACATCAGACGGGAGCTCGACAGGATTCTGGTGCCCGGCAATCGGCTGCTGGCCGCTCATCTTGGCACGGATCTCGCGCCCTATGGCTATGTGGTGTAAGCCGGTGCTGACGGCGCGAGCGAAGCGGTGGAGCTTTGCTGCCATTGGCGATATCCAGCTCGTAGCCCCTAAGAGAAGTCTCGCTCGATGACCCAGCCTCGCCATCTCGCCGAAATCCGTCACGCCGACCTGATTTTCCCGCATCAGACCAATCATCAGGGCAGCTATTTCGGTGGCGCGGCCATGGCGGAGATGGACAAGATCGCCTTTCTGGTCGCGGCCCGGCATGCCCGGCGACCCTTTGTGACGGCCTCCTGTGACAAGCTGGATTTTGTGGCACCGGCCCATCTCGGCGACCTCGTCGAACTGACCGGCCAGGTCCGTATGGTCGGACGGACCTCCTTGATCGTCGATGTCGAGCTGGCAGCGGAAAACCTGCTGACCGGGGTCCGGCATATCTGTACGCGCGGCGCTTTCACCATGGTGGCTGCCGACCGCAAGACGAATCCGGATCGTCTGCCGCAGTCGCCCGACGCCAAGCCGGACTTTGCCGCCAGCCCGCCTGGCTATGCCCGCACGCTGCAATTGGTCTTCCCGGGAGACACCAATCATCTCGGCCAGCTCTTCGGCGGCAATGCGATGTCGATCATGGGCAAGGCCGCCTATATTGCCGCCTCGCGTCATACGCGCTGTGATGTCGGCATGGCAGCCTCGGACAAGATCGACTTCATTGCCCCGACCCAGGAGGGCGAGATGCTGGATGTCGTCGCCACGATTGCCTCGGTCGGCCACACATCGATGACGATCGGGGTTCTGGCCGAAGCCGAAAACCTGTTGACCGGAGAGCGCCGCAAGGTCGGCGAGGCAGACTATGTCATGGTCGCGCTGGATGAGGATGGCCAGCCGACGCGCGCGCAACCGCTGGGCTAGGGCGCGATCGGCAGGGCCCGGACCTGGAGCGCTGGCGCAAGGCCAAGATCATTGCACCGATGCCAACCGGCGATTGAGAAGCGCTCGCGGTGCGAGATGGTCACCTCGTGCGGTATTTCCTCGGACAGGAAAACAGCCAGGGTCGCAAACTCCGGGCGGAGTTCGCTCAGCACGCAGTCACCCTCGTCGTAAATCCGCAAATGCCCGCCATCGCCTTCGCGCCAGTCCGGATTGAGATAAAGCACCGTGGAGAGCACCCGGTTGCGGGCGCCGCGAAAACTGTCGACATGGCGTTTGTAGAAGCCGCCGGATTCATACACCGCAAAATGCGCCTCGAAGGCAAACAGGCCGAGCATGAGGCGAGCATTGACGTCGCGACGGAGGGCTTCGGCAAAGGCCAGATAGGCGATCTGGCCCGGGGTTGAGCCGTCCAGCCACTTCGTTTTGTCGCGGCGGACACGCGCGATCAGCTCGTGATCCTCAGCCCGGCCGATGCCAGCCGGCGTGAGTGCATTGTCCTGCCACAGCGCTCTGGCTTCCTGGCGCAGGGCGGCCAGCATTTCGGTATCGGTCAGACGCACCGCGATATATCCGGGCCCGGCGAGGGCATCGCAGACAGTGCCGATATCGAAGGCAGGCAGGCCGGTCAGGCCCGAGGGGAGAAGGCTCACGCGCGGTGGTCCGATCAATCAGGGTCCGCGCTGGTACGACCGTGATGGAGCCGGGTCAATCGAATTCGCGGCCGCCGGCCCGGGCGAGGGCCTTGAGCGCAGCCAGGGCATCACCCAACCGGTCTTCGGGCACGAAGACATGGTCGTGGAAGTAACCGGCGACGGGATTGCAGCCGATGCCCTCAGCGGCCAGCGTGGCCGCGACCTGCGCCATGAAGCCGACCGCGTCGAGCGAGGAATGGATCGCCAGGGTGATCCGGCGACAGGCAAAAACCGGATCCAGTCCGGCGGCCTCGGCGACTGCGAAGGGCAGAATGAGCGTCGTGCCCTCGGCCTCAACGAAACGCATCAACGCAGAATCGGCATACGGCGCGAGCGCGGCATCCGGCCCGGTGACGAAGCCATAACGGACCGGGTCCGGTTCCGGGCGCAGTCCGGCGAGCAGGGTGCCGAGATCACTGATACCGGTCATTTGGCAGGCTCCATTCAGCGGTTAGGGTCATGGCCACACGCGACAGTGATACGTGAGTCGCGATTTCGGGGAGAAAGCGATGACTGTTGAAACCATCTCGCTGGGCGAGAAACACAGTCAGTTCGACGATGTATGGTCGCCCAAACGCATCGCCAGGCTGGACAATTACGAGCTCAAGCTCGCCAAGGGCGAGGGCGCGTTTGCCTGGCACAGTCATGTTGAGGAAGACGAGTTGTTTCTCGTCACCCAGGGCATTCTGCGCATCGAGATCGAGGGGCAGGACTCGATCATTCTGGGGCCTGGCGAGCTGTGCGTCATCCCCAAAGGGGTTCGCCATCGGCCGGTGACGCAGACCGAGACGGTCCATATCCTGTTGATCGAGAAGGCGGGCGTGACCAATACCGGTGACAACCCCGACAGCGATCTGACCCAGACGATCGAAGACCTGTAGCGGATCACGGCTTGTCCTGGCCGTTTTTCGACGTCAGGGTACGGAAAACGGGAGGTCGTGATGTCCACGCATGATGAAAACGCGCCGCGCGCGAAATTTGCCGCCATGGAAGAGGGGACTGCCGAGGATTGGGGCGTTATCGCCAGCCAGTTCGGTCCATTTGCCAAGAAGCTGCCGGAGCGTGTGCTGGATCATCTGCGCCTGCTCGATGGCGATTTTGGCGGTTTTCCGATCGACCGCCTGCAGCACTCCTTGCAGACCGCGACGCGCGCCCATCGTGATGGGCGGGATGAAGAATATGTCGTGATGGCATTGCTACACGATATCGGTGACACATTGGGCAGCTATAATCATCCCGATATCGCCGCGGCCATTCTCAAGCCCTTCATCAGTGAAGAGAACCACTGGATTGTTGCCAATCACGGCATCTTTCAGGGCTATTATTTCTTCCATCATATCGGCGCTGACCGGGACATGCGCGAGCAATTCCGCGATCACCCGTATTTTGGGGCCTGCGAGGAATTCTGCGCCAAATACGATCAGGCCGCCTTCTCGGCCGACTATGAGAGCGAGCCACTTTCCTTTTTCGAGCCCATGGTCCGGCGCGTCCTGTCGGCCCCCAGGCGATCGGTCTATGCCGATGCCGACAGGGCTGCCGAACAGGCATGACGAAACGGGCCCGGTGTGAACCGGACCCGTCTCAGTTCGGGCGCGGATTGATGCCGTCCCGGATCAGTTCCGCGGCGGAAACACGCCCTGGACGGCCACGCAATAGCGAAGCGTCAGGGATGGCGCTGAAATCTGCACCGACTGACCGTTCCCGGTGTTGCTGACCGTGGTGGACGCCATCTGTTCGTCCAGCGCACCGGTTGTGTAGACATTGCCGGCCGCGAAGCTGGCGAGCGTGTTGCCACCCGGCGTTTCTTCATTGGGCGGCGAATGCGTGCCGGCAGTGAGGTGGTTGTGCTGCGCCAATTGAGCGGAGGTCAGGACAAGCGTCTCGCTGCCAAATTTCTGGCCCTGGGCATAAGTCGGCAAGCCGGCGCCCTGGCCGTGGTTCACGGCCGTACGACCGCGCATGTCGGGCAAGGCAAAACTTGTCCGCCCGTCACCGCCATAAGTGGTCCCGAACAGTGAGTACAGAGCCTGATATTGGGCAATCGGGAGCAACTGGCCATGCGCGTCCATATAGGCTCGCGGACAGAAGTTGAAGCCGACCACAATAATGTCGCCCATGGTCGGATTGGCTTGCGCCTGTGCCGTCGCACCGAGGCCCGGAGCCACGAGAGCCGCGGCCAGGACGGCGGTTTTGATCATGTGTTTCATGGTTCTTCCCCCTAGTTGCGCGACGGATAGGTGCCGATCATCGCGACGCACCAGCGCACCGTGTTGAAGGGCTGTTGAATATTCGTCGGCTGGCTGCCGCCCGTGGTGTAGATGGCGTTGGTGTTCAATGTTTCGGTCATGTTGGTGCCCTGCGCATAGGCGGGCCTGGTCACCGGGAATGTCGCCAGTGTGGCATTGCCGATCGACGCCTGGTTCGGTGCGCTGCTCGAGACCCGAAAACTGTGGCTGTGCGCCGGTATCTGCGAACCGGTGAACGTCACGGAATCGGCCCCGAAGACGGATCCCTGCGTGCGCATGCTCAGCCCGGGTCCTTGCCCCTGGCCGACGGCCATCCGGCCTCGCAGGTCCGGAATGCCGAAGCTTGTCCGGCCATCACCGCCATACATCGTCCCAAATAGCGAAAACAGGGCATCGTGTTGCGAGATCGCGAGGATCGCGCCATTGGCTTCCTGCCATCCACGCGGGCAGAATGTGTTCGCAAAGGGCGTGATCTGGCCCACGAAGGGCTCGGATTGTGCCATGGCCGACGGTGCCGCGAGGACACTCGTTCCCAGCAATGCCGCGCCTACAATGTGTTTCAACATTTCATTCTCCTTGGATTTCGTTGTCCTACGAGCGCGACGGGTAGACGCCGACGACCGCAACGCACATGCGAAGCGCAAGTGTCGGCTGGGTGATTGAAAATGGCTGGCTGCCACCTGTGACACCGATTACCGCGGAATTGAGCGGCGCCGAGCCTGGTGACTGGTCGGAGTAAATCTCCGCGGTGGCATCGGCATAGGTCGGCATGGCGGCCCCGGACGGTGAATTGACCGAGGGTGGGTTGGTTGACGCCATCATGGAGTGACGGTGACTGGGCAGCTGGGCCACGGTCATGGTGCGCTGGGTCGCCCCCCCGATCGTCCCCTGGCGGTAGTAGGGCAATCCGGGGCCCTGACCTTCAGAAATCATGGCTCGCCCGCGCAGATCCGGCAGGGCGAAGGAGGTGCGGCAATCACCACCATATTCGCAGCCGAGCAGCGAAAAGAGAGCGCTGTAATTGGAAATCGGCAGAAGCTGGCCATTCGCCTCCATGAAGTTGCGTGGACAGTAAGTCTCCCCGACCGCCGTGATCTGGCCCATGAATGGTTCCTGCGCGGCAACGCCCGCTGACACCAGTAACGCGGCTATCGCGCCCAGCCATTTGGCCCTTGAACGTTTCAATCCCATAGAATCCTCCCTCAGGTTGAAGAGGCTGATCTTTCGCCTGAAGCGCGATAAATGCAACGACAAATTAAATAGATAAGAACGACGCGTTTAAGGGGAGGCGGGGGACGAGTCGGATTTACCGGTGGCGGATTGATCCTGAGCGGTCAGACTGGTATCCCGCAGATACAGGGACCGGTTTTGGTTCGCTAGCGAAATAAATGAGGATGCCATGAGCGCAGGCGCTTTCGACGTGATCGTAATCGGCGGTGGACCCGGTGGTTATGTGGCCGCGATCCGTGCGGCCCAGCTGGGTTTCAAGACCGCGGTGGTCGAGCGCGACAATCTCGGCGGCATATGCCTCAACTGGGGCTGTATCCCGACAAAAGCCCTGCTGCGCTCCGCCGAGGTCTATCACCTCATGCAGCATGCGTCCGATTTCGGCCTTTCCGCCGACAAGATCGGGTTCGACATCAAGGCAATCGTGCAACGTTCGCGGAAAGTCTCCTCACGCCTCACGGGCGGGATCGGCATGCTGATGAAGAAGCACAAGATCACGGTCATTGAAGGCAGCGCCGCTCTCGAAAAGGGCAAGGACGCCCCCACGGTTGTCGTCGGCAAGGACCGGTATGCGGCCAAACACGTCATTCTCGCGACCGGCGCACGGGCGCGGACCATTCCGCAAGCCGGGCTGGAACCGGATGGCGACAAGATCTGGACGTATCGCGAAGCCATGGTTCCGGACGCCATGCCGAAATCGCTTCTGGTCATCGGGTCGGGCGCGATCGGGATCGAGTTTGCCAGCTTCTACAAGACAATGGGCGCCGACGTGACCGTGGTCGAGATGATGGATCGTGTCCTGCCGGTCGAGGATGCCGAAATTTCGGCCTTCGCCGCCAAGAGTTTCAAGAAGCAGGGGCTCAACCTGATGGTTTCGGCCCAGGTCGAGAAGCTTGAGAAGACCGCCAGCACGGTGAAGGTCCATGTCAAGAATGCCAAGGGCAAGGTTGAAGTGATCGAGGTTGAAAAGGTCATCATGGCCGTCGGCATCGTCGCCAATATCGAGAATATGGGCCTGGACAAGCTTGGCGTGAAAATCGATCGGGGCCATGTCGTCAATGACGGTTTCGGCCGCACCAATGTCAAAGGCCTCTACGCCATCGGCGATGTCGCGGGCCCGCCCTGGCTCGCTCACAAGGCCAGCCATGAAGGCGTTGTCTGTATCGAGAAGATCGCTGGCGAGAATGTACATGCCTTCGAGACCGGGAATATTCCCGGATGCACCTATTGCCATCCGCAGGTCGCGTCGGTTGGCCTGACTGAAGCCAAGGCCAAGGAAGCCGGCCATGATGTCAAAGTCGGCCGCTTCCCCTTCGTCGGCAATGGCAAGGCGATTGCGCTCGGTGATGACCAGGGCCTGGTGAAGACTGTCTTCGACGCCAAGACCGGCGAGTTGCTGGGCGCCCACATGGTCGGACCGGAAGTCACCGAGATGATCCAGGGCTATGTGGTCGGGCGTCAGCTGGAGACCACCGAAGCCGAGCTCATGCACACCGTCTTCCCGCATCCGACCCTGTCGGAGATGATGCATGAGAGCGTCCTGGACGCCTATGGACGAGCGCTTCACATCTGACGGCTGAAATTATTTTCGCCTGATTGCATCCGATTGACGTCATCGCGGCATCCAAGGGTCAAACCCGAGCCTTGCCCAAGGTTCGAACCCGAGCCTTGCGAGGATGCCATGCTGACCCGAATTCTGCTTTCTGCCACTGCCGCCATCGCCCTGTCTGCCTGTACCTATTCGGTTTCGGGGCACGGCGAGGGGCAATCCGTTGAATCGGCCGGCCTTGTCGCCTCCCGGAATGTCGATGTCCCGGGCGATGCCGAGTTTGCCGGCATGCTGGTCGGGGCAGATGGTCATGTCGGCGGCGATCTCGACCTGGCTGGTGCCAGTGTCCGCTCCGACGCCCGGGTCGGCGGCAATCTGAGCGCAGCCGGCGGTCGGGTGCGCTTTACCGGGGAAGTTGACGGCGACGCCGAGATCGATGCCGGGACCGGCTATGTTGATGCGGTCATTCGCGGTGATGTCACCATCGCGGCTGGACGCATCACCCTGGACGGCACCATTGGCGGTGGTCTGGAAATGGATGCCGGACGGATGGATTTGCGGGCCGATATTTCCGGCCCGGTTCACGTGCGTGGCCATGGTCGCGGCGATCATGGCAATGGCCGTGTGGAAGTGTCCGGGCGCTTGCAGCAGGGCGGGACGATTTGCGCTGCTGAAGTGGAAATTCGCCGCAATGCGCAGATCGAGGGCGAGTTGCGGGTGATCTCCGATCGCCGGCCCGATGGCGATGGTTTCACCTATGAGGCCCTCGCAGGCCGCGATTGCGATCACCTCTAGGTACAGGATTTGCCAGTTGTGCCGGCGCTTTTCTGATCAACGCCGGCATGCCCCTCCGGGGTCTGTCACACACGCTTTCCGCAAGGAAGGTCCGCCGGGTCCAGCTCCCTCTTGTTCCGGCGGTGTGTGGCAGGCCCCGGTTTCCTGTCGGGCCTATTCGGCGGGTTCCGCGACTGGCTTGACGCTCTCCGACATCATTGCTTCCACGGTCTTTTGAACACTGCCGTAATCGGTCTTTCCGGTGCCCAGGACGGGTATGCTCTCGACCTGGATGATCTTGCGCGGAATGGCGAGATCGGAGATTCCGTGATTGCGGGCGAAGGCGACAAGGTCGGCGCGGTCCGCCTTGGCGTAATCGGTGAGCAGGACGACCTGCTCGCCCTTGCGCTTGTCCGGGATTGCCGCGGCAGCGTGCATATTGTCGGGCCACAATGAGGTCGCACAATTCTCGACGACGGCCAGAGACACCATCTCTCCGCCGAGCTTGGCAAAGCGTTTCACGCGACCGCGGATGGAGATATAGCCTTCCTCATCAATGGAGACGATGTCGCCGGTGTCGTGCCAGCCTCCGACTGGCGCATCGAGAACAAGCGGCGCATCCGGGCGAATATAGCCCCTCATGATGTTCGGCCCCTTGATGTGCAATTGGCCGCCATCGGTGATGCCATCGACTTTTACCAGCCTGGCCTGGCAGCCGGGCATGATCTGACCGACTGTGCCGGGGCGGTTATTGTCCGGCTGATTGACCGAGAAAACCGGCGCGGCCTCTGTCAGTCCATAGCCTTCGACAATCTCCAGATTGAACCGTCGGCGCAGCGAGGATCGGGTCTCGTCCTTGACCCGCTCGGCGCCGCAAACGGCCATGCGCAGGGATGAGAGATCATCGGCGTCCGCGGCCCGTGCGTACTGGTTCATGAAAGTGTCGGTCGCGAACAGGATGGTCGCCTTGGTTTCGGCGATCCGTTTGACAATCGTCTTGGCCTGCAGCGGCGTGGGATGGCAGATCGCCGGAACGCCGAGACCGAGCGGGACCAGCACCCCGCCTGTCAGTCCGAAGCAATGGAAGGTCGGCAGCGGGTTGAAAAGGATATCGGTGGGCAGGATCCGGATATGGTCGCGGACCTGTTCGACATTGGCCAGGAGATTGGCGTGGCTGAGAACAACGCCCTTGGGATCGCCTTCAGTGCCCGAGGTGAAGAGATAGACGGCCGGACTGTCAGGGTCGGGATGCGCCCGCACTAGAAAGGGCGCCACCATACCAACGGCCGCGGCGATCTTGTCCTTGATCGAGAGGTTCTCGCGCACGTCTTCCAGATAGATCAGCTCATGGTCTTCCTTGAGCGTGGCCTCCAGCTCCTCGAGCTCGCCGAGCTCAATGAAGCGGCGCGCGGTGACGATGCGTTTGGCCTTGCAGGCCCNNGGCCCGGCATGCGGCTTTCAGCGCCCGTTCGCCGGCGGTGAAGTTGAGCATGGCCGGAACACGGCCATAGGCGGACACGGCGTAGAAGGAGATGATGGCGCCGACGCCGGTCGGCAGCAGAACACCCACCGCTTCGCCCTTTTCGGTGCCTTCCTTGAGGGCATGACCCAGCGCGAAGACCGCTTTGGTCAGGTCGCCGAAGGACAGTTCGCGACCATCGGCATCGATCGCCGCGAGCTTCTTGCTGCCATACCGACGCTTGGAATCGAGCAGAGCGGCAAAGACCGATTTGCGAATCCTCTTGAGATTGAAATCCGGCCCGTTGAAAACCTCGCCGATATCCGCCGGATTGGTGTCAGCGGCAACGGTTCCGGCTGGCATGTCGCCAGCGGCTGCAGTGTCAGCCATGTAATCCTCCCATCAACGCCCATCTTGCGTGAGCGTTTGCTTGATCCGGGATATTACGCCTGGCTGACGTATAGGGAAGGGGGAGGAATGATTCACATCACCTTGATGCAGATTACATCGCGATATACGGAAATAATTTATCGAAAAACGAAAAAACCGGTTGATATCGAAATTCGATAATGTAAGCTCCGACTCAACGCTGGGGAGCGTCTGACCGGGGCTTCGAACGCCCTGACTTGTACGGGAGACTGACATGCAAAAGGTCCTGCTGGCCGCTTCGGCCATGACCACTGCGCTGATGACATCGGGCTGCGTGATCGTGGTCGATGGTGACGATGACAGCAAGATGCTGCGCGGCCATGGAATGCGGACTGTCGACGGTTATGTCGTTCTGGACCGCGATGGCGATTACAGCCGTCTGGCCGGTGACGTGAATCTGCGCGGCCGCATCGGCGGCGATCTCAGCCTGGTGGCGGGCGATGTGGATGCCGATGACCTCCAGGTTGGCGGCGATGTTTCGATTGCTGGCGGTGACATCAATTTTTCCGGCCGTGTCGGTCGTGAGGCGTCCATCGCAGGTGGTGAAATCACCTTTGCTGCCGATGTTGGCGACGAACTCAATCTCGCCGGCGGCGAGATCGACTTCTCCGGGCGTGTCGAAGGCGAAGCTGCACTGGCCGCTGGCGAAATGACGGTTGGCGGATGGTTCGGCGATCAGCTCCATGCCCAGGCTGACGAGATCCGCTTTACCGGTGAGGCCACCGGTCCGGTCAAGCTCGTGGCGGCTGAGGACCTCAACCGCAATCGTCGGAATAATCAGCGCGGTCTTGTCGAAATCAGCGGATCGCTGACCGGTGGTGGCCAGATCTGTGCGATCGATGTCGTGTTCACCGAAACGGCGCGCGTGCGCGATGGCGTCACGGTCTGGGCGGAAAATGCTCCGGTCACGCAATCCGGTGCCCAGGTGTCCGGTCTTGACTACCAGCCGCGCGATGGTCGCGATTGCGACGATCTGACCGAGGACTAATCCCAAGCCAATAGCGGTTCAATCCTGACCTGATCGCCGGGGGGCGCAGGGAGACTTAAGATGAACATCATGAAGATGCGGAAAGTGGTGATGGCCGGGGGGCTGGCCATTTCCCTTTTAACAGGTGCCGCGACCGCGCAGGTCATAGGCGGCGAAGTGGAAGTCGAAGGCAGCAGTAATGACGTCATCTTCCTTGGCGGGGAGATGGATGTTCGCGGCGTGGTCGATGGTGATATCAAGGGTATTGCCGGCGTGATCCAGGTCGATGCCGATGTCCGCGGCTCCGTACAGCTGGTCGGCGGCGAGATCGATGTGGCCGGCACGGTTGGCAATGATCTCGACATCGCCGGTGGCGACGTGCAATCCGATGCAGCAGTGACCGGGGACGCCAATTTCGCCGGCGGTGACAGCGAGGTTGGCGGCACGATTGGCGGCATGCTCAACGGAGCGGCCGGCTATCTGGAAATCAGTGCGCAGATTGGCCGAGATGCCAAGCTGGCCGGCGGCTATATAGAAACCACCCGCACGAGCAATATTGCGGGATCCGCCGAGATTGTCGGTGGCGAAGTTCACCTCGCTGGCCAGATTGACGGGCCTGTTGATATCGAAGGTGGCGAGATCCACCTGTCCGGTGTTTTCCTGGGCGATGTCGAGGTCACGGCCGAAGAAGTCTATGTGCTCGACGGCACGCGGGTTTCAGGCGAATTGCGGATCCGGTCACCCAATGATCCGGTGCTTGCCGATGGCGCGAGCTTTGGCAGTTATGATTACGAATATGAGCGTTTCAATTTCGGCGCCCGAGACTGGAAGCAGGTCGATTTCGGTCCGGAGTTCGATTTTCCGACTGGCGTCTTCAGCCTGTTCATTCCGGGCGCAGCCTTCCTGCTGGCAGCCCTTGCCTGCATGATTGCGCCGAGTGGATGCGCAACGGTGGCGACGAAATTCCGTGACCAACCTGTCGTCACCGGTTTCCTGGGCTTCATCAGTTTCGCCCTGTCACCGGTCTTCCTGATCATGATGACCATTCTGCTGGCCATTACGGTGGTGGGCATCCTGCTGATCCCGATCATGTGGCTCATTTTCTGGCCCTTCATGCTGCTCTGCATCGGTCTGGGCGCGATTTCCGTCGGCGACATGATCTTCAATCGTGAGCCGGATGAGAAGAGCCTCGGCCTGGGTATGCGCCTGCTCTCGACCTTTGCTGTCGTGGCCGTTTTCGCGGCGCTGGGCGCCTTGCCGGTTGCCGGTGTACTCGCCGGTTTCTTCCTGCTCTTCATCGGCCTGGGTGCCTGGGTGATGTCGCTCGGGAAGCGTCGACAGGCCGCCCCGGTCATGGGGGCAACCGCGACCGCATAGGCAGACTGGGTCACCCCGCATCATGACAATGCAGAAAGGCAGGGGTGACCTTGCCCGGTACGCGCGGTAAATCTCCCCCGGAACGTCCCACAGCAGGGGTAATGGGGAATATGCGTACTCTTCACATGATTGCACTGGCTGCAGCGACCGCGACGTTCAACGTCGCGGTCGCCCAGCCCGTCCAGCAGACCGTCAATGACTGGCGTGATGCTTTCCGACAGCTCGAAGACGAAGACTGGCCGTCGCCAAATCGCGAACGTCGCGCCACGGGTGCGCCGGGACCGGATTACTGGCAGCAGCAGGTCGATTACGACATTGATATCCGGCTCGACGAAGAGGCCAAGCACCTCTTTGGCACCGAGACGGTGACCTATACCAACAATGCTCCGGACACGCTGGACTTCCTGTGGTTCCTGCTCGACCAGAACCGCTTCCGTCCCGATTCCATCGCCGTGATGACCGAAACGGTCGGCGGTGGCGGGCGCGCCTCGGGGCGCGTGGGTGAGTCGATGCCCGAAGGGATTTCGGCCCGGTCCATGCGGCGTCGCCAGATGCTTGATGAGGACGGTTACGGCTTCAACATCACCGGGGTCACCGACGCCAATGGCGCGCCGATGGACTTCACCATCGTCGACACGCTTCTGCGTCTCGATCTGGATACGGACCTGGAGACGGGCGACAGCGTCACTTTCACCATCGAATGGGACTACCGCCTGGTGGAGACCCAGGTCATTGGTGGCCGGGCCGGCTGGGAGTGCTTCGAGGAAACCGAGGATACCGGGGCTGACTGCATCTATCAGATCGCCCAATGGTTCCCCCGTGCCGCGGTCTTCTCGGACTATGAAGGCTGGCATAACAAGGCCTTCCTCGGTCGCGGGGAATTCGGTCTCGAATTTGGCGATTACGACGTGTCGATCCGCGTGCCGCAGGACTTCATCGTCTCGGCCACGGGCGTGCTTCAAAATGCCGATGAGGTCCTGACCGAGCCGCAGCGTGAACGTCTGGAAGAGGCCCGCACGGCTGATGAGCCGGTCTTCATCGTCACCCCGGCGGAAGCCCGCGCCAATGAGCGTCGCGGCACCCGTTCGATGGCGACCTGGGAATTCCGGGCCGAGAATGTCCGCGATTTCGCCTGGGCCGGTTCGCGCAAATTCATCTGGGACGCGGTCGGTGTCGAGCAGGACGGGGAGGGCGATGCGCCGGACCTTGTCATGGCGATGTCCTTCTATCCCAATGAGAGCGAGCCGTTGTGGTCGACCTTCTCGACCCGGGCCGTCGAGCACACACTCGCGGTCTACAATGATTTCGCCTTCCCCTATCCCTACCCGGTCGCGCAATCGATCGCAGGCCCGCAGGGCGGGATGGAATACCCGATGATCACCTTCAATGGTGGCTCCTATGGCCGCCCGATGGTCGATGATGATGGTAATCTCAGCTATTCGCTGGGTTCCAAGCGCGGCCTGATCGGCGTGATCATTCACGAGATCGGCCACATCTACTTCCCGATGGTCGTCAATACCGATGAGCGCCAGTGGACCTGGATGGATGAAGGCGTGAACTCCTTCCTGCAATTCCAGGCCGAGCGTCAGTGGGAAGAAAACTACCCGGTTCGCCGCGGCGACCCGCACTCGATCACGTCCTACATGGCATCAACCAACCAGATGCCGATCATGACCCAGTCGGACTCCATCCTTCAGTTCGGACCGAACGCCTATTCCAAACCGACCATTGCGCTGGTGGTCCTGCGCGAGACGGTTCTGGGCCGCGAACTCTTCGACGAGGCCTTCCGGGCCTATTCCGAGCGCTGGCGCTTCCGGCGTCCGACGCCCTATGATTTCTTCCGCACGATGGAGGAGGTTTCCGGGGTGGATCTCGACTGGTTCTGGCGTGGCTGGTTCTACTCCACCGATCATGTCGACATCTCCCTTGATCGGGTGATCGAAGGGACGTTCGATACCGAGGACCCGGGCATTGAGAACATGCGGGCCCGTGAGCAGGCAGCCCGCGAACCGGAGAGCCTGACCCAGGTCTCCAACCGTGAGGCCGGTGTCGCGCTCTATGCCGACAGCAATCCGGAAGTGCTGGATTTCTACTCCGAGAATGATCGTCATACCGTCACCAATCGCGAGCGCGAAGCGTATGAAAGCATGCGCGAAGGGCTGGAAGACTGGGAAGCGGACATCCTCGATAGCGGTGACCGCGTCTACTATCTCGACTTCACCAATGAGGGCGGGGTGGTCATGCCGATCATCCTCGAATTCACCTTCGCGGATGGGTCCACCGAGATGGTGCGCATCCCGGCTGAAGTCTGGCGCTACAACCCGCGGAATGTAACCTGGACCTATGTCTCGGACCGCCAGGTCGTATCCGTGGAGCTGGATCCGCTGTGGGAAACGGCCGATGCCGATCGCACCGACAACTACTATCCGCCACGCATCGAACCGACCCGTCTCGAGCTCTATCGCTCGTCCAGCAACCCATCCAGCATGATGGACGATCTGGACTTGCGGGTGACCCGCGACAGCGTCGCCACGCGTCCGGAATAGGCTTGCAGGAGGGCCGCGAAACAGCATGCGCATCCGTTCAACCCTCCTGACCGCTCTGGCGGGGCTGTCCCTGGTGACAGCCCCGACCCTTGCCCACCGCATGCATGCCGGCGTCACCGAGATCGCTGTCAATGAACGCACGGGCGAGCTCGAAATCATCCACCGTGTCTATGGTCATGATCTGATGGAAGCGCTGGATCGGACCGATCTGGACGCCGACACCTTCCTGGCCACGCCCGAGGGCCTGGCTGCAGTCGGGGCTTATGCGGGCGAGTTCTTCCGCGTGGCCGATACCGATGGCGAGCTTCTCGAACTGTCCTATGTCGGCGCCGAAGCCGATGGTGAGTTCACCTGGATCTATTTCTCGTCCGCCATCCCGGCCGAACAAGCCAGTTTCATTGTCGATAATGACCTGCTAGCCGAGACCTTCGACGACCAGGTCATGATGACCAATCTGCGCTTCAATTCCGCCGTTCGCACGGCGATGCAGGGGCCGGGACGACGGGCGCCGGTTCGCGTGCGCTTCAGCGACTAGGTCATTTCACCGCTAGATCTTGTGCACCAGCGCCGGGCATCGACACGCGAATGCGCCGGCCAGATCGCCTTCCGTGCGCGTATAATCAAAGGTCACTTCCTCACCCTCTGCCAGATCACGCAGGGCCACCAGGGTGGGCAGGGCGGTCTCGGTGTCATAGATGATCTCGCAACTCGGCTCGCAGGCGTGATTGACGAAATGGCCATAGCCCGTGGGTTCGATATGGCGGCCATCATCGGTGCGGAAGGAATAGGGGGTCTGTCGGGCGCCGACGGGCCCGTAAATCCCCAGCACGGTCTCGCCCGCAGACACGGCCTCTTCCAGTACGGTGCCCCAGCCATGGGTGGGTGAGCGGTCCAGCCGCGCCGCCGGCGCATGGGCCATCACATAGGGTTGCGCCGCCGGCGCGCTGGCCTCGCCGGCCTGGGCACCGGGTATTGCCTGACCGGCAATCCGGCCGACCAGGGCAGCGCCATGGCGCCGCGCCTCAGGCGCCAGGTCGAGCATGACACCGGCCTCGGCAGGCGTTGTTCCTTCTGCAAATTCAAGCATCAAGGCGAGCTGATCGCCCATAAGGAGCCCGCGGGCCTCGGCCGGACGCGCCAGCCCGTCACGCTCGGCAATGCGGTCGACCCGGCCCGACACCCGACCATCCGCCTCGATCACCAGGGCCAGACGGTCATAGAGTCGCGTCCCGTCAGCCGCGACATGAAACCCGATCAGATGGACCGGCACAGATGCCGATCTGGTAGCCCCAAGAAACCCCACCATGCCCAAATCCCCCAACACAAACAATAAGGTGAGGCGAGGTTAGGGGATTTGCTTGGCGGAACAAGGCTGAAGGAAGAATTCTGACTATTCATGGCGGCGGTTCGGCCGGGCTCCCACTAAGGGACCGGCTCGCCGCGCTCCTCGGCCAGAAGCGCGAGGATTGTTTCGATCCGGGCCCGCAAGGCGATCATTACGAGGTGAGAATTGTCCTGGGTGATATAGGCACCCTGCAAGGCATCCATGATCTCGCCGTCTTCGAGCAGGACCGCACGATCAACGGACTCGACCCGGCCCAGTTGCTCAAAGGCCTCGGAGGGCTGGCCTGACAGCTCCAGGGTTTTCGCGCGGATAATGACCCGCCCCAGCTCGTCCACCGAGCTGGTGATTTGCGCATATTGAACGACCAGATAACTGACAATGCTGTCGTAGGCATAAAGCTGGTCCCGCAATTCCCCGCTTCTGATCAGACGCATCCGGCCCGTCGAGACCAGTTCCTGGAAAGCAACCGAGGTTCCGGGCATGGTCGCCACCGAATCCACCAGGGCGAGGTCGGACGCGAGGGTCTCCTCGTCCAGCTCGCCGTCCCTGATCCCGTTGATCAACCGACCGGTGACCTCCAGATACAATAATTGCCGCGCTATCCCGCGCTCGGTCAGGGCCAGCTGCTGCTCGAAATCACGCTCCAGCCGCTCCAGCAGGCTGTGCGCCTCGACCCGCTCCTGCCGGGTTTCATTCCAGTTGCTGACCTGCAGACCCATGAAGACACCAAACACCACGATCAGTGTCTCGATCAGCACGGTGAACCAGTCCTGTTTGCGCAGGGCGATAGCAAGACGACGCAGGATCATGAACTTCCCCCAGGGGCCAGACAGTCGGTCTCCCACAGAGCGCGTTGCAGGCCAGATGGCAAGCCCGGGTGGTCTCTACTTCCCGGGAAGTAGGACGCCAGCCCAACGGCTCGGCGAGTTCGGCGCCCATCCCCAAACATTTATCCCGGGCGAAGATCCGGGACCTACCGAGCGCCCCTGCAAGCAAAGCGTTTCCAGTAGGTCCCGGATCGCGCCGGAGCGCGCCCGGGAAAAATGCGCTTGTTGAAGCGTGCGCAGACCGGTTTTCCTCCCCATTCCAGGGGGAGGTGGATCGCCCGCCAGGGCGAGACGGAGGGGCCGCCGCAGGCGGAGTGCCCTGCACCCCTCGCCACGCTCGGCCCCATCGACCCGACGCTGCGCGCCGGCCCACTTCCCCACGAGTGGGGAAGAAAAGAGTGGCGCGTCTTAGCCTCTTTGGGGAAGTCGGAAAACAACACAGCGGTTCGGAGATTCCCGCGGCCATCCCCCACCATTTTTCCCGGGCGAAGACCCGGGACCAACTGACCCTGCCGGTCAGCGCTGAGTCCCCCGTCGGTCCCGGATCGCGCCGACGCGCGTCCGGGAAAAATGCTCTGTTGGGGGGAACGCGTGACCGGACTTCCCCGCCTTCAAACACGCGCCCCGGGCGCACACCGCACCCTAAACCCCTTGCCGGGAGATCGCCGTATCCGGTTCTTCAGCTCAAGGGGCATGCCCGCCACGCGGCCCGTCGGGGCGTTGAGCTGGAGAACCGGGTAGGCCTACTGTCTGGCATGGGGGGTATGGGGTGGGGTGGGCGCGAACGTGGTGGTAGCCATTTTTTGCCCAGATCCTCAGATAAGCGCTCCAGCAACGAGGCGACGATAGTGCTCACCTAGCACCGTAAGCTTGCATGATTTGCTTTGCATCGCAGCGTGCCACATATGCGGTGCATCGCACGGAACCACCAGATTCACCCGATTGAATTTTTGTAAAATTTGAAAAATTGCATTCTTCTTGGGGTCCGGTTCAACGTAGTCGGCCGCAGCCTTTTCGGCTTCTGATCGCTCTGGTTCGAAGGCTGGATCCAGCGCAAATTGATAGCCTGGATCAGGAAAAAACTCCCCAATTCGCCGCAATTCTTCGAGCGGAAGGACCGGATTTGCCTTTCGCAGCGATACGAATGACTTCACATTTGTTTTGAATACAGGTCGCTGGGCCCACGGCCCTAAAGACTGGTCAATATGAGCATACACGGCACCTGGTGTCACGTCGCCGACAAGATTGGCGGCCGCGCCGGCTAGACCGTCTACGAGCAGGTCAGTGAAAACCCCCGCTCCGTTCACCTCCGATGCATATTGCTCTGCTGTAGAAGCGGTCAGTATCGTAACTCCCTCACTTAATTCGGAAGTTGGCGAGAGAGCACTCTGACCGGCTATACCGCTATGGCAGCTATCAAGCAGAACGATTCTATTACGAGCATTGGACTTGTTCGCTAACGTCATGATCTCGCTGAGGGCAAGGCCGTCGTCGCCGCTTGCGCAGTCTGATGGGCACAGATACCCACCCGTAGATTCAACATAACCGTGCCCAGCAAAGTAAAATAGCGCGGTCTCACAATCGCCCTCGAAAAGCTGTTTTACCGCCTCCCTTAGCTCGGCGCGGTCAAGTCCGTCAGTGCCTGCAAGAAGATTAACCCCGAAATTCACGCTACCATCAGCGTGACGTTCAAGAATCCCCTTGACTTGGTGAGCATCGTTCACACATCCGTAGAGTGGGCCAATATTTTTGTAATGGTCAATGCCGACGATGAGTGCTTTTTTCATAGACTTGTTGATTCCGAGTTAGAGGCTATCAATAAACGCCGCGATGTTTGCCCAATTCCAAACTTTTGTATTTACACCCTCAATATTCGTCCGATCATCCGTGTAAGCCCAAATTCCGCGCACGGGAACGCCTTCCTCTTTTGCACACTTGATCTCCCACTTCTGCCCGCTTGATTTCAGAGAGTTTTTGCTAATAAGAGCAATAACACCGTTGGATCGCTTGATCCGCGTTCGAACTTTGTCTTTCCAGTCTTTATCATAGGCCTTTTTGACCGACATATCGATATACTCGAACGGGGATGAGGTATTGAGTGACTGCCCCTTCAGGAAATCTCTCTGCTTCTCATCTTCAATCGCAAACGCGATAAATACTGTTTTCTTGTCCGCCATAATTTTCGACCTTTCAGAAAATTTGCAAGCTTAGGTAGCCATCAGGCTAGGCTATTGCAAGGAGTATCAGACAAGTACGAACCCGTTTGTTGTACCAAGTTGTCCGCTAAGCAGTCTTGGGTGGGCGATACTCCGCCCCCCCCCACCACAGCCCCAAACCTTGCCACATCGCGCTTGTCATCATACATCGCCCCCATGGCCAATCTGATCGACACCACCACCCGTTCTGCCGCCTCTGACGCACGCGCGGCGCGGCATCCGGAGAAGCAGAAGCGGGCGGATACGCCGGTGCTTCGCAAGCCGGACTGGATCCGGGTGAAAGCGCCCCTGGGCAAGACGTTTTCCGAGACCCAGAAAATCGTCAAGGATGGCGGTCTGGTGACGGTGTGCGAGGAGGCGGGCTGCCCCAATATCGGTGAGTGCTGGGAGCAAAAGCACGCCACTTTCATGATCCTGGGCGATACCTGCACGCGGGCCTGTTCCTTTTGCAACGTCAAGACCGGCCTGCCGGCCGCCGTCGATACCGACGAGCCGCGCCGTGTGGCCGAGGCCGTCGCGCAGATGGGGCTCAACCATGTCGTGATCACCTCGGTGGACCGCGATGACCTGGATGATGGCGGGGCGCAGCATTTCGTCGATGTGATCGAGGCGATCCGCGCCGCGACGCCCTCGACGACGATCGAGATCCTCACCCCGGATTTCCTGCGCAAGCCGGGCGCCGCCGAAGCGGTGATCGACGCCAAGCCGGACGTGTTCAACCACAATCTGGAAACCGTGCCGCGGCTTTATCTCTCGATCCGTCCGGGCGCGCGCTATTTCCATTCCCTGCGGCTGCTGGAGCGCGTCAAGGATCGCGATCCGTCGCAATTCACCAAGTCGGGCATCATGGTCGGCCTGGGTGAGAGCAAGGAAGAGGTGATGCAGGTGATGGACGACATGCGCTCGGCCGGCATCGATTTTCTCACCATCGGCCAGTATCTGCAGCCGACCCGCAAGCATGCCGCCGTTGACCGCTTCGTTCACCCGGACGAGTTCAAGGCCTATGAGACCATCGCCCGTGCCAAGGGTTTCCTGATGGTCTCGGCAACGCCTTTGACCCGGTCCAGTCATCATGCCGGCGATGATTTCGCCAAGCTGCGCGCCGCGCGCGAGCAGATGATGGCACGCGGCTAGACGCCGTTTCGGTCGGGCGGAGCAGGGGGGCGAGCATGGTTGTTGAAGTCCGCGAACGCCTGCGTCTCTTTTATGCGCCCGACGATCTGTTCGCCCTGGTCAGCGATGTCCGGCGCTACCCCGAATTCATTCCCCAGATCACCGCCATGCGCCTGCTGGACGAGCGCGAGGTGGGCGATGTCCGCCACATGACCGCAGAAGCGCGCGTGCGGTATAAATTCGTCACCGAACGCTTCACCTCGCGCGCCATGGCCGATGCCGGAGCGCGTACGATCGCGGTCAGCTTTGTCGCCGGGCCGTTCCGCGTGCTGGAGAATAACTGGCGATTCATTGCGCTGTCGGACGGGTCCTGCCTGATCGATTTCTCGATCCGGGCCGCGTTCAGGAATGCGATCCTGCAAATGCTGCTGGAAAGCAATCGCGAGCGCGCCGGTCGGGTGCTGATCGAGAAATTCTCCGCCGAGGCCAAGCGTCGCTATAGCGCCACCGGCGACCCCGCGCTGGACCTAACCGAAGAGATCAACGCCCTCGGCCAGTAAATCGAGCGCCGTGGCGACACTGGCCAGGCGGACGGCATCACGGCCCCGATCGCCGAAACGGCTGACATGGGTCTTCGTCGTGCCGTCACGCCGGGCCATGGCAAAATGCACCAGGCCGGCCGGCTTGTGCTCGGATCCGCCCGGACCGGCAATGCCCGTGATCGACACCGTGATGTCGGCGTTCGAGCGCAGCAGGGCTTCTTCGGCCATCCGCCGGGCCACCTCGACCGAGACCGCGCCATTGGCCTCGATCACCCGGGCCGGAATGCCCAGCATCTCGGTCTTGGCAGCGTTGGAATAGGTCACGAAGCCACGATCGACGACATCGGAGGCGCCGGGTATTTCCGTCAGCAGGGCGCTGACCAGCCCGCCCGTACAGCTTTCCGCCGTCGCCACCATCACGCCGGCCGTGCGGGCCCGGTCGATGAGGGTTTCGGCCTGGTCAATCAGGGAATGGGTGAAGATCATGAGGTCAGTCTCGCTGTGATGATGGCCTGGGCTGCGAGGCCTTCGCCGCGTCCGGCAAAGCCGAGTTTTTCCGTCGTCGTCGCCTTGATATTGACCCGCTGCAACGGCAGGCCCAGCAATTCGGCGACGCGAGTTCGCATGGCGTCACGATGAGGGCCGATCTTGGGCCGTTCGGCGATCAGGGTCAGGTCGGCATGGACTATCTCGCCGCCGGCTTGCGCCAGGCGCGTCAGCGCGTGTTTCAGGAACGCATCCGAGCGGGCGCCCTTCCATTGCGGGTCGGAGGGCGGGAAATGCTGGCCTATATCGCCAGCCCCGGCCGCGCCGAGAACGGCATCCGTGAGAGCATGCAGACCGGCATCGGCATCGGAATGCCCGACCAGGCCCAGCCCGGCGCGGATCTCGATCCCGCACAGCCACATCACCTCCGCCGCTTCCAGCCGGTGGACGTCAAAACCCTGCCCGGTGACGGTGATTGACTCGCTCATCAACATCCTTTCCGCGCGGATGAAGTCCTCCGGCGTGGTCAGTTTGAAATTGTCCGCCTCACCGGCCACCAGCGCAACCTCACCACCCGCCGCGCGGACAACCGCCGCATCATCGGGCAGGGCCGTCGCGCCGAGTTGCGCATAGGCGTCGAGCAGCGGCGCGAGATGAAAGGCCTGCGGCGTCTGCGCGGCCTGGAGACCATCCCGCGATACCGGCGCATCCATCACGCCACCATCACCGACACGACAAAGCGCATCGCTGACCGGCAGGGCCGGGATGACCGCCGGGTGGCGTTCGAGCGCATCGACGAGCCGGTCGATGAGGGCGGGCGACACGAAGGGGCGGGCGGCGTCATGAATGAAAACCGCGTCGGCACCGGCCTGGGAAGCCGCTTCGAGCCCGGCGCGGACCGAGGCGGTCCGGGTGGCCCCGCCGGGGATCACATCCAATCTGAAGCCGAGTTCGCGCTCGACCGCGTCGATGTGCTCACGATCGAGCGGGTTGACCACGACGATGAGGCTCATGAAGACACCACAATGATGCAGACGATAAACACACCGTGCGAGCACGCGCCTTCCGGCCAGCTCGCGATACTGTTTGGGCACACCGCCGCCAGCGCGTTCCCCGCGTCCGGCAGCGACAATGACAGCAGCGATCTTCATCTACAGGCCTCGTGGATTGCCGCAGCGCAGCATACTCGCTAGCCTTCGGCCATACGACGCACACGAAGGATTTGTCCAGCCGCATGCGCTTCTCGATCGACACGCACAGCATTGAAATCCCGGCCATACTTGCACCCATGTCCGGGGTCACAGACCTGCCTTTCCGTCGCCAGGCCCAACGGTTTGGGGCTGGGATGGTCGTGTCCGAAATGGTCGCGTCAGATGCCCTGGCAGCCGGTCGTCGGGACATGATCCGCAAGGCGGCGCTGGACGCGTCACTCAAGCCCTGTGTGATCCAGCTCGCCGGCCGTGAAGCCCGCTGGATGTCCGAGGGCGCCCGGATCGCCGAGGATGCAGGCGCAGAAGTCATTGATATCAATATGGGGTGTCCGGCCCGCCAAGTGACCAGGGGCCTGTCCGGATCCGCCCTGATGCGGGATCTGGACCATGCGCTCACCCTGGTCGACGCCACGGTCGCCGGGACCAGCAAGCCGGTCACGCTGAAGATGCGCCTGGGCTGGGATCATGACAGTCTCAACGCGCCCGACCTCGCCCGCCGGGCCCGTGATGCCGGAATACGCCTCGTCACCGTGCATGGTCGAACCCGCCAGCAATTCTACAAGGGCGAGGCCGACTGGTCCGCCGTCAGGGCGGTGGTCGAGGCCGTGGATATCCCGGTCGTGGTCAATGGCGATATTCACACCATCACCCATGCCCGTGAAGCCCTGGAACAGTCCGGGGCGCACGCAGTGATGATCGGCCGTGCCGCCCAGGGTCGGCCCTGGCTGGTCGGAGAGATCGGCCGCGAACTCGCTGGATTGTCCCCGCTTGAAACCAGCTGGAATGACAAGATCAACGCTCTGTCGGATCAGTTCGAAGACAGTCTCGCCCACTATGGTCCCCACCTGGGCACCCGCATGATGCGCAAGCATTTTGCCAGCTTTTGTGATGTTGAATGTGGCGAGGGTGATCGCGACTGGGTCCGTGCCCAGCGCGCCAGCCTGTGCCGCTCGGATGAAGCCGCCGACGTCCATGCCGCACTCGATGGCCTGCGTCAGCTTGATGGACGCGCGGTCGCATGACGACGCTCGATCCCCCGGGCCCGGCCAATCTGGCGGCGGACCAAGCGGCCATCCCGATCCTGGTCTTCTGTGCCGAAGCTCGCTGTGTGTGGGCCAATACCCAGGCGGAAGAATGGCTGGGATTGTCGCTCCGGCACATGCGCAAGGGGCGCTTCGGGATTCTGTCCCCGGTCTGCGCTCATCTTGCCGACATTATCGAACAGGCCTGCGGCACCCACCGCACGGTGGTTGCGCTTGGCCGGATGCTGGGTGGGGACGGGCCATTTGACGTTCATGCACGCTGGTCTGACGAACAAGAACAGCTGACCCTGTCTGTCCTGCCGCACCAGGAGGTGGGCGCCAAGGCGTCCGAAGCGCCCGCACTCGGCTTTGGCCGCATGCTGGCGCACGAGCTCAAGAACCCGCTCGCCAGCGTCCGCGGCGCGGCGCAGCTCATCCGGCGCGAGACCGATATTGATGGGGCTCGCGACCTTGCCCGCCTGATCATCCAGGATGTCGACCGGATCACGCGTCTGGCGGATCACTGGAGTCGGGTCGGTGATATCCAGCTGGGACCGCGATCCGAGATCAATCTCAATCTGTTGGCCGTCAGTGCCATGGACAGTCTGCACCGCGCCGATACCGCGACGCGGGGCGTAATGCGTGACAATTTCGATCCATCCCTGCCAACGATAGCGGGCGATCCGGACCTGCTGATGCAGGCCGTACTCAATTTGCTGCAGAATGCCTTCGATGCCGTACGCACTGATCCATCGGCGGAAATCGTGGTAGAAACCCGCTTTGATGCCGGCCCCAAGAGCCGAACGGGCGGCAATCCGACGCCCCTTGTCCTGTCGGTGCGTGATAATGGTCCGGGCATTCCCGAAACGCTGGGATCGGGTATCTTCACCCCCTTCGTGACCACAAAGCCGGCCGGTGAGGGGCTCGGATTGGCCGTCTCAGCCCGGATTGCGGCCCTGCATGAGGGTCAGATTGATTTCGAAAGCCAGGCGGGTCGGACCGTCTTCAATATCCGATTGCCCATTGCCCGGAAGGATCCAAAGTGAGCGCCAGAATTCTGCTGCTGGAAGACGATGAAAGCCTGAAACTCATCCTGTCACGGGCACTTGGGTCGGCGGGATACCAGGTCCGGGCTACCGCCTCGCCGGACACGGCGCTGAACTGGATCCGGAATGGGGAAGGCGACCTTCTGCTGGCCGATGTGCTTCTGGACGGCTCGAACTTCCTGGAGAATCTGGGCCTTGTCGCGCGCCTGCGTCCGCAAATGCCGGTTATTGTGATGAGCGCGCAGGCGACGGCTTCGACGGCCATCAATGCGGCCAAGGGGGGCGTGTTCGAGTATCTCCCCAAGCCTTTTGACCTCGACGACATGATATCGGCCGTTGGCGCAGCCCTGGGTGATGAGGCCAAGACCGGGCGCTCGAAGGCAGCGGATGAGCCCACCGGTTTTATCGGTCAGTCCGCCGCCATGCAGTCGGCCTTCAAGGCGATTGCCCGCGCCGCCACCAGCCAGGCGCATGTGATGATCATGGGGGAACCCGGGGTCGGGAAGCGCCAGGCCGCCGAAGCCCTGCTTCGGGCGCGCGGCATCTCCGCTGATGACGCCGTCGTGGTAACGCCGTCGAACACCGCGACCGAGATTTTCGGTTCGACCAAGGCCGCCCGCCAGGTGGTCTGGCTGCGGCTTGAAGAATGGAATGCCGAGCAACAACGGGCGGCCCGCGACGCGCTGGATGCCGGGATTGGCCGCGTCATCGCCACTGCCTCCCATTCACCGGACGCCGGACTGGACACACGCCTGGTTGCGCGTTTGTCAGAGTGCGTCATCGCCGTACCGCCCTTGCGGGAGCGCCGCAGCGACATCCCGGCCTTGTGTGAAGCTTTCCTCGCCCAGTTTGCCCGGCGCGACAAACAGGACCGGGTCCGGCTCTCGAAAGACGCGGTCCAATACCTTCAGGGCTCCGCCTGGACCGGGAATGTCGTGGAGTTGCGATCGGTGTTGTCCCGGCTGTCGCTCGCAACGCGCGGTCGGGTTGCCGGTCTCGATGATGTCCTGGTGGCCTTCTCGGCCGATGCCGGGGATTCGCGCGAGGACCTGGATGTCCATGCCAATGCGATCGCAGCCCTCTCCCTGAGCCGAAAGAATGCCCGCAATGTTGCCATCGACGCCGTTGACCGTGCGCTTTTCAGCCAGGCGCTGGACCGCTGCGGTGGAAACCGGTCCCGGGCAGCAGAGATTTTGGGCCTGAACCGCAATACCCTGGCCCGGCGATTGGCCGAGCTGGACGGCGAACCGGACGACATGTGACCTGTGCATCACGGGTGTTGATTATTTGCAACAACAGGGTAATGATGCCGTTCTGCAACATGTGAGCTCACACTTGCCGAACACTCTATCGAAGCCCCTGATCCGCAACATCTCTCCGCGATCCGCCGCGCTTTTTGGCATCGGCTTCGTCACATCTGCGATCCTGCTCACCATCGCCGCTACCGGATTGCTGGGCGATAACGGGCTCATGCGCCTCAATGATCGCAATGCGATGGCGCTTCTGGTCGGCAATGCGGTTCTGATACTCGGTCTGGGCGGCGTGGTGGTTGTCCGCTTTGTCCGCCGGGTGAGGGCGCGCCGGTTTGGCGAGCCGACGCCGCGTCTACACCTGCGCTTTGTCGCCTTGTTCTCCCTCGCTGCGGCAGCGCCGGCAGTCCTCGCCGCCCTCTTTCTGGGCGCCGTCCTGAATCGCGGCGTCGACTATTGGTTCGGAGAGCGGATTGCGACCGTCGTCGACGGGACGGCCATCGTGGCGGGCGAAATCTATGAGCGCGAGGTCAACGCAGCCGGCAACCGATTGAGCGCGATGGTGGAAGCACTCAACCAGCCGGACGCGGTCGAGGCGTTCAGCTCGAGCCGGATCCAGTATGTCTGGGGGCTGAGCGCTCTTGCGGCACAGCAGAATTTTTCGGCGGCCTATGTGGTCGACGGTCGAGGCAATCTGCTGGCCCGTACGCGCTTTCAGGAGAATGAGCCCTATGTTGTGCCATCGCCGCGCCTCTACGAACTGGCCAATGAAGGCGGGGGCGGAGTTGCCGTATCCACCCCTGAATTCACGCCTGTCGGCACGGATGTGGTTCGCCTTCTGACACAACTCAGCGGGTATGAAGACGCCTTTCTCTACGCCTCCATTCCGATGAATGTGGACCTGTTTCGGCAAATGGAGGAGGCGCGGGTTGCCCTGCGTCGGGCGGACGAGCAGGAGACCTCGATCCGCCAGACTTTCTTCCTGCTCTATTTCGAGGTTGCTGCCCTGATCCTGATCGGCTCGGTCTGGCTGGGATTGAGTGCCGCGACGCGGGTCGTCACACCGATTTCGCGCCTCGTCGCTGCCGCAGAGCGGGTGCGGCGAGGGGATCTCGAAGCACGTGTCCAGATGGGGCGCGATGATGACGAGATTGCCGCCCTGGCACGCGCATTCAACCGGATGACTCGGCAATTGCGGAGCCAGCGTCGTGAGCTGATCGAGAGTCATGCGGAGAGTGAACAGCGCCGGGCCTTCATCGAGGCCATTCTGGCCGGCGTTCGCGCCGGCGTGATCGGCCTGGACAAGGACGACAAGGTCACCCTGATCAACCGCTCGGCCATCGGGATGCTGTCGGCGGGTTCGGATGATCAAATCGGCATGCAACTTAATGATATCACGCCCGCTCTGAGTGATTTGGTGACGGATGCGCGCCGTCGCCCCGGCGCCGTCGCCGAAGCCCAGATTGACCTGACCATGCCCGATGAGCAGATCCGCCATATTACCGCGCGCGCGTCGATGGATGAGGAGGCTGGCCTCGTGATCACCTTCGACGACGTCACCCGTCTGGTCACAGCCCAGCGCAATGCCGCATGGCGTGAGGTAGCTCGCCGCATCGCCCATGAAATCAAGAATCCGCTCACACCCATCCAGCTCTCCGCCGAGCGGATCCGTCGCAAATACCGCGACGAAATCGAGAGCGATCTGGAGACTTTTGATCGGTGCACCGAAACAATTATCCGACAGGTCAGTGATATCGGCCGCATGGTGGATGAATTCTCATCCTTTGCCCGCATGCCTCAGCCCAAGGTCGAGGAAGTTGAGCTGGGCGAATTGACGAAATCGGCGGTGTTCGCGCGACGGGTGGCCTCGGCCGCGATGGAGGTCCGCTTCGACAAGCCGGATCAACCAGTCATGGGTTTGTGTGACTCGCGGCTTTCCGGTCAGGCGCTCGCCAATATTCTCAAGAATGCCTCGGAAAGCGTTGAAGCGCGTATGGAAAAAGACGGTGAGGCGGGTGCGATATCGGTAGAGTTGACCGAAATCGACGGGTTCGCGGTGATCGAGGTAAGCGATAACGGGCTGGGTTGGCCGACTCCCAATCGGGAGCGCCTAACCGAGCCCTATATGACGACGCGCGAGAAAGGGACCGGTCTCGGCCTCGCCATCGTCAAACGTGTGATGGAAGACCATAAGGGGCGGCTCGAGCTCGATGTGCCCCGTGAGGGAAACGGTGCCGTCGTACGGCTGATTTTCCCGCTCGCAGACCAGACAGAACAAGACATTCAAAGCATACAGGAGGCCTGATCCATGGCTCGCGACATTCTGATCGTGGATGATGAGGCAGATATCCGTGAATTGATCGGGGGGCTGCTGGAAGATGACGGGTATGAAACCCGCGAAGCGGCGCACGCAGACGGTGCCCTCGACGAGATCAGGGCCCGCAAACCGTCCCTGGTCATTCTCGACGTCTGGCTGCAGGGTAGTCGCCTGGACGGGATCGAATTGCTCGATGAATTCCGGGCTATTGACCCGAACATGCCCGTCATCGTGATTTCCGGTCATGGCACGATCGAGACCGCCGTCGCGGCGATCCGGAAAGGTGCCTATGATTTTCTCGAGAAACCCTTCAAGAGCGACAAGCTGCTCCTGACCGTGACGCGCGCGCTGGAAACGAGCCGATTGCGGTCGGAGAATGCCGAACTGCGCGCTCGCAGTGAGGCGCAAAGCTCGTTGATCGGTGATTCCAGTGGCATCGTTCAGGTCCGCCAGCTGATTGATCGCGTCGCACCGACCAATAGCCGTGTCCTGATCCGCGGACCGTCGGGCGCCGGCAAGGAATTGGTGGCGCGTCTGATCCACGAAAGCTCGCCGCGCAATGAAGCTGATTTTGTGGCCGTGAGTGCCCCTGGCATGTCGCCGGAGGGGGTCGAAGAGGAGCTTTTCGGGCGCGAGAACGAGGATGGCAGCGTCAAGCATGTCGGCCTGCTCGAGCGGGCGCATGGCGGTACGCTCTATCTGGATGAAATCGCCGACATGCCGAAAGATACGCAGAGCAAATTGCTGCGTCTTCTTGTTGAGCAACGCTTCCGTCGGATTGGTGGCGCCGCAGATGTGCAGGTGAATGTCCGGGTGATCTCCTCGACCGCCCAGGACCTGGCCGGCCGGATCCAGGGCGGATTATTCCGCGAGGATCTCTATCACCGTCTGGCGGTCGTTCCGGTGCAGGTTCCGCCACTCGCCGATCGCCGCGAAGACATTCCCGCACTGGTCACCCATTTCGTCGAACGCCTGACCAATTCGGCCGGCTTGCCGCGCCGTCGGTTCGGCGATGATGTCATGGCGGCCTTGCAGGCACATGGCTGGCCGGGCAATGTCCGTCAATTGCGCAATAATATCGAGCGCCTGCTGATCCTGGCGACCGGCGCGATGGAAGAGCCGATCACCCTCGATTCTCTGCCATCGGAAGTCGTGACCCGGGAAAATCAGGAGGTCGGTTTTGATGCCGAAAAGATGATTGCCCTGTCGCTGCGCGAGGCCCGGGAGAATTTCGAGCGTGAATACCTCAAGGCCCAGATCGACCGTTTCGGTGGCAATATCTCGCGCACTGCCGCCTTCATTGGCATGGAGCGCTCGGCCTTGCACCGTAAACTCAAATCTCTCGGGGTTGGCAGCCCGCAACGCGAAGGCGCGGCCTGACGCCGGCGGGAGGGAACTGACATGAAAGCGATTGTCTGCGGAGCCGGACAGGTCGGTGTGGGTATCGCCCGCGCGCTCGCCCGTGAAGGAAATGCGGTCACAGTCGTCGACTGGTCGACCGAGCTGATCGACAATGTCGTCACCGACCTCGATGTCCAAGGCGTCGTCGGGCATGGCTCCCATCCGGATGTCCTGGAGCGCGCAGGAGCGCGCCAGGCCGATCTTCTGGTCGCCGTTACGCATTCGGACGAAACCAACATGGTGGCCTGCCAGGTCGCCCATTCGCTCTTTCAGACGCCGATGCGGATCGCGCGTGTCCGCGCCCAGAACTATCTCGACCCCGCCTGGGGTGATCTGTTCTCGACCGGGAATATGCCGGTTGATGTCGTCATCTCGCCGGAACTGGAAGTGGGCCGTGCGATCCTTCAGCGAGTGGAGACGCCGGGCGCTTTCAATACGGCTGTTTTCTCCGGCGGCCGGGTCCAGTTGCTCGGACTCCGTCTGGACGAAAATTCACCGGTCGCGGGCTCGACCACCGAACAGGTCATGGAGCTCTTCCCGGACCTGCGCCTGGCCGTGGTTGGCGTGCAGCGTGAGCAGACGCTTTTCATCCCCAAACTGCACGACCCGCTCCTGGCAGGGGATGATGTCTATATCGTCACCGAGAGTCGCCAGGTCCGCCGAATTCTCGACATTTTCGGGCGCAATGCCGAGCAGATCCGGCGCGTTGTTGTCGTCGGCGCTGGCAATATTGGCGTCTATGTCGCCCGTGCGCTTGAACGTGCCGGCGGCGTGAAGGTCCGGCTGATCGAGGCCAACAAGGCAAGGGCTGAGGCTGCCGCGGAGCGGTTGAAACGCACCGTCGTGCTGCACGGGGACGGGCTCGACGCACGCCTGTTGCACGAGGCCGGCGTCAGCGAGGCCGAGCTGGTCGTGTGTGTGACCAATGACGACAAGGTCAATATGCTTTCCGCCGTGATGGCCAAGCGGGAAGGGGCCGAGCGGGCGCTCTCCCTGATCAATGACCGGGCCTTCGAGAGCCTTCGTGACGCGCTGGATATCGACGTCCTGATCGATCCGCGCGCGACAACGGTCTCGACCATTCTTCAGCACATCCGGCGTGGTCGGATTACCGGGCTGCAGAGTCTGGGCGGCGGGCAAGCCGAGGCCGTGGAAGGCGTCGCGCTTTCGACCTCGCCCCTGGTCGGCAAGACGCTGGACGAGCTGGAATTGCCCGACGGCGTTGCATTGGGCGCTGTGGTCCGCGGCGACAAGGTCATCCTGCCTTGCGATGAAGGTCGCATCCGCGAGAATGATCGCGTCCTGCTCTTTTGCAATACGGCCCTCATTCCCAAGGTCGAGCACCTCTTCCGCGTCAGTCTCGAATACTTCTAGGCCATGACGCCCGTCGCCTTTCTCCGGCCGCTTGGCGCGCTCTGGGTCCTGTTCGCGGGCGTGGCCCTGTTTGCCGCATTTGTGGCGGCAGCGGTCGGTGAGCCGCATCTCGCACCCCTGTTCGGGACGACGGCATTGATCGCCTTCGTTCCGGGCATTTTCATCCTGACCGCGACCCGCGGGCTGAAATCAAGGGCCAGCGCTCTCGATGCCCTCGGCCTGGCGCTGCTGTCATGGATCACGGCACCAGCAATGGCGGCGCTGCCATTCTGGCTGACCGGGTATTTTGATCCGATCGATGCGGTCTTCGAAGCCTATTCGGCGGTGACCACGACCGGTGCGACACTTCTGCCCGCGGATGACCTGCCTCGGTCTCTCATTTTCTGGCGGGCCATTCTCGGCTGGCTGGGGGGCTATGCGACGCTCTTGCTGGCGATCGGCGTTTTCGCCGCGCTGGACAGGGATGTCCCGGCAATCCGCAAATCGGCCCTGCTGACCCTGCGCTCGGACAATGTGTTCTCGCATCTCCCGCTCGCCGCCAAACGCGTCGCAATCATCTATTCCGTGCTCACCTCTCTGGTCTGGCTGGGCCTGTTGTTTGCCGGCAACGGCCTGTTCAACGCCACCGTCCTGTCGATGAGCGCGATTTCCACCAGTGGCTATACGCCGACGGATGGCGGGCTGCTGGAGAGTATCGGGCCGATCTCAACCATCTGGGTCATGGTGGGCTGTCTCGTCGGTGCCCTGAACATCGCCCTGTTCTGGGATGTCCTCCGCGACCGGTCCGTCCTCCGTGATCCGGACATCCTGGGGATATTCGCGCTCATTGTCGGCCTGGGAGGCTTCTTTGTCCTTGCCCGACCGGGCACGCCGTTCTCGGATGTACTGGATGCGACCTTCATTGTGACAACCAGCGGGTTCTCGGCCGGAGGCGGGGTCATTCCGGCGCTGGCCGCGTCAATCTTCGTCGCCCTTATCGGCGGAGCGGCGGCATCGACGACAGGCGGGATCAAGGTCTCCCGCATCCTCTTGCTGTGGAAACGAATGGGCGCCGAGCTTGCCGTCCTGTCCGACCCGCGCAGCGTTGTGCCGGTCAGCTTCCGCGGTCGCCGCGTACGGGAAAGCGCGCTGGTTGGTATCTGGGCCTATGTCCTGGCTTTCGTGGCCGCGATCGGCGTCGGAACAATTGCCCTGGCCTCGGTCGGACTTGATTTCGAGACAGCCTTCCTCGCGATGACGGCCGCCCTTGCCAATATCGGTCCCTTGCTGGATCAGTCGGATGCATTGACCAGCTGGCGCCAGATACCCGACGAGGCCAAGCCGATCCTTATTTCAGCCATGATCCTCGGGCGTCTGGAAGTGTTGGCCGCGATCGCTGCCATCTGGGCCCTGTTCAAGAGGAAGTAACGGACGACGATGCGCTTTGCCTATGTAAATGGCCGGTTCTTCCCGCACGGCGAGGCCTCGATCCATGTTGAGGACCGTGGTTTCCAGTTTGCCGATGCCGTCTATGAAGTCTGGAGCGTCCGCAAGGGCGAACTGATGGACGCAGACGGACATTTTGCCCGGCTTGAACGCTCACTGGGCGAACTCCGGATAACCGCGCCAAGGAGCCGGGCGGCTCTGGAACACATCATTGGTGAATTGCTGCGACGGAACCGGATCCGCAACGGTCTTGTCTATCTCCAGATTTCCCGCGGCCAGGCGCGTCGGGACCATGCCTTCCCGAAACAGGCGGTGACACCCACCATCGTGCTGACCTGCAAGCGACTGGATCTCGCGGCGGCGGACGCACGAGCTCAGTGCGGAATTGCCGTTATCACCGTGCCGGATCAACGCTGGGCGCGCTGCGACATCAAAACCGTCAACCTGTTGCCAAATGTCCTCGCCAAGCAGGCGGCCCACGAAGCAGGGGCTGTCGAGGCCTGGCAGGTCGATCGGGACGGGCGCGTCACGGAAGGTAGCTCGACCAATGCCTGGATTGTTACCAAGGCCGGGAAACTGGTCACCCGGCAAGCCGATCAGGGCATCCTGCACGGCATCACGCGAGCTCGAATTATCAAATGTGCTCAAGATGTTGGACTGGAAATCGAGGAGAGGGGATTTACCCCGCAAGAGGCCTATGAGGCACGCGAGGCCTTTCTGACATCTGCCACATCCTTCGTGACCCCGGTTGTGTTGATTGACAATCATATCATCGCCAATGGGGAGCCGGGCTCGCTGACCCTGTCCCTGCGCCAGGCCTATCTGGGGGAGGCTTGAGCGCACGCTCCCGCTTCCCATGCAAAATGAAGTGGTTGCAGCCTCAGGCAAGGCCTGTATACCCTTGATACGAATCGCTGATCAAAGCGACGCATGCGGAGCCAACATGTCGCACGATAAAAAACAAAATCTCCAGGATGTCTTCCTCAACTCTGTGCGTAAAACGAAGACGCCCCTGACCATCTTCCTCGTCAATGGTGTGAAGCTGCAGGGTGTCGTCACCTGGTTTGACAATTTCTGTGTCCTGCTTCGTCGGGACGGGCTTTCGCAGCTCGTCTACAAGCACGCCATTTCGACCATCATGCCGGCCGCGCCGGTGTCCTTGTTCGAAGACGACAAGGCGGATGAGGATGCGGCGGAAGAGAGCGCCACGGATTGATTGAGCGCGAGGCGCCGGTTTCACGCGCCCTTGTCATTCATCCCGCCAGCCGAGACACGATGGGCCGCGCCGAGGCGCGCCTGGAAGAAGCCACCGGACTGGCTGAAGCCCTCGACCTTGTCGTCGGGGACGCTTTCATATTGCCCATGCGCAAGATCGATGCGGGTCGCTATTTCGGACGCGGCAAGCTGGATGAATTGCGTGACATGCTTGTCGAGCTTGAGGCCAATGTCGCGGTAATCGACGCAGCGTTATCGCCGGTCCAGCAACGTAATCTCGAAAAAGCCCTGAATGTGAAAGTGGTCGACCGGACGGGTCTGATCCTGGAAATCTTTGGGCAACGCGCCCGCACCAAGGAGGGCGTGCTGCAGGTCGAACTGGCCCGCCTGGCCTATGAACGCTCACGCCTGGTCAGGACCTGGACGCATCTCGAGCGCCAGCGGGGCGGTGGCGGCTTCCTCGCCGGTCCGGGTGAAACCCAGATCGAGACCGACCGTCGCTTGCTGAGCGAGAAGATGTCCAAATTGCGCCGCCAACTTGAAGACGTCCGGCGGACGCGCTCCCTTCACCGTTCCAAACGGCAGGATGTCCCGTTTCCCACGGTCGCACTCGTCGGCTATACAAATGCTGGAAAGTCCACGCTTTTCAATAAGCTGACTGGCGCCGGCGTTTTTGCGCAGGATATGCCTTTCGCGACACTGGATCCGACGGTGAGGGCGGTTGACCTGCCCGGCGGCACCCGAATTCTCCTGTCCGATACGGTGGGATTCATTACCGATTTGCCGACTGAGCTGATCGCGGCCTTCCGGGCCACGCTCGAAGAGGTTCGTGAGGCGGATCTGCTTGTCCATGTGATCGATTCCTCCGACCCGGACCGTGAGGGACGTATCGAGGATGTGGAAGGCGTGCTCGACGCGATCGAGGCCGGCCCGGTCCACGAGCAGGCCATGCTGGAAGCGTGGAACAAGGCAGACCAGTTGGACGAAGACGGTCGGGAGGATCTCGGAATCACCGTCCAGATGGCCAATCTCAAGGCAGGGCGACCGATCAAACTGGCCCTGTCAGCGGTGACAGGGGAAGGTGTTGAAATCCTCGTCGAAGCCATTGAACGCGCTCTGTCGCAAGAGAATGAGCGCCTGGAAATCACCATTCCGCCGCAGGACGCGCGCGCGCTCGCCTGGCTTCACGCGCATGGTGACGTTCTGGCCAGCAAGATGGACACCAGGACAGGCGCCAGCACACTTCAGGTCCGCTTGCACCCGGTCGAGGCTGGGCGGTTTCGGTCTCAATTCCCCGATCTGGCTATTCCCCAGGGGATTGGCGAGATTGAAGATGAGGATGATTTCTAGCCTTCGGACCTGTCCGGGGTAGACAATCAGGCCGGGTCCTACACGCCCTTTTCAATCTTCTTGGCTTCATCCCAGAGTGCTTCCATCTCGTCCAGTGTCGCGTCGGATGTTATCCGGCCCTGTGACGCAAGCGTTTGTTCTATATGCCGAAACCGGCGCTCGAATTTGGTGTTGGCGCTGCGCGTGGCTGCCTCAACATCGACCTTCATCTTGCGGCCCAGATTGGTGCAAACGAAAATCAGGTCGCCGATTTCCTCGGCTACAGCCTCCGCATCGCCCGCCGCCATCGCTTCACGGACTTCGGCCAACTCCTCGTCGACCTTGTCCAGGACCCGGTCCGCTGTCGGCCAGTCAAAGCCGACCGTCGCTGCCCGCTTTTGCAGCTTTTGCGCACGCTTCAGCGCGGGCAGGGCAATGGGGACGTCATCAAGCAGGCTTTCACCCTTGTTCGACTCCTTGCGTTCGGCGGCCTTTAGGGCCTCCCATTCGGCGGTTTGGGTCACACTGTCCCGCGTGCTGGCATCGCCAAACACATGCGGGTGCCGACGCACCATCTTGTTATTGATCGCCCGGGCGACGTCGTCAAAACCGAACAGGCCGGCCTCACGCGCCAACTGACTGTGAAACACGACCTGCAGGAGGAGATCGCCAAGCTCGTCCTTCAGCTCATCATAGCGTTTGCGCTCGATCGCGTCCGCGACCTCATAGGCCTCCTCGATCGTATAGGGCGCGATGCTCGCGAAATCCTGTTCCAAATCCCAGGGGCAGCCGCCGTCGGGATCACGCAGCTTCGCCATGATCGCGAGGAGGCGTTCGATCGGGGGCAGGGTTTCAGACGGCGCGGACATGTCGGGCTCCCGTGGCAGGCGCAAAACTGCGTAACCCGACCATAGTCCGATTTGCCGCTGTGTAAGCCCGCCCGAGATACTTAAAGCAGGATGGAAATCCCGACCTCTCATACCACGCGAACGAAAACCCCGATAATCCTGCACATGAAGCAGGGGCCGGAAGCTACTGCATTCAAACAAATTACTGGAGAAGTCGGTGGGCGAGGTCGCGACGAGCGGGCCCGCTACGCCATATCAATATCGCGCATAATAAATATTATGAGAAACAATGCGTGGGGAGATCTCGAAGCCGAGTGCCCGGCGTTACGCATCAATCACGGATAAGCACGGTCCCGTTTCGGGTTTCGATTGAGAGACCGTCATGGGCTGGACGAACACCATCCGGCAACCGGGCGGCAAGCGCTGCGTGATCGAGCGTGATGTGGAGATTGGTCAGAACCGCCTGCGGGACGCCGATCCGTTTGATCGCAGAAAGCGCGTCATCAACATTGAAATGTGTCGGGTGCGGTTCATCGCGCAAGGCATCAACGACCCAGCACTGGATTCCCTCGAGGATCGCAGCACTGTCATCGGGCAAAGCGTTGATGTCGGCCGAGTAAGCCAGCGCGCCAACCCGAAAACCCAATGAACGGATTCGGCCATGTTCCTGGTCAAAAGGAATGATCGCCACGGAACCGCCCGGCCCGTCGATTGTAACCGTCTCACCGCAAGCCGGCATCGGCTTGCGGTCAAGGATTGGAGGATATCCCGATCCCGGCGGTGCCTGGAAGGTGTAGCTGAAGCGGTTGGTGAGACTGTCAGCGGTCGGCTTGTCCATCCAGACGGGAATTCTCTGGCGTTGGAGATAGGCAAAGGCGCGCAGATCATCGATGCCATGCGTTTGGTCCGCATGATCATGGGTCATCACCACACCGTCGATCCGCCTGACGCCGGCAGACAGCATCTGTTCGCGGAAATCCGGCGAAGTATCGATGACAACCCGCGTGACCGCCTCACCGTCCGCCAGCGCAGACTCGGTGGCGGCCTGTTCGATCAGGGCGGCGCAGCGGCGGCGGCGATTCCGTGGATTTTCAGGATCGCAATCACCCCAGTCACCATTGGCCCGCGGCACGCCGCCTGACGAACCGGTCCCCAACAGGGTCAAACGCGCTACGCCGGTCATGGTCTCGTGACCCGGTCAAACAGGCGGAAAAAATTCTCGGTGGTGCGCTGCTCGCATTCCTCATCCGTCCAGCCCTTCACCTGGGCCAGGCCATGGGCAACATCCGGCAGGAAGGCCGGCTCACAACGCTTGCCGCGGTGCGGGACTGGCGCGAGATAAGGGCAATCGGTCTCGACGATCACCCGGTCATCGGCGACCTCATCGCGAAACACCGCGCGAACATCCTCGGCCTTTTTGAAGGTGATGATCCCGGACGCAGCGAAATAGGCGCCGAGTTTGGAGGCCCGATGGGCCAGTTCAGTCCCGCCAGTATAGCAGTGCAGCAAGGGACGGAAGGCCCCCTTCCCCATTTCGTCTTCCAGCACGTCCGCCATCGCCTTGTCGGCTTCGCGAGTGTGGAGAATGAGCGGAAGATCAGTCCGGCGCGCGGCGTCGATATGGGCAGCCAGGGACTGGAATTGTTCGTCCCTGGGTGAGTATCCGTAATGGAAATCGAGCCCGGTTTCCCCAATTCCCACGACTTTGGGGTGCCGCGCGATCTCGACCAGCTCATCGGCGGTAATGTCCGGGCGATCCTTGGCATGATGGGGATGCGCACCGATCGTGCACCAGATATCTTCATGAGCGTCAGCGATCGCGGAAACGGCTTCAAAATCAGAGAGCTGGCAACAAATCGTGATCATTCGGCCGACGCCAGCCGCACGGGCGCGATCGATGACGGCATCGAGATCCTCGGCAAATTGCTCGCCGTGCAGATTGACGTGACTGTCGATATACATGCTCAGGCGCCGGCCTTTTCCTTGCGCGCGACATCGCGGACCTGGCCGAGCGCGCTCAAGATGGTTTGTCTCGGGTCGAGATAGAGCGCGTTGGCGTCGCGGACAAGCGCATTGAGGGCACGCCAGCTGTCCAGCCAGGCGGTGGGATCGCGACCGGCTTCAGCGCGCTCGCGGGCCTGACCGCGAATGGCATTGGCAAGAACCTGGTAAAACAGGTCGCGCATCTCCTCCTGTCCTTTCAGGCTGAGACGTTCGGCAATCTTGCGAATATCGACATCACTGGCAGTCGCGCCGCGGTCGACGAGAAGATTGACCTCGGCCGCCAGCGCCACGCCGCCTCCGGAAATCAGCGCCAGGGCTCGGCCCGGTGCGCCGCCGGCAAGACGCGCCGCCGCAAGCGCTGCACCAGCATCCGCAGCCGCACCTGTCTGCTCCAGCCAGGTGGCAGTCGATTCTGCCGAAGGTGCGCGCAGATTCAAACGGCGGCAGCGGGACCGGATCGTGGCCGGAAGCCGACCCGGGGTATGGGCGACCAGAAACAGCACGCCACGATGCGGCGGTTCTTCCAGTGTTTTCAGCAGGGCGTTCGCGGCATTGTTATTCATGTCGTCAGCGCAATCCACGATACAGACGCGCCAGCCCCCGCCACCGGAACTCATTTCGAAGAAATGCGGCGCACGTCGGGCTTCCTCGACCGTGATCTCTGCCCGCCAGCGCTTGCGCTTGTCGTCCCAGGGGCGGCGCAGGAGCAGGAGATCCGGCGTGGCCTGGGACTCGATCAGTTTACAGACCGGGTCCTGGGCACTGGCGCCGAGCGGGCCGGCCTCCGGCATCGGTCGGGCCCCCAGCACACGCCGCGCCGCCCGCCAGGCGAGGCTCGCCTTCCCGACACCGCGGGGTCCGGTGATCATCCAGGCATGGTGCAGCTGCCCGCTCTCCCAGGCCGAGGCAAACGCCTGTTCTGCCGCGTCATGCCCGAACAAGTCATAGCGCTCACGCGGTGGCAGACAGCCCGGCTGAACATCAGACCCGATATCGGGATCCGTGCTCATGCCGTTGAAAACAAGCGGGTACGAACGGCGGCCAGGGCAGCGGTCAGGACGGCTTCGGTCGACTGACTGCCATCGAGAACAACACAGCGCTCCGGCTCTTCCTCGGCAATATCCAGAAAGGCCTGGCGCAGGCGCTCGTGATACTCGGCGTCGAATTTCTCGAAGCGGGTGATCTTCTCGCCGCGCTTGATCGTGCGCTCAAGACCGATCGCCGGCTCAAGGTCGACGATCAAGGTCAGGTCAGCATGGAAGTCATTGAGCGCGAAATGCTGAAGTTCGGCCAGGTCTGCGGCCCCCAGACCACCGCCGACGCCCTGATAGGCACGGGTGGAATCCGCGAAGCGGTCACACAAGACCCAGGCACCGCGATTCAGGGCCGGCTTGATGCAGCGTTCGACATGATCAACCCTGGCGGCATACATCAACAGCGCTTCGGTACGGGATGACCAGCGCTCGACATCACCATTCAAAAGCAGGTCGCGAAGAAGCTCTGCGCCGGGCGTTCCCCCGGGTTCGCGCGTCACAAGCGTAACAATGCCGAGATCGGCCAAGGCATGGGTCAGGCCGCGAATAAGGGTGGTCTTGCCTGCGCCCTCACCGCCTTCCAGCGTGATAAACTTTCCCCTGGTCATGCCTTCAGCCCCGCAGCATGTGGGCAATCGCCGCGCCAATTCGTCCCATCAGACCCTTCTCGGACACACTTTCCGCGGCCAGGAGGTCATATTCGCGGGCTTCATAGTCAGGAGCCTCGACGATCAATGTGCCAACCACATCACCTTCCTGGATCGGCGCAACCAGCGGTCCGTCATAGCTGACCGTGACAGTCAGGTCACGGCGCGCGCGGCGGTGCAGGCCGGCGGTGACATCATCGGCGACCCGCAAGCTGACCGTGTCGCTGTCGCCCATGAAGACTTCGGCCCGGTGATCGACATCATCGCCGGCGGCAAAGAGGTGATACAGGCTGTAATCGCTGAGCGCAGCGCGCATCATCCGCTCGGCTTCCGTCGCGCGCGCCGAGTTCGAGTCCATGCCATTGAAGACGATGATGCGGCGTTCGCCATCCCGTTCGGCCGACCCGACAAGGCCGTAGCCGCTCTCCTCGGTGTGACCTGTTTTAAGGCCATCGGCGCCGGAAAACACGCCCAGGAGCGGGTTGCGATTATACTGGCGGATCCCGTTATAGGTGAATTCGCGCTCGGCCCAGATCCCGTAATACTCGGGATGGTCCTCGATCAGGATGCGTGCCAGCCGCGCCAGATCAATGGCGCTGATCCGATGGTCGGGATCGGGCCAGCCGGTCGCATTGGCAAAACTGGCGGAAGTCAGACCGAGCTCGTGGGCACGGTCGGTCATCATGTCGGCGAAAGCCGCTTCCGTCCCGCCAATGGCTTCCGCCAGCACGATGCACGCATCATTGCCGGACTGGATGATCACCCCGCGCAGCAAATCCTCGACGCGGGCGCGCGAATTGACCTCCAGGAACATGGTCGAGGAGCCGGAGGCGGCGCCACCTGTGCGCCAGGCATGTTCGGAAACCGGCAGTTCATCGTCCAGAGACAAGGAGCCGGCTTCAAGCGCTTCAACCACCATCAGCACGGTCATCATCTTGCTCATGGATGCGGGCGGCATCGCCTCATCACCGTTGAGGGCGTAGAGGGTTTCCCCGGTTTCCACGTCCAGGATGGCCGCATGACTGGCCTCGGTCTGGTATGTGTTCTGCGCCTGGCTGGGCGCAGTGATCACAAGCGAGATGAAGAAGGCTAAAGCTGAAAATGCGCGCACGTCGAGACGCTCCCTGGCCGGAATCGGTAGTGGTTCGAGGCGAAGGAAGCATTGAAGCGCGGCAAGACGATGGCGTCCAGCGTCGCGGTCACGATGGGGGCAGTCTTTCTGCTCAGTCCGTGGTCACGATGCGGGCATCATAGACGCCCCAGTCCGCGAGCGTGCCCCGGGCCGCGTGGGCAGAATTGCGATCGGCCCATCGACCGACGAAGACGCGCCAGACCTGACCGGCCTGGGAGGCGCCGGGTTCAACCCAGACATCCCCGGCCCCGTCCAGACGCCGTGCGAAATCCTGAGCATTGCCCGGATCGGAAAAGGCGCCAACTTGCAAGGAGAATTGCCCGCCCGGAGCAGAGCTTGGCTGCCATGCCGGCGTCGGTTCAATCGTGGCCGGTTCAGCAACCGCGAGCTGGGCAGGCTGCGTCCGAACGGCAGGCGTTGGCGACGCATCGGCCTGATAGACCCGCTCCGGCGGAGCACCGTGCTCGTGTGCCGGTCCGAGATAACGTACCCGTACATGGGCCAGACCCGCGCCGATGTAATCGAGTTCGGTTGCTGCCGCGCGGCTGAGATCGATCAGTCGATTAGCCACGAAGGGCCCGCGATCATTGATCCGCACGATGACGGAGCGGCCATTCTCGAGATTGGTGACCTCGGCGATCGAGGGAATCGGCAGCGTCGTGTGGGCCGCAGTCATCGTATGTTGGTCAAAGACCTCACCATTGGCGGTCGGACGCCCGTGAAAATTCGGGCCATACCAGGAGGCAATCCCGGTTTCGTCATAATTATCATCGCGTTGAGGGCGATATGTCCGGCCGGCAACTGTGTAGGTTCTGCCTATTTTCTGGTGCTCGCTGGATGCGGCGATCAATCCGCGCGCATCAACCGGACGTGCGGCGCGCGTGGAATCGCTCGAGGCCGGCGCCCAGCCCCCAGAACGGCTCGGCGCAGAACCGCTGCCGGAATAATGGCGCATCTGATCCGGGGTCGAGGAACAGGCCGCAACTAGGCTCAAAGCCAGTCCTGCCAGTATTAGTCGCCAGTTCTGCACGCCGTTTCCACTCCTGTCCGGCCCCCCGACCTTCACCCTGTTTAGCGCAGAATGGTGAAAGGAGGGTAAGCTGCAAGTAGACAGTTGCGCTGACCGGTCATTGCCCGCTAAGTGAAGCGGACGGAGGGGTGGCAGAGTGGTCGATTGCGGCGGTCTTGAAAACCGTTGAGCCGCGAGGTTCCGGGGGTTCGAATCCCTCCCCCTCCGCCATCATTCTTCCGGACTACACAATCTTCAGTGTGCCAGGCTTCAGAGTGCCGGGCTTCAGAGTTCCGGGCTTCAGAGCGCCGGGCCGGCTGGAACCGCCAGGCTGGACAAGCCTGGCAGGACTGATCGCCTCACACCCGGCCTCCGAGACCGGCTCAAGCGAGGGTCACTTCATCCCGCTATTTCATCACGAAACCGTTGAAGGGGCAGACGTCCCGGAAAATTGCCCTAGGTTCTGTCCAGAGCAGGCACGGATATCGACACATGTTCATTCCCAAAAATCGCCCCTGGCAAAGTCCCGAAGCCGATGTGACCCCCAAGGGTCTCTATCTCAACCGCCGCAAGATCATCGCCTCGGGCGGGGCGCTTGCCCTCACGGGCTTGAGCGCCTGCGAGGCACAATCGGGGCAGGACAGCTCCGCGGCGGCGGCAACGGGATCGAGGCCAACCAGTGGCGAACTCGCGCATCGGACGACAGACTATCAAGTCGCCGACCCCCTGACGCCTTATCCCGCTGTGACCGGCTACAATAATTTCTATGAATTCGGCATCGGCAAGGATGATCCGGCTCGCTATGCCAGCGCGCTCACAACTGATCCCTGGTCGATCGAAGTCGAAGGCCATGCGGCTCGAACAGGCCTTTTTGCGCTGGAAGATGTGGTCGACTTTTCGAATCTGGAAGAGCGCATCTATCGCCTGCGGTGTGTCGAGGCCTGGTCGATGGTCATCCCATGGATCGGCGTCTCGCTCGCGTCTGTCCTCGCGAGTTTCGAGCCGACATCCGATGCCCGCTATGTCCAGTTTGTCACGGATCTGGACCGCGACGAGATGCGCGGCACGCGTTTCCCGGTGCTAAACTGGCCGTATGTTGAGGGTTTGCGCATGGATGAGGCGATGAATGAGCTCGCCTTTCTCGCAGTCGGCCTTTATGGCGAGGTCCTGCCGAACCAGAACGGCGCCCCGATCCGCCTCGTCGTGCCGTGGAAATATGGCTACAAATCGATCAAGTCGATCGTGAAAATACGCTTTGTATCCGAGGAACCCGAGACCAGCTGGAACCGCTCCGCCCCGCACGAATACGGCTTCTATTCCAACGTCAATCCGAACCGCGCGCATCCCCGCTGGAGTCAGCGTTCGGAGCGTGTGATTGGCGGCAATGTCTTCGCGCGCCGGGATACCGAGATGTTCAATGGCTATTCCGAGCAAGTCGCGCACATGTATGCCGGCATGGATCTGATCGAGAACCACTAGCCGGCATCGAGCTCCAACCCATGGCCCGCAATCCGCTGCTGCGCACCGTCAGCCGTCACTTCCTGAAGCCGCTCACCTTCTGGCTCCTCGCCCTGCCGGGGCTTTGGCTCGGCTGGCAGTGGGCCATGCTGCTCAATGGACAGGCGCACGGCCTTGGCTTCAATCCGATCGAGGCCACGCATCGCTTTCTCGGCGACACTGCGATCCGGGTCCTGTTGATCTCATTGGCTGTAACGCCCATCCGGGATCTGACCAAATGGGGTCCGATCATGATGGTCCGCAGACGGATCGGCCTGGCGGCCTTCTGGTACGCCCTGCTGCACATCCTCGCCTATCTCGGGCTCGACCTCTTCATTGAGACGGGCACGGTAACCGGCGCCCTGGCCGGCTTGTGGCGGGATGTCACCGACCGAATCTACATCACGCTGGGCATGAGCGCCTTTGTCTTGCTCATTCCGTTGGCGATTACCTCATTCAACCGGATGCAGCGCTGGCTGGGCGCGCGTCGCTGGCAGGGCCTCCATCGTATCGTCTACCCGTTGGCCATTCTGGCTGTCCTCCATCATGGCTTCATGGTGAAAGGATTCCAGCTTGCCCCGTGGATCCATGGCGCCATCCTCGCCGTGCTTCTGGCCTATCGGTTGGTCGGGATGAAAGCGCGAAAAACACCACAACCCAGCGCCAGCAAGTCCTGACGCTTGATCGCCAGCAGGATCACGCAAGACAGCCAGACCAGGCAGGCCGCGACGAAAAGGCCACCACCATCCGCGTTCGGATCAATCCCAAGCGGCGTGAAGAGATGAAAGCTGATTGCCCCGGTCATGATTGCGAGTCCGAGTGCGCTTCCGGCGACCTGAAAACGCCGCAGAGCAGGCACAAACCCAATCAATAGCATTGCAGAAGCAATGAGTTCTGCGGAACCTATCATGTATTGGCTGAAGAGGCCGCTGTGGTCGAACAGGCCCGCCGCGCCGAAACTGGCCGCCCAGCCATCAAGCCTGCCGAAGATTTCCTGTGTCTCCGGTGCGTCGGTGAACTTGTATCGTAGCGAGTCCAGGAAAATCGCTGAAACAAAGAGTGGCAGTCCGAACCGGACGATACGCGATAGCCAGATCATCATGGTATTCAACCTTTATTCCAGTGGGCTTGATGCCCGACGCCATTCTGGCCGGAAAAGGGGACATCCCTCGCCGCAGCCTCGTCAGCAAAAACACCGGCTCGAATGCCCGGAATCCAGCCCCCGGTCACGGTCACCATTTCCAGGATCGTGGCGTTCGGGGTCGAGCGCGTAAACCGTAACGCCAATCATTGGCGCCTGTCGCTGCATGTCATCAATCGAACGGATAAGGTCCTGCGCCTGGAAAAGCGCATCACTTTCGCTGACAAGCGCGAGACTATGCGTGGCCTCGTTGGTCCTCGCCTGCTCGACGGGCTTCTGACTTGCCTTGATCAACATTTCACCTGATGTCGCGCCCCAGTGGCGTTGGATCCCCAGCTTGTTTGGTGCATCGACGTGTGTTTCATACCCGTCACCCATGTCATTCCCACGGCCCGAGCGCGCAGTATTGCAGTCGCCACGGATTTGAAAAGGTCGCTTCATGCCACTTCACATCACAGACGCCTTCGACAGCGGCAATATCGAGGTTCTGGACGCGGCCGCCCCGGGACGGGTCCGGCTGGAGATTCGCCCGGACAAGGACTCTGACTTCTATCAATGGTTCCATTTCCGGGTGACCGGCGCGATGGGCGAACAACTCACCATGGCGATCGAGAATGCCGGTGGCGCGGCCTATCTGGAAGGCTGGCCAGACTATCAGGCCTGCGCCTCTTATGACCGCGAGACCTGGTTCCGGATCGACACTGACTATGCCGACGGCATCCTCACCCTCCACCATATCCCCGAAGCCGACACAGTCTGGTTTGCCTATTTCGCACCCTTCTCCATGGAGCGTCATCAGGATTTGATCGCCTGGGCCCAGCTGCATCACGCGGTTGAATTGGAGGTGATTGGCGAGACGCTGGATGGCCAGACCATGGACTTGCTGACGGTGGGCGAGGCCGACAGCGCGACGCGGACGATCTGGGTCACGGCGCGACAGCACCCCGGCGAGACCATGGCAGAGTGGTGGATGGAGGGCTTTCTCGCCCGCCTGCTCGACGATGATGATCCGGTCGCCCGCAAGCTGCGCGAACACGCCGTTTTCCATATCGTGCCCAACATGAATCCCGATGGCTCGAAGCGCGGCCACCTGCGCACCAATGCCAAGGGCGTCAATCTGAATCGGGAGTGGGACAAGGCTTCGCTGGAGAATTCACCGGAGGTCTTCCACGTCCTCAATCGCATGCGCGAGACTGGTATTGACCTGGCGCTCGATGTCCATGGCGATGAGGCCCTACCCTATAACTTCATCGCCGGTGGCGAAGGGGCTCCGAATTTCGATACACGTGGCCAGGAATTGCTGGACAGCTACAAGGACGCGCTCTGCCTCGCCAGCCCGGATTTCCAGACCGAGCATGGTTATGATGTTGATGCGCCGGGCACGGCTAACCTGTCCGTCTGTACGAATTATCTCGCCAATGAATTCAAATGCCTGGCGATGACGCTGGAAATGCCCTTCAAGGACAATGCCGACCTTCCCGATCCGGAGTTCGGCTGGTCGCCAGAGCGGTGCCGCAAGCTGGGCGCCGCCAATCTGGATGCCATGCTGGCGCTGGTTCTCGAGCTTTAGATCATGACCATCTATGTCGATGCCGATGCCTGCCCGGTGAAGGAAGAAATCATCCGTGTTGGTGAGCGTCACCGATGCGAGATGCTCTTTGTCTGCGATGGCGGACTGAGACGTCCCAATTCGCAGTGGGCGCGCCTGGTGATCGTCGAAGGCAAGCTTGATGCCGCCGATGACTGGATCGCCGAGCATATCGGGCCGGGCGATGTCTTTGTGACAGCTGATATCCCGCTGGCTGATCGTTGCATCAAGGCTGGCGGGATCGGCATCGATCCGCGCGGCAAGCTGTGGACAGAGGACAATATCGGCGCCTCGCTGGCGACTCGAAATCTGATGACTGATCTCCGGGAAACCGGTGCCGTAACCTCTGGCGCCAAGCCCTTTGGCCCGAGAGACCGCTCCGCCTTTCTTGACGGGATGGAACGCGTCATGCGCTCAGCGGCAGCTCGATAGCCGCCAAGGCCCCGTTATGCGCACACATTTGCGTAGGAACGTCTTGACGTGCACGGGAGGGCCCTCAGGATAGCAAACGATAGCCAATCCTGCCTTGAGAAGGCAGATGGGGAGAAATGATCATGAAACGATTGATGGCAGGCGTCGCATCCGGCGCCGTTTTGGCCGTACTGGCCGGTTGCAGCGCGCCGACAGACACTCCAGCCGGGGGCGATGAGAGCCAGGCTGCGAGTACACCGAGTGAGACGGCCGTGACCGTGGCCGATGCCGCCCGCTTTCTGACCGATGCTGAAAGCGAGCTGCGGGAGTTCAGCGAATTCGGTGCCCGCACGGCCTGGGTGCAAAATAACTTCATCACCTATGACACCAACTGGCTGCTCGAACGCATGTCGACCGAGGGCACGGAAATGGCTGTTCGTCTGGCCACCGAGACCGCGCGCTACAATGAGCTCGAGCTGTCAACCGAGATGGCGCGCAAGATGAATGTTCTCCGGGCCGGCATCACCCTGCCCGCCCCGTCGGACAGCGCCGCCGCAGCCCGCCTGTCCGAGCTGACGACACGCATGGGCTCGGCCTATTCGACCGGCTTGATGGAGATCGACGGCGAGATGGTCGATCACAATGAGCTGGAAAACATCATGCGGACCAGCCGGGACCCTGAATTCCTGTCCCACGTCTGGGCTGGCTGGCGGGACAGCTATGCGCCTGATCAGATGGCGACGGATTATGCCGAAATGGTTGAAATCGCCAATGCTGGCGCCCGCGATCTGGGCTTCTCCGACCTCGCGGAAATGTGGCTTTCCAACTACGACATGCCGGCCGCCGAGATGGAAGCTGAAGTCGAGCGTCTCTGGGGTCAGGTTGAACCGCTTTATGAGCAGCTTCACTGCTATGTCCGAGACGATCTCAGCGAGCTTTATGGCGAAGAGGTCCAGTCGGCAGAAGGCCCGATCCGGGCAGACCTGCTCGGGAATATGTGGGCCCAGTCCTGGGCGTCGCTCAGCGATGTTGCCTCGGTCAGCGATGCGGGTCCGGCTTATGACCTGACCCAGCTTCTGGTCGATGCCGAGTATGATCCGATCCGGATGACGGAAACCGCTGAGACCTTCTTCACGTCACTGGGAATGGAAGCGCTTCCGGACACGTTCTGGGACCGTTCCTTGATCGTCCAGCCGCGCGATCGCCAGGTCGCCTGCCACGCCTCGGCCTGGAATCTGGACAGCGAGGAAGATCTGCGCATCAAGATGTGCACCCGCGTCAATGCGGACGATTTCGTTACTGTGCACCACGAGCTGGGCCATAATTTCTACCAGCGTGCCTACAATGATCAGGACTTCCTGTTCCAGGGCGGCGCCCATGACGGCTTCCACGAGGCGATTGGTGATTTCATCGCCCTGTCGGTGACGCCGGATTATCTGGTTCAGATCGGGCTGCTTGATGCCGCTGATGTCCCGGACGCCTCCGCCGACCTCGGCCTGCTGATGGATACGGCGCTCGACAAGATCGCCTTCCTGCCCTTCGCGGTGATGATGGATCAGTGGCGCTGGCGTGTGCTGCGCGGCGAGATCCAGCCGGAAAACTACAATGAAGCCTGGTGGGAATTGCGCGAAAGCTATCAGGGCATCGTCCCGCCGGTGGATCGTGGCGCCAACGCCTTCGATCCGGGTTCGAAATACCACATCGCCAATAACGTGCCCTATCTGCGTTATTTCCTGAGCTTCATCATGCAGTTCCAGTTCCACGAAGCAGCCTGTGAAATGGCTGGCTGGGAAGGGCCTCTGCATCGTTGCTCGATCTACGGGAATGAAGAAGTCGGCGCGCGCTTCAATGCAATGATGGAAATGGGCGCCAGCCAGCCCTGGCCGGACGCGCTGGAGGCCTTTACCGGCACCCGCGAGATGGATGGCTCCGCCATCATCGCCTACTTCCAGCCTCTGATGACGCATCTGGAAGAACAAAACGCCACGCGCGATTGCGGCTGGTAAACGACTTCCATCGACACGCTGAAAGGCGGCTCCTCCCGGGGCCGCCTTTTTGCGTGGGCTATCCGCCCAGGAAGACTCGTTCGATGCTCCACCACAGGGCCATCAGGGCAATGGCCCCGGAAGTGATCCGTACCAGCCATGGATACCAGGCGGCGTCGGCAAACCGGTGCAGTGCCAGCCAGCACGCGGCAATGATTGACAATTGCCCGGCTTCAACGCCGACATTGAAGCTCAGCAGCGAGGGAAGGATCTGATCTTGCGGCAGGCCGTAATCGGTCAGCACCCCGGCGAAACCCAACCCATGAAACAGGCCGAAGGCAAAAACGATCGCCGGGCGCCAGCGAGGCATGTCCTTGAAGACCAGATTCTCGATCGCCACAAAGGCGATGGATAGGGCAATGATCGGCTCGACGATCGCGGCATCGAGGCTGACATAGCCTAGGACGGCAAGGCCCAGCGTGATCGTGTGCGCGAGGGTGAAAGCCGATATTTGCCAGATCAGCGGCTTCATGCGTGTTGAGGCAAAAAAGAGCGCGAGCACAAAAAGGATATGGTCCAGTCCGCGCGGCAGTATGTGGATATAGCCCTGCTGCAGATAGAGACCGATAACATCCCAGACTGTCTGTTCACTTGCGGCTTCCATCGCCACCTCCCCGGCAGTTCCGCGGCAAGCTAGGCAAGCCAAGCGTCGGCTTCAAGCGTCGCGCGCGGTTGCCAGTACGCCGACTTAACCCCTACACCTTCGGCAACGACGACGGTGCCGGTGAGTCGCTCGGGCTTGCGGCCGGAGAACGGGGAGTATCGGTATGAGCGAGACGTTTTCGTCCCGTGTAGACGTGTCCGGCGAGGACATTCACTGGGACTTCAAGGACGAGATGTCCTATGGCGGCTATCTCGCGCTGGACACCCTGCTCGCCGCGCAAAAGCCGATGACCGATGAGCATGATGAAATGCTGTTCGTGGTCATCCATCATGTCGCCGAGCTCTGGATGAAACTCGTGCTCCACGAGACCGAAGCCGCGCTGGGCGATCTGTGCCGGGATGATGCGGGGCCCGCGCTGAAGAAATTTGCCCGCGTCAGCCGTATCCAGGAGCAATTGATCCAGGCCTGGGACGTTCTCGCGACCATGACGCCAGCCGATTATCTGGCCTTCCGGGACAAGCTTGGCGCATCGTCGGGTTTCCAGTCCTTCCAGTATCGAACGCTGGAATACCGGCTCGGCAACAAGAACGCCGCCCTTGCCCGGGTCCATGCCAGCAATCCGCCCGCGCGCGCGATGGTGGAAGGCGCCCTGAACGCGCCGAGCCTGTGGGATGAAACCCTGCGCTGGCTCAGCCGCAAGGGTTATGACATCCCCGCTGACAAGCTCGAGCGTGACTGGTCAGAACCCTATGAGGCAAGTGAGGACGTCGAAGACATCTGGCGCACCATCTACCGGGATAGCGACACCCATTGGGAGGCCTATGAGCTGGGCGAAAAACTCGTCGACCTCGAGCATAAATTCCAGCAATGGCGTTTCAACCACATGAAAACCGTTGAACGGATCATCGGCTATCGCCGCGGAACGGGCGGGACAGGCGGCGTGTCCTACCTTGTAAAGGCGCTCGATCTCCGCTTCTTCCCGGAAATCTGGACCGTCCGGACCTCGCTCTGATCGCCATGGCCAAACTCTGGGACATCTCTCAAACCCTGCGCGCCGGTTTGCCCGTCTGGCCCGGCGACACCGCTTTTGCCTGCGATGAAGTCTGGACGATTGGCCCTGATTGCCCGGTCAGGGTCTCGCGCCTGACCTTGTCGACTCACAGCGGTGCCCATGCCGATGCCCCCAGCCATTACGACCCTGACGGGGATGACATGGCGGCGGCGGACATCGCCCTCTATGTCGGGCCCTGCCGCCTGATCACGGCGCAAGGCAGCAGCGCCCATGTCCGTCCGGAGGATATTGATTGGGCCGCTATCGGCGCGGCGGAACGCGTACTGATACGCACCTATTCGCTATTCCCCCATGAGACATGGGACAGCCGGTTTCGGGCCATCCACGCGGACACGATCATGGCACTGGCCGCCGCCGGCTGCCGGCTCGTCGGATTGGACTCTGCGTCGCTGGACCCTGAAGCCTCCAAGACAATGGATGCCCACCATGCGGTGAAGCGGCATGGCATGCGGATATTGGAAGGGCTCGTCCTCGACGGCGTGCCGGACGGCACCTATGAATTGATCGCCCTGCCCCTGAAAATCGCCGGCGCCGATGCCGCGCCGGTCCGGGCTGTGCTGAGAGAGCTGACATGAAAACACGTGACGACATCCAGGCCCTCGACGCCGCCGACCCTCTGACCAGCTTCAAATCCCGTTTCGACCTGCCCGATGGTGTCATCTATCTGGACGGCAACTCGCTCGGCGCGCGACCTGCCAGTGTCCCGGCCCGCATGGAACAAGTTTTGCGACAGGAATGGGGCGAGGACCTCATCCGGTCCTGGAATACGCATGACTGGATCAATGCCCCGCGCCGGCTGGGTGCCAAAATTGCCAGACTGATCGGCGCCAGCGACGATGAAGTCCTTGCCGGCGAGTCTACTTCCGTAAATATATTCAAGGCTTTGTGCGCCTGCCTTCAACTCGCGCCGCAGCGATCCGTCATCCTCTCGGAAACCGGAAATTTCCCGACGGACGCCTATATGATGGAGGGGCTGGCAACTCTCTCGGGCGGCCGCATCCGGCAGCGCCTGGTCGAAACATCCGAGCTCGCCAACGCCTTCAACAACGACGTCGCTGCGTTGCTTTTGACGCACACGAATTACAAGTCGGGACGCCTTCACGACATGAAGGCATTGACCCGTCTTGCCCAGGCCAAAGGTATTCCGGTGATCTGGGATCTCAGCCATTCAGCCGGCGCCCTTCCCGTTGAACTCAATGATTGCGGTGCCGATTTCGCCGTGGGCTGCGGCTATAAATACCTCAATGGAGGCCCGGGTGCGCCAGCCTTTCTCTTCGTGGCCAAACGCCATCAGGAAACCGTGTCGCCCGTTCTGTCCGGATGGCTGGGCCATGCCCGCCCCTTTGCGTTCGAGGAGCATTACGCGCCCGCACCGGGTATTGACCGCTTCCAGTGCGGAACACCGGCCATTCTCGGCATGGCAGCGCTGGAGTGCGGCCTCGACATCATGCTGGAAGCCGACATGGACGCGATCCGGGGCAAATCGCAGGCGCTGGGCGATCTTTTCATTGAGCAGGTCGAAGGCAGGCTGGACGGGTTCGAGCTGCGCAGCCCGCGGGACCCGAAGCAGCGCGGGTCACAGGTCTCCTTCGCCCATCCCGACGGTTATCCGATCATGCAGGCCCTGATCGCGCGCGGCGTGATCGGTGACTTCCGCGCGCCGGATATTCTGCGCTTCGGATTCACGCCCCTCTATGTGGGCTATGAGGATGTTGCCCGGGCGGTGGATCATCTTGTCGAGGTCATGACGGCGCAGGAGTGGCGAGAACCGCGCTTCAACCAGCGAGCCGCGGTCACCTGAGTCCAGCCGAGTTTCGCACTGGCGAAGGCTCGTCGAGCCTGTCACACAGGCGCTTCAACCGGCCTCGACTTGCCGATACTGTCCCACCTGCCATGCCGCTTTGATCGCGGCCGCTTGAGCCCGAGGAGATTTCCATGCGCCAATTCTACGTCTTCATCAAATGCGAGCTCGGACACACCTATGACGTCGCGGCCAAACTCGTCGACAATCTCGACGAGGCCCCCATGGTCCACTCGATCTCCGGCGCGTTCGACTTGCTGGCCCGCTTCACGCTTCAGGACGAGACCGATATCGGTCGGTTTGTGAATCAGAAGGTGCAGACCATCGAGGGCATCAAGGATACGCAGACCATTATCTGCTTCAACGCTTTCACGCGTGATCAGGGTCTGGGTGACGACTAGTCGAACCTCAACGACGCGGCCCTGCCGTCTTCATCGCAACTCAGCGAGTACCGCCATGCATTTCGGTGTTTTCGACCTTTTCAAGATCGGCGTCGGCCCATCCAGCTCGCACACTGTCGGGCCGATGAAGGCCGGCAAGGTTTTCGTTGAGCGCGTGATGGCGGAAGAGGCGCAGCGCCCGATTGCTCGCCTGCAGACCGAACTCTATGGATCCCTGGCCCTGACCGGGCTGGGCCATGGCACAGACACGGCGGTCCTACTGGGACTGGAAGGCCATGATCCGGCGCGCATCAATCCGGACACCATCCCCGATCGGTTGGCGCGTATCCGCTCCGAACACACACTCCGCCTGAGCGATGGTCGCCAGATTGCGTTCGAGGAACGCAAGGATCTCGATTTCCGCGGGGATATCCGGCTTCCCTTCCACTCCAATGCGCTCAAATTCCGGGCGCTGGATGAAACCGGTGAAATCATACGCGAGGAGATCTGGTATTCGATCGGCGGTGGCTTCGTGATCGACGAGCACGAGGCGGGGCGCAATTCCGCCGCTGATGTGAAGGAAGGCGAACCCTATCCGTTCAACTCGGCCGCGGAACTGCTGGAGATCGGCGAACGCACAGGCCTGTCCATCTACCGCATCATGCTGGCCAATGAACGGACATTCCTGCCCGACGACACGATCCGTGCCGGTATTGAAGGCCTTTGGCGAGCCATGGAGGACTGCATTGATCGCGGTCTCAAGCAGGATGGCGTCCTGCCTGGCGGCCTCAATGTGAAGCGTCGCGCGCCCAAGATGAATCGCGACCTGATTGCCGAGCCGGTCGATCCCAAGACGGACCCGCTCGCCGCCATGGACTGGATCAATCTGTGGGCCATGGCCGTGAACGAGGAAAACGCCGCCGGAGGTCGTGTGGTGACCGCCCCCACCAATGGCGCCGCCGGGATCATCCCGGCCGTCGCGCGCTATTTCGACAAATATCACCGGGACCAGGATGATGAAGAGGCGCTGCAGCGCTTCTTCCTGACCGCCGCGGCGATCGGGTCTCTTTACAAGAAGAACGCCTCCATCTCCGGTGCTGAGGCCGGCTGTCAGGGCGAAGTTGGCGTCGCCTGTTCCATGGCCGCTGCCGCGCTCGCGGCTGCCATGGGGGCCGATAACGCCCAGATCGAGGACGCCGCCGAGATCGGCATGGAGCACAATCTCGGCCTGACCTGCGACCCGGTCGGCGGTCTGGTGCAAATCCCCTGCATTGAACGCAATGCCATTGGCGCCATCAAGGCCATCGATGCCGCGCGCCTTGCGCTTCGAGCGACCTCATCGGACATGAAGGTTTCGCTCGATCAGGTCATCGAAACGATGCGCCAGACCGGTGTCGACATGCAGGAAAAGTACAAGGAAACGAGCCAAGGCGGACTGGCCGTGAACGTGGTCGCGTGTTGATCAGGCGTCTTCACCCAGCTCGCTGACCGTGCGGCCTTCGGACAGCGTTTCCGCGCCTGAGACCACGACACGCTGGCCAATCTCAACCTCGCCATCGATCGCAATATACCCGTCTGTCCGAACGCCGGGCTCGACCGCTACCTGGTGCGCAATATCCTCCTCATCAACGACAAAGACGAAATTCCCGTTTGCTCGCAGGATAACCGCATCATATGGCGCGGCAAGTTGTGTACGGGGCGTCTCGGTGGGCAAGGCGACCCGGGCCGCCGATCCGATGATCCAGTCGGAGCCCTCCAGATCTATGCGAACTTCAAAAGTGCGAGAGACGGCATCGCCGACCGGGATGATTGCGCGGATCGGCGCACGCACTGACGTGCTGTCCGACAAGGACAGTGTCACATCCATCCCGACCTGGAGATACGGCGCGACAGCCACCGGGACCTGCGCCACGGCTTCCTTGTGCTCGATATCCACCAGGCGAGCGATATCACGCCCTGGCGCCGACAATTCACCGACCTGGATCAGGCGCTCTGCCACCCGTCCGGCGAAGGGCGCACGGATCTGTGTGCGCTCCAGAGCCAGTTCGGCGCGATCGAGCGCCGAACGCGACTCGCGAGCGTCCTGGACCGCCAGATCACGGGCCAGCTCGACCTCACGCAAGCGCGTGGCCGGAACTGTGCCGTTTTCTGCCAATTGTTGGTAACGCGACGCCTCGGCATTCTGGTAGCTCGCATTGGCCGCGGCGCGGGTATGGCGCGCGCGTGCGGATTCAAGCTCGATGCGGGCCTGGCGATCGTCCATCTGGGCGATCAATCCCCCCTCACCGACCTCATCACCTGGTTCGGCAATGAAGGTGATCCGGCCGGACGCCTCCGCGGCGATCTGGGCATCATTGCGCGACATGACGCTCGCCGGCGTATTGATCGTCCGCGCCATGTCGAGCGAAACGACCTCCGAGGTTCGAACGACGGCCGGTGGAGGTGCCTGTTGTGCCAGAGCAGCCGGGCTGGCCAGGGCCAGGGTCAGCGGCGCGAGCGCCAGGGTGAGAGTACGAGCCAGCATGGTGTGTCTCCGCTGATCAGCCTATTCGGCCGGTTGGATTTGAGGGTCAGCTTGTGTCAGGCGCGCTTTTGCACCCTCGCCAAGCCTGAGAAGGCAGGGGATCAGGATCAGGGTGAAAACGAGGCTGATACTCATCCCGCCCACAATTGCCGCGGCCAGACCGCGATAGATCGCACTGCCGACTCCGGGAACAAGCAATAGCGGGAGCATTCCCAGAAGGCTCGTCATGGTCGACATGAAGATCGGCCGCAAACGCATGCGCAGCGCGGCCTCGACCGCGTCGCGGCGCCCAAGCCCCTCACGTTCGCCCTGACGCGTCTGATCGACCAGGAGAATGGCATTGTTGATCACCAGGCCAAGAAGGATCACGAAGCCCATCATGGTCAGTAGGTCGAGCGGCTGTGTGACGAAGAGGTTGAGAATTTGCAGCATTGCAATCCCGCCCACTCCGGCCAGCGGGATCGAGACCAGGACGAGCACCGCGTCCCGCAAGGAGCGGAACATGCCGGCGAGGATCAGGAAGAGGATCACCATCGCCATGCCCATATTCATCAGCATGGTGTTGATCGCACGATCCAGACTGTCCGCACTGCCCCCGTAAACAACAGACCCGTCTGCCGGCAGCTCGGCGCGGATGGCCGGTTCAACCTCTTCCTGGACAACGGTCAGGATTTCCTCGAGCGAGACGCCATCCGGCTGATTGATGTTGATGGTCACCGTCCGGCGACGGTTGAGGCGTTGAATGCCTCCCACACCCACCTCCTCGCGGATCTGAACCAGATCGCCCAGCGGCACGACGGCACCAGTCGGCGTAGCGATCGGCAGGCCGGCCAGCTGATCCGGCGTGTCCCAGCCCTCCGAGCGGAGAATGATATTCATCCGGCTCTCACCGTCGAAATACTCGCCAATGAACTGGCCGTCCCCCAGCATGGAGATCATGCCTGCCACATTGCGCCGGGCCCAGCCAGCCTCCTGGATCCGACGATCATCGGGTACCAGGGTCAGGCGCGGCTGGGTCGATTGCGGCGGCGGATTGGCATTGATGTTCACGCCGGGGAAGCGCTCCCTCAGCATTTCCAGGCCGACCTGGGTCGCCCGGGCACGGGCGCCCTCATCCGAAGACTGGATATTGACCTGGATATTGCCACCCTGGGCGAAGCCGCCGAAGAGATTGCCCTGCTGGGCAAAGCCGATAACGTCCGGAATCCCGGTGATGATTTCCTCGCGGACGATACGTTCCAGTTCGCCGACACGTGACTGGTCCTGCACACGAATACCCGCAGTCGCGCCGCCGCCACCCGGGAAGGTCCCGAAATAGTAATTCCGCAAGGCCGGTTCGCGCTCGCCGGTCATATAGGGCTCAAGCCGTTCGATGACCGTCGCCGCCACTTCCTCCTCGACCCAATCGAGATTGGAACCGGGCGGGAACATGAAAAAGGCGTCGACCGCATCGCGGCGAACCGGTGGGAGATAATCCATGTCCGGACGCTGGAACCAGCTGAACACCATCGGCAGGACGATCAAAGCGGTGACCATACCGATCCGGCGACGCGGACTATCGCTGACCATAAGGACAAAATCAGCAACCCGATTGAGGATGGGCTGGGCGGTGACCGTCTTGCGGTCCCTCACCCAATGCTTCACTGCAACCGGCAGGACCGTCACCGCCACGACCATCGAAATGGCGACCCCCACCGCAATGGTGACCGCGAGATCCGCGAAGATCTGCCCCTCTGCGCTGCGCGTGAAGATGATGGGCAGGAAAATGGCCACGGTCGTTGTCGTTGACGCAAGCAAGGCGCCCCAGACTTGTCTGGCGCCCTTGTCGGAGGCGGTATCGGGGTCTTCGCCCGCCTCCCTTCGCCGGATTATGTTTTCCAGCACAATGATCGCGGCATCCATGACCATGCCGGTGGCAAAGGCGAGACCCGCCAGTGAAATGACATTGAGCGAGCGGCCAAGGAGGAAGAGGACGATCAAGGTTGAAAGCAGCGAGACCGGGATGGCGAGCGAGATGATCAGCGTCGCCCGCGCCCGGCGCAGAAAGAGCCAGAGACCGAAGATTGCCAGCACCACGCCCAGAAGCAGATTGGTCCGCAAAAGATCGATCGCCCGCATGATGAAGACGGAGGCATCAAAGGATGGCGCCATGACCAGCTGTCGTTCGGCCAGCAGGGTTTCGTTGATCTCGGCAACTTCCGCCTTCACGGCATCAAGCGCGGAGAGAACATTCGCGCCGGGTTGCCGACGCACTTCAATCCCCATGGCCGGATTGCCGTTTTGGTAGGTGAAATTATTGCGCTCGCCGTAATTGACCTCGACGGTCGCCACATCGCCCAACCGGACCGGGGTCCCGTCACGCCAGACAATGACAAGCTCATCGAGTTCCTCCGGTTCGAACTCGCCTTCAAAACGCATTTGGTAGGAGCGCCTGCCGATCTCGGCATTACCGCCCGAGACGTCGGAATTATTGACAATGGCGCCTGAGATCTGCGGCAGGGTCACACCCAGCGCGGCGGCGCGGTAGGGGTCAATCGTGACTTGCAATTCCTCTGGACGCTGGCCCCAGCCGATCTGCACGCTGGCCACCCCGGGAATGGCCTCCAGGCGGGGAATGACGGTATCCTCGACGAAGGCGGAATAGTCGTGGATCTCGTTCGGATTGCCCGGCAGGGCCTGCATGAAGAACCAGATCAGGCTCTGCTGCGCGTCGCCGCCGAAGCCGCCGATATTGGGCCCGACAGCATCGCGCGGCAGAGGCGGTAATTGCGACAGGCGGTTCGAGATATCGATCGCCGTCTGCGTCATGTCGGTTTCGAGCGCGAAGGTCAGATTGATGAAAGCTGAGCCCTCACCCACAAAGACCCGCATTTCCTCGAGCCCGGGCAGACCGGTGAGCAATTGCTCCTGCGGCTCGATGATCTCGCTTTCCATCTCCAGCGGTGAGGCCGAGCGCCAGAAAGTCGCAATATTGACTTGCGGTCGCTCCGTATCCGGGAAGAGCTGGATCGGCAGTCGAGTGAAGGCGACCACGCCCATGAGCGCGATCAGCGCGATACCGACAAAAACGGCGGCCGGATTATTCAGCGACAAGCGTGTTAGTGGCATGTGAGTCTCCCTCGCATGCCGGTCCTAACCGACCCGACCTGTCCGCCATGATGAAACCCAGATTAAACAATGCTAAGGCGGCTCACGCATTGGTGAACCGCCTCAGAAATTCTCAACATTCAGGCGGCTGCCCGCCCCTGTTTGTTAGCTGTATCAGGCCGCTTCGTGCGCGATTAGATTGTCGGCAACGGTATACTTCGCCTCGGTCTGCTCGGCGACGAGCTCCAGAGTGGCACCCGGTGCGAGCTCGAGCAGCTTGAGACCATCCTCGACAACATCGAACACACCCAACGTGGTGATGATGCGGTGGACACAGGCCTGACCGGTCAAAGGCAGCGAACAGGCCTTCAGCAACTTGGGCTCCCCCTTCTTGTTGGCGTGATCCATGATCACCACCACCCGTTTGACGCCGGCAACAAGGTCCATCGCGCCGCCCATGCCTTTGACCAACTTGCCCGGAATCATCCAGTTGGCGATATCGCCACTCTCGGAGATCTCCATGGCGCCCAGGATGGACAGGTCGATATGGCCGCCGCGGATCATGGCGAAACTGTCAGCCGATGAGAAATAGCTGGTCCGGCGCAGCTCGGTGATCGTCTGTTTGCCAGCATTGATCAGGTCTGCATCAACATCATCGTCATAGGGAAAAGGCCCCATACCCAGCATGCCGTTTTCCGACTGCAGGGTGACGTCGATATCATCGGCAATGTGATTGGCGACCAGAGTCGGGATGCCAATGCCCAGATTGACGTAGAAACCATCCTCAAGTTCCCGGGCAGCGCGGGCTGCCATTTCATCACGTGTCCAGGCCATTATGCGACCTCCCTTTCACGAATGGTGCGTTGTTCAATGCGCTTCTCGAAACTGCCGACAAACAGGCGCTGGACAAAAATGCCAGGCGTGTGGATTTCGTCCGGATTGAGCGCACCGAGTTCGACGATTTCTTCGACTTCGGCCACGGTCACCTTGCCGGCAGTCGCCATCATCGGATTGAAATTACGAGCAGTTTTCCGGAAGATGAGATTGCCTTGCGGGTCAGCCTTCCAAGCCTTGACGATGGCGACATCCGCTTTCAGGCCGGTCTCCATGATATAGGTCTCGCCGTCAAATTCGCGATGCTCCTTGCCCTCGGCGATCAGGGTGCCGACTCCGGTCTTGGTGAAGAAGCCCGGAATGCCTGCACCACCCGCACGGATACGCTCGGCCAGTGTGCCCTGCGGATTGAATTCCAGCTCAAGCTCGCCGGACAGGAATTGGCGCTCGAACTCCTTGTTCTCACCGACATAGGAGGAGACCATTTTCTTGATCTGCTTGGCATCAAGCAGAACGCCGAGGCCGAAACCGTCGACGCCGCAATTATTGGAAATCACGGTCAGGTCCTTGACGCCGGCCTTGTGCAAGGCGGCGATGGAATTTTCCGGAATGCCACACAGGCCGAACCCGCCAGCCATCAGCGTCATCCCGTCGAAGACCAGGCCATCCAGTGCGGCCCGGGCGTCGGCAAATACCTTTTTCATGCGAACCCCGTCTCGAAATTGATATTCGGTTCATGTTTATATCGCGCACGCAGCAAATAGCTAGCCCGCGGCTGAAGTCCCCTCGCCATCATCGCGCGCGGCGCGCACACGATTGTCGATCTCGATGGCAAGTGCACCACCGAAGAAGACGGCATAGGCGGACCAATAAATCCACAGAAGGAAGACGACAAGTGCACCTAGCGAGCCATAGACGCTAAAATCTATCACTTCTCCGACATAGGTTGAAAATCCCTTCGACAAGCCCAGCCAGAGTGATGTGGCAACAAGGGCGGCCACGGTCGAGGCTCGCCAGCTAACGGCCCGTTTCCGCTTGCGCATGGTCACACGGTAGAGCAGCTCAAGCGCCACGAACATGAAAGCGGCGGCCACACTCCATTCATTGATCAGGGAATCGAGATTGAGCGCGTCCAGACCGAGCGCGTGGAACAGACGCGCCAGCAAGACCGGAATCAAGAGAACAGCGAGGTTGGCCGCAGTCAGCAGCGCGCCACCGACCAGAACGCTCATCATGGCCAGAATGTTGAACTGCAGGATATTGCGGATATCCCGATCTTCAGCGAGATGATTGAGCCCGGCGATCATCGCCTTGGCCCCGCGCGAGGCGGCGAACAGCGCAATAATCAGGGCGATGAATCCATTGAGCGACAGGGCGGCGATCGGCGCGTCGGCAAGACGGCCCATCTGCCCCAGCACAAAATCCTGGGCGCCGGCCGGCATGATCTCGGCGAAACGGGCAATCTGCTGTTCGGCATCGGAGGCGGAAAAAATCAGTCCATAGACCGACATGGCGAGCGCGATTGCCGGAAACAGGGCAAGCATGCCGAAAAAAGAAGCCCCTCCCGCAAACAACATCACATCCCGCGCCATTGAGCGTGAGATGGCGGCGATGATGACACCGATGACCCGCAAGAGCGGATGGCGGTGCGGCGGGTCCGGCTTGAGTGCGTCGTCCATGTCCTGTCGAATGCAATTCACACGCCGCTGAGTCTATCAGATCGAGAGCTGTCGCGGCGAAGGAATTCAGGAAAGAACCATGTCCTTCTCGAAAGCGGTCGACCTACTTCGCCTGGCCCGGCTTGCCAGCAATTATGGCGGCGTCTCGCTGACTGAGATCGAGCGCGAGTTCGAATGTGTCCGTCGAACCGCGCAGCGGATGACCCAGGCGCTGGAGCAAGTCTTCCCGGACACCGAGGATTACGTCGATGGAGATGGGATAAAGCGGTGGCGGGTTCCGCGTCGGCGTGTCGGAGAATTCTTCGCGCCGCAAGCCGATGAAGTCGCGGCGCTGGAACTCGCGATCTCGGCGCTCGAGCGCGAGGGCCTGAAGCGTGAAGTCAGCCAGCTGCGCAGCTTGCGTCAGACCATTGACTTGCTGATGCCGGACAAGCGGCGGGCCGGCCTGGAGGCCGATGAAGAAGCCCTCCTTGAAGCGATGGGACATGCGGCGCGACCCGGACCGCAACCCGCGTCGAATCCAACCGTCGATGCCGCCATAGCGCAAGCGCTCAAAGGCCCCTTTGTGCTGAAAATCCGGTATCGCGGTCGCCGGGACGAGGCGTCCCGCGAGCGCTGGATTGAGCCCTATGGGCTACTCTTGGGCGCTCGCCGCTATCTGGTCGGACGTGACCGCGATCGCGACGACGGGCATATGCGCCATTTCCGCGTGGAGGATATCGAGGCCGCCGAAACCACCGAGGACTGGTTCGCGCGCGCTTCGGGCTTCGATTTCGACGACTATGCCCAACGCGCATTTGGTGTGTTTCAGAATGATCGGGAGTTCGGCGAGGTCGTCTGGCGCTTTACGGCAGACGCCGCCCCTCACGCCGCGCGCTACCGCTTCCATCCTGGTCAGACCAGCGAGACCGGCCCCGATGGCAGCCTCACAATTCGCTTCGAGGCCTGTGGCTGGCTGGAAATGTGCTGGCATCTCTATGCCTGGGGTGACCAGGTTGAGGTCCTGGCTCCCGCCGAACTGGCCGACATGGTTCGCGATCACCGCCGCAGCGATTTCCCGGGCCTGCCCTAGGCTCTAGCTGTCAGGCGTGAACTCAAGCGCGACAACGTTCGGGAGCAACAGATCGTGAACCGCATCACCGGTCACACGAGTCCAGATGATACGTACGGTGTGGACCCGCTGCCCGTCGAAAACACCCGTCCACCGGACCTGCCCGCCAGAATCCAGTGTGTATTCGGCGATGAAGATACACTCATCGCGCTCGACAAATATCCGGTAAGCACCGCTCTCGGTTTCACCTTGCGTGCTCCAAACAAGGTCACCACCCACAAAAGACAGCGTCCCGCGCACCCGCACCAGCCCGAACAGTCCGCGCGCTCGAACGGTTCCAGGGTAGCTGGAAGCATCCAGCAGGTCGGCTTGGTGACACTGGGAGGATTGCGTTCCATGGGTGACATCGAGTTCATCCTGCGCACCCACATGAGGGCCTGATGACACACAGGCAGCGCATACGACGGCGATCAGGGCGCCAAACATGCTGAACGCCTCCGGACCGCGTCTCATTGACTGGCTGCAGCCTGGCAGTGAATCCCGTTCAGTCAACGGGCCCATTTGCAGCAATCACCTCCCGGTAGCGATCACGCGATCAGCCCGGCTTAGCGAATGGCGATACGGACGCTCTCAGGCTTCTGCCAAGACGGCATGGAATGGCCGTCCGCCGTGCTCATGGCGAGCTGGTAACCCTTGTTGAGATAGCGACAAACCGAGCGCAGATCTTCGACATGAAGGCAGTCGATCTCGTCGCCGGGGCGCTGCATGCGGTAGAAGCCGTCCCGAAACCGGTGAGGCACCACATTGCGCAGGCCGCTGACACCGTCGACATAAGCATTGATTGCAATCGCCATCCTGATTTCTCCATCGCGCATCGCTTCGTTGATGATCACAATGACGGCCCGACAGGACAAAACCTGTCACCCCCAAAATTCGCTGGCCTGAGCCGCAAAAAGAAACGCCGGTCATTGGGGGTGACCGGCGTTTCGGGGGCTATCTTTACGATATTGAGTCCAGCGTACGAGCGAGGGACTAAAAAAGTTGTCCGCTGACCTCGAGATTGAAGATGCGGTATACGCCCTGAACCCGACATGAACGCTTTCCTGAACGGCCCCCACTCGTCTATTCTGTGCGGAAATCTCCCTGTATTCCTCTATTCCGAACCGGTCCGCGCTTGTCTCAATCTGCCTCGTCCCCGATCGACCAAACTGCGCTTGATCGCATTTGCGACGCGCATCGTCGCCTGCTTGAAGGCAAGAATGGCGGGCATCTGGCCAACCTGGCCGGCGCCGATCTGTCAGGTCTGAGCCTGTCCGAACGCGATTTGCGTGACGCCGATCTCAGCGAGGCGCGCCTCGATGCGTGTGATCTGACCGATGCCGACTTGCGAGGGGCTCGTTTGTCCGGTGCATCGCTGACCGGCGCGACACTCGTCCGCTGCCAGCTTGATGGCGCAGACCTTCGCGGCTGCGACCTCACGGATGCAGACATGAGCGCCGCCCGATGCGCGGGCGCGGACTTCCGGGAATACGCCCTGCCCGCACCACCGGGTAGTGGCGGAAACGCCGCGTCGAAAATCACGCGCCTGGACAAGGCCAGCCTTGCCGGATCTGTCCTCGACCGGGCGCGCCTCGCGGGCGTCAGCGCCCGCGGCGCGCGGTTTGATGAAACCAGCCTGTCCGCCGCCCGTTTCAACCGGGCCGATCTCGAAGGCGCGGTTTTCGTCAACGCGATCTTCAGCGGGACCGGGTTTGGCAGCGCAAATCTGACCGATGCCGACTTCCGCAATTGCGACGAATTGGCCGCGGACACCGCGATGGCCACGACAAAAGGTCTGCTGACCGGCATCCTGCCGGACGAGACCGACTTTCCAGCCCTGGAGCCCGACACGGATCCACGTACGCCGCAGCAGCGCTTGGACGACCATGCGAAACGGGTCAGGACTGGCGGCAAGGAGGGCCAGCCGGCCCGGCTGGACGGGCTCGATCTTCGGGGTGTTGAACCACTGACAGGCGCTGCACTGACCGCGCTTCAGGCTGTGCGCGCCAGTTTTGCCGGGCTCGACATGCGCGAAGTCGAGTTGCAGGGCGCCCGCCTGACCGGCGCCGATCTGCGTCGATGCGACCTGCGGGGTGCCGATTTGCGCGGAGCCGACCTGACGCGTGCCAATCTCGCCCATGCCGACATGCGAGGCGCCATTCTCGGGCCACTCAGCCTGGGCGCGGATCGCCAGATTCCGGTCAATCTCGCCGGCGCACGATTGCGCTATGCTGATCTACGCGATTGCGACCTCTCGACCGCGAGAACAGACGGGCTCGACACAGAGCATGCCCGACGCTGAATCGATCGGTCAGGTCTCGCTTAGCCAGTCGCTCAGAACCGCATCCTGATCGGCACCAGGCACCGCCGCAGGCCCCTGAATCGCACCCGGGGTGACCGAGAATCTGGGTGCAGGAGCCGGCTGTCGGACGCCATCCAGTTCTGCGTGCACCGCGCGTTCGACCATGTGCGGGTGTCGCGCCGATTCCTCATAGTCCAGCACCGGCGCGAAACAGGCATCCGACCCTTCCAGCAGCGTGCACCAATGGTCGCGAGTCTGACTCTTGAACATGCCTGCCATGGCGGCCTTGGCTTCAGGCCAACCCTTGCCGCTCCAGTCAGCTGGCCAGGTCTGCCCGTCAAACCCGGTCTTCTCGCACAGAAGCGCGTAGAACTCCGGCTCGAGCGGCCCCACGGATATGAAGCCGCCATCGGCGCACTCATAGACGCTGTAAAAATGTGCCGCGCCATCGAGCAGGTTTGTACCCCGCTCCGGCGACCAAAGGCCGAAGGCGGCAAGCTGATATTGGGAGGCCATCAGGGAGGTCGCGCCGTCGACTATGGCCGCGTCCACAACCTGCCCCTCACCGCTCGCCCGAGCATGATGAAGAGCCGCCAGGACACCGAAGCCGAGATACATGGCCCCGCCCCCGAAATCGCCCACGAGATTGAGAGGGATGGCCGGTTTCTCGCGATCACCGATTGCGCCCAATGCCCCGGTCAGGGCGATATAATTGAGGTCATGGCCAGCGGCATGGGCGAGCGGGCCATACTGACCCCAGCCGGTCATGCGGCCATAAACGAGCGCCGGGTTTCGCGTCAGCGCGATGTCCGGCCCCAGGCCCAGACGCTCCATGACACCCGGGCGATAGCCCTCCAGCAAGATGTCTGCGCTTGCGATCAGGCGGCGTGCCGTTTCCAGGTCCGCCTCATCCTTCAGATTGAGGGCGATGGATCGTCGACCGCGCGCGAGGACATCGGCCGCGCCGCCACCCAGCGCACCCGGTCGGTCAATGCGGACAACATCTGCACCCATATCAGACAGCATCATGCCGCAGAATGGCGCGGGTCCCAGGCCAACAAACTCGAGCACTTTAACGCCTTTTAGAGGACCTTGGGCTTTCATGGGGGCTCACCTCGCGAATCAATCTTCGTGAAAGCGTGGCACTTGTGGCAATCTCACGGAATACCGGAGGACCGGCGACGATGACTGGGGGACGAATGGGACGCGAACTGGACGTGCTCGTATTTGGCTTGTCCGAACGCGTGGAATCCCTGACCGAACAGCTCGGGAAGCTGTCGTTGAAGTCCCGTCTCGTCCGCGCCGACAGCCCGCCTGCCCGTCGCCATCACGACTGGGCGGTGGGCATCATCCTCGCGGAATGTGACCGCGATGTCGAAGACGGCATAAAGGCCTTTCAGCGCTTCGCGCCCGGCGAACGGCCTCTGCTCGTCGTGGGGCCCGACAATTTTGGCTCGCCCAACCAGGTGGACGCATGGATCCGCGAGCCCGCACCGGCGGTCCAGATCGCGGCCCGGATACGCGCCCTATTTCGACTCCACACCATGGAAATCATCGCCCGCCGCCGAACTGAGGTCAGCGCGCTCTACGGCCAGAAACCCGGTCTTGTGGAACGCCAGGATCAGCCACCCTGCGTGCTCTATGTCGGGGACGCTTCGCCTCGCTTCATGGCCCTGCAACACACCCTGGCGTCAGTCGGTGCTGATATTGTTGCGGCCTTTTCATCCTATTCTGCCTTCGACTACCTGCACGAGCGCCCATTTGACGCGGTCGTCCTGAACGCAGCCGGCAAGCGCGATATCGCCTTCACGATTTCTTCGGCCATGCGCCGCAATGCACGGCTCTATCATACGCCGGTCTTGTTGCTGACCGATGATGTCGACGCGACCGCGGCCGAAGAGGCCTTCGCACGCGGGGTCTCCGATCTACTGCCGCCGGGTACCGATGATGACGAACTGCGTGAACGGGTCCTGACGCTGACAGACGAACGTCGTCGTCGCCGTGAAGCGAAGGCAATCCTGGAGTCCTGCCGCGATACGCGGTCGCTGGACATCGAAACCGGCCTCTTTCATGCGGCCTTTCTCACAGCTCATGTCGAGGACCTGCTTCAGGCGAGCGCGCGGGACGAGCTGAGTTTTTCGATGATTGCGCTACAGGTCTTGCTGCCCGAAGGCAGTGAGCGCCCTGACGACGTCTCAGCCGAGAAGGCCCGCCGGCAATTTGCCGCCATGCTGCGTCATCTGCTGCGCACCGAGGATGCGGCCGCCCGTTTCGATGAGGACGTCTTTCTGGCAGTCCTCCCCTTCACCAATGCGGTCGGGATCGATTGCGTGGCAGCCCGCGTGGCTGCGATAGCGGAATGCACGGCCTTCGAGAGCGATGACCCGCTTCGCCCCTTCCGCCTGAGCGTACGGGCCGCACCGGTTCAGACCCGACCGGGCGAAACGGCCGATGCGCTCATCGAGCGTGCGCGCCGCTGCCTGATACGGCCAACGCCGGTGATCGCCAGCGCCTGATCGGCACCGCTTTTAGCTGAACTTCCGCAAGATACCCGTAGTCCGCAAGGGTTAAAGGCCCGGCTAGGACGTTCCCGGGTTTGCCGCCTTTGCCTTCACGGAAAGATCGGCCAGGGGAGCCATGGCACGTTCGATGGCGCGCAGGCGGTCTTCCGGTTCATCCCATTCCGCACGCAGCACCAGCTTGTGATCCGGGCGCACCTTGAACAGGGCCGGATTGGCGGAAATGTGCGCAATCAAGCCTGGTGGGTCCGCGAACCTGTCATTGCGGAAGTGGATGACGGCCCCTTTGGGACCCGCATCCACTTTCTCGACGCCGGCGCGTTTGCACAGCGCTTTGACCGCGACCACACGAAGCAGTGTCTCCACTTCGCTCGGGAGCGGACCGAACCGATCGATCAGCTCGGCAGCATAAGCTTCGCGCTCAGTCTTGCTGTCCAGCGATGAAAGGCGGCGATAGAGCTGTAGGCGGACATCCAGATCCGGGACGTAATGGTCGGGGATCAGCACGGCACCGCCGGCATTGATCTGCGGTGACCATTCGCCTTCGTCTTCCTCGCTGCCCCCGGAGCGCAGGGACGCGACCGCTTCTTCCAGCATGGACTGGTAGAGCTCGACGCCGACATCCTTGATATGACCGGATTGTTCTTCGCCAAGCAGATTGCCGCCACCACGCAAGTCCAGGTCATGGGACGCCAGGGTGAAGCCGGCTCCCAGGGAATCCAGCGACTGCATGACCTTCAAGCGCTTGTCCGCACTGTCCGTAATCTTCTGCCGCATGGGCGTGGTGAGATAGGCGTATGCGCGTGACTTCGAACGACCGACCCGCCCACGCAACTGATAGAGCTGGGACAGGCCGAAACGATCGGCGCGATGCACGATGAGCGTATTGGCGGTGGGGATGTCGATCCCCGACTCAACGATGGTGGTCGACAGGAGCACATCATATCGGCCCTCATAGAAAGCCGTCATTATGTCTTCGAGTTGTGACGCCGCCATCTGGCCATGAGCCGAAACGAAGGTCACCTCCGGCACGCTTTCACGCAGGAAAGAGATGGTTTCTTCCAAATCCGTGATCCGGGGCACGACAAAGAAAGCCTGTCCGCCGCGATACTTCTCTCGCAGCAAAGCCTCCCGGACACTGACCGGGTCGAAGGGGGCGACATAGGTGCGGACGGCCAGCCGATCGACCGGCGGCGTCGCGATGATGGAGAGGTCCCGGATGCCCGTCAGGGCCAGCTGGAGTGTCCGCGGGATAGGTGTCGCCGTGAGGGTCAGCACATGCACGTCCGACCGCAGCTCCTTGAGACGCTCTTTGTGCTTCACCCCGAAATGCTGCTCCTCATCGACCACAAGCAGACCGAGATCCGAGAATTTGACGGTCTTGGCCAATAGTGCGTGAGTCCCCACAACGATTTCGACTTTGCCGTCAGCAAGCTCCTCGCGCGTCGCCTTGGCTTCCTTCGCAGAGACCAGGCGGGACAGCAGCCGAACCTTGACCGGCCAGCCTCTGAAACGGTCCGTGAAAGTCTTGTAGTGTTGACGAGCCAGCAAGGTCGTCGGCGCAACAATTGCCACCTGCTGGCCACTCATCGCGACCACAAAGGCCGAGCGCAGCGCGACTTCAGTCTTGCCGAAACCGACATCACCGCAGATCAGGCGGTCCATCGGCCGACCCTTGGCGAGGTCGGAGAAGACATCATCGATCGCGTTCAACTGGTCATCGGTTTCCGGATAGGGAAAGGCGGAGCAGAATTCGTCATAAATCCCGCTCGATGCTTCGATCGGGTCCGCCTTGCGCGCCAGACGCTCGGCCGCAATCTTGATCAACTGGTCCGCCATATCGCGCAGGCGCTTTTTGGCCTTGGCCTTGCGCGCCTGCCAGGCCACGCCGCCCAGCTTGTCGAGCTGCGCCGTCTCGGACTCAGCGCCATAGCGTGACAGCAGCTCGATATTCTCGACCGGCAAGTAGAGCTTGGCCTGACCGGCATATTCCAACTCGATACAGTCGTGCGGCGCATCCTGGACCGGCAGCGTTTTCAGTCCGATGAACCGGCCGAGCCCATGATCGGCATGTATGACCAGATCGCCCGGCGAAAGCGACCCGGCTTCGACGATGATGTCGGCGGATCGACGCTTCTTGCGGGGACGGGCGAGCCGGTCGCCCAGTATGTCCTGCTCGGACAGCACCGCCAGCGTCTCGGTTTCGAACCCGCGCTCAAGCGGCAGGATCGCGCGACAAATACCGCCTTTCCCGTCCGCAGGTACCGCCGTCCAGCTGTCCATCAGCGGAATGCTGTTCAAGCCGTGCTCACCGAGAACACTGGCCAGGCGGTCCGACGCGCCACCGGTCCAGGAGGCCAGCATGACTGTCTTGCCCCCTCGGGTCAGGGCCTTGATATGACTGGCAACCGCATCGAAGACATTGGTGTTCTCGGCCGTGCGTTCCGCTGCGAAGCCGCGCCCCTGCTTGCCGCCGATATCAATCGTTTGCGGGCCTGGCTCGCGAAAAGCGGTAAAGCGGCGAACCGGGCGATCAGCCAGCGCGCCTTTCCAGTCAGCCTCGGTGAAATAAAGCGCATCGGCTGGCAGCGCGCGATAGGTTGGCGCTGACAGCGCGGATTCATGACGCGCCTCGCCCGCCGCGATCCGGGCTTCATAATAGTCCGCGACCTGACTCAGCCGCTCATCCAGCGCTTCATCGGCAAGATGATCGATCGCGACCAGCGCACCAGCGGGCAGATAATCAAAGGGGGTGTCCAGCTGTTCATAGAAGAGCGGCATCCAGTGTTCGACCCCGGCCGGGCGGGCCCCGGCACTGACAGCCTCGTATACCGGGTCTCCGCCCTGCACGGCGCCGAAGGTTTTCACGAAACCGGCGCGGAAGCGCGAAATACTTGCCTCGTCGAGCAGGACTTCACTCACAGGCGTGAACTCGATCGCCTTGAGCTGCCGCAAGGAGCGCTGGGTCTCCGGGTCAAAGGCCCGGATGGATTCAAGCGTGTCACCAAAGAAGTCGAGGCGAACCGGCTCTTCTGCGCCAGGCGGATAGACATCGACCACACCGCCACGAACGGCGAAGTCACCCGGCTCCATGACGGTTGCCGTGCGGGCGTACCCATTGACCGTGAAATGTTGGATGAGATCATCCAGATCGACACTTCGGCCAGGCTTCACGGCGACCCCGGCGCTTTCGAGAACCGCGCGCGGCGGGCAGCGCTGCGCCATCGCGTTTATGGTCGTGACGACGAGTGTGGCGGTGCCCAGGTCTCCCGAAGACAATCTTGCCAGAGTCGCCGCCCGACGCGCGGCCACCCGAGGGCTGGGCGAAATCCGGTCATAGGGCTGACAATCCCAAGCCGGCAGACGCAGGAGTTCGATATCGGGCGCGAAGAATTGCAGGGCCGAAACGAAAGCCGCCGCGCGGGAATCATCGCGGGCAATGAAGACATTCACACCGCCGCGCAAGCGGGCCGTGTCGGCAAAGACGAGCGCATCAAGTCCTTCCGGCGCCCCGCAGACAGTCGCCTGACCGTGAACTGCCGCAATCATTTCGGTCTCAGACACGCCGGTCGTCATCGCTGCCACAGGGCCTGTCCTTGCGTTTACTGCTTGGGGCCGTCGCCGAACGCGGCATCCGCATCCACGCGGAAGCCCTTCAGGGCGGTCATGACGGAGGTATCGAACTGGGGCGGTGTCGGCTGTTTGCCAATGATCCAAGCGTAGATATCCGCGTCCGGCTCATCCAGCAGAACCTCAAAATCATTCAGCGCCTGTGGACCGAGCTCGGCCAGATGGGAGTCGGCAAAACGCCCGAGGATCAGATCGGCTTCCTTGAAGCCGCGGCGCCAGGCACGAATGCGCAATTTCTTGCGCTGTGTTTCAATGTCATCACTCATAACCCGGGCATATAGTCCCCCCTATCGCCGCCGTCGACCGGTGGCAGCCGCACAACTTACCGATAAGGTGCAAATCATGCGCCCAGAGATTCTCTTTCCACTCTTCCAGGATGTCACCAAACTGCCCGGAATCGGTCCGCGGCTCGCGACCCTGGTTGAGAAAGTTTGCGGCAGTCGGATCCGTGATGTCCTGTTCACACCGCCAACCGGGCTGGTCGATCGGACGCGGCGGGTGCCGATCATGGACGCGCCGACGGGTGAAATCGTCACGCTGACCGTAATCGTGGAGTCGCATCTCCCGGCCCAACGCCAGGGCCAGCCCTACAAGGTGCGATGCCGCGATGAGACGGGTTTCCTCCACCTGATTTTCTTTCACGCGCGACGCGACTACTTGTCCAAGCTCCTGCCCGAAGGCGAAACACGGGTGATTTCCGGCAAGGCGGAGCGTTTCGGTTCGGAAATCCAGATCGTGCACCCGGATCTGGTTGTCACGGAAGATGCTGCGGGAGAGATGGCGCTCATTGAGCCGGTTTACCCCCTCACCGCCGGGCTGACCGCCAAGGTCATGCGCCGTGCCATCGATGGTGCCCTTACGCTCCTGCCCACGCTTCCTGAGTGGATCCCGGGTGATGTGTGCGGCGAGCACGCCTGGCCGGCCTTCAAACCCGCTTTGAAAGCCTTGCATGCACCGGAGTCGGCGCAGTCACTCGAGGCTGGCGCCCCAGAGCGTGAACGCCTCGCCTTTGACGAGATTTTTGCCCGCCAACTGGCCCTGCAAATAGTCCGGGCGAGCCGACGGGCCCAATCCGGTCGCGCATTGGCGGGGTCATCGGCGGCCGTCGACAAACTCCTTGCCACGGCGCCGTTCAAACCGACCGGGGCCCAGCTACGGGCCTTTGAGGATATCCGTCGTGACATGGTCTCCGATGCCCGCATGACGCGCCTCCTCCATGGGGATGTCGGAGCGGGCAAAACATTCGTTGCCGCCCTCGCCGCCGCCCAGGCCGCCGGCGCCGGTGTGCAGACGGCAATCATGGCACCAACTGAAATCCTCGCACGGCAGCATGCCAGGACCCTGACAGAGATGCTCGAACCAGCAGGGCTTTCCGTCATCGCGCTGACGGGGCGCGACAAGGGGAAAACCCGCGCAGCCCTGCTCGAACGCATGTCGCAGGGCCATGTGGATATCGTTTGCGGCACCCATGCCCTCTTCCAGGACGGGATCGAATTCGCGGACCTCGGCCTGGTCGTTATCGATGAGCAGCACCGGTTCGGGGTCTCAGATCGTCTGCGACTGACATCCAAGGGACAACGCCCCGACACGCTTGTCATGACTGCGACGCCGATTCCGCGCACGCTTTCGCTCGCAGTGTATGGCGACCTGGATGTCTCCCGGCTGGATGAAAAGCCGGCCGGCCGCATCCCGCCGGAGACCCGCCTGGCGTCGATGGATCGCCTGGATGAAGTCGTCGAGGGCGTCCGCCGGGCAATCGGTCGCGGAGACCGGGTTTACTGGGTCTGCCCGCTGGTTGAGGAAAGCGAGATGTCCGAGCTGTCGGCGGCCGAGGATCGATGGCGACATTTGCGCGCCGCCCTCGGCGATGACCGGGTCGGTCTGCTGCATGGCCGAATGAAGCCCGCCGAGAAAGAAGCCGTTGCGACCGCCTTCAGGGCTGGCGAAATGGATATCCTGGTCGCCACCACGGTCATCGAGGTGGGCGTGGATGCGCCGGATGCCACAGTCATGATCATCGAGCATGCCGAGCGTTTCGGGCTGGCCCAGCTGCATCAGTTGCGCGGCCGGGTGGGACGGGGTGAGAAACCCTCATCCTGTCTTCTTCTCTACAAGGGCCCCCTGGGCGATACAGCACGGGCCCGTCTTGAGATGATGCGCGAGACGGATGACGGCTTCCGGATCGCAGAAGAGGACTGGCGCTTGCGCGGGGCCGGCGACCCGCTTGGTTTGCGCCAAAGCGGACTGCCGGAGTTCAGGCTTGCCGATATCGAGCAACATGCGGCGCTGATCGAGATTGCCAATGACCATGCCCGTCTGATCGTTAACCAGGACCCCGAACTCAAAGGCGAACAGGGCGATGCGCTGCGCACCCTCCTTTACCTGTTCGATCATGACCAGGGCGTTCGCTTCCTGCGCTCGGGCTAGTGAGGTTTGGTGATTTCGTCCGGTAATTTTGCCCGGACCTCATCCGGCAGTTTGTCGGGCGTCACCATTCCAAAGGAAATGATCAGCTTGGCCGCTTCCTCCACCGTCATGTCGACATGGATCGTATTGGCTCGCGGCGTGTAAAGCAGGAAACCCGATGTCGGATTGGGCGTGGTCGGAACGAAAAGTGCCACCACGTCATCGGAAATCTTGTGCTTGAGGTCGCCCTGCCCTTCGGCCGATACGAACGCGACAACATAAAGACCTTTCATCGGGTATTCGATCAGCACCACTTCCTTGAAGGAATTGGCCTTTCCGGAGAACACCGTTTCCATGATCTGCTTCAGCGCGCCATAGACATTCCGGACCAGCGGAACACCATTGAGAATGCGGTCACCAATCCCGATCAGGGTTCGTCCGAAGATATTCGCGGCCAGTGCGCCGAGGGCCGTCAGCAGGATGACCGCGATCAGAACCCCAAGCCCGGGAATGGTGAAATCCGCCGGCAGATAGGTTTCCGGATTGTAGCGGGCCGGGATCAGGGGCTTGACCACATTGTCGACGAAGCCGACGAATGACACGATGAGATAGAAGGTCACGCCCAGTGGTGTGGCGATCACAATACCGGTGAGGAAACTGTTGCGAAGCCAGCGAAACATGGCGCTCCCGTTCAGATGACGCCGGATCGGCGTAAACACTACCCCCCGGCAGCCGTGTCAGCATAGGGTAAGCCCAATCGGTCGCCAATCGCCGCTGCACGATCTTCACACGCAGTTCGCGTTACAAGGAAAAGCCTCGACATGCTCGCCAATCCGATCTCGATCGCGCGCTGGATGATCGTCGCCGGGAGCCTCGGCGTCTTGGTCGTTGCGGCTCTGGCTGGCTGGTTGCTACGCGACCAGATTTTCCAGACGTTCCAGGACCCCGGAGAACCATTCCAGACCTATAGCCCCCCCCCGCCGGCAGATTACGCCGCAGCGGACGCGTGGTTCGCGCAGGGCGCTTTCAGCGATCCCGATGAAGCTGCAGTCTTCTTCGTCCATCCGACCACCTATTCCGGCGGTGCCAACTGGAATGGGGCGCTCGACAAGGAAAGCGCAAATCGCCAGGTCATCGATATCGCTCTGCCCAATTACGCGGCCCCCTTCGCGCGTTCCGGCGTCCTGTTTGCGCCACGCTACCGGCAGGCCGCGCTCTACGCCTTCATGAACAACCGGGAGGACAGCGTTCAGGCTCGCCTGTTTGCCCATGAGGATGTCGCGCGGGCCCTCGACGCTTTTCTGGAAGACATCGGCCCCGATCGTCCAATCATTCTCTCTGGCGTCGGCCAGGGCGGGTTTCACGCGCTCGGCTTGTTGATCGACCGCTTCGCGCGGGATCAAACGCTTCGCAGCCGGTTGGTGGCTGCCTATATCATTGACGCACCTGTCCCGCTCGACTTGTTCTCTGACGCGCTTGCCGACATACCGCCCTGCGAAACGGCGGAAGATGTTCGCTGTGTCTTTGCCTATTCCTATGCACAGACAGAGGAATCTGACCGAATTCGCATTCTCACCGAACGCACGATGAGCTGGACCCCGGATCGCAATCTGGCCTTTGTGGAAGGACGGGGTCTGTTGTGCATCAATCCGGTCCTGGGCACGCGGACCAGTGAATATGCCTCGGCGCGTCAGCATCGCGGCGGTGTGGCCGCTGAAGGCTTGCCGCCGGATACGACGCCCGCTCCGATCCCCGGACAGACAGGCGCGCAGTGCGCAGACGGGATCCTTTTTGTCGACGAGCCCCGTCACCGTGACCTGCAAAGGCCGAATCGCCTAGCCGAGGACTTCAGGGAGCCGCCCTTCAACCTCTTCTACGAGGACTTGCGCCTGGATGCCGCCCAACGCGCCTTTACGCTGATCAGTATCCTGCAAGAAGAACGTCGCTGGGCGCCGCCTCTCGAGAGCGTCGAGGATGTCGAGGATGCGCCTGTTGTCCCGATCCCGGACCGGCGCGAGTTCTGAGCCGGCTGGCTACAGCCCTTTCGCGAGCGCGTCGAATTCCAGCAGGCGCTTCACCAGAGCCTCGAATTGATCAAGCGGCACCATATTCGGGCCATCGGATGGCGCGTTGTCAGGATCCGGATGCGTTTCCATGAAGACAGCGGCGACACCGATCGACACCGCTGCGCGGGCCAGGGTCGGCACAAACTCGCGCTGACCACCCGAAGACGCACCTTGACCGCCGGGCTGCTGGACCGAGTGGGTCGCATCGAAGACCACCGGTGCGCCAAACTGCGCCATGATCGGCAGCGAGCGCATGTCCGATACCAGAGTGTTATAGCCAAAGCTGGCGCCGCGCTCACACGCCATGATATTGGGATTTCCCGCCGCCGCGATCTTCTCGATCACATTTTTCATGTCCCAGGGCGCCAGGAATTGGCCCTTCTTGACGTTGATTGGCTTGCCCGTCTCGGCCGCCGCAATCAAGAGGTCGGTCTGACGGCAGAGGAAGGCCGGGATTTGGAGAATGTCGACCGCCTGAGCGGCGATCCGCGCCTGCTCTTCGGAATGCACATCCGTCAGCACTGGCAGTCCGCTCGTCTCGCGGATCTCTGCAAAGACCGGGAGTGAAGCCTCAAGGCCGAGGCCGCGTTGCGCCTTGATACTGGTGCGGTTCGCCTTGTCGAAGGAGGTCTTGTAGATCAGGCCGACATCCAGACGATCGGCGATCTCACGCAATTGAGCCGAAACCTCCAACCCATGCTGGCGGCTTTCAAGCTGGCACGGCCCCGCAATCATCGTGAGTTTGCGGTCATTGCCGATCTCGATCGGATTGCGACCGGGACGCGGGATGGAAATGACGGAATTGACCTGGCTCACGCGGGCTCTCCTTGTGGACGCGAATGCTGTCGCTCGACTGATCCGATATCGGATCGATGACGTAGCGAGACAAGGCCCTTATTGAGCGACAGGACAAGAATGGCAAGTTCCAGCGCCACCGATACCGCCCTCCTCTGGTTTCGGCGAGACCTTCGCATCCTTGATAATCCGGCGCTTCATGCCGCAGTTCGCAGCGGGCATAACCTTGTCTGCGTGTTCATCCATGAAACCGAGGGGGAAACAGCAACGGCCCCGGGCGCCGCTTCACGCTGGTGGCTGCACCACTCCCTCGAACGCCTCGCCGAAGACTTGTCGGCACGCGGCGCACGCCTGATCCTGCGGAGCGGTGATCCAGCCGACATATTGCCTGCCCTGGCTCGCGAAGCAGCATGTGGCGAAGTCTACTGGAACCGCGCCGACCGGCCCGAGATTGATGCGCGCGACAGACGTCTCGCCACAAAGCTAGAGGGCTTGGGGATAAAGCCTCGCGCATTTCGAGGCAGCACACTCATCAACCCGGCCTGTCATCTCAATGGGTCCGACAAGCCCTATCGCGTTTTCACGCCGTTCTGGAAGGCGGCGCTGCGGACCCTTGATCCGCGCGCGCCCTTGCCTGCGCCCACACGGCTGATCAAAGGTAGAGAGGTCGCCAGCGAGGCGCTGGAGGATTGGGGCCTGTTGCCCAGCCGCCCCAATTGGGCCCGTGGCTTTGAGCGGGACTGGTCGCCTGGCGAGGCGGGTGCCCACGCCAAGCTCGACGCCTTCCTCCGCGGTCCCATGAGCGCGTACCCCACGGATCGCGACCGCCCCGACCGCGAAGGCACATCACGCCTTTCCCCACATTTCGCCTGGGGTGAGATTTCACCGAGAACCGTGTGGCATCGGGCCCGTGATCACGCCGAACGCGGTGGCGCGTTCCAGCCGATGGAAAAATTCCTCTCAGAAGTCGGTTGGCGCGACTTCGCCCTCTATCTCGCATTCCATTTCGGCGATTTGAGAGAGGCCAATTTCAACCGCCAGTTCGATCATTTTCCATGGCGCAAGAATGATGACGGGCTGGCGGCGTGGAAGCGCGGGCAGACCGGCGTGCCCATCATTGATGCGGCGATGCGCCAGCTCTGGCAGACGGGCTGGATGCACAACCGCACCCGGATGATCGTCGCGTCCTACCTGATCAAGCATCTCGGCGTTCACTGGCGCGACGGCATGGTCTGGTTCGAAGATACCCTGGTCGATGCCGACCTCAATGTGAATGCAGCGAGTTGGCAATGGGTCGCCGGATCCGGCGCCGATGCGGCCCCCTATTTTCGGGTATTCAATCCGGTAAGCCAGGGCGTAAAATTCGACCCGAACGGCGCGTATGTGAGACGCTGGGTTCCGGAGCTGGCCGAACTCGGCAGCAAGGCGATCCATGCACCCTGGGAGCAGCCGGATGGTATTCTCGCCATGGCCGGTGTGACACTCGGCAAGACCTATCCGCACCCGATCGTCGATCTGAAGCTGGGACGCGAGAGCGCTCTGGCCGCTTATCAGCACATGAAAGAACGCGCCGCGAGCGCGGCAGCCGAGGCGGACGCGGCCTCCTGAACTCAGCTATCGCGAAGGCGGTAGACGATATTCTGGCCGCGGATAGAGAAGGCACAGCCCACCCAGCGGCCCTCTGCGTCATACCAAAGGTCGACCGTGACGGAGCCGGTCATCCGGTAGCGACGGGCGTCGATCAGACCACTCCCGGTCTCGATCCGGTCCATGCCCAGATCCTCGATCGTGACGTCCATTGGCTCGCCGGTCTCGGTGTTGAGCACAGCCGGCAGGCCCGCCATATAGCCTGACCAGTGACTGGAGGGGACCAGGTCTTCGATCAAGCCGTCCTGCGAGATCAAACGCCCCTCTTCATCACGAGAAAGCGCGTAACGAGTGCGATCACCATCCTTCAGCGTCGAGGCCGTCAGCGAGACCAGCTCGCCTCCGTCCCAGACCTCCTCGGATTCATGCTCATAGCGAAAGACGGTCACCGGTCCGAAACCGACCCGCAGACCGATATCGATCTCAACTTCCATCCGTCCATCGGGTCGCTCGGAGAACTCAACGCGGTGTTCACCGAAGGGCGAACCGTTCCGGAACACATCAAAGGTGACGTCATCCGGCGTGTCAGCAAGCGCGCCAGGCGTCGCAAGGTTGACCATGGCGAGGGCGAGCGGGATGGCTTGAAGCATTGAAGTATGGCGGGTCATGATTGAACTACGCGCTGAAGCAGGATCCGGATTGCAGGCCTTGCCATTTTCTTTTCCATCCGCGACACCAACTGAGACTGGTCAGCCCCAGCCAAGGAGACTTGCCCGTGCAACCTGCCCGCAGCGTTATAGACCTGATCGGCCATACCCCGCTGATACGATTGAACGCCGCCTCGAACGCCACGGGGTGCGAAATCCTCGGCAAGGCGGAGTTTCTCAATCCGGGCGGATCCATCAAGGATCGCGCAGCTCTGGGCATTGTTCGCGCAGCGGAAGCCAGTGGTGCGCTGCGCCCTGGCGGCACGATTGTGGAAGGCACGGCCGGCAATACCGGGATCGGTCTGGCCCTCGTTGGAGCGGCCCTCGGCTATCGGGTCGTGATTGTCTTTCCACGCACCCAGTCCAAAGAGAAGAAGGATGCCATTCGATTGCTCGGGGCCGAGTTGATCGAAGTGGATGCTGTGCCCTACGCCAATCCCAATCATTATGCTCGCTATTCCGGCACGCTGGCTGCCGAGCTGAATGAGAGCGAACCCAATGGTGCGATCTGGGCCAACCAGTTCGACAATACCGCCAATCGCGATTTCCACGCTGCCACAACGGCGCAAGAAATCTGGGACCAGACCGAGGGCAAGTTGGATGGCTTCATCTGTGCCGTTGGATCCGGAGGCACGCTCGGCGGCCTTTCCCAGGGCCTGAAGGCCAAGCGGGAGAATGTCCAAATTGGGATTGCCGAGCCGGGCGGCGCGGCCCTCTACGGGTTCTTCAAGGATGGCGAGCTCAAGGCTGAAGGCACGTCGATCACGGAAGGAATCGGCCAGAGCCGGGTGACAGCCAATCTCGAGGGGATCCGGGTCGACCGCGCCTATCGTATTCGGGATGAAGAGGCCCTGCCGATCATTTTCGACCTGACCCAGAAGGAAGGGCTGTGTCTGGGCGGATCTTCCGGGATCAATATCGCCGGCGCCATGCACATGGCGCGCGATCTGGGGCCGGGCCATACGATCGTGACGATTCTTTGTGATCACGGCGCACGCTACCAATCCAAACTCTACAATCCGGATTTCCTGCGCGAAAAAGGTCTGCCCGTACCGGCCTGGCTCGCCTGATGTGCAAAAGCCTGATCCACGCCAGCGCGGCAATTTCGCGGCTGTCCGACCCCGACACAATCTTCCTGGATGGCAGCTGGACCTTCCCAGCGGGGCCACAGGATGGGGCAGATGGATATATTCCCGGCGCTCGTCCGTTCGATATCGATACCGTCAAGGACACTGCCAACCCGCTGCCGCACATGTTGCCGACGGCCCCGGAGTTTACCCGTCACGCCCGCAAGCTGGGGATCAATGGTGCCAGCAAGCTGATCGTCTATGACCGGTTCGGCCTGTTCAGCGCCGCCCGGGTCTGGTGGATGTTCCGCGTCATGGGACATGAGAATGTCGCCGTTCTTGACGGCGGCCTGCCGGCCTGGATAGCCGCGTCGGGGCCGGTCGCAGACCGGCCAGCATCGAGCTGGACGGACGGTGATTTCGAGGCGGCCCTGATGCCAGACCGCCTCGCGGACCGGGACAGTGTCATCGCGGCGGTCGAATCCGGACGGAGCCAGATCCTGGATTCCCGCGGCAAGGCCCGTTTTGCGGCGCGTATACCCGAACCGCGCCCGGACATGCGAGGTGGGCATATGCCTGGCGCGCGAAACCTGCCCTACACGACCTTGCTGACGCCGGAGGGGAAGCTCCGGGTCGAGGAAACCCTCTTCACCCGAGCCGGATTTGATCCGGACCGGCCGGCTATCACGAGCTGCGGCTCTGGGGTCACGGCTTGCATTGTTTCGCTGGCACTGGATTGTCTGGGATACGATTCCGCCGTCTATGACGGATCCTGGAGCGAATGGGGCAGCTGTCCCGACACCGAAATCGAAACGGGACGCGCCGCGCCATGAAAGACGATACCCGCCTCACCCGCCTGGGCCGACCGCATGATGAGCGCGGACAGGTCAATCCTTCCGTCGCGCGGGGATCGACGATGTTGGCGCCGTCGGCCGCCGCTCTCTACGACTTCCCGCCAGGTCGCAAGCATTATGGCCGGGTCGGTCTGGAGACGCATGACGCCTTGCGCACGGCGCTCACCCAATTGCAGGGGGGAGCGGGCGCTGCCCTCACCTCGTCCGGGCTGATGGCCAATACGCTGTCCATCCTTGCCGCGACCGAGGCTGGCGGAGAAGTCCTGGCCGCCGACTGTATCTACGGGCCTGTCCGCAATTTCCTGCTGACCCAGTTGTCGCGCTATGGAATCTCAACTCGTTTCTTCGCGCCGCGCATGGGCGCCGAGATCGGTGACCTTATCACCGACAAAACCCAGGCCATCCTGCTGGAAAGCCCGGGCTCCCTGACGATGGAAATGCAGGACGTGCCGGCGATCGCGAAAGTCGCCCGGGACAAGGGTGTCACCACGATCATCGACGATACCTGGAGCGCCGGCCTGACTTTCAAACCGCTTCAGCTTGGCGTCGATTACGCGGTCCAGGCCCTGACCAAATATGTGGGCGGGCATTCCGATCTTCTCATGGGCGCTGTCGTCGCGCGCGACGAGACCTTGTTCCAGAGACTGCAAACCACCGAGCGCGCCTTCGGTTTCCACACCGGGCCGGACGATGCCTATCTCGCCTTGCGCGGTCTGCGTTCGATGGCGGTCCGCATGGAGCGCAGCGCTGCCAGCAGCCTGGCCATCGCCGATTGGCTCGCCACCCGGCCAGAGGTCGGGCCCATTCGACACCCGGCCCGCCCGGATCATCCGGACCATGCCATTTTCTCGCGCGATTTCACCGGTGCCTGCGGTCTATTTGCCTTTGAGGCCCCGGGCTGGGATGTGGCGATGTCGGAGCGCTTTCTGGACGCGCTGGAAGTCTTCGGCATGGGCTTTTCCTGGGGCGGCTATGAAAGCCTCGCCATCCACTGCGATCCTCAATTGAAGCGCTCGAAGACCGACCACAGGCATGACGGCGCCTTGCTTCGTCTCTCCATCGGCCTCGAGGCTCCCGAAGACCTGATCGCCGATCTGGAGCGCGGTTTCGCAGCTGTCGCGGCCACACGCTGACCCGGACGAGCCCGCCCGCTCAGGACGGGGCCGCGGCGTGAGTTGTCGTGCGCTGGAAAGCTGGCGCTTCCGGCAGGACTCGAACCTGCAACCATCCGCTTAGAAGGCGGGCGCTCTATCCGGTTGAGCTACGGAAGCTGAAAACTGTCAGGCGAGGCGCCTAGTGCGACCAGGGCTGTTTGCGATCGGCCGAGAAATTATCGGCATAGGATTTCGCGTACCGCTTCGGTTCGTGCGGCTCGACGACCTGGAAGGGGATACCCTGACGCTTGGCATAGGCCACGGCATCTTCCTGGCTGTCAAAAGTCAGCTTGATCTGGCCGCGCATGTCCGAGGACGAGGTCCAGCCCATCAGAGGGTCGGGGCGCTTGGCCATCTCAGGCGAGAATTCGAGCACCCATCTTTTGGTCTTGCCGCGACCGGATTGCATCGCATTGCGTGCGGGACGATAGATCTTTGCGAACATGCGTCTCTCCCAATCATATCACGACATTGCCGGGCGGGACCCTGCGAAGGCCCGGCAAATGGTCGGGGCGGCAAGATTCGAACTTGCGACCCTTCGCTCCCAAAGCGAATGCGCTACCAGACTGCGCCACGCCCCGACTGAGTGTCCTTATGTAAGCGAGTTCCGATTAAGGCAAGCCTACTGCGCCTCGACAGGGCTTTCCTCTGCAGCATTGTCGTCGTCCAAGACCGCTGCCGGCTCGCCATCATTACCGAAAATGGCGTGATGAACACTGTCACCCGGACGCAGTCCCAGCTCGATCGCCTGCCCCGCGCCCAGCTCCAAGACCCCAGAAACACTGGCTTCCGCAGCAAGACTGCGCAGCGATTCGGCCTGGGCGTAGGCAATGATCTTCACAATCCTGCCCTCCGGATCGATGAAAACAATATCCAGATCCACCAGCGTGTTCCGCATCCACATGGAGGCTGACTCCGGCGGCGCGTACTCAAACAACATGCCCGTGCCCGGCTCGATGCTCTCGCGCCACATCAGCCCGCGCTGCTTTTGGTCAAGCGTCGTCGCGATTTCCGCCATGATGACATGACTGTCACCGCTCGCCGTGTCGATCCGGACGACATCGGGACCACCGAATATGATCGGCGCATCCTGCGCAGTCGGGTCAAGAGCAGGTTGAGGAGTGCCGGGCTGGGCCGAAACGGCGCCGGCCAGACCAAGAGCCAGAAGGCTGGAAAGGATCAGGGTTCGCATGGCCGCAAGCTAACCGCGCACCCGTAGGCGCGCAACGGTCAAACGCAAGGGAAGGCGGCGGGCGACGCAGGTCACCCGCCCCTGATACTCAGGCCGCGCCGGCAGCCTTGATCTCCGCGGCCAGCGCGCCCTTGGGGCCCTCGACACAGCGAACCTCGAGGCGATCACCGGGCTGGATGTCTTCCAGCCCCGCGCGCCGCAGAGTGGCTGCGTGCAGGAAGACGTCACCCTCGACCTCGTCGCAGGTGACAAAACCGTATCCACGCAGCGCGTCGAACCATTTCACCACGGCCTCGCTGAAAGGCGCGTTTGTAACGGCATAAGGATGGAAACGCCGTGGTCGCGTCTCGGCTTCGGCATCGCCGCCGACCATCTCAACCAATTCGACCGCCTGTCGGCCCTTGTCGCCCTGGACCGCCTTGCAAAGCACTTTCGCGTTGGGAAGCGCCGGACCTTGCCCGAACCGCCTGAGGCAGCTCGCATGAAGCAGGATGTCCCCCTGCCCGTCACTTGCATCGATAAACCCGTAGCCCCGAGCCGGATCGTACCACTTTACCCGGCCTTCGAGCTCAAGCATCTCCGTGTCTTCAAACACTTCGTGAGCCAAAACCATAATGTCACTCGCTTAAACAACCCTCGAGCGAAAGATTGTTACACAAATTGATAGGTTAAGAGAAGGTGAATTCGGCTCTGGGGCATATTGGCGCCGAGCTAAATATTGATAGTGCGAGCCATTCGCACCCCTTCAACTACTATATCTTGTGGTTTTGGAGATTTCTCCACGCTACTTGATGCGCTTTCAATGACAGTTCGGTAATGTGCATTTTTCCCGTATCAGGCGAATTTTTTATGCACCTACATCCGGCCATGCACTCGCATTTGCTCCGTGAACACATCAAAACACGTCAATTTATTTGGAGCATTGAGCCGGATAACCGCTGAGTCTCAATCTTCGGTCAGCGAGGCCTGCAAACGCTCGGTCTGGGCGAAACGCTCAACCGCTGCAGCGGAGCGATAGATCGCTGAATTCGAGGCATGCTCGGAACATTCCACCGACTCGACCCAGCAGCGGCCACCCGTCGCCGTGGCCACGATCTCAGACGCCTTGTGAAAGGCCAGCTCGGCCATACGCTCACAGCTCGTACCCTCGACAAGACGTATCTTGGCCAGGCCGCGCTCGCCGAGCGCTTCAAGCATCGGCCGCTCGGGATCATCAAGCGCAACCAGCAGTGAGTGGTCGAACATGTCATGCAGCCACTCCTTGATCGGTCCGAAACCGCCCTTGCCGAAATCCAGCACCCAGCCCCGCTTGTCGAGCTGTTCCGCGGCGAACACGAAGTTGAAGCCGAAGGAATAACCGTGAAGGAGCGCGCAATGGCTGTCCGCAGCCCACTGCCGAGAGCAACAGGAAAGACCGCGCTCATTGCCATAGGATTTGGTCGACAGATGGGCCATGCCCGTACGCTCCGCTTTCGGTTTCGGTGTGGGCCTATAGCCCGCGCCCCGCGCAGAGGCAAACCCTGACTGCCCGCGCAATGGGCATGGCGACCGGCTGATCTCGCATCATCATCTGTAAGGGGAGGACATCGTGGCAGTCCCTAGGGGAATCGAACCCCTCTTTCCAGGTTGAAAACCTGGCGTCCTAACCGATAGACGAAGGGACCGCAGCGATGTGAGGGCCGTCGTATAGAAAAGCCTGAGCATCCTTGCAAGCGGGATTTCTGCAAAAAATCATTCCGCTGCAGTTGCGAGGTCTTCCAAGTGGAGCTGCACGCGTTCCCGGCCTTGCCAGCTGTCCAGCTTAAGGCGACCCAAAGCGTGGAACAAGTCCGGGCCCGCAGCCAGCAGGGCCTCGCCAATTGGCGTATCGGCACAGCGAAAGCAAATGCCGTCGACCCGACGGCTGTCGCTATCACTGAGCGTGAAACGGACATGATCCGTGCCCACTCGCTTGGCAAAGCTGACCCGCATCCTTGGCAGGACAAAGCGCGGTTCCGCATTGCCCTGCCCGTAAGGACCAGCCTGTTCCAGCATGCGCGCGAGCTCGAGCGTGAACCCGGAGGCCGACAAGACACCATCGGCCTTCAGCGCCATGGCATCGGCTGCGGCTGCGAGTTCAGGTGCCAGACGCATGTCAAGATCGGCGACGAGCTCTGTTATGCGGTCCGGATCGACGCTGAGCCCCCCGGCCATGGCGTGACCGCCACCGGAGAGCAGCAGGCCGGCCTCGCGGGCCGCGGCGATTGCACCGCCGAGATTTACACCGGGTACGGAGCGACCGGACCCCTTGCCGACGGGGGGTGTCGCTTCGCGATCAATCCCGATAACGATGACGGGCTTGTCGAAACGTTCCTTGAGCCGGCCGGCCACAACCCCGATCACGCCGGGGTGCCAGCCCTCGCCGGCAGCAATCAGAATGGCCCGGTCCGATGCCTGAGCTTCAAGCTGGGCGCTTGCAGCGTCCAACACCTCCGCCTCGATGGCGCGACGCTCGGCGTTGAGCCGGTCGAGTTGATCGGAAATGCGCCGGGCCACAGCCTCATCCTCGGTGGTCAGCAAGGTAGCGCCGAGATCCGATTTGCCGACCCGGCCACCGGCATTGATACGCGGCCCGATCAGGAAGCCGGCATGATAGGTCGTCGCCTCACCTTCCACGCCCGACTTTTCGGCCAGACTTCGCAGACCGAGATTACGCCAGCCGGTCATCGCCTTCAGGCCCTGGGCGGTGATCGCACGATTGATGCCGGTGAGCGGCACGACATCACATATCGTGCCGAGGGCGGCCAGATCGATCCAGTCGAGCAGATTGGGCTCATTGTCAGGCGTGATGGCCCCACGTCGACGGCCTTCGCGATTGAGTGCGGCGAGAAATACAAAAGTTACCCCGGCCGCAGCGAGATGACCGCAACCGGATTTGTCGTCGGCCCGGTTGGGATTGACCAGGGCGGCGGCGGGCGGCATTTCCGCATCCATCAAATGGTGGTCGATGACGATGACGTCGAGATCGATGGTCGCAGCATGCTCCAGGGCCGCGTGGGCGGCCGCGCCGCAATCCACGGTAATGACGAGCTCCGCCCCGCGCGCTTTCAGCGTTTCGAAAGCCTCGCCCGACGGGCCATACCCCTCCTCCACACGGTCCGGCACGTAAATGTCCGCATCCTGGTCGAAATGCCTGAAATATCGGATGAGTTGCGCGGCCGAGGTCGCACCGTCGACATCGTAATCGGCGAAAATCGCCATCGGCCGTTCCGTCTCGATCGCCTCCCACACGAGACGGGCAGCCTTGTCCATATCCGCGAAATCGGCGGGGTCGGGAAAGCTGTCACGCAAGCGCGGCGTGAGATAGCCCGCTGCGCCTTGCGCGGTAATACCCCTGGCCGCCATGACCCGCGCGAGCGCATCGGGCACGCCCTGCTGACGGGCTATGGTGACAATCTCGCCCTCATCCGCCTCGCGCAGTCTCCAGCGCTTGCCGGATAGCGAACGGCTCACCCCCAGGAGTGGAGATGAGCCGCCGGATTGTGTCGGATTGTCGTCGCGCATCACACCATCGATCAGGCCGCCGGTCGGGCTGACCGGATACGGCGGACGGAATGATCGGCTGAGTCGAGCAAAAGCGTATGCGTATGGACCAGATCGCCTTCCTTGCGCACGCCATCGACCAGATCACCATCGGTGACGCCGGCGGCAACGAAAAGACAATGGCTCGCCGCCAACTCGGCGACGTCATATTTGCGATCGAGATCCGTCACCCCGGTACGGGCTGCGCGCGCCCGTTCATCATCATTACGGAAGACGAGGCGCGCCTGCATCTGACCACCAATACAGCGCAGGGCAGAGGCGAGCAGGACACCTTCAGGGGCGCCGCCCTGGCCGATATAGAGGTCGACACCGGCACCAAGGCCCGCCGTCCCCATACCGCCGGCAACATCGCCATCCGGAATCAGGCGAATGCGCCCACCGACCGATTTCACACCATCCATGATGGGCTGGTGACGTTCGCGTTCGAGGATACAGACCGTGATCTCGGACGTGTCGACACCCTTGGCCTTGGCCAGATTGCGGACATTGTCCGCTGGCGAGGCATCGAGATCGATCACTCCAGCCGGCAAACCCGGGCCGACAGCAATCTTGTCCATATAGGTATCCGGCGCGTGCAGCAGACCGCCACGGAGCGCGAAGGAGACCAGGACCAGCGCATTGGGTTGGCCTTTTGCGGTCAGCGTCGTGCCTTCAAGTGGATCCAGCGCGATGTCGATCTCGGGGCCCTCGCCCGTACCGACTTCCTCACCAATGAAGAGCATTGGCGCTTCGTCTCGCTCGCCTTCGCCAATCACGATCCGCCCCTTCATGGGCATGGCGTTCAGGCCTGTGCGCAACGCGTCGACTGCGGCCTGGTCTGCCAATTCCTTTTCACCACGCCCGATCCAGCCATAGGCTGCCACGGCTGCGTGCTCAGCCGCACGAACGGCCTGAAAGGCCAGATTGGTCAGGGCTTGCGTGTCGCTCATTTCGTCTTCCTCATCATCCCGTCCGTGTCCGGTACGGGCGGCTTTACGCCGATCCTATTGCTGGGGAGGCTGGGTTCGTGCCTGCCCGTCACTCACAAAATCACTGGCGTCCCCACGCCGGTTTTCCTCTTCGCGGCGCACGGCCTCGGCCTGCATGGCGGCGCGCTCATCGAGCAGGCGCTGCGTGGCAGCATCCATGGCCCCCGCTTCGCTCTGTGGAAGGGATGTTACCGGTACCACGGACGGTGCTTCTCGTCTATCCCCGGCACGAGCGAGGCGCTCATCAACCCAGCTTGGATTGGCATCATCGGACGCCGGCATGTCGACCACGGCGCAGCCGCCAGAACCGAGCGTCACACACAGGACGAACAGGACATGTTTCATGGGCTCTCCTCGCGCTGGACGCGCGTCGCGCTTTCTATACGCTGATAAGGGTCTGAGTCACCTGTTGATCACAAGGGATTGCCATGAGCGACACGTCGGGAAATGACAAGAACAAGAACCCCGGCAAGCCTGATGACAAGGCTGACACGCCTGGTTGGGCGGCGTTCTCCGAAAAGGAATTCGAGACGCTCGACAAGGTTTCGCGCAATCTGATGCAGGCCTCGTTGAAGTCGCAACACCTGATGTCAGACGTCATGCGCAAGGCGATTGAGGGCGATCCGGTCCTGCCCAATGCCGACCCCTTTCACTCGGCGCCGGAATTCCAGGAAGTCTGGGCGAAGATTGCTGAACAGCCCGATCTCATGATGCAGGCCCAGGCCGATCTCATGAAAGGTTATATCGATCTCTGGTCGAACACGACCAAACGGATGATGGCCAGTGATTCGCCCGCGACCCCAGCCATCAGGCCCGAACCCGGCGACAAGCGCTGGCGCTCGGCTGACTGGTCGGAAAACCCGGTTTTCGACGCGATCAAGCAATCCTATCTGCTCAACCAGCATTTCCTGATGGGCCTGGTCGGCAGCGTCGACGGCATCGATGAGCGGACCAAGCGCAAAGTCGAGTTTCTCACCAAACAGATGACTGATGCGCTGTCGCCCACCAATTTTGCCCTGACCAATCCCGACGTGCTCCGCGCAACCATGGAGAGCCAGGGAGAGAACCTGACCAAGGGCTTGCAGAACCTGCTCGATGATCTCGCGGCAGGCGATGGACGGCTGGCGCTCACCCAGACTGACACGGACGGTTTCAAGGTCGGCCGCGACATGGCGACGACGCCAGGCAAAGTCGTTTTCGAGAACGATCTGATGGAGTTGATCCAATACGCGCCGACAACAAAAAGCGTGAAGGCGCGTCCGCTGCTAATCGCGCCTCCCTGGATCAACAAATTCTACATCATGGATCTGCGCGAAAAGAATTCCATGATCCGCTGGCTGGTCGATCAGGGCTTCACCGTCTTCCTGATTTCCTGGGTCAATCCGGGCCCCGAGCTCAAGGACAAGACCTTCGAGGATTACATGCATGAGGGGCTGTTTGCGGCCCTCCACGCGATCGAGGCTGCCACCGGTGAAACCGCGGTCAATGCTGTCGGCTATTGCGTCGCGGGCACCCTCCTCTCCTCCGCCATGGCCTGGCTTGAGGCGGAAGGCCAGTCAGAACGAATTGCCTCGGCAACCTTCTTCGCGGCCCAGTCGGACTTCGAAAAGGCCGGTGATCTGCTCATCTTCATTGATGATGTCTGGCTCAAGGAAATCGAACGCATCATGGACAGCCAGGGAGGTGTTCTGGACGGTCGCTCGATGGCGGACACATTCAACCTGCTTCGCTCGAACGATCTTGTCTGGTCCTTCGTGGTCAACAACTACCTGCTCGGCCGTCAGCCTCAGGCGTTCGACCTTCTGTTCTGGAATGCCGACCAGACGCGCATGCCCAAGGCACTACACCTCTGGTATCTCGACAACTTCTACAAGAATAACCGCCTGGCGAAGGGCGAGCTCGAGCTCGGCGGCCACACCCTGGATCTCGGCGCCGTCAAGACACCGGTCTATATTCAGGCCTCCAGGGAAGACCATATCGCGCCTTACCCGTCCGTTTATCGCGCTGCCCGCCTGTTTGGCGGCCCGGCCCGCTTCATGATGGCGGGCTCCGGACATATTGCCGGCGTGATCAATCACCCCGACGCGAACAAATACCAGTACTGGACCAATGATGCCCTGCCCGAGACCGTCGAAGACTGGATCGAGGGCGCGTCAGAGCATCCCGGCTCCTGGTGGGGCGACTGGCGCGCTTGGCTGTTTGACCGCTCGGGCGACGATGTCCCTGCACGCACACCCGGTGATGGCCTGCTGAAGGCGATCCGCAAGGCACCCGGTCGCAATGTTCTCGTACGAAGCGACGCCAAGCCGTCGAAGTCGACCGAACAGGAACCGGCGGTCTAGCCGTCAGTCTGACCGAATTGCAGCTCGACATATCGGGCGTAGAGACCGCCGCGCTGCAGCAGGTCGTCATGGCGACCGGTATCGACCACTTGCCCGTTCTCCAGGACGATAATCCGGTCTGCCGAGCGCACGGTCGCCAGTCGGTGGGCGATAACCAGGGTTGTTCGCCCTTCGGACAGCGTCTCGACGGCTGCCTGGATCAATTGCTCACTCTCTGAGTCCAGGGCGCTGGTCGCCTCGTCAAGCAGCAGAACCGGGGCATCGCGCAGGATGGCGCGGGCGATGGCGATACGTTGGCGCTGACCACCAGACAGGCTAGCGGCCCGCTCGCCCAGCGATGTGTCATAGCCCTCCGGCAATGCCTGAATGAAGGCGTCGGCATTGGCGGCCCGAGCCGCGGCCTGGACGTCGGCATCACTCGCGTCGGGGCGCCCGAAGCGGATATTGTCGGCCACACTTCCCGAGAAGAGCGGCGCATTTTGCTGCACGATGGCCAGCCTTTCGCGCAAGGCGTGCGGATCGAGCTGCTTGATATCGTGTCCATCCAGACAGATCCGGCCGGCAAGAGGATCATGCAGGCGCAGCAGAAGCTGAAATAATGTCGTCTTGCCAGCGCCGGACGGCCCGACAATGGCGACCGTCTCGCCGGGCCTGGCATCGAAGCTGACCTCACGCAGAGCCGGGTCCGCCTCCCGCCCCGGATAGGCAAAGCTGACGGCATCGAACGCTATCGCGCCTTCAACGGGCTCGGCCAGTTCCTCGGCCGGCGACGCAATGGGCAGTGAGGTGCGCGCAACCAGCAATTCCATCAGACGCTCGGTGGCACCGGCCGCCCGCATCATCTCGGTATAGGTCTCGGTGAGCATGCCGACACCGCTCACCGCGACAAAGGCGTACATCACGAACTGGGTCATGGCGCCGGGCGTGATGGCGCCAGCCTGCACCTGAACGGCACCAAACCACAGCACCGCGATCAATCCGGTCAGTATGACCGAGAAGATCAAGGCGGTCATGAAGGAGCGGACATTGATGCGCCGCATCGCCGAGGCAAAGGTCATTTCAACAGCCTTGCCAAACCGGTGGGATTCCTCGCGCTCGCGGGTGAAGGCCTGTACTGTCTGGATTGCTTGCAAGGTCTCGCCGGCCCGCGCCGAGGCATCGGCCAGATTATCCTGGCTGACGCGCGACAGGCGTTGGATCCGGCGCCCGAACAGCATGATCGGTCCCAGCATCAAAGGGCCGAGCGCCAGCACGAGCAGCGCCAGCTGCCAGCTCACAACGACCATCAGGATCAAGGCACCGGTCGTGGTCGCCACGGTCCGCAACGCCACCGAGATAGAGGATCCGACGACCGTCTGTATCAAGGTTGTATCGGTGGTCAGGCGCGACAGCACCTCGCCGGTCCGCGTCCCAGCATAGAAACGCGCATCGAGCGACAGCAGATGGGAAAACACATCCTGCCGCAGGTCGGCCACGACACGCTCACCCAGCCGACTGATGAAATAGAAGCGGAAGGCGCTGGCGAGACCCAGCAGGACCGCCACCCCCATTCCGGCCAGGAAATAGATTCCAAGCCCCGAGCTTTCCCCCAGGCTGGCGCAGGCGTCGGACTGGGTTGCGCCTGCAAAACCGCAATCAACCACGAGACGGAAGGCTGCGGGAAGGAGCAGTGTCAGACCGGACGCCAGGAAGAGAAAAACCGAAAAGGCCGCCAGCAAGGCCGGATAGCGCAATATATAGGGCAGTAATCGGCGCAAGGGCTGCACCGATTTCGCCTTTTCCCGGTGGGCCTGGTCGCGCTCAAGCTCGGCAGCAAATCCTGAACCGCGGGCTTCGTCCACGGCAGCATCTCGCGCGGTCTGGGTTTCAGTCATGCTATCACTCTCTGCTCGGTCGAGGCTCAGGCCGGTTTGCGGGCGATGACGAACAGTGCCGCGCCGGGTTTTGGGCGCCAGTCATAGGTGATTTCGAACCCGGCTTCGACAATCTCTTGCTTGAGCGTCCGCGTCCCGAAGGCCTTGACCGGCGGAAAGGCACCGAACCATTGCCCGATCGGCAGGATTGGCACCATGAACCAATAACCATCCAGCAAACAGGCGGTGCTGGTGATGAAGAGGCCGCCTGGCCGAAGCAGTGCCATCGCCTTGGCCATTGCGGCCTGACGATCCTCCAGCAAGTGCAGGATGCTCATGCCGAGGACGACGTCGAAACTGCCCTCCGGCGCATCCAGGTCAACAAAATCGGAGCGCTGATAGCTGATATTGTCGATTGCGGCCTCGGCACCCCGCGCCTCGGCAATCGCCAGCATCTCGCCCGAGAGGTCCGTCGCAAGGATGGAGCCTGCAGCATCCGCGAGACGGCGGGCCGTTCCGCCTGTGCCGCAACCGAATTCCAGCAGGCGCGAATCCGGCGTCAGGGTTTCACGGATTTTCGAGAGCTTGAACTCCCAGGACTCGACGTCCGCAATCGGTTGGTTCGAGTATTTCTCCGCAATCTTGTCCCACCAGCGATGTGCTTGACCCATGACTTTGTCTCCACTGCAAGTTCGCGACGTACGAACCACCAAGACCCCGGTTTTGACATACGTTGAGCGAATATAAATTGCCCGCATTCGGACATCTGATATACGCATTTAGATGAATTGGAACGCCATCGCCTTCGACTGGAATCAGATCCGCGCCCTCCTCGCCACGATCGAGGAAGGCTCATTCTCCGCCGCAGCACGAGCGCTGGGCCAGACCCAGCCAACCCTCAGCCGCCAGATAGCGGCGCTTGAAGCGGATCTGGGCGTCACCCTATTCGAGCGCAATCGCCGCGCCACCCAGCCAACCCGCGCGGCCCTGGAACTGGTCGAGCATGTCCGCTCCATGGGTGAGGCCGCCCAACGTATTTCGTTGACCGCGTCCGGACAGTCGAGAGCCATTGAGGGCCTGGTCACCATCACCGCGACCAATATCACGGCGTCTTTCTATCTCCCGCCCATCATCAGGCGGATCCGCGAGGAAGCGCCAGGTATCCGCCTCGAGATCATTGCCTCGAATGAATTGCAGGATCTGCAGAAGCGAGAGGCCGACATCGCCATCCGGCATTCCCGCCCGGAACAACCGGACCTTATCGCCCGCCTGGTCAGCGAGACCACCGGCCACCTCTATGCGCATCCGGACTATCTCGACCGCGTCGGTCGTCCGACCAGCCTGGACGACGTCAACCGACTCGATTTCATCGGCTTCGAGCAAAATGAACGCGTGATCGAGCATCTCAACGCGATCGGGCTAAACCTGACGCCGGATAATTTCCGTATCAGCAGCGGCAGCTCGACCGTGCATCACGCCCTGGCCATGCAAGGCCTCGGCGTGACGCCGATGACACGCGACTGGATCGATCAGCACTCCATCCTGGAGGAGGTCTGGCCAGCTCTGCCTCCGATCCCGGTCCAGACCTGGCTGGTCACCCACCGCGAACTCAATACCAGCCGCCGTATCCGCCTGGTCTTCGACCATATTGCCAACGGTCTTGCCGAACAGGCACGGGCCCGGCCACGTCCGCGACTGTGAGATAGCCAAAATAAAAAACGGGCGGTGCCAGCGGCACCGCCCGTCTTGCATGCGTTGTGTTCTGTAAAGCTTAGCGCTTGGAGAACTGGAAGGAACGACGGGCCTTCGCCTTGCCGTACTTCTTACGCTCGACGACGCGGCTGTCGCGGGTCAGGAAGCCGCCGGCTTTCAGGACCGGGCGCAGGCCCGGTTCAAACAGCTGGAGGGCCTTGGAGATGCCGTGACGCACAGCACCGGCCTGGCCGGACAGACCGCCGCCAACGACGGTGGCGACAATGTCGAACTCGTCGACACGCTCGGCGGCCTGCAGCGGCTGCTGGAGCAGCATGCGCAGGACCGGGCGTGCGAAATAGGTTTCCTGATCGCGGCCATTGACCGTGATCTTGCCATTGCCGCGCTTGATCCAGACGCGGGCGACCGCGTTCTTGCGCTTGCCGGTGGCATAGGAACGGCCGTGCTCATCGATTTTGGGCTCAGCCGGAACGGACTCGTCAGCCACCACGGTGCCGGCGTCGGCTTCCTTGATGACGTCTTTGAGGTCTTCGAGCGAGCGGGCTTCTTCTGACATATCAGCCTCGCGTATTCTTGGAGTTCATGGACTTGAAATCGACCACATCCGGCTGTTGGGCCTCGTGCTTGTGATCGGGACCGGCGTAAACGCGCAGGTTCGAGAATTGCTGACGGGCCAGCGGGCTGTCTTTCGGCAGCATGCGCTGAACAGCTTTCTCGACCACACGCTCAGGGAAACGACCGTCCAGAATCTTGGCCGGGCTGCTTTCCTTGATGCCACCAGGGTGGCCGGTGTGGTGGTAGTAGCGCTTGTCGTCACGCTTGTTGCCTGTGAAGACAATCTTCTCGGCATTCACGATGATGACATTGTCGCCCATGTCGACATGGGGAGTATAATCCGGACGGTGCTTGCCGCGGAGGCGGGTAGCGACGAACGCGGCGAGACGGCCAACAACGGCGCCTTCCGCATCGATCACGATCCACTTCTTCTCGACATCCGCCGGTTTTACGGAGATGGTTTTCATATTGATCCTGCCTCAGGCCTGCTTGGCTCGGGTTGAATTCGAGCGCGCCGTTTAGAGGGCATTTTTGACTTGGTCAAGCAGGTGTCTGATTTTGGCTGTAATTTTATACACCTAACAATGCGGTTAAATGGTACCGCATACTGCATAACCGTCATGTCTCCGTCGTGAATCTAACGTAATTACAGCGTGTTCCCGACGTCCCCGGAGTTGCCGATGTCCCTGTCCCGCCGCCACTTCTTGCGCAGCAGCGCTGCCACCACCCTTGCCTTTTCTGGCCTGGCCGCCCTGGCCGGCTGCCAGCGTCCCTATCCGGCAGAGCAAGGCTATTTCAATGAGGTCAGGGGGCTGGGTTCCCTGCGTGTTGATCCGGACATGCTTGTCGATCTACCGCGCGGGTTCACCTATCAGGTGATCTCCTCGGCCGGTCAGCCGATGAGCGACGGCCTCATCGTGCCGGGTGATTTTGACGGCATGGCGTGTTTCCAGAAGGCCGATGGACGGCTTGTTCTGGTCCGCAATCACGAGCTGCGCCTTGGCGATACTGAAAAATCGCCCTTCGTGCCCGACAATAGCGGTCTTGAGCGAATTGATCGCGCCCTCGTCCATGACTGGGACGAAGACGGCAATCCACATATTGGCGGCACAAGCCATGTCATCCTGAACCCGGAGACCCTGGCCGTCGAGGACGAGTATCTCTCCCTCGTCGGGACAATGAATAATTGTGCCGGCGGTCCGACGCCCTGGGGCAGCTGGCTGACTTGCGAGGAAACGGATCTCAATCCCGGCCCACAGGCCGGTGTCGAACATGGCTATATCTTCGAGGTTCCGGCCGAAGCCGAAGGACTGGTTCAGCCTGTCCCGCTCAAGGCCATGGGCCGGTTCCGCCACGAAGCCATTGCCGTCGACCCCCGCACAGGCATCGTCTACGAGACCGAAGACGAATATAACCGCGCCGCCTTCTATCGTTTCCTGCCAAATGTTCCGGAACAGCTCGTCGAAGGCGGACGGCTTCAGGGCCTGGCGATCCGCGGGCGCCCGGGCCTCGACACACGAAATTGGAACAGCGAGACAATCCAGCCCGGCGAATGGCTGGATGTGGACTGGGTGGACCTCGACAATGTCGAAGCGCCTGACGCTGATCTCGCCATACGCGCCATCGCCGGCGGCGCCGCGCAATTCACCCGCGGTGAAGGCATCTGGTGGGGCGAGAATGAATGTTATTTCGCCTGTACCGATGGCGGCCCGGACCGGCTTGGCCAGATCTGGCGCTACCAGCCAAGCCCCGATGAAGGCGAGAACGGCGAATCCGCGGCGCCCGGCCGGCTTCAACTTTTCTATCAAAGCCATGACGCCGCCGTGATGGAGCGTTGTGACAATCTCTGCGTTGCCCCTTGGGGCGACCTCATCGTTGTTGAGGACGGACCTGAAGACCAGTACATCCGCGGCGTGACGCCCCAAGGAGAGGTGTATACGATTGCCCGCAATGCGGCCTCCGGGCCGGAAGGTCAAAAAAGCGAGATTTGCGGTCCATGTTTCAGTCCCGACGGTTCGACTCTGTTTTTCAACGTACAGCGCTATCCCGGTCGCACCTTCGCGGTCCGCGGTCCCTGGCCCGAGCCTTCGCGCTAGGCGCTTCTCTTCTGGCGCTCAGCGCTTGCGGACCCGACACGCAGGAGACAGCCGAGAACTCCAGTCCGCTGGATGAGGGCGGACCGGTCGAGGTGACGGTGACTGCCGCCTTCACGCCTGTGAATGGTGGGGGGGGCGGCATGGTCGGCTTCCTCCCCGACCCGCTCGCCCCTTCGCTCGGCTTCGTCCTGTCAGCGCCGCGCGATGGCGGTATTGATATCTTCGACCTGGATGGTCTGCTGAAGACGCGACATGCCGGTGAACGCCTGACCGGACTCGCCACGGCCCCCAATTTCGAACTTCGCGGCGAGAGCCTGCCACTGATCTTCGGCGCCGCCGCTGATTCCAATTCGGTTCGCGGATATGCCGTCATTCGCGATGGTGCCCAGGTCCTTGACCTGCCACTGGGCGAAATTGAGCCGATCAACGGTGTCACAGGCCTCTGCCTGCTGCGCGAGGGCGCCGGTTTTGTTGAAATCGTCGTGCTTGGAACAGGTGCACGCGCCGAAATCTGGCGGATCCGGGATGCCGGCGAAGACCTTCTCGGCGTCGAACGAATCCGCGATTTCCCCCTGCCCGATCCGGCGCGCCAGTGCGCGACCTTTGATGGTGACATCTACACAGCCAGCCCGGCCGGTGGCCTGGCCCGGCTCAGCAGTGACGGGACACTGCTTGCCGACACAGCTTATCCAGCGGCCAACCTGACCGTGGGCGAGTTCAACGGCACGCGTCTCGTACTCGCCACCAATGGCAGCGGCGATACCGTCGAGACCTTTGACGCTGCGACGTTGGACGCCGGCATCTCCCTCGACATCGTCGATGGCCTCTCCACGCCGGGCGTCGGCATTCCGGCGGGCCTCGCTGTCACAGATGCTGACTTTGGTTACACAGCCTATTCCAACGGGCTCATGGCCGTCTTTGACGCCGACGCCGGCCGACTGAAAGTCATCTCGCGAGACGTGCTGACACGCGCTGTGTTTTCCAGCGAATAACGACCTTCGACCGGCGATTCTGTTGGAGGCTGAATGAGCCGCGCAAGTGGCTCATTTCGCGTTGGGTGTGGCCAATCCCTCGACACGATCGGTCAATGGCCGCGCCCGCAGTGCCGCCACAGCCTCAACGGCCTTGCCAGCGAGATCACAGCCGATCTCGTCGAAGAGGGCATCCATCGCGGCACGGATATTCTCGAGTACAGCCATCATCAATCGATACTGATCCTCGCCGCGCGCCGTCAGGACCAGGACCTTGCGTCGGCTGTCCGTGGCATGCGGGCGTTTTGTGACAAGGTCCAGCTTGATCAGGGCCGCGATCCGCTGGGTCGCGACCTGGTGAGGTTGATCGAGCGAGGTCGCGATATCGGCAGCCGTCACATCCGCGATCTCACCGATCATGAGTACCGTCGAGATCGCTCTTGGCGGCACATCAATGCCCGCTGACGACAACAGGACCTGTCCCTGATCGGCAATCGTTTCCACCAATCTCAGCAGCTTGTTGGACACGAATGCGCCGCTCAGCCGGTGAGTGTCCATGATGTTGCTGTCACGCATGGCTTGCCTTTTATACAATTAATTGTACAATTCTGTGTACAAAATACACCCTTCGACCTCAAACGTAAAGGAAGGTCAGCCACCATGAATGACGCTCAAACTGACAAGCGCACAACGGTCCTCACCTTGCTGACCTTCCTCGTGATGCTCTCGGTAACGAGCGCAATCGCCCATTACGCGATCGTCGAACTTGTGCCGACCTCCCTTTATGTCGGCACGCTCATGATGATGCCCACAGTGTCAGCTTTCCTGGCGCTCAAACTCCGCGGTCGGAAGATTTCCGACCTGCCCTGGCGCTGGGGAAGCCATGGCGCCAATTGGGCCGGATACCTGATCCCGGTGCTGTATGTCGCAATTGGTTACGGGATCATCTGGATGACCGGGCTGGGTGACTTCGGAAACCCAGAAACGGTCAGCGCTTGGAGCCAGCAACTTGGCCTTCCCGATGCGTCGGCCTTCGTGGTAATCGCGCTGATGGTCGGCTTGATGGCCATCGTTCAATTCGTGAAATCGCTAGGCACGATCGCGGGCGAGGAAATCGGCTGGCGCGGCTTTTTTGCATGGGAGTTGCGCAAGCTTTTCTCATTCAATGCCACATGCCTGATCAGCGGTAGCATCTGGGCAATCTGGCACTATCCGCTCATCATCGCCTATGGCGGCGGCAACACCGTGTTTCAGCTGATCTGCTTCACCGTCATGATCATCGCCATGACCGTGATCATGACCTATTACACTTTCAAGAGCCGGTCCGTCTGGCCCGCCATCATGTTTCACGGCGCCCACAATATCTACATCCAGAAAATCTTCATGCCATTGACCGTCGAGACGTCCTCCACCGCCCTGTGGACGGATGAATACGGTCTCATGATGCCAATCGTGGTGAGCCTGATCGCGCTGGTTTACTGGCAGCGGGCTCGCAAGGCCGGCCTCTAGCGCGACGCGTCGCCCTACACCGCGCGGCGGGCGGTCCAAGCCGCGCCGACCATGGCAATGAAAAGCAGGACAGCCCCCGCCTGGTGGGCCAGCGAAAGCGAGAGCGGCACGACCGCCAGCAGTGCAGCAATACCAAGCGCGATCTGTCCGATCACGAGAGCTGGCAGGATGATCATGAAAGGCTTCAGCGAGACCCGTGGCTCCCGCCAGATCAACCCGGCGTAGACAAAGACCCCCAGAGCGACGAGATAGCCGGTCCACCGGTGATGCAACTGCACCGCTGCATGGCTCTCGAATATGGCCGGGAAGAAGCCCATCCCGGCGAGATAGCCCTCGGGGATGAGATCACCATTCATCAAGGGCCAGGTGTTGTAGAGTCGACCGGCATCAAGGCCGGCGACGAAAGCCCCCAGGATGATCTGCAGGAAGACCAGGCCGAGAAGCCCGGCTGACAGGCCGGCAAGTCGCCCTCGCCGCAATGGTGGCGGCCCATAGCGCGCTTCCAGCGACAGCCAGATCGATGCCCCGAGAATAATGAACGCCATGCCCAGATGCGTGGCCAGACGGTATTGGCTGACGTCCAGCCGGTCGGACAGCCCGCTGGCGACCATCCACCAGCCAATCGCGCCCTGGGCGCCACCGAGCAGGAAAAGCCCGAACAGGCGGGGCTTGAGGCGCGCGCTGAGCTCGCCCCGCAGCCAGAAGAAGATGAAAGGTACAAAAAAGACCAGACCGATCAGGCGACCCAGCTGACGATGCCCCCACTCCCACCAGAAAATGAACTCAAACTCCTCCAGCGTCATGTTGGAGTTTTGAACCTGGAATTCTGTGGTCTGCTGATAGAGCGAAAACTCTCGCTCCCAATCTGCCTGCGAAAGGGGCGGAATGGCGCCGGAGATCGGCTTCCACTCGGTGATTGACAGGCCGCTATCGGTCAGCCGCGTCGTACCGCCGACAATGATCATCGCGCAAACGAATGCGGCAACAATGAGCAGCCAGATCGAAACGGCGCGGCTGGTGGTGCTGGTATGGTACGACATGCTATCTCCCGGTCCGGCTAGTTAGCCCATCCACAGCAGCAGACAAGCCTCGGGCTTCATTCCATGCGGGTCGCCTGCTGATAATGCACTCGCAGGACAGGAGCGGACGCGCCATCATGTCGCAACCGACAAGAGTGTCAGGGAGAGACAGGCGTGGCGAAAACCAGTGAGACAGTCATCATTCTGGGCGCCGGACAAGCAGGCGGCCAATGCGCGGCCTCCTTGCGGCGCGGCGGGTTTGAGGGCCGCATTGTCCTGGTTGGCGATGAGCCGCACCCGCCCTATCAGCGCCCCCCCCTGTCCAAGACCTATTTGTCCGGCGAAATCGATGAAAGCCGTCTCTGGCTGCAACCGCCGGAAACCTGGGCCGAGCAAGAGGTGGAATTGCGCCTGTCGAGCCGCGCCAAAAGGATCGACCCGGACCGGAAGCTCGTCATCCTCTCAAACGGTCGCGAGGAATCCTACACGCATCTTGTGATCGCAACCGGCTCCCGGGTGCGCCCCCTGCCGGTCCCCGGCGCCGAGCTCGATGGAGTTCGGTATCTGCGCTCCATTGCCGACGTCGATGCGCTGAAGGCGGACGTCCAGCCTGGCAAGCGGATCGCCATCATCGGTGGGGGCTATATCGGGCTGGAAGCGGCCTCGGTGGCGGCCAAGCTCGGTGCGACACCGATTGTGATTGAAGCGATGGATCGGCTTCTGGCGCGCGTCGCGGTTCCCGAAGTTTCGCAATTCTATCGGGACGCCCATGAGACCCGCGGCGTTACCATTCGTCTGGACGCCCAGGTCGCGGCGCTCAAACCCAGGTCCGGATTCTTCTCCCGTGGCACAGATGTCAGCCGGGTCGAGTTAAAGACAGGCGAGAAGATTGCCTGCGATAGCGTCCTCGTCGGGATAGGCGTCATGCCCAACCAGGAAATCGCCGCCGCATCCGGCCTGGAGACGGGCAATGGGATTATGGTCGACGATCAGTGCCGCACCAGCGATCCCAATATCTACGCCATTGGCGATTGCGCCGAGCAACACAACTGGCTCACCGACACCCGCCTGCGTCTGGAGAGCGTTCCCAACGCCCTTGACCAGGCCAAGCGTGCCGCCGCCGCCATCTGCGGCGGCACAGCACCCAAGCCGGAAGTGCCCTGGTTCTGGTCCGACCAGTTCGACCTCAAGCTCCAGACCGCCGGCCTGATCGGGACCCAGGACACCACCATCACCCGCGGCGGCGACGCAGAAACACCCCGTAGCTTCTTCCATCTCGCCAGCGGGGTCCTGATCGCCGCCGACTGCATCAATGACCCGCAAAGCTTCATGGCCGCCAAGATGATGATCCAGAAGCGTGCCCGGCCCGAGCCGGCTGCCTTGGCCAATTCGGGAATAGCGATGAAGGATGTGATGAAGGCGGCGCTTGCGGGAATTCAGGACTAGCGCCCGGTGTTGAGGGCATCACCCTGCTTCGCGTCCGGGAGGCGTCTGCCAACATGGCGCGGGGCGCAAGACGCTCCGGGGCCGGTGCCCCGACCGGCTACGCGTCAATCGCCTGGTGTGCATACCGATCGCGATGGCGATTGAAATTGGCGACGGGCGCTTGTCCCGGCGGCGCACTACCCTAGTTTTCACAGTCATTGTTTCGGGAGGGATCAAATGTCCAATAAGGCCAAGTTTTTCATTGGTACGGCGGTGCTCGCCGTCAGCACAGGCCTGACGGCGGCCGGGCCGGTCATCGCGCAGGACGCACCGATCGTGCAACCGGGGGCGCCCGGTGAAGCGGTCCGCCAGCTAAGCGCCGAGGAAGCCGTCCAGATTGCGGCCAACCGATATTCCGACGATGATGTCCGTTTCATGCAGGGCATGATCCTGCATCACTATCAGGCGGTCCAGATGGCGGCACTGGTCGGTGACCGGACCAACACATCGGACCTAGTGGATATCGCCGGGCGGATTGACGCGTCGCAGGCCGATGAGATCGCCTTCATGCAAGGCTGGTTGCGCGAGCGAGGCGAAGACGCCCCGGATCCGGCCGGCGACCCCCACGCCATGCATCATGGCGGCCATCAGACCATGTCCGGCATGGCCACGCCGGAGCAGATGGCGGAGCTTGCCGCGGCCCGTGACATGGCCTTTGACGCCCTCTTCCTGGAGTTGATGATCGCCCATCACGAGGGCGCGGTGGACATGGTCCAGCACCTCCTGAACCAGCGCGGCTCGGCCTACGACCCGATCCTGTTCGACTTCGTCAACGATGTGCGCGGCGAACAGGAGGCGGAAATCCGCCGGATGAATGCCACACTGTCGGGCCTGTCCCAAGACCCGCGCACCGGGCTCGCCGGCGGCTTCCGCGATGCCGAGGAAGCCATTTCAAATCTCGCCCTCCTCGCCAGTCTGCCCAAGCCTACAGGCTTCTTCGACGTCGAAAATCCGGCTGGAAAACCGCCGGAGATCGAGGCCGATGAATCCGATGAGGACATCGAGCGCCGGTTCGGGGACCGCGCGCCCTTCCTCAGCTTTTCCAACACCGACATCGCCTTTGCCGGGGATTTGATGGCGGTCGGGAATTACCACGGCTTCAACCTCTACCGTATCGACGCGGACGAGCCGCGTCTTGTCAGCTCGGTTGTCTGTCCCGGCGGTCAGGGCGATGTGTCCATCGTCGGAGATCTCCTGATCATGTCGGTGCAGGACACGCGCGGGCGGGTCGATTGCGGTCGCCAGGGTGTCACCGAGGATGTCAGTGAAGAGCGCTTCCGGGGGATCCGGGTCTTCGATATTTCCGATCCGGTCGCCCCACGCCAGGTTGGTCAGGTGCAGACCTGTCGCGGCTCGCACACTCATTCCGTGGTGTCGAGCGATGACGAGCTGATTATCGTCTACAATTCCGGCACCAGCTCGATCCGCTCCGAAGATGAACTGGCCGGCTGCGTCGCCGGCCTTCCGGGCGATGAAGAGACGGCCCTGTTCAGCATCGATGTGATCGAGATCCCGGTTGCCGATCCTTCGCAATCACGCCTCGTCGACAGCCCCCAGGTCTTTGCCGATGACGAAAGCGGCCGTATCGCCGGGCTGTGGGCCGGCGGCGACCACGGCGAGGGCACGCAATCAACGCGGCGGACGGACCAGTGCCACGACATCACGGTCTTCCCGGCGCTCGACCTCGCTGCCGGCGCGTGTTCGGGCAATGGCATCATTCTCGACATCAGCGATCCACGCGCGCCACGCCGGATCGACGCGGTCGTGGACCAGGGATTTGCCTACTGGCACTCAGCCACTTTCAACAATGCAGGTACCAAAGTCCTGTTCACGGATGAGTGGGGCGGCGGTGGACGCCCGCGCTGCCGCGCTCAGGACCCGAGCGATTGGGGCGCCAATGCGATCTATGACATCAATGATGGCCAGCTTGAATTTGCCGGCTATTTCAAGATTCCCTCGGCCCAGACCGAGGAAGAGAATTGCGTCGCGCATAATGGTTCGGTGGTCCCGGTCCCGGGTCGCGATATCTTCGTGCAGTCCTGGTATCAGGGCGGTGTGTCTGTCATTGATTTCACCGATTCAGCAAATCCGTACGAGATCGCCTTCTTTGATCGTGGTCCGATCGACGAGGACCGTATGATCAGCGGTGGCTATTGGTCATCCTACTGGTATGACGGCCGGATCTACGCCAGCGAGATCGCTCGCGGCCTCGACGTCTTCGCGTTGTTGCCGAGCGCGCATTTGACTGCCAACGAAATCGCTGCCGCCGCGCTGGCTGACCAGGGTGAGGCGTTCAATCCGCAACAGCAATTTCCGGTCAGCTGGCCCGACCACCCGGTCGTCGGCTTGGCCTATGTCGATCAGTTGGAGCGTATGAATGCGATCTCCGCGGAGGCAGCGGAGCAGCTCTCTGCCGCGCTTGATCGCGCCGTGCAGCCTGTTGAGAACGGTGCGCGCGACGCGGATCTGGCATCGGAGCTGAGCGGGCTAGCAGACGCCCTGCCGAGCGCCGAGACGGGGTCACCCCTCGCATCACGGACGACGGCTCTCCGAGCGGTGATCGATGGGGTCGCGTCCAGCCTTCGCTAGGCCGCCGGACATCGATACAGCTAACGACAAACCACGGCTCGATTGAGCCGTGGTTTTTCTTGCGCGGCGCCAGGCGCCACAGGGCATGCCCACACCGCTCGCTGCAGGTAGGAGCCCAGCCATACAATGTTCAGATCGGTTGATAGCAAGCAAAAAATGGTCGGAGCGGCGAGATTCGAACTCGCGACCCCCGGTCCCCCAGACCGGTGCGCTAACCGGGCTGCGCCACGCTCCGACACTCACTTGCTGGACAGGCAGGCCCGTCCAATGGGGAAGTCGCTTATAGGGTGAGCTTTCCGGCTCCGCAACAGGTGTGTCAGCGCGGTGTGCGGTGGCCCGGGCAATGCTCGGGACATCAGGGTTCCAGAGCGGCTTTCAGCTTGGCCCGGGCGTTTTCCAGATCGGCGAGGATGTCATCGAGCTGACGTTGGGCACCATCGGCCGGGCGCGGACGCACCGGAGCCGTCAGGGCCGGTGTCTCGCGGTCGGCGGCATCAATTGCGAGGCCGTCGCGCACCGAGCCGGCTTCGCCCTCACCCATCGCCATAACCGCAGCGATGCCATGATCCTTGAAATACTTCCGGGCGCCCTTGATCGTGTAGCCATCCTCATAAAGGAGCCGCTTCACGCCGCGCAGCAATTGCAGGTCCTGGGGACGGTAGAAACGCCGGCCTCCGGCACGTTTGAGCGGGCTGATCTGGGCGAATTTGCTTTCCCAAAAGCGCAGGACATGCGCCGGGATATCCAGTTCATCAGCGGCCTCGCTGATGGTCCGAAATGCGTCCGCAGACTTCTTTGTGACCGACATGCGCCCTTCGCGTCAGCCTCCGGGCCTGTCCTAATCCTTGGACAGAGCCGAGTCGACGCGCTCCTTGAGAACTTGCGACGGTTTGAACACCAGGACGCGGCGCGCCTCAATCGGCACCTCCACTCCGGTCTTCGGATTACGCCCGACACGTCCACGCTTGTCCCGCAGAAGGAACGAGCCGAATGAGGAGAGTTTGACGGACTCACCCTTGGCCAGCGTATCCGACACCATGCCCAGTACGGACTGAACAAGATCGGCTGATTCCTGACGTGAAAGGCCAACCTCTCGGTAGACCGATTCCGCCAGATCTGCTCGCGTCAAGGTTTTGTCTGACATAGCTATCCCCACAAAGACGATATGAAGCTACGCCTCCAAAGCGGGTCAGGTCAACGCCAAGGTCTTGGTTAAGTGCAAGAAACCGGCGAATAAAAGATCAATAACGCGCGAGCGCGGCGCCCCAGGTGAAGCCACCGCCCAGCGCTTCCATCAAAACCAGGTCGCCCCGCTTGATGCGCCCGTCCTGCACCGCCCGGTCAAAGGCAAGCGGAACCGAGGCCGCCGAGGTATTCCCGTGATCAGCAACCGTGGATATGACTTTTTCCGTTGGAATTGAAAGCCTTCGCGCAACACCTTCAAGTATCCGCTGATTGGCCTGATGAGGCACAAACCAGTCCACTTCCTCGATCGTGACGCCGGAACGCTTGGCGATCGTGGTCATGGATTCAGCGATATTGGTGATGGCATGACGGAAGACCTGATTGCCCACCATGCGCAAATGACCCACCGTTCCGGTCGAGGACGGGCCGCCATCGACATGGAGCAAATCCTTGAATCGCCCATCCGAGCGCAGATATGTGCCCAGAACTCCCGAGCGTTCGGTGCCCTCATCGGGTTCCGCCGCCTGCAAAACCATCGCACCGGCGCCATCCCCGAAAAGCACACAGGTCGAGCGGTCGGTCCAATCGAGAATCCGCGACATGGTCTCGGCACCGACGACCAGAGCCGTCTTCGCCTGGCCACGCGCCAGCATATTGTCCGCCATGGCAATGGCGTAAACAAAGCCGGTACAGACGGCCTGGACATCAAAAGCCGCCCCCCGGGTCGCGCCGAGCCGAGCCTGCAGCATGGTACCAACCGAGGGAAAGGTGAAATCAGGAGTCGTTGTGGCGACCACGATCAGGTCAAGATCGTCCGCCTCGAGCCCGGCATCTTCGAGCGCGCGACGCGCAGCCCGCTCCGCCAGGTCGCACGTCGTGATGCCCTCACCGGCTATATGGCGCTGACGGATACCCGTCCGCTCGCGGATCCAGGTGTCGCTGGTATCCACCATGGCGGAGATTTCGTCATTGGTCAGGATCCGCTCGGGCAAATAGGAGCCGATACCGGCGATACGCGTACTCAACTCGGTCATGAAGCTGCCACGACTTCCTGTTCTTCTTCAAAACTGGCGAATTTGTCGAGATTGGCGCGAATCTGGGCCATGAAATCGCTCTTCGCCATGACATAGGCCAGGCCGAGCGCCGAGGCGAAACCCTCACCGTCGGCACCGCCATGCGATTTCACGACGATCCCCTTGAGGCCCAGCAGCACACCGCCATTGATGTAGCGCGGATCCATCCTCTGGCGCAGGCGTTCGAGCGCGCCGAGCGAGAGCAGACCGGCCGCGAGCTTGGCCAGCAGCGAGCTGGTCAGCGCCTCACGCACCCAGCCGGCGACCAGACGGGCCGTGCCTTCGGCGGTCTTCAACGCAATATTCCCGGTGAACCCATCGGTGACCACGACATCGATGCCGCCGGCCGAAATGTCATTGCCCTCGATGAAACCCTGATAGGCAATATCGAGGCCCGATTTGCGGATCAGCTGATCCGCCTCGCGCACCGTGTCATTTCCCTTGAGTTCTTCCTGGCCGACATTGAGCAGACCGACAGACGGCGAGTCACCGCCGAATACGGCACTGTGATAGGCCTCGCCCATAATTGCGAACTCAACCAGCTGGGTCGCACCGCACTGAACATTGGCGCCCACATCGAGGACAACCGTATGCCCTTTGGGCGTGGGCCAATTCGCAGAAATCGCCGGACGGTGAACGCCCTTTTTCATGCGCAGGATGACCTTGCCGATCGCCATCAAGGCGCCGGTATTGCCCGAGGACACGATCGCACCCGCCTCACCGGCCTTCACGCTCTGGATGGCATTCCACATCGAGGAGCCGCGCGCGCGCCGAACGGCTTCGCTCGGCTTGTCTGTCATCTGAACCAGCGTCTCCGTATGTCGCAACTCGCAAACGGCGGCGACTTTCGGATGCTTTTCCAGAAGCGGCGCGAGCTGCGCCTCGTCACCGTGAAGCAGATAGTGCGCCTTGCGGTCCGGCCAGCGCTTGAGCGCATGGCCGATACCCTCGACGACCGCCTCGGGTCCGAGATCTCCGCCCATGGCGTCGACCGAAATCGTGGGGATAGCTGTCATGAGTAGCGGTGCAATGTCCCTCGCAAAGGCGCGCTGCGCCGAAAGCCCGCGGAACTTAGCCCATGACTCTAGCAATGCAAGACAGCAAGACGGCGATCAGATCGCCGGAAAGGCCGGGGACGCCCCGGCGATCAACGCTGCCCCACCCTGTGCCCGCAAGGCTTCAAGTGCCGAGTTGACGTATAGGGCAAGGGCTGGCGCGCGCGCGTCATCCGCCTCAGCGTTGAAAACATTGCGCGACAGCACGGCCTGCAATTCATCCGCCTGGTCCTGGCTGGCCGCTTCGCGCAGCGCTTCGGCTCGACCATAGAAGCCCTCCGCCATGAAGCGGATCTTCTTGCCAACGCCTGAGTCGCCCACGCCCATTTCGCGCATGGCGGCATCAAAATCATCGAACATGGTGTCAAAGAGCGCCTGGCTGAGACGCGCTGACTCGTCGCCGTCCTGCGCTTTCAGGGTCAGCACCACCAAGGCACAATGCAGGATGATCATCTCGAAACGGCCTTCGACCGTGTCCGGAACTCCCAGCCTGGCATAGAAATCCGGCGTGCGGGCAACCGTCACGACATCGCGATACAGCGCTTCGGCGCGTAGTTTTTCCGGCTTTCGGCCGAAAAGACGGTTCAACATGCGATCCGCTCTCCCAAGAATTGGCGCTTGAAGCTAAGCTCGCCCTTGGTTAGGTCAAGACAGCGCCGCACGCGTCATCACGTCGCGCGCGGCAGACCCATCTCGCAGGAGTTCCTGATGAAGCGTCGCGTTAGCCTTACAGTCCTGATTGCCGCTTGCGCGATCGGCGCATCGGCCTGCAATCCGGTCCTTCGATCGCACGGCTATCGCTACACGACTCAGGACGTGCCCGAAATCCTGGTGGCTGAAGACACCGAATCCACGGTGCTGTCGCGCCTCGGCAATCCGTCAACACGTGGAACTTTCGAGGATAACACCTGGTATTATATCTCAGCGACCCGTGAGAGCCTGGCCTATCTCCGGCCGGCAACACGTGACCGCCGCATCATCGCCGTCACCTTCGACGATAATGGTGTGGTCTCCGAAGTCTCCGAATACGGGCTGGAAGACGGCCGGGTGGTTGCCTATGCGGACCGCGAGACGCCGACACGGGGTCGCGAACTGACCTTCCTGGAACAGCTTCTCGGCAATGTCGGGCGCCTGCCCTCTGAACAATTCGGTGGCGAGCAAAACCTGCCCGGCGGCGCCGGCGGTCCGCGTCGCGACCAGTAGACGCGACCGGCAGCGCGACATCCAAAGAGCCCTGGTTCACGGACCGGGGCTTTTTTGTGCGCGGCGCCCGCTGTGAGCAAACAGGTCGCAGCCTTCTCCGCCGCTGTCCGCCCGTCCTTCGCCACCGAAACACATTGGCCCGCAGGCCGCGCACAGCGGACAAAAAAAGAGCCCCGGCCAAAGGCCGGAGCTCTTCCAGGATCAGGCGTGATCCTGCCTAGTGGGCCAGGACGGCCAACAGAAGCAGGGCCACGATATTCGTGATCTTGATCATCGGGTTCACGGCTGGACCAGCCGTGTCCTTGTAGGGATCACCAACCGTATCGCCGGTCACGGACGCCTTGTGAGCCTCCGAGCCCTTGCCACCATGATGGCCGTCTTCGATATACTTCTTGGCGTTGTCCCAGGCACCGCCACCGACGGTCATGGAAACGGCCACGAAGAGACCATTGACGATCACGCCCAGCAGCATCGCACCAACCGCAGCCAAGGCTTCCGCCTGGCCGGCGATCGCATTGATCGCAAAGTAGAGCACGATCGGAGACAGGACGGGCAGAAGCGAAGGCACGATCATTTCGCGGATCGCCGCCTTGGTCAGGATGTCCACGGCGCGGCCATAATCCGGCTTCGCCTTGTACTCCATGATGCCCGGGATCTCCTTGAACTGACGACGCACCTCGGCAACCACGGCGGTCGCCGCACGACCAACGGCCATCATAGACATGCCGCCGAAGAGATATGGCAGCAGACCACCGAAGAGGAGGCCGACGATCACATACGGGTTCTCGAGCGAGAAGTTCGGCTCAATCCCCAGCAGATGTTCGACATCCGTCGTGTAGGCCGCGAACAGGACCAGGGCGCCAAGACCGGCCGAACCGATCGCATAGCCCTTGGTCACCGCCTTGGTGGTGTTGCCCACCGCGTCAAGCGTGTCGGTCGTATTGCGGACGCTCTCGTCGAGACCAGCCATCTCAGCAATGCCCCCCGCATTGTCCGTCACCGGACCGAAGGCATCGAGGGCCACGATCAATCCGGCCAAGGCCAGCATGGTCGTCACCGAAATGGCAATCCCGAACAGGCCCGCCAGGGCATAGGTACTCAGAATGCCACCAATGATGATCAGGGCTGGCAGCGCCGTCGATTCCAGCGAGACCGCGAGGCCCTGGATGACATTCGTGCCATGCCCGGACTCCGAGGCCAGAGCCACCGACTTCACCGGGCGATAGGCAGTCCCGGTATAGTACTCGGTGACCCAGATGATCGCTGCCGTTACGATCAGGCCGATCAGGCCAGACCAGAACAGGTTCATCCCGGTGATCATCTTGCCGTTCACTTCGGCGATATCACCCATGCCGATCGTGAAATCGGTCACGAAGTAGAGCGCACCGATCGACAAGACACCGGCAACGATGAGGCCCTTGTAGAGCGCGCCCATCACATTGGTGCCCTTGCCGAGGCTCACAAAGAAGGTGCCGATGATCGAGGTCACGATACAGGCCGAGGCGATCATGAGCGGATAGAGCACCATCGTGGTCGCCAGACCGCCGGAGAAGAAGATCGCCGCCAGCACCATGGTCGCAACCACGGTCACTGCATACGTCTCGAACAGATCAGCCGCCATGCCGGCACAATCACCGACATTGTCGCCGACATTGTCGGCGATGGTGGCCGCATTGCGCGGATCATCTTCGGGAATACCGGCTTCGATCTTGCCGACCATGTCACCGCCGACATCCGCACCCTTGGTGAAGATACCGCCGCCGAGACGGGCGAAGATCGAGATCAGGGAGGCCCCGAAGCCGAGAGCGACCAGGGAGTCGATGATGATCCGCCCGGTATCTTCGCTTCCGAGGACCAGTCCCATCGGACCGGTCAGAACCCAGTAATAACCAGCCACACCCAGCAGGGCGAGACCGGCAACCAGCATCCCGGTGATCGCACCGGACCGGAAAGCCACGGCGAGGCCGGCACCCAGGCTCGTACTGGCAGCCTGGGTCGTACGCACATTGGCGCGGACCGAGATCAGCATGCCGATAAATCCGGCAGCGCCGGACAAAATGGCACCGATGGCAAAGCCGAGCGCTACCTGCCAGCCGAGGAAGACGGCGATCAGGATACAGACGACGACGCCGACGATGGCGATGGTTGTGTATTGACGTTTAAGGTAGGCGTTTGCGCCTTCCTGGATGGCCGATGCGATCTCCTGCATCTTCTCCGTGCCTGCGCTCGCACCCATCAGACGTTGGGTCTGAACGACCCCGTAGATGATGGCGAGAACAGCTGCCGCAATGGCCAAAAAAAGCATGTTCATGGCTTCCAGCCCCGTTTGTTCACTTCGTTGTGGTCTCGGAAGGAATACGGGAAAGCATGCGCGTGTGACCACGCCGACCTTAGACAACTCCCCCGCTTTTATTCTTATTGTTGGGGAGACTATGCCCAAAGCATTGGGGCGGTGCAATACGCACTCTTTGCCAAGTCAAAACATTGACTTGCTGCACTGCAATATAGTTTTAGCGACGAAAGAGCCGGGTATCAGCCTGGCGAATCTCGATGCGCTCGATGGCACTCGGTCCATAGTGCTCGCCAAGCGCAGCCTGCCATACTTCCACGGCACGCTCGGTATCGAGCGCAGAGCCTTCGTCATTGGAGACCGAAGTGCGGAAAGCCGCCCTCACCGCGGCATCGAGGGCGTAGTGGGCATCCTCGCGAATATCCCAGACATTGTGCCCGGTCGCCACGCGAACGCGGATTTGCACATAGGCATAGCCAGTCAGATGGCCTTGGCTCGACAAGGGGGCGACCACGGTCGGCATGGTGAAACTGCGCGGATCGTCTTCGTCGTCCTCGGCTTCTTCCTCATCATCCTCATCCGACCCGGCAAGATTGAAGATGGTCAGGAAGCGATTGCCGCGACCGCCCGCATCACCCGAACCATCTCCGGACTCCGCCGGCGGGGCCACCAAGGCATGGGCGGGCATCGGGATCAGCGATACCAGAAAGATTGCAGCCACTCGAGCGAAAACATTGCGCATGAAAGCCTCTCAGTCATTGCTCAGACTGACAGCTTTGCCTCAAAAATGCGTAAACCCGGTCCGCTGCGGCGCCAGCAACGCGCCGGTCGCATCTCGCAGACATATCCGGGCATCCCCGGTAACCGAACCGATGCGGGTCAGGGCGAGGCCGAGCGTTTCACTGATCGCATTGATCCGGCCCCGTGCGGCGACCGGAGCTGTGAAGGCCAGCTCGTAATCATCGCCACCTGCGAGCAGGCGATGGACATCCCCCTCCGGCGACGCGCGCCAGGCCTTGCCGGCCTTCGACAATGGTACCGCTTCGATCTCGATTTCGAGCCCGCAATCACTCGCCCGGGCAATATGGCCGAGATCGGCGATCAGACCGTCAGAGATATCTACCGCGCTGCTGGCCAGTCCGCGAAGAGCCTCACCCAGCGCCAGGCGCGGCTCCGGTGCGGTATAGCGAGTCAGGCAATCCGCAAGCGCAGCTGCACCCGATTGCGCCGCCATGAGACCGAGAAATCCGTCCCCGATCTGTCCGGAGACCCAGACATCCTCGCCAACCTGCGCGCCGTTGCGGGTCACGGCCTGGCCGACTGGGACGGCGCCAACAAGGGTCAGGCTGATCGTGAGCGGCCCGGGCGTCACCGTGGTATCGCCGCCGACAAGCGTGAGACCAAAGCGGGATTGGTCGTGTTTCAAGGCAGCCAGGAAAGCTTCACGCCACCCGGCGCCAAGCGCGCCGGGCCAGGACAGGGCCGCCAGATAGTGGCGCGGCGACGCCCCCATCGCTGCCAGATCGGAGAGATTGCTGCGCAAGGCACGACGGGCGACGGTTTCCGGAGAGTCACTGTCGCGAAAATGCACGCCCGCGATCAGGGTATCGCAGGCGAGCACGAGGCTCTCACCTGGATTCGGGTCGAGCAGGGCCGCATCATCGGCCAGGTTGAGGGCGACGGGATCGCCTTCACTCAGAGGCAGGAGATGCCGCCGGATGAAGTCGAATTCGCCGTCGCCGGCCATGGCTCAGAATTCGTCCGGGCGAGCGTCGCGGGCGGCGCGATCGAAAGCCGCATTGATGAATTTCGGCTCGGACCCCTCGAAGAAGGCATTGGCGATTTCGATGTATTCATCAATCACCACGCGCGCAGGCACATCCTTGCGATGCATGAGCTCAAATCCACCAACGCGCAGGATGGCACGCACGGTCGAGTCCAGGCGTTCCAGACGCCAGCCTTCAGCCAGCAATGCGTCCATCGCCGGATCGACGCGGGCCTGCATCTCGACAACACCGCTCACCAGGCTTTCGAAGAAATCCTCGTCGGCCTCGACATAATCAGGCGCTTCGTGATCACCACCGAAACGATGATCGCGAAATTCGCGGATAACCGCCGCCGCGCCCTGCCCGCTGATCTCCATCTGATAGAGCGCCTGAACGGCTGAGAGGCGTGCAGCCCGACGGAGACGGGCCCGGTTTTCCGATGTGGATTCCTTGCTGGCTGCAGCCATGATCATGCGCTCCTGAAGCGGTTGCGCAGCTCGATCAGCATCATCGCCGCATTGGCTGCATCCGCGCCTTTATTATTGTCGATGGCGCGCTTCAAGGCCTGGGCGCGGTTCTCAACCGTGAGAATACCATTGCCCACAGGGATGGCCCGAAGGTTCAAATCCATGATTCCACGCGCCGATTCACCGCAGACATAGTCATAATGAGTGGTCTCACCACGAATAACACAGCCCAGCGCGACATAGCCGTCATAACCGGCGCCGGCCTTTTCGGCCTGAGCAATCGTGCCGGGGATTTCCAGCGCACCGGGGACTTCGACAATGTCAAAGGCGCAGCCCTTGGCCTCGATGGCGTCGCGCGCGCCCTTGATCAGGGCATCAGCGATGTCGCGGTAGAATGTCCCCGCAATGATCAGGTATTTCGGCGCGCTCATGCGTCACCCTCCGGAAAATGCCGCTCTTCGCGGATAGACAGACCATAGCCCTCAAGGCCGACAATTGTCTGCGGCTTGGTGGTCAGAAGAATCATGTCGCGCACGCCAAGGTCCAGCAGGATCTGCGCGCCGACGCCATACTCACGCAGGCGGCGTGCCTCACGCTCGTCCTGAGGCAGGCTGGGATGGGCACCAAGCCGCTCAATGATCGCGGTATGCGAGGTCTCGCGGATGAAGACCATGACCGCCGGGCCGTCGGCCTGGGAAATTGCCCGGATTCCGGCTTCCACCTTCTCGCCACGCGGACCGCTTTCATGGAGGACATCATCAACAAAACTGACCTTGTGCATGCGCACAGTGGTCGCTTCACCGGCATTGGGTTCCCCCTTCACCAGGGCAACGTGCTCGGAGCCGTCCAGCGTATTGCGAAACACGACCAGTTTGAACGGACCGCCCAATTGGGATGTGAACTCGCTCTCGAGGCGCCGTTCGATAAAGCGGTCATTCTTGCGACGATAGGCGATCAGGTCGGCAATCGTGCCGATCTTCAGCCCGTGCAGCTGGGCAAAAGCGACGAGGTCAGGGAGGCGCGCCATCGACCCGTCTTCATTCATGATCTCGCAGATCACGCCGGACGAACCGGCGCCGGCCAGGCGGGCCACATCGACGGAGGCCTCGGTATGACCAGCCCGGACCAGCACGCCGCCATCGCGAGCGACCAGCGGAAAGACATGGCCCGGTGTGGCAATGTCCTCGGCGCCTTTGGACGGATCAGTCGCCACTTCGATCGTACGGGCCCGGTCATGGGCCGAGATGCCGGTGGTGACACCCTCGCGGGCCTCGATCGAGGTCGTGAACGCGGTCTGGTGACGCGAGCGGTTATCGCTGGCCATCAGTTTCAGATCGAGCTGGGTGACGCGTTCCTGGCTCATCGCCAGACAAATCAGGCCGCGCCCGTGCTTGGCCATGAAATTGACCGCATCGGGAGTGGCGAACTTGGCCGGGATGACCAGGTCGCCCTCATTCTCGCGGTCCTCGGCGTCGACAAGGATGAACATGCGTCCATTGCGCGCATCCTCGATAACGTCCTCGATGGGGGAAAGTGGGATGTCGCTCACGCGCGTCTCCAAATATCAGGTCGGCGAAAATTCGCTCAGGCGGGCGGCGTAGCGTGCCATGAGGTCAACCTCAAGATTGACGTGCGCGCCAACTTGCAGCGCGCCCAGTGTCGTGACCTCCGCCGTATGCGGAATGATCATCAGATCAAAACAGTCGCGGGTCACCGCATTGACGGTCAGGGAAACGCCATCGACGGTGATCGAGCCCTTCCGCGCAATGAAGCGATTAAGGTCCGGTGGGGGACGCACGGACAGAACCAGCCACTCGCCCTCCTCACGCCGATCAACCAGCTCACCGAGGCCATCGACATGCCCGGTGACCAGATGACCACCAAGTTCCTCGCCAATCGCCAGGGCGCGCTCGAGATTGACCGGATCGCCGACCTGCCAGCTTCCCAGCGTGGTCAGGCGCAAGGTCTCCGGCGACACCTCAACAGCGAACCAGCAGCCCTCGGGCACCCCAACGACTTCCACTACCGTCAGACAGGCCCCGGCATGGGCAATCGATGCACCCAGCGCGATGGTGTCAGCATCGTAGGGCGCTTCGATCTCGAAGCGGCGCACGCCCTCGCCGCTGATCGCGCGAATGCGGCCTTTCGCCGTGACTATTCCGGTAAACATCAGCCTGTCCGTTCGTAGGTTTCCTGCAGATCAGCGCCGCGTTCCACGACGCCTGTCCGCCTGAAAATGGGGGCGGTGTCGAGTGTCTCAAGGCCCAGAGCTGCGAGAACCGGCATTCCGTCGCCTCCCAACAGCATTGGCGCGCGGAACCATTCGATACAATCCACCAGTCCGTCCCGCACCGCCGAGGCCGCGATCCCGGCTCCCGCCTCGATCATGACGCGCTGATGCCCGGCCATCGCACGGCCCAGGTCACGATAGGGTATCAGCGTCACGGAACGGTCGCCCCCCTTGAACACGCGGGCATTCGCAGGCGTGCGTCCCTGGCTGTCCATGATGATGATATCCGGCTGACGCTCGCACCCGCCCTCGGGCCGTGCCGTCAATTGGGGATCATCCGCGAGGATGGTGCCGATGCCGGTGAGGATGGCGTCATGAGCAGCGCGCATGCGATGCACAACCGCGCGGCTTTCCGGACCGGTGATCCATTGCGAAGCCCCATTGGCCAGCGCGATCCGCCCGTCGAGCGAGGTCGCCAGTTTCAATGTGACACGCGGACGCGCCGCGGCGTTCATTCCTTGTCGTCTTCGCTTGTTCCGAAATGGGCGCTCAGCGCTTCATCGGTGATGAATTCGCGGAAATCCTCGACCTTGTGGAAATCCTTGTAGACCGAGGCATAGCGAACATAGGCCACGGCATCGAGATTCTTGAGACCTTCCATGACCAGCTCACCGACCCGGTCTGACGTCACATCGGTCTCGCCCGTCGACTCCAGGCGCCGGACAATACCGGAAATCATCTGATCGATGCGATCCGGCTCGATATTGCGCTTTTGCATCGCAAGCTGGATGGAGCGGTTCAGCTTGTCACGGTCAAACGGCACCCGCCGCCCCGACTTCTTCATCACGGTCAGCTCGCGCAATTGCACGCGCTCGAATGTGGTGAAACGGGCTGCACAGGACGGACATTGCCGCCGGCGACGAATGGCATTCCCGTCCTCCGCCGGACGGGAATCCTTCACTTGGGTATCGGGATGACCGCAAAAAGGACAACGCATGCGGGTACCCTAGGCCAATTCGGGATAGATGGGGAAGCGCGCAGTGAGCGCCTTCACCGTCTCGCGAACCTCGCCCTCGATCTCCGCATTGCCCTCAGGTTGATCGACCAGCGCATCAAGTACCTTCACCATCAACTCACCGATCAGGGTGAATTCCGCCTCTCCGAAACCGCGGGTCGTCCCCGCCGGCGAGCCAACGCGCAGACCCGAGGTCACTGTCGGCTTTTCCGGATCGAACGGGACGCCATTCTTGTTGCAGGTGATGTAGGCGCGCTCGAGGGCTTCCTCGGCGATATTGCCTTTCAGGCCCTTCGGACGCAGATCGACGAGCGCCAGATGGCTGTCCGTTCCACCGGAGACAATGGCATAACCCCCATCGGTGATCGCCTTGGACATCGCCTGGCAATTGGCGACGACCTGTTTGACATAATCCTTGAACTCCGGCTGCAGCGCTTCGCCAAAGGCCACCGCCTTGCCCGCGATCACATGCATGAGCGGACCGCCCTGCAGGCCCGGGAAAATCGCGGAATTGAACTTCTTGCCGAGATCAAGATCGTTGGACAGGATCATGCCGCCGCGCGGCCCGCGCAAAGTCTTGTGGGTCGTCGTCGTGCAGACATGGGCGTGGGGCATCGGATTGGGATAGACCCCACCAGCCACCAGACCGGCGACATGGGCCATATCGACCAGAAGATAGGCGCCAACTTCATCCGCGATCTTGCGGAATTCGGCGAAATCGATCTCGCGCGGATAGGCCGACCCGCCGGCAATGATCAGCTGTGGCTTGACCTCATGAGCCTTGGCCCGGACCGCGTCATAATCGATCCGCGCATCGCTCTCGCGCACACCATAGCTTTCAGCCTTGAACCATTTTCCCGACATGTTGGGGCGGGCGCCATGGGTCAGATGCCCCCCGGCGTCGAGAGACATGCCAAGGATGGTATCGCCTGGCTTGAGCAGGGCGAGAAAGACACCCTGATTGGCCTGGCTGCCCGAATTCGGCTGGACATTGGCGTATTGGGCACCGAAGAGCGCCTTGGCGCGCTCGATGGCGAGTGTCTCGACAACATCGACATGCTCACAACCGCCATAATAACGGCGCCCCGGATAGCCTTCGGCATACTTGTTGGTCAGCGGCGAGCCCTGCGCCTCCAGCACCGCGCGGGAGACGATATTCTCCGATGCAATCAGCTCGATCTGGCTTTGCTGACGCTGGATTTCTTCATGGATCGCATGCGCCACGTCGCGATCACTCTCAACGATGGACCGGGTGAAAAACGGATTTTCCTGGCTGGCTTCGATCTGGGTATCGGGCATGACGCTTCCTCATCACATTTATCTCGTGTGATAAGGTGCTGCCCCGGGCGGGGCAAGCGGACAATTGGCGCGGCTGCAGGCGCGATCATGCTGAGTCGCGCCAAATCAGATTACTTGAACATTTCTGCCGGCGCAGGTGCGTATGAAACATATTCAATCATACTCACTTGAACTCGCTATCAAGTCATAATATCGATCAGGCATTGCAATAATGAATGAAGTCACCACGTGTGACACAAGCAAGACAGCGTATCTTGAAAGGTTCCATAAATGGCCGACGACATGCTCCCCGATATCGACAAGGAAGAATTGCTGCGGATGACGACCGATGTTGTCGCTTCCTATCTCTCGCACAACTCCATGCCGGCCGATAACGTGCCCGACCTGATCAAGTCAGTACATGCGACAATGAAGGAAGTTTCAGAGTCGGAAGTGAAGCCCGAGCCCAAAACCAAGCCGGCTGTCGCTGTCTCCAAGTCCGTTGCCGACGACTACATCGTCTGCCTCGAGGACGGCAAGAAACTCAAAATGCTCAAGCGGTATTTGCGCTCGCAATACAACATGTCGCCGGACGACTATCGCCGGAAATGGAATCTGCCTTCGGACTACCCGATGGTCGCGCCGGCCTATTCGCGCAAGCGGTCACAATTCGCCAAGGATATTGGTCTGGGACGCGGCAAGAAAGACGGCTAGTCCGCCCGATCTAGACTTCGATCCCCCGACGGCCGGACCCTGTGTCCGGCCGTTTTTTATTGGCCGATGCCCGCTTGAGTTTCCAGGCCAGCTTGGCGCGGGCCAGGACATCAATATCAGCCCTTGGTGTCTTCGCGGGAACCTGGAATACAACCTCCTCGGCCGTGGCACCGTCAATGGCGGCCACGCGCAAGGCGTTTCCCACTCGCTGGATTTCGACAAAAATCTCGCCGGCCATTCCCGGACCTCGCTTGAGCGAGCCGAATTCAGGCCCGGGCCACCCCGGTCTGTTCGCACGCCCGCTCCCAGACATCATCAAGTGCCTCGATGAGCTGGTCAAACATTCCGTCGTCATGCAACGGGCTCGGAGTCAGCCGCAGCCGCTCCGTGCCGCGCGGCACGGTCGGGTAGTTGATCGGCTGGACATAGACACCATGCTCTTCGAGCAGCATGTCGGAAATACGCTTGCAGAGGACCGGGTCGCCGACCTTGATCGGAACAATATGGGTCTCCGATACCATGACCGGATAACCGGCCTCGGCAAGCCGCGTTTTCAAGGTCGCGGCACGTTCCTGGTGCGCGTCACGCAGATGATGCGCCGCCTTGAGATATTCCACACTCGCCCGCGCGCCAGCCGCCAGGGCCGGCGGCAGGGCTGTTGTGAAGATGAAACCCGGCGCCATGGAACGGATCGCATCAACGATTGCGCCGTCGGCCGCGATATAACCGCCCATCACACCGAAAGCCTTGCCCAGCGTACCCTCGATGATGTCGATCCGGTCCATCAGGCCTTCGCGCTCCGCGATCCCCGCCCCACGCAGGCCGTAGAGGCCGACCGCGTGCACTTCATCGAGATAGGTCAGTGCGCCATATTTGTCGGCGAGGTCACAGACCGCCTCAAGCGGACCGATATCGCCGTCCATGGAGTAGACGGACTCGAAGGCGATCACCTTCGGTGCATCGGCGGGCGCTGCGGCCAGCAATTCTTCCAGATGTTCGAGATCATTATGGCGCCAGATTCGCTTTTCACAGCGCGCGCCCTTCACGCCCTCAATCATCGACGCGTGGTTGAGCTCATCCGAAAACATGACGAGCCCGGGCAGGATCTTGCCAAGGGTCGACAGGGTCGCCTCATTGGCGATGTAGCCTGAGGTGAAAAGCAGGGCCGCGCTTTTCTGATGAAGGTCGGCGAGCGAACGCTCGAGCTCGACATGATAGTGCGTGGTGCCGGAGATATTGCGCGTACCGCCGGCGCCTGAACCGACATCATCAATCGCTTTCTTCATCGACTCCACGACACACGGCACCTGGCCCATGCCGAGATAATCATTGGAGCACCAGACAGTGACGTCGCGGACCTTGCCATCCTCGGAGCGCCAGCGCGCCACGGGGAAATCGCCCTTGCGTCGCAGCAGGTCGGCAAAGACGCGATAGCGCCCTTCAGCCTTCACACGACGGACGGCATCCTGAAACGCGGTTTGGTAATCCATGGGACGGGCCTTTCACGACGTTCACTACATGCCAACCGGACGGTGAGTCGATACATAGTCCGTTATCAGCCGTCCGTATAATGGACGAAGCGCCGCACCCAATGGATTTTTTCATTCGCAGCCCAAAAGGCCCTACATCCTGAACCGGATGTGATCTGCCCAGAAACGCTCGATGCGCGCCAGCGCGGTATTGATTGCCGGCATTTGCTCGACATCGACACCACCGACGGGATTCAGGGATGACCCCTGACGCTCGAACAACTTGTTCAGATGTGCACACACCGCAAAACCGCTATCGGTCAGGCTTACCCGCACGGCGCGGCGATCAACAGCCGAACGCTCGTGCCGGATATAACCGGCATCGACCAGCTTCTTGAGATTGTAGGACACATTGGAGCCGAGATAATGGCCACGGGTCCGCAGTTCTCCCGCCGTCAATTCCTGATCACCGATATTGAACAGGAGCAGAGCCTGGACACTGTTCAGATCGTCCAGACCCTCTCGGTCGAGCTCGTCCTTGACCACATCGAGCAATTGCCGGTGGAGGCGCTCCACCAGTTGAAGAAGCTCAAGATAATCGGAACTCGGCGCCGCCTCCGGTGCCACGCTTTCTGCCATCGCCATCACACACACTCCAACCGATCTTTGATGATCGTTATATTGCTTACGTTGATGACATTAGCGGCAAAGCGCGAAAATCCCCTTAACAGGCTTGGTTAAATTGGTGTCAACGCGCACCCCAGCTGCCATCCAGCAGCTTGTAGATGCCTGAGAAGTCGGCCGATCCACCGCCAAGATTGTCAAACATCGCATAGAGCGCCTCGGCCTGGGCACCCAGCGGTGTTGTGGCGCCGGCACTCTGTGCCGCGTCCTGCGCAAGCTTGAGGTCCTTGAGCATCATCGCTGTCGCAAAGCCTGGCTGGTAGCCATGATTGGCCGGCGTGGTCGGGATCGGCCCCGGGACCGGGCAATAGGCCGTCATCGACCAGGACTGGCCGGACGCCTTGGACGAAATATCGAAGAAGTTCTGCTGGTCCAGACCGAGCTTCTCGGCCAGCGCGAAGGCCTCACACGTCCCGATCATGGTGATGGCCAACAGCATGTTGTTGCAGATCTTGGCGGCCTGGCCGGCACCGACATCGCCCGCCCGGATCACCGCCTTGCCCATCGCGTCGAGAATGGGTTCAGCCGCTGCGAAATCCCCCTCGCTGCCGCCGACCATGAAGGTCAGCGATCCGCCCTGGGCAGCGGCGACCCCGCCGGAGACGGGTGCGTCGACAAAGCGGAAGCCCTTTTCCACCGCCAGCCCCCCGACATGGCGGGCGCTGTCCACATCAATCGTCGAACAATCGAGGAAGAGCGTGCCCGGTGCGGCGGCGTCGAAAATCTGGCCTTCATAGACACCCCGCACATGTTTGCCCGCGGGCAACATGGTGACCACCGCGTCTGATCCGGCAACGGCGTCCGGGGCGCTGGCGGACGCAACAGCGCCCTGCCCGACTGCCTGGGCGACGGCGTCGGGGCTGAGATCAAACGCGTGAACCTCATGCCCGGCCTTGACCAGGTTTGCGGCCATGCCGGATCCCATGTTTCCAAGTCCGATAAAGGCGATGCGGGCCATGTTGTACTCCCCGTTGATAGTGGTGGTCTTTGTGGTGTCTTGTTGGTGGTCTTTGTGAGGTGTCCGTCAGGCGTCGGCGAGAAAGCTCATCTCATGGGCCTCATCGAGCGGCGCAAACGCCGTGGCGATCTCGCTGTCAGCCGCGACAGGCGACCATTTCGGCGACTGGTCCTTGTCGATGATGACGGCGCGCACACCCTCGTAGAAATCAGTCCCAGTCAGGCACCAGCTGGAAACCCGCAGGTCCTGCCGCATCACATCCTCGAAGGAGAGATCGGCGCCCTTGCGCAGGCAGGCCAGCGTCAGCTTCAAGGCTGTCGGGGACTTGGTGCCGAGGATTTTCGCCTGCTTGGCCGACCAGGCATCGCCCGCGGCCTCGATGCGAGCGACGATGTCTTCAACGCTGTCGCCGGCGAAGGCCGCGTCGATCAGCCCACCGGTCACCGACAGGTCGCTGTCACCAGGATCACCGGAGAATTCCTCCAGCAGGACTTCCAGCGCGTCTTCGCCGCTGAGGTCGGCGCTCTCGAGCGCTTCGATGAGCGCGTCATACTGGCCGGAGGGGCAGTAGTGCGTCGCCAGACCCGCCGCGACGCAGTCCGGCGCTTTCAGGCGCGCACCGGTCAGGCCCATCCAGGTGCCGATCTCGCCCGCCAGGCGCGGCAGGAAATAGGCCCCGCCGACATCGGGGTGAAAGCCGATACCGGTTTCCGGCATGGCAAACATCGTCCGGTCACCGGCGACCCGGTGTGAACCGTGTACTGACACGCCAACACCGCCGCCCATGGTGATGCCATCGATCAGCGCCACATAGGGTTTGGGATAGTGATGGATCAGCGTGTTGAGCTGGTACTCATCGCGCCAGAACAGCCAGGCCTTGTCGTCGCCCGCCTTGCCGGAATTGTGCAACTGAAGAATATCCCCGCCGGCGCAGAACCCCTTCTCGCCAGCCCCGTCAACGACGATGGCCTTCACGCTGTCATCATCCCGCCAGGCCTGCAGCGCCTCGACCATCATGAGGCACATGCCATGGCTGAGCGCATTGAGCGCCTTGGGGCGGTTCAACGTGATCCGGCCGACCTGGCCGATCTTGCGGGCGATGATTTCGGGGTCGTCGGTCATGTTGGCTCCGCTCTATTCATTCAAATCGTGACAGGGGATGGCGTGCGCGCGAGCGGCGGTCAACAGGGCGCGATCACGAGAGACCAGTTCGGCCTCGGATTCCACAGCGAGGGCGAGATAGGCCGCGTCAAACAGGCTCAGGCGCAGATCAAGTGCCAGCGGTGCGAGACTGAAAATTTCACTCGCCGAGCGGGACCGGGAGAACGCGATTCCCAATTGGTCGAGAATTGCCATCGCGCTGTCGAACTCCAACGCCCCGGCCAGCGAGAAACGCCGGAAGAGATTGGCCATCTCCCAAGCGAAGACATCCGGGGCAATCAATTCGTACGTGACGAGTCGTTGCTCAAAGGCCGCACTGCGCCGCCCGGACTGTGATGCAACGAACCAGCTGATCGCGGCCGATGCGTCGACGACAAGCCGGGTCACTTCCGCATCTCGTCTTTCAGCTCGTCCCAGGACAAACCGTCCAGCTCAGGTGCCGCCTTCTGGCTGTCGCGAAAAGCCTTCAATCGTGCTGCCAATGTCTCGCCCGACAGGCGCGGCGGTACGGCATAAGCCACGTCTTTCGACAAGACCGCCACGCGCTTGCCATAACGGGTAATCACAATCGGCCCCTCACCCCGCTCGATCATTTCCAGCAGAGCGGAGAGCCGCGTCTTGGCTTCCAGAACCCCGATTTCGATCATGCAAGACTCCTGACCAGAATGATGGTCAGATCATAACCCGAAACACGTCATCGGAACAGGCCGGTTTTCCGCTACTTCATCACATCCTTGGCAATAATCACCCGCATGATCTCGTTGGTGCCTTCCAGGATCTGGTGGACGCGGAGATCACGCACAATGCGCTCGAGCGGGTAGTCCTGGAGATAGCCATAGCCGCCATGCAGCTGCAGGGCCTGGTTGGCGACGTCGAAACAGGTATCGGTGGCGAAGCGTTTGGCCATGGCACAGAACTTCGCGGCTGACGGATCGCCGGCATCGATCGCCGCGGCGCCGCGATAGAGCATCATGCGGGAGGCTTCGAGCTCGGTTGCCATGTCGGCCAGCTTGAACTGGGTGACCTGGAACTGCCCGATCTCGCGGCCGAACTGCTTGCGCGTGCCGACATAGTCTTTTGCCAGCTCGAAGGCTTCGGTCGCGCCGCCCAGCGAGCAGGCACCGATATTGATGCGGCCGCCATTGAGGCCCTTCATCGCCAGGGTGAAGCCCATGCCCTCTTCGGCGAGCAGGTTCGCGGCGGGAACGCGGCAGTCCTCGAAGGTGACGACGCGGGTCGGCTGGGCATTCCAGCCCATCTTCTTTTCATTGGCGCCGAAGGAGAGGCCAGGCGTGCCCTTCTCGACCACAATGGTCGAGATACCCTTGGGACCGTCACCGCCGGTACGACACATGACGACATAATAATCCGACGTGCCGGCGCCCGAGATAAAGGCCTTGGCGCCGTTGAGCACATAATCATCGCCATCGCGGACGGCCCTGGTGCGCAGCTGGGCGGCATCCGACCCGGCGCCCGGCTCGGTCAGGCAATAGGAGGCGATCTTTTCCATCGTCATCATGCCGGGAAGGAATCGCTGACGCTGTTCCTCATTGCCCCAGCTGTCGATCATCCAGGCGCACATATTGTGGATCGACAGGAAGGCGGCCGTCGGCACACAGCCGCGCGACAATTCTTCAAAGATGATCGCGGCATCGAGGCGCGACAGGGCGGACCCGCCAACATCCTCGGCGGTATAAATCCCGGCAAAACCGAGCTCGGCAGCCTCGCGCATCACCTCGACAGGGAAGTATTTCTCTTCGTCCCACTTGGCCGCATGGGGCTTGAGACGGTCCTCGGCGAATTTTCTCGCCATGTCGCGGATCAGGGTCTGATCTTCTGTGAGAGCGAAATCCACAGCAGTACTCCTGTTGCTATTCGATTGTTTGGCGGACAAATCTTGCCCGACGGCTTTGGCCGGAGCCGTAACGCGGGTTTGCCGCGGCGGCAAGTTTGATATGTCATTGCAGACGAAGAAGACCAGAGGCCGACATGTATCCCAATACCCGCCTTCGCCGCACCCGCCAGGCCGACTGGTCGCGCCGCCTCGTGCGCGAAAACACCCTGTCGGTGAATGACCTGATCTGGTCGGTCGTGGTCTCGGACACCGCCGACCCGGTCGAGCCGGTCGCCGCCATGCCCGGCGTTGAACGCCTCTCCCTCGCTGCACTGGCGAAGGCAGCGAAGGAAGCCCAGGACCTGGGCATACCGGCCATGGCGATCTTTCCCCATATCGACCCGGCCAAGAAGGACGACGCCGGCTCCGAAGCGCTCAATCCGGACGGGCTCGTCCCCAACGCCATCCGCACCATCAAGGACGCCGCCCCCGATCTCGGCGTGATTTGCGATGTCGCGCTCGACCCGTTCACCACGCATGGCCATGACGGGATCCTGCAGGGCGACCGGATCGCCAATGACGAGACCGTCGAACGGCTGATCGAACAGGCCCTGATCCAGGCCGATGCCGGCTGTGATGTGGTCGCCCCGTCCGACATGATGGACGGCCGCATCGGTGCCATCCGCGAGGCGCTGGAAGGCGAAGGCCATCACGACACGATGATCCTCTCCTATGCCGCCAAATACGCGTCGGGCTTTTACGGCCCTTACCGCGAGGCGATCGGCTCGGCAGCCGCGTTGAAGGGCGACAAGCAGACCTATCAGATGGACCCGTCCAATCGCGATGAATGCCTGCGCGAGGTCGAACTCGACATCGCCGAGGGCGCCGACATGGTCATGGTCAAGCCCGGCCTGCCCTATCTCGACATCGTCCGCGCCCTCTCCGACACGTTCCCCGTTCCCGTCTATGCCTTCCAGGTCTCCGGCGAGTACGCGATGATCGAAGCCGCTGCCGCCAATGGCTGGATCGATGGCGACCGGGTCATGATGGAAAGCCTGCTGGCCTTCAAGCGGGCCGGCGCGGCGGGCGTGGTGACGTATTTTGCACGGCGGGCGGCGATGAAGCTTGGCGGGTAGAAGCATACTTCATGGCTTGGGGACGCATGAAATGTCTCGGCTGCGGCTATGTGTTTGACGGCTACGTCGCCGAACTCAAGGACCAAAGACGGATGCTGGGGTGAGTTGGAGAACCGGTCAGGCACTATGGTGATTTGGCCCAGTACACCGGCAGCCATCCCATTCCCCGCTGTCCGGAATGCAACGTCCGGCAGCGCATGGCATTCTGGCCCTTCATGCCCATCGCCTGCTCCTTCTTTCTCACGTGGCTCGCCGGCATGGTCATGATGATCGCCTCGATACCCGACAAAATTCCTGCCGAGGTTGTCGCGCCCTTCCTATGGTTTGCGGGTGGCTGCTTTGTCGTGAGCGTGATGTTTGCGATCGTTTTTCATTCGATTGCCAAACCGATCCGGTGCTAGCGCCTGCGGCGCACACCCCGCCCTAAACCGCTTGCCGGGAGTCCGCCGTATCCGGTTCTTGAGCTCAAGGGTTTCAACCGCGGAGCGGCGCTGCGCGCCCTTGACCTCAAGAACCGGATACGGCCCGCTGGCTGACAAGCGATTAATGGATGATTTCGCGCGGCGCGCGAATTGCGACCTACATAATGTGAGATCTGGTTGTCATCCCGGCCACCCGCCTTCGCGGGCACAGGCTCCTGTCCTGCGAAAGCAGGCCGCAGAGCCGGGACCCATACGCGCTGATATCGGCCACACCGGGCTTACAGGTCCCGGATCTGCGCCCTGGTCAAGTCAGGGCTCCGTCCGGGATGACCAGGAGGTTGAGTTGCGATGTTGAGCGCCGCGTGCACCGCAAACATGGCAGCGTTCCGCGAACACGGTAATCTCCCGCCAACCTCAACTTCCCGGACCTGCCCATGACCAAACCTTCCCGCACCACTCTCGCCGTCCAGGCCATGCACGCGATCGACCCGATAACCGGCGCGGTGATCCCGCCGATCCACCCGGCGACGACCTTTGCCCGCGGGACAGACAACCAGCTGATCGGGGAGCAGGACTATCGCCGCCCGGAAGGCCCGACCGAAAAACAGGCGGCCATGGTGCTGGCCATGCTGGAGGGGGCACCCGAGGCCAAGCTGTTTTCCTCCGGTATGGCGGCGATCGCGGCCGTAATCGAAAGTGTGCCGAGCGGCGGGCATGTGATCGCCCAGACCGAAATGTATTACGGGGCCAAACTGCTGATGCAGCGGGCGGCCGCAAAGAAACGGATCACGCTCGATCTCGTCGCCCCGGGCGATCTGACTGCCCTCACCGCTGCCGCGCGGCCCGAAACCGATCTGATCTGGATCGAGAGCCCGGCCAATCCGTCCTGGGCGGTCGTCGACATTGCCAAGGCGGCGGAGATTGCCCACACCGTCGGCGCGACACTGGGCGTTGATTCCACCTGCGCCCCGCCCTGCACCACCCAGGCCCTGACATTAGGCGCCGATATCGTCATGCATTCGGCAACCAAATATCTCAACGGCCATTCCGACGTGCTGGCCGGCGTTCTGGCGACGCGTGAGATCAATGAGCGCTGGGAGGAGATCGGCGAGATCCATTCCAGGACCGGCGCTGTCCCCGGCGCGTTCGAGACCTGGCTCCTGATGCGCGGCCTGCGCACCCTCTGGGTCCGCTTCGAGCGCCAGAGCGCCAGCGCGCTGGCCATCGCCGAGGCGCTGCAGGAAGAGTCCGGGCTAGACGCCGTGCTCTATCCGGGATTGCCGGAACATCCCGGTCATGCCGTCGCGGCACGTCAGATGACGAATGGTTTTGGCGGCATGCTCTCGCTGCATATTGCCGGCGGCCATGAAGCAGCGGCCCGATTTGCGGCCGCGACAAAACTCTTCACGCAAGCGACTTCGCTGGGCGGAGTGGAAAGCCTGGTCGAGCACCGCAAGCCGATCGAGGGGCCGGACAGTCCGGTGGCTGAGAATCTGGTGCGGCTGTCGGTGGGGCTGGAGGATCCGGCTGATCTGCTCGCTGACCTTCGCCAGGCGCTTGCGGCCGGTTCCAAAGCGGTCTAGCGACCTACGCTTCACCATCTGGAGCGTTTATGCGCCGCCTTTCTGATTCCTGATACGGCCAGCCCGTCCTTTGACCGGGCAGGCTGGCTTGATTGAAGACCGTTCGCGACCCGCGTTGCGAACGAACGGTATTTCTTTATCAGGAACAAGACATTGCAAGAACAATCCAACGTACGACTTCGGCCCGCCACCCGGGCCGATGCCGATCCGCTTGAAGCGCTTTCCGCGCGGACCATCCGGGTCAGATATCCCGACATCATTGGTGCCGATACCGTCGAGGCCTATATCGCCTCTGGCGCTATCGCGGCCTATTATCGCGACAATGTCGCGACCCTCACCATCGCTGAGTGTGAGGGAGTTCGGGTCGGGGCCTGCGCCACGAAACCGGGTCGGATCGATTTGATGATGGTCGACCTCGACTTTCATCGCGCGGGGATCGGGAAACGATTGCTCGATCACGGCGAGGCCAGACTGTTCGGCGAGAGCGACCAGATCGTGCTCGACTGTTTCCGGGACAATGATCAGGCGCGACGCTTCTATGCCAAGCATGGATGGCAAGAGGGTCGCCTGTTCACCGACCCGGAGAGCGGCATCGAGATGATCGAGCTTAACAAGGCCAGACCCGTCGACTTCACAGCCTGACCTGACAAACGGGGTGTCGCGCGGCGCGCAAATGCGCTGCGCGACATCCGTCCCCTCCGGATCGGCGGCACCTTGCCGGTCAATCGCCCAGCTTGATGGCCGGCAAAGACCATTTGAACTGGATCGCGCAGCCGCGCAGGACCAGCGCGAGAAGCGCGGAACCGAGCGTGACAAGGCTGGGATTGAGACCCAGCGTCATGCCGCCGACATAGGCGGCGGCACCGGCCAGGGCGGCGAGGGCATAAATGTCCTCACGCAGAACCAGCGGCACGTCATTGACGATAATGTCCCGCAGCAGACCGCCAAAGGCGGCACTCATCATTCCGGTCAGCAGCGCGATGGTCCAATGGGCCCCGGCCGCCAGACCGGCCTGGGCGCCCAGGACGCAAAAGACCGACAGCCCGATCGCGTCCGCCCAGATCAGGGCTGCACGCCGCGTCGCAAAGGCCTGCGCCCAGGGCGATGTGAAATAGCCCAGCAATGCGCCAGACACCGCAACGGCGAGATAGGTCGGCTCGGCGATCCAGTAGACCGGCAGGGAACCCAGAAGAATGTCGCGCAATGTTCCGCCGCCCATTCCGGTCACCGCGCCGATAATGGCTGCACCAAAGGGATCAAGCGCCTTGCGGGCCGCCAGCATGCCGCCGGAATAGGCGAAGAAGCCGATCCCTGCGTAGTCGAGAAGGATGAAGAGGAGTTCGATACTCACGCGGCGCTCGCGGCAGCTTTCCGGTGGTTACGCAAAGCCCGTCGGGCCTGTTCCAGTTTCAACAGGTCCGCCAGATCGCGCGCCCGCCAGGAGGCCGCCATCATGATTCCGCTGGCCACCATCCAGCCTCCGATAATGAAGATCAAAGTATCAAGCCGCTCGAATCCAAGCTGCTGCCAGATAGTCGGATCCAGCTCGGAAATACCGAATACGGCGGCAACAGGGATCGAAACGATCAGCAGGGCCGTCGATCGGAATATTCGCTCGGCCCGGTCAGCATTGAGCTGCGACCACGCCGCCATGAAATCGATTTGTGCGTCATCGAGCCCTCCGAGCAGGCCCAGACCGAGCTTCCAGTGCCGGGTCCGCATCAGGGTCGACATCTGGTCATTGGACAGTTGATAGACCATTCGCCGGGTGAAGCTTGCAAACACGATCAGACGCCAGACCGCGAACAATTTGGTCAGCCGTTTCCAAACGCCCATCACCACCGGATCGTTGGCGATATAGCCCTTCGGTTCGCTCATGCCTTGCTCCCGCCCCCCGGACGCTCAAGGCGGGCGATCAGCGAGGACGTATCCCAGCGATTGCCACCCATGGCCTGAACGTCGGCATAGAATTGGTCAACCTGGGCAGCGACCGGAAGGGTCGCGCCATTGCGGCGGGCCTCGTCCAGGGTGATGCGGAGGTCCTTGCGCATCCAGTCAATGGCGAAGCCATAGTCGAACTTGCCGGCGACCATGGTCTCCCAGCGATTCTCCATCTGCCAGGACTGGGCTGCGCCCTTCGAGATCGCGCCGATTACCAGAGCCGGATCAAGACCGGCACGCTGGGCAAAGTGCAGGCCTTCGGACAAGCCCTGGACAATACCGGCGATACAGATCTGGTTGACCATCTTGGCCAGCTGCCCGGACCCGGCCGGGCCGATCAGCGAGATCGCCTTGGCATAACTGTCCATCACCGGTTCTGCCGCGGCGAATGTGTCTGCCTCGCCGCCACACATGATGGTCAGCTGCCCGCTCTCGGCGCCGGCCTGCCCGCCGGATACGGGCGCGTCGACAAAGCCGATCCCGGCATCCCGTGCCTGGACGTCTAGCTCGCGCGCCAGTTCGGCGGAGGCGGTCGTGTGATCGATGAGGACTGCGCCCGGCTTCATGGCGGGTATGGCGTGCTCGGCCACACGACGTACATCCGGATCATCACCCAGGCACATGAGAACGAAATCCGCATCGCCGACAGCGGCCTCCACGGTCTCGGCGGACTTGCCGGGATGGCGCCCGGCCCAGTCGGCAGCCTTGCGGGCGGTGCGGTTCCAGACCGTCACCTCATGTCCCGCGCCGGCCAGATGGCCCGCCATCGGGAAACCCATCACACCGAGACCCAGAAATGTGCAGCGTGCCATTGCGCTCTCCCCAATCACCTGCCCCCTTGCTAGTCTCGACGCGAATGGGGAGCAAGTCATCATGATCAAACGTGTTCTGCGCTATCTCGGCTGGGCCGTGGGAGGACTGGTCTCGCTTGTGCTCGTCGCCGCCCTGATCATCGGCAATCGCCTGTACGCCTCCCTGCCGCAAACCAGCGGCGTGATCGAGATGGCCGGACTGGACGCCGAGGCCAGTATTGTGCGGGACGGCCACGGCGTGCCCCACATCTTCGCCGAAACGGATCATGACGGTTTCTACGCCATGGGGGTCGCCCATGCCCAGGACCGTCTCTGGCAGATGGAAATCACGCGGCGGGCCCTGCGCGGCCGGCTTGCCGAAATTCTCGGCGAGCCCGGTCTCGAGACAGATGTCTTCTTCCGGACAATGGGGCTGGGGAACGCCTCTGACACGGCGATTGCCAATCTGCCCGCCGACATACAGGCCGCGCTGGAGGCCTATACAGACGGCGTCAATGCTGTGATGAGCGCGCCGGGCTTCGTCCCGCCGCCGGAATTCCAGATCCTGATGTTCGAGCCCGAGCCCTGGCAGCCAGCCGACACGGTCGTGGTCTACAAGGCGATCGCGCTCGACCTGTTCGGCAATGCGTTCCAGGAACCGCGCATGGCCGCACTCATCGCCCAACTCGGCGAGCAGCGCACGGCTGAGTTCATCGGCCGCTATCCCGACGATGCTCCCCGATCCCTGACCATGGCCGATATCGGCATCGAGGCCACGAGCCTGCCCCCGGCCGACGAGCCAGCGCCGGTCATGGGGCCGGAGGACACCGGCCGTGACGGTTCGAACAACTGGGTCCTGGCGGGCTCACGCACCACAAGCGGACGGCCCATTCTCGGCAATGATCCGCATCTTGGGCTGGCCGCGCCGGCGATCTGGTATCTGGCCAGGCTGACAACACCGGATGGCTCCGTTGTCGGCGCCACCCTGCCCGGCACGCCTTTCGTGACGCTGGGGCGGACCGACGAAATCGCCTGGGGCTTCACTAATACCGGCCCGGATGTCGGCGATCTCCATGCGGTCACCGAGGCCGAGGTCACCGGTCAGCGCGAGGAGCATATCCGCGTGCGCTTCGGCGATGATGTCACCATCCTGCGTCGCGAGACCGCGACCGGGCCCGTCCTCGATCCGGCGCATTTCAGCTATCCTGTCCCCGAGGGCAGCGACTTCTTTGCTCTGCAATGGATGCTCGACGAGCCCGATGACGCCACGGCGGGCGTCGGCCTTCACATCATCGAAGCCGATGAATGGGATGATTTCGTGAATGCCATTCGTGGTTTCGTCGCCCCCCAGCAGAGCATGGTCTTTGCCGACCGGGACGGCGATATCGGCTTTTACGCCCCGGCGCGCATCCCGGTCCGCGACGAGGACGGCAATTGGGTCTCGACCATCCCCTTCGAGGACCTGCCGCATACTCTCAATCCGGACCGCGGCTTCGTCGCGACTGCCAATAACAAGATCGTTCCCGATGACTATCCGCACTATCTGACGTCGGAATGGTATGGCGTCTCGCGTATTCGCCGGATCTATGACGGGATCAACGCCCAGCCTGTCCATGATCTGGACAGCCTTCAGGCCCTGCAGGTCGATACGGTCAATGACACCGCCCTGAGGCTACTGCCCGTCCTGCTCGAGGCGGAACCGCAGACCGGCGCTGGACGGGCCGCGCTCGCCTTGCTGGCCGAATGGGATGCCGACATGGCCGTCGACCGGGCCGAACCGCTGATCTATTCCGCCTGGATGCGCGAGCTCAGTGCCGAGATTTACGCTGATGAACTCGGCGATCTGTTTTCCGGCTGGCATGGTGACCGCCGCATTTTCATGATGGACGTCCTGACCGGCGATCTGGGGCATTGGTGTGACGATACCACCGTCGACCAAACCGTCACCTGCCACGACCTCACCGGGCCGGCGCTGGACCAGGCCATGGCCGCCGCAATGGAGGCCTATGGGGATAACATTTACGCCTGGCGCTGGGGCGATGTGCACTATGCCCGCCACGCCCATCGACCCTTCTCGGATTTTCCCATCCTGGCGGACTGGTTCACCATCGAGACACCGGTTCCCGGCGATGGCTCAACGGTCAATGTAGCGCATTATTCCTACCGCACCCCCGGCTATGATGTCTTTCACGGCGCCTCCTATCGCGCGCTCTACGACATGGCCGAACCGGATAGCTCGCGCTTCATGATCACGACCGGACAGTCCGGCAATGTCATGTCACCGCATTACGACGATCTGGCGCCACTCTGGGGACGCGGGGAATATATCGAAATCCCGACCGGCTGGACCCTGGAGACCCGCCCGGAAGGCGTATCGGTTCTGACGCTTCAGCCCGGCTCGCAATAGCCCGACCGGTAGAAGACCAGGGCGGGGACATCGCGCGGCGTGTCGAGATCGATCACGCGGCCAAGAAGAATATCGTGGTCCCCGCCAGGATGTACCGCTTCGGCCCGGCAGGTGAAGCGCGCGACGGCGCCATCGATCAATGGCACGATCTCGCCTTGCCAGCCGGTGCGGCACTGCGCCAGATCGGCTTCCAGTGCACAGGCATGGGCAAGCTCCGCCTGGTCGGCGGCCAGCACATTCACGCCCCAATGAGTGGCATTTTCAAAAATGCCATAGCGCTCGCTCGAGCGTTCGATTGACCAGAGCACAAGCGGCGGGTCGAGCGAGACAGAGGCGAAGGAATTCACGGTCATGCCCAGCGCCTTCCCATCAAGGAAAGCGGTCACCACGGCGACGCCGGTGGGATAACGCCCGAGGGCGTCGCGAAATGATCGGCTATCGGCCAAGTGATATCCTTTGTACCCGGGAAGCGGTCCGCTTTCGAAACCGGACCTTAACGCTAACGGTCTACAAGACGCGAAGGTAAATAAACAAGGTGGGTGGACATGGCAGCCTCGGATCAGCCGATTGTCATCAAGAAAGTCATCAAGGGCGGCGGCGGCGGACACCATGGTGGCGCCTGGAAAGTGGCCTATGCCGACTTTGTCACCGCGATGATGGCCTTTTTCCTCCTCATGTGGCTCATCAATACCACCACACCCGAACAAAAGCGCGGCATTGCGGACTATTTCGCGCCGGCCAGCGTATCCCCGTCCAACTCCGGTTCCGGCGCTCCGCTTGCGGGTACATCCCCCGGCGATGACGGCGTTCAGGGATCAGGCGACAGCTCACAGCGCCAGCGCCTTGCGCCAACCGCGCCGCAGCTCAATGACCGGGACCGCCAGGAAACGCCGGAAGGGTCGCCGGAAGCTGTCGAGTCGGTCACCGAGATCACCGCTTCTGCCATGGCCGAGGCGCAACAGCGCCGCGATGCCGCCGAATTGCATTCAGCATCCATGTCCTTGCGTCAGGCCATGCAGGACATGCCGGAACTCGCCGAGCTCTCCAATCACGTCCTCATCGACGAGACGCCGGAAGGCCTGCGTATCCAGCTGGTCGACCAGGAAGGCCGTCCGATGTTCGATCCGGGTGCGGTTGTGCCCAATGAGCGTGCCGTGACCTTGCTGCGCGCCGTCGCCCGCATTGCCGAGCGCCTGCCGAACCGCCTGTCCATTGCCGGTCACACCGACAGCGCTCCGTCGGCGCCGGGGGCGGACTACACCAATTGGGAATTGTCCGCCGATCGTGCCAATGCTGCGCGGTCAGTCCTGCAGCGCGCCGGGATTTCCGACGACCGCGTTTATGAGGTGCGTGGCAAGGCCGGGTCCGAGCCGCTTTATCCGGACGACCCGTACATGCCGGGCAATCGCCGCATCTCGGTTGTGTTGCTGCGCGAAGCCCCGGTTATGCCGAACGGGCACGAACTCTAGGCGACAGAGAGCCTTCCAGCGAGTTTCTCGAAGGCTTGTGTCCAGCCGCCCTCGCCGGCACTGCCGGCCGGGACGCCAATATGGGTCATGACCATGACGGTGTTCCCGTCACGCTCGGCGAGATCGACAATCACCTCGGTAATGTCCGGCGTCCCCGCCGGCATGCCCATTGCGGCCGGCGACAGGATATTCCCATCCGGGTCGCACATGCTTTCCGTGTATCGAAGCCGGTGTGGCGCCGCCAATTCCTTGAAAACACCCGTGAACCACATCGTCATCGAGCGATCCGGTGCCTGCATCTGCATGCAGATCTTGCGGACGCCACCGACGCTCAGATCCATCTCGGCAGTCGGAACCGAGAAACCTTTCGGCCCATACCAGGCCCTGAAAAAGTCGGGATCAGTCCACATTCGCCATACCGTGTCGATCGGCGCCTCGAGCACACGCTCGATCCTCACCCAATTCTGATCATCATTCGTCATTGCTATTCCTTTCCTCCACCGCGCTGATCATGCCGGCCATTGTGTCAAATCGCGCCTGCCAGATCCGGCCGTATTGGGATGTCCAACTGGCAGCAGCCTCGAGCGGTTCGGCATTCAGCTGACAGGGTCGGAACTGCGCGCGCCGGCCACGCGTGATCAGGCCGGCCGCCTCAAGAACGCGCAGATGTTTTGAGATCGCGGGCAGGCTCATGGCAAACGGCTCCGCCAATTCGTTCACGGTCGCGTCCGCCTCGGCAAGCCGCTCGATCAATTGGCGGCGAACCGGATGAGCGAGGGCCGAGAAGACGCTGTCGAGATGCGCTGAGTCATTCATGCCGTCTTATTAAACCAATTGATTATTAAACCAAGTGGGAAAATACACTGCGTGCGCGCTCCGGCGGGGTATCCAACGTCCGGACCGTCCCCCGTCGGTGGCCAGGACCGTCGCCGGCACAACGTCTGCAGAAGCGTTCACGAAAGGCTTCGCAAGCGCCGGGAACGCATGCTAGCGTTTTGACATGGACATAGCGGGTCCATGGCTTCCAGAAATTCGCGATGATTGAATCAGCGTCACTCGATGTGTGGCAAATGTGGGCAATTCTCGGCGGTCTCGTGCTGGCGATTGTCTTCTACGTCTGGGACAGGGTTCCGATCGAGATCGTTTCGGCCTCGATCGTCGCCGTCCTCATGGCCTTTTTCCACATCTTCCCGCTCGCGACGGGAAATCCGAGTGCGGCCGATCTTCTGGCCGGCTTCGCCAATCCGGCCCTCTTCACGATCCTCTGCCTGCTGATTGTTGGTCAGGGCATATTCCAGACCGGCGCGATGGAAGGGCCAACCCAGCGCCTGCTGGATTCCTTTGACCAACACCCCAAGATCACCCTGCTCGGCATGTTCGCCTTTGTCTTCGTGATCTCGGCCTTCATCAATAATACGCCTGTCGTCGTGATGTTCGTGCCGATCCTTGTGGCGATCGCGAAACGGATGGAGAAAAGCCCGTCCAAACTCCTGATTCCGCTTAGCTATGTCTGCATCCTGGCCGGTATGACCACCCTGATCGGCTCCTCGACCAACCTTCTGGTGGCCGACACGCTCCTCAATGTGACCGGCGAGCAGCTGGCATTCTTCAGCCCGTCCATGCCCGGCCTCTTCCTGGCGGCTGTCGGCGTTGTCTACATCATCTTCGTCCTGCCCCACCTGCTGCCCGACCGCGCCTCCATGGAGAGCGAAATCGCTGGCGGTGCGGGCAAGCAATTCATCGCCCAGCTGGAAGTCACCGGAGATCATCCCCTGGTCGGCAAGAAGCCGGTTGCCGGCATGTTCGCTGACCTTCCCGACATGACGGTGCGCATGATCCAGCGGGGCGAGCACGCGCTCCTGCCGCCATTTGACCAGATCGAGCTCAAGTCCGGCGATTTGGTGATCGTCGCCGCTACGCGCCAGACCCTGACCAACCTGCTCGCCAAGCGGGCCGATTTCCTGCGCGGCATGCTGGAAGCCTCCGGGCCGGGCGACAATCCCAATCCTGGCGAAAACCTGGTTATGGCCGAAGCCGTCGTTGCGCCGGGTTCTCGGGTGATTGGCCGCACAATCCGGCAGATCGGCTTTCGCCACGCGACCGGCTGCATCGTCCTGGGCATTCAACGACGGTCCCGCATGATCCGCTCACGCATGGGTGAAATCCGCCTGGAAGCCGGCGACACGCTGCTTCTTTTCGGGGCCTCGTCCTCATTGCGTGGATTGCGGGCTGACCGCGACCTCCTGATCATGGAATGGGCGACCAAATCCATCGCTGATCCGCGCCGCGCCAATCTCGCCCGGGTGGTCTTTGGCGGCGTCGTGCTCACGGCCGCAACCGGCATCCTGCCCATTGTGCTGGCGTCCTTCCTCGGCGCCGTCGCGATGATACTCGCCGGGTGCCTCAATACCCGGCAGGCCGCGCGCGCCTTCGACATGCGGGTCTATTTGTTGATCGGCTCGGCGATCGCCCTCGGTACGGCGATGCAGGTCACCGGCGGCGCCGATCTCATGGCCACTGCGGTGGTGAGCGCCTTCGCCCCCTTTGGACCGGTGGTCCTGATGTCGGCGCTATTCCTGCTGATTGCTGTATTGACCAATGTCCTCTCGAACAGCGCCACGGCGATCCTGTTTACGCCGATTGCGGTCGGAGCGGCCCACCAGATGGGGGCCGACCCGACCCTCTTCGCCCTGACCGTCCTCTTCGCGGCAAACACGTGTTTTGCCACTCCAATCGGCTATCAGACCAACCTGCTTGTGATGGGGCCGGGACATTACCGCTTCGCGGACTATCTGCGGGCTGGCGCGCCGATGGTGGTTCTCTTCTGGATTGCCTTCACGGTCTATGTCAGCCTGCTCGACCTGTTCGGCATGGTCTGACCGGCCCGACCCGATCTCTCACCGCCAGCAAGAGGCGACAGGCGTGACACACCCGTTTGCGACCCGGCAAATACCGTTCTTCCTCACGGCCTCGGCGCCGTGCCCCTACCTTCCGGGGCGGTTTGAGCGCAAGGTCTTTACCCGTGTCGAGATCGGCGAGGGCCCGGCCCTAAATGACGCCCTGACCCACGCCGGCTTCCGGCGCTCCCAGGGCGTGCTCTACCGACCGGCTTGCGAGGCCTGCGATGCCTGCAAATCGGTCCGGGTTGATGCCGAGCGCTTTGAGTGGAAGCGGCGCTGGCGCAAAATCCTCAATCGCAATGACGAATTGCGTGTCTCAGTCGAGACCCAGACGGCGACAATGGAGCAGTTCGAGCTGCTCTCGCGCTATCTTGATAGCCGGCATGGCGATGGCGATATGGCCGGGATGTCCTTCGGCGAATACGTCATGATGGTCGAGGAAGGCGCCCAGCGGACACATGTCGCCGAATATCGCGACGCCGACGGCGTTCTGCGGGCCGCCGCGCTGACCGATGTACTCAAGGACGGCCTGTCGCTGATCTACAGCTATTTCGACCCGGATTGGGACCGTCGCAGCCTCGGGGCCTACATCATTCTCGACGCCATCCGCCAGGCTGAATTGGCTGGCCTGCCCTTCGTCTATCTGGGCTATTGGGTGCGCGAGAGCCCCAAAATGAGCTACAAGGCGCAATTCCAGCCGCTGCAAGTTTTAACGCCCTCGGGCTGGCAGCTGCATGCCGAACTCGCTAACCATGAGGACGAGGACGAGCACGACGGTTTCGACTGAGCGAGCGCGCAGCGAAACCCGGGGGAGACAAACATGGATCGACGCACATTCATCAGCGGCGGCGCCGTCGCTGCGGCCACGGTTGCAACCGCTTGCGGGGAAACCGGTCAGGAAACATCCACCGGGCCCGAGGCGCCCAACATCAATCGGGGTGTGACCCGCCTGCGCATGGTGACAACCTGGCCGGCCAATTTCCCCGGCCTTGGCACCGCCGCCAATAATGTCGCCGATTACATCAACCGCATGTCCGGCGGTTCGCTGGAAGTGCGTGTCTATGCGGCGGGTGAAATCGTCTCGGCATTCGAGGCCTTCGATGCGGTCTCCGAAGGCACGGCGGACATGTATCACGGCGCCGAATATTACTGGCAGGGCAAGTCGCCGGCCTTCAACTTCTTTACCGCCGTGCCAATGGGCATGACCGCCTATGAAATCATGGGCTGGGTCGAGGCTGGCGGCGGCCAGGCCTTGTGGGATGAATTGTCCGCACAATTCAACATCAAGCCTTTCCAGGCCGGCAATTCGGGCCATCAAATGGGAGGGTGGTTCAAGCGCGAAATCAATTCTCTGGAGGATTTTCGCGGTCTGCGCATGCGCATACCGGGGCTCGGCGGCAATGTGCTGCGCGAGCTGGGCGGCGCGGCGGTCACCCTGTCGGGCGGCGAAATCTATCCGGCGCTGCAATCCGGCGCGATTGACGGCACCGAATGGGTTGGTCCCTGGAATGATCTCGCTTTCGGATTCTATCGCGAAGCCCCCTTCTATTACGGCCCGGGTTTCCACGAGCCGGGCTCCTGCCTCGGCGTCGGCATCAACAAGACGGTCTGGGACGGCCTGGCCAGTGACCACCAGGCAATCATCGCCTCGGCCTGCCGCACTGCGAACAATATCTCGATCGCCGAATTCCAGTATCAAAACGGCCTCGCGCTTGATGTTCTGGTCAATGAACACGGTGTCGAGCTGCGCCAGTTCTCGGACGAGATCTGGACCCAGATCGGACAGATTTCAGAGCAGGTGGTGGCGGATACCGGCAATGCCGATGACATGACCCGCCGCGTCTATGAGAGCTATCTCGCCGCCCGCGACACGATGCGCAGCTGGGGCCGGATCTCCGAAATGCCCTATATGGTCCAGCGCGAACGCGTTCTGGGCGGCTGATCATGCGCGCGGGGGACAGGCTTCTACTGGTCCTGGTCGGGCTGTCACTTGTCCTGCTCGGCCTGGACATGGCGACCGGCGGCGGTGTGGGCAGCGTCGCCGGCACCCACCTGCCTGGCTTTGCCCAGGCCGTCGGCGGGTGGATTGGCCGTATCGGCGTGTGGCTCTCGCCTCTTCTCTTTCTCCCGCTGCTGAGCGGCATTCTCGGGCGCTTTGTCGGCCTTCCCACACCGGTCTGGTCCGTCCAGCGCCGCGCCGTCGCGGTCATCGACACGCTCACGCTGAGTATTGGTGGCGGCGCGCGCTGGTTCGCGCTCGGCCTTGTCCTTGCCACCGCGATCATCGTCATCCAGCGCTATGTCTTCGGCTATGCCTCGACCAAGCTGGCCGAGAGCGTGATCTACATGCATGCCGGACTCTTCCTCTTCGCTTCGGCCAGCACCCTGCTCCAGGGCGGCCATGTGCGGGTGGATGTCTTCTTCGCGAAGATGAGCGAGCGCGGCCGCGCCTGGGTCGACCTCCTGGGAACCTATCTCGCCCTCATCCCGATGAGCGCCCTCATCCTGTGGTCCTCGACAGGCTATCTCAATTCCACCTGGCGCATTCTGGAAAGCTCGCGCGAGAGCGACGGGCTGGCCTTCGTTTTTCTGCTGAAAACCGCCATTCCCGTTTTCGCGATCCTGATGATCCTGCAAGGCGCCTCCATGGCCGCCAGGGCCGCGATGACCCTGGCCAAACAACCATCGCCTGCCTTGCCTGAAGCGATTGACGGGGAGGTCTAGGCCATGAACCTCTTCATCGAACTTCTCCCTTTCCTGATGTTTTTCGCCGCCTTTGCAGCGCTTCTGCGCGGCTATCCGGTCGCCTTCACCCTTGCCGGTGTGGCCCTCGTCTTTGCGCTGATCGGGATGGCCATCGGCGAGTTCGACCCGATCCATTTTCGCGCCTTCCCGCAGCGCATCTACGGCAATCTGATGGAGATGGACCGCTCCATTCTGGTCGCGGTGCCGCTCTTCGTCTTCATGGGCGTGATGCTGGAGAAGTCCAAGATTGCCGAGGAGCTGCTCGAGGCCATGGGCGCGCTTTTCGGGACCATGCGCGGGGGGCTCGGCATCTCGGTGGTGATTGTCGGCGGTCTGCTCGCGGCCTCGACCGGGATTGTTGGCGCGACCGTGGTGACAATGGGTCTTCTCTCCCTGCCCACCATGCTCAAGCGTGGCTATGACCCGGCGCTCGCGACCGGCACCATTGCCGCCTCCGGCACGCTCGGGCAGATCATCCCGCCCTCTATCGTCCTGGTCCTGCTTGGCGACCAGATTTCCAACGCCTATCAGGAAGCGCAGCGCTCGCAGGGCATCTTCTCACCGGACATTGTCTCGGTCGGCGATCTCTTCGCTGGCGCGCTTGTCCCCGGCATCCTGCTCGTCGGTCTGTATATCGGCTACCAGATCGTCATGGCGATCTTCAAACCCGAGAGCGCACCGGCGGCGCCCGCGGGAAGCCAGGTCTCGATTGGCCAGTTGCTGCACGCCCTGGTCCCGCCACTGGCCCTGATTACCGGCGTTCTTGGCTCGATCCTGACCGGCCTGGCAACGCCGACTGAGGCCGCCGGCGTCGGCGCCGTTGGCGCGACCTTCATCGCCGGCGCCCGCAATGCGGGTTCCAAAACCAATCCGCGGCTCGGCCAGCTGGTGAGCTATCTTGGCCTGGCGGCGCTACTGGGGCTGATCGTCCTTGTCGTCATCGCCAATATCGGCGCCGAACGCCGTCTCTATGTGACGGATCTGGGCATGCTTGGTGGCGTGCTGACCGGTGCTCTGGTGGCCATCACTATTGTGGGAGCCGGCTGGAGCCTTGTCCGCCTCAAGCGCTCGGGCGTACTCGACGACGTGATGAGTTCCACAGGCATGATTTCGGCGATGGTCTTCGTGATCCTGATCGGCGCCTCGCTTTTCTCGCTGATCTTCCGCGAACTCGGCGGCGATGACACGGTCGCAGCCGCCCTGCAGGCTGTACCGGGCGGCGTGTTCGGGGCCGTCGCTGTGGTCATGCTGGTCATGTTCATTCTCGGCTTCTTCCTCGACTTCATCGAAATCACTTTTGTGGTGGTTCCGATCGTCGCACCGATCCTGCTCATGATGGGCGTCGACCCGGTCTGGCTGGGCGTGATGATGGCGATGAACCTGCAGACCAGCTTCCTCACCCCGCCCTTCGGCTTCGCGCTCTTCTATCTTCGCGGCGTCGCTCCAAAGACCGTGAAAACCACCGATATCTACCGGGGCGCCATACCCTTCGTCATCATCCAGATCCTGGCCATCATCGCCGTCGCGATCTTCCCCTGGCTGGCCACCGGTCTGCCGGAGTGGCTGTACGGATAGGAGGCGCCATGTCACCGCACCGCAAACTGGAGCTCCAGCGCGCCTTCATCGCCGCACTGGCGCTGATCATTTCCGGCATTTTCCTGTGGATGATCCGGGATTATCTGGCCGCCCTCTTCCTCGCAGGCGTGCTGACGCTTTTCCTCGCGCGACCGCATGACTGGTTATCGGGCAAGCTGGGGGACCGCCGCGGCCTCGCCGCCGGTCTGCTGGTCACCGGCGCCGTGCTCGCCTTCGTCATCCCGGCCACCATCCTGCTGGGCATCGTCGCGGAGCAGGCGATCGACGTCACCGGCATGGTCACACCCTGGGTGCAGGATCAGGTCAGCCAGATCCGGCAGGACGGGCTGGACGGACTTCCGGACTGGCTGCCCTTCCGGGAAGAGATGATCGAATACCAGGCCACGATCACCGCGCAGATCGGCAATCTGGCTGGCACGGTCGGTCGGGTCCTCGTCAATTCCATGCGCGCCGGCACGGGTGGCTTCCTGGTTGCGGCGCTGAACTTCTTCATCCTGGTCTATGCGCTGTTCTTTTTCCTGATGACCGGTCGCGATGCCGCCCGTTCCGCCGTGACCCTGCTGCCGATGACCGTGGACGCGCGCAACCTGTTGGCAGAACGCGCCATCTCAACCATTCGCGCCACGGTGAAGGGCTCCTTCCTGATCGCGCTCGTCCAGGGGGGGCTGACCGGTATCGGCCTGTTCGCAGCCGGCGTGCCGGGTTCGATTTTCTGGGCCGCCGTGGCCGCCCTGCTTTCCATCATCCCGATGATCGGACCGCCGCTGATCTGGGTACCTGCCGCAATCTGGCTGGCCGCCACCGGTCACCCGATCGCCGCCGGAGCGCTGACCGCCTGGGGGGCCATCGTGGTCTCGACATCGGACAATATCCTGCGGCCCATTCTGGTCGGCAAGGACGCCAAGATGTCCGATTTGATGGTGCTGATATCGACCCTGGGCGGGCTGACCCTGTTCGGCGCAGTCGGCATCATCATCGGCCCGGTCATCGCCGCCCTCTTCACCTCCGTCTGGTTCATTTTCCGCGACAGCTTTGCCGGGCTTCTGGAAGTCGATGAGACAGAGGAAATGAAAGACGAGGACGGCGCCGACGGTGAGACCGCCGCACCAAGGCCTGCGTCTGATGATGACGAGGCCGGCACGGGCACGGCCGGCTCGGACGATACCAACACCACCAAGCGCTGATCACCGCCAGACAGACCCGGCAAGGCATCACTCCGCGCCTCATTGACCAACCGGCTTGCATCCAATCCTTGTGCGTCGCGCATCGAAGACGGACAACAAGGAGGACGCCATGATTCAGCTAAACCCGGTGGTTCACAGCGCGCTCGCGGCAATCACGCTCGCGGCACTGCCCGCGCCCGCGCACGGACAGGTGCCGTCGATTCCCGGACCGGTCAGTTTCCATTATGACGATCTCAGCCGTTTCGAGACCCTGCTCGAGAACGTCGACAACGGCGCCGACCCGACGGAGGCCTTTTCCGTCTACATGGCGAACGCGTCGACGGGCTTCCGCGGCTGGATGGATCGGTACAATGTCTCGGCGGAAAATTTCGGCACGCTCTATGGAGAATATGGCCCCATCTTTCACGCCTTGCCCGATCTGACCGCGCCTCTCCTCGCGAAAGAAGACACGACCCGGGAAAACATTGAGCGCCTGCGCGCCCTCGCCGGATCGGACATCGCGATCCCGGTCTATTATTTCGTGTCCAGCCAGCACCGTTTCGCCGGAACGCCGGTTCGACTGGCCAACGACCCGGCCGGTGTCGGCGTCGGCGCGGCCCTCGGCGTCGCCGGCCAATACCGGCGGGAAGATGGACCGCCAGCGACTGACCGGATGGTCGATGCGCTGACCTATCTCGCCGTTCACGAAGCCAGTCATATCCTGCAACTCCACGCGCAGGGCGGACTGGAGAATTATCGCTCCATTTATGCACCCGGCGGCGGCACTATGCTCTCCATCGCCTTGCGCGAGGGGTGCGCGGAGTATCTGAGCTTCCTCACTTCGGGCGAGCGTTATGGCGATCGCCATCTCTATGTCGTCGAACATGAAGCCGAACTCTGGTCCGACTTTCTGGCGATTGCGGCGGAGCCCGCTTTCTCGGTGCCAGGCTGGTTCAGCGGGTCGGATTCCGAGCACCCGGACCGACCTTTCCAGATTGGCTACGCGGTCGGCTCGGAGATGTGCCGCGCCTATCACGAGGAAATGCCCTCGCCGGATGCTGGCGTCAGCGAACTCTTCTCGCTCTACGATGCCGACCAGGCTGAGGCCGCCGCTGCTGCCTATAGTCGCGCCGTCGCCACCCGCACTCGCTGACCGCTCTAGCTTTCACCGGGCCGGCCGAAGCCCGCTTCCACGTCACGCAGGAAGCGGCTGACATCGCGCATGCTCAGCGTACTGGCCAGTGCGTCGCATTCCAGTCGGGCGGTATTGGAATAATAATCCCGCATCTCGGTGATGGCGGTTTGATGAGCCGCGACATCACCGTCCGGCGCGTTCCGGATCAGGGTCTTGAAACGGGCGAACGCCTCCCGGTCACTGGCCGTGTGCATTTCCAGCGCGTCAAACAGGGCGTCGACATAGGCCAGATAGAGTTCCGGCCTGTTGGCCACAAGGTCCGGCGCATGGCCGTCAAAGAGATGGCCATAGGTTTCACCATAGGCGTTGCCGACCGGGTCGGTGTGGGCATAGCTGTCGCCCAGGGCATGAATCAGGAATCCGGTCTGCCAGCTGGCCTGGGCTTCCGACCGGTTTCGCTCTTCGATCATGGTCGCCAGGTCCAGCCTCCGCTGGGCCACATCGGCGCGATCGCCACCATGCAGGGAGTGCAGGACGGCATTGATCCTGTGACGATACCCCCAGGCGCCGAATGTCGCCCAGACGCTGACCTGTGGCGCCGCATAGCGCATCGCCAAATCGTCAGCCGCCTGGTTGAAGAAGGCGAGTCGCGCCGCGTCGTCGGATGAGTGCCCGGCCAGGCGTGCGACCGTATAGGTCGTGTCCTGGTGCCCGTCGCGCTGATATTTCGGCTGCACATGGGCCTCAAGGCAATTGGGATTGAGGCTGCGATAGCCTGGCGTGGAACAGGCCGCGAGCGCGGTCAACGAGACCAGTGCGGCCGTGCGAAGCAGGTTTTTCATGTCAGTCCCCCCGAAGCCGTCACGGCTCTTGCGCAAAACCCTAATGTGTTTGCGTGGTCAGCCAAAGCCCTCTTCGGCGGATATGGCATCCCGGCCCGGCCGGGCCGCAGCAGGGTTACAGCGCCAAGTCATCCGCCTGCAGCGATGGCGCAAAGAAGGCCTTCGGCAATAGTCGGAACGGCTTGTCGGCCCGACGGGCCGCCGACATGCGATCACATCGGAATATTCGCGGGGCATCGCGCAGCCGGTCGAAGGCGATGACGTACCAGACCGGATATTTGAGCAGGAGGTAGTGCGGCTCGATACGGCGTTCTGATCTGGCGCCATCCTCGCGCTGATAATGGATATCCAGCGTCTCTTGGTCGATGAAAGCCTGGTGCAAGGCCTGGACGAGCGGTTTTGCCGGCGATGCGATGCCCGCCTGGACGAAGGTGGATGCCGTGCCCCCGATCAGGATGCGTGATTTCAGCCTTTTTACCCGCGCGCGCTTCTCCGGCGAGAAGGAGGCGATCAGCTGACGTCTCACGGAGGCGAGATTGGCCAGGAAGAGCGGCGATCCCATCTTCTCGGCGACATCGATGCTGATGAGCAGGTCAACCGCGTCCCCATAGGCCAGATTGAGTCTCCCGACACCCCAATTCCGGTCCAGCCTTACCCCACCGCCGCGACCGCGATCGGCGTCAATTGGCAAGCCCTGCTCACGCATCACGAGCAAGTCACGCGAGACGGTTCTGGCGCTCACGCCGAGCTCGGATGCGAGGCCCCTGACCGTACATATCTCGTCCTGCTTGAGCTGGGCGGCCAGCAATTCCAGTCGGCGGATCCGGTCGATCGATTTGGTGCGAGCCATCAAACAAATACGCCATTATATGTCCCATTTGTCGATAGCCTGATCTTGCCCCCGGGAAAACGCCCGATCCGATCAGGAGAATACCCATGAAAATGAGCTATTTTGTTCTCGGCACGAACAATATCGAGGCCTCCACCCGGTTCTATGACGCCCTGTTCGCACAATCCGATGTCGCGCCAGCCATGCCGGCCGGGCGCATGACATACTGGATGGGCAAGGATTTCGCCTTTGCAATTGCGCGCCCCTTCAACGCGGAACCCGCCACACAGGGCAATGGCGCGATGTTGGGTCTCGACCTGGGGTCACAGGATGAGGTTCACCGCCTGCACAAGCTGGCGCTCGAACTGGGCGGATCTTGCGACGGCGAACCGGGCCAGCGTGGACCCTATTATTCCTGCTATGTCCGGGATCTGGACCGGAACAAGCTCTGCCTGTTCAGCCAGCAAACCGCGCCCTAGACTTCGGGCACGGCGCTCCCGCGCAGCCGGCGCTTGCCGCCGGCGTGCTCGACCAGCATGTCGATCCGCTTCTCGATCGGTGGATGGGTCGCGAAAACACCCATGAAGCCGGTCTTCGGGTTCTCGATGAACATTTCACGGATTTCTTCCGGCGAGTCCTCGACCTCGGCATTGCCGGAAATCTTCTCGAGGGCCGAGATCATGGCGTCAGGATTGCGGGTCAGCTCGACCGCACCGGCATCGGCCATGTATTCACGCCGGCGCGAAAGCGAGAAGCGAATCACGATGGCCAGCAGATAGGCGATGGCAATGATGGCCAGGCCGATCACAATGACCAGTCCGCCGCCGCGTCCGCCGGAACGCCGATCCCCGCCGGCTCGCAATCCAAGCCAGAAAATACGACGGAAAACGATCTCCGCAGCAAAGGAGATGATGCCGACAAAGATGATCGAGATGACCAGAAGACGGACATCACGATGCCGGATATGGGAGAGCTCGTGCGCCAGCACGGCTTCCAGCTCGGCCGTGTCCAGTCGCTGCATAAGACCACGCGTCACGGTGACGGTGGCCTGGCTCTCCGTCAGACCGGAGGCATAGGCATTGAGCGCTCCGCTCTCGATCACCGCCAGTTTAGGCATGGACAACCCACGAGAAATACACAGGTTTTCCAGAAGATTATAGAGTTCTGGCTCGTCCTTGCGGGTAACCGACCGGGCGCCGGTGGCCGCATTGATCATGGCCTGATGGCCAAACCAGGCGATGACGAACCAGACCGCCGCAATACCCAGCGACCAGGCGCCGATCATGGGCAGGCGTGCCAGCTCTCGGACCCAGGGCGCCGCATCGGCACCCGGTGGCTTGCCAAGTCCGTAGTCAGCCGACGTCGTGTCGAATCCGGTCATGAGGATGGTCAGCGCATAGCCAATGGCCACGAGCAATACCGGAAAGGCGGCCAGCAGGAAAACCGACCGCAGATTATTGTTCCAGATATGCGTGCGGAGCCCGGCCGTGCCCCAGACCATGACTTAGAACTGCACCTTCGGGGCACCGCGCTCGGCCTCGGCCACTTCGAAATACTCACGCATCTTGAAGCCCATCGAATTGGCAATCACCACGGCCGGGAATTGCTCGGTCGAGGTGTTGTATTCATTGACGGCGTTGTTGAAGAAGCGGCGGGCGGCGGCGATCTTGTTCTCCAGATCGGACAGCTCGGCCTGCAGCTGCATGAAGTTCTGGTTGGCCTTCAGGTCGGGATAGGCTTCCGACAGGGCAAAGAGCTGACGCAGGGCCCCGGAGAGCATGTTCTCGGCGCCGGCGAGATCCTTGACCGAGGTCGCATCGATCGCGGTCTGGCGCGCCTTGATGACGTTTTCCAGCGTCTCTTTCTCGTGGCTGGCATAGCCCTGGACCGTGCTGACCAGATTGGGCACGAGATCATGGCGCTGCTTCAGCTGGACATCGATATCGCCCCAGGCCTGGTTACAGGTCTGCCGCAGCGCGACCAGGCGGTTGTAGACCATGACCAGGAACACGCCGAGGGCGATGATCACGAGCAAGAGAATGATACCGGTATCCATGCCTGTCTCTCCTTGAGCGGCAAAACTGAAGATGTCACATCACCCTGACGGGCGATGCACGTTCAAATCACTACCTATTCCGCTTTCGCCTGTGAAGCGAGGAATTCCGAGCCCCGCGGCGAAAAGCGCAGGGAACGCGGGAAACCGCGCGGCGCCATCTTGCCGGCCTGGGCCCGCTTGGCAGTCCACAACAGCCAGTCATCGAGGTTGAAACGACGCCCGGCCCCGTCCAGCCAGGTCAGCCCGTCTTCGGCATTGAACACGGTGGCGTCCGCGAGTTTCGCCCCCTTGCCGCCCAGAAGCCTGACGCCCTTGCCACGGCTCATGACCGGGATTTCTTCCAGTTCGAAAACCAGAAGCTTCTTGTTCTCGCCGATCAGCGCGACGCGGTCGCCGGTGGCCGGGATGCACAGGAAGGCCTCATCGCCCTCGGCCAGGTTGAGGATCTGCTTGCCGCCCTTCTTCATGGCGACACAATCACTTTCCTTGATGCGGAACCCGGAATTGCCATCCGACGCCACCAGGAGTGTGCGCTCGGGGTCGAATTTGAACAGGCCGATCGGCGCCGCATCATCGGGCAGATCGACGTGCAGGCGAACCGGTTCACCATGGCCACGGCCGCCAGGCAGTTTGGACGCTTCCAGCGTATAGAATTTCCCGTCCGTGGCGAACATGAGGAGCTTGTCCGTGGTCTCGCACTTGACCGCGAAGGCGGACTTGTCGCCCTCCTTGAACTTGAGCTCGGTGACGTCGTTGATATGGCCCTTCAGCGCCCGCACCCAGCCGCGCTCCGACAGGACAGCCGTGATCGGTTCGCGAACAACAAAGGCCTCGATCGGCGCATCGCCGGAGATGTCGGGAGCCTTGTCGAACACCGTCCGGCGTTTGCCCAGCGGCGTTGTCTCGGCATAGATCGCGCCAAGACTGGTGACCTCGCCGCGGACCTTGTCCCATTGCAGGGCGGTGGAGCCGATCAGCGCCTGGAGGCTCTTGCGTTCAGCGCGCAAGCTCTTGTCTTCCTTGCGGATTTCAAGCTCTTCCAGCTTGCGCAAGGCGCGCAGGCGCATGTTGAGGATGGCTTCGGCCTGACGCTCGGTCAGCTCGAAATGCGCCATCAGCTTGGCCTTGGGCTCATCCTCGAAGCGGATGATGCGGATCACCTCGTCCAGATCGGCATAGACGATGAGATAGCCAGCCAGAACCTCAAGCCGGTCCTCGACCTTGGCCAGGCGCGTGGTCGCCCGCCGCACCGCGACTTCCCGGCGATGCTCAAGCCAGATCTGCAACACCTCGCGCAGGCTCATCACGCGCGGCACACCGCGGGGGTCGAGCACATTGAGGTTCAGCGACACGCGGGTTTCCAGATCGGTCAGCTTGAACAGGCTCTCCATCAGCATGGCCGGGTCGACCAGCTTGGATTTCGGTTCCAGCACCAGTCGGATATCCTCGGTACTCTCATCGAGCACGTCATCGAGCAGAGGCAGTTTCTTGGCATCCATCAGCTGGGCGATGCGTTCGACCAGCTTGGACTTCTGGACCAGATACGGGATCTCGGTGATCACGATGCGCCACATCCCGCGGGGCATGTCTTCCTTTTCCCACTTGGCCCGCACCCGGAACCCGCCACGCCCGGTCTCATAGGCCGAGCGGATCGCCTCTGGCGGCTCGACGATCGTGCCGCCGGTCGGCAGGTCCGGTCCCTTGATATGCTTCAGGAGGGCTTCGGTCTCGGTCTCCGGATTGTCGATCAGCGCCAGGGCGGCCGCGCAGATCTCGGCGACATTGTGCGGCGGGACCGAGGTTGCCATGCCGACGGCAATCCCGGTCGAGCCATTGGCCAGGAGATTGGGGAAAGCGCCAGGCAGGACCAGCGGCTCGCGCTCCGAGCCGTCATAGGTCTCCTCGAAATCGACCGTGCCCTGGTCGATATCCTGCAGCAGGAGTTCCGCGGCCTTGGTCAGACGGGCCTCGGTGTAACGCATGGCGGCGGCGCCATCACCGTCGATATTGCCGAAATTACCCTGCCCTTCGACCAACGGATAGCGCGAGGCGAAATCCTGGGCCAGACGGACCAGCGCCTCATAGACCGACTGGTCGCCATGCGGGTGGTATTTACCGATCACGTCACCAACGACACGGGCCGACTTCTTGAACGCCTGGTCCGGGTTCAGCTTCAGCTCGCGCATGGCGTAGAGCAGGCGCCGGTGGACCGGCTTCAGGCCGTCACGGGCATCGGGCAGCGCCCGCTGGGTGATCGTCGAGAGCGCATAGGCGAGATATCGCCGCGACAGCGCCTCGTTGAACGTCTCCTCGATGATATGCCCGCCGTCGGGATCAAAATGATCGCCCATGAAGCCCACCTGACTGATTCGCGTTTGGATCAGTATAGGCAGGGCTGACAGGGTAAGCAGGGGTGGGACGCAGGATTAGCTGTGGGGAATGGGGGCGAAACCTAAAGCCGCCCCACCCGTTCCAGCTCCGCCATCAAGCGCCGCCGCGCTTCCGGCAATTGCTTGTCGATCGGCCAGAGCACCCGGCGTTCCAGGAAATAGCCGGTCAACGCCAGACCGCGGGCGATATCGCCCTCTTCGATCTTGCCGGACCCCGCCATGAAGGGCGGGAGTTCGAGGAGTTTGGGGGCGTAGGGCGCGGCCTCCTCGCGGCAGACGGCGCGGCCGGTGCGCGGTGAGATATGGGTGAGGTCTTCGGTGACGCCGGTGACGGCGCAGGCCGACATGTCGAGGCCATAGCCGAGATCGGACAGAAGGCCAGCCTCCCAGCGTACATAAAGCGCCGGCCAGATGTCGGGAGTGTCGAAAGCGCCCAACAGGAGCTGGAAACCCTCATGCACGCGCGGATGGGCTTCACGTTCGGGCAGGCACATCACTGCAACGGCGCAGGCCGAATTGAGCCCGGCCAGGGCAGTGCGATCCTCCATCACCAGACCGGCGGTGAGGTCATCAGCCTCGATCTGGAACATGCCGAGATGTTCCGACAGGCGGGCGCGCCAACTGACCGTGATCTGGTTGCCCGGCTGCAGGATCGGCCGCATCGACCGCGACCGCCCCCCGCGCACCAGCCCGGCATGCCGACCCTGCTCACGGGTCAGCACCTCAGCAATCGCCGACGTCTCGCCATGCGGTCGCACGGCAAGGACTATGCCCTTGTCACGCCATTCCATGGGGTTGTTGTAGGTGAGTCTGGGAGCGCTGACACAGGATTGTTTCCACATCCATCGCATGCCAATACGGCTGGTAGGACCAACCTTAGGCTCGCCAATGACACTCAGCCTTTCACCCCTTGAGGCTTACGCCTTTGAGAAAGCCGGGCTCTTGTCGCCTGACGCCGCCAGGGGCCTCGCGCTCGGCTGGGTCGAACGTGGCTTGTCGTCAGACAGCCTGATCGAGCTAGCCGCTTCAACCGATCCGCACCCCACTTGGCGCGAAATTCAACCGGCCTTTTATCAAGCCATGCGTGAGCTTGACGTGCCTGAGTTCAGTGTCGACCAATGTTTGCGCCTTGTTCTGAAGCACCACCTCGAACAGTTCGTCGCGACGTCACCACCTTCATCATTCTGTCAGCATGCACTCGAAGAGTTTCTTGTCGAGCACTTCCACGACGGTCCTTGGCAGGACGAAGCGCAACACGTCGAGACACTCTACGTCATGCGCTACCAGCTCGAGGAAATCGAACATCTACCCGAGGCAGCAGGTCAACGCGACAATGAGAGAGCCCGATGCATTTCGGATGCGCAGGCCGCAGCGCGCAGCGTGTTGAGCCATCTCTAACGGCGACAGCACCGGCAAGCCTATGCCCTGATCATACCATTCAATGGGGTGGTTGTAGGTGCGTCTTGTCACCGGGGCACCGGGATTTACCCCTCACCCGGCCTGCGGCCACCCTCTCCCACGGGAGAGGGAACGCGCCTTCCTTCTCCCTTGGGAGAAGGTCCCTGCAAGGGGGGATGAGGGGGATCAGCGCTGCGCGTCAGACGTCGAAGTCCAGCCCGACATCCTTGTAGTGCGACCGCCGCGCCATCCATTTGGCGTCGACCTTCACATTGAGGAAGAGGTGGACCTTGCAGCCGAGCACCTCTTCCAGCTCCTTGCGGGAGGCTTCGCCGATCGATTTCACGGCACTGCCGCCCTTGCCCAGCACGATGGGTTTCTGGGTTTCGCGTTCGACGATGATCGATTGCTCGATGCGCAGCGAGCCGTCGCGCAGCTTTTTCCAGACCTCGGTCTCGACCATCGAGGCGTAAGGCAATTCCTCGTGCAGACGCAGATAGACTTTCTCGCGCGTGATCTCGGCGGCGAGGATGCGGGCCGGCAGGTCGGCGACCTGGTCGGCGGGGTAGTGCCAGACACCTTCCGGCATCAGACCGGCGATGAACTCTCGAAGCTGTGGCACGCCGGACCCGGTCTTGGCCGAAATCATGAAGACCTCGGAATAGACGCCGGTTTCGTAGAGCTCCTGCGACATGGCCAGCAGCTGGTCGCGCGGCATGAGGTCGACCTTGTTGAGGACCAGGATAGCCTTCTGCTCGGTCTTCTTCAGGCCTTCGGTGACGCGGTCATCATCCTCGACCATGCGGCTGTCGCCGCTCTTGGCGCCGCCATGGATCATCCGGGCACGGGCACCGGCGTCGACGACATGCATGATGGTGTCGGCCTCACCGGCGCCGGACCAGGCCGCCGCAACCATCGACTTGTCGAGCCGTGTCTTGGGCGCGAACACGCCGGGCGTGTCGACCAGAACGATCTGGGTGTCACCAGCCAGCGCCACGCCGCGCACGGCAAAGCGGGTCGTCTGCACCTTGTGGGTGACGATGGTGACCTTCTCGCCGACCAGGGCGTTGACGAGGGTGGATTTGCCAGCGTTCGGCGAACCGATGACCGCGGCAAAGCCGCAGCGTTTGGGAGTGTCAGACATGCTGTCCTTCGCGTTTCATGAGCGCTTCCGCGGCGGCCCGTTCGGCCGCCTGCTTGGAACCGCCCTCGCCCACAGCGGGCGTGAGAGATGAGAGTGTGACTTCAACCGTGAAGACCGGCTTGTGGTCCGGCCCGGACCGTTCGGTGAGGGTATAGCGCGGCGCGCCGAAGCCGACCCTTGCCGCCCATTCCTGCAGCGCGGATTTGGCGTCGGCCGGCTTGGTCTTGAGCGCGTCGATGCGCGGCCCCCAATGATGATCGAAAAAGACCTGCACAGCGGCCCGTCCACCATCGAGATAGATCGCCGCCATCAGGGATTCGCAGGCATCGCCAAGAATGGAATTCTTGTTGCGCCCGCCGCCCTTTTCCTCCGACTTGCCAATCCGCAGGGCCGCGCCGAGATCGACCGCGCGCGCCACATCGGCACAGGTTTCCTTGCGCACCATCGAATTGAGCCGCGGCGCCAGGGCGCCCTCATCGGCCTTGTCGAAGGACGTGAACAGGGCTTCCGCCGTCATCAGGCCAAGCACCCGGTCACCGAGGAATTCGAGACGTTCATAGGTCGGGATAGTCTTGCGACCCTCGGCAAAACTGCCATGGGTCAGGGCGCGTTCGATCAGGGTTTTGTCGCGGAACACATAGCCAATACGGGCTTCAAGCTGGGCGATCGGGTCAGCCATGAGCGAGCCCGTCAAGATGATGACCGATCGGCCGCGCTTCGAGCACGACAAAGGCCTGGGCCCAGGGATGGTCATCGGTGATGGTGATATGGGCGAAAGGTTCATGACCATGCGGGGTCAGCGCCAGCGCCCGCTCCAGCGCCCGCCCCTTGAATTCCAGCGTCGGCTTGCCGCCGGGCAGGTTGACGACCCCAATCTCTTTCCACGACACGCCGCGGGCGATCCCGGTCCCGAGGGCCTTCGCACCCGCCTCCTTGGCGGCAAAACGCTTGGCATAGCTGGCGGCGCGCATGCGGCGCCTGTCCGACTTGACCTGCTCGATCTCGGTGAAGACCCGCTGGATGAAGCGGTCACCAAAACGATCGATCGATTTCTCGATACGCCGGATATCCATCAGATCGGAGCCGAGGCCGATGATCATGCCCGCGCCTCTTCGATCAGCCCGCGCATCGTCCCCACCGCTTCGCGCAGACCACGGAAGATCGCCTCGCCGATCAGGAAATGGCCAATATTGAGCTCGATCACTTCAGGGATCGCGGCAATGGGTTTGACGGTGTCATAGGTCAGGCCGTGACCGGCATGGACTTCCAGACCGCGCTCGTGAGCGACCGTCGCGGCCGATTGCAGGCGCTTGAGATGACGCTCGACCTCGGCGGCGTTACCCGCCAGGAAAGCCTCGCAATAGGCGCCGGTATGAAGCTCCACGACAGCCGCGCCCATGGCTTCGGCGACCGCAATCTGGACCGGGTCCGGCTCGATGAAGAGCGAGACGCGGCTGCCCGCTTCGCGCAGCTGGCGGACATAGGGCGCAATTGTATTGTGCCCGGCGGCGACATCGAGGCCGCCCTCGGTGGTGCGTTCCTCACGCTTTTCCGGCACCAGGCAGACCGCATGCGGCTTGTGGCGCAGGGCGATGTCGAGCATTTCCGGCGTCGCCGCCATTTCCAGGTTCAGCGGCAGGTCGATCTCGGCCATCAGCCGGTCGATATCGCCGTCGGTGATGTGGCGACGATCTTCGCGCAAATGCGCTGTGATACCGTCCGCTCCGGCTTCCGACGCCTGGCGGGCCGCGCGGACCGGGTCAGGATGCTCGCCGCCGCGGGCATTCCGGATCGTGGCCACATGATCGATATTGACGCCGAGACGAATGCTCATGCCAGCCCCCGACTCCCCGGCTTCACGGCGGGAATGGCTTCCAGTTCCGCTGGCAATTGATCGGCGGGAAAGGCCGGCACCTTGTATTCGGTCAGGGCGATCAGCGGCACGCCGACATCAGCTTCACCACCGGAGCGGTCCACGAGGCAAGCCTCGGCAATCACCGTGGCGCCCGTCTTGTTGATCGCTTCAATGCATTCGCGCGAAGACAGGCCTGTCGAAACGATATCCTCGACGACAAGGACCTTGTCGTCCTCGGTCAGCTCGAACCCGCGACGCAGGGTGAATTCGCCATTCTCGCGCTCGACATAAAGTCCTTTGAGCCCCAGCTGACGGGCCATCTCATAGCCAGGAACGATGCCACCTGTGGCTGGCGAGACAATCACGGTCGGGGCATCGCCCAGCTGAGCGCGAACCTTTGCGGCCAGCGCCTTGCACAGCCGCTCAGTCCGCTCCGGCTCGGAGAAGACGCGGGCCTTTTGCAGGAAGACCGCGCTGCGCAAGCCCGATGACAGGATGAAATGGCCCTCGAGCAGGGCACCGGCGGCACGAAATTCGGCCAGGACTTCTTCGCGGGTCATTCTTCCTTGATCTCCTCGACTTCCGCGCGCGCGCGGTCGGCAGAGACAACCGTCTCGCACATGCGCACAGCGGCCAGAATATTTGCCAGATGGCGGGTATCGAACACTTCGACATCAAATTCCATATCGAAGAAGTCGGCCGCCCGGTTACGCGTGGTCACGCTGGCGATATTGCCGCGGTTTTCCGACACCGTCATGGCGATCTCGGCCAGGGCGCCAGGCTCATTGTGCATGACGGCATTGATCCGGGCCATCGAGACCGCATTGCCCTCGGCTTCCGCCGTCCAGGCGAGGTCCAGCCACTCATCCATCGCGCCTTCCTCGTGCTGGGCGAGGCGTTCGCAATCGATGGTGTGGATCTCGATACCCTTGTCCTTGCGCAGAAGGCCGATAATCCGGTCACCGGGCAGAGGCGAACAGCATTCCGCGAAATGCAGGGTCACACCCGGGGTCAGGCCCCGGCCGCGCACATAGAGGCGCGCCTTGGAATCCTGGATCAGGTCGCGACTGGTCGTGTCTTCGCGCTCGTCCAGCCGCCCCGGGAAAGCCGCATTGAGCAAGTCACCGGAGGTAATCCGACCGCGCCCGAGCGTCTCATACATCTCGTTGATGTCCTTGACTTCAAGCCGGGCCAACGCGTCCTTGAGCGCGCCTTCAATCAAGGTCCGGCCCTCACGGCGGAAGGCATGTTCGGCCATGATCTTGCCGATCCGATGGAACTCGTCGCGCTCGCTCTCGCGGATCAGGCGGCGGATCGCGGCCCGCGCGCGGCCGGTAACGGCGAGATTTTCCCAGCCGGCCGGCGGTTGGCGAACGCCGCCCTTCACGATCGCGACGACATCACCATTGTGCAGGCGGGTCCGCAGCGGGCGCTCGCGGCCATTGATCTTGGCGGCCACCGTGGTGTGACCCAGCTCGGTGTGGACCGCATAGGCGAAGTCCAGCGGTGTGGCCCCGACCGGCAGGGAGATAAGATCGCCCTTGGGCGTGAAGCAATAAACCTGGTCGGCAAACATTTCGAGCTTGGCATGCTCGAGGAATTCTTCCGGATCGCCACCCTGATTGAGGATTTCCACGAAGGGGCGCAGGCGTTCCAGCGGATCGCCGCCCGCCGCCTCGGCCGCTGCCGGGTCATAGGTGTAGGTGGAATTCTTGTAGCGCCAGTGGGCCGCCACGCCGCTTTCGGCGACGGCTTCCATCTCCTCGGTGCGGATCTGCAGCTCGACCCGCACATTCTTCGGCCCCATCACCGTGGTATGCAGGGAGCGGTAATTATTCGGCTTGGGCAGGGAGATGAAATCACGGAAACGCTCCGGAACGCAGCGCCAGGCCTGGTGGATGACCCCGAGCGCCCGATAACAATCATCAGGCGTGTCGACGATCAGGCGGAAGGCATAGATGTCGGCGATTTCCTCAAAGGTCAGCCCCTTGCGCTCCAGCTTGCGCCAGATCGAGTAAGGCCGCTTTTCGCGCCCGAAAATCCGCCCGTCAATGCCAGCCTGGGCGAGACTGTCCGTCATCGCGGCGGAAACTGACGAGACTTCGTCAGCATGCTGTTCGCGCAGGCGTTTCAGCCGCGTATTGATCGATTCATGGGCGGCAGAATTGAGATGTTCGAAGGCCAGGTCTTCCAGCTCGACACAGACCCGGTTGATCCCGATCCGACGGGCCAGCGGAGCATAGATTTCAAGCGTTTCGAGCGCGATCCGCTCGCGCTTGTCCTGTCGGGAGATGGCGTCCAGCGTGCGCATATTGTGCAGGCGGTCGCACAGTTTGACGATCAACACGCGGACATCGGCCGAAATGGCGACGACGAGCTTCTGGAGGTTCTCGGCCTGTTTGGTGCGCTTGGAGCGCAATTCCATCTGGCCAAGCTTCGTGACCCCGTCGACCAGGCCCGCAACTTCTTCGGAGAAGGCCTGTGTGAGGTCTTCCAGCGTCGCCGGCGTGTCCTCGACCGTGTCATGGAGCAGGCCGGTACAAACCGTCGCGACATCCATGCGCAATTCCGCCAGGATCATCGCGACCTGGGCGACATGCGCGAAATAGGGTTCACCCGACTGCCGGCGCTGTGGCCGGTGCGCTTCTTCCGCAAAGTCATAAGCCCGCCGAACGAAGTCGGCATCAACTTTGGGAAAATACCGGCGGATACGCGCTATCAGCTCGTCCGCGCTGGGTATGGCGGGCGGCGGCGATGCCAGTTCTGGTGACGTCGCGCCGGGGGTCAAGACGCGTTAGAGGCGGCCGTCAGGCGCGCCGTCCCGGTCGTTCTGGAGCGCCTTGAGCATTTCCGCTTCGTCGAGCTCGACCGGCGGGGCCGGCAGCGCTTCAAGCTGCGGAGAGCGTTCTTCGCGGGCAGCGTCTTCCTCGTCCTCGCTCGGCAGCACGCGCTGCAGACCATTGACCAGGCTGTCCTTGAGCGCGTCCATGTCGAGCGTCTCGTCCGCGATCTCGCGGAGGGCAACGACAGGGTTCTTGTCATTGTCGCGATCAATCGTCAGCTCGGAGCCGGCCGAGATGTTGCGGGCACGGTGTGCCGCCATCAGAACCAGACGGAAACGATTGGGAATTTTTTCAATGCAGTCTTCGACAGTGACGCGAGCCATGCGCGCGAACTCCTTGAACCAGCGCTAGAGGTTTTGGAACCGCGTTACCTAATCCCCTCGCCCTGCAAAAGCAAGGCTGTCGGGTGAGAGTTTCCCGCCCTCTTGCAGTGCATATGTTGCGCTGCAATCCGCCTCCGGCAGTGCCTTGATCAAATCAGCGATGCCGCGCCCGCTCAAAGGGTCCCGCCAATCCGGTGCGATCTCGGCCAATGGCAGCAGAACAAAAGCCCGACCTATCGCTCTGGGATGGGGAAGAACGAGCCCGCCCTCCCCTTCGATCTGCTCACCGCGGCAGTCGATCAGATCGAGGTCCAGCGGACGCGGCGCATTGCGCACACTCCGCTCACGGCCAAACTCTGTCTCGATGACGTGCAACCGGTCCAGGATCGCCCGGGCCGATTGCCCGGAGGCCACTTCCACGACGGCGTTCACATAGGGCGGGTCGCTCGGGTCCGGCCAGGCCGGGCTGTGCCAGTCCGAGGACGTCGCAACCAGCGCCAGCCCCGCATCGTCCAGAGCCCTGCGGGCCCGCGCCAGGGTCTCGCGCGGGCTACAGAGGCCCAGTGGAAGGTTGGCCCCGAGCGCGATATAGATCGGACCAGATTGCATCGACTTATTCCGCATCGCTATTTGAAGGTTATTGCCATGGCTTTTTATCCGGATGAACGTATCGGGCTCTTCATCGACGGGGCCAATCTCTTTTCCACCACCAAGGCGCTTGATTTCGATATCGACTTCAGACGCCTTCTCGAAGAATTCCGCAAGCGCGGCAAGCTGATCCGGGCCAATTACTACACCGCCCTGCTCGAGCATGAAGACTATAACCCGCTGCGCCCCTTGGTCGACTGGCTCGACTATAACGGCTTCTCGGTGATCACGAAGCCGGCCAAGGAATATACCGATGAACATGGTCGTCGCCGGATCAAGGGCGATATGGATATCGAACTGGCCGTCGACCTGCTTGAAGCCGCGACATATCTCGATCACATCATCGTCTTCTCCGGCGATGGCGATTTCCGCTATGCGCTCGCGGCAGCCCGAGCCAAGGGCGCGCGCATCTCCGTCGTCTCCTCGCTGAAGACCAACCCGTCCATGATCTCCGACGATCTGCGCCGCGAGGCCGATGCCTTCATTGAACTGGACGACCTCAAGGCGATGATCGGCCGTGGCGGAGGCAGCGCGTGAGCCAGGACATCCCGCCTGAAGCGCCACTGGATTGCCCCCTCTGCCCACGCCTCGTGGCCTTCCGGCAAGCGGTCGCGGTCGATCATCCCGACTGGCACAACGCACCTGTGGAATCATTCGGCACGGACCAGGCGCGTCTCCTCATCATCGGACTGGCGCCCGGCCTGCGCGGTGCCAACAGGACCGGCCGCCCTTTCACGGGCGACTGGGCCGGCGACCTGCTCTACGCGACGCTGAACCGTTTCGGGTTTTCCCGCGGCATGTATGCCAGCCACGCCGATGACGGTGTCGAGCTGGTTGATACCCTGATCACCAATGCGGTGCGCTGTGTCCCGCCGGAGAACAAGCCGGTCGGGGCTGAGGCCAATGCCTGCCGCCCCTTTCTGACCAGCCGGATCGCGGCCATGCCGAAGCTGGAAGCCGTGCTCTGCCTGGGCAAGATCTCGCACGACAATACATTGCGGGCGCTGGGCCTGCCGCTGAAGACCGCCAAATTCGGGCATGCCGCGACAGCTGACCTGCCCGGTCCCAATGGCCCGATCCGGCTCTTCGACAGCTATCATTGCTCGCGATACAACACGAATACCGGCCGCCTGACCGACGTCATGTTCGACGCTGTTTTTTCCGATATCCGGGACTGGCTCGCCACCCGACCCTGAAATCCTGCCGACTGTTTATAGGTCACGGCCACTCGCCTGTCAGGCGAGAATACGGGCCGCGTTACACCTCAGGAGATTGGACATCTGGCAGGTTTGGAGGGGCCTCGGCCAGGCAGGACTCAAACATGTCGACCGCCGCGTCAAACTTGTCCCGACAGCCCGGATTGCAAAAGCCGACCACCGCGTCGCGATAGCGTGTCAGGGACGTGGCGGCGACCGGCTTGCCGGACCAGGGACAAGTCTCATTGATGACATCTTCCAGCGCTAGTCTCATGGCGTTAACCCTGTTTCTGTGTTTTTCCGCGTTCCCGCTGGATATCCCGGCCCATCAATGGCATGAATGACCATATGCTCCCTTTTTCTGCCAAGACCGAACAAGTCGACCGCTGCGTCACCTTTGTCACCTTTCCGGATGTGAAACTGCTCGACATTACCGGCCCGCTCCAGGTGTTCGCGGATGCCAATATCTTTCTCGGGCGCACAGCCTATTCCACGCCGATCGCCTCCTATTATGGCGGCCCGGTCGAGACTGATGCCGGTGTTCTCCTGAACACGCGCCGGCTGGCGGGGATCGGACTGGACGAGGATGACACGCTGATGATCGCCGGTGGCCTGGGTGTCTTCCCGGCCTGCCGCGACCTGCGTCTCGTGCAGGCGATCCAGCGCGCCGCCAGCAAGGCCGGGCGCATCGCTTCAACCTGCACCGGCGCCTTCCTTTTGGGCGCGGCCGGCCTGCTGTCGGAAAAGCGTGCGGTAACGCATTGGCGCTATTGCGACCAGCTTGCCGACGCGTGCCCGGAAACCGAGGTCGATGCAGACCCCATCTTCATCGAGGATGGCCGTGTCTGGACATCCGCCGGCGTGACCGCAGGAATCGACCTCGCCCTGGCCATGGTCGAGCGGGATCACGGTCGTGACCTGGCTCTGGAACTGGCCCGCTCGCTCCTGGTCTATGTAAAGCGCCCGGGCGGACAGTCACAATTCTCCGAAGCCCTGAAACAGCAAAAGCGCTCGGCGACCGGTCGTTTCGACGCCCTGCACTTCTGGATGAAGGACAATCTGACCGCCGACCTGAAAGTCGAGGCGCTGGCTGAACGTTCGGGCATGAGCGCGCGAAACTTCGCGCGCCTCTACACAGACGATACCGGCCTGACCCCGGCCCGCGCGGTCGAGCAATTCCGGGTCGATGCCGCCCGCGCCATGCTGGAAAACCCCAATGTCTCGATCAAGACCGTCGCCGGGCAGACCGGTTTTGGCAATGACGAGCGCATGCGGCGCTCCTTCGCGCGGCTTCTCGGCGTGACACCGCAAGCTTATCGCGAACGCTTTGCGGTGGAGATGGCGGACAGCCTGTGAACGCCTAGCCGAAATTCTTCATCAGGCGCGACTTCTGCTTGTTCCACTCGCGATCCTTGATTGTCTGGCGCTTGTCGACCGTCTTCTTGCCCTTGGCCAGACCGATCTGGAGCTTGGCCAGGCCGCGCCCGTTGAAATAGAGGCGCAAGGCGACAATCGTTCGCCCCTGCTGGCTCGCCGCACCGGACAGTTTGGCGATTTCCTTCTTCTTCAGGAGCAATTTCCGGTGGCGCCGTGGCTCGTGATTGAAGCGATTGGCCGGGGCATAAAGCGGAATATCAGCATTGATCAGCCACAGGCCCTCATTTTCGGGACTGACATAGCTTTCTGCAATATTGGCACGCCCCTCGCGCAGGGATTTGACTTCCGAACCCATCAGCATCAGGCCGGCTTCGAACGTCTCCTCGATCTCGTAATCATACCGGGCGCGCCGGTTGACGGCGACGGCACCGAACTCTGTCTTGGGTTTACTCATGGCGCTTTCTATCAGGCCTGATCGAGCAGGCCGGCATGGACGAGTGCAGCCCGGACCGCAGCGTTGGAAGCCTCGTTCGGCTCGGTCAGCGGCAGGCGCATTTCGGTATTGGTGACACCCAGAACCGACATGGCGTATTTGGTCGGCCCGGGGCTGGACGAGGTAAACAGGGCATGGTGCAGCGGCATCAGACGATCATTCAGCTCCCGCGCCGTGTCCCAGTCTCCCGACAATGTGGCGTCCTGGAATTGTGCGCACAAGGCCGGCGCCACATTCGAGGTGACCGAGATTGCACCGATACCGCCGGTGGCATTGAAGCCGAGCGCTGACGGGTCATCGCCCGACAACTGGACGAAACTGCCGTCGATCAGGGCGCGGTGCTGGGACACACGCGCCATATCGCCCGTCGCGTCCTTGATCCCGACCACACGCTCCAGCGTCGCGATCCGGGCGACGGTCTCGGCGTCAATATCGATGACGGTTCGTCCCGGCACGTTGTAGACGATGATCGGCAGCTCGACAGCGTCATGGATCGCCTTGAAGTGCTGATAGAGGCCTTCCGGATTGGGCTTGTTGTAATAGGGCGCGACCACGAGGCCTGCATCAACACCCAAATCCCTTGCGCGCTGCTGGTTCTCGATCGCGACCGCCGTGCTGTTCGAGCCAGTACCGGCAATCACAGGCAGCTGTCCGCTGGCCACCTCGGTGACGATCTCGACCACACGCATGTGTTCGGCAAAGGTCAGGGTCGCGCTTTCACCCGTCGTTCCGCACGGCACAAGGCCATGCGTGCCAGCCGCGATCTGACGCTCTGTCAGGGCGATGACGGCCTTCTCGTCCACGGCCCCGTTCTTGAATGGGGTAACGAGTGCAGTGATGGACCCTTTGAACATGTTTCATTCCCGGATGCGGCCAAATCAGCGCGCGACCATATCGACCGCGCAGCACACGGCCAAGTGTTCTTGTCAAGTCTGGACAGGCCCGCGGATTTGCTGTGATGATGGCCATCCCAGTCGATCCAAGAGTGTTCCGTTTGCCATGATCGCACGTTGCTTCGCCGCGCTTGTGTTACTTGCCGTTTCCGTTCCCGCGGAGGCGCAAGTCCCGACGCCCCGCATCCGACCGGAGCCTCACAATTTTTCGCAATATCTCTCTGACGCTGATTTCGAGCGGTTTCGGGAAGGTCTTGACGCCGCCGATGATGAGGAATGGGACCGCGTACGCGCGCTCCGCCTCGAGCTGACGGACACCGCTGCCCGCGATATTTTGCTGTGGCGCATCGCGCTCAACGACGCCCGCGCCACCTTCCTGGAACTCGACCTTGCCCTGAGCGAGCTGGACAACTGGCCACGTGACAGTTTCATCCGCTCGGAAGCGCAGTCGAAGATCGATGGCTCCGGCCTCACCCCGCCCTTCATTGTCAGCTGGTTCGAGGAGAACCCGCCGACCACGGGACGTGGCCGGGTCAGCTTCGCCGAAGCGCTCATCGCGGTTGGCCGGAATGCCGAAGGCGAAGATTTGCTGCGCGAGACCTGGCGCTCCGGCCGCCTGCCCTCGACCGTCCAAAGCGACACCTATCAGCGCCATAGTGACCTCTTCACTGAAGAAGATCACATGGCCCGTATCGACTATCTGATCTGGTCCAACCAGCGCACGCTGGCACGCCGCGTGCTGCCGCTCTTGAGCGGCAATAATCGCGATCTCGCCGATGCGCGCCTGCGCCTTGCCGGGCGGCAGAGTGGTGTTGATCGCGCGGTCAATCGCATCCCGGCGAGCCTGTCGAATGATCCGGGCCTCGTCTTCGAGCGGGCGCGCTGGCGACGCCGCTCGGGTCTGCGCGACAGCACGCTGCCCCTGCTGCTTCAATTGCCGGACAGCCACACCGACGTGACAGCGCTGGAATTGATGTGGACCGAGCGCAAATTGATGATCCTCACCCTGATCCGCGATCAGGACTATGACACGGCTTATCAGCTCGCCCGCGCGCACGGCATGTCCAGCGGGGCAGACTTCGCTGATGCCGAATTCATGGCTGGCTGGCTGGCCCTGGTTCATCTCGATCGGGCAGAGGAGTCCCTCGCCCATTTCACGCGCTTGCACGCCAATGTCTCGACACCTGTAAGCCAGTCACGCGGCGCCTATTGGATGGCCCGCGCCCTGGACGCCCTGGGGCGCCCGGAAGAGGCCGCCATCAGCTATGCGGCAGCGGGCCAGCACTCCACCGCCTATTACGGTCAACTGGCCCTGACCCAGTTGCCGGACTCATCGGGACAGCTTGCGCTGGAACGCGATCCGGAACCGACCGAGGACGCCATCGTCCGCTTTGAAGCCCGCCCGCTCGTTCGCGCGATGCGCCTTCTCGCCGAGCAGGATGAGGAGTATTATTTCCGCCTGTTCAGCTACCGGCTCGACGATCAGCTGACCGACCCGCAAGAAGCCGTCCTGCTCTCGCGCCTGGCCAGCAATTATCTCTTCCTTCGCCAGTCCGTGCGGGCCGCAAAGGCCGCCCGGCTGCGCGGCATAATCCTGCCGCAGAGCGCGTACCCGACGATCACGCTGCCGCCGCAAACAAATGTCCGCGCGCAGCGCCCGGAAGACGCCCTGGTTCACTCCATCATTCGCCAGGAAACGGAATTCGGTCAGCATGCCGTGTCCGGTGCCGGTGCTCGCGGCATGATGCAGCTGATGCCGGCGACAGCCCGCGCGACGGCCCGTGATCTGGGTGAACAATATCGCTTCAACTGGCTAACGGATGATCTCGACTACAACCTGCTGCTGGCCATGCACCATCTGGCGGAAGTCGTGGATGATTATGACGGCTCCTATGTGATCGCGCTGGCGGCCTATAATGCCGGCGGTCACCGGGCCAATCGCTGGATCCAGGATTACGGCGATCCGCGTGACCCCGACGTTGATCCGATCGACTGGGTCGAAAGCATTCCCTTCTCGGAAACCCGCAATTACGTCCAGCGCGTGATGGAAAACCTCCAAGTCTATCGCTCGCGTCTGAATGATGACGCGGCTGTGCCGCTGCTGATCGAGGACGACATGCTGCGTGGTGCGGCCCCTGTCCGCATCATGGTCGATCCGGACGAGTAAGCCGCGGCAGTCGGTCGCCGGATCGATGGCGGGGCTCCAGAGCCCCGCCCAAAACCGGCTAGAGCTGCTCGGAGTAGTGTGTCACGACATGAATGATGGCGGTGGTCGCGCCATGCGCGACGATGCCGACTGTCCACCAGATAGCAGGCCATGCCATCTCACCGACATTGCCGATGCCAAGACCGATCCCGATGAAGACAACCATGCCGAGCACATAGCTGGCGAGGTGGATCCAGAAGGACAGGAGAATGCCGGCCCGCGCACGCCGGTTTTTCTCGCGTAGCCGATCCGTCGCCTCGGTCTCCGGATCGATGCACAGCGCCATGGTGTCGACATTGAACGCGGCGGCCAGGGCCATCAGCGAATCGCGCGATGCCGTCTCGCCATTCTCGATGCGCTGGATCGTGCGCAGTCCAATGCCGGCCAGATCTGCGAAATGTTCCTGCGACCACTGACGTTCCTCACGCCAACGTTTGATCTTTGCGGCGTCGACCTTGAAGCTCATTGTGTTCTCCTGTTTGCCTGATGCGTTGCAAGCCCGACCGATGAGGGGCAGACCGTTTGTTCGCCCCAGACACCCGATCACCGCTGCCAACGCCACGCCAGACGCCCGCCATCGGCACGCCAACACACCGCCACAAGACCGTCAGTCGCCTGTTCAGGCCCGTTCAAGCGCCCGCTGGAAAACGGCCGGATCGACATTGCCACCGGTCGCCAGGACACAGACAGTCTTGCCCGCCACATCGATCTTGCCGGAAAGAACCGCCGCCAGGGCTGCTGCCCCACCGGGCTCGACCACGACTTTGAGGTGACGCCAGGCATCAAGCATGGCGTCGAGCGCCTCATCATCACTCACCGCAGCTCCCCCCGTCAGCTGGGTTGCGTTGAGCGCCCAGGTGAGCGCTCCCGGCGTCGGCGTGATGATGGCGTCGCAGATTGACCCGGTCAGCCGATCATTCGTTTCGCGTTGACCGCTCGCCAGTGACCGGCGGTGATCGTCGAAACCTTCCGGTTCGGCGGCCCATATCCCGACCTCGTCAAAAACCTGCCGCATGGCCAGCCCGACACCCGCAATCAGGCCGCCACCGCCAGCACAGCACACAACCAGATCAGGGCGCTGACCGATCACCTGCATCTGTTCTGCGGCCTCAAGGCCCGCCGTCCCCTGACCGGCGATGACATGAGGGTCTTCATAAGGCGGGACCAGAATCCGGCCCTCCGCCGCGGCGATCGCCTCGCCCATCGCCTCCCGGCTTTCCGTTTCACGGTCATAGCTGACCACCTCGCCGCCCCAGAACTCTACCCCGGCGACCTTGGAGCGCGGAGCATCGGCCGGCATCAGGATCTTGGCGGTCGTGCCGTTGAGGCGCGCTGCTGCGGCTACGCCCTGGGCATGATTGCCGGATGAATAGGCCAGGATGCCGCGCGCCTTTTCCGCATCATCGAGGCGGGAGATCCGGTTGAAGGCGCCTCGAAACTTGAATGAACCCGTACGCTGAAGGCATTCCGCCTTGACGAAAATTCGGGCACCCGTGCGGGCATCGAGCTGATCATTGCGCAGAAGCGGCGTCCGCACCACATGGCCCTCCAACCGTCGGGCCGCATCCAGAATGTCCGCATGAGACGGCAGGGAGTCGGGGTGAGTCACGGGCATTGCTCCTTGGCTGAACAGGACACGGAAGGGCGCCGCACCTTGAAAAAACGCATAAGCAATTCAAATCGATTGAGCAAAGGGATTGCGCCGTCGAGCGATAGACCGTTTGATTGGCAAAACACAAACACGAAGCAACGGTTGATATTCAGGGGAAGAACATGACTTTGCGCGCACACATGATGGATTGTCCGTTGATGATTTCGGACATTCTGGTCCACGCGGCAAATTGCCATGGCGATCAGGAGATCGTGACGCGGCTGCCGGAAAGCGGTCAGATCCATCGACAGAATTACGCCCAGACCCACGAGCGCACCAAGCAGCTGGCCAATGCCCTGCAGAAAAAGCTCAAGGTCCGCGAAGGTGATCGGGTCGCCACGATCGCCTGGAATTCGCACCGCCATTTCGAGCTCTACTATGCCATCTCCGGCGTGGGCGGGGTCGTGCACACGGTCAATCCGCGGCTCGACCCGAAGCAATTGATCTGGATGCTCGATCACGCTCAGTCGAAGACGGTTTTCTTTGACAAGCAGTTCGCGCCGCTCATCGATGCCATCTCGAAGGCCTGCAAATCGGTCAAGAACTGGGTCTTGATGACGGACAAGACCCATCTCGACGGCGTCCAGACCAAGTGCAAAAGCTATGAAGAGCTGATCGCCGAGTATCCGGCCGAATTCGACTGGCCGGTTTTCGACGAGTATGCGGCAGCCGGACTTTGCTACACCTCCGGCACCACGGGCGACCCCAAAGGCGTGCTCTACTCACACCGGTCCAGCGTGCTTCACGCGATGGCCAGTGCGTCAGCCGACGTGATCGGTGTCGGTGCGCGCGGTACGCTGTTGCCGGTTGTGCCGATGTTCCACGTCAATGCCTGGGGCATTCCCTACGCCGCGCCGATGAATGGCGCCAAGCTTGTGATGCCGGGCGCCCAGATGGACGGTGCCAGCATTCACGAGCTCATCGAAAGCGAGACTGTCAGCTATGTCGCCGGTGTCCCGACTGTCTGGCTGGGCCTGCTCAACTATCTTGAAACCGAAGGCAAGCGGATCGACTCCGTCGAGCGCGTGCTGATCGGGGGCTCAGCCCTGCCGGAAGCCCTGCTACGCGCCTATGAGGACAAGTATGGCGTGACCATGCAGCAAGGCTGGGGCATGACCGAGATGAGCCCGCTGGGCACGGTCAATTCGCTGCTGCCGAAACATGACGGCCTCGACCGCGAGGAGATCATCAAGATCAAGCTGAAACAGGGCCGTCTGGTCTTCGGCGTCGGCATGCGCATTGTCGATGATGAAGGCAAGGAACTGCCCTGGGACGGGAAGTCCTCCGGCCATGTCCAGGTCCGCGGTCCGTGGATCGCTTCGGGTTATTATCGCGGCGCCGGTGCCGAGAGCTTCACCGAGGATGGATGGTTCCAGACCGGCGATGTCGCCCATATGGACGGCAATGGCTTCATGACCATCACCGACCGGTCCAAGGATGTCATCAAGACCGGTGGCGAATGGATCTCGTCAATCGATCTTGAAAACGCCGCCATGGGCCATCCCTCGGTCGCCATGGCCGCGGCCGTCGGAATGCCGCATCCGAAATGGCAGGAACGACCGCTCATGGTTGTCCAGCTCAGGGAAGGCGCCGAACCGGATGCGGCCTCGATCATCGAGTATCTGCGTGGTGAGGTGCCGAAATGGTGGCTGCCCGACGCCGTCGAGTTCATCGATGAGATGCCGATCGGTGCCACAGGCAAGATTCTCAAGACCAAGTTGCGGGAAATCTACAAGGATTACGAATTCCCGACGGTCGACGCCTAGGCGCTTGCAACCGCCCTGTTGATCAAGCCCCGGCTGCCTGGCCGGGGCTTTTTCATGTCCGACATCTGACACGGGACTTAAATCGACTTAATCCCCCCTCACCCTCCCTTGTACGGTTTCGCAACCCCTCCTACATTCATATCGAAATTCGATAAGCCCTGATGAGGGCGAAGGAGACAGGACAATGGAGGTTTACGTTATGGGTGGTGAAGTCGCGGTGATTGGCCTGCTGGCCTACTTCCTGCCGACCCTGATCGGCCTCCTGCGTGGCCATGACAATACGTTCGCGATCTTCCTGACCAATCTGTTGTTGGGCTGGACCTTCATCGGCTGGATCGTGGCATTCATCTGGTCCTTCACAGCAATCCGCCGGCGCGTGCGGGCCTAAGGGTTCCCCAGACCCTGCTTTCGGGCTGACCGCCCAAGCCTCACACCCCAACGGTCAGCCAGGCAAACGCGCCTACCCCAACCGGCCCCAAACCGGACAATGCTGCGCCTGGATCGCCCCCAACGATCCGGGCGCTTTTTGTTTGGGCAGAGCCAATCATTTAGACAAACGTCGAAATAACGCTTGACTACATTTCGACCATTAGCTAATTGTCGATGCGTAACCGGGCCTTCTCGTCCCCCCGACCGATGCGCCCACACATCCCCCACTGCCAGCCTGGCGCCCTGAACCGGCGAACACCCCCGGCTGGCCAAAACCCAGAGGGCAATATGCACGTTTTCCGACACATCTCCCCCTGGCTGACGGGCCTCTTGATCGCGCTCTTGATGCCGATCACCCAGGCCTCGGCCGACGACACCGCCACCCCATCCGGCGACTGGCTTGGCGTTCTGGCAACGCCCGGCGGCGAATTGCGCCTGCTGGTCACCGCAAGCGAGCAAGACGATGGCAGCTATCGCGGCGAACTGGAAAGCCTCGACCAGGCGCCCGGACAGAAGATACCGATGAGCGAATTTGCGATCGATGCCGACACGATGCGCTTCGCCATCGCCGCGATGGGCGCGTCCTATAGCGGGCATTGGAATGCGCAGACCCAAAGCTATGAAGGCGAGTTCAGCCAGGGCATGACATTTCCGCTTGCCTTCACCCGCCCCGAAGGCGTCGAGATTTCGGTTGTTGAGGGCATGGATGGCGTCTGGGAGGGCATGCTGACCCGCGGCGAGACCGAACTGGCTTTCACGCTCAATATCGAGACCGGCGAGACTGGCACGCAGGTCACGCTCGATTCGGTCACCCAGGCCGCCTATGGCATCCCGGTGACGGATTTGTCCCGCGATGGTGACGTGATCGGTTTTCGCGTTCCGGCAGCCAATGTAACCTATCGCGGCAGGCTGGAAGCCGACGGCGATGCAATGAGCGGTGAGTGGACCCGACCGGGATTCCCCGATGCCGAGGTCGGCTTTCAACGGACGGCCGAGGTCGTCACCGGGCCCAATCGACCACAAGAGCCAACCGGCCCCTTTCCCTACACCGTCGAGACGGTCCGCTTCGACAATTCCGAGGCCGAGGGCGTGACCCTCGCCGGCACGCTGACCATCCCGGCTGGAGAGGGCCCCTTCCCGGCCGCCATCCTGATTTCCGGGTCCGGCCCGCAGGATCGCGACGAGACCGTGTGGACCCATCGCCCATTCGCCGTGCTGGCTGATCATCTCACGCGCAATGGCATTGCCGTGCTGCGCTATGATGATCGCGGCTTCGCGGAATCGACCGGCGATTTCGCGTCCTCGACCTCGCTGGACTTCGCCTCAGACACCGAGGCCGCGCTGGCCTGGCTGCGGGATCGGCCGGAGGTCGACACATCCGCCATCGGCCTGATCGGGCATAGCGAGGGCGGACTGATCGCTCCCATTGTCGCCGCCGACAATGACGCGGTCGCCTTCCTGGTCCTGCTGGCCGGCCCGGGCACGACCGGCGAGCAGATCATTCTCGATCAGTCACTGGCGGCGGCCCGCGCCGGAGGTCGCAGCGAAGACGAGCTGGACGCCCTGGCGCGCCTGATCCCGCAAATCACCGGCTCGGTGAGCGCTGCGGCGAATGAAGCCGAAGCCCGTTCTGCGCTCACCGCGCTCCTGACCGATGACATACTGGCCCTGCTCGGAGCGGCACCAGCGCAACGCGAGCTCCTGATCAGCCAGAATGTCCGGGCCTGGCAACGCACCTTCCTGCAGCACGATCCGGCCAGCTATCTGTCACGTGTCGATCAGCCCGTCCTGGCCGTGAATGGTTCGCTCGACCTCCAGGTCATCCCCGATGCCAATCTGGCCGGGGTGGAAGCTGGCCTGTCCGGCAATCCCGACGTCACGGTGATGGAGCTTGAGGGTCTCAACCACATGTTCCAGACAGCGCAGACCGGCATGGTCGCGGAATACGCGGAGATCGAGGAAACCTTCGCGCCTCACGCGCTGGACCTGATCTCGGACTGGATCGCCGCGCGCTTCGTGGATTGAGTACGACGAAATGGGTGACGGGTATGATCAACGCGACAGCGCGACGTCATGCCTGTCGCCCGCTCGTCTCTGCCTCACAGCCAGGTCGTGATCTCGTCGAGGCTTTTCTTGACCAGGGCGTGTTCGGGAACGGTCGCGTCCTCGGCCGGATAGCCGCCAACGATCAGCATGTAGGGTTTTTCCCCGGCCGGACGCTCGCAGACCTCATTGAGGAAGCGCATCGGATTGGGCGTGTGGGTCAGGGTGACAAGACCCGCCTCGTGCAGCGCCGCCAGCAGGAAACCGCAGGCGATCCCGACACTCTCGTGGATGTAATAATTCTTCTTGTCCTGGCCGATTTCCTCGCCGCCCCGCTTCTGGGCGAAGACCGCGATCAGGACCGGCGCGTGCTCCAGGAAGGGCTTGGAGGCGTCCGTGCCCAGCGGCGCCAGCGCGTCGAGCCATTCCTGCGGCGCCTTGCCGTCGTAGAAGGCTGCTTCCTCGGCCTCAGCCGCCTCACGCAGGGCGCGGCGTTTCTCCGCATCATTCAGGACCACGAAATGCCAGGGCTGGTGATTGGCGCCGGATGGGGCCGAGCCGGCGGCGATGATGGCCTGCTCGATCACCGCCCGCTCAACAGGTTTGTCGGAGTAATCCCGCACCGTGCGGCGCCGGAGCAAATTCTGCGTGAAGCGACTGACCCGATCGCGCATCTCGGCTTCGGGGTATTGGATGTAGTTTTCAAGCGGTACGCGTTTTTCCATGCCCATCGGGCCCCTCCCCGAACAAGTGCGGTGAAACAATCAATCCCAGTCCAGCACCACTTTGCCCGACTTGCCGGCGCGCATGGCGTCAAAGCCCTTCTGGAACTCGTCGGCTTTATAGCGGTGGGTGATGATGCGCGACACGTCGAGACCGCTCTCGAGCATGGCGATCATCTTGTACCAGGTCTCGAACATCTCGCGGCCATAGATCCCCTTCAGCGTGATCGCCTTGAGCACCAACTGGCCGAAATCGACCTCGATCGGTTTTGACGGCAGACCGAGCATGGCGACCTTGCCGCCCATCACCATGTTCTGGAGCATCGAGCCGAAGGCTTGCGGCGCGCCGGACATTTCCAGGCCGACATCAAAGCCCTCGGTCATGCCGAGCTCCTTGGCCACATCCTCGATTTTCTCCTTCGAGACATCGACCGTGCGGATATTCGGCGCGACCTGGCTGGCCAGGTGGAGGCGATGGGTATTGATATCAGTCAGGACGACATGCCGGGCGCCGACATGACGGGCGATCGCGGCGGCCATGATCCCGATCGGCCCAGCGCCCGTGATCAGCACATCCTCGCCGATCATGTCGAATTGCAGGGCGGTGTGCACAGCATTGCCAAGCGGGTCGAGAATGGCCCCGATCTCGTCGGGAACATCGTCCGGCAGCGGGACGACATTGAAGGCCGGGAGTTTCATGTATTCGGCGAAAGCACCCGGGATATTGACCCCGACACCGCGGGTTTCAGGGTCCAGATGGAACCGACCGGCGCGCGCGGCGCGGCTTGTGACGCCCACCACATGCCCTTCGCCGGAGACGCGTTGGCCTACCTTCACCCGGGTCACATTGGCGCCGATATCGACGATCTCGCCGGCATATTCATGCCCGACGACCATGGGCGTGGGCACATTCTTGGCGGCCCAGTCATCCCAGTTATAAATATGAATATCGGTCCCGCAGATTGCGGTTCGCTTGACCTTGATGAGAACATCATCCGGACCGATCGTCGGCTCGGGCACGTCCTCCATCCAGATGCCTTCTTCCGGCTTGGCTTTCACCAGGGCTTTCATGCGCTTCCCTCACCTTGTGGCGTCCCCGTCTCGGCGGGTTTGTCGCGAAGATACATCACAGCCGCGATGGGGAAAGTGAGCATCATCGGAATGAGCAGTATCGACATCAGTTCCGCAACATGGCCGTTTGAGCCGCTAGCAAAAGTCGCCACCAAAGCCAGTGCCCCGACGCCTGCCGGGACAGCGAGAATACGGCGCCCATCCATCCACAACATGGCAGCCATCCAGGCCGCATAGGCCGCGATCAGTCCCCATTTGACCCAGGTATCGATGCGCAGCATTTCGATTCGCACAGGCAGGAAACTGTCCAGGGCGTATGAGACAAGTTCGGCTTCGCTACTGGCCTCGTCGAAATAGCCATCGGGCAGACAATCGCGCAGAACGACATCATCGCGACCGTCCGGTGGCTCGATATCGGGGCCGCAGACCGGGTTCTCGATCTCGGCGAGGATGCTGTTGATTGTCGCGTTTTCCTGCCAGTCGGCGGGGATGGTGGCGAGCGCCAGCCCGACCCCGATCACGGCCAGAAAACGTCCCCGCAGCGCCATGCCGAGGAAAAAGGCCGCGGCCATGCCGGCATAGGCCAGCGGGAAGAACCAGTCCAGGAATTGGACCTCAACCAGCCAGGCTCTCAATGCGGCGGCCTCCTCACCCTGAAGAAAGTCCAGGTCTTCAGTGTCTTCGGCGAATTCAAGTGCAAGGATGGGCGTTTTGAAGCCCTCCGCCATCGGTGCACTTCCCAGGTCAGGCGGCGAACCGAACAGCGCCAGCGGAAAGGCCAGTGTCGCCACGGTCAGCACCAGAGTGGCCAGAAAGGCCCAGCGTGATGTTGTCATGTGTCCCCCGATCGGCATCATTGTGCGCCTTCACCCGTCGCGATCAAGCGGTCAGACGTTCAGCGACCGTCTCACCGATCGCCAGCGAGGAGGTCAGGCCCGGGCTTTCAATGCCGAACAGCGCAACCAGCCCTTCAACGCCATGTGTATCGGCCCCGTCGATGCGGAAATCGGGCTGGGGCTCACCGGGGCCATGCAGTTTGGGCCGGATACCGGCATAATCCGGCATCAAAGCGCCGTCCGGCAGGCCCGGCCAGAAGCGTCGAGCGGTCGCATAGAAGGCCTCGCCCCGCTCCGGATCGACCGTGTAGTCCTCACCCTCGACGAAGGCGAGGTCCGGCCCGAAGCGTGCCTGCCCGCCGAGGTCGCGGCGATAGTGCGTCCCCAAAGCGCCGGGAATGGGCAATGGATAGACCAGGCGCGAGAATGGCGCCTTGCCCGACAAGGTGAAATAGACGCCCTTGCCATAGTGCAAAGGCGGGATGGAGGCTGCCGGGACCGTCTCGATCAGGCCGGCAGCAGACTGGGCGCCCAGGCCCGCCGCGATCACCAGAAAGCGTGTCGTCACCTCGGTCGCATGCTCGCCGCCCGTGCGGACCACAAACCCGCCGCCCTTGAGGGGGGTCGCGCCGGCAAACGGCGTATTGACCGCAATCGCTCCGCCATGCCCGGCAATCTCGCCGGCCAGGGCGTCCATATAGGCATGGGCATCCATGACGCCGCTTTCTTCCGACAGGAGCGCGGCTTCGACCCGCAAGTCCGGCTCCAGCGCCCGCGCCTCGGCGCCGCTGAGCCGCCGCATACCGCCAACATGATTGGCATTGGCCTGATCGAGGATGGCGTCCAGGCGCTCGATTTCGTGCGGTTCGGTGGCCACGACAAGCTTGCCGCACTTGTCGTGCGGCAGATGATGATGCTCCAGAAAGGCGTAGAGCATCAGGCGACCCGCGACGCAGAGCCGCGCTTTCAGGGAGCCGGTCGGATAATAGAGCCCGCCATGAATGACCTCGGAATTGCGGGAGGAAACACCCTGGCCGATCTTCGCCTGGGCTTCCAGCACAATGGTTTCATGCCCGCGCCGGGCGAAGGCGCGTCCGGTCGCCAGCCCGACCGCTCCGCCTCCGACAATGATCACATCCGTTTCAAACGCCATGACGGCAGGCCTCTCCCGGGCGACTTTCTCGACTCACCTCATGATTGTACCGCGACGCGTCGAGGTAAATGGGGCAGGTTGTGCAAACGCCATCCTGCCAAGACCTGTCGGAGTCGATGTCATGAATCGCCGCAAACTTCTGCTGTCCGCCGCCGCGACGGCGGCGAGCGCCTCGCTCCTTCCACCCGCCGGCGCCCAGCGCCGCATCACTCAACCAACCTACCCCGGTGTCTATGTCACCGAGCTGCCGGAGGCGTCAGTATTCATCGAGCGGCCACTGGACGTCGCCGTTTTCGTCGGGCCGCTCGCCTCAGGCCTGCCAACCGGGGAAATCATCGCCGTGTCGGCCGGCGATCCGCATCCGGCCGAATTTGATCGGGCCATGCCGACCCTCCAACCCTATTTCGATCAGGGCGGCCAGCACGCCGTCCTGGTCCACGCGGCAGCGGATTCAGGCGGCGTCGCCGATTACGACGCCGCCCTCGACGCCTTGGACAACCGGAGCGACCTCGCCTTCACGCTGCTCTATCTGGTCGACGCAACCGGCGCGCGCGATGATGCAAGCCCCGCCCTGACCGCCCTGTATGAACGCGCCTTGTCCTCGGCCCGCAACGGCTTTGCGACACTGATCATCGATGCGCCGGATAACGCCACCGACTATGCTGACTGGCGCACCAGGCTCGGCCTCAGCGATCCGGACATCGCGGCTTATGCGCCGTGGCTGACCAATTCCGCGGGCGAGACAGTTCCGCCGGGCCCCGTCGTGATGGGATCCATCATGGCGATAACGGCCGCGGACGGCGTGTGGAAAGCCCCGGCCGGCCTGCAAACCCGGATTTCCTACGGCACGACACGGACCCCCACCCAGGCGGAAATGGGCGCGATGACAAACGCCAACACCAATCCGATCTGGACCACGCCGCAGAACGGGACAGTTCTATGGGGGGCCCGGACTTTCTCCAGCTCGCCGGACACACGCTATCTGCCGGTTCGTCGCCTGCAGCGCTGGATCGAGGGCAGCCTGCCCGCGTCGCTCGCCTGGGCGGCCGTACGCGACAATGACGCCGCCTTGTGGCGCGAGGTTTCGGCGACGGTGGTGGATTTTCTCAACGGGATCTACCGCGCCGGCGCACTGATGGGCCAGACGCCCGCACAATCCTATTTTGTGCAATGCGGACTGGGCGAAACCATGACCCAGGCCGATATCGATGCCGGCAAGCTTGTCGTCTTGATCGGCGTCGCCCCCGTCCGGCCGGCGGAGTTCATTGTGATCGAATACGAGATGCGGATCGAGCCGAACTGAAGGCGGATCATCGAACACGGAAAAACGCCCGGCTCACAGGCCGGGCGTTTTCCATCCTGCTGACACAGGCGGACTAGCCTTCCGCTGCGCTCACTGGCGGAAAGATGCGCCCAAGGGGGCCGGCCTGCGGGATGGGGGCGAGCAGGATCCGGCGGACCGGGTTCCAGGCGGCGCCCAACAGGACCACTACAGCACCGAGCACCAGCAGGGTCACAGCGACAACAGCGCCAGCACCCAGGTCGGACGCATTGACGATCACCCCGATCGAGACGCCCGCCGTGACCAGGCCGGAGACGATCAGGGCGCGGCGATTGATCAGCAGCGAGACCAGGGCAAAGAGCCCGATCACCGTCAGCGCCGTAATGGCCAGGCGCATCGATTCCGCACTGTCCGTCGCCATGGCGGCAAACAGGTTGAGCGATTCCGGATTCGCAAAGTCGCTATCCTGGAAGGTCCAACCGGTCTGGGTGAGGTTCAAAACGGCACCCAGCAGGATCGGGGCGGCGAAGAAGTGGAGCCAGAAGGCCGTCCCGGCCAGGCGTGTCTCACGGCCCGGATCACGGGCATCAAAGAGAATACCGCCCAGCAACAAGGCACCACCAGCGGCGACATTGAGGGTCGGAGCCCAGACGATCACCGTGTAGGGATCGATCGCCAGCAGGGTCATCACGGCGGTCAACACGACGCCGACCCCCATCAGCCCGCCAGCGAAAGGCAGGCGGTAGCTGACATAATAGGCCGTGACCGGCAGCAGGAAGGCGAGACCGAGTACAATTGGCATGACGCGGATCGAGGCCGGCAGCTGCGACACCACCATCATCACGGCGTCCCGACCGAATTCCATATTCTCGGCGCCCTCGCCAGCGAGTTCGAAATTCCCTTCGGAGATACCGACGCCATGGATCAGGAATTGGGCATAGCCCCAGACCAGCACGACCATGGTGGCGACGCCAAACACGGCCGACAGCACGATGCCGGGCAGGATGCGGCGTTGCTTGCCGACAAGAAGGGCCGAGAGCAGCCAGGCGAAGATGCCAATCCCGCCAATCAGCGCCATAAGCGCATTCTGCCAGGCCTGTTCGCCCTCATCGAGGCCGAGCCCGACCATTACCTGACCGGCGCCGGCGCCAAGGCCGGCGAGCAGGATCAAGACCCCGATCGTCGTGAAGATGTCGTGGAAATTGTTCAGGAAAGGCAGCATTTCGTCCGATGGACGCGCACTGCTCGCACGCACTTCGCTAGTATCCGTCATATCAGTCCCCTGTGTCACGTTACCCGTGTGATGCCCCCAAGCGATCATTCGGATGCAGATTTCGCCAAAAAGGCGAGTTTGCAAGGGGCACACTACGCGTGTTTGGGGAAAAGGTCAGGGGGACTGGGTCCGGCGGCGTCCCGTGCCGCAAAGGCAGACCGGCGCCGTGATCACGGCGCCGGTCGCAAGCCCTATCGGGCGATAGGGCGGCTGGCCTCCAGGATGGGAAGTCCGGCCTCGGTCGGGATGTAGATCACGTCCTGGCCATTATCGCCAAGCGACTGGATCCACAGATAGCGCAGATAACCGTCCGGACCGCCCAGGCCTTCTGCGACGATGGCGTTGGCTTCCGCGACACCGCGGGCGCGGGCAACTTCCGCCTCGGCATTCAGCTCCTCGGCCTCAAGCCGGGCCTGCGCCTCGAGCACGGCGATGTGGCGGTTCTGCTCCGCGCGGACCAGTTCAGCCCGGCCGGCGAGCTCCTGCTGCCAGATCCCATATTGTGGCAGACCCCACATCAAGGCACCGATCGACACGACAAGAAACGCCGCAATGGCGATGAACAAACCAGGTCTCATAGCCCCTCTCCTTCTATAAAGCGGTTGAATGACAACAACTTATAACGAGGAGAGAGCCTTTATCAGAGGGAATGGCGCGTCCGGAATCCGGGAGGGATTGGGATGGGGCGAATCCGGGGTCAGATGAGCCTATCGGGCTTTCAGATCATCACGCGCAAGGGGCGCGCCGTGCAGTATGACGGTTTGGATCGTATCCCAGGCGCCAACATCAAGGCGGGGATTGGCCTCCAGCAATAGCAGGTTGGCAACCTTGCCCACCTCGACCGTGCCGTAGCGCGCCTCGAGTCCGAATTGCTGTGCCGGGTTGATGGTCCCCGCCCGGAAAACGGACTCTGGCGACACGCTGGATTGCGCCAGGCTCTCGATCTCGAGCCGTGTGCAAAGCCCCGGTTGATTGGCACTGGTCGGGCTGCCGGGACAATCGCTTGCCAGAAGCAGCGGATGCCCGATCTGCTCAAGAAAGGCCGTCGCCCGCTGAACGCGCCCGACGCCATAGCCAAAAATCGCCGCCATCTCGTCTCGCGGCATGCCCGGCGGGAAATCGGCGGCCAACTCATCAGCAAACCAATCCGCGCCGCCGGCGCGATACCAGTCGAGCAGGTCGGCGGGCACAATGTCAGCGTATTCCGGCGCATCCATCCGGGACGGTAGCAGATGCTCGCCCAAGCCCTCCATGACGCGATGGGTCGGCATGTAGCCGACACCTTGCTCGTGCAAGCGCTGCAGAATGTCTGCAACGGGCGGGTCGCCTTCTGGCCATTGCCAATTCCACAAGCCGTGCGCCATTACATCAACGTCAGCATCAAGCGCGATCTGATACATGTCGATCGCATTGGCGTGTGCGAGCAGGGGAAGCTCGTGCGCAAGCGCCGCGTCCCGGATTCGGCGCAGCGTTTCAGTATCATACAGAGGCCATTCCGATTCCGCGCCGAAACCGTCCTCCAGATAGATTTTCACACAGATGGCACCGTCCGCCGCGATCCGCTCGACCACCATTTCCGGCGTCTGGGTCGATGAAATGCGATACGGGTAGAGCGAAAGCATATCCGCATCATCGCGCTGATTGATCGGGTAACCGGCTTCCTCATTGGGGATTTCACCACAGCGGAAAAAGTCCGGTGCCGGGCTGTTCGCGGCAAAGTCGCGCCAAGCCAGAAGAGGCGCCGGATCGAGGATCTGGGTAACGCCATAATAAAGCAGGCTGCGGGGCTGTTGCGCCATAAAGGCGTCGACCAGCGCCTCATGATCACCTGCTGGTGCCACACCGATCGCGCCCATACCGGGCACGAAGGCAACATGGTGATGACTGTCCATCAGGCCCGGCGTCAGGAAGCGACCATTGCCTTCGATCCGCATGACCGATCGGTCGACCCTGATCGGCTCGACGGAGATTTCCGCAATGAGGCCGTCACGGATCAGGACATTCATGGCATCGGAGGCCGTCTCACGCTCGGCGGAGACGATCACGACGTTTTCGATCAGGAGATCATCGCTATCGGAGGCGCACCCGATGAGCGCCAGGCAAACGAGTATTGTCGTAAAAAGCGAAACCCTCACAGCCACACTTTCCTTTTCTCTGTCGTCTGTCGCCTGCAGGTCGGATGAAACACGCGAGAGGAACTTTTCGCCCAAACCGCCGCGTTGCCGCGTCGCGCCTAGATAACGCCCAATTCCTTGCCAACCTTCGTAAACGCCGCCACAGCCCGGTCGATCTGTTCCGGCGTGTGGGCTGCGCTCATCTGCGTGCGGATGCGCGCCTTGCCCTTGGGCACGACGGGGAAGAAGAAGCCGATTACATAGACGCCCTCACCCATCAGTTTTGACGCCATCTCCTGGGCCAGATTGGCATCGCCCAGCATGACCGGGATGATCGGGTGCTCGCCGGGCAGGAGGTCGAAGCCGGCGTCGCTCATGCCCGCGCGGAAGCGTTTCGCATTGTCGAACAGGCGGGCCCGCAGATCGCCCCCCTCGGCGACCATGTCGAGCGCCTTGAGCGACGCCCCCGCGATGGCCGGCGCCAGTGAGTTGGAAAACAGATAGGGCCGCGAGCGCTGGCGCAGCATGTCGATGATCTCCTTGCGCGCCGCGGTGAAACCGCCCATCGCGCCGCCCAATGCCTTGCCGAAGGTGCCGGTGATGATGTCGATCTCGCCCAGCACCCCGCAATGCTCCGGCGTGCCGCGGCCTTGTGAGCCCATGAAGCCGTGCGCATGGCAGTCATCGACCATGGTCAGCGCATCATACTGTTTGGCCAGGCCGACGATGGATTTCAGGTCGGCGATATAGCCATCCATCGAGAAGACGCCGTCGGTGACGATCAGGACATGCCGCGCGCCGTCCGCCCGGGCCTGTTTCAGCTGGGTCTCGAGATCCGCCATGTCGGAATTGGCGTAGCGATAGCGCTTGGCCTTGCAAAGACGAACGCCATCGATGATCGAGGCGTGGTTGAGTGCGTCCGAGATGATCGCATCCTCCGGCCCCAGAAGCGGCTCGAACACACCGCCATTGGCGTCGAAGGCGGCGGCATAGAGGATGGCATCCTCACAGCCGGCAAAGGCCGCGACCTTGGCTTCCAGCTGTTTGTGCAGGTCCTGCGTACCACAGATGAAGCGCACCGAAGCGACGCCGAAACCATGACTGTCGAGTGTGGTCTTGGCGGCCTCGATCAACTCCGGCCGGTTGGCCAGGCCGAGATAGTTATTGGCGCAGAAATTGATGACATGGCTGGACGCCCCGTCCGCCGTCACATCGATCTCGGAGAATTGCTGCGAGGTGATGATGCGTTCACGCTTGTAGAGACCATCGGCGTCGATCTGGGCGAGTTCGGCTTTGAGATCGGCAAAGAACGCGTCGGACATGAAGGGGCTCCGTGGATGAGTCTGTGTTGGCCCACCTTCTATTGCCCTGCCCCTTGCTTGTCATCCCGGCCGGACGCCTCGCGAAGGCGGGGCGCAGAGCCGGGACCCATCGACACGAAGCCCGGCAGGATGCCGGTGCGGCAGCATGACGGCGTATATTCGAACACGCACCCGGTGTCTGGGTCCCGGATCTTCGCCCGGCTCAAGGCCGGGCATCCGTCCGGGATGACAAAGGAGGAGCGGGATTGGGACATGCCGCACTCCGTTTTCCCGGCCCGAAACCGGCAAAAGCCGGTTGGAGCGCCGGGACCGACTGCGCGTCTTCACAAGCGATGAGTATCCCGGCGTTCCCGGACAGCGCTGTCGCGCCTTCGGAAAAAATGTATCGATAGCCCAACCTTCCCCAGACTGGTGACGCATCGTTTCGTTTCCATTTGACACTCACCGCCCACCCCCGCACGCTCCGGCGTCAGGCTCTGGGGGGGCGACATGGTGACAACGGCCGGGCGCGGTGAGCGCTTCTTCTTTTTCTACGCGCTGGCGCTCTTCGCCATCGTGGTGTCTGCATTTCCGCTGCATGCATTGATCAATGGCGATCACCTGGCTCCGATGCGCCCGCACCTCCACCTGCATGCCGTCTCGATGGGGCTCTGGTATGCATTGATGGTGGTGCAGACTGGCCTGATCGCGCGCGGCCGGGCCGGGCTGCACAAAACCCTCGGCTTCGCCAGCCTTGCCCTGGTCGCGATCATGCTGCCGACCGGGATCTGGGTGTCCTGGGAGAACATGCAGCGTACCGGTGAAAACACGATCCTGATCGCCAACAGCGCCAATGTGACCGTCTTCCTGGTGTTCTACGGGCTCGGTCTCCTCAACCGCACCACGGCCGAGCTGCACAAGCGCTTCATGCTCTTCGCCGGTCTCGCCCTGATGCTGCCGGCCTTCGCGCGGGTGACCTATGTCTTCCACCTCAATGAGTATCTCGTCCTGCCGATCTGGCTGTTCTTCCTGCTGGCTATCCCGGTCTATGACCTGATCAGCCAACGCAAGATCAAGACCGCCAGCCTGATCGGGATCGGGATCAATGTTCTCTATATTGGCGGGCTTCTGGTTACGACGGCCCCGCCGGAAGGGTGAGAGGGCTGGAACGCATCTCCACTTCCCGTTTGATTGTCAGCCCGACGCACGTCCGCGCAACGGGATCCCTCAGGACCCGGACCGTCGCAAACGGATGGCAAGGACGAGACCGCCCAAGGCAGAGATGATTGAGAGCACGGCCATCAAGAAATAGATGACGGTCACGTCGTGGTGCACGACGCCGTCGGCAAAACAGCGGCCATTCTCATCGAAACACCCGCGATTGCCCCAGTGAAGCGTCGCAAACAACCAACCGACCCAGACCGCCAACACGACAGACAACAGGGTCCATGCCAGGGCGAGCAGTCTGATCATGGCCGCCGTTACTCCCTGCTCCGTGCTCGGCAGCTCCAGCCTCTGCTCCCGCGCGCAATCCTTCGCGGGTCAAACCCTGCCACACCTTTGCACTCTAAGTCCTTGACCCCACCACTCCAATGCGGCCCACTCGCTGATGAGCTGATTGATAGAAGTCCCGAAAATGAAGTTCCGCACTTTGAAATCCATTGCCCACAATCTAGCGGATTCCTACGCATCCGGGATCAGCTTTTTGCTCGGCGAGTACGAAATCTATCTCTTTGACGAAGCCGCAAGCGCGCCCGAAGGGCAGATAACCGTGGACTTTCTGGCGGGGACTTCGACCGGATCACCAGTGACCGCAGGGCTCGCCCGTATCATCGCGCGCGGACCGCAAGGATTGAAGCGGCTCTGCGACAAACACGGGTGCTCGGTTGACGAGTTCAAGGAACTGACGGTTCGGTTCGGCACCGACCCAGTGCAGGGCAGGCATTTCACGGTCGCTGTGACCAGCTCATCAGGCAGAACGTCTCAAGACCTCTATCTCGGCTCTCCGGGACGGGCCCGAGTACGGTTTGCCTAATCCACGCTCGGCAGATCCAGCCCCTGCTCCCGAGCGCAATCCTTCGCAATCTCATACCCCGCATCCGCATGGCGCATCACGCCGGTACCCGGATCATTCCACAGCACGCGGCCGACGCGGGCGGCCGCCTCGTCGGTGCCGTCGGCGAGGACGACCTGGCCGGAATGCATCGAATAGCCCATGCCGACACCGCCACCA
>NZ_JAGDYT010000003.1:150011-226430 GCF_049116555.1 Maricaulis maris | reverse complement strand
CATGGCGAAGGAAAAGTTTGAGCGCACCAAGCCGCATGCGAACATCGGCACGATTGGTCACGTTGACCACGGCAAGACGACGCTGACGGCTGCGATCACGATGGTTCTGGCGGAAGCCTCTGGCGGTACAGCCAAGGGTTATGACGAGATTGACTCGGCGCCGGAAGAAAAAGCACGTGGCATCACCATCTCGACGGCCCACGTCGAGTATGAGACGGCCAATCGTCACTATGCCCACGTTGATTGCCCGGGCCACGCTGACTACGTGAAGAACATGATCACGGGTGCAGCGCAGATGGACGGCGCGATCCTGGTTGTGAACGCGGCTGACGGCCCGATGCCGCAGACGCGTGAGCACATTCTCCTGGCTCGCCAGGTTGGCGTGCCGGCGCTGGTTGTCTTCCTGAACAAGGTTGACCAGGTCGACGACGAAGAGCTTCTCGAGCTTGTCGAGATGGAAGTGCGTGAGCTTCTGTCGTCCTACGAGTTCCCGGGCGACGATCTTCCGATCATTGCCGGTTCGGCTCTGGCGGCTGTTGAAGGTCGTGACGACAATATCGGCAAGGACAAGATCCTCGAGCTGATGGCTGCCGTGGATGAGTACATCCCGACGCCGGAACGCCCGATCGACCAGCCTTTCCTGATGCCGATCGAGGACGTGTTCTCGATCTCGGGCCGTGGCACAGTTGTGACGGGTCGTATCGAGCGTGGTGTTGTCAAGGTTGGTGAAGAGATCGAAATCGTGGGTGTCCGTGACACCTCGAAGACGACCTGTACCGGCGTTGAGATGTTCCGCAAGCTGCTCGACCAGGGCCAGGCTGGCGACAATGTCGGTGTTCTGCTGCGCGGCGTGGACCGTGAAGGTGTTGAGCGTGGTCAGGTTCTGGCCAAGCCGGGCTCCATCACCCCGCACCACAAGTTTGTGGCTGAAGCCTATATCCTGACCAAGGAAGAGGGTGGCCGTCACACGCCGTTCTTCACCAATTACCGTCCGCAATTCTACTTCCGCACGACCGACGTCACCGGCGTCGTGACGCTGAATGAAGGCACGGAAATGGTCATGCCGGGCGACAATATCGAAATGAATGTCGAACTGATCGTACCGATCGCCATGGAAGAGAAGCTCCGCTTCGCTATCCGTGAAGGTGGCCGCACCGTCGGCGCCGGCGTCGTGTCAAAGATCATCGAATAGACTACGCAATCCGATCGGGGCGGTGGCTGAACCTGCCGCCCCGGTTTGCTCTTTTTGAAAGTTAAGAAACGGGATCGGTTTGATGGAACGTCAAAACATCCGCATTCGCCTTAAGGCGTTCGATCACCGGGTTCTGGATAATTCCACCCGGGAGATCGTTTCGACAGCCAAGCGCACGGGCGCCAATGTCCGTGGCCCGATTCCGCTGCCGACGCGCATCGAGAAATTCACGGTGCTGCGCTCGCCGCACATCGACAAGAAGTCGCGCGAGCAGTTCGAAATCCGGACGCACAAGCGCCTTCTCGACATCGTCGACCCCACCCCGCAAACCGTGGACGCGCTGATGAAGCTCGACCTGTCGGCCGGTGTGGACGTCGAGATCAAGCTGGGAGCGTAGGATTATGCGCCAGGAAGATCGCAGAACAGGCGTGATTGCCCGCAAGCTGGGCATGACGCGTATTTTCGCCGAGGACGGCTCACACGTGCCCTGCACGGTGCTGCACATGGACAATGTTCAGGTCGTGTCTCACAAGACCGCTGATCGTGACGGCTATGTGGCGCTCCAGCTTGGTGCCGGCGAGGCCAAGGCCAAGCGGACGCCAAAGGCGCTGCGCGGTCATTTCGCCAAGGCCAAGGTTGCGCCCAAGCGCAAGATGGTCGAGTTCCGCGTCGCGGATGACGCGCTGATTGACGTCGGCTCCGAGCTGACCGCGGACCATTTCGTCCCGGGCCAGAAAGTGGACGTTGCCGGCATCTCGATCGGTAAGGGTTTTGCAGGGGCCATGAAGCGCCACGGTTTTGGCGGCCTTCGTGCCACGCACGGTGTGTCAATCTCGCACCGTTCGCATGGTTCGACCGGTCAGTGTCAGGATCCGGGCAAGGTCTTCAAGGGCAAGAAAATGGCCGGTCACATGGGCGCTGTCCGCGTGACCACGCAGAATATCGAAGTCGTTCGTGTTGACGTCGAGCGCGGCATTGTCCTGGTCAAGGGCGCCGTTCCCGGGTCTGCCGGCGGCTGGGTCGAGCTTCGTGACGCGGTCAAGGGTCATGGCGACGCCGAACTCCCGGTTCCGGGCAAGTTCCGCACGCTTGACGAACTGAACGCACCGGCGCCGACCGAGGTGGTTGAGAATGAGGCTGCTCCGGCTGACGCCGACAACGCGGCCCCGGAAGCTGCGGCTGACGGTGAAGAAGGAACGCAAGCATGAAGATCGAGGTCAAAACCCTCGCGGCGAAGGACGCCGGTGCCATCGATCTCGACGATGCCGTCTTCGGCATTGAAGAGGTGCGCTCCGACCTCCTGCAGCGCGTTGTGAAGTGGCAGCTGGCGGCACGCCAGCAGGGCACTCACAAGACGCTCGGCCGCTCCGAAATCAATCGGACCAAGAAACGTTTCGGTCGCCAGAAGGGCGGCGGTACGGCCCGTCACGGTGCCCGTTCTGCTCCGCAATTCGTCGGCGGCGGCAAGGCCCACGGCCCTCGCGTCCGTAGCCACGCTCACGAGCTTCCCAAAAAGGTTCGTGCGCTTGGCCTGCGCCATGCGCTGTCGGCCAAGCTTGGTGCCAAGTCGCTGATCGTCATCGACGATGCCGCGCTTGACGCCCCGCAGACCAAGGCGCTTCGCACGTCCTTCGAAGGTCTGGGCATTTCCAATGCCCTGGTCATCTCGGGCGCCGAAGTGAACGAGAATTTTGCCAAGGCGGCTCGCAACCTGCCATGCATTGACGTGCTGCCCGCCCAGGGCCTCAACGTCTATGACATGCTGCGTCGCGACACCCTGGTGCTGACGAAGGCTGCCGTGGAACAGATCCACGCCCGCCTCAGCGCGAAGGAGGCATAAGATGTCGGCTGCTGCGCGCCATTACGATACGATCCTGAGCCCGGTGATCACCGAAAAGTCGACCCTGCTCTCGGAAGAGAACAAGGTGGTCTTCTTCGTTCCGCTCTCTGCCAACAAGACCGAGATCGCTGCGGCGGTCGAGAAGCTCTTCAAGGTGAAGGTGACGGATGTGAACACCATCAAGGTTCACGGAAAGACCAAGCGCTTCCGGGGTGTGCCCGGTCGTCGCAATGACCAGAAGAAAGCGGTCGTGACTCTCGAAGAGGGTCACTCGATCGACGTGACGACGGGTCTGTAAGATGGCTTTGAAAACATTCAAACCGACCTCTCCGGGCCGCCGTGCCCTCGTGCTGGTGGATCGCTCCGCCCTGCACAAGGGACGCCCTGAGAAGACACTGGTCGAAGGCCTCACCAAGAGCGGTGGGCGCAACAATATGGGTCGCATCACGGCCCGCCGGCGTGGCGGTGGCGCGAAGCGTCTCTATCGCCTGGTCGATTTCAAGCGCCGCAAGTGGGACATGCCCGCGACCGTCGAGCGTCTGGAATACGATCCGAACCGGACGGCTTTCATCGCCCTCATCAAGTATGAGGACGGCGAAAAGGCCTACATCCTGGCTCCGCAGCGTCTTTCCGAAGGCGATACGGTCATCGCGTCTGCCAAGGCCGATGTGAAGCCGGGCAACGCCATGCCGCTGAAGGCCGTGCCGGTTGGTACGATCCTTCATAATGTCGAGATGAAGCCGGAGAAGGGTGGGCAGATCGCTCGTTCCGCCGGTGCCTATGTTCAGCTTGTCGGCCGCGACGCCGGCTACGCCCAGATCCGTCTGGCCTCTGGCGAGCTGCGCATGGTCTCGGACAAGTGCATGGCGACGGTCGGTGCGGTTTCAAACCCGGACCACCTCAACATCAACCTCGGCAAGGCCGGTCGCAATCGCCATCTCGGCAAGCGTCCGTCTGTTCGCGGCGTTGTCATGAACCCGGTCGACCACCCGCATGGTGGTGGTGAAGGTCGTACCTCTGGTGGTCGCCATCCGGTGACCCCATGGGGCAAGCCGACCAAGGGTGCCAAGACGCGCAAGAACAAGTCGACCGACAAGTTCATCATCCGCTCGCGCCACGAGCGCAAGAAGCGATAGGGAGCAGACGATGCCTCGCTCTGTCTGGAAAGGTCCGTTCGTCGACGGCTATCTGCTGAAAAAAGCGGAAAAGTCGCACGAGGGCGGACGCAAGCAAGCGATCAAGACCTGGTCGCGCCGTTCTACCATCATGCCGCAATTCGTGGGCCTGACATTCCAGGTTCACAACGGCAACAAGTTCGTGCCTGTGCTCGTGACCGAAGACATGGTCGGCCACAAGCTCGGTGAATTCGCCCCGTCGCGGACCTATTACGGTCACGCCGCGGACAAAAAAGCCAAGCGGAGATAAGCGATGGGACAGTCTGCCAATCCCCGTCGCGTCGCTGACAATGAAGCGCGCGCCAAGCTGCGGATGATCCGCACCAGCCCGCAAAAGCTGAACCTCGTTGCTGCACTTATTCGCGGCAAAAAGGTCGAGCGTGCCCTGGCCGATCTGGAATTCTCGCGCAAGCGGATCTCCATTGAAGTCAAGAAGACCCTCGAGTCCGCGATTGCCAATGCCGAGAATAATCACGGCCTCGACATCGACAGCCTTGTCGTGTCGGAAGCCTTTGTCGGCAAGAACCTGGTCATGAAGCGCTTCCGGGCTCGTGCACGCGGTCGCGGTGCGAAGATCCTGAAGCCGTTTTCCGAGCTCACCATCGTGGTGCGCGAAGTCGAGGAGGCCGCCTGATGGGTCAGAAAGTCAATCCGATCGGTCTGCGCCTTGGCGTCAACCGCACCTGGGAATCCCGTTGGTATGCCGGCGCTGGCGAATACGCCAAGCTGCTCCACGAGGACATCAACATCCGGAAGATGCTCAAGCAGCGTCTGAAGAATGCCAGCGTGTCGAAGATCGTCATCGAGCGCCCGCACAAGAAGTGCCGCGTCACGGTTCACACGGCCCGTCCGGGTGTGGTGATCGGCAAGAAGGGTTCGGACATCGAGACACTCCGCAAGGAGTTGTCGAAAATGGTCGACGGCGAGGTTTTCCTGAACCTCGTTGAAGTGCGCAAGCCGGAAATCGACGCGACCCTGGTGGCCGAGTCCATCGCCCAGCAGCTCGAGCGCCGTGTGGCTTTCCGCCGCGCAATGAAGCGTTCGATGCAGTCGGCGATGCGCATGGGCGCCAAGGGCTGCAAGATCGTCTGCGGTGGTCGTCTCGGCGGTGCGGAAATTGCCCGCACCGAGCAGTATAATGAGGGCTCCGTGCCGCTTCATACGCTGCGCGCCGACATCGATTACGGAACCGCCGAAGCCAAGACCGCGATGGGTATCATCGGTATCAAGGTCTGGATTTACAAAGGCGAGATCATGGAACATGACCCGAATGCTCAGGAGCGTCGTCTCCAGGAGTCGGGTGAGCAGCGCGCCCGTTCGGGCCGCCAAGCCGCGTAAGGAATTCAGCCATGCTGCAACCGAAACGCACGAAATTCCGCAAGGCGCACAAAGGCCGTATCAAAGGTGCTGCGAAGGGTGGCTATACGCTGAACTTCGGCTCCTACGGCCTCAAGGCGCTTCAGCCGGAACGCGTTACCGCGCGTCAGATCGAAGCCACGCGTCGGGCGATTACTCGCCACATGAAGCGTGCAGGTCGCGTGTGGATCCGCATCTTCCCGGACGTACCGGTTTCCAAGAAACCGACCGAAGTCCGGATGGGTAAAGGTAAGGGCTCGCCCGAGTTTTGGGCTTGCAAGGTCAAACCTGGCCGCATCATGTTCGAGATCGACGGTGTTCCCGAAAATGTTGCGCGCGAAGCTCTCGAGCTGGGCGCGGCAAAGCTGCCGGTCAAGACCAAAATCGTCGCCCGGCTGGGCGAATAGGGAGAACACAACGATGAAATCCGTTGACGTTCGCGCCATGACCGAAGATCAGCTGAAGGACGAGCTCCTGAAGCTGAAGGAAGAACAATTCAAGCTGCGGTTCCAGCAGGCCTCCGGCCAGATGGAAAACACCGCTCGCTATGGCCAGATTCGCCGCGATATCGCGCGTATCAACACGGTCCAGACCGAGCGGAAATCGCACGAAGAGCAAGGGAGCTAGCGATGCCGAAGCGTATCCTGCAAGGCGTCGTAGTGAGTGACAAAGGTGCCAAGACCATCGTGGTGCGTGTGGAACGGACTTTCCTCCACCCGCTGCTGCGCAAGACGGTCCGTCGTACCAAGCGTTACCACGCGCATGACGAAGCCAATGCGTTCAAGGTGGGTGACCAGGTCCAGATTCAGGAATGTGCACCCAAGTCGAAACTGAAGCGGTGGGAGGTGGTCCCGGTCGCGGCTTAGGCCCGACAAGGAGACCCATCCTTTCCTAAGGAGGATCTGCGATGATCCAGATGCAAACCAATCTGGACGTGGCTGACAATTCTGGCGCCCGCCGTGTGCAGTGCATCAAGGTGCTCGGCGGTGCCAAGCGTCGCTATGCCCACGTCGGCGACATCATTGTCGTCTCGGTCAAGGAAGCTATTCCGCGTGGTCGCGTGAAGAAGGGTGATGTCCGCAAGGCCGTCGTCGTTCGCGTGGCCAAGGACATCAAGCGCAAGGACGGTTCCGTCATTCGCTTCGATGGCAACGCGGCTGTGATTATCAACAACAATAACGAGCCGCTCGGCACGCGTATCTTTGGGCCGGTTCCGCGCGAACTGCGTGGCAAGAACCACATGAAGATCGTGTCGCTGGCGCCGGAGGTGCTGTAATGGCTGCCAAGATCAAGAAGGGCGACAAAGTCGTCATTCTCGCCGGCCGTGACAAGGGCAAGACCGGCGAAGTCACCAAGGTCCTGCCGACCGAGGATCGTGTCATTGTGTCCGGCGTGAATGTGGTCAAGCGCCACACCCGCGCGACGCAGACCGACCAGGGCGGCATCAAGGAAAAGGAAGCCTCCATCCACGTGTCCAACGTGGCGGTGGCTGATCCGAAAACCGGCGAGGCAACTCGTGTCGGCTTCAAGACTGAAGACGGCAAGAAGGTGCGCATCGCCAAGAGCTCGGGCGAGGTTATCGATGTCTGATACCGCCACCTACACACCGCGTCTTCGCGCCAAGTATAACGAAGAAATTCGGAAGGCGATGAAGGAAAAATTCGGCTATGCCAACGACCTGCAGATCCCGCGTCTCGACAAGATCGTGATCAATATGGGCGTCGGTGAGGCCTCCCAGGATTCCAAGAAGATCAAGGGTGCCCTGGAAGATCTCGAAGCCATTTCCGGCCAGAAGCCGGTCAAGACGGTCGCCAAGAAGTCCATCGCGGGCTTCAAGCTCCGTGAGGAGCAGGTGATCGGCGCGAAAGTGACCCTGCGCCAGGATCGTATGTTCGAATTCCTGGACCGCCTGATCACGATCGCCCTGCCGCGTGTGCGTGACTTCCGTGGGCTCAATGGTAAGAGCTTCGATGGTCGCGGCAATTACGCGATGGGTCTGAAGGAACATATCGTGTTCCCGGAAATCGACTACGACAAGGTCGAGAAGATCCGGGGTATGGATATCGTTGTCTGCACCACCGCAGGCAATGATGAGGAAGCGAAGGCCCTGCTGGCCGAGTTCGATTTCCCCTTTACGAACTAACGCAGCAGGAGAGCAAAGCCGTGCGGGCTTTGCACGCAGGAGGACTTAAATGGCGAAAACTTCCGCAATCGAGCGCAATTTGAAGCGTGCTCGCCTGGCCAAGCGTTATGCTGCCAAGCGTGAACAGCTCAAGTCGATCGCTCGCAACAAGGAATTGCCGGTTGAGGAGCGTTTTGCTGCTCAGCTGAAGCTGGCTGAACTGCCGCGCAATTCTGCCGTCACGCGTATCCGGAACCGGTGTGAGATCACTGGCCGTCCGCGTGCTTTCTATCGCAAGTTCCGCATGTCGCGTATCGCGATGCGTGATCTGGCCAGCCAGGGAATGATCCCGGGCATGGTCAAGTCGAGCTGGTAAGAGAGGAGACTAGGACATGTCTGTGAACGACCCTCTCGGCGATATGCTGACCCGTATCCGCAATGCGCTCATGCGCAACAAGCGGAACGTCAACACGCCGGCATCGGCCCTGCGCCGCCGCGTGCTCGACGTCCTCAAGTCGGAAGGCTACATCCGCGATTATGCGGAAGTTGAAATGCCGACCGGCCTGAAAGAGTTCGAGATCGAACTTAAGTATTTCGAAGGTGACTCGGTTATTTCGGAGATCAAACGTATCTCCAAGCCGGGCCGCCGCGTCTATTCCGGCGTCAAGGACCTTCCGCTTGTCCAGAATGGCCTCGGCATCGCAATCCTCTCCACGCCCAAGGGTGTGATGTCGGATTCGACTGCTCGCGAGTCCAATGTGGGCGGCGAGATCCTCTGTCACGTCAGCTAAGGGAGCGAACCAATGTCACGTATCGGTAAACTCCCGGTAGCCATTCCTGGCGGCGTCACTGCGACGCTCACGGACTCGGCGCTGACCGTCAAAGGTCCCAAGGGCGAATTGTCCATGGCCTTTGTGAATGAGGTGAATGTCGAGCAGGGCGAAGATGGCATTGTCATCAAGCCGCGCGACGAGACCAAGAAGTCCCGCGCGATGTGGGGCATGCAACGCGCTCTCGTCGCCAACCTGGTCCAGGGTGTCTCGGCTGGTTACGAGAAAAATCTCGAACTGGTCGGCGTTGGTTATCGCGCGCAGATGCAGGGTTCGTCCCTGAAGCTGTCGCTCGGCCTGTCTCATGACGTCATCTATGACGCACCGGAAGGCATCACCATCGCCGTCGGCAAGCCGACCGAAGTGAAGATCACGGGCGCTGACAAGCAGCGCGTTGGCCAGACGGCCGCCGAGATCCGCCGCTTCCGTCCGCCGGAGCCCTACAAGGGCAAGGGCATCAAATATGTCGGCGAGTATATCCGCCGCAAAGAAGGCAAGAAGAAGTAGGGCGAGCGATGAAAACTCAACGCGAAAAATCGGTCCGTCGCGCCCAGCGCAACCGGATCCGTCTGCGCAAGTTCGCCAACGGCCGTCCGCGGCTGTCGGTCTACCGGTCTTCGAAGAACATCTATGCCCAGCTCATCGACGATGTGTCGGGCAAGACGATCGTCGCAGCCTCTTCCCTCGAGGAAGCCGCTCAAAAAGAGCATGGCAAGGGTTGCGATACGAAGGCTGCCGGGATCGTCGGCAAGCTGATCGCCGAGCGCGCAGTCAAGGAAGGCGTCAAGGACGTCGTCTTCGACCGTGGCGGTTACATCTTTCACGGGCGTGTCAAAGCGCTCGCAGAGGCGGCCCGCGAGGGCGGCCTGAACTTCTAAGGGAGCGGACGTATGGCTCATCAGAACGAGCAGCGCGGTGATCGCGGCGATCGTGGCCGTGGCCGCGGCCGTGGCCGGGACCGCGACCAGGAACGCGATGACGAACTTGTCGACAAGCTCGTCCACATCAACCGCGTCGCCAAGACGGTTAAGGGTGGCCGGAACTTCCAGTTCGCAGCCCTCGTCGTTGTCGGTGACACCAAGGGCCGCGTCGGTTTCGGACAGGGCAAGGCACGTGAAGTGCCGGAAGCCATCCGCAAGGCGACCGACGAAGCCAAGAAGAACATGATCCGCGTGCCGCTTCGCGAAGGCCGGACCCTGCACCATGACGGCAAGGGCCGTCACGGTGCTGGCAAGGTCGTCCTGCGGGCAGCGCCTCCGGGTACCGGCGTCATCGCCGGTGGTCCGATGCGCGCTGTGCTGGAAACCCTCGGGATCCAGGACGTGGTCGCCAAATCGGTTGGCACGTCCAACCCGTACAACATGATCCGCGCCACCATGGACGCGCTGAAGTCGCAGTCGAGCCCGCGCTCGGTTGCTGCCAAGCGTGGTCTCAAGGTCGGTGATCTGGTGAACCGCCGTGATGACGGCGCGTCTTCGCCGGAAGCGATCGAAGCGTAAGGACCGGATATAATGGCTAAAACCACGATCCGCGTGCGCCAGACGGGCAGCGCCATTCGCCGCCCCAAAGATCAGCGCGCCACGCTTGTCGGCCTCGGTCTCAACAAGATCGGTCGCGAGCGCGAGCTGGAAGATACACCGTCTGTCCGCGGCATGATTGCCAAGGTCAGCCACATGGTGGAAATCGTCGAGGAGTAGGTCCCAAAAGGGAAACCACTCCATCGAATGGAGAACGACATGCGTCTCAATGAATTGCGCGACAATGACGGTGCGACCAAGATCCGTACCCGCGTCGGCCGTGGTATCGGTTCCGGCAAGGGCAAGACTGGTGGTCGTGGCGTCAAAGGCCAGAAATCCCGTTCGGGTGTGGCCATCAAGGGTTTCGAGGGCGGTCAGATGCCGCTTCACATGCGTCTGCCGAAGCGGGGCTTCAACAAGCCGAACCGCAAGGCTTGGGCAGAAGTGAATCTTGGTCGTCTCGAGAAGGCTATTGCCGAAGGCAAGATCGACGCCAAAAAGCCGATCGACGCCGACGTCCTGATTGCAGCGGGCCTGGTCCGTCGTGCACTGGATGGCATCCGCCTCCTTGCGAAGGGCGAGCTGAAGTCCAAAGTAGAGATCACCGTCGCCGGTGCCTCCAAGACTGCGATTGCTGCGGTTGAGAAGGCCGGTGGCAAGGTGACCCTCACCGCCGTGGCTGACGACGCCGCGGAATAAGCGACTTAACGCCGACCTTTTAAGGACGTCTTCATGGCTTCAGCTGCCGAACAGCTTGCTGCGAACATGAACTTTAGCTCCTTCGCGAAAGCGAAGGAGCTGCAGCAACGCATCCTGTTCACGATCGGGATCCTGGTTGTCTACCGGATTGGTACGTTCGTGCCGATTCCCGGAATCGACCCGACCGCCTATGCGGACCTGTTCCAATCTCTTGGCGGAGAGGGGCAGGGCATTCTTGGGATGTTCAACATGCTGGGCGGCGGTGCCGTCGAACGCATGGCGATCTTTGTCCTCAATGTGATGCCGTACATCTCGGCCTCGATCATCATGCAGCTAATGTCTGCCACCATTCCCAGCCTTGAAAAGCTGAAGAAGGAAGGTGGTGAGCAAGGGCGTCAGCAGATCAACCAGTACACGCGGTATCTGACCGTCGTCCTGGCGGCCGGTCAGGCCTTTGCCATCGCCATGGGCATGAATACGCCCAATAGTGATGGTGTGGCGCTGGCGCTGAACCCCGGTCCCTTCTTTATTGCCTCGACCGTGATCACCCTGGTGGGAGCGACCATGCTGCTGCTGTGGCTGGGCGAGCAGATCACGGCCCGTGGTGTCGGCAATGGCGTTTCGCTGATCATTTTCGCCGGTATCATCTCGGCTGTTCCGGGCGTTATCGGTGGGGCTTTCTCGCAGGCGTCTTCGACGGGCAATGGCACGGTCCTGCTGGTCGGTGGCGCGCTGATCCTGATCGGCCTGGCCCTGGTGGTCTTTGTCGAGCGCTCGCAGCGCCGCCTTCTGGTCCAGTACCCGAAGCGTCAGCAGGGCAATCGCATGGTCGGGGGTGATACCTCCTTCCTGCCGCTGAAACTGAACACGGCCGGCGTCATTCCGCCGATCTTTGCCTCGTCCCTGTTGCTGCTGCCGGCGACGGCCGCCAGCTTCCAGTCCCAGACAGGACCGGAATGGCTGCAGACGACCGTGGCCTATCTCGGGCCGGGCGCGCCGCTCTTCATGGCGCTCTATGCGGCCATGATCATCTTTTTCTGCTTCTTCTACACGTCGGTCGTTTTCAATCCTGAAGACACGGCCGAGAACCTGCGGAAGTATGGTGGTTTCCTGCCGGGCATTCGGCCGGGCAAGCGGACCGCCGAGTATATCGATTACGTCCTGTCCCGCCTGACCCTGGTCGGCGCTCTCTACCTGACCCTGATCTGCATGGTGCCCATGCTCCTGAGCCCGCAAACGGCTCTCGGCGGCACCTCCCTGCTGATCGTCGTGTCAGTGACGATGGACACGGTTTCCCAGATCCAGTCGCACCTGCTGGCACACCAGTATGAGGGCCTGATCAAGAAGTCGAAACTCCGGGGACGCAAACGATGAACATTATCCTGTTCGGACCGCCTGGTTGCGGCAAGGGCACCCAATCCAAGCGTCTCGTCAGCGAGCGCGGCTGGGTGCAGCTCTCCACCGGAGACATGTTGCGCGAAGCCAGGGCGGCCGGAACAGAATTGGGACAGCGTGTATCCGCGATCATGGACGCCGGTAATCTGGTGTCCGACGAGATCGTGATCGAGCTGATCGAGGAGAGACTGCCGGAGGCCGAGGCGGCCGGTGGTGCCATCTTTGACGGTTTCCCGCGCACGGTGGCCCAGGCGGAAGCCTTGGATGCAGCGCTTGCCAAGCGTGGTTCCAAGGTCGATGCCGTTGTCCGCTTGTTGGTGGATGACAAGGAATTGGTCGCTCGCATGGAAAAGCGGGCGGCGGAAGAGGGACGGGCCGATGACAATATCGACGCGTTCAAAGTACGACTGAAAAACTACCAGGATCAGACAGCGCCGCTCATCCCCTTCTACGCCCAGTCGGGCAAGATGCGGGAAGTCCCCGGCATGGGATCCATGGACGAGGTTGCAGCCGGAATTGCTGCTGCACTCGAAGAGAAGTGATACGCACCTGTTGCAACCCCATTGACGGGGTGGCAACGCTGACTGTAGATAGCGCCCTTCGCGAAACGGGCGAGCTGATGCGGCGACCGAAAGGTTGCCTGTTGGGTCGTCCGTGAATGGCGTTTTGAATTTGGGAGATGGAAAGTGGCCCGTATTGCCGGCGTCAATATTCCGACGAATAAGCGCGTAGAGATCGCGCTTCGCTACATCCACGGCATTGGCCCGGCCAAGGCGAAGGAGATCTGCGAGCAGGTTTCCATCACGCCCGAGCGTCGAGTCAGTGAGCTGACGGATGCAGAAGTCCTGCAAATCCGCGAAGTGATCGATCGTGATCACATGGTGGAAGGGGATCTGCGCCGTGACGTGGCTGTGAACATCAAGCGCCTCATGGACCTGGGTAACTACCGTGGCTTGCGCCACCGTCGTGGCCTGCCTGTCCGTGGCCAGCGCACTCACACCAATGCGCGTACGCGCAAAGGTCCCGCCAAGCCGATTGCCGGCAAGAAAAAGTAGGGCCCTGACCAATGGCTAAGGAAACAGGCCGCGTGAAGCGGCGTGAACGCAAGAATATCACGTCGGGTGTCGCCCACGTGAGTGCCAGCTTCAACAACACCATGGTGACCATCACGGACGCCCAGGGAAATGCGATTTCCTGGTCTTCCGCTGGTCACATGGGCTTCAAGGGTTCGCGCAAATCGACCCCTTATGCTGCCCAGATGGCTGCTGAAGATGCCGGCAAGAAGGCGATGGACCACGGCATGAAGACCATCGAAGTGAAGGTCTCCGGTCCGGGTTCGGGGCGCGAAAGTGCGCTGCGTGCGTTGCAGTCGGTGGGTTTCACCATCACCACCATCCAGGACGTCACACCGATCCCGCATAACGGTTGCCGTCCGCCGAAGCGCCGTCGCGTCTAGTACGCGGCTCGCATTTCGCCTGTTGAACGCGCCGACGGCAACTACCGTGCGGCTGATGAAGGGGCAGTAAGAACGTGATCGAGAAGAACTGGCAAGAACTCATCCGCCCGATGAAGCCGGAAATCGAACCGGGACATGATCCCGCGCGCCAAGCCAAGATTGTCGCCGAGCCGCTGGAGCGTGGCTTCGGCATGACGCTGGGCAATGCGCTGCGTCGTGTGCTGCTGTCCTCGCTTCAGGGCGCGGCGGTGACGAATGTTCACATTGACGGCGTCGTCCACGAGTTTTCGTCGATCGACGGCGTGCGTGAAGACGTCACCGACATCGTGCTGAACATCAAGCAAATCGCCCTGCGCATGCATGGCGAGGGTCCCAAGCGCGTCGTGCTCAAGAAGTCCGGCCCCGGCATCGTCACCGCTGGCGATATCGAGGAAAGCGCGGATGTCGAGATCATCAACAAGGATCTCGCTCTGTGTACGCTGGACGAGGGTGCGGAAATCCGCATGGAGTTCACCATCAACACCGGCAAGGGCTATGTCCCGTCCGAGCGTAACCGCCCGGAAGATGCCCCGATCGGTCTGATCGGCGTTGATGCGCTCTACAGCCCGGTCAAGCGCGTGTCCTACAAGGTCGAGAACACCCGTGAGGGCCAGGTTCTTGATTATGACAAGCTGACGCTTGAAGTTGAGACGGACGGAACGGTCACTCCGGAAGATTCCGTGGCATTTGCTGCGCGGATCCTTCAGGACCAGTTCCAGATCTTCATCAATTTCGAGGAAGCTGTCGAGGCGCGTCCGGCCGAGGACGACAAGCCCGAGCTCGACTTCAACCCGGCGCTTCTGCGCAAGGTCGACGAGCTGGAGCTGTCCGTGCGTTCGGCGAATTGCCTGAAGAACGACAACATCGTCTACATCGGCGACCTGATCCAGAAGTCCGAGGCGGAAATGCTCCGTACCCCGAACTTTGGACGCAAGTCGCTTAATGAGATCAAGGAAGTTCTCGCCCAGATGGGTCTCCATCTTGGCATGGAAGCGCCGAACTGGCCGCCGGAGAACATCGAAGATCTCGCCAAACGTTTTGAGGATCACGTCTAGGCAGCCGCCGGGAGGCGCCTGAACCGGACTGAGGAGAAATAGTCATGCGTCACGGCATCGCACACCGCAAGCTTAACCGCACCCATTCGCACCGTAAGGCTATGCTGGCCAATATGGCTGCGTCGCTGATCGAGCACGAGCAGATCGTCACCACCTTGCCGAAAGCCAAGGAGCTGGCCCCGTTCGTGGACAAGCTCATCACGCTCGCCAAGCGTGGCGACGTCCATGGACGCCGCCAGGCGATGTCCAAGGTCCGTGATGAGGACCAGGTCAAGAAGCTGTTCGACACACTCGGCGGCCGCTATTCCGAGCGCGATGGTGGTTACACCCGCGTGCTCAAGGCGGGCTTCCGTCACGGTGACAACGCCCCGATGGCGGTCATCGAGCTGGTCGATCGCGACCCGGCTGCCAAGGGCGCAGCCGACCGGGCCCGCGTCGAAGCGGAACAGGGCATGACTGAGGAGTAAGCTTCCAGTCAGCAAGAGTTCAGGGAAAGGCGGCTTTGCTTCAGCAGGGCCGCCTTTTTCGTGCCCGGAATCCAGCCTATATGGGACCCATGATCAGATACGCTTTTCTTGCTTGCTTCCTCGCGACCGCGCCAGCGGCCGCCCAGGAGATCGACCTTGCCGGTGCCGCGGATGACCGGGTGCTCCCGGAAAGCCGGACCGAGATGCAGATGTCCTTTGCGCCGGTCGTGCGCGAAGCGACCCCTGCCGTTGTGAATGTGTTCTCGCGGCGCGTGGCCAATAATCAGCATCCCTTTGCCAATGATCCATTCTTCTCGCGGATGTTCCGTGGTCAGCCGCGTGAGCAGAATTCGCTCGGATCCGGGGTGATCGTGGATGCGTCCGGCGTGATCGTCACCAATAACCACGTCGTGGCTGGAGCGACCGAATTGCGTGTCGTGCTGGCGGACCGGCGGGAGTTCGAGGCGGAGATACTGCTGACCGACGAGGCGACGGATCTGGCGGTGCTTCGGGTCCATACCGATGAGCCGCTTCCGGTCCTGCCCTTCGACCGGACGGGTGATATCGAGGTCGGTGATCTCGTTCTCGCCATCGGCAACCCGTTCGGGGTTGGCCAGACGGTGACGTCGGGCATCGTGTCGGCCCTGGCCCGCACGGATGTCGGCCAGACCGATTTTGCATCCTTCATCCAGACTGACGCGGCCATCAATCCCGGCAATTCCGGCGGAGCGCTGGTCGATATGGATGGTGAGCTGGTCGGGGTGAACACGATGATTTTCTCGCGCTCGGGTGGCTCGAACGGGATTGGTTTCGCCATTCCGGTGGAAATGGTCTCCCGGGTCGTCGACACGGCGATGAGTGAGGGCGAGCTTATCCGACCCTGGCTTGGCGCCCGCTTGCAGCCGGTCGACAGTGACATCGCCGACGCCTTTGGCCTCAATCGCCCGCGTGGCGCGCTGGTCAATGAAATCTACCCGTTGGCCGCTGCCGATGAAGCCGGCCTGATGCAGGGCGACATCGTGCTGGCGATTGATAGTCAGCCGGTGAACAACCAGGCCGGTGCCCGCTTCCGTCTTGCGACCCGTGCGGCCGGTGACGATGCGGTCTTCACCATTTTGCGCGATGGCGAGGAAATGAACCTGGACGTGGCCGTTCAGCCGGCACCGGGCATTTCCGACCCGGCCCCGTACGAGGTCGGCGGCCGCAATCCCCTGTCCGGGGCGACGCTAGTGACGCTGTCACCCGCCTTCAATGAACGCGTCGGCCTCGACCCCTTCCAGGGTGGGATTGTCGTTAGCGGTGTCGGGCGGCGTTCGGTTGCCGGTCGTTTCGGCTTTCGCCCGGGCGACCAGCTGATCGAACTGATGGGGACGCCTGTCACCTCGATCGACGATGTGTCCGAGATTCTGGCCCAGTATGATGGCGAGCAGGTCTGGCCGCTCGTCGTGGAGCGGCGCGGGCAGCGTTTTGATACCTCTGTGCGTTTGTACTAGTCAGCCGCACCGTGGTGCGATTTGAGCGCGACGAAGCTCCAGACATGACCGAAAGGGTCGCGGACCTTGCCGTGACGCCCGAAGAACTCGTCGCTGCAGGGCCGGATGGCATCCGCCCCTGCAGCGACAGCTCGATCAAACCAGAGATCGGCGTCGGTGACGTAGAGATTGAGCGTGAAGGTGGTGCGATTGCCCAAGCTGGCGGGGGCGACATTGCCGATCATCGCCTCGTGCTGGGGAAACTCGTCGGCCAGCATCACAATGCCCTCATTGATGCGCAACGTGGCATGGCCCAGCTTGCCCTCGAAATCATAGCGCTCGAGCAGCTCGGCATCGAAGGCGCGCGCATAGAAGTCCAGCGCCGCCGCGCCATCGCGGACGCTCAGATAGGGCGCCACACCGGAGGTCGGCGGCGCGTGGATGTCTTCGGCCTGGCTATCGTCGGCCGGGCCGTTCTCGGCTGATGCATCGCTCATGGCGGTCCCCTGATTGCCCGCTGCAAGTCTAGCATGACCTGCCTTCTACGAAACTGCGAACGGGCCTAGGCTGGAACAGATGACAAGCCTGTTCGAAGCCGCTGGCCTTGATGCCGACGCCCCACGGCCTCTGGCCGACCGTTTGCGCCCGCAAACGCTCGACGAGGTCGTCGGCCAGGACCACTTGCTCGCCGGCAAGGGCCCGATTGCGCGGATGCGCTCGCAAGGCCGGCTCGCCTCCCTGATCCTGTGGGGACCGCCGGGCGTCGGCAAAACCACGATTGCCCGTCTTCTGGCCGAGGACAGCGATCTGGAGTTTGAACCGCTCTCGGCGGTCTTTTCCGGTGTCGCCGATCTGAAGAAGGCCTTCGAGCGGGCGAGGGCGCGTCGCCAGCAGGGCCGGGGCACCTTGCTATTTGTCGACGAGATCCACCGCTTCAACCGGGCCCAGCAGGATGGCTTTCTGCCGGTGGTGGAGGAGGGGACGGTCACGCTGGTTGGCGCCACCACCGAAAACCCGTCCTTCGAGCTCAACGCGGCCCTGCTGTCACGCTGCCAGGTGCTGGTGCTCAAGCGGCTCGATGATGATGGGCTCGACCTGCTCATGCAGCGCGCCGAGGCTGAAATGGGTCGCGCCTTGCCGCTCGATGCCGGCGCGCGCAATGCCCTGCGCTCGATGGCCGATGGCGATGGCCGCTACATGCTCAATCTGGTCGAGGAGGTCTTCACCTTCGATCCGGACACCAAGGTCGGCGCCGACGATCTCGCCACCCTGCTCAACAAGCGGGCCACCGCCTACGACAAGGATCGCGACGAGCACTACAATCTCATCTCGGCCCTGCACAAGTCGATCCGTGGATCGGATCCCGATGCGGCGCTGTACTGGTTTGCCCGCATGCTGGAAGGCGGAGAGGATCCGCTCTTCCTGGCCCGGCGGCTGGTGCGTATGGCGTCGGAGGATATCGGCCTCGCCGACCCGACCGGCCTGATGATCGCCAATGAAGCAGCGCGCACTTATGAACGGCTCGGCTCTCCCGAGGGAGAATTGGCCCTGGCCCATGCCGTCGTACATTTGGCGACAGCGGCCAAGTCAAACGCCGTCTACGTCGCCTACAAGCGGGCCAGGAAGGCGGCGAAGGCGACGGGCTCTCTGATGCCGCCCGCGCACATCCTCAACGCCCCTACGGCCCTGATGAAGGACCAGGGCTATGGCGAGGGCTATGAATATGACCACGACTCGGACGGTGGCGTTTCCGGGCAGGACTATTTCCCGGATGACATGCCTGACCGTCCGGTCTTCTACGAACCGCGTGATAGCGGTCGGGAAGCGGCGATCGGCGAGCGGCTGGCGCGCTGGCGGCAGGTGAGGGCGCGGCGACGCTCATAATCTGTCGCTTGCCATTTGACCAGGAAAGACAAATCCTGCCCGGTATGCCAACTCTGGGGGGAGTTCACATGAAACCGGAACGCATTCACCTGACGCTCGGCCTGATCTGGCTCATCATCGGCATGTTGCTGGGCGAGCATATGGGGCGCACGGGCGATCACGCCCAGATGCCGACCCATGCTCACATGATGTTGCTGGGCGGCGTCCTGCCCATCCTCTGGGCGATTCTGTACCGGGTTTTCCAGCTGGGCAGCGGATTGCTCGCCTGGGCCCAGCTCGCATTGCACCACATTGCCGTTCTGGTGATGATCCCGTCGCTCTATCTGATGTATGGCCAGCTGGCCGATGAGGCGACCGTCGGGCCGCTCCTCGGCATTGGTGCGGTGCTGGCGGTTGTATCGGTGGCGCTCATGCTGGTGCTGAGCCTGCGTGCGAAAGACTGAGGGCTAGTCCGCGTCGGACGTGCTGGTTTCACAGGCCTCACCACCGATTGCTCCGGCGTCGAGGGCGGGCAGGCCCAGCAAGGCCCGGCCTGCATCGACCGCGCCGACATCGGCGAGTGGCCAGATTTCGGTGACGCCCTCGACGCAGTGCGTTGCGGTGCCATAGGGCTGGGGGCGATCTTCCGAGACGGCGAACGCATCGGCCATGGTGGCAAATGTGATGCCGTCATATCCGCCATTCATGGCGATGGGTTCGAGCGCTGCGACGATCCGGCGCCGATTGTCTTCATCGCGTTCAGCCAGCCGCAGCAGGCTTTCGCCGAGACGGGCATTCTCGGTCCAGAGAATAACAAAGCTGTCCGGCTCGATCTGGCGGGCAGCCCAGCGCGAATTGGAGGCTTCCGTGTCGCGGATGCTGTCTGAGATTGCGAGCAGGATCTCGCCACGGGCGCCGTCATCAAGATCAGTGCGGGCCATGACGGGCAGGAGGAGCTCGGTGAGATAGCGTTCGCGCGCGGTTCGGGCTGCGAGCTGGCTGACCGTGTCCCCATAGGCGGCCAGTCGTCCCTCTATCTGCGCGATCAGGGTCGCAGCGTCAGTCGCGGGAGCAGGGGCTGCGCTTGTTTCCAGCTCATCGGCAGCCGATGCCTGGGCGTCGGCATCCTGCAGGACAAGCATGGCGGCCAGTATGAATACGGACATGAGGCGACTCCCTGAGGCTGGGGGGCAGTCTAGCGTGGCATGTGGCGTATCCAAGGCATCAGGACAAAACAAAAGCGGCAGTCCTTGGGGGAGACTGCCGCTTTCGTTTGAGGTCGGGTGCGATCGGGGCGGGGGACTGTGAGGCGTGTCGCCAGGGCCGATCGGATGCCGCTTCGGTTGAACCCTTTTGGGGGAGGTTCGACCTAGGCAAGAGTGCCGGTCAGGGCAATCGTCATGGCACCAAACACACCGGCCACAAAAAGTACGTTGATCACGGCCGAGAGGGAGTTTGAAATGCGGTTCGTCATGAGGGAGATCCTTATCATCTTGGCGGCCCGGGCCTTCCCGGTTCGCACGTTGGTAAATAAGGACTTACGGGCCTCAGACAATCGACATTTCGCCAAGTCACCATTGCAATAATGCATAGGTTACGTTACATGAAATGAAATTAAGGATTGGTTAGGGTGGCGTTAATGCGCCGGATCGACCGGTGTGGATGCTTGCCAAGCGGGGCGCATGACCCTATCGAGCCGGAATGATCAATTATCTTCTTGTCGGCGCCGGCGGTGCACTCGGCGCCATCTCGCGCTACCAGGTGGGGCGTCTGACCTTTCGCTGGTTCGGGCCGGAACAGGTCTGGGGAACATTCGCGGTCAATATCGTGGGTGGTCTGATGATGGGCCTGCTGATTGGCTGGCTCGCTGCCACCGACCGCGCCGACCAGCAATATATCCGCCTGTTTGGCGCTGTCGGCTTTCTCGGTGGGTTCACCACCTTCTCGGCCTTTTCACTGGAGATTGCCAATATGTTCGAACGCAAGGCGCTGCTCCCGGCTTTCGGTTATGCGGCGAGTTCGGTCATTCTGGCGCTGGCTGCTGTCTTTGTTGGGCTTTGGATTATGCGGAAGGGCTTCGCATGAGTGGTGTTCAGACCCTGAAGGTGGAAGCCACGGAGGATGGTTCACGTGTGGACCGTTGGTTCAAGCGCCGCTTCCCGCATGTTTCGGCGATCATGGTCCAGAAATTGTGCCGCAAGGGACAGATCCGGGTCGATGGTGGCCGGGTCAAAGGCGATAGCCGCGTCCATGAGGGCCAGGAAATCCGGGTCCCGCCGCTGCCCGAGCCGGGCGAGCGCCCGCCATCGGTTGCCCTGTCCGACCAGGACGTTGCCTATGTGAAATCACTGGTCATCTATGAGGATGATGAGCTGATCGCCTTCAACAAGCCGGCTGGCCTCGCCGTTCAGGGCGGGTCGAAGACCACCCGCCATCTCGACGGCCTCTTGGATGCGTTCGGCGAAGGTCTCGACCGGCCGCGCCTTGTGCACCGGCTCGACAAGGATACCTCGGGCATACTCATCGTCGGCAAGGGGCCGAAGGCGACATCCCGGCTCGCCAAGGCGTTCCAGTCGCACAAGACCCGGAAAACCTATTGGGCGATCGCGATCGGCGTGCCCAAGCCCAAAATGGGCGAGATCAAGGGTTTCATGCGCAAGGCCGCTTCGGTCGGTGTCGACAGTGAGCGCGAGACCATGGTGGCCGCCGGCCATGGCGATGAGGGCGCCCAGCATGCGCTGACCCGCTATATCGTGATTGGCGAGGCCGGGCAGAAAGCGTCCTGGGTGGCCCTGCGTCCCGTGACCGGCCGGACCCATCAGCTTCGTGTCCATCTCGCCGCCATGGGCACCGCCATCCTCGGCGACAAGAAATATACCTGCCACAGACCGGCACCCGAGGATCTGGGCCGACGCCTCTGTCTGCACGCGCGCCGACTGGAAGTTCCCCGCCCCGGCGGCAAGTCGCTGGTCCTCACTGCCGATCTGCCACCCGCGTTGAAGAAGATCTATGACACGCTCGGCTTCTCGGTGAAGGAGATAGACGAGGCGATGATCGAGGAAGATCTGGCGTAAGCGGGCCGGAACACATCACGCGGTTTCACAACTTCGCCAATTCGAGCTTTCGGGCGTCGACAGTGCTGCCCACGAGTGGTGTCCTGCGCGCGACAGGGGGCATCATGGCAACATGTTTCACACACACGCTGATCGCAGGGCTGGCTCTGGGGCTGGCAGGCAGCGCATCAGCTGCGGGTCAATCCATCGGCGAACGGGTCAATCGCGCGGAACTGGCCGAGGGCGGGTTCAATCTCGGCCTCTTCAATGATGGTGAGCGTGACGGCTTCATGCGCTATGGCTGGTATTCCGACGATGATGGCGTGCATTTGTGGGATCGCTCCATGATTGTCTCGCGCAGCGATTATGAGAGCTTCTCGGCACGTCTGGACCTTCAGGACCTGACGCCTGAGCATGTCGGGCTGCGGTATCACAGTGGCACTCGCTACTATCTGGTCGACGCCGCGTTCGCAGAGGGCCAGGTGACCGGAATGCGGAGTCTGCACGGTCCCGCGGAGGCCCCCCAGTCTGCCCCGATCGATCATGCCGTTCATGATGGCGCGATGGTCCGGGGCGCCTTTTTCATGCTGGCGCCCGTGCTGGACATGGAGCCGGGCGACAGGGTCAGCTTCGACTGGTGGGTCCCGATGCGGGATGTCTATGAAGCGGTCACGCTGACCGCCATGGAAATCATCTCCATCGACACGCCGGCAGGGCGTTTTCAGACTGTTCGGATTGAGCAGCGCGGCGGAACACCGGCCAATGACATCTATGTCGACGAAGCGAGCGGGCGTGTCGTGCGTATCGATGTGGTCGGACAGCCCGTTCAATATCTCGCTCTGCCGGACCAGGATAGCGCCGGCTAGCGATCGGCGAGGCCGCTGCTCAACCTTGCTTCGCCGCCTGCCTGGCCTTGAAGGCTTCGACCTTTTCCGGGCTGGTCTCGGTCTGGTATTGCGCCTTCCACTCGGCTGGCGGCATGCCGTAGACGCGTTCACGGGCCTGGTCCCGGGTCACGTCGATGCCGCGTTCGGCCGCCGCTTCGCGCCACCAGTCACCCAGGCAGTTGCGGCAGAAATCGGCCAGCAGCATGAGGTCGATATTCTGGACTTCCTTGTGTGCATCAAGGTGCGCCACGAGCCGGCGGAAAGCGGCGGCGTCCAGCGCTGTGCGTTCGGTCTCGGTGATGTTTTCCGGCAAGGTCATGAAAGGGCGTGCTCCGCTTGGCCTGTTACGCATAGCTAGCATGAGGCGGGGCCTGCTTGCCAAGCCGCGCGCAGCCGCCTATGTCGCGGCCAAGCAGACGGAGCCTCGCGGCGTGAGCACACCCCTGAAACTTGCGATCTGGGACATCGACGGCACGATTGTCGATAGTCGCCAGGTAATCCAGACAGCCATGGACCGGGCCTTTCGTCGGGCCGGGCTGGGCGGGATTGAATATGATCGGACCCGCACGATTGTCGGATTGGAGCTGACCGAAGCGGTTACCCGCCTCGCGCCGCCGGACTATCCGGCTGCCAAGGCGGTCGAGCTGGCCACCTTCTACAAGGAAGCCTTCGTCGAGCACCGGGCTGAAGCCGGCTTCCAGGAACCACTCTATGACGGAGCCCGGGAGACGATCGAGCGGCTCGCCGATGAGGGCTGGTTGATGGGCGTGGCGACCGGCAAGGCGCGTCGCGGGCTGGACATCGTCTTTGGTCATCATGATCTGCACCGCTATTTCGATACCTTGCAAACCGTGGATGGCGGTGCCGGCAAACCGCATCCGCGCATGGTTCTGGACGCATTGCGCGAAACCGGGACGGATCCCTTTCAAGCCGTGATGATCGGCGATACCCGGTTCGACATGGAGATGGGCCGCAATGCCGGTGTCCATACGCTGGGCGTCAGTTGGGGGTTTCACACGCCTGACGAGATCGAGGCGGGTGGCGCTCATTCCGTCCATCATGATTTTGCGGCGCTGGACGCCGAGCTGGACGCCTTCGCCGCGCGCGTGACGAGCGGCGAAGCGGCCGGCAAAACTGAAGGAGTTGAGGCGTGACCGAGAATTATGAAACCAAGCCCGGCGTGAAAATTCCGGCGCGCGAAAACTCGCTGCCCAAACGATTCTACAAAGAGGTGAGCATCGCTGAAGCGGAGGGGGGCTATGCGGTACTGCTCGACGGTCGTCCCGTGAAATCGCCGGCCAAGCAGGGCCTGACTTTGCCGACCCGGGCGATGGCCGAGCTGGTCGCCGGCGAGTGGGCGGCCCAGGGCGAGCGCATCGATGCGCCGGCCATGCCAGCCACCCGGCTCTGCTTCGTCGCCATCGACCTCATCCCGGGCGCCCGTGACGCGACGATCGCCGAGGTGACAAAATATGCATCGACGGATCTGGTTTGCTTTCGCGCACCAGAACCGCCCGAGCTGGCGGCGGCCCAGGCGGCATCCTGGGATCCGGTCATAGCCTGGGCCCGGTCAGCGCTCGACGCGCATTTCGTGCCGGCCCCGGGTGTGATGCCGATTGACCAGGACCCGGTGGCCCTTCAGCGAGTGATGCAGCGAGCCGGCGCGTGCGATAATTGGCGGCTGACGACGTTGGCACATGTGACGGCAGTGTGCGGTTCGGCGCTGCTTGGTCTCGCCCTTCTCGACGGCGAGATTGATGGCGACAAGGCCTTCGTCCTCTCCACGCTCGATGAGCATTTCCAGATCAGCCAGTGGGGCGAGGACCATGAAGCCACGGACCGGCTGGCCCGGTTGCGCACGGAATTGCGTGTCATGCATGACGTCCTGCGCGCATTGGACGCGGCGCCGGCGGCTTGATGCCGGGCGCCAGTGGAGTAGGCTGCGCGGCACAGTTTTCGGAGACGGATCATGGCGGATACGGCAACCACGCAAAGCGGCAAGACCGGCCCCGGCGGCCTGCTGGATTTTGACGCTCTGCGAAACGCGAACCTGCGGACGCAGCCGTATAACTATTTCGTCGCGGACGGCGCTCTCAGCGCGGACGAGGCGGGCGATGTGCGCCGGGATTACCCCGCGATCGACAAGCCAGGCTATCTGCCGCTGTCCAAGCTGGAATCCAGCGGCGAGTTCAAGCGCCTGATGGAAGACCTCAATTCGGCCGAGCTGGCGCAGGTCCTGACCGACAAGTTTGGTGTCGACTTCACCGAGAAGCCGCGAATGATCACCGTCCGCAAGGTGTCCCAGCTGTCTGACGGTCCGATCCACAATGACTCGAAATCGAAAATCCTCACCATGCTGACCTATCTCAATGCCGAGTGGGACGGGACCGGTGCTGGCTGCATCCGCGTGCTCAATGGCCCGAAGGATTTCGAGGACTTCACCGAGGAAGTCCCGCCGCTGGCCGGCTATGTCTTTGCCTTCCTGCGCGCCGATAACTCCTGGCATGGCCATCTGCCCTTTGAGGGTGAGCGTTATGTGGTGCAGACAACATTCCTGACCTCCCAGGAGGAGCTTGATCGCAAGGAAAACCGCGGCGGTCTGCAATACTTCCTGAAAAAGCTGAACCCGTTCCAGTAGGTCTGATGACGGTTACCGTCCGCGTCTGGGATCCGCGCTGGCCCGAGCGCTTCGGGCTCGAGCGTGACCGTCTTTGCTCTGTGCTGGGTGAGGTCGCCGGGCGCATCGAGCATGTCGGAAGCACGTCCGTACCGGGTCTGGCGGCCAAGCCCATCATCGACATTCTGGTTGGCACGGACGATCTGGACCTGCTCGACGCCCGCTCTGTCGACATGCGGGACGCGTGCTATCAGGTGAAGGGCGAGTACGGCTTGCCCGGTCGCCGCTATTTCAGGCGTGACGCAGCGGACGGGACGCGGCTCGTCCATATCCACGCCTATCTGCGGCAGAGTGATGATTTCCGCCGCCATCTCGTCTTTCGCGACTATCTCAGAGCGCATCCGGATGAGGCCGGGCGCTATGGCGAGCACAAGCTGGCGCTGTCCAGGGTGGCGGGCCTGGGGAGTCAGCAATACCAGTCAGCCAAGTCTGCCATCGTTCGTGAAATCGAGGCGCGTGCACTGGTCTGGGCGGCTAGATAGCGGCGAGGGTTCGCAGCGGTCCTTCGCGGAAGCGCAGACGGCCTTCATCAAGCCGGTTCCAGATCAGGAAGCCGGTGCCGATAACCGCCAGTTCCGCCAATTCCTGGAAGATGTGGTGACACATCAGAACGCCGCTCAGGACCAGCAGCGCGCGCAGGGGCATCAGGACCCGGTCGCCCCGACGCGCTTCAACGATCGAACCGAGCCGCGCACCCAGCACCAGCAGACCAAGTCCCAGTGCGTAATAGAGCGCTTCCATGGTCGATGGCGGGATGTAGTTGTGCAGGTTGAACTCTTCCTGGAGATTTGTCTGCAACACAGCTTCTGGCGGGGTGAAGCCAAGCCAGTGCTGCCCCCAGCTCACCTCTTCGCCGAAGGCGAGGATCAGGATCAGAGCGGTAATGGCGAGGCTGATGCCGCCGAAGGCCGTGTCGCGATTGCGTTGCCGGATGCGCTCGGCCGTCAGGATCACCGGGAAGAGCATCAGCAGAATGGTGAGATTCTCGATCAGACCTCCATCGCCGACCTCTGGGCGGAAGACGCCAACCAAGGGGCGAACCGAATGATCGAACAGATTGAGGGCGGCGAGCTGCAGCAGCGCGAACAAAGCCAGCATGTCGAGGTTGAAGCTCTGGCGGATCATCCCGACCGGGCCGATCTGGGCGACACCGCGCCAGAGGATTTTCACGGTTATGGCGAGCGCGAGCCCGAGCGCGAATGCAAAGCCGAGTGCCTGCAGAGGCGAGTCGATCGTGCCGTCGGGCGAGAAAAATGAGGTCATCGCAATCAGCCTCCTAGAACGCGTGCACGGCCGCCCACTTGTCGAGGCGGCGGAAGGCCTTGCCAGGCCAGTTGGAAACACGTCCGAGCGGCAGGGCCTGGGCGGTGCGGTCGACAAGCTGACCGGTACGGACAAGGGCATGCGCGAATGAGGGACGCTCCAGGCGCCCCCCGATCACGTCGAAACCGGCATTGGAGAGGCGGCGCTTGAAGTCATAATCACCGGGTCCGAGATGGATCTCTGTAACCCCCCGAGCTTCCAGGAAACGCGCGATCTCGAGATAGAGCGTCAGGCCCGGCCCCAGCTTGGAGAATTCGGGCCAGTAGACCGGGAACCAGTAGTGCAGGGCGCGATCCGAGCGCATGCCGAAATGTGCGGCCGCGAGCTCGCCCTTGATCTCCACCGTTGACAGCAGACCGGCAAATTGAGGTGTGTCGGTGTCGAAAAGGTCCTCGATCAATTGCCGGGCCCAGCTGGCGACAAAGACGTCGAGTGCACCAGTGCGCCGGTATTGCGCGCGCTTGGTCTCGATTACGGCGCGCAAGGCTTCGGGACGACGGTCGTCCAGGCGGAAGACGACATCATCGCCCATATCGGCCAGCTTGCGCTGTCGAGCGCGGATATTGCGCATCGCCTTGGCGTCTTCGCGGGCGCAATCCTCCAGGAAACTGTCATATCCGGCCGACAGGTCCGAGACCCAGGATGTTTCCGGCGCGTGTGTGCCGGCCCGGGCGAAACTGGCCTGTTCGGCGAGGGCGCCGTGGAAATTGAAAATCCCGAACCCGGTCCCGGCCAGCGCGGCTTCGACATCCAGATCCGGCGTGTCGGTAATCAGTCCGTGATGGTCACCGAGGGGGCCACCGATTGGACGGGCAACACCCGAACGGGACAGATGGAGCGGCAGAAATCCGGCAATTGTCCCGTTTCGGTGCAGAATCGCGATGCGCGTATCGGGGCGGGTGCGAGCGACAGCCCGGGTGAATTCGGTGGTGAAATAGGGCGAGCCGAGGGATGGCGTGTTGGCGCGAAACGCGTTCCATGCCTCGCATTCCGACGTGCCAAGCCCGTCAATGCTCACAATCTCGGTCTGCATATTGTGGCCGCCCATGCGTCAGTCCCCGATCCGGTTCTGCCTGTCGAGCTGCAAACCGCACGCCGCGCGGCCTGTGACTGGCGCACCGGCTTGATTGCGCAAGCGTTCGCGGGTCTGCTATCTGGCGCATAACAAGAATCCCGACGGGGGAAGGATTGGCCATGAAAGACGTGATCGAACAGCTCGAAGCCAAGCGGGCTGCGGCTCGCATGGGCGGTGGCGAGAAGCGGATCGCCGCGCAGCACACCAAGGGCAAGCTTTCGGCGCGCGAGCGGATTGAACTCCTGCTGGACGACGGCTCCTTCGAGGAGTGGGACATGTTCGTCGAGCATCGCTGCGTCGATTTCGGCATGGCCGAAAAGAAAATTCCCGGGGATGGCGTTGTTACCGGCCATGGCACGATCAATGGCCGTCTGGTCTATCTTTTTTCCAAGGACTTCACCGTTTTTGGCGGGTCGCTTTCAGAGACCCACGCCCAGAAAATCGTCAAGATCCAGAAGGCCGCCATCCAGAATGGCGCTCCGGTGATCGGGATTTTCGATGCCGGCGGTGCCCGTATCCAGGAAGGTGTCGCCTCGCTGGGGGGATATGCCGACATTTTCCTGCAGAACACACTGGCGTCAGGCGTCGTGCCGCAAATCTCCATGATCATGGGGCCGTGCGCCGGCGGCGATGTCTATTCTCCCGCCATCACTGACTTCATCTTCATGGTGAAGGACACGTCCTACATGTATGTGACCGGCCCCGACGTGGTGAAGACCGTCACCAATGAGACGGTCACCCATGAAGAGCTCGGCGGCGCCTCCGTCCATGCCAAGAAGTCCGGCGTTGCCGATGGCGCCTTCGAGAATGATATCGAGGCCCTGGTCCAGCTGCGTCGTCTGATCGACTTCCTGCCGCTGTCCAATCGCGAAACCCCGCCCAAGCGTCCCAGCCACGACGTCGCCGACCGTCAGGAGCCCAGCCTCGACACGCTCGTTCCGTCCAACCCGAACAAGCCCTACGACATCAAGGAATTGATCGAGAAGGTGGCGGATGAGGGCGATTTCTTCGAGATCGCGCCGGACTATGCCGCGAATATCGTCACCGGTTTCGGCCGTCTCGACGGCCAGCCGGTCGGCTTTGTCGCCAATCAGCCGATGTCGCTGGCCGGCGTGCTCGACAGCGATGCCAGCCGCAAGGCCGGTCGCTTCGTGCGCTTCTGCGACGCCTTCAATATCCCGATCGTCACCTTTGTCGACGTGCCCGGCTTCCTGCCCGGCACGAAGCAGGAATATGGCGGCCTGATCAAGCATGGCGCCAAACTCCTCTTCGCCTATGCCGAGGCGACGGTGCCCAAGCTGACCGTCATCACCCGCAAGGCCTATGGCGGCGCCTATGATGTGATGAGCTCGAAACATCTGCGCGGCGACGTCAACTACGCCTGGCCAACCGCCGAGATCGCGGTCATGGGCGCCAAGGGCGCTGCCGAGATCATCCACCGCAAGGATGCCGCGGACGCCGACAAGATGGCGGCCCACGCAAAGGAATATGAAGATCGCTTCGCCAATCCTTTCGTTGCCGCCGGACGCGGCTATATCGACGACGTCATCATGCCGCACAACACGCGCAAACGCCTGATCTCGGCTCTACGGACGCTTAAGAACAAGAAAGCGGAGAACCCCTGGAAGAAGCACGATAATATTCCGCTTTAGAGCAAGACACACCGGGGGGTGAGCATTGCGGGCCAGAATTGTGATCTTCATGGCTGTGGCCTGGGCGCTGGGTGCTGCGTCTGGTGCTGCCCAGCCCGCGCCAGGACCTGCCAGTGCGGCACTTTCAGCGGATGGCGAGCGAATCGCGATTGTGGTGCACTCTGATGAGCCGGAATTGCTGATCGGCCCAACGGATGCCCCCCTCAGCGCCCTTCGCCGCATCGCGCTCACCGAGCTTGATCTGGATCGGCGTTTCCGAGTCTCAAGCTACAGCAACGGACCAAGCGTGGTGGAGAATGCGCGCTGGTTCGGCAATGTCACCTGGTTGAATGATGACGAAATTCTGCTGGATGTCTGGAGCGAAGCGCGTGTCATCCGGGTGCGGCGGGGCGGCGAGTTCCGGCGCTCCGTCATCCTGTCGACTGACGGTGACCTGATCGCTGAATGGCCTGCGGCCTGGCAGCTTGAATCCCTGATTTCGGGCGATCCTGACCGTGTCCTGATCCGCGAGGCCAGGCTTTTGGACCGTCCCAATTACAATTTCGAAGCCAATGAATTCGGCGTCGATGACGGAACAGGGTTTTTTCGCGAACCCTCCGTGACCGCACGGTACGGGATTCCGATTTATGAGCGTCAGCTATGGCTGGATTTGCCGGATGATGTCGATCCGCATGACGTTGCGACGGGTGTAGACTCGGCCGCCAATCTCGACGCGATGGGAGGTGTTGAGGTCAGCTATGCCCGATCCGCTGCGCGGATGTTCTGGTTTAGCGGGAATGGCCGGGACGTTCTGACACCGGGTTTGATCACCTTGGGCGATCCGGCTGTTTGGCCGGATACCTATCAGTCACATTGGACCGTCCAGGAACGCGGCGTCGGTGGTCTGCTTCGCGATGGAACCGGCATTGTCTTCGCGGCCATTCCTCATGAAGACGAGGTTGCAATCCATATTCACGATGTCCGCACCGGCGAGGTCTCGCAGGTAATGCTTGAAGGCCTTGTCGACGAGGTGTCGCAGATCGGACTCCGGGGCCGCTGGGAAGCCTTCAACGGTTTCCTGATGGACCCAAATACCGGCCGTGCCATTGGCGTGGAATGGCGGGACCCCGTGCCGGTACGCTATTATCTCGATGAGCGCTTTGCTGAAATTCAGCGCCGGGTTGCCGCGCATCTGGCAGGCGACCGGATTGACCTTTGGAGCTGGGATGATGCGCTGGCGCATTTCGTCGTGCGCGCGCGCGGCGTCGAGGGGCCAGCCTGGTATCTCTATAGCGCGGACACCGATGCGCTGCGATCACTCGCTGACTGAGACCGCCTTTCCCGCAGCCATTGCGTGACAGCACGGCAGGTCGTGATGCGGTGCGTCGCCCTCTGCCCCGTATCAATTTGTTGGCGCTAACAACGGTCTGTGACAGGTTTTCCCCACATCAAGGACAAACCGGGAGACGGGCATGCGGATATTGGCGGGAATGGCGATGCTTGTGCTGGCCGCTTGCGGGGGTGGTCCCGGGACAGTCGAGCCACGCATCATCGAGCCGGTTGCCGAGGCGCTTCAGCCCCTGATCGACGACGGCGAGCTCGCCGGTGCCGCCGTCACGGTCTGGCAGGGCGACGCCCTTGTCGGGCGCTGGGGTCAGGGCGTTCGCGACCTTGAAAGCGGCGCGCCGATGGAGACGGACACCATTGTACGCATCTACTCCATGACCAAGCCCGTAACCGCCGTGGCGATGATGCAGCTGTTCGAGCGAGGTCTGTGGCACCCTGATGATCCGGTCACGGCCTTCCTGCCCGAGCTGGCAAATATTGGCGTGTTCCGGGGCCTTGATGAGGACAGCGTGCCGATCATCACGCCGCCGGTTCGCGCGCCGACCATGGCCCAGCTGATGACCCATACGGCGGGCTTTTCCTATGGCTTTCAAGATGGCTGGGTGGATGATCGTTATCGCGCGGCCGAGCTGTGGTCGTCGCCGACGCCCGAGGCCTTCCTTGAAACGCTGTCGACCCTGCCGCTCCATGCCGAGCCGGGCAGTGCGTGGCGCTACTCGCTGTCGATGGATTTGCAGGGCATCATTGTCGAGCGGCTGAGCGGGCAAAGCCTGGCCGATTACATGCGAGATCATATCTTTACGCCGCTGGGCATGCCGGATACCGGGTTTTCGGTCGATCCGGCCGAGGCAGACCGACTGGCCACGAATTATGATTGGCGCGACGGTCGGCTTCAGGTTGAAAACCCGGCCGACGCACTCTTCCTTGACCCGTTCACCCTGCCGGGCTTTGCCTGGGGCGGTGGCGGTCTGTTCTCGACAGCGGATGATTATCTGCGTTTCGGCCGCATGTTGCTGCAGCGTGGCGAGCTGGGCGGCAAGCGAATTCTGGAGGCCGACTCGGTCACGACAATCATGACCAATCATCTCAGCGATGCGGTCGCGGCTGGCGGGTTCGGGATTGGTTTCCAGCAGATACGGCCGGGTTATCAATACGGCTATAATGGGGTCGTGGTCACGGACCCGGAGCGTGGCGGCGTTGCCGTGGGCGAGGGGACCTATCTCTGGGATGGCCGGGCCATGACCTGGTTCTGGGCCGACCCCACGCATGACATCGTCTTTGTCGGCATGGTCCAGCGCAATGCCGGGGCCGGCATGCCGGAACTCCAGCCGCTGACCCAGCGGGCGATGCAGGCGGCGTTCTATCCGGCGGGGGAGTGAGGTCCCGGCGGCGGACAGCAACGCTTTCCAGTCGGCGCGCGGCCTCCCGCCCGACCTCTATTCGATCACGGACCGTTCCCGCACCCCGACGCCGTCGGTAACACCTTCGCCCGGATAGAGAACGACCCGATCGCCCGCGGACAGGCCCTCAAGGACTTCGGCCTGGATACCATTATCCTGGCCGATCACGACCGGGGTCAGGCGGGCGCGACCGGTCTCGATGCGGTACACGGCCCATTCCCGATCATGGCGGAAAAGGGCGGCGACAGGGACTTGCAAGGCATCATCGCGCTGCCAGACCGTGATCGCAGCCTCGACCCGATAGCCATGGCCCAGGGCTCCCCAGTCTTCTGGTGGTCCCGTGAAGTCCAGCACGATATTGACCCGTTGTTCCTCAACGCCCAGAGGGGAAAATTGTTCGAACCCATAGGGTTCCACCCGGCGCACTCGGGCGGGGAGAGGTGGCGCGTCGCGGCGCCAGCCGGTGATGCTGGCTGAATCGCCCGGCTCGGTCTGAACTGCATCTGCCGACAGGAATTCGGCGACAATTTCTAGTCCGGCCAGATCGCCGATCTCGACCAAGGGAGCGCCGGCGGCGACCGGGCCCTCGCTTTCCCGACGGACCTGGAGGACGACGCCATTGATCGGGGAGCGAATGTCGAAAATGGCAGTGGTCTGAGCGCCGGACCCGGCGCCGTGCAGATGGATGCGGGCTGCTTCGATCTCGGCTTCGCGCATGCGGATGGCTGCCTGGGCCCGGTTGGCCGCGGCCTCGGCGCCGCGCAGGTCTGCGGCGGCGCGATCAAGTTGTGCCTGCGAGGCGATCCCGGTTGCGCGCAGTCGGTCAATTCGCGTGTGGTCCTCACGGGCGAGATCAAGCACGGACGCGGCCGTCTGGGCCTCGGCACGGGCTGCCGACAGGGCTGCTTCGGCCAGGTGGATCGCAGCCTCCGCTTCGCCCTGGCTGCGCGTGTCCAGAATGGAGGGTTCGGACGGCAGGATGCGGGCGAGGACATCTCCGGTCTCGATCCGGTCTCCCGCTTCCAGGTCAAGGCGCAGGAGACGTCCGGAGACCGGTGCAGCAATGGCATAGACATCGCGGATCCGGGTTCGGCCCTCATCCCGAATCTCCACCGTCATCGAGCCGGTCGCAGCCGGTGCCGTATCGACTCGGACCGGCTTCGGCCAGAAACTCCAGATGATGGTGGCCAACACGGCCAGGCCGGCGGCGGTCCAGAATACGGTTCGGAAGCGAAGCGTCATGACGGTTTCCTAGTCTCCCGTTTTCAGAGCTGCGACCATGTCGAGCCGGTTGAGTCGAGCCCGGACCATCAGGCCTGAGGACAGGGCGACAACCACGACGACAAGAGCCGAATAGCCGAAGGTGCTGGGGTCGATGATAAAGGGCAGGCGAAACAGGTCCGAGCTCATGGCCTGGGCGAAATACCAGGACAGGCCAGCGCCCAGTGCTGCGCCCAGAGGCAGGGCGAGCAAGGTCAGAAGCGCGATTTCACCGAGCAGGACGTAAGCGACTTCACCGCGGCTGAAGCCGAGGACGCGCAGCACGGCGAGTTCATGCTCGCGCTCGGAAAAGGCGATGCGCACACTGTTATAGACCACCCCGACTGCGATCAGTCCGGCGAATACGGTGTAGATGAAGATTGATGCGCCAATGACCTCGTCCATGATTTCCTGAAAGCGACGCCGGGCCTCGTTTTGCAGCCCGACTTCCGCAACCCCCGGGGCTTCTTTCAGGGCTGAGTAGAGGTCATCGGCGTGATCCGGATCGATCCGGAGAACAGCACCGGTGATCATGTCGCTTTCGCCCATCAGGGCGTTGAGGTCATTGATTTCGATCAGGGCGCCGGATCCGATCAGCGTGGTGACGACATTGCTGACAGGCAGGTAGAGGACGGGGCGGTGGCCCTCGGTAATCTCCACCTCGACCCAATTGCCGGGGCGCAGGCCCAGGGGTGTGGCGATATCGCGCGAAAGAACCAGCCCGCCCGGCGGTGGCATGACCGGCAAACCGTCCGCGCCGATCAGACGGGACAGCATAGCGTCCTGCGGCGACCCGGTCAGCGCGATGCGTTCCTCATGGCCGCCAAAGCGCAGTCGCGCCGGTGCGTGGCGCACCGGCTCGGCCGCGAGCACCCCCGGAAGCCGAGCAATCTCGTGCAGGGCCGCCCGTGACCGAGGCTCGACCAGCGTCACCGAAACATCCTGTCGATTGGCGAGATTGAAATGGGCGTCGATCATCGCGTCCATGGCGTCGAGGAAGTACATGGACGAAACCAGCAGCGCTCCGGATACGGTAATCCCCGCGAGGGTGAAGGCAGCGCGCGCCGGCCAGCGCAGGACATGGCGCAGGATCATGCGCGATTGCTGGTCGAAACGCCGCCAGCGCGCCAGGGTGGCGCCAAGCGCCCGGGAATAATCCGGCGGCTGAGAGGGGCGCATCGCTTCGGCCGGAGAAAGGCGCGCCGTGCGCAAGCCGGCCAGGACAGCCCCGCCGCCGACGGCCGACAGTGTGACGATCAAGGACGAGGCGTAGATGGAGGCAGGCAGTTCGAAGAGCAGGAAGGGAAAGTGGTAGTATTCTATATACATCGCCGCCATCAGGCGGCCCAGCCAAACCCCACCGCCCACACCGAGTGACAGGCCGACAAACCCGATGGCCAAGGCAAATTTCGCGTAGTGGGTGATGACCGCGCGTGAGCTGTAGCCGAAAGCCTTCAGCAGGCCGATCTGGGCGCGCTCCATTGCGATCAACCGGGTCAGCACGACATTCACCAGAAAGGCGGCCACGATCAGAAAGACCGGCGGCAGCAATGACGCCATCGTATCCAGCTGGTTGATCTCGCTTGAGACAAAGGCGTCGGAAAAGTGGTCCTCGCGTCCATAGGCTCCGGGGGCGCCCCACGGAGCAAGTTGCCGGTCCAGTGCATCGAGGATCGCCGGCTCGCTGGCGCCGGGCTGCAGCGTGAAGGCGATCTCGGTGAAAGCGCCGGTCGCGTCGGCGGCCTGTTCCAGAGCGTCGCGGCCCATCCAGGCGACGCCGAACAGGCGCGGATCAGGCACGAGCTGGCCGGGCGCGATGGCATACACATATTCCGGTGACAGGGCGGTGCCGACCACGCGGAACTGTTCGCGTCCTCCACGGACAGTTGCCGTGACCGTGTCGCCGATGGACAGATTGTGAGCGCGGGCGAAACCGTCCAGCAGCACGATCGCGTCGCGTTCGCCGGTAGCGGGGCGACGGCCCCCGGTCAGATGGATCCGGTTGACGGCAGCCAGCCCGGCTTCCGGCAGCGACAGCATGACTCCGGTGGCGGGAGCAGACAGGCCGGGCATATTGAACAGGGCGGCCTCGCGCACCCGGGTCTGGACGCTGGCGATTCCCGGGATGTCCCGTAGCGTCTCCGCGGCACTGTCGGGTGCCCGCACGACCGGAGCCCAGACATCGGCGAACCGGTATCGATCATAATAGGCGTCTCGGGTTTCCTGCAGACTGTCCAGCATGCCGGCAGCGACGACGTGGACGGCCACACCGGCGGCCACCACAAGCGCGATGGCCAGGGCCTGGAGACGGATTGCCCACAAGTCCCGCACCATCTTGCGGTCCAGCCGCGCCGGCAGAGCTGCGGCCATATCCCGACGGCCGCGGCTCACCAGGTCAGGGCTTCCGGGTCGATCGGGTCGTCATTGACCCGTTCTTCGCGCACCTGGCCATCAGCCAGTGTGATGACGCGGTCGGCCATGGCGGCCACTCCGGCATTGTGGGTGATGAGCAGGACGGTGGACCCCAGCTCCCGGTTCACCCGCTTCAAGGCTTGCAAGACCCGCACGCCCGTGGCGCTGTCCAGCGCTCCGGTTGGTTCGTCACACAGCATGACCTCCGGACGCTTGGCGATCGCTCTGGCGATTGCCACGCGCTGTTGTTCGCCGCCTGACATTTCCGAAGGAAAGTGATCGGCGCGGTCGGTCAGATCGACCAGGGCCAGCGCGTCGCGCGCCGGCATGGGGTGGGTCGCGATCTCTGTGACCAGCTCCACATTTTCCTGCGCGGTGAGACTGGGCATGAGATTGTAGAACTGGAACACGAAGCCGACATGGTCGCGTCTGAACCGGGTCAGCTCGGTCTCGCTGATTTGGGTCATGTCCCGCCCGCGGAACTTGAAATCACCCTCGGTCGCGCGGTCCAGCCCGCCGAGAATATTGAGCAGGGTGGACTTGCCTGATCCTGACGCGCCCAGCAGGACGATGACCTCACCGGCCGGGATTGTAAGGTCAACACCCCGCAACGCCCGGACGCGGGTCGGGCCTTCTCCGAAATCGCGGGACAGACCTCGCGTCTCGAAGCAGGGCGGGCCGTCACTTTGGAACCGGTGGGCTGCGGTTGCTTTTGTCCGCGTCACGACCGTACTCCTTCCGGTTTCCGCTACACCCATTGATTGCAGGCTGGTGTAACCGATGCGAGGCGACAAGACGCCTCAGGCAGCCTGCTGCGTTTGTGGTCGCACCGCCTTGGCCAGCATCGCCGGATAGCCGCGGGTGACGCAGGCATAGCCGTCATAATAACCGCCTGACGCCAGCAAGCGGTGCAGTCGCCGCAAATTGTAGGGCGGGACGGCGGCGAACATGTGGTGTTCCAGATGGTAGTTGACGTTGTTGGGCGCCACCAGAAGGCGCTCGAACCAGCGCGCGACGGTGGTGTGGGTATTGAGGCGCGGCTCGGTATTGTAGCGGTCGATGGCGACGCCGTGTTCGCCGATATTCCTCAGCCGCATGATCGCTGGATAGACGAAAATTCGGGCCCCCCACCAGAGGGCGTAGGCCCAGACCGCACCCGCCGCGGCAAGCGATGCGACCAGCACGAGCTGGAAGGTGAGGAAGGGCAGCTTGGCGCGCCAGTCCGGCTTGCGCCAGGCCATGATCAAGTCACGGGTAGCGGTCCGGCCGGTGAGGTCGCGCGTGAATTTACGGCGCAGGCTGTCACGTGTCACCGGATAGGACTTCACCAGACCCTGGTCCGGGTCCGCGTCCGTGCCGGCATGTCGGTGATGGTTGAGGTGGTAGTCGCGATAAAGCTGCAGCGGCACATCGACCGCCGCTCCGCCGATCCACTGCCCCGCGAACTCATTGAGCCCGGGCGAACGGAAGAGCGCGTTATGAGCGCAGTCATGCAGCACGATGGAAAGGCCTAGCTGACGGCCGGCGATGATCAGTATGGCGACCAGAAAGGTCAGCGGGTTGGGCCAGATGATGGCAAGCGTGAAGGCAGCGGCCAGAAGCGCGATATTGCCGCCCAGCATGAGCACCCCCTGCCAGTTCGTCGTTCGGGATAGCGCGCGCAGGTCGTCTCGGCTGACGCAGTCAGACAGTTTGCGGTCATTCCCAACCGGGTGGGGTTGGGCTGGGGATGGGGTGCTCATCGCGTCCTGCTGTTCTCGTGCCCCTTGGCCGGGGGCGTTCCTGCCAGTCTCCCTCAGAATACCGATCAGGAAAAGGCATCGATTGCCGGCCGTTCCTGTGCCGCGCGCAAGGCGCGATGCCATGAGCCTCACCATGGTGCCTTGCCGCGCAGTCGGGCCAACGCCAAGGGGCTCCCGGCGAGACGTATCGGCGAGGCGCGTGCCTGCCGCGAGGCGTCATAGATTATGCATGCAAAGCAAACCCAATTGACTTCATGGCCCATGTAATGACACCGGTGTCAACGAATGGGCGCCGGGTCGCTCGGATCCCAGGTTTTGTGGGCAAGAACTGGGAAGCGGCAAGGAAGGCCAGGATTGCATGGGCAAGCAAAAACAGCAGGGGAAGTGGACAAGCATCAAAGCCGTGGCGGTCTTGGCGACAGTGCGGGCGGTCTATTCGTTCGGGTGGTTGATCGTTGCCTTGCTGGTAAGAGCCGGCGTGGTGGCGCCATGGCTCGAAGTTCTGAACTATGCGTCCCAGGCGTCGCCATGGCTGTTCGTCGGATGGGGTGTTTATGCTGCTGGCTATGCGTTCGCCACCCTATTGGTCTGGCAATCCAGGCTGCGGCTGGCGACGGCGATCTACGTCCTCAGCTATATCTTGAATTCATGCATATGGTTCGCCTTCACATCCTTTGCCCTGACGCTGGTTTACGGCGTTACCCTGGTTGCCATTCTCGATATGATCACAAATACGATCGATCTGGGGCTCATCGCCTGCCTTGTCATGATGCAGCCACTACGGCACGTGTTGAGACGAGAGTCGGGTGTCGAGACGTCCCGCACGGAAACGGGCGCGCCCCGGCAGGCGACCTCGCGCGTGGTTGGTGAAGGTTAGGGGGGTACCGATCCGCTCTGTCAGAAAGCCGTTCGCAATCAGGTTTCCGGTCAAGTCCATCCAACCGGGGGAGGACGTGGGCGATCGGCGCGCGGCGAGCGGAACGGCTTGGGGCGGAAGGCTTGCCGCCACTGCGGGCCATCGGGCGTGCCGGATAGGGTGCGTTCCAGGACACGCAAACTCGCTCAATCCCGATTGACATTGCCGGCGAAGTTTCTGACCACGGTGTCGAAAATGGCGCTGCGAGTTCCTTGAGTTACCGGGACTGCGGGCAAGGATTGGATAACGAAGAAAGGCGCCGGTCGCCATGAGCAAGCAAGCCGGTCTGGCATCTTCGATGAGTATACGGGTCGTGATTACTCTAGCGACGATCCGGATCGTTTATTCTTTTGGCTGGTTGACGGTTGCCTTGGCGGTCCGGGCTGGATTGATGGAGCCGGGGGTCGAGTTCCTGACCTATGCCTCCCAGGTGTCATCTTGGGTGTTCATCGGATGGAGTGTCTATCTGTCCGGCTATGTGATTGCGACCATACTGGTCTGGCGGTCCAGGCTGGCACTGGCGACGACGATCTATTTCGCCAGTGCGATACTCCACGCTTACATGTGGTTTGTCTTCACGTCCTCGGCCCCTGGGCTCGTCTACGGCATCACGATCGGCTCTGTGTCGGACACGATCACAAATGTGCTCGACCTGGGGCTGATCGCTTATCTCATCATCATGCTCTTCCGCCGAAATGCGCTGATTCCCCAGGCGCGCTAGGACAGCGTTTCCCGATGAGGGGCTGCGTTGTCGCTAGCGCGTTGGCTTGGGCCGAATGGCCGGAATCAGGCCGACGACGAAAGTGACAAGCAGCAGGCCGCCCAAGGGGTAAAGCGCGTGTGCGAGCGCATTGCCTTCTGGCATGCCGGCCAGCAGGACCAGCGCGATAACCAGCCGTCCGCCGCGCACGCGGGCCTGGCTGAGCGGTTCGCCGCGTGCATCACAGACACTGGTCGGTTTCGGGCAGAAGAAGGCGCTTGCGAGCCCGATCACGACCAGACCGCCGATGATGCTCATCAATGTCGTCGAGGCGGCTTCCGGCCACAGGAGAGCGACGAAATCGCCTTCCAGCGTGATCAGCTGCCAGACGGTAAAGGAGAGGGCAATCAGGGCCGCAATCAGGGCCAGAGAGCGGGACCGGTCGAGCTGGACATCGATCGCTATGGCGATGGCGGCGACGACACCCATCAAGGCATAGCCTTCCGAGAAGACGGAGAGGCCGGCGAGGATCAGCACCATAACCAGATCACCCGGCTTGGCCGGTTGCCCGACCGTGCGGTTGACCGTTCGCGCGGCCATGAGTGCAAAAGCCAGCGTCCAGACGGCGACCGGCAGGCCGAGCACAAGGGCGTAGAGCACCAGTGCGGCGCTGGCGAAGGCGGTCAGATTGCGATCGGGATCGGCTTCCCGGCCCAGCGCCCAGACGAGGAAACTCACCAGCATCCCTTCCAGCCCTGAGATCACGGCATTCACGGCACCGCCGCCTGCGGAGGCATAGGCATAGATTCCGAGGCCGAGTGCGATCAGCGGCAGCGCAATCAACACGGCGCGATTGGTTGGATATTTCGCTTCCAGCGGCCGGGCGATGGAGGTCAGGCGGTAAAGGGGTTTGCTCATTGATCGATTCCTCTTTGCACCGGAGACTAGGACGACTCGCGCGCGCTGACAGCCTCGGAGGGATTGCGAATGATGGATGCCATGCTCGTCTCGACCGGAATGGCTGTCTGGACCGTGCTGGTTCACATGGTCGGCCTTGGCTCGCTGCTGGCTCTGGCTCGCTTCCGAACCAGTCGAATCGATCCGCGTGGATCGGTTCTGCGGCAGGCCTTGTTCATCCTCATCATCGTTCTGGGCCTGTTTCTCGTGCATGCGGTCGAGATTTGGAGCTTCGCGCTGCTTTATCTCGCGCTGGGGGTCGTTTCGGGCTTTGAGGAGGCGCTCTATTTCTCCACCTCGACCTTCACAACACTGGGCTATGGTGATGTCATCATCGACAATCACTGGCGGTTGGTTTCAGCGATGGAGGGCTTTACCGGATTCTTGATGATCGGCTGGTCGACGGCCTTCCTCGTCTCCATCGTCGGCAAGCTGCGCGCCCTGGAAGCGGACTGGCTGGACCGCCCGCATGACGCGGATGACTGAGGCGAGCCGCCGCCGCCGCTTGCCGCCCGCGGGCAAGCCACGCTAAACCCGTGACAATCGTGCGGTATCGACCCGCACACGGATCAAGGGGCCAGCATGTTCAAGAAGATCCTGATCGCCAATCGCGGTGAGATCGCGGTTCGTGTCATCAAGACCTGTCAGCGTCTGGGGATCGCCACTGTGGCGGTTTATTCCGAGGCGGATGCGGACAGCCTTGCTGTCGAGATGGCGGATGAAGCGATCTTCATCGGCCCGCCGGCACCGGGCGAAAGCTATCTCGTGCTCGACAAGATTCTCGACGCGGTGAAACAGACCGGCGCCGATGCCGTGCATCCCGGCTTCGGTTTCCTGTCCGAGAACCCGGCCCTGCCCAAGGCGCTTGAAAAAGCCGGTGTCGGCTGGATCGGCCCGAATATCCACGCCATCGATGCGATGGGTGACAAGATCCGCTCCAAACAGCTTGCCGCCAAGGCCGGCGTGTCGACGATTCCCGGTGCAGATGGCGAGATCGCCGATGCCGATACCGCGCTGGCAGCCGCCAAGGCGATCGGTTACCCGGTCATGCTCAAGGCCTCGGCCGGTGGCGGCGGCAAGGGCATGCGGATCGCCCGCAGCGACAGCGAGGTCCGCGAAGGCTTCAAGGCCGCCCGCAACGAGGCCAAGTCGTCTTTCGGCGACGACCGCATCCTGATCGAGAAATTCATCGAGGAACCGCGTCATATCGAGATCCAGGTGATGGGCGACAAGCACGGTCATGTCATCCATCTCAATGAACGCGAGTGTTCGATCCAGCGGCGCAATCAGAAAGTACTCGAGGAGGCACCGTCGCCCTTCCTCGACAAGAAAACCCGCGACGCCATGGGGGCCCAGGCCGTCTCGCTCTCGGCTGCGGTTGACTATGACAGTGCCGGCACGGTCGAATTCATCGTCGACAAGGACAAAAATTTCTACTTCCTGGAGATGAATACCCGTCTTCAGGTCGAACATCCGGTCACCGAGCTGACCACCGGTGTTGATCTGGTCGAGCTGATGATCCGGTCGGCCTTTGGTGAGCCGTTGGGTCTGACCCAGCGCGACGTGCCGATCAAGGGCTGGGCCGTGGAAGCCCGGCTCTATGCCGAAGACCCCTATCGCGGATTCCTGCCCTCGATCGGCCGCCTCAAGCGCTTCCAGGAGCCGGCGGAGGGCAAGCTGGGCGAGGGCGAGCTGCGGATCGATTCCGGAGTTCGCGAGGGCGATGAGATTTCGCTTTTCTATGATCCGATGATTGCCAAGGTGATCGGGTATGGCAAGGATCGCGAGACCGCGATCGACACGCTGGCTGCGGCCCTAGACCGGCTTCATGTTGAAGGCCTGCAATCGAATGCTCCCTTCCTCTCGGCGGTACTCGACGAAGCGGATTTCCGCGCCGGACGAATCCATACCGGCTATATCGGCGAGCATTATCCGGAGGGCTTCAACGGCACCGCGCCGCGTGAGGAACAGCTTGTCGCGATGACGTGCGCCGCGGCTTTTGTGCATGAGACCTTCGTGCGCCGTGCCAGCCAGATCGAGGGACGCATGCGCCCCGCCGACGAGCCGGATGTCCGTGAATGGGTCGTGCTTCTGGACAAGCGTCGCATCCCTGTCGAAATCGAGATGACCGCCCCGGGGCGGGCCACCGTCTGGGCGCCTTCGCTGGCGTCGGAACGGCTTGAAGTCGACACCGAATGGCGTGCCGGCGAGCATCTGTTTGAAGCCATGATCAATGGCGAGGCCATCGCCCTGGAATTCGCCGACCGGACCGAAGGCTACAAATTGCGCCATCGCGGCTTCTCCGCCGTGGCCCTTGTCTGCACCGCCCGCGCAGCCGAGCTGCATGCCCTGCTTCCGGAAAAGGAAAAGCCGGACATGGCCAAGCTGGTCGTCTCGCCCATGCCAGGCCTCGTCGTCTCGCTGGAAGTCGAGGAAGGGCAGTCCGTCAAGACCGGTGAGCCACTGGTGATCGTGGAGGCAATGAAGATGGAAAATGTGCTGCGGGCTGAAACCGACGGTACGATCAAGTCCATCAAGGTCGAGCCGGGCGCCTCCGTCGCGGCTGATGAACTCCTTGTTGAATTCGATTAGGCCGGGGTCATCCCGGGGAAGGCGGACGCGATGAATTGGCAATTCCTATTGCTCGACCCGAATGGCCGGATCGCGGCTCGAGAGTACTGGATTGGTGTCGCGATCATTGTCGGCGGGAATATTCTGGCCGATATCATCCCGATCCTCGGCGGTCTGATCTGGCTCGGCCTGATCTGGGTTGGCCTGTGCGTCTACGGCAAGCGCCTGCACGATACCGGCCGCAGCGCTGCCATCCATGCAGTGCCGTGGATCGCCAGCTTTGTGCTCTCTGTGCTGGCCGTGCTCATGGTGGGAGGAGCAATCCTGTCGGGCCTTATGTCCGGCGAAAACGTTGGCCCCGGACTATTCCTGTCGGCGGGTGGCGGCCTGCTCTTTCTGGGTGGGCTGGGCATGCTGATTTGGGCTGGATACACGGTCTGGCTGGGATTGGCGCTGGGGGATAATGGGCCCAATCAATACGGTCCCGAGCCCGTGATCGATATCGCGGCGACTTTCGGTGATGCCACGGAACCCCGGGAACAACAGTCCGATACCGAGACGAAGGCGAACGAAACCGATACGCCGCGCTAACCGTATTTCGCGTGTCGGGCGAAATTGGCGTGGAGAATTCGTGGACTCCGCGTAGACTTGTCCGCCTCATGACAGGGGAGGGTCAAAGCCATGTCACTCGACGATTTCATTCTCAAACCCGCTGAGGCCAAACAAATCCTGTTTGGCTCGGCAGGTAAGCTTTCACCGCAGGACTTCGCCAAGGGCATCATCGCGATCGTGGTGATCAATCTGGTGATGCAGTTCCTGACCTTGTTGCCGGGCATTGGCATGCTGGTCGCGATCATCGGGATCGTGGTCGGACTCGCCTCGATCTATGCGTGGGTGTGCGTCTATTCCAAGCGCTTCCATGACGCCGGCAAATCCGGCTGGATGACCATAGGTGCCTTCCTTGGTGTGGTCGTGGTCGCTGTGGCGGTCAGCTTCATTCTCGCCCCGGTTCTCAATGGTGGGGCTTCATCTACCGGCTTCGGTATGGCGACGACCTTCGGCAGCGTCATGGCGTCCAATCTGGCCAGCGTGATCGCGAACGGTGTGGTCGGATACTTCGTCTACAAGATGTAGGCAGACCGGCCCGGTGTGCCGCGAGCCGGTTTTCGCGCTGAATTCTGCTTGATTGAGGCCGGTTCCCGGGTAGATACGGGGGCCGGCCATTTCTCTGCCCACAGGATGAATCCATGAACCCGCTCGCCATGCTCATGCCCACTCACCGCGCGTCGGTCTCAGCCTTTGTGCTGGGACTGGCTGCTCTGGCTACGATCGATGCCTTGCGGCTGGCCTTCGGGACTGCGCCGATTCCGGGTTTTATCCCGCTCTTCGTGATCTGGTGGGTGTGCTTCTCGCTTTTCGCAAACAGGCGGCGCCATGCGGGCCGTGACACCGGGCTGGCCCTCTTGCCAATCCTTCTCGCCATCCTCGCCAAGGGTGTCGGGGCGATAGTCGGGATCGGCCTGCGATCGTTCGAGGCGATGATGACCTTCGCCGAGGAGCAAGGTGTCGATACAGCGGATCAGATGGCCTTGAATGAGGCCATGATGGATCCCGGCTTTCAGCCGGCTTTTCAGGCTTGGCTCGAGGCGGATGAGGCGCGATTGCTGGAAATGCTCAGCGCCGGCGCCTGGCCGTCATTCATCGGATTCTGGGTTGTCGCGGGTGTGTTCGGTCTATGGTTCGCGACCTTGCAACGCAACGGATCGGCGAACGCTTAGAGCGCTTCGACCGCAAGCACGGGCGGGTCGACCCTCCGGACATCACCGAAGGCATCCGTCCAGGCGAGGTGTAGCGCCACATCGAAATCCGCCATCGCGACCTGGTGCCCGAGATCGGCCAGCGACGTCACGCCGTAGAGCGGGTTTGAGATGCCGCACGGCGTGATTCCGGTGAAGTGCCCGAGCTCGGGGTCGACATTGAAGGCGATGCCGTGGAAGGACACCCAGCGACGCAGGCGCACGCCAATGGCTGCGATCTTGTCTTCGCGGCCATCGCTGCGATTGACCCAGACACCGACGCGCCCCTCGCGGATGCCCGCCTCGATGCCGAATTGCGCCGCGGCACCGATCAGCCAGGCTTCCAGCGACTGGATGAATTTGCGCACATCGCGACCGCGGCGTGTCAGATCGAGCATGACATAGGCCACGCGCTGGCCTGGCCCGTGATAGGTGTATTCGCCGCCGCGCCCGGTCTCATGGACCGGGAATCGGTCCGGTGCGAGCAGGTCATCGGGCTTCGCGCTGGTCCCGGCCGTATAAAGCGGCGGGTGTTCCAGCAGCCAGACGAGTTCTTCCGCCTCGCCAGCCGCAATCGCGGCGGCCCGCGATTCCATGAAGGCGAGGGCGGGTTCATAGGCCGTCAGGCCGGGCGAAACAGCCCATTCGACGTTTTGTAATGCCATATCTTGAAGTCTTAACGCTGCGGAAACCGTATTGGCCAAACATCTGCCTCGCGATGAGGATCCGCAAGTCCTGGAGTGCGACGTGAGTCAGATCAGTTCGGTGGAAGTGGAAATATCAGTCCTGTTGGGCCGGTCGAAGATGCCGATCCAGCAATTCCTCCGCATGGGACGCGGTGCGGTGATCCCGCTCGATTCGGGCGAGGACGACCAAGTGTGGATATTGGCCAATAATCATCCCATCGCGCGCGGGGATGTTGTCATCCAGGGCGATCGCATTGCCGTGTCCATCACAGGGCCGGCAGATGCCAATGAATTCTTCGCAGCTGCATAAACCGTTGCAATACCCTCTTCACAAGGTGCGGGGATGTTGCTATCTCCCGCGCCTCCATGACGTGCGGTCGTGGCGGAATTGGTAGACGCGCAGCGTTGAGGTCGCTGTGGGGTAAAACCCGTGGAAGTTCGAGTCTTCTCGACCGCACCATCACTCTCCCGAGCGAGAGCGATACCCCTCCTTGAGATTTGCGTTCCTTGAGATCGGCCCGCGTCGCGGTGTCGGCCTGCGATCGCTCAGCTGTGCCGGCTGTCGGTCTTCACACGGATGGGGGCCAGCACCGCCAGGCGATAGGCTGCGGAGACGCAGGCGATACTGCCCAGGCAATAGGCGACAATCAGCAGGTTGAGCGGCAATTCCTCGAAGACCAGCGTCGCCCAGTAACGTGCCGTTCCGAAATCACCCGGTAGTTCACCAGGCCCGGCAGGCATATTTTCGGCGATCACGTCAACGAGCGCGCTGGACCACAGCATCACCGGGATGACGAGCGCCGTCGCGGCGAGGGCGAAAATCCAGAGACTGGTTGCCAGGCCGGGCCCCACACCGGCCGAACGCTGCAGCGCACCGCCGAACCAGTCGCGCTGCCCAAGCACGCTTGCAGGGTAGAGAAAGCTGAGCCGGGCAAACAGGACGCTCAGCCGGATCGCTGCAAGGCCGGCCATCGCGCCGACGAGATAGAGTGGACCATCGCCGGTTATGCCGGCATAGCCGGCCAGCGCCACCAAAAGTGCGGCGCCCAGGAAGACGAGGGCGGCTGCAGCGAGGCCCAGAAGGCCGAAGACGACAGAGCGCAAAAGGATGCGCCAATAGCCGGTCTCCGGCATTTCTATCCCGGCGTCACGGGCGGGTCGGTCGAGTAGGGCGCGATGTCCCAGAAAGATCAGGACTGCCGTCATCATCGTGTCGAAGAGAGAGGTCGAGCGTCCGATCAGGCTGTAGAGCAGGCTGACCACGGTATAGCCGACGCTGACGCTGATCCACAGCAGCACCAGGCTCCCGGCACGCTGACTGGCGGTCTCCACGGCCAGGGACAGTATCGCCCGGGCGGAGGCCGCGGACGGATTGGTCGGGGGGCGCAGGAAGCTCAGGAGGAGGAGGCTCGCAAGGGCAAGGCCGCCGCCAATGCCCAGCCCGATCAGAATCGGCCAGTTTTCTTCCCGAAACAGATCGAACACGCAGCGCCCCCGCAAACCCCGTCTTTTTGTTTATCCTGTCATCTCGGGGCGTCAATGTGGCGGTCGGCGCTGAGCAGGGCAGCAATGGCGCCCGAAATCCGCCATTGAGTGCGTGTAGATGCGGATTCCCAAGGCGGTCGATTGAGCTTGTACCGACAGGCGGTTAAGACTGCCGGGTCCGAGCGCTGACAGCGAGCGGTCGAAACACCGAACTTCCACGGAGGCCTGCATGGGCGAAGCCGCTTTTGATGACGACGTCCTGATCGATTCGCCTGCTCGGGCGGATACGGATCCGGAATTTGTCGCCAATCTGCGGCAGGCCATCGCGGATGCGGATGATGACCTCGTCCGACGCATGCTGATGCCATTGCACGAAGCTGACATTGCCGACGTGCTCGAACAGCTCTCGGGCAATCAGCAAGCGACCCTGGTCGAGCTGGCCCCGGACATCTTTACCGGTGAGGTTCTCGCCGAGCTCGAGCCGGATGCGCGCGAAGTCGTGATGGAATATCTGGACACCGCGCATCTGGCGGCGGCGATCCAGGAGCTCGATTCCGATGACGCGACAGAAGTCGTCGAGGAGATGGATGATGAAACGCGTGCCGCCGTGCTCGCGGAAATCTCCGACAGTGATCGCGAAGCGGTTGAGCGAAGCCTGTCCTTCGAGGACGAGACGGCCGGTCGTCTCATGCAGCGCGAATTCGTGGCTGCGCCGGAATTCTGGTCCGTGGGACACGCGCTGGACCATATGCGGGATGCAAGCGAGGATCTGCCGGACACGTTCCACGACCTTTTCGTGATCGATACCGGGTTTCGCCCGGTCGGCGAGATCCCTGTCTGCCGCTTGTTGAGTGCGCGCCGGGATGTCGCCCTGAGCGATCTGATGGAAACGCCGCGCATCCTCGTCGAGCCGGAAACCGACCAGGAGGAGGTCGCCTATCTCTTCCAGAAATATCACCTCGTCTCGGCGCCGGTCGTCGATGCTGCCGGACGGCTGACCGGCATGCTGACGCTGGACGATATCGTCCACGTCATCCAGGACGAGAACAAGGAAGACATGCTCGCTCTTGCCGGGGTCAACGACGCCGGTCTGGCCGATACCGTCTATCGCTCGGTGCGCTCCCGCGCGCCCTGGCTGCTGGTCAATCTGGCGACGGCCATTCTGGCCTCGGGTGTCATTGCCCTGTTCGAGGGCGCCATCTCGCAGGTCGTGGCTCTGGCGGTTCTGATGCCGATCGTCGCGTCGATGGGGGGCAATGCCGGGACCCAGTCATTGGCTGTTGCCGTGCGCTCGATTGCCGAGCGTGATCTGACCGCAGCCAATGCCTTGCGGGTCGTCTGGCGCGAACTGGCCACCGGAATGGTCAACGGGATCATCTTCGCCATCGTGATGGGCGCCGTGACAGTCGTGTGGTTCCAGGACTGGCAGCTCGCCGGTGTCATCGCGGCGGCCATGGTGCTCAATCTCGGATGCGCCGGCCTGTCTGGCATTCTGATCCCGCTGGGCATGGTGCGGGCCGGCGCCGACCCGGCGGTGGCATCGTCCGTCTTCGTGACCACGGTAACCGATGTTGTCGGCTTTCTCGCATTCCTGGGGCTGGCGACACTCGTCCTCTTGTGATGATATTCCGGTGTGGGTCGGCGAGGACCTGACCAATCGAATGGTGAACACGTGCGTTATATTGCCCTTATCCTGAGCCTTCTGGCCTTGGTTGCCGGACCTGTTTCTGCCCAGGGAGGATGGGAGACCGCCGCCCGGCTGGACGCCTCCCGCGCCGGGCTTGGCGTTGTCGTGCATGAGGGGCGCATCTATGCGGCCGGCGGATCCGGGCTGACCGATCCGCGCGACGAGTTTGAAAGCTATGATCTGGAGCTGGACCGCTGGTTCCCGGAAACACCCTTGCCGCGTGGCCTGGAACGTTTCGGAATGGCCTCGATCAATGACCGGATCTATGTCGCTGGTGGCTATGCCCGCGGCGAGGATGGCGTTGCGCCCAGCGCCGGTGTTTGGTCCTGGTCTTTCGCGGGCAATATCTGGCAGAGCGAGGCGGCCATGCCGGCTGCCAAGGCGGACATGGCCCTGGTTGCCTTCGGCGACGCGCTCTACGCCTTCGGTGGTCTGAATGATGATGGAAATGCCTTTGTCTTCGACCCTGAAGCACGCAGTTGGGAGACGCTTGATGTGCCGGTCGGCGTGACACGCCGAGGCATGGCGGCTGCCGTAATCGAGGGGCGCATCTATCTGGCCGGTGGCCGGCTTGATGGGGAAACCGTAACCCGCTTCGATGTGTTCGATCCGGAAACCGGCGCGTGGGCCCAGCTTCCTGACCTGCCATCTCCGCGTTCAGGCGCTGCGGTGGCGGCGCTCGATGGACGAATCCATCTGCTCGGTGGTCGAGGCGCGGATGCGCGCGAAACGCTTCAGACGCATGTCTCCTGGCAACCGGGTGAAACTGCCTGGCGCGAGGAAGCGATGCTGCCCGCTCCGCGAACCGGGGGCGGCGCGGCCGTGCTCAATCACGAGATCTACCTGATCGGCGGCGGGTCCGGGGGTGGTTTCCTGGCGCCATTCACCGCCCTTGATACAACCGATGTGTTTGATCCGGGGCGTGAATAGGGCTCCGGCGTCAGGCTTGCAGAGGTCGAGGCATTCTTTGACGCGCTGTCCTGAAACGGAACACGCATGAAACCGCGATTGAAAACTTCTCCGGCTGCCCGCGACCTGATCAAGCGGTTCGAGCCCTTCCGAGCTGAGGCCGTCCAGAGTGAGGATGGTCGCTGGGTGGTTGGTTATGGCCACCGCGCCGCCGCCAAGGCGGGCGTGACAGTGACCGAGGATGAAGCAGCACTTTTGCTCATCTATGACGTCATGCGCGCCGAGGAAGTCGTTGATGACAGCATTACCGGCCCGCTCTCGCGTGGCCAGCGGGATGCGCTCACCTCCTTTGTGCATGATGTCGGCGTGGACCGTTTCCGCGGGTCCGATGTCGCGCGCTATCTCTTTGAGGGACGGGCGCGCGCTGCCGGTGAGGCGCTGGCGATCCATGGCGATGATGCCTCCGCGCGACGCGAGGCCGAAAGCACGCTTTTCCTTGATGCCCTGATGCCGGCCAAGCCGGGTCAGTCCCGCAAATCCGAGCCGGTCGAGCTGGTCATCAAGATCGAGCATCCCAGCGAGGAACGCGTGCTGGAAGGCGCGATCGGTGGCGGCGACACCCCGCCGCCGGACGCCTTTTCCGATCTGCCGCCACCGCCGCCACCGCCGGATGCCGGTCTCGCGCGTCGGCGGGAAGCCGAAGACGAGATCGCCCGCATCCTGGCCGCCGTCGAAGCGCTGCCGCCGGACGTGCGACAGGACCTTACCGAACCGTCGATGGAGCCCGTGGCCGAAGCGGTCTCCGACATGCGCGACGACCCGATCGAGGCCGAGTATCAGGCTGTCGAGCCGGACGTGTCGGAGGTCGATGCCGAGTGCGATACAGCGCTGGCCGACGCCCCCGCGACCGCGGATGAAATGGCCGATACCGTCCCGGTAGAGGATGAGGCCGCTACCGAGCCAGATGTCGCGGCCGTCGATGCGCCGCAGGCCCAACTGGACCCGGAAACGGCTGCGGACCGCGTGATCGCGCGTATGGACGAGGAAATCGGCGAGGCTGCGACGGCGCAGGCTGAAAACGTCGCTGACGCTGACTCTGAGGCGCCGGCCGCCGAAGTCACACCGAACGTGCCGACGCGCGAGCCTGAGGTCGCGCCTGAGGTCGAGCCGGAACGCCCGGTCGCCGCGGCCCCGATCGCCGCTTTCGATCTTCCAGAAGGCACGGGGCTGGGTTTCGTCCTGGCCAACCGCCAGCCGGTCGCCGATCCGGAAGCAAACGCATCGATTGCTGAAACCGAGCCCGAGGTCGCGCCTGAATCAGAACCGCAGTCGGCGGCAGCTTTGCCGGAGCATTACGCGATGGCGCTGCCTCAGGGCATGGGGCTGGGCTATGCGCTGACCAGCGTCATGGAAGGGCGTTTCCTTACCGAGGACGAGGCGGAAGTCGCGCCTGAAGCCGAACCGGAAGCCCAACCGCAAGCCGAGCCTGACGCGGAGCCGGAGTCTGCTGAGGTCGTCGACGATTTAACTGCGCCGGATATCGACGTCGATGCCGAGCCGGTGGTCGAACCGGCTGCTGCGGGCGATTCCGGATCCGAATCAGAACTGCGCCCCGCGGACGAGGCCGATATCCCAGCGGAGATCATTGAGCGGGCTGTCAGCCTCTCTGGCGATGATACACCACCGCCGCATCCGGCAGACATGCCGGCCGAGGCTGCAGGAGCCGTCGGTGAGGTCGAGGGCGAGCCTGGCTCGCCGTCGGACGCAATCGAACCGGGGGCGGATGCTCTGGCGGCGGAAGATCCGCTTATGGACGGGGCTGACCCGATGTCCGATGCCGACGATGATTTCTCACCCCGTGACCTGGCAGCCGATGTGCACGCCACGGATGATCGCCCGGGACCGAGTTCCGACGACGGGATGTGGACGTTCCTGGCGGTCCTGGTCGCTGGCTTGTTGCTGGCAGGCTTTGGCAGCGTGCTCGCTGCGGCCGAGTGGGACTACATCATGGCCCAGCGAGAAATGACGCTGAACTTCGGTATGGCCCTCGCGGGATTTTTCCTCGTGATTGTGGCTGGATGGCAACTCGCGTCCATTTGGCTGTCCAAGTTGAAACAAAAGGCCGGCAACTAGCCGTTTTCGCGCCATTCTGTTTCGCGGCCCGCACCGGTCTCTCTTGACCCGGTCGCGGGCCGTGATACATCGCGCGGCATGATACCGAACCAATACCCCTCGCTTGATTTCAACCTCGGTGACACGGCCGAAATGATCCGTGACACCGTCCGTTCCTTTGCCGCTGACGAGATCGCGCCGCGCGCTGCCGAGATCGACAAGAGCGATGTCTTCCCTGCCGACCTGTGGCAGAAGATGGGCGAGCTCGGTCTGCTGGGCATCACGGTCGGCGAAGAGGATGGCGGCACCGGGCTGGGCTATCTCGAGCATGTCATTGCGATGGAGGAGATCTCCCGCGCTTCGGCATCGGTTGGCCTGTCCTACGGTGCGCACTCCAATCTCTGCGTCAATCAGATGCGGCGCTGGGGCAATGCCGAGCAGAAGACGAAATACCTGCCCAAGCTGATCTCCGGTGAGCATGTCGGATCGCTGGCCATGTCCGAACCGGGTGCCGGGTCGGACGTCGTCTCCATGAAGCTCAAGGCCGAGCGCAAGGGTGATCATTTCGTGCTCAACGGCTCGAAAATGTGGATCACCAATGCGCCGGCCGCGAACACGCTGATCGTCTACGCCAAGACCGATACCAGTGCGGGCTCGCGCGGAATCTCCGCCTTCATCATCGAGCGCGGCATGAAGGGTTTCTCGGTCGCCCAGAAACTCGACAAGCTGGGCATGCGCGGCTCCGAGACGGGCGAGCTGGTCTTCGAGGATTGTGAAGTGCCGGTCGAGAACATGATGGGCGATGAGGGCAAGGGCGTCGAGATCCTGATGTCGGGTCTCGATTACGAACGCGCCGTGCTGGCGTCGGGTCCGGTCGGGATCATGCAGTCCTGCATGGACGTGGTGATGCCCTATATTCGAGAGCGCAAGCAATTCGGCAAGTCGATCGGCGAATTCCAACTCGTCCAGGGCAAGCTGGCTGACATGTATGTGCGCATGAATGCGACGCGCGCCTACGTCTATGCTGTCGCCCAGGCTTGTGACCGAGGCCAGACCACGCGCAAGGATGCCGCCGGCGCCATTCTCTACGCCGCCGAGGGGGCAACCCAGATGGCGCTGGACGCGATCCAGCTCTTGGGCGGGAATGGCTATATCAATGAATATCCCACCGGTCGTCTCCTGCGCGACGCGAAGCTCTATGAGATCGGTGCCGGTACCAGCGAGATCCGTCGCTGGCTGATCGGGCGCGAGCTGTTCGACGAGACGAATTAGTCAGCCTGTCTGATCGCTGAAACATGAAGAAGGCCTCGATCCACCCGGATCGGGGCCTTCTGCATGACCGCGCCTGATACAGCTGCTAACCTCACGCCAGGAGGACGCATAATGAGAGCGGTATTGGTCTTCACATTGGCCCTGGCAGGTCTGCTGGGATGTTCTGCGGAAATGTCGGCAGCCCAGCCGGGCGGCATGGACCGACTGTCGGCCTATGACACGATTGATGCCTGTCTTTACCGCGAAGTCGGACGCGAGGGACGCCAGAGCTGTATCGGCGAGTACCGCGCCGTTTGTGAGGAATTGTCCGTCGATGGCGAGACCATGGCCGGCATGATGATATGTGCGGGCGAAGAATATGAAGCCTGGGATCGCTGGCTCAATGACGCCTATCGGGAGCTGCGCGAAAGCCTGCCCGAAACCTCCATCGCCGATTTGCGCGAAGCCCAGCGCAGCTGGATAGCCCATCGCGACCAGGATTGCCTCTTCCTGTCTGGCCTGTATGCGGGCGGATCAATGCAATCGCTCGAGCAGGCGGCCTGTCTGACCCGCAAGACCGCCGAGCGAGCGATCGAGCTGATGCACTGGGATCGCGACTATCCGCCTTTTTGAGGCGGCGCCTTCAGGCCCAGCGTTACCCGCATTTCGTCATCAATGCCGGCCAGCATGCCCTGGGCGGCGTCATAGCCGGCGTCGCGAACTTCCTCGAACTTCTCCCATTCACGGATATCGATCGAGGTTTCCGGCAGGATGAGCAGGTCGGCGGCTTCGCGGCCGATATCGCGGTGATCGGCGACGCCGATCGTCGCAGCCCGCATCAGCAGGGAGGCAATTGGCGGCGGTGATTTGAGGCCGTTCTTGCGCACCCATTCGATGAAGCCGGGCGGGTCCTCGAAATCGGCCGGATTCAAGCCCTGGGCGCGGGTGACGTCAACGCCGACCACCGGTCCGCGATGGAAGGCGCGCATTTCGCGGGCCGGAAAATTGGTGAAAACAGCGCCGTCGACCAGGATCTGACCGTTCACCACGACCGGTGGCAGCAGGCCCGGAATGGCGATCGAGGCGCGCAGGGCATGCCGCAGGGAGCCGGTTCGGTGCACTTCGGGGCGACCGCTGGCGAGATTGGATGACAGGCAGAAGAAGGGGCGTACCATCTCGGCAATCTCGACATCGCCGAAATGTTCCTTCAGACGGGCATCGACCTTCTCGCCCTTGGCCAGCGAGACCACAGGCAGGGTCCAGTCATCAAGCGGATTGGAATCGACAAAGGCCTTGCGGATGCGCCGTTCCAGCTCGTCATCGGACCAGTCCAGTGCGATTCCGGCGGCAATGATTGCGCCCATCGAGGCGCCGCCGACGAAGTCGAAGGGCATACCGGCCTCCCGCAAGGCGCGGATGGCGCCCATATGGGCATAGGCCCGGGCGCCGCCACCGGAGACGACAACCCCGACCGAGCGCCCGGCCAGTGTGCGCGCGAGGCGCGCGGTATCGGCGACATGCTGGTTCTGGCGCCAGTGAAAGACCCGCGCCGCATCTGCGGCATTGGCCCAATCCTGCGGGCGCGAGGCGGCGGTGACACCGCCGGGGTGCAACAGGACGACATCGAGGAGTTTCAGCCGCATGGCGGGTGAGGGGTCGTCAGGCAGGAGCGGAGTTGAGGGGCGCGCATCCGCGCGCGCCAAAAGCCACATCCGGTCGGCCCGCCCCATTGCCCGCCTTGCCCAACCCGGATTGGAGAAGCGGGCAGCCAGCAGCACGATGTCGCAATCCTGCTCCAGCGCATCCAGCTTCTGTCCGCTCCAGTCGGCACAGGTCTCGTCCGCGATTCCGCAGCTGACTCCCATGGCCTGCAAGGTGGATGCGAGTTCCTTGGCCCGATACTCGACATCGATCGTCGGCGATGTGCTGATCAGGGCGAAAACCCTGGGCTCTGACCCGGCCGCGCGCCGCGGTCCGCGAAGCCGGGCCAGCATCATGCGCGACAATTCCCGCATCAGGCTGGCATGCTTGTTGGTCAGGCGTTCGAAACTGGCCTTGGGCAGGCGCACAAGTTCGCTGTCGCGCAGGGCATAGACGCTGGCCTGGTGGGGCGTCTCGTCCAGCATCGACATTTCGCCGACAGGCTCGCCGGCGCGGATATAGCCCATCAGGTCGGGCCGACCCAGTGCACCGCTCCGGAAAGCGGCCAGGGCGCCGGAGCGGACCAGATAGATCGCATCAGCCTCATCGCCTTCGCGGAACAGAAGCTTGCCGGCAGGCAGGCAGAACCACTCGACCTCATGTTCGACGGCGTCGAGCACGGATTTCTCGACCCGGTTGAGGAAGGGAAGGAAGGAGAGGTTGAGGGCCATGGGTCCGCCAGCGGCTTGAATCGGCAACCAGTCTAGGGCCGCTCGGCGGGCTTGTGAAAGGGGGATGGGCCGCGTGCGGCTTCCCCTGTCGATCGGGAGTCAGAAACGGCTGGTCAGGAAAGGCGGATCAGAAGCGGCGCCGCAACACCAGATGGCCGACAGGCCGCACCGTGCGGGACTGGCTCTCGCCAATCGCCTCGGCATCCATGCGATCGAGATCCTCGAGAAGGGGCATGTGTTCGCCGGTATCGGGATCGAAGAGGATCATCTGATCCTCACTGGAGTCCTGGAAATAGGCGCCACCTTCCATGGTGATGCTCCAGGCGTCCATCGTGCGCACGGTAATCCCGGCCCCGAAATAGCGGGTGAGGGTGTCGATATTGGACCGGGTCAGCTCTTCCGAAAGCTCGGCATGGGGAAAGGCTGACCAGGCAGGCGCATCGGCCTGCCGCATCCACGCCGGAATGGCGCGGTCGCTGCGCGGGGAGATGGTACCGGCCGACAGGTAGAATTCATCGCCAAAGGGGTGCACGTCGATCTGACCGGAAACGGCCGAAATCTCGGACAGGTCAGCTCGGTCGGTCCCGATCAGGACGGGAACGCTTGAGGTACTGGAAGTATTAATGCGCCAGCGCAGGACGGACGCCTCACCGGCGTCACTGATTCCTGCCACCCAAGCCGCCGAATCATTGACGTCCTGTGCTTTGGCAATACTTGATGCGGACGCACAAAGTGCGGCAACAACAATAACTTGTACGCGCATGGGCACCTCCCACAAGAACCGGAGCGAGTTTAGCGCATTCCGGCTCCAATCCCCATCAGCCTGTGAGGGAGGACTGAATCATGTCTTAACCGGATGCGGGACTCATTAAGAATTCGCGCCTTCAGTTCGACATCGCAACCTTACGCGGTCGCATCCTCCCTGCCAAGCAAGGTCGGACCACTTTCGGGCTATTCCGTGGCAGACGCCGGGGACGCCAGGAGATAATCAAGCGGTTCCACCCACGTGATGTTCGGGGCGCCCTGGAAATAGTCATCGAGCAGGGCCTTGTGTCCGGAGCCGTAGAGGACAAGGACGCGTTCTCCCGGCTCCGCAATGCGGGCAACATTCGCGAAAATATGCAGGTTGCGACCCCACCAATTGGTCATTTCGCGAGCACCGGCGGGATTATCCGCGCCGCCCATCTGGGCGAGGATGAGGTAGAGATTGTGCATCTCGCGAACTTCGGCGGAGTTTTGCGAGATCATCCGCTCGAGAATGCTCCGGTCGAGTGACTCGGTTTCGGCCATGAAGGCCTGGACCTCACCGATATAGATTTCCCACTCCGCCATCAGCGCCGATTGTTCGGCCGAAGCGGCGGCGGACATCATCGCTTCGAAGTCCATCCCGCCCTGCGAGTCGACCGCATAGAGGCGATCATGGCCGAGGCGTGCGGCAAGACGCATGCCGATCTGCTGGCGTTCGTTCACCCCGAGCGCGCGCTCACCGGCGACGAACGCGTCGTAGCGGGCATTGAAGGCGGCCTCGTGCTCAGGCGTGAGTTCAACGGCAATGCGGGTCGGGGCCCAGGCTTCCAGACGATCCAGAACTTCGGCGATCTCGGCCTGACGGTTAGGCGCGAGGAAGTCGTCAACCTCGGGATTGATCATATCCTGACCGCCACCGGTGAAGTGGAAAGTGCCAAGCACCATGACTTCGGCATGTGGGCGGGTCTCCGCGTCCTGGGCGTGGCTGATTGGCGCCAGGCTGACCCCGACGGCGAGACTGATGGCTGTCACGATTGCGCGCATGATTTTCTCCCCTGCGTCTGCATTCCCTGAAACAGGATGCGACCGGTGCAGGGTTTGGATGCATGATTGTTTGCGTTCGACGCGGTGTGCGGGTTAATCAGCCAGCACGATTGCAGCTTTCGGGGCCTCCATGACCAAGATTGTTTCCGCGCTCGATACCCAGGCCGCCAGCTTCCAGGAGAATGCGGCGGCGATGGGCGGCCTTGTGGCTGACTTGCAGGTCCGCACAGCGGCTGCGGCGGTCGGCGGGTCGGAGCGCTCGCGCGAGAAGCACTTGTCACGGGGCAAGCTTTTGCCGCGCGATCGCGTCGAACGCCTGCTCGACCCCGGCTCGCCCTTCCTCGAGATCGGCGCACTGGCCGCGAATGGCATGTATGAAGGCAATGTCCACGGGGCCGGCATGATTGCCGGTATCGGCCGCGTCTCCGGTCGCGAGGTGATGGTGGTGTGCAACGACCCGACCATCAAGGGCGGCGCCTATTATCCGATGACGGTGAAGAAGCACCTGCGGGCGCAGGAAATCGCCATGCAGAACCGGCTGCCTTGCGTCTATCTGGTCGATAGCGGTGGCGCCAATCTGCCGCACCAGGCCGAGGTCTTCCCGGATCGCGACCACTTTGGCCGCATCTTCTACAACCAGGCCAACATGTCGGCCGAGGGCATTCCCCAGATCGCGGTTGTCATGGGTTCCTGCACGGCGGGCGGTGCCTATGTGCCAGCCATGTCCGACGAGACGGTGATTGTCCGCAAGCAGGGCACGATCTTCCTCGCCGGTCCGCCGCTGGTGAAGGCCGCCACAGGAGAGGTGATCTCCGCCGAGGATCTGGGCGGAGCCGATGTCCATGCCCGCGTCTCGGGCGTCGCCGACCATTACGCCGCCAATGACGAACACGCCCTGTACACGGCGCGCCGGATTGTCGGCACGCTCAACTCGGTCAAGCAGGTCGATCTCGACCTCACCGATCCGCGCGAGCCAGCCTATGACCCGTCCGAGCTGGATGGTGTCGTGCCGGCTGATATCCGCGCGCCCTACGATGTCCGCGAGGTGATTGCCCGCCTGGTCGACGGCTCGGAATTCGACGAGTTCAAGAAACTCTATGGCGAGACGCTGGTGACAGGCTTCGCCCGGCTCTACGGCATGCCCGTTGGCATTATTGCCAATAACGGCATCCTCTTCTCCGAGAGTGCCCAGAAGGGTGCCCACTTCATCGAGCTCTGCGCCCAGCGCGGTATCCCGCTCATTTTCCTGCAGAATATTACCGGCTTCATGGTCGGCTCGAAATATGAGGCCGGTGGGATCGCCAAGGACGGCGCCAAGCTTGTCACCGCCGTTTCGACCTATCGCGGCCCGAAATTTACCGTGATCATCGGCGGCTCCTATGGCGCCGGCAATTACGGCATGTGCGGGCGCGCCTATTCCCCGCGCTTCCTTTTCATGTGGCCCAATGCCCGCATCTCCGTCATGGGCGGTGAACAGGCCGCCGCCGTTCTGGCCACGGTCAAGCGCGACGGCATGGAAGCGCGCGGCGAGGACTGGTCGCTGGACGAGGAGGCGGCCTTCAAGGCGCCTGTGCGCGAGGCCTATGAGGCCGAGGGCAATCCCTATTTCTCCACGGCCCGCTTGTGGGATGACGGTATCATCGCCCCGTCCGACACCCGTCGCGTGCTGGGCCTGTCCCTGTCGGCCGCCCTGAACGCCCCGATCGAGAAGACCAAATTCGGCATTTTCCGGATGTAGCGGCGGGCCCGGCGGGCCTGTGACGCGCTGCCGCGGTGTTGCAGGGCAGGCGGCATGCTAAATCACACGTGGAGTGTGGTTATGCCGAAGTCTATCTGCATCATCAACGGCCATCCCGACGGCGCGCCGGTACGTTTCGTGGCGGCACTGTGCGAATCTTACGCGCATGGAGCGGTCGCGGGCGGGCATGACGTGTCCCGCATCGATATCGCCGGCCTGCCGGTCGACGTCCTGTCGAGCGAGGCTGAATTTGCCACAGCACCCGGCGCGGAGGTCATCGCGGCGCAGGACATGATTCTCGCAGCGGACCATATGGTTCTGGTCTATCCCCTGTGGCTGGGGACAATCCCGGCCCGGCTCAAGGCGTTTCTGGAGCAGGTTGGGCGGGCAGGCTTTCTGCTCGATACGGGCGGTGACAGCAATAAATGGCCGGTACGGCGCATGCGCGGCAAATCGGTCCGCATCATTGTCACCATGGGCATGCCGGGTTTCGCCTACCGCCTCCTGTTCGGTGCCCACAGCCTGAAGGGGCTCGAGGCGGGCATTTTCCGCATGTCGGGCTTCAGCCCGGTCCGCCACACCATTTTGGGCGGTGTCGGCGCATGCGGACCGGACGGGCGGCAGGCCATGCTCGACCGGATCGAGCGGCTGGGACGCCGGGCGCGCTGACCGGATGGGTCTCCGCCCGCCTGACGGCAGCGCTCGACCGGCCGATCATGATGGCCCGGTTCGGAAACTTCAGGACACAGCCCGGTCACACCAATCCGTTCGGACGGGGCGGGCGTACACCCTTCAAAGGAGATCGTTCATGAGCTCGCCCTATCTGTTTGCTATTGCCGTATCGATCGCGACACTCAGCGTCGCCGCACCCGCCCGGGCCGCCGAGGAGCCTGCACACACCTTGGTAATGCGCGACGGCGCGATCGAGATTCGTGACTACGCCCCCCAGATCACGGCCTCGGTCGAGGTGGACGGGTCGATGGCGCGCGCCGGCAATAGCGGGTTTCGGCCCCTCGCCAATTATATCTTCGGCGGGAATACCGCCCGCAATGGAGCCGGGTCCGACGAGATCGCGATGACGACGCCGGTGACCCAGACGCGGTCGCAGGAAATCGCCATGACCTCTCCGGTCACACAGTCAATGCAAGGCGAAGGTGCCTGGCGAGTGGCCTTCATCATGCCGGAACAGTGGGGCATGGACACCCTGCCAATTCCCGATGATCCCCGGGTCCAAATCAGTGAAATTCCCGCGCGCCGCATGGCGGTCATCCGCTTTTCGGGCGGCGCATCCGATGCCCGGTTCGAGACGAAGTTTGAGGAATTGGTCGCCTATCTGGACGCCGAGGGCTATGCGCAGACCGGTGACCCGGTTTATGCGCGTTATGACCCTCCCTGGATCCCGACACCGTTTCGCCGGAATGAGGTGATGGTCGAGATCGCCCCAAGCTGATCCGTTCGCGACCGAAACACGCTTCGCGTGACATCGGACTTGTTCATGTTAACCTCGTCATTTGTTGATTGACTGTCGGGGGGCAGGATCAAGTGCCGGAGTTGCTGGAACAATTTCTCGGCTATGCCCGTGAGGGTTTTGCCGAGGTCAATGCGGTCCTGGGGCTGTTGATTGCCGCAGTTGCGACGCTCATCCTGTCGAAATGGGCGCGCTTGCCGGTCATGGCCGGTGGCGCGGTCATCGCCCATATCGTACTGGAAAGTCTTGCTCCCGTTATCGCGGAGGTCGGGAACTTTTACCTGCCTCCGCTCCTGGAAGCGCATTTCTGGCGCGAGGTCGGGGCGCTGTTCGTGGGCTATCTCGTGGTGATCGGCATTCTCTTTGCGATCAAGCGGATTGTCACAAAAAGTTAACAAAACTCGCCTGTCAGGAGAACCCGCTTTCCAAGACGAAAAATTCACTAGAACGTTAACACCGTGCACTCATCTTGGGGTAAGGTGCGGGCAGCGTTTTTTGCGGAAGGGGACCGCGTAATGGAATTTCTCGATCAGATCATGGGCTATATCCAGCCCGCCATTGACTTTTTCATGCCGGGTCTTCTGGCCAATGCCGGAGACGGAACAGTGGTGCACTGGATGCCGCTGGGTATCCAGATGGGCGTGATTGCGCTTGTCCTGGCGCTTCTCATGCGTGAGTTCGGGGCCATCCTGATCTTCACCGTCGTCGGCGTGATCATCCATGTGATCGTTGATGTGGTGATGCCGATGGTGCGGGGCGGTGGAGCCGGCGATTTCGATATCGCGGCCTTCGGCCAGCTCTTCACGCAAATGCCATACCTGCTCTATCTCGGCGCATTGGCGATCGGCTATTTCGTGGCCATCATCGTGCTGTCAATCATCAAGGGCCTGATCTTCCGCGGCGACTGACCGCGTGATCTTCCGGTGCCGTAGGGGCGGTGCCGGGCTGGGGGCAAGAACGGGCTGTCGGGAAACCGACGGCCCGTTTTTCTTTGCGCTTCGCCCGGGGAGGGCGCGTGTGCGGTGATGTGACCGCTTGTTGCCGCCTCGTCACGGGACTAAGCCTAGGGGATAGAACACCTGACCCGCTTGCCTGTGGAGCTGCCCATGTCCGACGCCCCCGTCCTGCTCGATGTCAGCCCGGCTGGTGTGGCCGTTGTCACGCTGAACCGGCCCGACAAGCACAATGCTTTCAATGCCGAAATGATCGAGCAGCTGTCCGACACGTTCGAGACGCTACGCGCCAATGGCGATGAGGTCCGCATCGTCTTCCTGCGCGGCAATGGCGGGAGTTTCTCGGCCGGAGCCGATCTCGACTGGATGAAGGCGGCGGCCCATTACACGGAAGCCGACAATGAAGAGGATGCGATGGCGCTCGCCACCATGCTCAAGCGCCTCTACGATTTGCCGCAACTGACCGTCGCCCTGGTCCAGGGCGCGGCCATGGGCGGCGGGGCGGGCCTGTTGTCGGCCTGCGATGTCGGCATTGTCATGAAGAATGCCAAGATCCGCTTTTCTGAGGTACGCCTGGGTCTCACCCCGGCCACCATCTCGCCCTTTGTCATTCGCGCCATCGGCCCCCGTTGGGCACGTGCCCTGTTCGCATCGGGGGAAGGCTTTGACGGCAATTTCGCGCACCAGATTGGTCTTGCCCAATACGTTGTCGAGAATGAGGACGAGATGGCGCTGATGGAAGAACATCTCGCCAAGCTGGCCTTCTCCGCCGCTCCGGGTGCTGTCGCCGATGCCAAGGCGCTGGTCGATGACGTCACCGGCAAGGCGATCGATCACGGCCTTGCCGTACACACCGCCAAGGCGATCGCCCGACGTCGGTCCTCCGAAGAGGGCAAGGAAGGCCTCAGCGCTTTCCTCGAACGCCGCAAGCCGGTCTGGGCGGAGTAGGACGCCCTGAGCTCGCTCCGCGACCCGCGCGCTTTCCTGCATGCGCGCCGTGCGGCGCTGCGGGCCTGGTTCGTGCGCGGGCCGTGGACGCTGGGCGTGTTCGAATTCGTCAGCTTCGGCATCAAGCAGGCTTGGGCCTGCCTGTTCGGCGGCCTCATGCTCGCCCTGCTGCTGGCGACCTTTCTGTGGTACCCGACCGATAATGCGCTGGCGCGTTACGACTTCATCACGCTGGCGGCGCTGGGGATCCAGCTCGCCCTGCTGGTGACGCGGCTGGAAACGCTTGAAGAGGCGAAAGTGATCGCCGTTTTCCATGTCGTCGGCACGGTGATGGAAATCTTCAAAACCTACGCCGGCAGCTGGGTCTATCCGGAGGAGAGCGTCCTGCGGATTGCCGGTGTGCCACTCTTCTCAGGGTTCATGTATGCAGCGGTCGGATCCTATCTCGCACGGGTTTGGCGAATCTTCGAATTCCGATTCGACCGATTTCCGAATCTGTGGCTTCAATTGGCTTTGGCTACAGCAATTTACGTCAACTTCTTCACTCATCACTACGGCCCGGATATCCGGCTGTTTCTCTTCATCGCGACAGTCCTGATCTACGGTCGCTGCGTGGTCTGGTTCCGGCCGGATGACGCCCACCGCCCGATGCCGCTGGTGATCGGTTTTCTGCTGGTCGCGCTTTTCATCTGGTTCGCGGAAAACCTGGGAACCTTTGCCCGCGCCTGGTCCTATCCGGGGCAGGAGGCCAGCTGGCACATGGTGTCGCTGGCCAAGCTCGGCTCATGGTATCTTCTGATGATCATCAGTTTCGTGCTGGTGGCGGCTGTGCAATACCGGCGCAAGGATCCGTCTCGGGTCGATGACTGATGCAAAACTGACCACATTACTGCCCACGGGGATAACAGGCTCATGATCAAGACGCTCCTGATCGCCAATCGCGGCGAGATTGCCCGCCGCGTTATGCGCACCGCAAAACGCATGGGTATCCGCACGGTCGCTGTCTATTCCGAGGCCGATGCCAACGCGCCGCATGTGCGCGAGGCGGATGAGTCAATCCTGCTGGGGCCGGCACCGGCGTCCGAGAGCTACCTGCTGGGCGACAAGATCATCGAGGCGGCCATTGTCACCGGCGCCGACGCGATCCATCCCGGTTATGGCTTCCTGTCCGAGAATGCGGCTTTTGCCGAAGCGTGCGCCAGAAATGACATCACTTTCGTCGGTCCGTCTCCGGACGCCATCCGGGCCATGGGTCTGAAAGACCAGGCCAAGGCGTTGATGGAAAAGGCGGGCGTGCCGGTCACGCCGGGCTATCACGGCGAGAATCAGGATCCCGATCACCTGGCCGCAGAGGCCGGGAATATCGGTTTTCCGGTTCTGATCAAGGCGGTTGCCGGCGGCGGTGGCAAGGGGATGCGCAAGGTCGAAGCGGCCGAAGACTTTCTTGCCGCGCTGGACAGCTGCAAGCGAGAGAGCTCGAAGAGTTTCGGCGATGATCGCGTCCTGATCGAGAAATTCATCACCAATCCGCGCCATATCGAAGTCCAGATCTTCGGCGACAGCCGCGGCCGGGTCATCCATCTCTATGAGCGCGATTGCTCGCTGCAGCGCCGCCACCAGAAAGTGATCGAGGAAGCCCCGGCGCCGGGCATGACGCCGAATGTGCGCCAGGCCATGTGTTCCGCCGCCATCAATGCCGCCCGGGCGGTCAGTTATGTCGGCGCCGGCACAGTGGAGTTCATCGTCGACGGATCTGGCGAGCTGCGCGAGGATGGCTTCTTCTTCATGGAGATGAATACCCGACTCCAGGTCGAACACCCGGTCACCGAAATGGTCACAGGCCTTGATCTGGTCGAGCTGCAGCTCAAGGTCGCTGCCGGTGGCTCCGTGCCTGAGCAGGACAGTATCCATCTTTCCGGGCACGCCATGGAAGCGCGCCTGTATGCCGAAGATCCGGTGGCTGGCTTCCTGCCGTCGACCGGCCCGCTGGAGCGTCTCGAATTCCCGCAGGCTGGAACTGGCCGTCGCGTGGATACGGGCGTCGAAGAGGGCGGTGAAGTCTCGCTCTATTACGATCCGATGATCGCCAAGCTGATTGCCCACGGCGATACGCGCACCGAGTCGGCTCACACCCTCGCCGAGATGATTGACGAGCTGGTCGTCTATCCGGTGCGGACCAATGCCGCTTTCCTGCGCCGTGCAGCGGTGCATGACGAGTTTCTGGCGGCACGCTTGTCGACCGGTTTCATCGAGACGTATCTGGATGACCTCATTCCAGCCCCCGTAAGGCCGGTGGACGCGGCGTTTGCCCTGCTTGGTGCGCTTGATCTGCGCCCGGTCCTGGCAGGGGCCCTGGACCCGTTCGAAGCCGCCGATGGCTGGCGTCTCAATTCTGACCCGCGTTTGCGCCACCGGTTCGAGGTCGGCGATGAGATTGTGACGGTCGTGCTGCAGCGGGTCGGTCACGCCCTGGAAGTGACGGTTGGCACCGAGACAACCCGGATCACCGATCTCGCGATCGAAAGCCATGATCGTGGCTGTAGTTTCGGTGCGCGCGCTGATGGGCTCGGCCTTCAGGCGGTCTGCGAGGCCGTGGATGGTGGCGTGCTTGTCGCCTGTCGCGGCCGGGCGACGGTCTTCGCCTTCGAAAATCCGGAAGCCGCTGCGGACGCGATGGAAGCGGGCGATACCGTCAAGGCGCCAATGCCGGGCAAGGTGCTTGCGGTCAATGTGAAGGCGGGGGACCGCGTTACCAAAGGGCAGGCTCTTGTGGTGCTGGAAGCCATGAAGATGGAGCACGCCCTGGCCGCGCCGCGTGATGGCGTGATCGGCGAGCTCAGCGTGACAGCCGGCGGCCAGGTCGCCGAGGGCGATGTCCTTGTGGCCCTGGAAGCGCTGGAAGAGGCGGTGGCTTGATCAACTGTCCGATCCAACTCTCCGAATGGGCCTCGGGAAGCCCGGTGAAAATTGGGCGTGAACGCAAGCTATGAATGGTGGGGACTGATCGCGGATCGGTCCATCATCAAGCGCTAACGGCGACCTCGACCCGCTCCCCCCACACGCGAAACCGGCACATCTCTTGCTCCTTCCGGGGAGACTTCACGGGAGATGGTTCAATGCGTGACACCTATATGGATCAATTCAGCTCGACCTGGTCGGATGACGCGAAGCAGAAGTTTCGCCATGAGCCGGTCACGGTGCGCCACAATTACCACGAACATCATGCTTTTTCCGACGTGGCCCTGGCTGCGCTGGTCGAGCGCCATCCGCGTGACCTGATCGATTTTTGCACAATGGGCGACGACGCCACCGATCATGACAGCTGGCGGGCCGGAGATCCCGGCGCGCTGACCGGTCTCGAACTGATCGAAGCGGTCCGCAAGGGCAAGCTGTGGATCAATCTGCGACATGCCATGGACCAGGATCCGGAATACCGCCCGATCTATGATGCCATGCTGGCCGACATGAAAAAGGCTGATCCGTCATTTCGCCCGTTGAGCGCCGAAGCCGGTATCCTGATCTCCTCGCCGACGGCGCAGGTTTTCCTGCATTCTGACGTCTCCGAGACCATGTTGTGGCATATGCGCGGTGTGAAGCGTTTCCGCACCTACCCGGCCACGAGACCCTATCTCAATACCGATGACGTCGAATCTGTCCTGCATCACGACAAGACCGAGGACATCCCGTTCGATCCGGCCTGGGACAAGGATGCCTTCACGGTTGATCTTCACCCCGGCATGGCTGCCAACTGGCCGCTGCATGGTCCCCACCGGATCGAGAACCAGTCCGGCGTCAATGTCTCGGTCCCCTTCGAGATTTCGACACCGCAATCGCGCCTGCAAAATTCCATTCTTTTCGCCAATGGCGTGCTGCGCCGGCAATTCGGTCATGTGCCGACCGAAACCCGCACCGACGGGTTGGGGGCGCTGATGAAACGCATGCTGACCTATGCGATCAAACTGAAGATCAAGCTGTTCGGCGAGGCGGCGCGGCCGATGCCGAAATCCGAGCGGACCTTTGATATCGATCCGGATGCGCCGGAAGGCTTCGTCAATCGCGAAGCGGCGGCCTGAGGCGATTGGTCCTCATCGACATGACAATGTTGTAAGGCGAGGGGATTTCCGGTCCCCTCGCTTTTGCGTTTGTGGCACAGATTCCAATGGGGGTTGATTGTTGAACCATCCAACCTGTCGGGAACACATCATGAAGTCTGTATCTTTCTGGGCGGCCGCCGGCGCCGCCTGCGTCTCCGCCGGCCTGGCAGTGGCTCCTGTGCATGCGCAGGACGCGCTCCATCCTGTTCTCATCGAAGCGTTCGCCAACAGCGACCTTGCGGCCCGTGAGGAGGATTGGCGGTTCACCCTTCGCGTCACCAATGATGATGGTGAATTGGTCGGTCGTTTTGACGGCAGCCTTGCCGATGGCGAGCGCTGGCACCTTGTCTCGCCGCCCGAGGAAGAGCTGAGTGACATGCAGGCCGGCCTGTGGGCGGGCTTTGCCGAAGACGAAGACGAAGATGAGGATAATGAAGCCGGTGATGACGACACGGGCAACGGCCTCTTTTTCTCGCTTGCCGAGGCCGATATTGCGCCGGGCAGTTTGAGTCTCGCTGAGGAGACAGGCTCGGGCTGGATCTTCGATTTCGAGCCAGAACTCGGTGATGCAGAGATGGATGTTGCGGGGCATTTGCGGGGCCGCCTGACGATCGGCGGTCGTCCGACAGAAGTGCAAGAGCTCAGACTTTGGGCGCCGGAGAGCTTCAAGCCCCATTTCGCGGTCCGTCTTCATGCCTTTGAGATGGTGCAGGCCTATGAACGTGTCGATGGCGTGCCCGCGCCAGTCCTGACGCGGCTCAGCCAATCCATTTCCGGCTCGGCCGCCTTCCAGGATTTTGACCAGAGCTTCGAGCTGGCATTCAGCGACATCGAGTTTCTCGGCGAGGCTGTCAGCGGTCGCTGACAGAGACCGAACTGGCCCGGGCCGCCGCTTCGGCGCGCGGCCCGCGTAATCGCGGATAGCGAAAGAGCAGATAGATCCCGGCCGCTTCCAGAGCCAGTGTCAGATAGCCCGTCGGGAGCGTGAAGTAGGCGTTGCTCAGAATAATGATCCAACTCACCAGGTGGATCAGCGTTGCGATCATGAAGACCACTGCCGTCCAGTTCGAGCGGCGCAGCAGCAGGATCAGCACCAGCCCGATGAGCGAGGCCCGCAGGAAGGGCGCAACCAATGAGAACACCGGTGTGTGGGCAAGGATATTGCGACCCTCGGCGCCGAAGGGACTGATCTCCGGGAGGCCCAGTACACCCAGTATGATCTGGCTGATGAAAAAGAGCGGTGCGATCAGCAAGAGTGCACAAATCACCGCAAAGGCTGGACGCGCATAGGCCTGCAAGGATCGATGTGATAGCGTCATGAAACCCCCTTACGAGGCCTTGTCCGCCCTGTCCAGACAATCCCGAATGCCGTTCCCGCTTTGACCCCGGGCCTGAGTCGGCCTAACTCCGGCTCATGGTTGTTCACATCGTCAAACTCTGTGTCGGCGTCTCCTCGGTCGAGGATCTCGAAGCGCATCGCGACCGCGAAATGGCGGCGCGCCGTGCGGCCGGCGAACCGGAGGTGGCGATGCATGTCACGCGCATGTTTCCGGCCCGCAAGGCTGAGGTTGAAGCCGGTGGATCACTCTATTGGGTCATGTCGGGTGCCATCCAGTGCCGCTCTGACATCATCGGCCTGGAGCACGTGACGGGCAGTGACGGGATCAAACGGTGTGCGATCATCATGTCACCGGAAATCATCCGGACATCGGCCGCGCCGCGCCGCCCCTTCCAGGGGTGGCGATACCTCAAACCGGAAGACGCGCCGCGCGATCTGGGTGTCAGCGGGGAGGGCGGAGACGAGCTGCCCGATGAATTGCGGGCCAAACTGCTGGAGCTGGGCGCCTGGTAGAGCGCCGTGTCAGATTTTCCGGCCCATGTCCCAAAGTCGCAGGATCAGCATCAGGATGAGGATTTCGAGTGTGATGACCAGAAGTCCGATGGATGCATCATAGACCGGATGGGCGGTCAGTCGGATCCACAGTGTGATGTGTAACAATACGGCCGCCATTAGCGGGATCGCGCAGGCTGCGTGACGCATGGCGAAAAGCGTGACAGTCACGAAGGAAGCCGCGACGATTGCGAGGCAAAGAGCCAGATCGGTCGCGGTGAGGTGGTGCAGAATTTCGCGCACGTCCGCATTGAACATTCGGCTCGGATTGTCAGTGGTAACCGCGAGCAGCACGGCCAGAAACCAAATCGCCATATAGATAGCCAGACAGCCTGCCAGCGCGAGCGTGAGCCAGTAAAGGCGAGGTTTGGTCGGCAGACGTGTTGCCAGAATCTTGATGGCGATCACCCATCTATTACGGGGTGCTCTCAGGTAGCCGGATTTCATAAAGGGTCGGCCAGAGCTTTCCGGTCACGTAAATCTGGCCCGTCTCCGCATTCCACGCAATCCCGTTCGCAACAGCATCCCGGCGGCCGGCCACGGAGGGCGGGATGAGGGCGCTGAGGTCTATCATGGCGTCCACGACACCACTTTCCGGATCGATGCGGACGATGGATCGGGTCTCCCAGATATTCGCCCAGATCATGCCATCAATCCATTCCAGCTCGTTGAGGCGCCGGACCGGCCGACCATTGAGCGTGACATTGATGGAATGCGACAGCGTCATCGTCTCGGGATCGAGGAAGCGCAGCTCGGGTGTTCCGTCGGACAGGATGAGGTGATTGCCGTCATAGGTCAGGCCCCAGCCTTCGCCGGGATAGCTGAAACTGTCGACCTGCTCGAAGGTGTCCGCGTCGAAGATGAAGCCGCGTTCCGACACCCAGCTGAGCATGAAAATCTCATCGCCGATGCGGGCCGAGCCCTCGCCGAAAATCGGCGGTGCGATGGCGACGCTTTGCTCGACGAGGCCGGTCTCTAGCGCAACGCGCCGCAGTGTGGATTGCCCAACCTGCCCGGTGCTTTCGAACAAATCCCCGTCGTGGATGAAGAGGCCTTGGGTGAAGGCGTTGGCATCATGCGGGTAGGTCGCGACGATTTCCGGTCTGATGACCTCTGGCGCCTGCGCGCAGGCGATGAGGGGCAAACTGGCCCACAGGGCGAGGGCAGCAAGGTTTCGGGCAATCATGCGGGTCTCCCGGACAAGTGTCTCGCGCAGCTTAGCCGGTATTCCGGCATTACAAAGGCGGCTTGGCGGCCATGTTATCGATCAGGCGAGTTGAACCCAGCCTGACTGCGGCGAGAATGCGGGTTGGTCCGGTGATCGGACCAGGGTCAAGCACGGCGAGGGTGTCGGCGCAGCGGGCCTCGACATAGTCGATGCTGTCGAACACGTCCTGGCAAGCCTTGAGCGTCTGGGCTTCCGCGGTTTTGCGATCCGTGCCGGTCTCGAGCGCCCTGGCGAAGTTCTTCAGGATGATATTGAGCTGGCCGGCCCGGGTGCGTTCATCGGCAGTGAGATAGGCATTGCGCGAGGACAGGGCGAGCCCGTCGCGGTCGCGACCGGTGGCGCCGGCGAGGATATCGATCGGAAAATCCAGATCCTTCACCAATTGCCGGATCACCAGCAATTGCTGGTAATCCTTCTCGCCGAAAAACGCCATGTCAGGGCGGACCTGATTGAAGAGCTTGGCCACAACTGTGGCGACGCCGTCAAAGAAATGCGGACGTATATCCGTTTCGAGCCCCAGAGCCGGGCCCTTCAGGGCAATCGTGGCGGAGAAGCCGTCAGGATACATGATGTCCGGGGTGGGCAGGTAGATCAGGTCACACCGGGCACTGGTCAGTTTTTCAGCGTCGTCCATGAGTGTGCGGGGATAGGCATCGAGATCCTCACCCGGCGCGAATTGCTTGGGATTGACGAAAATACTCGCCACCACGCGGTCGCACTGGGCCTTGGCCAGACGAACCAGCGACAAGTGGCCGTCATGCAGGGCGCCCATGGTCGGGACAAACCCCACAGTCAGGCGGTCGTCACGCCAGCTGCGTATGCGTGTGCGCAGGGCGGATATCGTGGCGGCGTGGGGGATTTGCTGGGTGATCATGCAGGGGTCCACAAAACGGGTCGCTTGGGGATAATCATAAGCGATGATACAGGCAAGCAATCCTATTTCGTCTACGGTAATGACATGAAACGACTGACCGTTTTTCTGGCTGCCTTCGCCCTCGCGGGCTGCGCCTCCACCGCTGACCCGGCCAGCTCGGCCCTGGATGCGGAGCCGCAGGTCGCGGTCGCGCCGACTCGCACTGCCCAGCTTGCTGACGCAATGTCGCGGGAATTGGCGCATCTGGCGCGTTTCGACCCGGATGCGCTCGAGCGTGTCGAGCCGGAATTGCAAGCGCTGGCCAATGCGATCGTTGGCCTTAATGCGCCAGGCGAGACGCCGGACCTGCCGGTGGCAATGTCCGTCGAAATGGGCGATTTTCCACCTCCGCCCGCGGACATGGTGGACGCGCCCAGCCTGCAACATGCGGTTCACCTGGCCTCCTATCGCCGCGTCGAGACCGCGCAACGCGGCTGGACGGAATTGATGGCGGCCCATCCCGAAATTCTCGGCTCACTGGATGCCCGGCTGAGCGAGGCCAACATAGCCGGCCAGGGCCGGTACCTGCGTCTCAAGGCCGGGCCGTTCGACACCGCCGGCGAGGCGCGCGCCGTTTGTCAGCAATTGCAGGCGAGCGGCGCCTATTGCGCGGCGGTTGACTTCTCCGGGCGGCGCATGGCGGATATGGCCTCGACTGCAGGGCAATAGCATCATTGCCTGCGCGCGGGGATTTTGCGCGCCTCAAGCGTGGTCTAGATTTGAGGCAAGATGACAAGTCAGACCGGTTTTCGTTTGCCAACCAGGCCGCTGGGCCGTGTCCGCGAGGGTGTTCGCGCGGCGCATATTCTCGTGGTTGGCAATGAGAAGGGCGGTGCCGGCAAGTCGACCGTGGCCATGCATCTTGCCGTTGCCCTCCTGCGCATGGGCAAGACTGTTGGTGCCATTGACCTCGATCTGCGCCAACGCAGCTTCGGGCGCTATCTCGCCAATCGTCAGCGCTGGTGCGAGCGTCACGGCCTCTCCCTGCCACGCCCGAGCGAAGAAGTCCTCGCGCCCAGCGCGCACCGGGATCTCGATTTGGTCGAAGAGGAGGAGACCGAGCGCTTCTCCGAGGCCTTGTCGCGCCTGAAAAGCAGCTGCGACTTCATAATTATTGATGCCCCCGGGGCAGATACGCTCTATTCCCGGCTGGCCCATTCCAGCGCCGATACCGTGATCACGCCGGTTAATGACAGTTTTGTCGATTTCGATTTGCTGGCCGAGATTGATCCGGAAAGTTACGAGGTCGGCAAGCCGAGTGTCTACTCGGAGATGTTGTGGGAATGCCGAAAGCGCAAGGCCCAGCTTGAGAAACGCTCGATCGACTGGGTCGTCATGCGCAACCGAATCTCCATGCTTGATGCACGCAATAAACGACGCGTGGGCGAGGGGCTGAAAATGCTTTCCCAGCGGATCGGCTTCCGGCTGGCTCCCGGCTTCGCCGAGCGGGTCATCTACCGCGAACTCTTCCCGCTGGGACTGACCCTGCTCGATCTGACCGAGAGCGGTTCGACGGTGACCTTCACCATGAGCCATGTCGCGGCCCGCCAGGAGCTGCGCGACCTGTTGATCATCCTCAAACTGCCCGGCCTCCAGGGCGAGACCATTCCGTTCTGATGACCCCGTTCGTGCTCGGAACCCTCGCTTTGCTCGCCCTTCTTGGCGCGGCATGGTGGTTTGCTCGCCAGAAAACGGCCAGGGCTGCCAAAATGGTCCGTATCATCCTGGGCGGTGGTGCCTTGCTGGCGGGGATTGTGATCAGTCTGCGCGGTGCGGTCATTCTAGGCGGTCCGGTCGGCGTGTTCGGACTCGGCATGCTGGGCGAGGCGCTACGGCCAGGCAGTACCCGGCGGCCTGGCGGCCCGAGGGGCGACCAGGCTGGAAGCGGCCGACCTCCGGCGAGAGGCGGCATGACACTGGCCGAGGCGCGCGACATTCTCGGTGTGGATGAAGATGCCGATGTCGAGACCATTCGGGCCGCGCACCGCCGACTCATGAAGAAAGTCCATCCGGACACGGGTGAGGGCTCAGCTGCGCTGGCGCGCCAGGTTCAGGAAGCGCGCGATTGCTTGCTGGCTGAATTGGGCGAGTAGCGCATCCATTATACTCAAGGTTGTATTTGTGTTTTGACTGTTTTACCGTTCCATTGAGGTGGGAGGGTGAAATGGCGCGCCGGATAAAGCCTGGCCATGACTTGTTCGGGCATCCCTTGCCCGGCGTGCAGCCCCTGGATGGCGCATCCGACCATCTGGCTCGCAAGCTGCGCTCCCTGTCCGAAGATGCCTTCCATCATGGCTATGGCCAAAGCGCCTGCCTGATCGAACTCGCTGCAAATTACGTCGAGATGGAAGCTGTTCGCCTAAATCAGCTCTGGCGCCGGCGTTGAACCATCCCGCCTGGCAGGCTGGCGATCTCGCCACTCATCTCCATTTCCAGCAATAGTGCGTGCACCGTGCCGACGGGAAGCTGTGCCGCCCGCGCGAGCTCATCGCCCGACACAGGTGCCGGGGAGAGCAAGGCTCGCAACTGATCGAGCGGCGTGCGGGCCAGGATTGTTTCGGGTTGGTGACTTGCTTCATCGATCTCGTCCCCGGCCTCAAACAGGTCAGCGCTGGCGGGTGCAGGGCCTTCTTCCAGCGCCCTGGGGGATGGCATGGGTGGGCGCGCATCGGCGAGGATGGCGAGGACATCATCCACGTTCTCAATCAAGTGCGCTCCATCGCGCAGGAGCTGGTTTGAGCCACGGGCGCGCGGGTCGAGAGGCGAGCCGGGCACAGCCATGACTTCACGGCCCTGTTCACCAGCATAGCGGGCGGTGATCAGGGAGCCGGAGCGCAGCGCCGCTTCCACGACCAGGCTGCCCAGGGCAAGACCGGAGATGAGGCGGTTGCGACGTGGGAAGTCCCGCGCTGTTGGCGTCCGGCCCAACGGCATTTCGGAGAGCAGCAAACCGGTTTCGCCGATGCGTTCATGAAGCGCCGCATGTTCCGGCGGGTAGATGTGATCAATGCCGCCGGCCAGGACCGCTATCGTTCCGCTCTCGATCGCGCCGGCATGGGCGGCGCCATCAATCCCGCGCGCAAGGCCGGAGACAATCACGAGGCCCTCGCGGCCAAGCCCGTTGGCCAGTTCGCGGGCAAAGCGCAATCCCACGGCGGAGGCATTGCGCGCTCCGACCATGGCGCAGGCGGGACGGGTGAGCAGGGCGGTGTCGCCGCGCACAATGATGGCGGGTGGCGGTGCGGGTATGGCGACAAGCAGGGCCGGGAAATCGTCGTCGAGGCCGGTGATCAGTCGCGCGCCGACGCGCTCTATCTGTTCGAGTTCGGCTTCGATCCGGTCAGCAGGCGGAATGTCCAGGGCGCGGCGGCCGGCATTGCGGGCGCGGCGGGGCAGATCGTCCAGCGCGGCGTCCGCCGACCCATAATGGGCAATCGCGCGGGCAAAGCCGGTTGCGCCCAGGCCTCTGGTCCGCGCGAGGCGCAGCCACATCACCCTGTCGGTGTGGCTGGGCCCCGTCATTGTCATGTCGCGGGTGTGTCCGGATCTTCGGTGGGCGTCTCGGCCTTGGCCTTCTTGCCGCCGATGCGCGGTTCCTCGCCCTTGAAGAGACGCTGTATATTGGCGCGGTGCAGCCAGTAGATCAGCACAGTGAGCCCCCCGGCCATGATCGCGACATCGAGGCGACCCCAGGCGAAGGCAGCAAAGGGCGCTGCCAGCGCAGCGGCGAGCGCCGCCAGGGAGGAAATCCGGAAAATTGCCGCCATGACCAGCCAGGTCGCAATCACGGTCACACCCACCGGCCAGAACACGACCAGCATGGTACCGACAAAGGTGGCGACCCCCTTGCCGCCCTTGAAGCCGAGCCAGACCGGGAAGCAATGCCCGGCAAAGGCAAAGGCGCCGGCGACGAGGCCCGCCGTGGTCCCGAGGAAGTAACCGAACACGGCGGCGGCGATTCCGGCCTTGCCAGCATCGAGAATGAGGGTGAGGGCGGCGAGATCCTTGCGGCCAGTGCGCAGGACATTGGTCGCGCCGATATTGCCCGAGCCGATAGCGCGGATATCGCCGAGCCCGGCCAGGCGCGTCAGCACCAGTCCGAAGGGAATGGAACCGAAGAGGTAGCCACCGGCGGCAGCGAGTGCGATCAGGAGGCCACCCAACATGCTGGTCTGCCCGTCTGACCATGCCAGGCCATAGCTCCCGGCGGACTGGGCCGCGTCTTGGATCAGGTTTGCGAGCATCATGTTTGCACCTATGGGTTGTAGAGTGTGTCTCCGGCGACGATGGTTTGCAAGACCCGTCCCTGGAAACGGCGGCCGGCCCAGGCTGAATTGCCGCGCGCCGAGGCGAATGCGTCGGGCTGGCAGACCCATGGCTTGTCGCCATCGATGAGAATGAGGTCGGCCGGCGCGCCGACCGCGATACGTCCCTGGGGCAGGCCGAGCAGGTCGGCCGGGCCACTGGTCATCACCCGCAGCGCATCGATCAGCTCCAGCTCTCCGTCGTGAACCAGACCCAGCATGGCGCCCAGCATGGTCTCGAGGCTCAGCGTCCCGGCCATCGCCAGGGCAAACGGGTCGGCCTTGTCGTCGAACGGGGTCGGGCGGTGATCGGAAACGACCGCATCGATCTCGCCGGCCGTGACGGCCTCGACCAGGGCCAGCCGGTCGGCTTCCCCGCGCAGTGGCGGATCCATGCGGAAGGCGCTGTCGAGCGCGCCGCCATCCACTTCATTGAGGGTCAGGTGGGCAACCGCGACCGTGGCGGCGATCTCGAGGTCGCGGCTGCGGACATGGCGCAGGGCGTCGAGGCCGGCCGCGGTCGACAGCCGGTCGATCATCAGCTTGCCGCCGGACAGTTCCGCCAGCGCGGCGTCGCGCTCGATGGCGATGCGTTCGGACACGGCCGGTTCGGAGGGCAATCCCATGCGGGCCGACCAGTCGCTTTCCATCACGACACTGCCGCGGGACAGGCCGGCATCGGCCGGGCGGCAGGCGAGCCATATATCGAACTGGCTGGTGTAGGACAGCAGGCGGCGCATCAGCCGCGTGTCGGCGATCGGTTGATCCCCCTGGCCGGCATAGACAGCGCCGCCGCGGACCATCAGGCCGATCTCGGCCATCTGTTCACCGGCGAGCCCCTGGGTCGCGCCACAGGCGGACAGGATGCGGACGCTGCGTTGGTCCAGCCCCCGCGACATGCCGGCAAAACCATCCGCCTTGTCCAGCGGCGAGCGGGCATTGGGTGCCAGGACAAGGGTGCCGAAGCCTCCGCTCATGGCGGCCGCGCACAGTGTGTCGATCGTTTCGCCATCAGGCGTCAGCGCGGGTTCCTTGGCACATCGCAGGTCGATGAGGGCAGGCGCGAGGATGCGACCTTTGGCGTCGATGACCTCGTCCGCGGCATCGAGGTCCAGCTCATTGCCCATCTGGGCGATCACGCCGTCCTCGATCAATACCCCGCCCGGGCCGTCATGACCGGAGGCCGGGTCGACAAGGCGGGCATTGGTGATGGCCAGGCTTGTACTCATGCCGAGGCCTCCTTGCGGATATTGGCGCCAATCAGTTCGAGGATTGCCATGCGGACAGCGACGCCGCTTTCCACCTGTTCCAGGATCACGCTCCTGTCGGGATCGTCGGCCAGCTTGGTATGGATTTCGACGCCGCGATTCATCGGACCGGGATGCATCACCAGCACGTCCGGCGAGGCGACCTCCAGGCGCTCATGCGTCAGGCCGAACAGGTGGAAGAATTCCCGCTCGGACGGTACGAAACCGCCCGACATGCGTTCACGTTGCTGGCGCAGGGCCATGACCGCGTCGCAACCCTTCAGTGCCTCGTCGAGATCGTGGAAGACATCACAGCCCCACTGGTCGACATCCGAGGGCAGCAGGGTTGGCGGGGCACACAGGCGGATCTCGGCGCCGAGAATGTTCAGCAGGCCGATATTCGACCGGGCGACACGCGAATGCAGGATGTCGCCGACGATCAGGATGCGGCGGCCGCCTACCGATCCCCAGTGCTGTGACAGGGTGAAACTGTCGAGCAGGGCCTGGGTCGGGTGCTCATGCATGCCGTCGCCGGCATTGACCACCGACAGTCCGGTCCGCTCGGCCAAGAATTGCGGGGCGCCAGTCGCCGAGTGCCGGACGACCATGATGTCGGGCTTCATGGCCGCGAGGGTTCGCGCCGTATCGGACAGGCTTTCCCCCTTGGAGGCCGACGAACTCGCGACCGCGAAATTGACCACATCGGCGCCGAGCCGCTTGCCGGCCACTTCGAACGAGCCCTGGGTCCGCGTCGAGGCCTCGAAGAAGAGGTTGAGAACCGTCAGGCCCCGCAAGGCATCGCTGCGCTTGTCCGGCGTCCGGTTGGCCGCCAGATAATGCGCGGCGCGCTCGAATATGATCTGGATATCAACGGGGTTGAGGTCTGCCACCGAAACGAGGTGGCGGTGGGGGAAGTCGTAGGAAAATTCCGCGCGGCTCATCCCGTCTCCTGGGTCGCCAAGGGCACACAGATACGTCTTGCGGCGGTATAGGGGGAGTTGAGGGCGGGAGCAAGGGAGGGAGTTGACGCACGGTGGATGTGCGAATGGCGCGATGGCGCAAGTCAACCCATTCAGCGCTTGCCGAGAGTCCGCCGGATAGGCCTTGCTTGGTCAAG